>NZ_CXOO01000093.1 GCF_001269385.1 Limnohabitans sp. DM1 | reverse complement strand
GGTGTCGATGGTGATGGGCAGCGCAGTGGGGGCACTGACGTTGCCTGACGTGACTGTGGCGGTGACGCCCAAGACCTTCGCGCCATCACGACAGGCCGTGCTGGGGATGTTGGCCCAACTGCCGTTGGCCGCGACGACGGCGGTGCCGATGACGTTGCCTTGTGGGTCTTTGATGGTGATGGTGTCACCCGGTGTGCCACCTGCGCCGCTGAGGGTAGGCGTGGTGTCGGTGGTGATGCCGTCGCCCTTGTTGCCGCTGTCGGTGGCAGGGTCGATCGYGGCGGTCGGCGCAGCGGGTGCGGCGGGCGTGGCCGCATTGATGGTCAGCTCGGACGTGGTGGCGTCGGTGCTGGCGTTGCCTGCAGCGTCGGTGACCACAGCGGTGACCGCGTAGCTCTGGCCATCGACCAGCTCGGCCAAGGTGCCGGATGTGGGCGTTGCAGCGCCCGTGCCGGTGATCGGCAGGCTCCATTGGCCGGAAGCATCAGGCGTGACGTTGTAAGTGGCGCCGTTGACGGTGACCGCCAGGGTTTCGCCTGCTGGCAGCGCGGCAGTGCCCACAGTGCCCGAGAGCACCACGGCAGAAGCGCTGGTGGTTTGGCTGGTGACGGTGGGCACAGCCGGGGCTGTGGTGTCGATGGTCACGGGCAGCGCCACGGGTGCGCTGACGTTGCCAGCCGGGTCGGTGGCAGTCATGGCCAGGTTGTTCAGGCCTTCAGGCAGCGCTGTGGTGGGCGTGACGCTCCAGGTGCCTTCCGGTGTCACGGTGGCGGTGCCGATGACGGCGCCCAGTGGGTCTTTGATGGTGATGGTGTCACCCGGTGTGCCGGTGCCACTCAGGGTGGGCGTGCTGTCGGTGGTGATCTTGTCGCCTTTGACGCCGCTGTCGGTTGTCGGGTCGAGCACGCCGGTAGGCGCAGACGGACCTGTGGTGTCAATGGTCACGGGCAGCGCCACGGGTGCGCTGACGTTGCCTGCTGGATCGGTGGCGGTCATGGCCAGGTTGTTCAGGCCTTCAGGCAGCGCTGTGGTGGGCGTGACGCTCCAGGTGCCTTCCGGTGTCACGGTGGCGGTGCCGATGACGGCGCCCAGCGGGTCTTTGATGGTGATGGTGTCACCCGGTGTGCCGGTGCCGCTCAGGGTGGGCGTGCTGTCGGTGGTGATCTTGTCGCCAGTAACGCCGGTRTCGGTTGTCGGGTCGAGCACGCCGGTAGGCGCAGATGGACCTGTGGTGTCGATGGTCACAGGCAGTGCCACGGGTGCGCTGACGTTGCCTGCTGGATCGGTCGCAGTCATGGCCAGGTTGTTCAGGCCTTCAGGCAGCGCTGTGGTGGGCGTGACGCTCCAGGTGCCTTCCGGTGTCACGGTGGCGGTGCCGATGACGGCGCCCAGCGGGTCTTTAATGGTGATGGTGTCACCCGGTGTGCCGGTGCCGCTCAGGGTGGGCGTGCTGTCGGTGGTGATCTTGTCGCCCTTGACGCCGCTGTCGGTTGTCGGGTCGAGCACGCCGGTAGGTGCAGACGGACCTGTGGTGTCGATGGTCACAGGCAGTGGCGTGGGCACGCTGGTCTGGCCTGTGGGGTTGGTCTCGGTGACGCTCAGGTTGGTCAGGCCTTCTGGCAGCGGTGTCGTGGGCGTGATGGCCCAGGTGCCTTCCGGTGTCACGGTGGCGCTGCCGATGACCACACCTTGCGGGTCTGTGATCTTGATCGTGTCGCCAGGTGCGCCCGTGCCCGTAAAGGTCGGGGTCGTGTCGGTGGTGATGCCGTCGCCCTTGTTGCCGCTGTCGGTGGCAGGGTCGATCACGGCGGTCGGCGCAGCGGGTGCGGCGGGCGTGGCCGCGTTGATGGTCAGCTCGGATGTGGTGGCGTCGGTGCTGGCGTTCCCTGCCGCGTCGGTGACCACAGCGGTGACCGCGTAGCTCTGGCCATCGACCAGCGCGGCCAAGGTGCCGGATGTGGGCGTTGCAGCGCCCGTGCCGGTGATCGGCAGGCTCCATTGGCCGGTGCTGGCGGGCGTGACGTTGTAAGTGGCGCCGTTGACGGTGACGACCAGGGTTTCACCAGCGGCCAGGGCAGCTGTGCCCACTGTGCCCGAGAGCACGACGGCAGAAGCGCTGGTGGTTTGGCTGGTGACGGTGGGCACAGCGGGTGCTGTGGTGTCGATCGTCACAGGCAGTGACACGGGTGCGCTGACGTTGCCTGCTGGATCGGTCGCAGTCATGGCCAGGTTGTTCAGGCCTTCGGGCAGCGCTGTGGTGGGCGTGACGCTCCAGGTGCCTTCCGGTGTCACGGTGGCGGTGCCGATGACGGCGCCCAGCGGGTCTTTGATGGTGATGGTGTCACCCGGTGTGCCGGTGCCGCTCAAGGTGGGCGTGCTGTCGGTGGTGATCTTGTCGCCCTTGACGCCGGAGTCGGTTGTCGGGTCGAGCACGCCGGTAGGTGCTGCAGGTCCGCTGGTGTCGATGGTCACAGGCAGTGCCACGGGTGCGCTGACGTTGCCAGCCGGGTCGGTCGCAGTCATGGCCAGGTTGTTCAGGCCTTCAGGCAGCGCTGTGTTGGGCGTGACGCTCCAGGTGCCTTCCGGTGTCACGGTGGCGGTGCCGATGACGGCGCCCAGCGGGTCTTTGATGGTGATGGTGTCACCCGGTGTGCCGGTGCCGCTCAGGGTGGGCGTGCTGTCGGTGGTGATCTTGTCGCCTTTGACGCCGCTGTCGGTTGTCGGGTCGAGCACGCCGGTAGGTGCTGCAGGTCCGCTGGTGTCGATGGTCACAGGCAGTGCCACGGGTGCGCTGACGTTGCCAGCCGGGTCGGTCGCAGTCATGGCCAGGTTGTTCAGGCCTTCAGGCAGCGCTGTGGTGGGCGTGACGCTCCAGGTGCCATTGGTGCCAACGGTGGCGGTGCCGATGACGGCGCCCAGCGGGTCTTTGATGGTGATGGTGTCACCCGGTGTGCCGGTGCCACTCAGGGTGGGCGTGCTGTCGGTGGTGATCTTGTCGCCTTTGACGCCGCTGTCGGTTGTCGGGTCGAGCACGCCGGTAGGCGCAGACGGACCTGTGGTGTCAATGGTCACGGGCAGCGCCACGGGTGCGCTGACGTTGCCAGCCGGGTCGGTCGCAGTCATGGCCAGGTTGTTCAGGCCTTCAGGCAGCGCTGTGGTGGGCGTGACGCTCCAGGTGCCATTGGTGCCAACGGTGGCGGTGCCGATGACGGCGCCCAGCGGGTCTTTGATGGTGATGGTGTCACCCGGTGTGCCGGTGCCGCTCAGGGTGGGCGTGCTGTCGGTGGTGATCTTGTCGCCTTTGACGCCGCTGTCGGTTGTCGGGTCGAGCACGCCGGTAGGCGCAGACGGACCTGTGGTGTCAATGGTCACGGGCAGCGCCACGGGTGCGCTGACGTTGCCAGCCGGGTCGGTCGCAGTCATGGCCAGGTTGTTCAGGCCTTCAGGCAGCGCTGTGGTGGGCGTGACGCTCCAGGTGCCTTCCGGTGTCACGGTGGCGGTGCCGATGACGGCGCCCAGCGGGTCTTTGATGGTGATGGTGTCACCCGGTGTGCCGGTGCCGCTCAGGGTGGGCGTGCTGTCGGTGGTGATCTTGTCGCCMKTRACGCCGGTRTCGGTTGTCGGGTCGAGCACGCCGGTAGGCGCAGATGGACCTGTGGTGTCGATGGTCACAGGCAGTGCCACGGGTGCGCTGACGTTGCCTGCTGGATCGGTCGCAGTCATGGCCAGGTTGTTCAGGCCTTCAGGCAGCGCTGTGGTGGGCGTGACGCTCCAGGTGCCTTCCGGTGTCACGGTGGCGGTGCCGATGACGGCGCCCAGCGGGTCTTTAATGGTGATGGTGTCACCCGGTGTGCCGGTGCCGCTCAGGGTGGGCGTGCTGTCGGTGGTGATCTTGTCGCCCTTGACGCCGCTGTCGGTTGTCGGGTCGAGCACGCCGGTAGGCGCAGATGGACCTGTGGTGTCGATGGTCACAGGCAGTGCCACGGGTGCGCTGACGTTGCCTGCTGGATCGGTCGCAGTCATGGCCAGGTTGTTCAGGCCTTCAGGCAGCTCGGCCAAGGTGCCGGATGTGGGCGTTGCAGCGCCCGTGCCGGTG
>NZ_CXOO01000092.1 GCF_001269385.1 Limnohabitans sp. DM1 | reverse complement strand
CTGTGTGACTGGAGTTCAGACGTGCTCTTCCGATCTGCTGGTGTTGCCCACGGCGTCGGTGGAGACCACGCTGACGGTGCCTGAGGTGATGGCCTGGGTGGGTGTGGCGCGCCAGGTGCCGTCGGCGGCGACGGTGGCGGTGAGCACTTCGCCGGTGACGGGCGGGGTGGCTGAAGGGGCACCAGGCATCGTGATGCGCAGGGTATCGCCGGGGTTGCCGGTGCCACTCAAGGTGGGTGTGCTGTCGTTGGTGAGGGTGTCGCCCAGACTGCCGCTGTTGCTGGCGTCATCGAGTTGCAGGGTGAAGCTGGGGGCGAGGGTGTCCAGGCTGTAGTTGCTGCTTTGGGCCGTCAGGCCGGTGTTGCCTGCCAGGTCGGTGTAGGTGGCCAGGACTTTGACCACGTTGGTGGTGTCTTCGATGGCGGCAGTCGGGGTGAGGGTGGCGGTCCAGGTCAGGCCCCCGTCGGTGCTGGCCAATTGGCTGAGCACGGCGTTGTCGGCGCTCAGGTCGGCCAGGTCAAAGGCGGTGACTTTTTCTGAGAAGGTCAGGGTGACTTGGGCGGTTTCGCCGGCTTTGAGGCTGGGTTTGTCCAGCAGCACGCTCAGCACGGTGGGCACGGTCGTGTCCACACTGTAGGCGTGGGCCACGGTGGTGGTGCCGCTGTTGCCTGCGGTATCCACGCCGCTCACGCGCACATCTACGCTGCGGTCGGCATCGCTGAGCAAGTCGGTGGTGAGCACGTCGATGCTGTAGTTGCCAAAGGCATCGACGGTGCCGCTGTAAGTCTGGTTGTTCAAGCCCAGCGTGACGATGTCGCCCGCCTGGGTGAGCGTGCTCTTGCCTGTGAGCAGGGTTTGGGTGCTGGCTGCATCCAGCGGGCCTAAGGCATCGTCGCCGGTGATCGGGTCCAGGCTCACCGTGGGGGTGGCCGCTGTGGTGTCGAGCGTGAAGCTGAGCGCATTCGAGGTGGCGACATTGCCCGCCGCGTCCGTGGCGCGCACGCTGACGGTGTTGGCGCCTTCAGCGGCAGCAAAGGTGCTCGTCCAAGACGTGCCGTTGGTGCTGTATTCAAGGGTGGCGCCTGCTTCGGCGCTCACGCTGAGCGTGCCGTCTCGGCTGATCTTGTCGGTGCTGCTGGCGCCGCTGTCGCACACCAGGCTGAGCGTGGGCGTGGCGATGCTGCTGTCCACCACCAGCGCCAGGGTCTGGGCGCTGCTGACATTGCCTGCGGCGTCGCTGGCGGTGATGCTCACGTTGCCGCTGACGATGGCCAGCGTGGGCGTGACGCTCCAGCTGCCATTGGCGGCCACGGTGGCGCTCAGCACTTCGCCGGTGCCGGGCATGGTGACCTGGATGGTGTTTCCTGCCGTGCCGGTGCCGCTGATGGTGGGCGTGCTGTCGTTGGTCAGCAAGTCGCTCAGGCTGCCGCTGTTGCTGGCATCGTCCAGCTTGGCCGTGAAAGCGGCCACTTGCGTGTTCAGGCTGAAGCTCAAAGGCGCAGAGGTGGCCACATTGCCCGCCGCGTCGGTGGCGCGCACGGTGACCGTGTTGGCGCCTTCGACTGCTGCAAAAGTGGTCGCCCAGGTCGTGCCATCGGTGCTGTATTCGAGGGTGGCACCCGTTTCGGCATTCGCGCTGATGGCGCCGTTGCGGGTGATGGCATCCACAGCGCGGGTGCCGCTGTCGCAGACCAAGGTCAGCGTGGGCGTGGCGATGGTTTTGTCCAGCGTAAAGCCCAGGCTGCTGGCCGGGCCTGCATTGCCTGCGGCGTCCAGTGCACGCACTTTGACGGTGTTGTTGCCCTCGGCTGCTGCAAAGGTGCTGGCTCAGCTGCTGCCGTCCGTGCTGTATTGCAGCGTAGCGCCAGCTTCGGCAGTGACGCTGAGTGCGCCGTTGCTGCTGATGAGGTCGGTGGCGCTGGTGCCGCTGTCGCAGATCAGGGTGACGACCGGTGCGCCAGGCGCGGTGGTGTCCAGGGTGAAGTTGAAGTCGGTGATGGCGCCCACATTGCCAGCGGCATCGGTCACGCGGACCTTGACCGCGTTGTTGCCTTCGGCGGCCACAAAGGTGCTGGCCCAGACGACGCCGTTGGTGCTGTATTCGATGAGTCCACCGGCTTCGGGGCTGGACAGGCTCAGGGTGCCGTTGTTGCTGACTTTGTCGGTGGCTGCGCCAGTGGCTGTGCCGCTGTCGCAGAACAGGCCCACCGTGGGTGCAACTGGGGCGCTGCTGTCGAGCGTGAAGCTCAGGCTGCTGCTGGTGCTGACATTGCCTGCCGCGTCGGTGACGCGGGCCATGACGGTGTTGGCGCCTTCGGCCGCTGCAAAGGTGCTGGCCCAGGTGCTGCCGTTGGTGCTGAATTCGAGGGTGGCACCGGCTTCGGCGGCCACGCTGATGGCGCCGTTGTTGCTGAGTTTGTCCGTGGCACTGCTGCCGCTGTCGCAGATCAGGGTGATGACGGGCGCGGTGGGCGCTGTGCTGTCGAGGGTGAAGCTGAAGTCTTGCGTGCGCTGGTTGCCAGCGGCATCGCTCACGCGGACCTTGACGCTGTTGAGGCCTTCGCTGGCGGCATAGGTGCTGGCCCAGACGGTGCCCGTCGTGCTGTTGTTATTGCTGTACTCGATGACTGCACCAGCTTCGGCGCCAGTGACTACCAAAGCCGGGGCTTTGCTGACGCTGTCAGCGCCAGAAGCGCCGCTGTCCGACACCAAGGCCACAATGAAGGCGGGTGTTTGGTTGTCGAGGGTGAAGCTCAAAGGCGCAGAGATGGCCACATTGCCCGCCGCGTCAGTAGCCCGCACGCTGACCGTGTTGACGCCTTCGGTGGCTGCAAAGGTGGTCGTCCAAGCAGTGCCGTCGGTGCTGTATTCGAGCGAGCTGCCACCGTCGGCGCTCACGCTGAGCGTGCCGTCTTGGCTGATCTTGTCGGTGCTGCTGGCGCCGCTGTCGCACACCAGGCTGAGCGTGGGCGTGGCGATGCTGCTGTCCACCACCAGCGCCAGGGTCTGGGCGCTGCTGACATTGCCTGCGGCGTCGCTGGCGGTGATGCTCACATTGCCACTGACGATGGCCAGGGTGGGCGTGACGCTCCAGCTGCCGTTGGCGGCCACGGTGGCGCTCATCACTTCGCCGGTGCCGGGCATGGTGACTGCAACCGTGTCACCGGCCGTGCCGGTGCCGCTGATCGTGGGCGTGGCGTCGTTGGTCAGCAAGTCGCTCAGGCTGCC
Source organism: Limnohabitans sp. DM1 (assembly GCF_001269385.1). Classification (GTDB taxonomy): domain Bacteria; phylum Pseudomonadota; class Gammaproteobacteria; order Burkholderiales; family Burkholderiaceae_C; genus Limnohabitans_A. The sequence continues at coordinate 1,641 of NZ_CXOO01000092.1, read as the reverse complement.
GCTGTTGCTGGTGTCGTCGAGCTTGGCCGTGAAAACCGGGGCTTGCGTGTCGATGGCGTAAGTGGCTGTGGCGCCACTGCCGGTGTTGCCGGATTCGTCGGTGTAGCTGTTGGCCAGTGTCAGGGTGTTGCTGGCGGCCGTGCTTTGATCGGCTGGCGTGAAGGTGGCGGTCCAGCTCAGGCCGTCGGCGCTGGGCGTGAAATCGCCCAAGCTGCCGTTGGGCGCGCTCACGTCCGAGCGGCTGAAGCCCAGCACTTTTTCACTGAAGGTGATGGTGACGGTGGCCGTTTCGCCCATTTTCAAGGCGCTGTCGCTGAGCGCGATGGTGGCGCTCGGTGCCTTCAGGTCCATCACGTAATTGGCACTCTGCGCACTGGCACCTTGGTTGCCCGCCACATCGGTGTAGCTGTTGAGCAGGCTCACGGTGTTGGTGGCATCGGCCACGCCGGGTGTGGGGGTGAAGGTGCCCACCCAGGTCTTGCCGCCGTCGGTGCTGCTCAGGGCGCTGAGCGTGCCGTTGTCCACCGTCACATCGCTGTTGTCAAAGCCGGTGACTTTCTCGCTGAAGGTGATCGTGACTTGCGCCGTGTCGGCCGCCAGGAAGTTGCTCTTGCTCAGGGCCATGGTGGCTGTGGGGCCTTGCGTGTCCACGGCGTAGTTGCTGCTGGCGACCACGCCCCCGGCGTTGCCTGCCAGGTCGCTGTAGCCTGCGGCGTTGACGCTCAGGGTGTTGGTGGCGTCTTCCACATTGCTGGCGGCGGTGAAGGTGCCCACCCAGGTCTTGCCCCCATCGCTGCTGGACAAGGGGCTGAGGCTGCCGCTTTCCACGGTGACATCGGCGTTGCTGAAGTCCTTGACGGCCTCGCTGAAGCTGATGGTGACGGTGGCGCTTTGGCCTGCGGTGAAGCTGCTGACGGCGGCGCCGTTGCTGCCTGTGAGGGTCAGCGTGGCGCTGGGCAGCTGGGTGTCGATTTGGTAATTGCCGCTGGTGCCTGCCTCGCCGGGGTTGCCCAGGGCGTCGGTGTAAGCGGCGGCCAGCGTGATGAGGTTGGCGGCCGAGGTGATGTTGGCCGTGGGGGTGTACGTGGCCGTCCAGGTCTTGCCACCGTCGGCACTCGTCAAGGTGCCCAGGCTGCCGTTGGCCACAGTGACATCGCTGTTGCCAAAGCCTTGCACCGGCTCGTTGAAGCTGATGGTGAGCGTGGTGCTGTCGCCAGCTTTGAGGTTTTCATGGGCCAGCTTGATGATGGCCGCAGGCGCCAGGGTGTCCAGGGCGTAGTTGCCGCTTTGCGCAGCAGCGCCGGTGTTGCCAGCCAGGTCGGTGTAGGTGGCCAGTACCTTGACCACGTTGGTGGCGTCTTCGATGGAGGCCGTGGGCGTGAGCTTGGCGCTCCAGGTGAGGCCGCCGTCGGTGGTGGCCAGATTGCTCAGCACACCGTTGTCGGCGCTCAGATCGCTCAAGTCAAAGGCGTTGACTTTTTCCGAGAAGGTGAGGGTCACACTGGCGGTTTCACCGAGCTTGAGGCTGCTCTTGTCCAGCACGATGCTTTGCACCGTGGGGGCGGTGGCGTCCACGCTGTAGCTGCGTGCGGCGGAGGCCGTGGCGCTGTTGCCAGCGGCATCGGTGGCCAGCAGCTGGGC
>NZ_CXOO01000091.1 GCF_001269385.1 Limnohabitans sp. DM1 | reverse complement strand
CTTTGAATATGACCTGCGCTTGCTTAAACCACTGGGGCTGTTTGGTAATTGGGAATGACATAGCCAATAACGTCGGTATCGGCTTCACCGTGGGCAGTCGTATGCAAAGCGTGGACAGCCAAGGCCAAAGCACCACGGCAGCAGGCAGCACCGTGGGCAGCACGGGCGGTAACGTGAGCATCACCGCAGGCAAGACCTACACCAGCGACGAACAGCAGTACCAGGCCCTCATGAACGCGGGCGTGCAATACGCCCAGCAAATGAACCTGCGCCCCGGTATCGCCTTGACGGCTGAACAAATGTCCAGGCTCACCACCGACATGGTCTGGCTGGTCAACCAGACGGTGACCCTGGCCGACGGCAGCCAGCAAACCGTGCTCGTGCCCCAGGTCTATGCCCGGTTGCGAGAAGGTGATGTCAGCGCCAACGGCGCCCTCATGTCGGGGGGGCAAGTCGATCTGGCCGCAGGCAGCGCCCTGAACAACAGCGGCACCCTGAGCGCCCGCACCAGCCTGAGCGTGAGCGCACAAGACATCCGCAACAGCGGCAGCGTCAGCGCACAAAGCGTGGACATGGCCGCCACGCAAGACCTGCAAAACATCGGCGGCCTGATCCGGGCGCAAAGCAGCCTGAGCCTGAGCGCGGGCCGCGACCTGAGCGTGGCCAGCACCACCAGCACGCAAACCCAGGCCGGCGTGAGCGCAGGCGCCAGCCGCGCAGAAAGCCGGACCCAACTGCAAGGCATCGGCCAGGTCATGCTCACGGGCGATGGCAGCGGGCAAGCCGGGCAACTGAGCCTGAGCGCAGGGCGCGACGTGACACTGACAGCAGCGGCCGTAGCCAGCGCGGGAAGCCTGAGCCTGAACGCCGGGCGAGACGTGAACCTGCAAACCCTCACCCAATCGCACAGCCAGGACACCACCTACGACGCCAACCGTTACCTGCGCACCAGCCAAAGCCAGGAAGTGGGCACGCAAATCAGCGCCGTGGGCGAGCTGAGCATTCAGTCGGGGCAAGACGTCAACGCCCGGGCGGCCAACGTACAAGCTCAAGTGGGCTTGCTGGTGGACGCCGGGCGCAACGTGAACATCAGCGCAGGCGAACAAAGCCTGAGCACCGCACAATCGACGCGAAGCAACAGCAGCGGCTTGTTCAGCAGCAGCAGCACCACCAGCCGCAACAGCAGCGCCAGCACCACCGCCATAGGCAGCAACTTTGAAGGCAACAGCGTCAACATCAGCGCAGGCCAAGACCTCAACGTCAAAGGCTCCAACGTGCTGGCCGACCAAAACGTGAACCTGAGTGCAGGCGGCAACGTCAAAATTGAAGCAGCGCAAAACACGCAAAACCAAAGCAGTTTCAACCAAACCACCAAGTCCGGTCTCTTGAGCGGAGGCGGCCTGAGCGTGACCATCGGCAAGCAAATGCAAAGCGTGGACAGCCAAGGCCAAAGCACCACGGCAGCAGGCAGCACCGTGGGCAGCACGGGTGGCAACGTCACCATCACCGCAGGCAAGACCTACACGCAAACAGGCAGCGATGTGCTCGCGCCCGGACTGAACAGCCCCTCCGGTAGCGGCAACATCGACATCACTGCGAAGACAGTGGACATCAAAGAAGCCAGAGAAACCGGCAGCCAAAGCACCGAACAAAAGTTCAAGCAAAGCGGCCTGACGGTGGCCATCACCAGCCCTGTGATCAGTGCCCTGCAAACGGCCAACAACCAGTTGCAAGCGGCAGGCAACACCAGCAGCGGCCGCATGCAAGCCCTGGCGGCAGCCAATGCGGGGTTCAACCTCAAGCAAGGCGCGGATGCTGTTCAAGCAGGCCAAGGCGATGCCAATGGCATGGTGAAAAACGCAGACGGCAAGATGGTCGAAGGCAACGCTGCAGACAAAGCAGGCGGCATCGGCATCAGCCTGAGCCTGAGCCTGGGCGCATCCAGCAGCCAAAGCCAACAACAAAGCAGCGCCGACAGCGCCAAGGGCAGCAAGGTGAATGCAGGCGGCAACGTGACCATCACGGCCACAGGCGCTGGCAAAGACAGCGACATCACCGTGCAAGGCAGCAAGGTCCAAGCCGGTAAAACCGCCACCCTCAAAGCCGATGACCAAGTGAACTTGCTGGCCGCGCAAAACACCACCAGCGAGAGCAACAGCAACCAAAGCAAGAGCGGCAGCATTGGCTTAGCCATGCAGCTGGGCGCAGGCGGTGGCGGTGGCGGCTTCACGGCCAGTGCCAGCAAAGCCACGGGCCAAGGCGCGGGCAACAGCAACACGTACACCAACAGCCAGGTGGCGGGCAATACGGTGAACATCGAGTCGGGCGGTGACACCACGCTCAAAGGCGCAGTGGTCAAAGCAGACCAAGTGACAGCCCAAGTGGGCGGCAACCTCACCATCCAAAGCCTGCAAGACAAGAGCCAATACAAAGAAAGCAGCAAAAGCGCAGGCGGCTCCATCATGGCGGGCGCAGGTGTCAGCGGCAGCGTGAACCTGGCCAAGAGCAGCATCAACAGCGACTACTTGAGCGTGGGCGAGCAAAGCGCGATCCGTGCAGGCGACGGCGGCTTCAACGTCAACGTGCAAGGCAAAACCACCCTGACGGGCGGCCAAATCACCAGTACCCAAGCGGCCATCGACAACAACAAAAACAGCTACGACGCCAAGCAAGGCACCACCACCACCGACCTCAACAACAGTGCCAGCTACAGCGCCAACAGCGTGAGTGTGGGCATAGGCGCAGGCACCCTGCCCGGCAAGAGCGCCAGTGCGGGCATGAGCGGTGTGGGCTTGGGCAGCGACAAGGGCAGTGCCAGCTCAACGACCACTGCGGGCATCAGCGGCGTGGCGGGCAACACCGCAGCCAGAACCGGAGACAAGAGCACCAGCATTGCGCCGATTTTCAACAAGGATCAGGTTCAAAAGGAAGTGGCCGCGCAGGTGGAGATCACCAGTGAGTTTGGCAAGCAGGCGAGCAAGGCGGTGGGGGACTATGCAGGCAGTCAGCTCAAAGACCTGAGCCGCAAGGCCAACGCCGAAACCGACCCCGGCAAGAAAGCAGCCTTGCAAGCAGAAGCCGCCAAGTGGGAAGAAGGCGGCGCCTATCGCGTGGCGATGCACACCGCCGTTGGCGGTCTGACTGGTGGCCTTGCAGGAGCTGCAGGTGCAGGAGCCGCCAGCGCAGCAGCGCCCACGATTGACCAACTGCAAGGCCAACTCAAAACCGCGATCAAAAATGCAGGCTTGGGCGACAGTGCGGCGAACGTCATCTCCAGCCTGGCCGGTGGCACCACAGCTGCAGCGATTGGTGCAGCGGCCAGTGGGGGCACGACAGCCGGGGCGGCCACGGCGTTCAATTCGGACATGAACAATCGGCAGTTGCATCCGTCGGAAGTGCAAAAAGCCAAAGATCTGGCAGCCAAGAGCGGAGGCAAGTACACGCAGGCGCAAATTGAAGAACAAATGCGTTTGATGGGTAACGCGGCCACAGGCGAGCAGCCCAATACAACTACGGTGCTGACCAACACAGATGCCATTGTCAACAGCCTCAACAACGATCCGAGCATGCCCAAGACGGCTCAAGGCAGTGTTGTGATGGAAGTGCCAGGCAAAGCCAATTCAGAACTGCAAAACTGGATCATCAGCAATACCAAACAAGGTGTGGGGTACATTCCGGACCAAAGTCCTTATATCAACAGCAATGCGGCGCTGAACGGCCCCAAGCTGACCACGGATGTGAAAGTAAACGCGCCTACGGCCAAGTGGGCCAATGGTGATTTCAATTCTGCGGCGGGCATGCCTGCGGACAAAACAGGTGTGGCCAAAGTACCAGATGGCAGCTATGGCGTTGGCTTGTACACACCGGTTGGCGGAGGTGAAATTGAAGTGGAAGTCAAAAATAACAAAGCTGTGGGTGGAAAGGTCGGTATTGGTGCTGGGCTTGGTGGTCATATCAACTTGGGAACCAAAACGGTTGGAGCCGGACAGCTGCTTGGTCCGGTAGGAGGAGGCAAATCCGAGCCTATCGTGGAAACTAACCCACAGAACCCTGCAACTGTTCGTGTCGGCGCTTCGATCACGGCCGGCGCTGGCCTTGGCACTGTTGGAGCAGAGGCAAGTCTCGCAGCCGGAGTCGAGGTTAATGGAACAACAAATCAGACTTTTAAGGCTCTGATGAATTTCAAGTGGGTTGCCCAGCATGAGGATTGATAGCGTGGAAGTCGAGTCTCCCGGCGATCAAGAAGATGACAGTCTTGATCGTTGTGATTCGCGTAAACCCACGCGCACGACGCTTGGATGCCTGGAACAAACCGTTGATGGCTTCGAGGAATCCGTTGGTCTGGCGTGTCTGCGCCCAGGCCACGATGCCTTCCATATGAGCGCGGATCATCTTGGCAACGTCCTTCATCGGTTCGACCTTGGAGCGCATCACGCATGTGCACCAGTGATCCAGCATGRTTCGCACAACGTTGATCTGCTTTCGATCAAGGATCTCACGCAACTGCTCTTTGTAGGACCACGCCCTGGCCGTGCGTTTGACGGTCATCTTGGCCATCAACGCATCCAGTTCAGCTGCCGCCTCCGGTTTGAGCTTGGCTGTGTCTTTGAGCAAAGTCCAGCGCATGCCCTTGAGAGACT
>NZ_CXOO01000090.1 GCF_001269385.1 Limnohabitans sp. DM1 | reverse complement strand
CACCGTGTGACTAGCCAGACGTGTGCGCTTCCGATCTAGGGGTTTGCAGGTACAGTGCCCAGCGTTTTGATCAAGCGCACCTTATCGACGGTTCGCAGTTGGTCCAGCACGATCTGGCCCTTGGTGCCGGCATGCGTCCCCGGCACCCGGAACGGAGCCGCAAAGCCTTTGGAGGTCATGGGTGCCACGATCACGGTTCGCAGCTTCTCATTCAACTCTGCTGGCGACMCCACCACGCAAGGGCGTGATTTCTGGATTTCGCTGCCCACGGTCGGGTCCAGATTCACCAGCCAAATGTCMCCCCGCCTCACCAGCTCAGCTCCGCATCGTCTGCGTTGCCGAACTCGCCCATCAGCAGGGCATCGTCGCCCTGAGCCGCCACAGCGGCGGCTGCCTCGGACCAACCTGCACGCACCGCCTTGGCGGGTTTACTCAGAATGATCTGCCCGTTCTCCACCACGATGTTGGCGGTGCTCTGCTCCTCTAGTCCTGCTTGGGTCAGTAGCGCCTTGGGCAAAACTATGCCCTTACTGTTCCCGATTGTTCTGATGGCGATTTCCATAAGCCCCTCCTTTTGTTGCAACAATGTTAAATTTTCACCGGCATGCCGTCAAGCAAGAGTTGGCGCATTTTGAAAGTAAAAAACGCATCACGACTCCGGCGTTTACCGTCAGGCGCTCAAAGAATAGGCCGAAGACGAAGCGCTGGCTTGAGCCCAAACCTAGCAACTTTGGGGGCGGCAAACTAGCCGCGTGTGACGCTGAAGTAAATCAAAAAACGAAATTAATGGGAATAAAAACATTGTTTTTAAAGTTATAGTGCATACAAATTGCGTGCATACCTGATCCAGCACTCGGCTAGACATCAGAAGCGGCGCAGCGACTTTCTCAGTTCCGTTACACCTGTGTATGCGCACAGTCTTCAGAGCCAAGCCATGAAGCCCATTGATTTTTCGTACAGCGTGCAGCCATGTTATTTTGCACATGCCAGCCATATTGGCTTGGTATGTCGCATACATCAAAGTTGGCCTACACGAGCGGAGGCCGTATGAACATTCCTTGCCAATCTTGCAGAGCTGAATTGCCCACTACTTGGCGGTGGTTCGTCTGCGACAAGTGTGGATATCGAGTTTGTCCAAGTTGCCTATCTAAACACAATGGGCAGTACGGGCAGGGCTTCAAGTGCAGTCAGTGTGCTTTTGGACAGATGAAGGAGAAGAACGGGATATGAACATTTCAAACGGTAATGGAAAAAAATTGGTTGCGCGGTCCTTCGATCTAACTACCTCTGCAGGAGTAAGAGATGCTATTCGCGCCGCAAAAGACCCCGACCTGCTGTTGTTATTAGGCGGGCCAATTCCGTATTTGGCCAAGAAGCTATTTGACAAAGGGGCCGAGTTAATTCGAGAAACGGCAAACTCGACCAATTCAACAATTCAGGAACAAAGGCAAGCTGCCGTCGAGATCATCAAGGCTGGCAAGGTCAATAATGCATCCTCCATAGAGGTTACCCTTGATCAAAAGGCGGGTATTGATCTTGGAAGCGAGATCGAGGGGATTCCCCTGAAGTTCTCAGTCGGGAAGTCTGGAAAAATGACAATCAAGGTTGAATATAAGTAAACTTGCCGCAACTATAAAGTACAGAAAAGAAAGAAATAAATGCAGACAATAAATCTAGACACTGCTAAACAACTAGCGGAAGAACTTGTTGCCAAGACTCGGCAAATCAAACTACTTGAAGCCGAAGTGGATCAGCTCAAGCTTGAGATTTTCGACGCCGCGAAAGGTGGTATTCAGTGCGCCGGAGGCCGAGTAATTTTCGTTGACTCTGGAACAAGTTTTCAGCTCGACCGCAACTTGTTGAACGCACGACTTGTACAGCAGTTTGGGCTCAGCGAACCTGACGCTGCCTCATTTGTCGACGAATGCAAGTCCGAAATAGCAAAGACTGCGTATATCTCGGTCCACCTTGAATGATTGGTTTGAGTGCAATTGGTGTTGAAGCCCAATACTGCGAATCAGCGGCGCCTCGCGATAAAGTCGCACAGCGCCGGTGACCTTGAGCGTTAGCTATCGTAATTCGACGGAACTCATATGCAAGATCAAAATAATGAAGCAATAAAAAAGAAGCTCAAGGAATTTGAAGACCATATTGATGCTTACAGAGGGGCACTAAATACCGAGGGTGTTTGGCTTTTTCTCGCTACGTTGGGATGCTGGAGTGTTGGTCATGCCCCATCACAACTTTATGCAATAACGATTACGTTCATTTTGTTTTCACACCGAATCTACTCGAAACTACATGACAAGAGGCCGTTCTCTTCCATCATCAAAGATTTGGAAAAAATAATCAAAAAAGAACTCGAAAATGGTGATACACAAAAGGCTCGGTTGCATGATTTGCACCAAATTCGGGATATAAAGTTAGCTACCAAAAGCCAATTAAAATCAACTATAATATTCTTGCTTTGCTATTCATTTCTGGCATTAACATTATGGAATTGCTACAAAAGCGCGATTCATTAAATAGCGGTTCATTCGAGAGAGGCTGCCAAGAACTATCGCTCTTGGCAGCCTCTCACAACAAAAGCTATCTCCTTGGCAATAACTGAATAGAGCCGTAAAAATGAATATAGAAACCAAAGACTGGATCATGGTTCTCGCCACAATGCTTGGTCCGATCCTGGCAGTTCAGGCTCAAAAATGGATCGAAGGTGCTCGCGCGCAGAGAGGGCGAAAGCTCCAAGTTTTCACTCAATTAATGGCGACGCGTGCAGCCAGACTATCCCCAGAACATGTCCAAGCAATCAACATGATCGACTTGGTCTTCTACGGTGCTTTCACTTTCGGAATGCATCGCAGAACGCGGAAGGAGCAGGCAATCCTAGACGCTTGGAAGGAGTATCACGACAACCTTTGCGGCGGAGTAGACCTCTCAGAGATACAACAGCAGGCACATTTCGCGCAACGCAATGAGTTATTCCTTAATTTGCTTTATGCAATTTCACAGGACGTAGGATTCACTTTTGATCGAGTTCAACTCAAGCGCGGTGCTTACACGCCAGTTGCTCACGAAGAAATAGAGGCTGATCAAAATGCATTGCGGAAGGTGCTTCTAAAAGCATTGTCGGGTGATTCACCACTCAGCATGAATGTGTTGCAGATGCCATCCAATCCCGAACTTGCAGAAGAGTACCGTCGCAACATTGACCGTATTGCCAATGCCCTTGAAGCGAATAGCAATGCCATGGGCAAAACACCACCATGCCACCCAGTCTAGCCTTCCTACACACCTCTCCGGTGCACGTTCCAACGTTTACCGCTTTACTGGAATCGATCGATTCAGATGCAAGCGCGACACACTTTGTTGACGAAGCTTTGCTTCGCGACGCAAGAGCGCAGGGTCATGACTCACCAGGTGTTGTTCAACGGGTGCAAGAAGCAGTGCGAGTTGCCGCAGAAACTGGCGCATGCGTGGTTGTCTGCACTTGCTCAACCATAGGAGCAGCCGCAGAAGCTACTCCAACACATGGGAAATTCACCGCAAAGCGAATCGATAGGGCAATGGCCAACGCCGCAGCACGGGCAGGCCCCAATGTTCTCGTTGTTGCTGCGCTTCAAAGCACACTTGGCCCGACGTCAGACTTGATTCGCGACTCGGCTCAAAGGCTTGGGTTGCAGGTCAAGATTTCAGAACACCACGTATCAGACGCGTGGCAACACTTCGAACAAGGGAATCTGGTTGCGTACTACGCCGCGATCGAAGCCGAAGTTCGCAAGTTGCTGCCTGGCCCCAGCGTAGTTGTTTTGGCTCAAGCCTCAATGGCGCCTGCTGCGGCGGCGCTTTATGACGTTGCCGTGCCAGTGCTTAGCAGTCCGGCACTCGGAGTGCAGGACGCGCTTGGCATTGCATAAAGTGCAGCCTCGCCACGCGTACAAGCTGGCACCAGCGGCGTGGCTCGGACGTCAGATGGCCAGCTCACCCGCAAAGCCCCAATAAATGTCATTTCCTGCCAATCATCTTGACCTGATTGGCGATTGGTAAAGCCCTGCTGCCGCTCGATACTTTGTCCGTATCGAACCCTTTCAAGGAGCAGGCATGGCCGTTAGCAAGCGCGCTGTTCACGTCGTTGGCGTGGGCATGATCCCCTTCACCAAACCCGGGGCCAGCGAGTCCTACAACCTCATGGGTGCGCGGGCGGCCAAGCTGGCGCTCGACGACGCGGGCGTGCCCTACGACGCCGTGCAGCAGGCTTATGTGGGCTACGTATATGGCGACTCCACCGCCGGGCAAGCGGCCATTTACGGCGTGGGCCTGACGGGCATTCCGGTCTTCAACCTCAACAACAACTGTTCCACCGGGTCGAGCGCGCTGTTCCTGGCGCGTCAGGCGGTTGAGAGTGGCATGGTTGAATGCGCCATTGCCCTGGGCTTTGAGCAAATGGTGCCCGGCGCGCTTAAGGGCGCTTACGACGACCGACCTTCGCCCATGGCCCGCTTTGCCGAGGCCATGACCGCGCACCAGGGGTTTGACCCGGCCGCGCCCCGAGCTGCGCAGTTCTTTGGTGGGGCGGGCATGGATTACATGAAGGAAAACGGCATCCGCGCCGACACCTTTGGCCGCATCTCGGTCAAGGCGCGCCAGCACGCGGCGCGCAACCCGCTGGCCGTGTTCCGCCAGACGCTCACGCTCGAAGAGGTGATGGCCTCACCCACCGTGTTTGGTCCGCTCACGCGCTACCAGTGCTGCCCGCCCACCTGCGGTGCGGCAGCCGCCATCGTCTGCTCGGCCGACTTTGCCAAAAAGCACAAGCTGGACGCCAGCGTGGTCATCGCTGGGCAGGCCATGACCACCGACACGCCCAGCACGTTCGAGAGCGACGACATGCGCCGTGTGGTGGGTTATGACATGACGGCCAACGCGGCCAAGCAGGTGTACGAAGCCGCAGGCATTGGCCCCGAAGACCTGGACGTGGTGGAGCTGCATGACTGCTTCACGGCCAACGAACTCATCACCTATGAAGGTCTGGGTCTCACGCCCGAGGGCACCGCCGAAAAGTTCATTCTGGATGGCGACAACACCTACGGCGGGCGCATCGTCACCAACCCCTCGGGCGGCTTGCTGTCCAAAGGGCACCCGCTCGGCGCCACCGGGCTGGCGCAGTGCTACGAGCTGGTCTCGCAGCTGCGCGGCACAGCCGATCAGCGACAGGTCGAAGGCGCACGTTTGGCGCTGCAGCACAACCTGGGCTTGGGCGGTGCATGCGTGGTCACGCTCTACCAAAAGGTGTGAACATGAAGCCCCTGCGCTCCTCATTTCGTGTAGCGGCTGCTCTCCAAGGAGGTGAAAAATGATCGACCGCAAATTCATCGGCCACACCATGCCAGCCTTCGAGGTGCTGGTGGAAAAGGGCCGCCTGCGCTTTTTCGCCAAGGCCACGGGCCAGACCGACCCGGTCTACACCGACGAAGCCGCCGCCCGCGCTGCCGGCCACCCGGCCTTGCCCGTGCCGCCCACGTTTTTGTTTTGCCTCGAGATGGAGTCGCCCGATCCGGCCGCGATCCGCAACCTGCTGGGCATGGACTACCGCCGTGTGCTGCACGGCGAGCAGGGCTTCACGTTTCACCGCATGGCTTATGCGGGCGATGTGCTGCGTTTTGAGCAGCGCATCGAAGACATCTATGACAAGAAGGGCGGCGCACTGGAGTTCGTGGTGCGCAAGACCCGCGTGAGCAACCAGCGCGGCGAGCATGTGGCCGACTTGCGCAGCATCACCGTCCAGCGCAACGCCTGAGGCATTCACCATGAGCACAACCATGCAACGATTCGACGACCTTCAGGTGGGCGACATGATCCCCGCGCTGGAATTGCCCCCCCTCTCGCGCCTCACGCTGGCGCTGTACTGCGGCGCAGCGGGCGACCACAACCCGATCCACGTCGACACCGACTTAGCCCACAGCGCAGGCATGCCCGACGTGATCGCCCACGGCATGTTGTCCATGGGCTGGCTGGCCCGCTTGCTCACCAACTGGGTGCCGCAAACGGCCATTCGCGACTACAGCGTGCGCTTTGCCGCCATGACCCAGGTGCACGAAAAGATCACCTGCACCGGCCAGGTGACCGAAAAGTTTGAAGTGGGTGGCGAGCGCCGCGTGCGCCTGTCGCTGACCACCGCCAACGCCGACGGGCAGGTCAAGTTGGCGGGTGATGCCGTCGTCGCGTTGGCCTGAAACATCATGAATGATTTAGCCCTGTGAAATTTTCAAGGCTCAAAGATGTTGTAGGTCGGTGGTCGAAGACCCCGACATGGGCCTGTGCCGAAACCCATCATGTCGGACTCTGCGAGTACCGACCTACGAGAAGAATTGCGCACACGTTTCAAACTTCAACATGCCACAGAAAAGGATTCCCCATGACCCGCAAACTCGAAGGCCAGGTGGCCCTGGTTTCAGGCTCCGGTCGCGGCATCGGCCGTGAAATCGCGCTCAAGCTCGCCAGCGAAGGCGCACGCGTCGTCATCAACGACCTCGACCAGGCCCCGGCCGAGCAGACCGTGGGTGACATCGTCGCCAGCGGTGGTCAGGCCGTGGCCTGCATCGGCAGCGTGACCGACACCGACTTTGGCGAGCGTTTTGTCAAGACCGCGCTCGACGCGTTTGGCGGCATCGACATCATCGTCAACAACGCCGGGTACACCTGGGACAACGTGCTGCAAAAGATGAG
>NZ_CXOO01000089.1 GCF_001269385.1 Limnohabitans sp. DM1 | reverse complement strand
CAATCCGTGGCGTGGTCACAGATCGTCGGCTTGATGCGCCTGTTCTGGGTGTTTTGGATGCGCGAGGAGGTCACGCCCAGTTCACTACCCGCACGGAGCAAACCTTTTGTATTGGTCACTGTGTCGCTGGCCTGGAGGGTCAATGCACCGACGGCCAGGATTTTGCCGCCGTTGTTGTCCAGATTGCGCAATGTCAAGGTGCTGTCTTTGGCACTGAAAATCAAGGCGTTGGGCGCATTGTTGCCCACGTCATTGGCTTGAACATTGAGGGTGCCTTGCGTTTGAATGAGGCCGCTGCGGTTGTTGATGTCTGCCGCCTGGATGCGCAGGTCGCCCGTTGCAATCAGCCCCAGTGGACGCGTGCCGTCGTTGCTGTGGCTGTCTTGGTTGGTCAGGGTTTGGCCATGGGTGTCGATATTCAGTGCGCCACCTGTACTGATCAGGCCAGCGCTGTTGTCCAGCGCGCCTGAAGAGATGTGTGCCTGTCCGCTGATCGACTGGATTTTTCCGCCCGTGTTGCGCAAACTGTTGCCGTTGCCCTGCAAGGTCAATGTCAGATCTTTGGCGAGCTGGATACGCCCATCTCGGTTGTCCAAACCGCCTTGTGAGGTGGACAGTTGCAAATTGCCTTGTACTGCAGCCAGGGTGCCTTGTTGGTTGTCAATACTCCAGGCCTGGATGTCCAAGTCTTGTGCAGCGGCCAGGAGGCCTTGATTGCGTAGCGTGTTTGCGCTGATCGTGACCTTGCCTGATTGGCTCTGGATGCCGGTGGCAGTTTTGAGTGTGCCGCTGCTGGTATTGACCAGGTCTGCGCTGCTTGGATGCTGGAGCCTTGCACGGTGATGTCGCTGGCTTCTTGGCGGCTTGGGTCTGCGCCGGTGGCTTGTACGGTTTCGGGGGTGCCACTGGCTGTGACCTTGGCCCTTCGGGAATTGCACTCACGCCTGCTGCGCCTTGCGCCTGAACAAGCACCACGGCCACTACTGCTGACGTTTTCACCAACAGCCATCAAGCAGCCTCGGGCTTTGTTGAAGATGAGACGGTGGGTTTGGGCGTTCATGACGTCTTCTTGCCAAACATGCGTGCCAGCCAACCAGTCTTGGGCTCTTCGCGGACCGGATGCGTACTCGGGCCATCGGGGCGCAAAAGATCACCAGGGTAGTGCTCGTGCCCCAGACACAAACTGTCATCCAGTCCAAAGGCTTTGACAGCGGCCACTGCCTCAATGCACCAGCGGCCAAAGTAGCAGCCCATCTCTAAGGGGTGTTTTTCTGGGTCGCCGTAGATGTACCAAAAGGGTTCAAGGGTTGGCGCTTTTTTGTTCTTGGGCGCAGGGCGTTTGAGCTCGGCGTACCAGTGATCAACGAAACTCAGCAATAAAGCGGCCTGATCTCCAGGAACAGCGTTTGGGCTGTAATTTAAAGAATAAGGTTTGATGCCAAGACGCTGCGTCAATGTTTGCGCAGCTTGGACATCCAATGGGGTATTCACTGCTTTAAGCAGGCGGGCATAGGGCTTGGCATGCAGCAATGCCGCCCCAATGCGACGACCAGGCGTTCGACTGGCAATCACACGGTCCAGCAACTCGTCTTCGCCCTCGCCACCGACCAAGGCCAACAAACGTTGCCATTGATCCTCGGAAATTTCCAAGGCCAAGGCTAAACCAACGAGCCAGAAACACCAGTTGTAGTGGTTCAGATTCGTGAGCGAAAAGTCCCAGTCACGGCAGGTCTGCAAGTCGTTTTCTTTGCAGACTTCATCGCTCAGGCGGTTTGACAACACCCATGCATCTAGCAGGCCCGGGAAATGTTGTGCCAAATCTCGGATAGGGGCGCCGGAGGAGTAGAGACGTAGCATGAGCCGACATTGATCGGTTGCTGATCCCCAAACGTATTCCGGCCTGTAAATCGTATTCTTAGAAGGGAGTGCTGATTTTTCGGAAACATCCTTAAGCCACAGCACATCCTTTTCTATCCACGTATTCCAGTATTTTTTTTCTCCGATCGATGCGCGGATCATTTCTGCGCTCCCGACAGATTGACATTCGGAAAAATGATCTTCGATTGATCTATCGGTTTAGGTTTCCCTAATGCGTCCAATACTTGTACGGCTGTTGAGCCATCCGGGCGCACAGTGACTACCCAGCTTTCGACACGACCAGATTCGAGTGAAGCTTTTACAGCTCGGGCCTCATCTAACGATCCCACCGCCTTCTCAATCCGATTCGATCCCCCCATCCAACTCACGCTGCCTTGTTTGCCGTCGGTTGTTTTGCCCAGTCGATCAGAGCCGTTTTCGGCCATCTTGTTAGGGTTCATGGGATCAATTTCGACCTTCTTCGGATCGCCCACAAACTTGTATTCGATATTCACGTAGTCCACATCGGGGTGCTTGACCTTGTAAAGCTCATCCAAGCCGTTGCTGCCTTGGCCTTGCAAGCGTGCGATCTGCTGTCCGTCGGGCACGATTTGCTTGACCGTGTTCGGACCAAACAAGTTTTCACCGATGACCCGCTTTTGTTCATTGGTCAGCTTGCTCATGTCCAGTAACGCATTGCCTGTCTTGTCAACCACACCACCAGAGTTCACCAAGGCCCGCTCAGCTGTCGCCGTTAATGTGGCTGCCACTTTGGCCTGCACAGCCGCATCGGTCACCAACTTATATGCAGTCGAGCCTGCCGGAATTGCCGCAGCCGCCCCGTTGAAGAAGCGCTCAACCGTGCTCAGGTCCTGACCCGACAGGCTCTTGCCGCTGATGGCCTGGTACAGCGCAATCGGCGTGCCATAAACCGGCAGCAGCGCCGCTACCGTCTCGCCCAGTTGCAACGCCTGCTCGGTAGTTAGCTTGCTGTTTTGGCTGATGGCCGCAAGATTGCCTGCCACTTCCAGCTTGGCCATTTGCTGGTCGATACGTTTGAAGTCTTGTTCAGTGCAGTTGGCACCACACTGGTTCATCAGTCGTGCATTTTCTTGGCTGACGGTTTTGCGCACATTGGCAAACGGGCTGTGGCTGACGTAGTTGTAGGCCGTCTGTGGCAACGCAGCACTGACACCTGCACCGCCACCCGCAGCGGCGCAATGTTTTCTCATTCGTCGCGAGTGCTTGATCACCTTTTTAGCGCGGTGGGTTTGGAAATCCATGACTTAACCCCGCTCTAGAAAATAGCCCCATAGGAACTGCCCAGTTTTCCAGTCCAACTCAAAGGCGTAGTCACCTGCATATTGCACCCAGGCCAGCACAGCAAACTTGCCTTGTTGTCCCGTTTTGGGGTTATCCCAAGGGGTGGTCAATCCCACAAAGTGGCTGGGGTATGCAGCCATTTCAGGGTGTGGGTCGCGTGTCAATTGCCAAGGCACTGATAAACGCATGTGTTCTTGGCCGTAGGCGTCGAGCAAGACGAGGTTATCGTTACGGTCTAACTTTTCGCACAGAAGGAAGCCAGATTGGTCAGGCAAAACATCCAAACCGTCGTTGCGTGGATTGGTCCGTTCATAGCCCTGACCATCAACCTGCCATGTGTGCTTAACGATAGGACCGAAAACAAACTCAGTAGGGTGCTGTTTTCGCCACTCATTGTAGTGAGAGTCTGAGTTTTCGAGTGGCAGAACTTCGTTGCGACTGTTATGTCTTAGAAAATCAACAACCTTCTTCATGGCAACACCTTCTGTCCGACTACTTTGAAAAACTCGCCGCCACTCCTCTGCTCAAACAAAAAATTCATCTGGTTTGCGCCCCCAGCGGCACCTCCTTGCGAGCCCACAACTCCAATTTGAGCATTCACAGGCTTGACAATTTCCAGCTCTACAACATAGCCCACATCCTTTTTGAACTCGTTGGTAATGGCTAGATTATTGCGAGCAAATGCTTGATTCGGAATGTTGTCGAACGTCGCCCAATTTCCAACAAAGTTCATTTGACCTTCTTGCGTGAGCTTGTCAAACGCGGTCTTATCCACCACCATCTGCACCTTGGTCCCCGGCTGCAAGGTGGCCTCGGCGATCTGACTGCCTTCCTTCCAGGCCGGAGCCTTGTTAAAGGAGTTCATCAGTCCATTGACTTCTTCTGCACTCTTGAAGCCCTGGATGACACCAATGCTGTTTGACATCTTGGCCATGTCAGCGGCCGCGTTGGTCACCAGCTTGTAGGCTGCACTTCCCAATGGCAATGCAGCAGCGGCTGTGTTGAGCACACGCTCTGCCGCTGTAAGGTCTTGGCCGCTCAAAGTCTTGCCGCTGATGGCCTGATATGCCGCGATCGGCGTGCCATACACCGGCAGCAGCGCCGCAACAGCTTCACCCAGTTGCAAGGCTTGCGCGGTGGTCAGCTTGCTGTTTTGGCTGATGGCTGCAAGATTGCCTGCCACTTCAAGCTTGGCCATTTGCTGGTCGATGCGTTTGAAGTCTTGTTCAGTGCAGTTGGCACCACACTGGTTCATCAGTCGTGCGTTTTCTTGGCTGACGGTTTTGCGCACATTGGCAAACGGGCTGTGGCTGACGTAGTTGTAGGCCGTCTGTGGCAGCGCGGCACTGACACCTGCACCGCCACCCGCAGCGGCCCCCACTGCAATGCTTGCCACTTGTGTGACCACTTGTCTCATGCCCTCTGGCAAGTTGAGCTTGGCAATTTCTTCGCCCAACGCTGGTATCACGGTGGCATTCACAGCGGCACCCGTTGCACCAGCAGCCCCACCAGTTGAGCCCCCGAGAGCCGTGTACAGGCTTGTGCGGTAGACGCCGCCTTCATCCCATTTCGCAGCTTCTTCTTCGTTGCCTTGGCGACGCAGATCAATGGCTTTCTGATCTGCCGTTTTGGCGGCCACTGGAATAGCTTGTTTCCCAAACTCATTGGTGATCGCTACTTGTGCAGCCACCTCCTTTTGCGTCTTGTCTTTGTCAAAAATCGCTTTCAGACCGGTTCCCTTGTCTCCAGTTCTGGCATTGGTATTGCCCGCAGCGCCGCTGATGCCCGCCGTGGTGGTTGAGTTGGCCTGACCACTGTCAGTGCCAAATCCTGCTCCGCTCAGTTTTGAGCCCTGTCCAGGCAGGGAACCAGTGCCAACACCAATGCTGATGCTGTTGGCGCTGTAGCTGGCACTGTTGTTGAGGTCGGTGGTGGTGGTGCCTTGCTTGGCTTCGTAGCTGTTTTTGTTGTTGTCGATGGCCGCTTGGGTGCTGGTGATTTGCCCGCCCGTCAGGGTGGTCTTGCCTTGCACGTTGACTTGGAAGCCGCCGTCGCCTGCGCGGATGGCGCTTTGTTCACCCACGCTCAGGTAGTCGCTGTTGATGCTGCTCTTGGCCAGGTTCGCGCTGCCGCTGACACCTGCGCCCACCATGATGGCGCCGCCTGCGCTCTTGCTGCTTTCTTTGTATTGGCTCTTGTCTTGCAGGCTTTCAATGTTGAGGTTGCCACCCACCTTGGCCGTGACTTGATCGCCTTGGACCACTGCGCCTTTGAGGTTGGTGTCCCCGCCTGATTCGATGTTCACCGCATTGCCCGCCACTTGCGTGTTGGTGAACGTGACACCGTTGCCCGCGCCTTGGCCTGTGGCTTGGCTGGCACTGGCCGTGAAGCCCATGCCGCCACCGCCTGCGCCCAACTGCATGGCAACGCCCACGCTGCCGCTCTTGCTTTGGTTGCTGCTGCTCTCGCTGGTGGTGTTTTGCGCGGCCAGCAAGTTCACTTGGTCATCGGCTTTGAGGGTGACGGTTTTACCGGCTTGGACCTTGCTGCCTTGCACGGTGATGTCGCTGTCTTTGCCAGCGCCTGTGGCCGTGATGGTCACGTTGCCGCCCGCGTTGACCTTGCTGCCCTTGGCGCTGTCGGCGCTGCTTTGTTGTTGGCTTTGGCTGCTGGATGCGCCCAGGCTCAGGCTGATGCCGATGCCGCCTGCTTTGTCTGCAGCGTTGCCTTCGACCATCTTGCCGTCTGCGTTTTTCACCATGCCATTGGCATCGTCTTGACCCGCTTGAACAGCATCCGCGCCTTGCTTGAGGTTGAATCCCGCATTGGCTGCCGCCAGGGCTTGCATGCGGCCGCTGCTGGTGTTGCCTGCCGCTTGCAACTGGTTGTTGGCCGTTTGCAAAGCTGAGAGGACAGGGCTGGTGATGGCCAGCGTCAGGCCGCTTTGCTTGAACTTTTGTTCGGTGCTTTGGCTGCCGGTTTCGCGGGCTTCTTGGATGTCCACTGTCTTGGCGGTGATGTCGATGTCTCCTTTTGGCGTGATCACATCACTGCCTGTTTGCGTGTAGGTCTTGCCTGCGGTGATGCTCACGTTACCGCCCGTGCTGCCCACGGTGCTGCCTGCTGCCGTGGTGCTTTGGCCTTGGCTGTCCACGCTTTGCATACGACTGCCCACGGTGAAGCCGATACCGACGTTATTGGCTATGTCATTCCCAATTACCAAACAGCCCCAGTGGTTTAAGCAAGCGCAGGTCATATTCAAAGTATTCACGCTCGGGCTGCGGCAGTTCGAAAAGCATCGTGCTTAAGTCATTTTTTTGTAGAATCTTTTGAATTTTTTCTCGGTGGTAATTCATCCAATTCTCATTATCAAAACTGCGTCCTCCATCGAGTATGAGGTTGGCAATTTCAAGCATAAGTTCTTCAATGGGATAGGAAAAACTAAATTCGACTTGTTCATATGACCAATCCAACTCTTGTTCGTTAGGTAGCCAGCCCTTTCTAATCGGTGAGGTTTTGCTGAATAAGATGGATAGCTTGTGCCTGCAAAATGTTCGATAATTTTCTAGTAACGCAAGATAAATGAGTTGGTATGGTTGTCGTTGATCGTATGCACTGTCCGGAACATACATTTCTTGAATCATTACCTCCATCATTTTTTACTCCCAACGTTTGCGGGATCAAAAAATGGTGAAACGTACGTTTTTTTAGGTAAAAAAACGATCCCATTGTTATCAAATATCTGTAAATTAATATTCGGATATCGCGCCCTGAATTGGTCTGCCACGTCCAAGCAACTTTCGCAGGCAGGCCGTTCTGTAACGATCCTGATCGTACCTGTTGCATTCGGGTTATTGCCCAACTTGTCCGCAATGTTGTCAAGGATTTTGTATTCGGAGTCGGTTTCACGTGGGATGGATTTTCCACCAACATTCTTAAGTGCGATGAAGTTCTTTCCGCCTTCTCCAACGACACCATTACCCGCTATCTCTACCTGACTCGAAGCTGCTATCTGACTCGGTAACCCCGGAATATCCACCTTGGCTACAGCCACATTCCCACTATTTTTTGTAGCACTTGGCAACCCCGCCCTCAAGTCCTTTACCGCCTGCGTCAGTCCCACAAGCTCAAACGCCTCTGCTGTTGTTGCGCCCATCAGTACTTTGGACGGCGTACCCAAGACCACCCCCCTTGTGTCAGACTAGTTGTCGCCTCGATAGAACCTAGAACCTGGGGGCGGCGATGAAAGAACAAAATGGCTCGATATGGACAAGCATTCAGAGACAAAGCGGTAGCCAAGTTGCTGCCACCGGAGAGCGCACCGCTGCAGGTGGTCTCGCGCGAGATGGGCGTGAGCGAGGCAACCCTGGAGCGTTGGCGCGAAGAAGCACAAACCAGACCTGCCCGAGCTCGGCCCTGGTCTGCGGGTGCCCGGCTTGAGGCCGTGATCACTACAGCTGCGATGAACGAGGCCGCTAAGAGCGCCTGGTGCCGCGAGCACGGTGTGTATCCGGTTGATTTGGTCAAGTGGCGCTTGAACTGCACCACCGCGCTGGCAG
>NZ_CXOO01000088.1 GCF_001269385.1 Limnohabitans sp. DM1 | reverse complement strand
AGATCTGCACTCTTTCCCTACGCGACGCTCTTCCGATCTATGGCCAGGTTGTTCAGGCCTTCAGGCAGCGCTGTGGWGGGCGTGACGCTCCAGGTGCCTTCCGGTGTCACGGTGGCGGTGCCGATGACGGCGCCCAGCGGGTCTTTGATGGTGATGGTGTCACCCGGTGTGCCGGTGCCACTCAGGGTGGGCGTGCTGTCGGTGGTGATCTTGTCGCCTTTGACGCCGCTGTCGGTTGTCGGGTCGAGCACGCCGGTAGGTGCTGCMGGWCCKCTGGTGTCRATGGTCACGGGCAGCGCCACGGGTGCGCTGACGTTGCCAGCCGGGTCGGTCGCAGTCATGGCCAGGTTGTTCAGGCCTTCAGGCAGCGCTGTGGTGGGCGTGACGCTCCAGGTGCCATTGGTGCCAACGGTGGCGGTGCCGATGACGGCGCCCAGCGGGTCTTTGATGGTGATGGTGTCACCCGGTGTGCCGGTGCCGCTCAGGGTGGGCGTGCTGTCGGTGGTGATCTTGTCGCCTTTGACGCCGCTGTCGGTTGTCGGGTCGAGCACGCCGGTGGGTGCTACAGGTCCGCTGGTGTCGATGGTCACGGGCAACGCCACGGGTACGCTGACGTTGCCTGCTGGATCAGTCGCAGTCATGGCCAGGTTGTTCAGGCCTTCAGGCAGTGCTGTGGTGGGCGTGACGCTCCAGGTGCCTTCCGGTGTCACGGTGGCGGTGCCGATGACGGCGCCCAGCGGGTCTTTGATGGTGATGGTGTCACCCGGCGTGCCGGTGCCACTCAAGGTGGGCGTGCTGTCGGTGGTGATCTTGTCGCCTTTGACGCCGCTGTCGGTTGTCGGGTCGAGCACGCCGGTAGGCGCAGATGGACCTGTGGTGTCGATGGTCACAGGCAGTGCCACGGGTGCGCTGACGTTGCCTGCTGGATCGGTCGCAGTCATGGCCAGGTTGTTCAGGCCTTCAGGCAGCGCTGTGGTGGGCGTGACGCTCCAGGTGCCTTCCGGTGTCACGGTGGCGGTGCCGATGACGGCGCCCAGCGGGTCTTTGATGGTGATGGTGTCACCCGGTGTGCCGGTGCCGCTCAGGGTGGGCGTGCTGTCGGTGGTGATCTTGTCGCCTTTGACGCCGCTGTCGGTTGTCGGGTCGAGCACGCCGGTAGGCGCAGACGGACCTGTGGTGTCAATGGTCACGGGCAGCGCCACGGGTGCGCTGACGTTGCCWGCCGGGTCGGTCGCAGTCATGGCCAGGTTGTTCAGGCCTTCAGGCAGCGCTGTGGTGGGCGTGACGCTCCAGGTGCCTTCCGGTGTCACGGTGGCGGTGCCGATGACGGCGCCCAGCGGGTCTTTGATGGTGATGGTGTCACCCGGTGTGCCGGTGCCGCTCAAGGTGGGCGTGCTGTCGGTGGTGATCTTGTCGCCCTTGACGCCGGAGTCGGTTGTCGGGTCGAGCACGCCGGTAGGCGCAGACGGACCTGTGGTGTCAATGGTCACGGGCAGCGCCACGGGTGCGCTGACGTTGCCTGCTGGATCGGTGGCGGTCATGGCCAGGTTGTTCAGGCCTTCGGGCAGCGCTGTGGTGGGCGTGACGCTCCAGGTGCCTTCCGGTGTCACGGTGGCGGTGCCGATGACGGCGCCCAGCGGGTCTTTGATGGTGATGGTGTCACCCGGTGTGCCGGTGCCGCTCAGGGTGGGCGTGCTGTCGGTGGTGATCTTGTCGCCCTTGACGCCGCTGTCGGTTGTCGGGTCGAGCACGCCGGTAGGCGCAGATGGACCTGTGGTGTCGATGGTCACAGGCAGTGCCACGGGTGCGCTGACGTTGCCTGCTGGATCGGTCGCAGTCATGGCCAGGTTGTTCAGGCCTTCAGGCAGCGCTGTGGTGGGCGTGACGCTCCAGGTGCCTTCTGGTGTCACGATGGCGGTGCCGATGACGGCGCCCAGCGGGTCTTTGATGGTGATGGTGTCACCCGGTGTGCCGGTGCCGCTCAGGGTGGGCGTGCTGTCGGTGGTGATCTTGTCGCCCTTGACGCCGCTGTCGGTTGTCGGGTCGAGCACGCCGGTAGGCGCAGACGAACCTGTGGTGTCAATGGTCACGGGCAGCGCCACGGGTGCGCTGACGTTGCCAGCCGGGTCGGTCGCAGTCATGGCCAGGTTGTTCAGGCCTTCAGGCAGCGCTGTGGTGGGCGTGACGCTCCAGGTGCCTTCCGGTGTCACGGTGGCGGTGCCGATGACGGCGCCCAGCGGGTCTTTGATGGTGATGGTGTCACCCGGTGTGCCGGTGCCGCTCAGGGTGGGCGTGCTGTCGGTGGTGATCTTGTCGCCTTTGACGCCACTGTCGGTTGTCGGGTCGAGCACGCCGGTAGGCGCAGACGGACCTGTGGTGTCAATGGTCACAGGCAGTGCCACAGGTGCACTGACGTTGCCTGCTGGATCGGTGGCGGTCATGGCCAGGTTGTTCAGACCCTCGGGCAGCGCTGTGGTGGGCGTGACGCTCCAAGCGCCATTGGGGCCAACGGTGGCGGTGCCGATGACGGCGCCCAGCGGGTCTTTGATGGTGATGGTGTCACCCGGTGTGCCGGTGCCGCTCAGGGTGGGCGTGCTGTCGGTGGTGATCTTGTCGCCCTTGACGCCGCTGTCGGTTGTCGGGTCGAGCACGCCGGTAGGCGCAGACGGACCTGTGGTGTCAATGGTCACGGGCAGCGGTGCGTCGGGGGTGACGTTGCCCGACGGGTCCGTGGCGGTCATGGTCAGGTTGTTCAGGCCTTCGGGCAGCGCTGTGGTGGGCGTTACGCTCCAAGCGCCATTGGGGCCAACGGTGGCGGTGCCAATGACGGTGCCCAGCGGGTCTTTGATGGTGATGGTGTCACCCGGTGTGCCGGTGCCGCTCAGGGTGGGCGTGCTGTCGGTGGTGATCTTGTCGCCTTTGACGCCGGAGTCGGTTGTCGGGTCGAGCACGCCGGTAGGTGCTGCAGGTCCGCTGGTGTCAATGGTCACGGGCAGCGGTTTGGCCGGGCTGACATTGCCAGACGGGTCGGTGGCGGTGACGCTGTAGTTGTTCAGGCCTTCTGGCTGGGGCGTGGTGGGTGTGATGGCCCAGGTGCCGTCCGGTCCGACGGTGGCGGTACCAATCACCTGCCCTGCGGGGTTTTTGATGGTGATGACGTTGCCGGGAACGCCTGAGCCGCTCAGGGTGGGCGTGTTGTCGTTGGTGGTGTTATCACCTTTGGTGCCGCTGTCGCTGATCGGATCGAGCACGGCGTTGGGCGCAGCCGGGGCCACGCTGTCCACCACGATGGTGATGGGCAATCCTGCGCTGAGCACGCTGCCTGTGGGGCTGGTGGCGGTGACGCTCAGGGCGTTGATGCCTTGCGGCAGCGCTGTGGTGGGCGTGGCCGTCCAAGTGCCATTGGCTGACACCACGGCAGAGGCAATCACAAAGCCCTGGGCGTTGTAGACCTTGACGATGTCGCCCGCAGTGCCGGTGCCGCTGAGGGTGGGCGTGGTGTCGTTGGTGGTGTTGTCACCCACGGTGCCGCTGTCGCTGCTGAGGTCGAGCATGGCCGTGAGGCTGTGCGGCGTGGGGGGTGCGCTGACGCTGAAGTTCAGCGTGTTGTTCTCTTCAGCGCCGTCTTTGTTGAGGCTGGCGGCGATGTCGGTGAATTTATCGCTGGCGACCGACAAGCTGGCATTGAAGACACCGGCTGTGGGCGTGAAGGTGGCGGTGTAGGCCAGCGGGTTGGTGGGGCTCAGGGTCAGGTTGCTGAGGGTGCCACCAGTGACGGCTACATCGGCCAGGGTGAAGTCCAGCGTGGGTTCACTGAAGGTGAAGGTCACGGTGCCGGTCTGGCCCTGGGCCAGCAGCGACTGCGTGGTGCTGAGCGCCACGGTGGGCGGTGCCGTGTCGATGACCACAGGCAGCATGGTGCTTGGGCTGGACAGGCCTGCCGGGCTGGTTTCCACAACATTGAGGTTGTTGGTGCCTTCGGGCAACGGTGTGGTGGGCGTGATGCTCCACTGGCCGTTGGGGGCGACGGTGGCGGTGCCGACGACGTTGCCCGAGGGGTCGGTGATCTTGATGGTGTCGCCTGGCGTGCCCGTGCCGTTGATGACCGGTTTGTTGATGTTGGTGATCAGGTCGGTGGGCGAGCCACTGTTGCTGGCCGGGTCGATGGCCGCTGTGGGCGCCAAGGGGGCCACGGGTGCTGGTGTGTAGCTCAGGTTCAGCGTGTTGTTGGTGTCGGCGCCGTCGGTGTTCTGGTTGCCTGCGGCGTCTGCGAACTTGGCGCTGTCCACACGCACGCTGGCGGTGGTGGCACCGGCTGCGGGTGTGAAGGTGGCGGTGTAGACCAGCGGGTTGGTGGTGCTTTGCACCAGCGCGCTCAAGCTGCCGCCGGTGACGGTGATGTCGGCCAGCGTGAAATCGGTGCTGGCTTCAGACAGGGTGAAGGTGATGGCCGAGGTTTGACCAGCGGTCAAATTGGTGGCAGGCGCGGACAGGGCAATCGTGGGCGCGGTGGTGTCGATGACCACAGTGAACGGTGCGGCTGGGCTGACCTGGCCGGAGGGGTTGGTCACCGTGACGGCCAGGTTGTTGACGCCTTCAGGCAGCGGCGCTGTGGGCGTGACGTTCCAGCTGCCGTCGGGGGCCACGGTGGTCGAGCCCAGGACGTTGCCTTGCGGGTCGGTGATTTTGACGACGTCGCCCGGTGTGCCGGTGCCGGACACGGTGGGCGTGGGGTCGGTGGTCAGGTTGTCGGTGCCCGAGCCGGTGTTGCTGCCCGGGGCGATGGCGATGCCTGTGGGCATAGTGGGTGCCACGGGGGTGGGGCTGTTGACACTGAAGCTCAGGGCGTTGTCGGTTTCAGCGCCGTCTTTGTTGAAGTTGCCTGCGGCGTCCGTGAACTTGTCGCTGGTGACCAGCAAGGCAGCGCTGGTGGCACCGACATCGGGGGTCAGGATCGCGGTGTAAACCAGCGGGTTGGTGGTGCTTTGCACCAGGCTGCTGAGCGTGCCGCCAATGGCCGTGACGTCGGTCAGGGTGAAGTCGGCGCTGGCCTCGCTCAGGGTGAAGGTGACCAGGCCGGTCTGGCCAGGGGTCAGCACGGCTTGCGCGGTGGACAGGGCAATCGTGGGCGCGGTGGTGTCGATGACCACGGTGAACGGTGCGGCTGGGCTGACCTGGCCTGCGGGGTTGGTCACGGTGATGGCCAGGTTGTTGACGCCTTCAGGCAGCGGCGCTGTGGGCGTGACGTTCCAGGAGCCATCGGGGGCCACGGTGGCTGAGCCCACGACGTTGCCTTGGGGGTCGGTGACCTTGATGACGTCGCCAGGTGTGCCGGTACCGGACACGGTGGGCGTGGGGTCGGTGGTCAGGTTGTCGGTGCCCGAGCCGGTGTTGCTGCCCGGGGCGATGGCGATGCCTGTGGGTGCAACGGGTGGTGTGGTGCTGCCGAAAGTGAAGTTCAGCGTGTTGTTGGCGTCGGCGCCGTCGGTGTTCTGGTTGCCTGCGGCGTCAGAGAACTTGGCGCTGTCCACACGCACGCTGGCGGTGGTGGCACCGGCTGCGGGCGTGAAGGTGGCGGTGTAGACCAGCGGGTTGGTGGTGCTTTGCACCAGCGCGCTCAAGCTGCCGCCGGTCACAGTGATGTCGGCCAGCGTGAAATCGGTGCTGGCTTCACTCAGGGTGAAGGTGATGGCCGAGGTTTGACCAGCGGTCAAAGTGGTGGCAGGCGCAGACAGGGCAATCGTGGGCGCGGTGGTGTCGATGACCACGGTGAACGGTGCGGCTGGGCTGACCTGGCCGGAGGGGTTGGTCACCGTGACGGCCAGGTTGTTGACACCTTCAGGCAACGGCGCTGTGGGCGTGACGTTCCAGCTGCCGTCGGGGGCCACGGTGGTCGAGCCAATGACGTTGCCTTGTGGGTCGGTGATTTTGACGACATCGCCAGGCGTGCCGGTGCCGGTCACGGTGGGGGTGGTGTCGATGGTGATCGGGTCGGTGCCCGAGCCGGTGTTGCTGCCCGGGGCGATGGCGATGCCTGTGGGCGCAGTGGGTGCCACGGGGGTGGGGCTGTTGACACTGAAGCTCAGGGCGTTGTCGGTTTCAGCGCCGTCTTTGTTGAAGTTGCCTGCGGCGTCCGTGAACTTGTCGCTGGTGACCAACAAGGCGGCGCTGGTGGCTCCGGTGTCGGGGGTCAGGATCGCGGTGTAGACCAGCGGGTTGGTGGTGCTTTGCACCAGGCTGCTGAGCGTGCCGCCAATGGCCGTGACGTCGGCCAGGGTGAAGTCGGCGCTGGCCTCGCTCAGGGTGAAGGTGACCAGGCCGGTCTGGCCAGGGGTCAGCACGGCTTGCGCGGTGGACAGGGCAATCGTGGGCGCGGTGGTGTCGATGACCACGGTGAACGGTGCGGCTGGGCTGACCTGGCCTGCGGGGTTGGTCACGGTGATGGCCAGGTTGTTGACGCCTTCAGGCAGCGGCGCTGTGGGCGTGACGTTCCAGGAGCCATCGGGGGCCACGGTGGCTGAGCCCACGACGTTGCCTTGGGGGTCAGTGACCTTGATGACGTCGCCAGGCGTGCCGGTGCCTGCCAGGGTTGGCGTGGGGTCGGTGGTCAGGTTGTCGGTGCCCGAGCCGGTGTTGCTGCCCGGGGCGATGGCGATGCCTGTGGGTGCAACGGGTGGTGTGGTGCTGCCGAAAGTGAAGTTCAGCGTGTTGTTGGCGTCGGCGCCGTCGGCGTTTTGGTTGCCTGCGGCGTCAGAGAACTTGGCGCTGTCCACACGCACGCTGGCGGTGCTGGCACCGGCTGCGGGTGTGAAGGTGGCGTTGTAGACCAGCGGGTTGGTGGTGCTTTGCACCAGCGCGCTCAAGCTGCCGCCGGTGACGGTGATGTCGGCCAGCGTGAAATCGGCGCTGGCCTCAGACAGGGTGAAGGTGACGGTGGGGTTTTGGCCTGCGTTCAGTGCGGTTTGAGCGGTGCTCAGTGCAATGGTGGGCACGATGCTGTCGATGACCAAGGACAGGGGCACGGCAGGGCTGACGTTGCCTTCGGGGTCGATCTGCACCATGCTGAGGTTGTTGACGCCCTCAGGCAGTGGTGTGGTGGGCGTGACGCTCCAGGAGCCGTTGGGGGCGACGGTGGCCGTGCCGATGACGTTGCCTTGCGGGTCGGTGATTTTGACGGTGTCGCCGGGCGTGCCGGTGCCGCTCAGGGTGGGCGTCTTGTCAGCGGTCAGGTTGTCGGTGGTGGCGCCAGTGTTGCTGCTCGGGTCCAGCACGCCGGTGGGAGCGGACGGCAGGGTGTGGGTGTTGGTGGAGGGTTGCACCAGACCGTCGGAGCCCTGGAAGTCCACTTCTTTGTCGGTGTTGACTTTGGTGGCAGGGAAGCTGACGTTGAAGACACCTTGGGCGTTGGCGGTCGCTTGCAGGGTGCTGCCGTCGGGCAAGGTCATGGTGACGGTGCTGCCCGGCAAGGCCGAACCCGTCAGGTTGACGGTGGACGAGGTGATGTCTTGCGCGGTGACGACGATGTCGCCCAGCAGCCAGCGGTTCAGAGGCGTGTCAATCAGGAAAGTTTGTTCGGTGGCGCCGCTGTTGGGGGCCTTGAGGGCGGCCAGGGCGTTGATGCGGCCGGTGTCCATCAGGGCCGCGCCGGTGGTGCTCAGGGTGCCGCCTGTCAGCAGTTCGGTTTGCAGGGCGTCGAGGCTGGCGTCGATGTTGCCTTTGACGCTGTCCAGGCCCGAGAGTTTGGCCAGCACCAGACCGTATTTTTCACCGTCGGTGAGGATGACCACGCCGTTGGCGTCGTAGCGGTTGGTGGCGGTGAAGGTGGGGCTGTTGGTGGTGGTGGGCTCGCCAATGATGTTCACGCCGGGCATGCCCAGGGCCTTGGCCACGTTGGCGTTGGCGGTGTTGATGGCGGCGGCGCTGCTCAGCGGCTGGGTGGCGTTGTCGGCAATGCCTGCGCTGCGCACGGCCAGTTCGGTGACGGGCGTGATGTTGACGATCAGGGTGGCGTTTTGGTCAGCGGCCACGCTGAAGTTGCTCTGGCCGACCTCGGCCACGGCCTGGGCGCGCAAGGTGGTGTCGAAGGACTTGCCGGTGGCAGAGACTTCGTCGATGTAGTTGATGGCGGTGCCGTTGGCGTCAATGACTTTGACCAGCACGGGGCCACGGTAGCTGCCACGGTTGGCGGCGGTGATGCTCCAGGAGCCATCGGCGCCCAGCACGGTCTGGCCCAGCAGTGCGCCGGTGTTGTCATAGACGAACACGTCGGCGCCACCGGTGACGCTACTTGGGGTGGAGGTGGTGGTGGGGTTGCCGGTCAAGCTGGGGGGCGTCAGGATCAACCCGTCGTTCATGGCGCCAGTTGGCGGGGCCACGCCAGTGCCTGAGCTGTCAGTGACGCCACCGGTGGTGGTGGTGGGGTTGCCGGTCAAGCTGGGGTCGTTCAGGATCAGCCCGTCGTTCATGGCGCCAGTTGGCGGCGCCACGCCAGTGCCTGAGCTGTCAGTGACGCTGGTGGTGCCTGAAGTCGAGCCCGTGGGCAGTGTGATGGGCGATTCTTTGGGTTGGACCAGGTTGACGCCAGCGTCATTGCTCACGCCTGTGGGCAAAGCTGTGCTGGTGCCGCTGCTGTCGGTGACTTCGTTCATGGGCGCCACGGCTTCTTCCATGGCGCTGGTGCCGGTGATCGGGCCTGCGAAGACGCGGCCGCGCACGACCAGGGAAGGAACAGCACTGACCGCCGTTTCAATGACGACGGGCATCGGCACGGCGGGGCTGACATTGCCTGCCGGGTCAATTTCGGTGACGGACAGGTTGTTGGTGCCTGTGGGCAGCGGTGTGGTGGGCGTGATGCTCCAGGCGCCGTTGGGGCCGACGATGGCGCTGCCGATCAGGGCGCCTGCAGGGTCGGTGATCTTGATGGTGTCGCCAGGCGTGCCGGTGCCCTCAATGGTGGGTGTGGTGTCGGTGGTGACGTTGTCGGTCAGTGAGCCGCTGTTGCTGCCGGGGTTGATGGCTGCAGTAGGCGCCAGAGGGGCAACGCTGTCGATGACGATGGGCAGGATGGTGGCCGGGCTGGTCTGGCCGTCGGGCGTGATTTCGGTGATGGCCAGGTTGTTGGGGCCCTGGGGCAGCGGCGTGGTGGGCGTGATGCTCCAGGCGCCGTTGGGGGCAACCATGGCTGAGCCGATGACGTTGCCGCTTGGGTCGGTGATCTTGATGGTGTCACCGGGCACGCCCACACCGGTGATGGTGGGCGTGGTGTCGGTGGTGACGTTATCGGTGGGCGAGCCGCTGTTGCTGGACGGCGCCAGGGTGGCAGCGGGCGCTGCGGGTGCGGGCAACATGGCGGCACTGACGCTGAAGCTCAGGGCGTTGTTGAGTTCTGCGCCGTCTTTGTTGAGGTTGCCTGCGGCGTCAGAGAACTTGTCGCTGGTGACCAGCAATGCGGCGCTGGTGGCACCGGCTGCGGGCGTGAAGGTGGCGAAATAGGTGGTGCCCGAGCCCTGGAAGTTGCTCAGCGTGCCGCCCATGGCGGTGATGTCGGCCAGCGTGAAGTCTGTGCTGGCTTCAGACAGGGTGAAGGTGACGGTGACGCTTTCGCCATTGGCCAGCAGGGTCTTGTTGCTGCCCAGCGCGATGGTGGGGGTCACGGTGTCGATGAAGATCGGCAGGGGTGTGACGGGGCTGACGTTGCCTGCGGGGTCGACGGAGACGACGCTCAGGTTGTTCAGGCCTTGTGGCAGTGGGTTGGTGGGGGCCACGCTCCATTGGCCGTTGGGGCTGACGGTGACCGATCCGACCACGTTGCCCATCGGGTCGGTGATCTTGATGGTGTCACCGGGCGTGCCTGTGCCCGTCAGGGTGGGCTGGGGGACGCGGGTGATGTTGTCGGTGGTCGAACCGCTGTTGCTGCCGGGGGCGAAGGTGCCCGACGGTGCCGAAGGGGCCACGCTGTCGACGACCACAGGCAGGGGCACGGCCGGGCTGACGGCGCCTGAGGGGCTGGTTTCGGTGAGGGACAGGTTGTTGGTGCCCTGGGACAGCGGCGCGGTGGGGGTGATGGTCCACTGGCCATTGGGGCCGACGATGGCTGAGCCGATCACGGCACCCGTGGGGTCGGTGATCTTGATGGTGTTGCCGGGCTGGCCGGTGCCGCTCAGGACCGGTTGTGTGAGGTTCGTGATGTTGTCGGTGATCGAGCCAGTGTTGCTGCCGGTGCTGATGGCGCCTGTGGGGGCGGGCAGGCTGGCCGACTCGATGACGATGGGCAGGGGCGCGGCCGGGCTGACGTTGCCTGCCGGGTCGATGGCCACAAGGCTGAGGTTGTTGGTGCCTGTTGGCAGGGGCGTGGTGGGCGTGATGCTCCACTGGCCGTTGGGGCCGACGATGGCGGTGCCGACCACAACGCCTTGCGGGTTGGTGATCTTGATGGTGTCGCCGGGGTTGCCCGTGCCGTCAATCGTGGGGGTGCTGTCGATGGTGACGTTGTCGGTCAGGGCGCCACTGTTGCTGCCGGGGTTGATGGCGGCGGTCGGGGCCGAGGGGGCCTGGCTGTCGACGACCACAGGCAGGGGCACGGCCGGGCTGACGGCGCCTGAGGGGCTGGTTTCGGTGAGGGACAGGTTGTTGGTGCCCTGGGACAGCGGCGCGGTGGGGGTGATGCTCCACTGGCCATTGGGGCCGACGATGGCTGAGCCGATCACGGCGCCTGTGGGGTCGGTGATCTTGATCGTGTTGCCGGGCTGGCCGGTGCCGCTCAGGACCGGTTGCGGGTTGGTGGTGATGTTGTCGGTGGTCGAGCCAGTGTTGCTGCCGGTGCTGATGGCACCTGTGGGGGCGGGCAGGCTGGTGCCGCCTTCAATGGTCACGGGCAGGGGCGTGACGGGGCTGACGGCGCCAGTGGGGCCGGTTTCGATAACGCTCAGGTTGTTGCTGCCTGCAGGCAGAGGCTGGCTGGGCGTGGCTGTCCACTGGCCGTTGGGGCCGACGGTGGCGCTGGCAATGACGTTGCCATTGCCGTCTTTGATGCTGATGGTGTTACCGGGCGTGCCAGTGCCTGTGATGGTGGGGGTGGTGTCTGGGGTCGTGATGCCACCGGGTGCAACGACCACGCCGGGCGCTGGGGGCGTCAGGGGTGCGGGGGGCACGGGTGTGCAGTTGATGGCAAACGAAGCGGCGTTGTTGGTGTCGGAGCCGTCTTTGTTGAGGTTGCCTGCGGCATCGGTGAATTTGTCGCTGGAGACAAACAGCGCGGCGCTCTTGGCCGTGGCATTGGGCGTGAAGGAGGCGGTGTAGACCTTGCCCGAGCCTGCAAAGTTGCTCAATGTGCCGCCCAGCAAGGTGATGTCGGCCAGTGTGAAGTCGCTGCTGTCTTCGCTCAGGGTGAAGGTGACGGTGGTGGTTTCGCCCTGGGCCAGCAGGGCTTTGGCGCTGCTGATGGCAATCGTGGGCGCTGTGGTGTCGGCCGGTGTGACGGGCATCACGGGTGCGGCGCACTGGATGGCCAGGGACACGGCGTTGTTGATGTCCGAGCCATCCAGGTTGAAGTTGCCAGCGGCATCGCTGAATTTGTAGCTGGCCACGAACAGGGCCGCGCTGCGGGCGGTTTCGAAGGCGGTGAAGGTCGCGGTGTAGCTGGTGCCCGAGCCTTGCAGGTTGCTGAGCGTGCCGCCCAGGCAGGTGATGTCGCTCAGGGTGAAGTCATTGCTGGCTTCAGACAGGGTGAAGGTGACGGTGGCCGTCTCGCCTTTTTCCAGCAGAACTTTGTTGCTGCTGATGGCGATGGATGGTGGGGTGCTGTCTGCGGGAGGGCAGTTGGTCTTGAGGCTGACTGCGTTGTTGAGGTCGGCACCGTCTTTGTTGAGGTTGCCTGCGGCGTCGCTGAAGGTGTTGCTGCTCACCAAAATCATGGCGCTGGCACCTGTGCTGGTGGGCGTGAAGGTGGCGGTATAGACCAGCGGGTTGGTGGCGCTTTGGGCAAAGCCGCTCAGGCTGCCGCCGTTGACGGTGACGTCGCTGGCGGTGAAGTCGCTGCTGGCTTCAGACAGCGTGAAGGTGATGGTGGCGGTTTGGCCGGCCAGCAGGTCCGCCTTGTCGGTGCTGATGGCAATCGTGGGGGGCGCTGTGTCGGGTGGGGGGCAGTTGGTCTTCAGGGCCACGGCGTTGTTCAGGTCGGCGCCGTCTTTGTTGAAGTTGCCTGCGGCGTCGCTGAAGGTGTTGCTGCTCATCAAAATCATGGCGCTGGCGGCGGTGCTGGTGGGCGTGAAGGTGGCGGTGTAGACCAGCGGGTTGGTGGCGCTTTGGGCAAAGCCGCTCAGGGCGCCGCCGTTGACGGTGATGTCGCTGGCTGTGAAGTCGCTGCTGGCTTCAGACAGGGTGAAGGTGATGGTGGCGGTTTCGCCGGCCAGCAGGTCGGTCTTGTCGCTGGTGATGGCGATGGTGGGCGGCGCCGTGTCGGGTGGGGGGCAGTTGGTCTTCAGGGCCACGGCGTTGTTCAGGTCCGAGCCGTCTTTGTTGAGGTTGCCTGCGGCGTCGCTGAAGGTGTTGCTGCTCACCAAAATCATGGCGCTGGCGGCTGTGCTGGTGGGCGTGAAGGTGGCGGTGTAGACCAGCGGGTTGGTGGCGCTTTGGGCAAAGCCGCTCAGCGTGCCGCCGTTGACGGTGATGTCGCCCAGGGTGAAGTCGTTGCTGGCCTCAGACAGGGTGAAGGTGATGGTGGCGGTTTCACCGGCCAGCAGGTCGACTTTGTCGCTGCTGACGATGATGGTGGGGGGCGTGACGTCGAGGTTGAAGCTGACGGTGTTGTTGGCGTCGGCGCCGTCGGCGTTTTGGTTGCCTGCGGCGTCGGTGAATTTGTTGCTGTCGACCTTGACACTGGCGGTGCTGGCACCGGCTGTGGGGGTGAAGGTGGCGGTGTAGCTGGTGCCCGAGCCTGTGAAGTTGCTCAGGGTGCCGCCGACCACGGTGATGTCGTCCAACGTGAAGTTGCTGCTGGCTTCAGACAGGGTGAAGGTGACGGTGGCCGTCTCCCCTGCCCCCAGGCTGGCTTTGGGGCTGCTGACGATGATGGTGGGCGGGGTCTGGTCAACGGTCAGGCTGACGGTGTTGTTGGCGTCTGCACCGTCCTGGTTTTGGTTGCCGCCCGCGTCTGAGAAGCGGTTGCTGGCCACCGACACGGTGGCACCGGTCGAACCTGCTGCGGGTGTGAAGGTGGCGGTGTAGACCAGCGGGTTGGTGGCGCTTTGGACAAAGCCGCTCAGGGTGCCGCCGCTGACGACGATGTCGCTGGCGTCAAAGTTGGTGCTGATTTCGCTCAGCGTGAAGGTGATGGTGGCCGTGTCTCCGGCTTTGAGGATGGACTTGTCGCTGGTGATGGCGATGGTGGGCGGCGCGATGTCGATGGTGAAGGTGGTGGCATTGTTGGCGTCGTTGCCGTCGGCGTTGAAGTTGCCCGAGGCGTCGCTGAAGCGGTTGCTGGCCACATAGACCGCGCCGCTCATGGAACCTGCGGCGGGCGTGAAGGTGGCGGTGTAAACCAGGGGGTTGGTAGCGCTTTGGGCAAAACCGCTCAAGGTGCCGCCCATGACGGTGATGTCAGAGGCCGTGAAGTCGGTGGCCAACTCGCTCAGGGTGAAGGTGACGACCGCGGTCTGGCCCATGGCCAGCGCGGATTTGTCGGCACTCACGATGATGGTGGGCGGCGTGGTGTCGATCTTGCACTGGATGGCAATGGAGGCGGTGTTGTTGAGTTCGCCGCCGTCCATGTTGTAGTTGCCCGCCGCGTCGGTGAAGCTTTCGCTGGCGATGAAGATCGCGGCGCTGAGCGACTTGGGGTCGGGCGTGAAGGTGGCGGTGTAGACCAGCGGGTTGGTGGCGCTTTGTGTGAAGTTGGTGAGCGTGCCGCCGATGATGCGCACGTCGCTGGCGGTGAAGTTGCTGCTGGCCTCGCTGAGCGTGAAGGTGATGATGTCGGTTTCACCCGGCTTCACACGCGCTTTGGTGTTGCTGATCATCACCGTGGGGGCCACGCTTTCGGCCGGGGCGTCGGTGTTGCACAGCAGGCCAATGCTGAAGGACGAGCCGTTGTTCATGTCGGCGCCATCTTTGTTGAGCGTGCCGGCGGCGTTGCTGAAGGTGTCGCTGCCGACCATGATGAACGCACTGGAGACGTTGGCGCTGGGCGTGAAGGTGGCGCTGTAGCTGGTGCCGCTGCCGCTGAAGTTGGAGAGCGTGCCACCCACGACAGTGACGTCGGAGGCGGTGAAATTGGTGCTGGCCTCACTGAGCGTGAAGGAGAGCATGGCGGTGTCACCCACGGCCAGGTTGGCCTTGCTCGATGTGATGGCGATGAAGGGGTTGGTCATGTCGTTCATACGGGTCTCTCTCTCTCTCAGTGATTCAGTTCAATGCAGCGCAGCGGGGGCTGGCGGCGGATGGGGTGTTGGAAGAAATGGGGGGGGCTGACGGGTTCGAGCAGGTCGGCTGGGCTGCGCAGGTCGGCACTCGAGGAGTCCGACTGGGCCCGCTGACCGACATCGCTGTTTGATGCGCTGCGGTCTGGCAAACATGTGCCTTGGTCTTCGACCGGCGACCGACGAGGTCACGGTGGCTTGGGGGGTGGCTTGGGGGGTGGCTGTGGGTTGGCGCAGGTCGGCACTCGAAGAGTCCGACGTTTTTCCGCGCACGCACTGCGCCCGCACGACCGCACACGCCATCCAGACGTGACAAAGCCACCCGCTGTGGTTTGCACCTTTCAGCGAGTGGCACTTTGTGTGGGAGTGAGGTGGTATTCATCAAATCTCTACCGATTTATGGAAACCCAACTCAAACTCAAAAAAGTGATCAGATTCATTCAGAAGCTCTTTTTTGGCATTTGTATCAACTAGCCATGAGGTTATTGTCAAAAGTGACATTACAAAATACCCAATTGGGGTATTCAGTGCACTTTTTTGGCGAATTTTTTTCAGCTTGTTTTCGAAGCACGAGAAAACCAGATCCGGAGCTTTCGCAGGCCGATGTGCAATTGATAAATTCATCACATTCATTGCGCCCCGTTTTGGGCGTAAAGCCAGCTTCGTCAAGGAAAAGGCCCCTTCAAGCGACGTGGAGACGACGCTGTGGGGGGGCCGCTGGCGTGGGTCGGTAGCCATTTGGGCGTGACGCCAAGGGGTTCAGACAGCGGTGACGAGCAGGGCCTGTTCGATCAACAACTGCGCTGCGGCGCTGTTGTGGTTGTAGGCCACGTAGGTTTGGCCGTCGTTGACCACGGGCGTGGTCGATGCGGTCCACTGCGTCAGATCGGACAGGACGACGTGGTCGCCCTGATTGCCGCTGATCATGAGCTGGGCTTTGGCTTCGTGCGCGGCCAGGCCGGTGCAGTTGCTGCTGTTGTAGACGTCGTGACCGCTGAAGTGGCCCTGCATCACGTTCAGGCTCATGTGCAGCTGGTTGTTGCCGGTGCCCGTCAGGTCGATTTCTTCGATGCCTTGCAGCGCCTGGCCATCGGTGTGGCTGAAGTTAAGCGTCTGGTTGCTGCCGGACAGGGCCAGGGTGTCGATGCCGGTGCTGCTGTTGCTCTGAAAGACGGCTGCGGTGATATCGGACATGCCCCCAAAGACGACGTAGCTTTGCACTTGCGGGGCGGCCAGGTTGCTAGAGCTGACGGTGTAGATCAGGTCGTTGAGGCTGTCGCCATTGAGGTCGCCTGCGCTGGTGCCCTCGGTTGAGTAGCTGAAGACGCCGCTGGTGGCGGCAAAGCTGACGGTGTCGCAGGGGCATTCAAGGCCCAGGGACAGCGCGTTGTTGGTGTCGGCGCCGTCTTTGTTGAGGTTGCCTGCGGCGTCCGCAAATTTGTCGCTGGCCACATAGATGGCCGCGCTGTAGGTGTTGGGCGCGGGCGTGAAGGTGGCGCTGTAGCTGCTGCCGCTGCCCTGGAAGTTGCTCAGGGTGCCGCCCATGACGGTGATGTCACCCAGGCCAAAAGTGGTGCTGGCTTCACTGAGGGTGAAGTAAACCGTGGGCGTCTGGCCCAAAAGCACCATATTGGTGTCACAAGTGATGGCGATGGTGGGCGGGGTGGTGTCGCTGCCGCCTGTGCCACCTGTTCCGCCTGTACCACCCGTGCCTGTGCTCAGGCTCAGCGAGAGGGTGTTATTGACTTCGGCGCCGTCCATATTCATGTTGCCTGCGGCGTCGGTGAAGCTGCCGTTGGCCACAAACACGGCCGCGCTGGTGGCGCCCGGGGTGGGCGTGAAGGTGGCGGTGTAGCTGTTGCCCCAGCCCAGGAAGTTGGACAAGGTGCCGCCCACGACGGTGACGCTGCTGGCGTTGAAGGTGTTGCTGGGCTCGCTCAGCTGGAAGCCGATGACCGTCGTCTCGCCGCTGGCCAGCTGGCTTTGGCTGCTGAAAATGGTGACGGTGGGCGGCAGGATGTCGGTCGAGCCACCTGTGCCACCTGTGCCACCTGTGCCACCTGTGCCACCTGTGCCACCTGTGCCGCCTGTGCCGCCTGTGCCGCCGCTGCTGATGTTCAGCGCCAGCGCGTTGTTGCCGCTGGGGCTGTCGATGTTGGTGTTGCCTGCGGCGTCGGTGAAGCTGCCGCTGGCCACATAGACCGCCGCGCTGGTGGCGCCCGCAGTGGGTGTGAAGGTGGCGGTGTAGCTGCTGCCCGAGCCCTGGAAGTTGCTGAGCGTGCCGCCGACCACGCTGATGTCGCCCAAGCCAAAGGTGTTGCTGGACTCAGACAGGGTGAAGCTGAGGGTGGTGCTTTGGCCGGGTGTCAGGTTGCTTTGGCTGCTGCTGACGGTAACGGTTGGCGCGGTGGTGTCCACCGAGGTGCCGGTGCCGCCTGTACCTGTGCCACCCGTGCCGGTGCCGCCGCTGGCAGGCAGGATGTTCAGGGACAGCGCGTTGTTGGCGTCGGCGCCGTCGATGTTGGCGTTGCCTGCAGCGTCGGTGAAGCTGTTGCTGCCCACCAGCACAGCGGCGCTGGTGGCGCCTGCGCTGGGGGTGAAGGTGGCGCTGTAGCTGGTGCCCGAGCCGGTGAAATTGCTGAGCGTGCCGCCGACCACGCTGATGTCGCCCAGGCCAAAGGTGGTGCTGGCTTCACTGAGCGTGAAGGTGACGGTGGTGCTTTGGCCCGCCGTGAGCTGGCCGGTGCTGGCACTGATGGTGATGCTGGGCGGGGTGGTGTCCACCGGGGTCGGGTTGAGCACGCTGGTGCCGATGCTCAGCGAGACGGCGTTGTTGGCCTCGGCGCCGTCGGTGTTGAAGTTGCCCGCGACATCGCTGAAGCCGCCACTGGCCACCATGATGGCGGCGCTGCTGGCGCCCGCCGTGGGGGTGAAGGTGGCGCTGTAGTTGGTGCCGCTGCCCGTGAAATTGCTGAGCGTGCCGCCGATGACGGTGATGTCGCCCAGACTGAAGTTGCTGCTGAGCTCGCTCAAGGTGAAGCTGATGGTGGCCGTCTCGCCCGGGGCCAGGCCGATTTTGTCGGTGTTAACGGTCACCGTGGGGGGTGTGGTGTCGGTGCTGCCGGTGCCCGTGCCGCCTGTACCACCCGTGCCCGTACCACCTGTGCCAGTACCGCCGGTGCCAGTACCGCCGGTGCCAGCACCACCGGTGCCGGGGTTGGTGCCAGCCAAGCTCAGACTCACGGCATTGTTGGCTTCAGCACCGTCGGCGTTGAAGTTGCCTGCCGCGTCGCTGAAGCGGTTGCTGGACACCAGCACTGCTGCGCCGGTAGCGCCCGGGGTGGGGGTGAAGGTGGCGCTGTAAGTGGTGCCGCTGCCCGTGAAGTTGCTGAGCGTGCCGCCGATGACGGTGACATCGCCCAGGCCAAAGTTGCTGCTGGCTTCGCTGAGGGTGAAGCTGATGGTGGCGGTTTCGCCGCTGGCCAGATTGACCTTGTTGCTGCTGATCACGATGGTGGGGGGCACGGTGTCGGTGCTGCCCGTGCCACCTGTGCCTGTGCCTGTGCCGCCTGTGCCTGTGCCTGTGCCTGTGCCTGTGCCTGTGCCGCCTGTGCCGCCTGTGCCGGTACCGCCGGTGCCGCCGGTGCCGCCGGTGCCGCCGGTGCCGGTGCCGGTGCCGGAGTCAACGCTGACCATGCTCAGGGCCACGGTGTTGTTGGACTCGCTGCCGTCAGCATTGGTGTTGCCTGCGCTGTCGCTGAAGCGGCCACTGGACACCAGCACGGCTGCGCCGGTGGCGCCTGCGGTGGGGGCGAAGGTGGCGCTGTAGGTGGTGCCGCTGCCGGTGAAATTGCTGAGGGTGCCGCCGATGACGGTGACATCGCCCAGGTTGAAGTCGGTGCTGGACTCGCTCAGGGTGAAGCTGATGGTGGCGGTTTCGCCGGGGGCGAGGTTGCCTTTGTTGCTGCTGACGACCACGGTGGGCGGGTTGATGTCCACGGGGGTGCCGGAGCCCCCCGTGCCACCTGTGCCACCTGTGCCACCTGTGCCACCTGTGCCACCTGTGCCACCCGTGCCTACGCTGCTGATGTTCAGCGCCAGGGTGTTGTTGGGCTCGGCGCCGTCGGCGTTGTTGTTGCCTGGGGCGTCGGTGAAGCTGCCGCTGCTGACCAGCACCACGGCGCTGGTGGCGCCGCTGGTGGGGGTGAAGGTGGCGGTGTAGCTGGTGCCCGAGCCCTGGAAGTTGCTGAGCGTGCCGCCGACCACCGTGATGTCACCCAGGCCAAAGCTGGTGCTGGGCTCGCTCAAGGTGAAGCTGATGGTGGAGGTCTGGCCGGGGCTCAGGTTGGTCTGGTTGCTGGTGATGGCGATGGTGGGGGGCAAGGCGTCGGGCGTGGTGCCTGTGCCTGTGCCTGTGCCTGTGCCTGTGCCTGTGCCTGTGCCTGTGCCTGTGCCTGTGCCTGTGCCTGTGCCKGTGSSKGCCGCGRTGCTCAGGGCCACGGCGTTGTTGGGCTCGGCGCCGTCGCCGTTGGTGTTGCCTGCGSCGKCGCTGAAGGTGTTGSTGGCCCMCACGATGGCCGCGCCGGTGGCGCCTGCGGTGGGCGTGAAGGTGGCGGTGTAGCTGGTGCCACTGCCGGTGAAGTTGCTGAGCGTGCCGCCGACCACGGTGATGTCACCCAGGCCGAAGCTGGTGCTGGGCTCACTAGATCGGAAGAGCACACGT
>NZ_CXOO01000087.1 GCF_001269385.1 Limnohabitans sp. DM1 | reverse complement strand
CGGCGCTGGCCCCGGCGGTGGTGCCGGTCAAGCTGCCATAGGTGTAGGTCTTGCCGCCAATGCCAATCAGCAACTTGTCGGCAGGGGCCACGGTCAGCTTGCCTTTGGCGACGGTGACGGTGTAGTTGCCGTTGTTGGCTGTGGGGGCTGCGCTCAAGCCATACACATCGGTGTAGGTACCCACCACGGGGTAGGTGACACCTGAGTAAGTGCGTGTGGGCGTGCCCGTCAAGGCCGTGGCAGCCGTTTCGCCGTTGACAAAGCCGGTGTAGCTCAAACCGTTGTCGGTGGCCAGGCTGGCGTCTTGCGTCACAAAAGCTGCAGTGTCATTGACCTTGACGGTCAAAGATGCGGGCGTGATCTTGCCCACCAAACCTGTGGCTGAAGTGGGCAACTGGTAGTTGGCCAGCAGAGTGCCCGAAGCGGCCGTGAAGTCGCCAGCAGCCAGCGTGGCCGTGACCGAACCGGTGCCGTTGTTGTCCGAGACATTCTTGCTGGCATAGCTGCCATTGACCTGCGAGATGCTGGCGCCTTCGCTGCCCACCCAGCCCGTGAGGGCAAAGTGGCTGTTGCTCAAGTTGTTGGCTACGGTGGTGCCGTCATAGGTTTTTTCGACCGTGCCGGTCAAAGCTGCCTGCAAGCTGGCTTTGGTGATGTTGGCGGTGGTGGAGGCCGCGCCCGTGGTGGTCAGGGTGTAGTTGGCCCAGTTGCCGCTGCCGTTGGCTGGGGTCAAAGCCGTGACATCTGCCACATTGACCGCGATGCCGCTGGCGGCGTTTTTGTCAGCAAAGACACCAACGCCCGTGACGCTCAGGGTTTCGCCTGCAGCGGTGCCGCTGATCACACCCGAGGTGATGGCCGCGACGGTGTTGCCGTCATAGGTCTTGTGGGCCGCCACGATGGCGTCCAAAGTCACCGACTTGGGCGTGATGTGCGCGGTGGTGGACAAACTGCCGGTGGTGCTCAGGCTGTAGTTGGCCCAGTCGCCCGAGCCATTGGCCGGTGTGAGGGTGGTGACATCGGCGATGGTGACGGTTTTGCCGTTGGCCACGTTTTTGTCTAAGAAGCTGCCCGAGCCACTGATGGCCAAGGTCTCGCCAGTGATGGTGCCGCTGATGGTGCCCGACACGACGGTGGCCGTGGTGCTGCCGTCATAGGTTTTGCTGGCGGCGGTGATGCTGTCCAGGGTGACGGCTTTCTTGTGGATGTCTGCCGTGGTGTTGGCCTGCTCAGTAACGGTGTAGTTGACCAAGTCTGCACCGCCCAGGGTGTTGGACAGTGTGACGGTCTTGCCGGTGTCAGCGTTCTTGTCGCTGAAGGTGCCGGTGCTGGTCACCGTCAGGTCATCGTTGGTGACTTTGTTGTTGAACACAGCGTTGGTGGTCGACACGGTGGCTGTTGTGCCACCGTCATAAGTCTTGTTGGCGGCGGTGATGCCGCTCAGGCTGATGACCTTTTTGTCGATGTTGGCGGTGGTGCTGGTCTGTTCGGTGACGGTGTAGTTGCCCACGTCCGCACCGCTCAGGGTGTTGGACAGGGTGACGGTCTTGCCGGTGTCAGCGTTCTTGTCGCTGAAGGTGCCGGTGCTGGTCACCGTCAGGTCATCGTTGGTGACTTTGTTGTTGAACACAGCGTTGGTGGTCGACACGGTGGCTGTTGTGCCACCGTCATAAGTCTTGTTGGCGGCGGTGATGCCGCTCAGGCTGATGGCCTTTTTGTCGATGTTGGCGGTGGTGCTGGTCTGTTCGGTGACGGTGTAGTTGCCCACGTCCGCACCGCTCAGGGTGTTGGACAGGGTGACGGTCTTGCCGGTGTCAGCGTTCTTGTCGCTGAAGGTGCCGGTGCTGCTGACGCTCAAGTCATCGCCAGAGACTTTGTCGTTGAACACAGCGCCTGTCGTGGACACATTGGCAGAAGTGCCGCCGTCATAGGTTTTGCTGGCCGCCGTGATGCCGCTCAGGCTGATGGCCTTTTTGTCGATGTTGGCGGTGGTCGATGCCTGCTCTGTCACCGTGTAATTGCCCAGATCGGTGCCGCCCAAGGTGTTGACCAAGGTCACGGTCTTGCCGGTGTCAGCGTTCTTGTCGCTGAAGGTGCCGGTGCTGGCCACTGTGAGGACATCACCTGCCACTTGCTCATTGAACACGGCCGAGCCAACGGACACGGTCGCAGCGGTGGTGCCGTCATACGTCCTGTTGGATGCAGTGATGCCGCTCAGGCTGATGGCCTTCTTGTCGATGTCGGCCGTGGTGCTGGTCTGCTGGGCAATGCTGTAGTTGCCCAGGTCAGCGCCGCCCAAGGTGTGGGTGAGGCTCACGGTTTTGCCCGTGGCCGCATTCTTGTCGCTGAAAACACCCGAGCTGCTGACGGTCAATTCATCGCCAGAGACTTTGTCGTTGAACACCGCGTTGGTGGTGGACACGGTGGCACTTGTGTTGCCGTCATAAGTCTTGTTGGCCGCCGTGATGCCGCTCAGGCTGATGGTCTTCTTGGTGATGTCGGCCGTGGTTGAGGTCTGCTGGGTGATGGTGTAGTTGCCCAGGTCGGCCCCGCCCAGGGTGTTGGTGAGGCTCACGGTCTTGCCCGTGGCCACATTTTTGTCGCTGAAGCTGCCGGTGCTGCTGACCGTGAGCACATCGCCTGCGATCTGGCCGTTGAAAGCAGCCGAGCTGGTCAAAAGGGTCGCTGTCGTGCCGCCGTCATAGGTCTTGCTGTCGGCGGTGATGCCGGTCAGGGTGATGGCCTTGGGCGTGATGTCGGCCGTGGTGCTCAGTGCGCCGGTGGTGCTCAGGCGGTAGTTGCTCCAGTCGCCCGTGCCATTGTTTTGGCTCAGGGTGCTCACATCTGCCACCGTGACGGCCTTGCCGTTGGCCACGTTCTTGTCGCTGAAGCTGCCCACGCCGCTGACTTGCAGGGTTTCGCTGCCCACGCCCGTGTCAATGCTGCCTGCGGTGATGCTGGCCACCGTGGTGCCGTCATAGACCTTGTTGGCCGCGCTCAGGCTGCTCAGGCTCACGTCTTTGCGGGTGATGTCGGCCGTGGCGTTGGCCGTGGTGTTTTGCAAAGCGTAATTGCCAGCGTCTGTACCTGCGATGGCAATGCCCGCAATGGCCACCGATTTGGCTGCACCGGCATTCTTGTCGGCAAACACCGCGCTGGTCTGGCTGAAGTCCACCACGTCGCCGCTCACGATGTCGGCCGAGCCGCCTGTCACGCTGGCTGCCACGCCGCCGTCATAGGTCTTGCTGGCCGCGCTGTAGCTGGCCGTCAGGTTCTTGGCGGTCACGTTGGCGGTGGTCGTGGCGCTGCTGTTTTGCAGGCTGTAGTTGCCCGCATCGGCGCCGCTCAGGGCGATGCCGGTCACGGTCACGGTTTTGCTGGTGCCGGCGTTTTTGTTGTCAAAGCTGGCGGCGGTGTTGCTCAGGGTGACCGCATCGCCGCTGATCACATCGCCCGAGCTGCCCGTCACGCTGGCCACCGTGCTGCCATCGTAGGTCTTGCTGACAGCGCTGAAGCTGGCCGTCAGGCTCTTGGGCGTGATGGTGCTGGTGGTGTTGTCAACGTAGGTGACGCTGTAGTTGCCGCCGTTGTTGCCATCGTTGATGGTGACTGCCGACACGCTGACCACCTTGTTGCCCGCGCCGACATTTTTGTCATTGAAGCTGAAGGTGCCGCCCGTGATGGAGTCGCTTGCATACAACTGCGTGCCTTGGGTGACCAGGGCCGTGCCGTTGGCCGAGGTGGTGCGGTCATAGACCTTGGTCACATCGCTGCTGGTCAGCTTCAGGGCCGCAGGCGTGATCACGCCGTCGCTGCCCGCCAAAGTGGTGGCGCCGCCAGCGATGTGGTAGTTGGCCGCATCGGCTCCGCTCAGGGCGATGCCCGAGACGGTATAGGCCAGGCCTGTGCCCGCGTTTTTGCTGGCAAAAGCTGTTGTGCCGCCAATTGACAAGGCATCGCCTGCCACCTTGCCGCCCATGCCCAGCACATTGCTGATGGCGGTGGTGCCGTCATACACCTTGCTCACATTCGTGGCATTGGGGGTGATTTCCTTGGTGTTGACCGTCAAGGTGCCCACAAAAACTGCGGGCGCAATGAAGTTGCTGCCATTGACTGTCGGGGCTGCGTCTTTGATGTCGTAGGTGCCCACCACTGTGTTGCCCGAACTGCTGATCGGTGCCAAGCCGGTGCCACTGTAAGGTTTGAGCACCGTATTGAACGTGGTGCCCAAACCATCATCGAAGTTGTAATTGTTGCCTGTGCCTGTGCGCGTCAGGGTGATGATGACATCGTTGTTTGAATCGAGATACTGTGCCGTGGCGTCATAAGTGACGGCACTGCCGTAAGTGGTGGTCACATTGCTGGTGCGCACCAGCAAGCGGTCTGCGGGCACGATGGTGTAGTCACCGTTGACATAAGTGATGTCGTAGTTGCCCGATGTCAAGCCGCTGGGGGCCAGCACGCCGCTGTAGTTGCCTGCCGCTCCGGCGCTGGCATTGGTGCGGGTGATGTTCAGGTTGCCGCCCAGCACGCTGGGTGTTTCACCCGTCACCAGGCCTGTGTAGCTCACGCCGGTGTAGCCGGCCACATCGCTGCGGCCCA
Source organism: Limnohabitans sp. DM1 (assembly GCF_001269385.1). Classification (GTDB taxonomy): domain Bacteria; phylum Pseudomonadota; class Gammaproteobacteria; order Burkholderiales; family Burkholderiaceae_C; genus Limnohabitans_A. Next base: position 13,311 of record NZ_CXOO01000087.1, on the reverse strand, counting down.
CAAAGCGCGCATCGGCATTGGCCGTCACGGTCAGGCTGGCCTTGTTGATGACGCTGCTGACATCGTCCACATAGGTGATGCTGTAGTTGGCGCTCATGTCCGCGTTGGCCGCGTCCTTGATCGTCACGCCCGAAGCCCGCACGGTTTTACCCGTGCCTGCGTTTTTGTCCAGGAAGGCCTGGCTGCCCGCGCTGCTCACGCTGTCGCCCGCACCGGCCAAAGTGCCCACGGTGCCCGTGCCTGTGGCCAGCGTGGTGCCGTCATAGGTTTTGCTGACTGCCGTCGCCGTCACTGTCAGGGCGGCTTTGTCAATGACCAGATTGGCATTGTTCAGGCTCACGCTGTAGTTGCCCGCGTCTGCGCCGCCCACCGCCAGGTTCGAGACATAAGTGCCGGCGTATTTGCCGCTGGCCAGGCCCGAGACGGTGATGGTGTCCCCGGCGATGAAGCCGCTGCTGGTTTCGGCCGCCTGGTTTTGCTGTGTGCCGTTGTAGGTGGCGCTGCTGGCTGTGGCGTTGACCGTGGCCGCCTTGGGCGTCACGCTGACCTTGGAGCCTGCTGTCGTCAAATCGTTGTAGTTGCTGCTCAAGCCGCCATTGGCGCTGCTGCCCAGGGCCAGACCTGCCAGACTCGTCAGGGCCTGCTGCACCTGTACGTTCTTGCTGGCCAGATTGCCAGCGCTGCCGCTGCCCGAGACGGCGAAGGTTTCGCCGCCCACGCCCGTGGCCGTCAGGTACTGACCGGCAAAGGTGGTGCCCGCGTCATACACCCGCTCACCCGACAGCACCAGATCGGCGCGGCCAATTTGCAAAGTGCCGTTGGCCGTGGTCACGGTGTAGTTGGTTTCGGTGCCTGCTGTCACGGTGTTGGTGTAACTGCCTGCGTTCTTGCCGGTGGCACCAAGGGCCATGACGCTGCTCAGGCTGGCCACCGTGTCCGAGCCCTGCAAGCCCGAAACGGTGAAGCCCGACACGCTATGGTCGGCGCCGTTATAGGTGAGGGCGGCGCTGTTGCCGGTGGCGGTCAAAGCGGCCTTGCCGATTTGCAAAGTGCCGTTGGCCGTGGTCACGGTGTAGTTGGCTTCGGTGCCCGCTGTCACAGTGTTGGTGTAGTTGCCTGCGTTTTTGCCGGTGGCACCACTGGCCGTGATGCTTGACAGATTGGCCACCGTGTCCGAGCCCAGCAGGCCAGAGACGGTGAAGCCCGACACGCTTTGGTCGGCGCCGTTGTAGGTGAGGGCGGCGCTGTTGCCGGTGGCGGTCAAGCTGGCCTTGCCAATTTGCAAAGTGCCGTTGGCCGTGGTCACGGTGTAGTTGGCTTCGGTGCCCGCTGTCACGGTGTTGGTGTAGCTGCCCGCGTTCTTGCCCGAGGCACCTGTGGCCGACACGCTGGACAGGCTGGCTGCGGTGTCGCTGCCTTGCAGGCCCGAGACCGTGAAGCCCGTCACGCTCTGCTCGGTGCCGTTGTAAGTGACCGAGCCGCTGTTGCCGGTGGCGGTCAGGGCAGCTTTGTCAATTTGCAGCGTGCCGTTGACTGTGGTCACGGTGTAGTTGGTTTCGGTGCCCGCGCTCACCACGTTGCTGTAAGTGCCCGCGTTTTTGCCGGTGGCACCCGCAGCCGACACGGTGCTCAGGCTGGCCAAGGTGTCGCTGCCCAGCAGGCCCGACACGGTCAGGCCGCTCACGCTCTGGTCGGCGCCGTTGTAGGTCACGGTGGCGCTGTTGCCGGTGGCGGTCAAGGCTGCCTTGCCAATCACCAGATTGGCGTTGTTGACGGTGACGCTGTAGTTGCCCAGATCGGCGCCGCTCAGCGTCAGACTCGATGCGTAAGTGCCAGCGTCTTTTCCGCTGGCCTGGCCGGTGACGGTGATCACGTCCCCTGTGATGAAGCCACTGTTGGTTTCGGCCAGCTGGTTTTGTGTGCTGGCGTTGTAAGTCAGGTTGGTGGTCGTGGCGCTGACTGTGGCCGCCTTGGGTGTCACGCTCACGCTGGACGCGACCGTGCTCAGGGCGTTGTAGTTGCTGCTCAGGCCACCATTGCTGCTGCTGCCCAGACTCAGGCCGGTGATGCTGCTCAAGACTTGGCCGGTCTGCACATTCTTGCTGGCCAGGTTGCTGGCATCGCCCGAGCCGTTCACGGCAAAGGTTTCGCCCGCCATGCCGGTGGCCGTCAGATATTGCCCGGCAAAAGTTTGGCTGCCGTCGTAGACACGCGTGCCCGACAGCACCAGATCGGCGCGGCCAATCTGCATAGTGCCGTTGACCGTGGTCACGGTGTAGTTGGTTTCTGTGCCCGCCGTGACGGTGTTGGCATAGCTGCCCGCGTTTTTGCCAGATGCGCCTGTGGCGTTGATGCTGGTCAGGCTGGCAGCACTGTCGCTGCCTTGCAGGCCGGTCACGGTGAAGCCGTTGACGCTCTGGGTGTTGCCGTTGTAAGTGACCGAGCCGCTGTTGCCGGTGGCTGTCAGCACCGCCTTGTCAATCACCAGATGGGCGTTGTTCAGCGTGACGCTGTAGTTGCTCGCGTCTGCACCGCTGACAGCCAAGCTGGAGGCATAGCTGCCTGCATTCTTGCCGCTGGCCTGGCCAGTGACGGTGACCGTGTCTCCGGCGATGAAGCCGCTGAGGGTTTCGGTCAGCTGGTTTTGCGTGCTGCCGTTGTAGCTCAGTTGGGTGGCCGTAGCGCTGACTGTGGCGGTTTTGGGCGTCACGCTCACGCTGGAAGCTGCGGTGCTCAGGGCGTTGTAGTTGGCGCTCAATCCGCCATTGGCGCTGCTGCCCAAGGCCAGGCCGGTCAGGCTGCTCAGGGTTTGGCCGCTTTGCACGTTCTTGCTGGCCAGGTTGCTGGCGTCGCCTGTGCCGGTCACGGCAAAAGTTTCGCCCGCCACGCCGCTGGCCGTCAGGTACTGCCCGGCAAACGTCTTGCTGGCGTCGTACACGCGGGTGCCCGACAAGACCAGATTGGCCTTGTCAATCACCAAATTGGCGTTGCTGACGGTGATGGTGTAGTTGCCCGCATCGGCACCCCCGGCTACCAGGCTGGAGGCATAGGTGCCCGCATTCTTGCCGCTGGCCTGGCCGCTGAAGCTGACCGTGTCTCCGGCGATGATGCCGCTGGTGGTTTCGGTCAACTGGTTTTGCGTGCTGCCGTTGTAGGTCAAGTTGGTGGCTGTGGCGCTCACGCTGGCGGCCTTGGGCGTCACGCTCACGCTGGATGCTGCGGTGCTCAGTGCGTTGTAGTTGGCGCTCAAACCCCCGTTGGCGCTGCTGCCCAAAGCCAGGCCTGTGACGCTGTTGAGTAACTGCCCGGTCTGCACGTTCTTGCTGGCCAGGTTGCTGGCATCGCCCGAGCCGTTCACGGCAAAGGTTTCGCCCGCTACGCCGGTGGCTGTCAGGTATTGCCCGGCAAAAGTTTGGCTGCCGTCGTAGACACGCGTGCCCGACAGCACCAGATCGGCGCGGCCAATCTGCAAAGTGCCGTTGACCGTGGTCACGGTGTAGTTGGTTTCAGTGCCCGCCGTGACGGTGTTGGTGTAGCTGCCCGCGTTTTTGCCGGATGCGCCCGAAGCGTTGATGCTGCTCAGGTTGGCAGCGCTGTCGCTGCCTTGCAAGCCGGTCACGGTGAAGCCGTTGACGCTCTGGGTGTTGCCGTTGTAAGTGACTGAGCCGCTGTTGCCGGTGGCTGTCAGCACCGCCTTGTCAATCACCAGATGGGCGTTGTTCAGCGTGACGCTGTAGTTGCTCGCGTCTGCACCGCTGACGGCCAGGCTGGAGGCATAGCTGCCTGCATTCTTGCCGCTGGCCTGGCCAGTGACGGTGACCGTGTCTCCGGCGATGAAGCCGCTGAGGGTTTCGGTCAGCTGGTTTTGCGTGCTGCCGTTGTAGGTCAGTTGGGTGGCCGTAGCGCTGACTGTGGCGGTTTTGGGCGTCACGCTCACGCTGGAAGCCGCGGTGCTCAGGGCGTTGTAGTTGGCGCTCAATCCGCCATTGGCGCTGCTGCCCAAGGCCAGGCCGGTGACGCTGCTGAGCAGTTGTCCGGTTTGCACGTTCTTGCTAGACAGGTTGCTGGCGTCGCCCGTGCCGGTCACGGCAAAGGTCTCGCCCGCCACGCCGGTGGCCGTCAGGAACTGCCCGGCAAAGGTCTTGCTGGCGTCGTACACACGGGTGCCCGACAGCACCAGATCGGCCTTGTTCACGGTCAGGGTGCCGGGGGTATAGGCCACGGTGTAGCCCAGATCACTGGTGCCCGTGCCGCTCAGGGTGTAGCTGCCAGCATTTTTGGCGCCTTGCGAGGAGCCCGTGGTGGTGGTGTTCAGCAGGCCGGTGGTGTCGCCATTGACAAAGCCGCTGAGCGTCAGGCCGTTGTTGCCGCTGTAAGCCTGACCGTCGTAGGTCTTGCTGGCGTTGATGAAGGCCGCCGTCAGGATGGGCGACTCGCGGTAAATTGCATAAATGCCTGAACCCAGAGCAGCTGTGGTGGTGTTGTAGGCGGTCGTGACTTCATCGCTGGCAAAGCGGCTGTTGCCCGCCGTGATGCCTAGGCCCGTGCTGCCCGCCACCGAACCGGTGAACAAAGTGGCGCGTCCACCCGTGCCCACATTGACGGCGCCACTGCCGGTGAAGCTGATGTTGCCGCCTGAGGCTGTGCCTGCATTGGTGGCTTTTCCAGCGTTGATCCAGATGGCATCGCTGCTGGCGTCGGTGGTGCTGATGGCCTGGGAGACGATGATGTTGCTGTCGCTCTCGATCTTGATCGGACCGGTGGCGCTCAGCGCGGTGGTGGTGCCAATGGTCAGCACATTGCTGTCAAAGTAAGACAGCGTTTTGGCGCTGCCCGCCAGCGTGGCCACATCGTTGCTGGTGTTGGCCAGGGTGACGGCAGCGTTGCTGCCTTGCAGCAGCAAGTCGGTGGCCTTGATGGCGGCTGTCTGCGTCACTGTGCTGGCCGCGCCTGCGGCATTCAGCGTCAGGTTTTTGGAGTTTTCCACCGTGCCCGTGGTGGTGGTGTCGTCACCCACCACCAGCGCCGCATTCACGGCGATGTTGCCTGGGGTTTGCAGCGTGAGGTTACCCGCCGCCCTGGTCAAGTTGATGGCCGAAGACACCCTGACGTTGCCACTGTTGGCCGCATCGCCAATGACCAGATTGCCCGCCGTGATCCGGTTGAGCTCGGCACTGCTCAGGCCGAGCGTGCGTGCACTGGGCGTGGCCATTGCAGCACCCGCATCGGTGCCTGTGCCCAGATCTATCAAGGTGCCAGCCGTGTCATTTTTGATGCTCACCGTGCCTGTGCCTGCATTGATGCTGGCGGGCGTGGCCGAGGTATCCAGGCTCAGTGTGTCCGTTTTGAGGGTGATTGCCTGGTTGGTGGTTTGCAAACTGACGCCAGAGGCCATTTGCAAGGCCTGGGCAGAGCTGCCCTGGGTCGATGCGGTGATGTCGATCGTGCCCGCCGTGGACGTGACCGATTTAGAGAGGTTAACCGCCACGGCCGTGTTTGCCGCATTGGTGTTGGTGCCCAGGATGGAGACGTTGTGGGTGGCGGTGATGGCGCCTTGCATGCTCAATGCGGTGGCGGTATTGGGCGTGCCGTTGCTGGTGCCCACCACAGTGACGTTGCCACCCCCATTGGCTGTGGCCGATAAAGCAGCGCCCATCAAAACGCCATTGGCCAACATCGAGCTGCCATCCATGGCAATGTTTTTGGCGGTAATGGCAGCATTGCCATTGACTGCAATGCCACTTTGCGCGACCGTGGCCGTTGATGTGCCTGCAATGTTGGCATTCCCGGTGGCAGACACCCCGGAGACGCCGGTGTTTGAATTCAGCGTCACGCCGCCGAGGATGGTGCTTGTGGAGGACCCCGTGCCCTTGGTCAAACTGACCAGCCCATTGGCGTCGGGCGCACTGATGACGCCACCGGTGTTGTCGATCGTGACGTTGTTGCCGGTGATCGGGGCGACCAGGTTGCCGATGTTGATAGTGCCTTGGTTGGACTGCAGGCTCACATTGCCTGCGTTGTTGGTCGAGACCAGGCTGAAACCTCTGGCCGAGCCCCCATTGCCCGAAGAGAAGGCACTCATCGAAGGGTCCCAGACCTTGGACGAAATGACCGCATTGCGACCGGCTTGCACTGCCGTGTCAACCATGGAGATGCCCGGTGTACCGGTCGCTGTCGTGGATGTCATGTCACTGCTGATCAGCACATCTTGCGAAGCCTTGATGGTCACCGCATTGCCTGTGCCCGATCCAAAAAGCAGGCCGCCGCCAAAACCGCCAGTGCCGCCTGTTTGCCCTACGCCCTTGATGGTGGCGTCTATCTTCAGGTTGCCTGCAGTGGCTTCCAGTGTGGTGCTGTTTTGCACGAATAAACCATACACCCGGTTGGTGCTGGGTAAATCCACCAGGAGCTTGATGTCCACATCACTGCCGCGCACCACAGCGCCAGCCGTCATGGCCAGGCCAGAACGGGTGTAGTCCCAAGTACCTGTCTTGCGAGCGGTAGCGTCGAGTTTGACCGTGCCGATGGTGTCGATCTTGCCTGTGCCGCTCAAATAGATGCCCTGACTGTCTGTGGCACTGAGGCCCTGGGTGGTGGCCACCACATTCATGGCATTTGTTGAAGATCCGACGGCCGCATTGACGGTAATGCCATTTCTGGCATTCATGGTCAAGGTGGCGGTGGAGCCTGCCGTCTTGGTGATGGCACTGTTGACGGTGATGTTGTTGCTGCCCAGGATGGTCAGGTTGCCGCTGGTGTTGCCAAGCGCCCCCATGTTGATGGCGTTGACGGCGATAGCGCCCGTGGTGGTGGTGTCGTTGCGCCCGACCACGATGGTGCCCGCGCTGATTTGGGTCAGTTCGGCTTGGGTAATGCTCAATTTGAGGGGCGTGCCGGTGGTCACGTCGGCTGAGGTGCCGCCCACATCAATGGTGGTGCCTGCTGTGCGGTTTTGCAGGGTGACAGTGCCACCGTTGACAGTCCCATTCAGCGCAACACTGTCTGCAGTGAGTGTGATGTTGCCTGTGATGGATTGAATGCCTCCAGAGCCAGCATTGATGTTGATGGCAGATGAGCTCGTGTTGGCAGCTACCCCTGTAATCGATACATTGCCTGCGCCACTGGCAGCAACTTTTCCGGAGCCATCAATTGAAAAACCATAATTGGTGTTTGCCGTACCCCCGCCACCAGTACCCGTCACGGAAATATTGCCGCCATTGACGGTGGATACGGTACTGTTTTTGACCATCACACCATAGGTATAAGCGCCCGAGGTTGTGGCCGCACTGGCATTGCCCACAATCGTCACGCCGCCACTGCCCCCAGTCACCGGGGTCGAAAGCAGCCCTACGCCGTTTAAGGAAGCCGTGCCGCCGCTGGCTTTGCCGGTGCCGGTTAAGGTAATGGCGCCAGCACCCGATGTGATGATGCTCGAATTGTTGATGGCGTTGATGCCCGAACCATTGCTGGCATTGCTCGTACCCGTCATGGTGATATTGCCACCACCCGCCGAAATGGCTGTGCCATTCAAGGTAATGCCGTCTGAGGTGGTGGTCACTGCGGCTGTACTTGTGGGTGCTGCTGCGGTGCTGCTCCCAAAAGCATGGCCCACCCCTGTGCCCGCCGTGCCACCACCCAGGGTGATGTTGCCGCCATTGCTGGTGATGCCTGAGCCATTATTGAAAAGAATGGCACCAGAGCTGTTGGCATCGAAATCGCTGTTGAGCACAACGTTCAGTTTGCCTGTTGTTGAGGTGATGGTTTTGCTGGTCGCCACCACGATATTGCCATGCGCTTTGAGCGTGAGCGTCGCGTCAGCGCCTGCTGTTTTGGCAATGCTCTCGTTCACCGAGATATTTCCCGCACTTGCGCCTGTTGCTGAGGTCGCAATGGTGACCGAGGTGCCCAGGTTCAAACTGCTGTTGATGGCAGAGGCCAGAATCACCGAGTCTGCGCCAGCGGTGTAGTTGGCCGCATAGGCTGTGCCGCTGGTGGTGGTGCCCGTGGCGGCAATGGTGATGTTGGTGGGGTCGAGCAGCCAGTCTTTGGCCTTGACTTGAATGTCATCGACTTTGAGGTAATCGCCTGACGTTTCAACAAAGCCGCCTTCAGACGACAGCGTTGCCCCTGATGCATCTGTGCTTTTTGAAAGTTTGCCGGTCTCTTCGTCACGCCCAATCAGGATGTCGCCACCTTTGCGCAGCTGGCCTTTGTCGTCCTTGCCGGTGCTGTTGGCGTTGATGCTGCCGTCCACCTTGATGGTGCCGCCGTCGGCCAGCAGGTGCACTGCGCCGCCTTGCTCGCCCGAGGTGTCAATGCTGCCGGACTGCAGCACGCTGGCCATGGCATTGCCCATGGCGGCGGCTTGCATATAGACCTGCCCCCCCTCGGTGACGATGGTGCCGCCTTTTTGGTTGGCCACGGCCGCGTTGATGACGGCCGGGCTCAGTTCCATCTTGATGCGGCCCGTGCCCGTCATGGGCAGGGTGATGACGTCGGCTGCGCCCAAGGCGACGTTGCCTTTGGGCGCATAAATTTTGCCTTCGTTGGAGACGCTGGCGCCCAGCAGGGCCACATAGCCGCCGGGGGCCGCTGTGAGCGTGCCTTGGTTGAGCACCTCGCCGGTGGCGCCGTCGCGGGTGAAGCGCTTGCGACCGGCCATGAAGTCGGCGTCTGAAATGTTGAGCGTGCTGGCCGTCAGGCCCGCTGCGCTGACCGAGCCGTCTTTGCCAAAAGTGACGCCGTTGGGGTTGACCAAAACGACCTGGCCGTTGGCCGACATCTGGCCAAAGATCTGACTGGGGGCCACCCCAGTGACGCGGTTGAGCAGCACGGCCTGTGCGGTGGGCTGAACGATGTTGACTTTGGCGTCTTTGCCAATATCAAAGCTTTGCCAATTGACCACGGCGCGGGCGGTGCTTTGGTGGATGGCCATGTTGGCGCCGCTTTGGCTGATGGCCGCTGCGCCCTGGGCCACTTGGCCACCCGTGGGCAGAGCGTTGTTGGCTGGGGCTGCCCAAGCCAGGGTGATCAAAGCAAAGCTGAAAACCAGCGGGCCCACGAAGTACGCGCCCCCTGCACTCAAGACCCCCATGAGGTTGAAGCCGCCCACACCTCGGCCGCCCTTGGCTTTGCCCTGGCTGGTCGCGTGCTCGCCCACGGCAACCAGAGCGCCCAAACGCTTGGAAAAAACCGTCTTGAATAAATTTGAATTCATTTGTGAATACCAATAAAGCAAAAACAAACCACTTTTGAGAAGTATTTATTTATTTTTGAAAATCATTATTGGTGATTTTGATGAAATAAACGGAAAAAGTAATCACCCAATTGGGGTACTCCTTTCAATTTTTGATGAAAATATTAAAAATTCATGAAATGAAAAATTTCGCCAAATTTGTAGAGTCGTGTATGTTGGAGCTGGAGGCCCGCGACATGAGCCCCTTGCCGAAGCCTCTGTGTTCTCACATCTTGGAGGGCGTCAAGCAAATTTCGACACCCTCCCTCGACGTGTTTTGGCAACTGCATTCCTGCAAAGACTCTGGGGTACATGCCAGGGGCAAGGCGGCGTTCCCTGTCTGCGCTTTGGTCGGTGCCTCCACCCGGCCAGAATCGCTGAGCGTTAGTGATCCGCTTGTTGACGAGCCGGCAAAACCGGACCAGCTCAGGCGTGTTGTGGTCTCTGGAGGTCTCTTGAGCATCGCTGGCTGCACAGGCGGCAGGGAAACCGAGCTGGGCGTGATGAGCAAGGCGGCGTTGACGATCTGGATGAGGTAGTTGTCCAGCACCGTGGCGCTGTTGGCAGGGGTTACTTTGAGCTGCGAGTTGTAGGTGCCAGCGGCAATCCCCGAAGCCAGACCCGTGGCGGTCACGTTTTCGCCGGTCACAAAACCTGATGGGGTGGCAGGCGCTTGTGTGAACACGGTGCCGTTAGACACGGCGGTCAGTGGGGCGGCTGCAACGGTGGCAGCTTTGGGGGCAATCACCAGACGACCCGCGACAAAGCTCAGCGCGTAGTTGTTGTCAGTGCCTGAGGCGATGGCGCTGTAGGTACCTGCGTTTTTGCCCGTGGCGCCCGCGCTCACGCCGGTCAGCACAGCGGCGGTTTCGCCGTTGACCAGGCCGGTGGCGCTGAAGCCCGAAACCGTTTGGACGGCGCCGTTGTAGACCTTGCTCAAGTCGCTGTTGGCGGTGACCACGGCGTCTTTGGGCGCAATGGTGGTCGCGCTGCCCACGCTGCCTGCCACCAGCTGGTAGTTGCCGCTCAGGCCACCCGAGGCGAGGTCGTCGGTCAGTGTGGTGTTGGCCGTGCTGACGTGGACCGTGCGCAGGCCGGCATTTTTGTCGTCAAATGTGCCCGTGGCCGTGGCGCCCAAGGTTTCGGAGCCCACAAACCCCGTCAAGCCGACCTGCGTGATGACCGCCGTGGTGTTGCCGTCATAGGTTTTGCTGGCTGCGGTGATGCTGCTCAGGGTCAGGTCTTTGGGGGTGATGTTGGCGGTGGTGCTGGCCTGATCGGTGACGGTGTAGTTGCCCAGGTCGGTGCCGCCCAGGGTGTTGGACAAAGTGACGGTTTTGCCGGTGGCGGCTGTCTTGTCGCTGAAAGTGCCGGTGCTGGTCACCGTGAGGTCATCACCATTGATCTGGTTGTTGAAAACAGCCGCGCCAACCGAGACACTCGCAGCGTTCGAGCCGTCATAAGTCTTGTTGGCCGCAGTGATGCCCGACAGGCTGATGGCCTTTTTGTCGATGTCGGCGGTGGTGCTGGCCTGATCCGTGACGGTGTAGTTGCCCAGGTCCGAGCCGCCCAGTGTGTTGGTCAAAGTGACGGTTTTGCCGGTGGCGGCGTTCTTGTCGCTGAAAGTGCCGGTGCTGGTCACCGTGAGGTCATCACCATTGATCTGGTTGTTGAAAACAGCCGCGCCAACCGAGACACTCGCAGCGTTCGTGCCGTCATAAGTCTTGTTGGCCGCAGTGATGCCGCTCAGGCTGATGGCCTTTTTGTCAATGTTGGCGGTGGTGCTGGCCTGATCGGTGACGGTGTAGTTGCCCAGGTCGGTGCCGCCCAAGGTGTTGGACAAAGTGACGGTTTTGCCGGTGGCGGCGTTCTTGTCGCTGAAAGTGCCGGTGCTGGTCACCGTGAGGTCATCACCATTGATCTGGTTGTTGAAAACAGCCGCGCCAACCGAGACGGTCGCAGCGTTCGTGCCGTCATAAGTCTTGTTGGCCGCAGTGATGCCGCTCAGGCTGATGGCCTTTTTGTCGATGTTGGCGGTGGTGCTGGTCTGTTCGGTGACGGTGTAGTTGCCCACGTCCGCACCGCTCAGGGTGTTGGACAGGGTGACGGTCTTGCCGGTGTCAGCGTTCTTGTTGCTGAAGGTGCCGGTGCTGGTCACCGTGAGGTCATCACCATTGATCTGGTTGTTGAAAACAGCCGCGCCAACCGAGACACTCGCAGCGTTCGTGCCGTCATAAGTCTTGTTGGCCGCAGTGATGCCCGACAGGCTGATGGCCTTCTTGGTGATGTTGGCTGTGGCGGTTTGAACGCCTGTCGTGCTCAGGCTGTAGTTGTCCCAGTCGCCTGAGCCGTTGACTTTGGACAGGGCTGCCACATCCGCCACTGTGACCATGACGCCAGACGCAGCTTTCTTGTCAGCAAAGACACCCGTGCCGGTGACACTCAGGGTTTCACCAACAAGAGCGCCGCTGATGACGCCATCGGTGATGCTGGCTGTGGCATTGCCGTCATAGGTCTTGCTGGCAGCGGTGATGCTGGTCAGGTCGACGGCTTTGGGTGTGATCACGCTCGCGTTGTTGCCTTGGCGTGTCACGGTGTAGTTGCCGCCGTCGTTGCCATCGCTCAGTGTCACGCTGTCCAGCGTGATGGTCTTGTTGCTCAACACAGCGCCGTTGGCATCGCGTGAGACATTTTTGTCGGTGTAGCTGATGCTCGCGCCGCTGACCGTGTCGCCCGTGATCAACTGACCGCTGAGCGTGTCCAGGTCGGCCTGCGTCACGCTGTAATCGGTATTGCCGTTGTAAGTTTTGCTTACCGGGCCTGCGACCAGCGTCACGTCTTTGGGCGTGATGCTGCCCGTGCCGGTGACGGTGCTCACGGTGAAGGCGTAATTGCCTGCGTCAGCGCCGCCCAGGCTCAGGCCGGTGAAGGTGTAGTTGCGGCTGCCTGCATTTTTGCTGTCAAAGCTGCCGCCGGTGCTGCTGGCGTTCACCACGTCAGCGGTCATGACCCCGCTTGTGTTCAGGGCGCGGCCAGCCAAGGCCGTGCTGCCGTCATACACCCGGCTCACGTCAGACGCGCTGAGTGTCAACACCTTGGGATTGATCGTCAACACACCGCCATTGACCACGCGGTCATTGAAGTTCACATTGCTGGGCGGCGTGATGGTCACGGAGGAGGCGTCGTAGGTGTAGTTGCCCACGTTCACAAAGCCACCCGTGGACAGCTTTCCAGTGCTGTCGATCAGGGTTGAGAACTCAACCGACGTGCCTGTGCTGTCCGTGGCTTTCCAATTGCCATTGCCCAAAGCGGTCATGCTCAGATTGACCAGGCTGCTTGGGCTGCAGTTGGCGCTCAGGCAATACTGGGCCGTGACCGCGTCGGCGCTGGCCCCGGCGGTGGTGCCGGTCAAGCTGCCATAGGTGTAGGTCTTGCCGCCAATGCCAATCAGCAACTTGTCGGCAGGGGCCACGGTCAGCTTGCCTTTGGCGACGGTGACGGTGTAGTTGCCGTTGTTGGCTGTGGGGGCTGCGCTCAAGCCATACACATCGGTGTAGGTACCCACCACGGGGTAGGTGACACCTGAGTAAGTGCGTGTGGGCGTGCCCGTCAAGGCCGTGGCAGCCGTTTCGCCGTTGACAAAGCCGGTGTAGCTCAAACCGTTGTCGGTGGCCAGGTTGGCGTCTTGCGTCACAAAAGCTGCCGTGTCATTGACCTTGACGGTCAAAGATGCGGGCGTGATCTTGCCCACCAAACCTGTGGCTGAAGTGGGCAACTGGTAGTTGGCCAGCAGAGTGCCCGAAGCGGCCGTGAAGTCGCCAGCAGCCAGCGTGGCCGTGACCGAACCGGTGCCGTTGTTGTCCGAGACATTCTTGCTGGCATAGCTGCCATTGACCTGCGAGATGCTGGCGCCTTCGCTGCCCACCCAGCCCGTGAGGGCAAAGTGGCTGTTGCTCAAGTTGTTGGCTACGGTGGTGCCGTCATAGGTTTTTTCGGCCGTGCCGGGCAAAGCTGCCTGCAAGCTGGCTTTGGTGATGTTAGATCGGAAGGGCACACTGAACTCCAGTAAACCAGTG
>NZ_CXOO01000086.1 GCF_001269385.1 Limnohabitans sp. DM1 | reverse complement strand
ACCAAGGCCTTGTCGGTGATGGCCACGCCGGTGAGTAACAAGGTAGCCGTGGCCGCAGCGGTCAGCTCGGTGTATAGCACCCCTAGTTTTGCGTGGCCGTCGACATYGGCATAGKTGAATTTGAGCGCGGKGGTCAGGATCGCGCCCTTGTCTTCCTCCAGCCCGCTCACTGGGCCACCAGACACGGAGGGCGCATCATTCACCGCCGTGACGCTGATGCCAACCTTGCCGACTTCCAAAGAATAAGGCGTAGATGTGCCGGTTGCAGCAACATTAACCTTTGTCCCCACTGTGGCTGCCGGTGAATTGGTCTGGTCCCATGCCAGGTACAAGAAGGCGTTGTCCACAGTCCCGTTCCAGTTGGCATTGGGTTTGAAGAACACTCGGCTGCTGGCATCCAGCAACAAGGCGCTGCTGTTGCTGACAACTCCCGCGCTTTGCCAGTTTGCCCCATTGTCCGTGCTGAAGAACAAGCTTCCGTTGGCGTTGACGCTGGTGATGGCAATGCCCTTGGTCGCAGCCGCATCGACATCACTGATCACACTGAACATATCGCTCACGGCAATTCCTGCAGAGGTGTCACCGTTTGCGGGTGCTGCCACATCCTCGTCCACCGTTGGCAAGTTCAAGGTGCCCGCGCCAATGACAGGCGCATCGTTGGCACTGTTGAAGTTGTAGGTGCTGGTCACCTCCGCAGACTCGTTATTGGTCGCGCTCGTGTCCACCGCCTTGAACTTCAGGCTCACAGCCCCATTGAAGTTGGCCACAGGCATGAGTAAAACCTTGTCGGCATTGATGTCCTCAATCGTGATCAAGGTGCCGGTAGTGATGGGCGTGCCATTGAGCAGCAAGGTGGCCTTGGAAGCATCGGGCAACTCGGTGAAGATCACGCCCTTTTGTGCGTGGCCGTCGTCGTCGGCGTAATTGAACTTGAGTGAAGCGTTCAGGATCGCGCCCATGTCTTCAGTCAGACCGTTGACGGTGCCGCCTGAGATGACAGGCGCGTCGTTCGCACCAGTGATGGACACCGTGATCGTGGCCGTGCTTGTTTCACCGGCCGTGTCTTTGACGGTGTAAGTGAACACGTCGTTGATGGCCGTGCTGCCCACCGCCAAGGCTTTGACCGTGGCGTTGGCTTGGTCCACCACGTAGCTGTAGCTGCCGTCGGCACCGATGGTCAATGTACCGAAGCTGCCTGTGATGGCCGTGCCGTTGGCGCTGGTGGTGGTCGCGGTCACTGCCGAGCCTGCACCTGCGGCGGTGCCCGCCTTGATGGCTTGCACCGCTTTGGTGTCGCCGCTGTTGACGTCGGTGTCGTTGGTCAACACGTTCAGGGCGCTCACACCGCTGGTCGTGGAGGTCAAGGCAGCACCTGCCGTGGCGTTGGCCGTACCACCAGCTTCGCCGATGGTGGCCGTGTCGTTCACGCCCACAGGCGCGTCGTTGGTGTTGACGAAGTTGTAGGTGTTGGTCACCACGGCCGACTCGTTGTGGGTCGCGCTGGTGTCCACCGCCTTGAACTTCAAGGTCGCCGCACCGAAGAAATTGGCCACAGGCTGGAGCACCACTTTGCCCGCATTGATATCCGCAATGGTCACCATGGTGTTGGCGGTGATCGCCACACCGTTGAGCAACAAAGTGGCTTTGGCCGGATCAGGCAGTTCGGTGAAGATCACGCCCGCTTGTGCATGACCGTCGTCGTCGGCGTAATTGAACTTGAGTGATCCAGAGAGGATCGCGCCGGTGTTTTCTGGCAGGTTGTTGACCGTGGATGCTGAGATCACGGGCGCATCATTGGCACCGGTGATGGACACCGTGACGGTGGCCGTGCTGGTCGCACCGGCCGTGTCTTTGACGGTGTAGGTGAACACGTCGTTGATGGCCGTGCTGCCCACCGCCAAGGCTTTGACCGTGGCGTTGGCTTGGTCCACCACGTAGCTGTAGCTGCCGTCAGCGCCGATCTTGATCGTGCCGAAGCTGCCCACCACTTCCGTGCCGTTGGCGCTGGTGGTGCTGGCGGTCACGGCCGTGCCTGCACCAGCGGCGGTGCCCGCCTTGATGGCTTGCACCGCTTTGGTGTCGCCGCTGTCCACATCGGTGTCGTTGGTCAACACGTTCAGGGCGCTCACGCCGTTGGTCGTGGAGGTCAAGGCTGCACCTGCCGTGGCGTTGGCCGTGCCGCCGGCTTCGCCGATGGTGGCCGTGTCGTTCACGCCAACAGGCGTGTCGTTGGCGCTGTTGAAGTTGAAGGTGCTGGTCACCACAGCCGACTCGTTGTGGGTCGCGCTGGTGTCCACCGCCTTGAACTTCAGCGCCACTGCACCAGAGAAGTTGCTTGCGGGTTGAAGCACCACTTTACTGGCGTTGATGTCCTCAATGGTCACCAAAGTGTTGGCGGTGATCGCCACACCATTGAGCAGCAAAGTGCCTTTGGCCGCGTCGGGCAACTCGGTGAAGATCACGCCCTTTTGTGCATGGCCATCGTCGTCGGCGTAATTGAAATTGAGAGCGTCTATGAGGATCGCGCCAATGTCTTCGGTGAGACCGTTGACGGTGCCGCCCGAGATGACGGGTGCGTCGTTGGCCCCGTTGATCGACACCGTGACCGTGGCCGTTCCGGTCGCACCGGCCGTGTCTTTGACGGTATAGGTGAACACGTCGTTGATGGCCGTGCTGCCCACCGCCAGGGCTTTGACCGTGGCGTTGGCTTGGTCCACCACGTAGGTGTAGCTGCCGTCGGCACCGATGGTCAATGTACCGAAGCTGCCTGTGATGGCCGTGCCGTTGGCGCTGGTGGTGGCCGCTGTCACGGCCGTGCCTGCACCTGCGGCGGTGCCCGCCTTGATGGCTTGCACCGCTTTGGTGTCGCCGCTGTTGACGTCGGTGTCGTTGGTCAACACGTTCAGGGCGCTCACACCGCTGGTCGTGGAGGTCAAGGCAGCACCTGCCGTGGCGTTGGCCGTGCCACCGGCTTCGCCAATGGTGGCCGTGTCGTTCACGCCCACAGGCGCGTCGTTGGTGTTGACGAAGTTGTAGGTGTTGGTCACCACTGCAGACTCGTTGTTCGAGTCGCTGGTGTCCACCGCCTTGAACTTCAAGGTCACCGCTCCAAAGAAGTCGGTCACGGGCTTGAGTTCAACTTTGTTGGCGTTGATGTCCTCGATGGTGACCAAGGTGCCTGTGGTGATCGCCACGCCGTTGAGCAACAAAGTGGCTTTGGCCGGATCGGGCAACTCGGTGAAGATCACGCCCTTTTGTGCGTGACCGTCGTCGTCCGCGTAATTGGGCTTGAGTGAGCCAGAGAGGAACGCGCCGGTGTTTTCTGGCAAATTGTTGATGGTCGTGCCCGAGATGACAGGCGCGTCGTTGGCTCCACTGATGGACACCGTGACCGTGGCTGTGCTGGTGGCACCGACCGTGTCTTTGACGGTGTAGGTGAACACGTCGTTGATGGCCGTGCTGCCCACCGCCAGGGCCTTGACCGTGGCGTTGGCTTGGTCCACCACGTAGCTGTAGCTGCCGTCAGCGCCGATCTTGATCGTGCCGAAGCTGCCCACCACTTCCGTGCCGTTGGCGCTGGTGGTGGCCACGGTCACTGCCGTGCCTGCACCTGCGGCGGTGCCCGCCTTGATGTCCTGCACCGCTTTGGTGTCGCCGCTGTCCACATCAGTGTCGTTGGCCAACAAGTTCAGGGCGCTGAATCCGCTGGTGGTCGATGTGAGAGCGCTACCGGCCGTGCCGTTGTTCGTACCTCCGGCTTCGCCAATGGTGGCCGTGTCGTTCACGGCCACGGGCGCATCATTGGTGCCCGTGATGAGCACACTGATGACCTGCGTGGTGCCGTCGGCCGTGCTCACCGTCAATGTGTCGGTGACTTCTTGCCCGGCGGTCAACTGGTTTTGTGCGCTGTCCATCACATAGGTCCAGGCACCCGCTGAGGTGATGCTGAACTTGCCCAGGCCCGCACTGCCAGCCACATCGGTTTGAGCCGTGACCGTCGTGGGACTGTCCACATCGCTCACCGACAAAGTGCCGGTGACGGTTTGGGCCACGTTGGTCTCGGTGATCGACTTGCTGATGTCGCCACTGAACGTGGCAGCGTCGTTGGCACCCGTCACCGCCACCGTGATCGTGGCTGTGCTGCTCAAACCCGCCGCGTCTTGCACCGTGTACGTGAACACGTCGCTCAGCGCCGTGCTGCCTGTGTTCAGCGCCTGCACCGTGGCGTTGGCTTGGTCCACGACGTAGGTGTAGCTGCCATCCGCGCCGATCTTGAGCGTGCCGAAGCTGCCCACCACTTCCGTGCCGTTGGCACTGGTGGTGGCCGCGGTCACTGTCGTGCCTGCGCCCTCAGCGGTGCCCGCCTTGATGTCTTTAACCGCTTTGGTGTCGCCGCTGTCCACATCGGTGTCGTTGGCCAACACATTGAGCGTGTTGGTAAAGCCAGAGGTTGTGGAGGTTAGGGCAGAACCTGCCGTGCCGTTGTTGCTGCCCCCAGCCTCGCCGATGGTGGCCGTGTCGTTCACGGCAACCGGCGCGTCATTGGCTCCGGTCACCGACACCGTGATGGTGGCTGTGCTGCTCAAGCCTGCTGCGTCTTGCACGGTGTAGGTGAACACGTCGCTCAGCGCTGTGCTGTTGGTGTTCAAGGCCTGCACGGTGGCGTTAGCTTGGTCCACCACGTAGGTGTAGCTGCCATCCGCGCCGATCTTGAGCGTGCCGAAGCTGCCCACCACTTCCGTGCCGTTGGCGCTGGTGGTGCTGGCGGTGACGGATGTGCCTGCACCGGCGGCGGTTCCCGCCTTGATGTCTTTAACCGCTTTGGTGTCGCCGCTGTCCACATCGGTGTCGTTGGCCAGCACGTTCAGGGCGGTCACGCCGCTGGTCGTGGAGCTCAAGGCAGAACCTGCTGTGCCGTTGTTCATGCCACCGGCTTCGCCGATGGTGGCCGTGTCGTTCACGGCCACGGGCCCGTCATTGGTACCCGTGATGAGCACACTGATGACCTGCGTGGTGCCATCGGCCGCGGTCACCGTCAAGGTGTCGGTGACTTGTTGGCCAGCGGTCAACTGGTTTTGTGGGCTGTCCATCACATAGGTCCAGGCACCCACTGAGGTTATGCTGAACTTGCCCAGGCCCGCACTGCCGGCCACATCGGTTTGGGCGGTGACGGTCGTGGGACTGTCCACATCGCTCACCGACAAAGTGCCGGTGACGGTTTGGGCCGCGTTGGTCTCGGTGATCGACTTGCTGATGTCGCCACTGAACGTGGCGGCGTCATTGGCACCCGTCACCGACACCGTGATGGTGGCTGTGCTGCTCAGACCCGCCGCATCTTGTACCGTGTACGTGAACACGTCACTCAGCGCTGTGCTGTCGGTGTTCAAGGCCTGCACTGTGGCGTTGGCCTGGTCCACTACGTAGGTGTAGCTGCCATCCGCGCCGATCTTGATCGTGCCGAAGCTGCCCACCACTTCCGTGCCGTTGGCGCTGGTGGTGCTGGCGGTCACTGCCGTGCCTGCACCAGCGGCGGTGCCCGCCTTGATGTCTTTAACCGCTTTGGTGTCGCCGCTGTCCACGTCGGTGTCGTTGGCCAACACATTGAGCGTGTTGGTAAAGCCAGAGGTTGTGGAGCTCAAGGCAGAACCTGCGGTTCCGTTGTTCGAACCACCGGCTTCGCCGATGGTGGCCGTGTCGTTCACGGCAACCGGCGCATCATTGGCCCCGGTCACCGCCACCGTGATGGTGGCTGTGCTGCTCAAGCCTGCTGCGTCTTGCACGGTGTAGGTGAACACGTCGCTCAGCGCTGTGCTGTTGGTGTTCAAGGCCTGCACGGTGGCGTTGGCTTGGTCCACCACGTAGGTGTAGCTGCCATCCGCGCCGATCTTGAGCGTGCCGAAGCTGCCCACCACTTCCGTGCCGTTGGCGCTGGTGGTGGCCACGGTCACTGCCGTGCCTGCACCAGCGGCGGTGCCCGCCTTGATGTCTTTAACCGCTTTGGTGTCTCCGCTGTCCACATCGGTGTCGTTGGCCAGCACGTTCAGGGCGGTCACGCCGCTGGTCGTGGAGCTCAAGGCAGAACCTGCTGTGCCGTTGTTCATGCCACCGGCTTCGCCGATGGTGGCCGTGTCGTTCACGGCCACGGGCCCGTCATTGGTACCCGTGATGAGCACACTGATGACCTGCGTGGTGCCATCGGCCGCGGTCACCGTCAAGCTGTCGGTGACTTGTTGGCCAGCGGTCAACTGGTTTTGTGGGCTGTCCATCACATAGGTCCAGGCACCCGCTGAGGTGATGCTGAACTTGCCCAGGCCCGCACTGCCAGCCACATCGGTTTGAGCCGTGACCGTCGTGGGACTGTCCACATCGCTCACCGTCAAAGTGCCGGTCACGGTTTGGGCCGCGTTGGTCTCGGTGATCGACTTGCTGATGTCGCCACTGAACGTGGCGGCGTCATTGGCCCCGGTCACCGACACCGTGATGGTGGCTGTGCTGCTCAGACCCGCCGCATCTTGTACCGTGTACGTGAACACGTCACTCAGCGCTGTGCTGTCGGTGTTCAAGGCCTGCACCGTGGCGTTGGCCTGGTCCACTACGTAGGTGTAGCTGCCATCCGCGCCGATCTTGATCGTGCCGAAGCTGCCCACCACTTCCGTGCCGTTGGCGCTGGTGGTGCTGGCGGTGACGGATGTGCCTGCACCGGCGGCGGTTCCCGCCTTGATGTCTTTAACCGCTTTGGTGTCGCCGCTGTCCACATCGGTGTCGTTGGCCAGCACATTGAGCGTGTTGGTAAAGCCAGAGGTTGTGGAGGTTAGGGCAGAACCTGCCGTGCCGTTGTTGCTGCCCCCAGCCTCGCCGATGGTGGCCGTGTCGTTCACGGCAACCGGCGCGTCATTGGCTCCGGTCACCGACACCGTGATGGTGGCTGTGCTGCTCAAGCCTGCTGCGTCTTGCACGGTGTAGGTGAACACGTCGCTCAGCGCTGTGCTGTTGGTGTTCAAGGCCTGCACGGTGGCGTTGGCTTGGTCCACCACGTAGGTGTAGCTGCCATCCGCGCCGATCTTGAGCGTGCCGAAGCTGCCCACCACTTCCGTGCCGTTGGCGCTGGTGGTGCTGGCGGTGACGGCTGTACCCGCACCGGCGGCGGTTCCCGCCTTGATGTCTTTGACGCTGAGCGTCTCGCTCGCGTCCACGTCGGTGTCGTTGCTCAATACATTAAGAACGCTCACGCCGCTGGTGGTCGATGTGAGCGCGCTGCCGGCCGTGCCGTTGGACGTACCACCGGATTCGCCGATAGTGGCCGTGTCGTTCACGGCCACGGGCCCGTCATTGGTGCCCGTGATGAGCACACTGATGACCTGCGTGGTGCCATCGGCCGCGGTCACCGTCAAGCTGTCGGTGACTTGTTGGCCAGCGGTCAACTGGTTTTGTGGGCTGTCCATCACATAGGTCCAGGCACCCACTGAGGTTATGCTGAACTTGCCCAGGCCCGCACTGCCAGCCACATCGGTTTGAGCCGTGACCGTCGTGGGACTGTCCACATCGCTCACCGTCAAGTTGCCCGTCACGGTTTGGGCCGCGTTGGTCTCTGTGATCGACTTGCTGATGTCACCACTGAACGTAGCGGCATCGTTGGCCCCGGTCACCGACACCGTGATCGTGGCTGTGCTGCTCAAGCCTGCTGCGTCTTGTACCGTGTAAGTGAACACGTCGCTCAGCGCTGTGCTGTTGGTGTTCAAGGCCTGCACTGTGGCGTTGGTCTGGTCCACCGCGTAGGTGTAGCTGCCGGCAGCACCGATCTTGATCGTGCCGAAGCTGCCCACCACTTCCGTGCCGTTGGCGCTGGTGGTGGCCACGGTCACTGCCGTGCCTGCACCAGCGGCGGTGCCCGCCTTGATGTCTTTAACCGCTTTGGTGTCACCGCTGTCCACATCGGTGTCGTTGGCCAACACATTGAGCGTGTTGGTAAAGCCAGAGGTCGTGGAGCTCAAGGCAGAACCTGCGGTTCCGTTGTTCGAACCACCGGCTTCGCCGATGGTGGCCGTGTCGTTCACGGCAACCGGCGCATCATTGGCTCCGGTCACCGACACCGTGATGGTGGCTGTGCTGCTCAGGCCAGCCGCGTCTTGTACGGTGTAGGTGAACACGTCGCTGAGCGCTGTGCTGGATGTGTTCAGCGCCTGGACAGTGGCGTTGGCTTGGTCTGCCGCGTAGGTGTAGCTGCCGTCGGCACCGATGGTCAATGTACCGAAGCTACCTGTGATGGCCGTGCCGTTGGCGCTGGTGGTGGCCGCGGTCACTGTCGTGCCTGCACCGGCAGCTGTTCCGGCCTTGATGTCTTTGACGCTGAGCGTCTCGCTCGCGTCCACGTCGGTGTCGTTGCTCAACACGTTCAGAACGTTGACGCCGCTGGTCGTGGAGCTCAAGGCAGAACCTGCTGTGCCGTTGTTCGTACCACCGGCTTCACCGATGGTGGCCGTGTCGTTCACGGCCACGGGCGCGTCGTTCGTGCCGGTGATGAGCACACTGATGACCTGCGTGGTGCCGTCGGCCGTGCTCACCGTCAATGTGTCGGTGACTTCTTGCCCGGCGGTCAACTGGTTTTGTGCGCTGTCCATCACATAGGTCCAGGCACCCGCTGAGGTGATGCTGAACTTGCCCAGGCCCGCACTGCCGGCCACATCGGTTTGGGCGGTGACGGTGGTGGGACTGTCCACATCGCTCACCGTCAAGTTGCCCGTCACGGTTTGGGCCGCGTTGGTCTCTGTGATCGACTTGCTGATGTCACCACTGAACGTAGCGGCATCGTTGGCCCCGGTCACCGACACCGTGATCGTGGCTGTGCTGCTCAAGCCTGCTGCGTCTTGTACCGTGTAAGTGAACACGTCGCTCAGCGCTGTGCTGTTGGTGTTCAAGGCCTGCACTGTGGCGTTGGTCTGGTCCACCGCGTAGGTGTAGCTGCCGKCAGCACCGATCTTGATCGTGCCGAAGCTGCCCACCACTTCCGTGCCGTTGGCGCTGGTGGTGCTGGCGGTCACTGCCGTGCCTGCACCAGCGGCGGTGCCCGCCTTGATGTCTTTAACCGCTTTGGTGTCGCCGCTGTCCACGTCGGTGTCGTTGGCCAACACATTGAGCGTGTTGGTAAAGCCAGAGGTTGTGGAGCTCAAGGCAGAACCTGCGGTTCCGTTGTTCGAACCACCGGCTTCGCCGATGGTGGCCGTGTCGTTCACGGCAACCGGCGCATCATTGGCCCCGGTCACCGCCACCGTGATGGTGGCTGTGCTGCTCAAGCCTGCTGCGTCTTGCACGGTGTAGGTGAACACGTCGCTCAGCGCTGTGCTGTTGGTGTTCAAGGCCTGCACGGTGGCGTTGGCTTGGTCCACCACGTAGGTGTAGCTGCCATCCGCGCCGATCTTGAGCGTGCCGAAGCTGCCCACCACTTCCGTGCCGTTGGCGCTGGTGGTGGCCACGGTCACTGCCGTGCCTGCACCAGCGGCGGTGCCCGCCTTGATGTCTTTAACCGCTTTGGTGTCGCCGCTGTCCACATCGGTGTCGTTGGCCAGCACGTTCAGGGCGGTCACGCCGCTGGTCGTGGAGCTCAAGGCAGAACCTGCTGTGCCGTTGTTCATGCCACCGGCTTCGCCGATGGTGGCCGTGTCGTTCACGGCCACGGGCCCGTCATTGGTACCCGTGATGAGCACACTGATGACCTGCGTGGTGCCATCGGCCGCGGTCACCGTCAAGCTGTCGGTGACTTGTTGGCCAGCGGTCAACTGGTTTTGTGGGCTGTCCATCACATAGGTCCAGGCACCCGCTGAGGTGATGCTGAACTTGCCCAGGCCCGCACTGCCAGCCACATCGGTTTGAGCCGTGACCGTCGTGGGACTGTCCACATCGCTCACCGACAAAGTGCCGGTGACGGTTTGGGCCACGTTGGTCTCGGTGATCGACTTGCTGATGTCGCCACTGAACGTGGCAGCGTCGTTGGCACCCGTCACCGCCACCGTGATCGTGGCTGTGCTGCTCAAACCCGCCGCGTCTTGCACCGTGTACGTGAACACGTCACTCAGCGCCGTGCTGTTGGTGTCCAAGGCCTGCACCGTGGCGTTGGCTTGGTCCACGACGTAGGTGTAGCTGCCATCCGCTCCGATCTTGATCGTGCCGAAGCTGCCCACCACTTCCGTGCCGTTGGCGCTGGTGGTGGCCACGGTCACTGCCGTGCCTGCACCAGCGGCGGTGCCCGCCTTGATGTCTTTAACCGCTTTGGTGTCACCGCTGTCCACGTCGGTGTCGTTGGCCAGCACGTTCAAGGTGCTGAATCCGCTGGTGGTCGATGTTAGAGCGCTGCCCGCAGTGGCGTTGTTCGTACCACCGGCTTCGCCGATGGTGGCCGTGTCGTTCACGGCAACCGGCGCGTCATTGGCTCCGGTGACCGACACCGTGATGGTGGCTGTGCTGCTCAGGCCAGCCGCGTCTTGTACGGTGTAGGTGAACACGTCGCTGAGCGCTGTGCTGGCTGTGTTCAGCGCCTGCACTGTAGCGTTGGCCTGGTCCACCACGTAGGTGTAGCTGCCATCTGAGCCAATGGTCAATGTACCGAAGCTGCCTGTGATGGCCGTGCCGTTGGCGCTGGTGGTGGCCGCGGTCACTGTCGTGCCTGCACCGGCAGCTGTTCCGGCCTTGATGTCTTTGACGCTGAGCGTCTCGCTCGCGTCCACGTCGGTGTCGTTGCTCAACACGTTCAGAACGTTGACGCCGCTGGTCGTGGAGCTCAAGGCAGAACCTGCGGTTCCGTTGTTCGTACCACCGGCTTCACCGATGGTGGCCGTGTCGTTCACGGCAACCGGCGCATCATTGGCTCCGGTCACCGACACCGTGATGGTGGCCGTGCTGCTCAGGCCAGCCGCGTCTTGTACGGTGTAGGTGAACACGTCGCTGAGCGCTGTGCTGGATGTGTTCAGCGCCTGGACAGTGGCGTTGGCTTGGTCTGCCGCGTAGGTGTAGCTGCCGTCGGCACCGATGGTCAATGTACCGAAGCTGCCTGTGATGGCCGTGCCGTTGGCGCTGGTGGTGCTGGCGGTCACTGCAGTGCCTGCACCGGCGGCTGTTCCGGCCTTGATGTCTTTGACGCTGAGCGTCTCGCTCGCGTCCAGGTCGGTGTCGTTGGCCAGCACGTTCAGGACGCTTACGCCGCTGGTCGTGGAGCTCAAAGAAGAGCCTGCGGTTCCGTTAGCGGTGCCACCGGCTTCGCCGATGGTGGCCGTGTCGTTCACGGCCACGGGCGCGTCGTTCGTGCCGGTGATGAGCACACTGATGACCTGCGTGGTGCCGTCGGCCGTGCTCACCGTCAATGTGTCGGTGACTTCTTGCCCGGCGGTCAACTGGTTTTGTGCGCTGTCCATCACATAGGTCCAGGCACCCGCTGAGGTGATGCTGAACTTGCCCAGGCCCGCACTGCCGGCCACATCGGTTTGGGCGGTGACGGTGGTGGGACTGTCCACATCGCTCACCGTCAAGTTGCCCGTCACGGTTTGGGCCACGTTGGTCTCTGTGATCGACTTGCTGATGTCGCCACTGAACGTGGCAGCGTCGTTGGCACCCGTCACCGCCACCGTGATCGTGGCTGTGCTGCTCAAACCCGCCGCGTCTTGCACCGTGTACGTGAACACGTCACTCAGCGCCGTGCTGTTGGTGTCCAAGGCCTGCACCGTGGCGTTGGCTTGGTCCACCGCGTAGGTGTAGCTGCCGTCAGCACCGATCTTGATCGTGCCGAAGCTGCCCACCACTTCCGTGCCGTTGGCGCTGGTGGTGGCCACGGTCACTGCCGTGCCTGCACCAGCGGCGGTGCCCGCCTTGATGTCTTTAACCGCTTTGGTGTCGCCGCTGTCCACATCGGTGTCGTTGGCCAACACATTGAGCGTGTTGGTAAAGCCAGAGGTTGTGGAGGTTAGGGCAGAACCTGCCGTGCCGTTGTTGCTGCCCCCAGCCTCGCCGATGGTGGCCGTGTCGTTCACGGCAACCGGCGCGTCATTGGCTCCGGTCACCGACACCGTGATGGTGGCTGTGCTACTCAAGCCTGCTGCGTCTTGCACGGTGTAAGTGAACACGTCGCTCAGCGCTGTGCTGTTGGTGTTCAAGGCCTGCACCGTGGCGTTGGTCTGGTCCACCGCGTAGGTGTAGCTGCCATCCGCGCCGATCTTGAGCGTGCCGAAGCTGCCCACCACTTCCGTGCCGTTGGCGCTGGTGGTGCTGGCGGTGACGGATGTGCCTGCACCGGCGGCGGTTCCCGCCTTGATGTCTTTAACCGCTTTGGTGTCGCCGCTGTCCACATCGGTGTCGTTGGCCAGCACGTTCAGGGCGCTCACGCCGCTGGTCGTGGAGCTCAAGGCAAAACCTGCTGTGCCGTTGTTCATGCCACCGGCTTCGCCGATGGTGGCCGTGTCGTTCACGGCCACGGGCCCGTCATTGGTGCCCGTGATGAGCACACTGATGACCTGCGTGGTGCCATCGGCCGCGGTCACCGTCAAGCTGTCGGTGACTTGTTGGCCAGCGGTCAACTGGTTTTGTGGGCTGTCCATCACATAGGTCCAGGCACCCGCTGAGGTGATGCTGAACTTGCCCAGGCCCGCACTGCCAGCCACATCGGTTTGAGCCGTGACCGTCGTGGGACTGTCCACATCGCTCACCGACAAAGTGCCGGTCACGGTTTGGGCCGCGTTGGTCTCTGTGATCGACTTGCTGATGTCACCACTGAACGTAGCGGCATCGTTGGCCCCGGTCACCGACACCGTGATCGTGGCTGTGCTGCTCAAGCCTGCTGCGTCTTGTACCGTGTAAGTGAACACGTCGCTCAGCGCTGTGCTGTTGGTGTTCAAGGCCTGCACTGTGGCGTTGGTCTGGTCCACCGCGTAGGTGTAGCTGCCGGCAGCACCGATCTTGATCGTGCCGAAGCTGCCCACCACTTCCGTGCCGTTGGCGCTGGTGGTGCTGGCGGTCACTGCCGTGCCTGCACCAGCGGCGGTGCCCGCCTTGATGTCTTTAACCGCTTTGGTGTCGCCGCTGTCCACGTCGGTGTCGTTGGCCAACACATTGAGCGTGTTGGTAAAGCCAGAGGTTGTGGAGCTCAAGGCAGAACCTGCGGTTCCGTTGTTCGAACCACCGGCTTCGCCGATGGTGGCCGTGTCGTTCACGGCAACCGGCGCATCATTGGCCCCGGTCACCGCCACCGTGATGGTGGCTGTACTGCTCAGGCCCGCCGCATCTTGTACCGTGTAAGTGAACACGTCGCTCAGCGCTGTGCTGTCGGTGTTCAAGGCCTGCACCGTGGCGTTGGCCTGGTCCACCACGTAGGTGTAGCTGCCATCCGCGCCGATCTTGAGCGTGCCGAAGCTGCCCACCACTTCCGTGCCGTTGGCGCTGGTGGTGCTGGCGGTGACGGATGTGCCTGCACCGGCGGCGGTTCCCGCCTTGATGTCTTTAACCGCTTTGGTGTCGCCGCTGTCCACATCGGTGTCGTTGGCCAGCACGTTCAGGGCGCTCACGCCGCTGGTCGTGGAGCTCAAGGCAGAACCTGCTGTGCCGTTGTTCATGCCACCGGCTTCGCCGATGGTGGCCGTATCGTTCACGGCCACGGGCCCGTCATTGGTGCCCGTGATGAGCACACTGATGACCTGCGTGGTGCCATCGGCCGCGGTCACCGTCAAGCTGTCGGTGACTTGTTGGCCAGCGGTCAACTGGTTTTGTGGGCTGTCCATCACATAGGTCCAGGCACCCACTGAGGTTATGCTGAACTTGCCCAGGCCCGCACTGCCAGCCACATCGGTTTGAGCCGTGACCGTCGTGGGACTGTCCACATCGCTCACCGACAAAGTGCCGGTCACGGTTTGGGCCGCGTTGGTCTCGGTGATCGACTTGCTGATGTCGCCACTGAACGTGGCGGCGTCATTGGCTCCGGTCACCGACACCGTGATGGTGGCTGTGCTACTCAAGCCTGCTGCGTCTTGCACGGTGTAGGTGAACACGTCGCTCAGCGCTGTGCTGTTGGTGTTCAAGGCCTGCACGGTGGCGTTGGCTTGGTCCACCACGTAGGTGTAGCTGCCGTCGGCACCAATGGTCAATGTACCGAAGCTGCCTGTGATGGCCGTGCCGTTGGCGCTGGTGGTGCTGGCGGTGACGGCTGTACCCGCACCAGCAGAGGTCCCCGCTTTGATGTCTTTAACCGCTTTGGTGTCGCCGCTGTCCACGTCGGTGTCGTTGGCCAGCACATTGAGCGTGTTGGTAAAGCCGCTGGTCGTGGAGCTCAAAGAAGAGCCTGCGGTTCCGTTAGCGGTGCCACCGGCTTCGCCGATGGTGGCCGTGTCGTTCACGGCCACGGGACCGTCGTTCGTGCCGGTGATGAGCACACTGATGATCTGCGTGGTGCCGTCGGCCGTGCTCACCGTCAATGTGTCGGTGACTTCTTGCCCGGCGGTCAACTGGTTTTGTGCGCTGTCCATCACATAGGTCCAGGCACCCGCTGAGGTGATGCTGAACTTGCCCAGGCCCGCACTGCCGGCCACATCGGTTTGGGCGGTGACGGTCGTGGGACTGTCCACATCGCTCACCGACAAAGTGCCGGTGACGGTTTGGGCCGCGTTGGTCTCGGTGATCGACTTGCTGATGTCGCCACTGAACGTAGCGGCATCGTTGGCCCCGGTCACCGCCACCGTGATGGTGGCTGTGCTGCTCAGACCCGCCGCATCTTGTACCGTGTAAGTGAACACGTCGCTCAGCGCTGTGCTGTTGGTGTTCAAGGCCTGCACCGTGGCGTTGGTCTGGTCCACCACGTAGGTGTAGCTGCCATCCGCGCCGATCTTGAGCGTACCGAAGCTGCCCACCACTTCCGTGCCGTTGGCGCTGGTGGTGCTGGCGGTGACGGATGTGCCTGCACCGGCGGCGGTTCCCGCCTTGATGTCTTTGACCGTCAAAGTGTCGCCGCTGTCCACATCAGTGTCGTTGGCCAACAAGTTCAGGGCGCTGAATCCGCTGGTGGTCGATGTTAGAGCGCTGCCTGCCGTGCCATTGCTCGAACCACCGGCTTCGCCAATGGTGGCCGTGTCGTTCACGGCAACCGGCGCGTCGTTGGCTCCGGTCACCGACACCGTGATGGTGGCTGTGCTGCTCAAGCCTGCCGCGTCTTGTACGGTGTAAGTGAACACGTCGCTCAAAGCCGTGCTGGATGTGTTCAGCGCCTGCACCGTGGCGTTGGTCTGGTCCACCGCGTAGGTGTAGCTGCCATCGGCGCCGATCTTGATCGTACCGAAGCTGCCCACCACTTCCGTGCCGTTGGCACTGGTGGTGCTGGCGGTGACGGCTGTACCCGCACCGGCGGCGGTGCCCGCCTTGATGTCTTTGACGCTGAGCGTCTCGCTCGCGTCCACGTCGGTGTCGTTGGCCAACACGTTCAGGACGCTTACGCCGCTGGTCGTGGAGGTCAAGGCAGAACCTGCCGTGCCGTTGGCCGCACCACCGGCTTCGCCGATGGTGGCCGTGTCGTTCACGGCCACAGGACCGTCGTTCGTGCCGGTGATGAGCACACTGATGACCTGCGTGGTGCCGTCGGCCGTGCTCACCGTCAAGCTGTCGGTGACTTCTTGGCCAGCGGTCAACTGGTTTTGTGGGCTGTCCATCACATAGGTCCAGGCACCCGCTGAGGTGATGCTGAACTTGCCCAGGCCCGCACTGCCAGCCACATCGGTTTGAGCCGTGACCGTCGTGGGACTGTCCACATCGCTCACCGACAAAGTGCCGGTGACGGTTTGGGCCACGTTGGTCTCGGTGATCGACTTGCTGATGTCGCCACTGAACGTGGCGGCGTCATTGGCCCCGGTCACCGACACCGTGATGGTGGCTGTGCTGCTCAGACCCGCCGCATCTTGTACCGTGTACGTGAACACGTCACTCAGCGCCGTGCTGTTGGTGTCCAAGGCCTGCACCGTGGCGTTGGCTTGGTCCACGACGTAGGTGTAGCTGCCATCCGCGCCGATCTTGAGCGTGCCGAAGCTGCCCACCACTTCCGTGCCGTTGGCACTGGTGGTGGCCGCGGTCACGGCCGTGCCTGCACCAGCGGCGGTGCCCGCCTTGATGTCTTTAACCGCTTTGGTGTCACCGCTGTCCACGTCGGTGTCGTTGGCCAGCACGTTCAGGGCGGTCACGCCGCTGGTCGTGGAGCTCAAGGCAGAACCTGCTGTGCCGTTGTTCGTACCACCGGCTTCACCGATGGTGGCCGTGTCGTTCACGGCCACGGGCGCGTCATTGGTGCCCGTGATGAGCACACTGATGACCTGCGTGGTGCCATCGACCGCGGTCACCGTCAAGGTGTCCGTGACTTGTTGGCCCGCGGTCAACTGGTTTTGTGGGCTGTCCATCACATAGGTCCAGGCACCCGCTGAGGTGATGCTGAACTTGCCCAGGCCCGCACTGCCAGCCACATCGGTTTGAGCCGTGACCGTCGTGGGACTGTCCACATCGCTCACCGACAAAGTGCCGGTGACGGTTTGGGCCACGTTGGTCTCGGTGATCGACTTGCTGATGTCGCCACTGAACGTGGCGGCGTCATTGGCCCCCGTCACCGACACCGTGATGGTGGCTGTGCTGCTCAGACCCGCCGCATCTTGTACCGTGTACGTGAACACGTCGCTCAGGGCCGTGCTGCCTGTGTTCAGCGCCTGCACCGTGGCGTTGGCTTGGTCCACGACGTAGGTGTAGCTGCCATCCGCGCCGATCTTGAGCGTGCCGAAGCTGCCCACCACTTCCGTGCCGTTGGCACTGGTGGTGGCCGCGGTCACGGCCGTGCCTGCACCGGCAGCTGTTCCAGCCTTGATGTCTTTGACCGTCAAAGTGTCGCCGCTGTCCACATCAATGTCGTTGGCCAACAAGTTCAGGGCGCTGAATCCGCTGGTGGTCGATGTGAGAGCGCTGCCGGACGTGCCATTGCTCGAACCACCGGCTTCGCCGATGGTGGCCGTGTCGTTCACGCCCACAGGCGCGTCATTGGCCCCGGTCACCGACACCGTGATGGTGGCTGTGCTGCTCAGACCCGCCGCATCTTGTACCGTGTACGTGAACACGTCACTCAGCGCTGTGCTGTCGGTGTTCAAGGCCTGCACCGTGGCGTTGGCCTGGTCCACTACGTAGGTGTAGCTGCCATCCGCGCCGATCTTGATCGTGCCGAAGCTGCCCACCACTTCCGTGCCGTTGGCGCTGGTGGTGGCCGCGGTCACTGTCGTGCCTGCACCGGCAGCTGTTCCGGCCTTGATGTCTTTGACGCTGAGCGTCTCGCTCGCGTCCACGTCGGTGTCGTTGCTCAACACGTTCAGAACGTTGACGCCGCTGGTCGTGGAGCTCAAGGCAGAACCTGCTGTGCCGTTGTTCGTACCACCGGCTTCACCGATGGTGGCCGTGTCGTTCACGGCCACGGGCGCGTCGTTCGTGCCGGTGATGAGCACACTGATGACCTGCGTGGTGCCGTCGGCCGTGCTCACCGTCAATGTGTCGGTGACTTCTTGCCCGGCGGTCAACTGGTTTTGTGCGCTGTCCATCACATAGGTCCAGGCACCCGCTGAGGTGATGCTGAACTTGCCCAGGCCCGCACTGCCGGCCACATCGGTTTGGGCGGTGACGGTGGTGGGACTGTCCACATCGCTCACCGTCAAGTTGCCCGTCACGGTTTGGGCCGCGTTGGTCTCTGTGATCGACTTGCTGATGTCACCACTGAACGTAGCGGCATCGTTGGCCCCGGTCACCGACACCGTGATCGTGGCTGTGCTGCTCAAGCCTGCTGCGTCTTGTACCGTGTAAGTGAACACGTCGCTCAGCGCTGTGCTGTTGGTGTTCAAGGCCTGCACTGTGGCGTTGGTCTGGTCCACCGCGTAGGTGTAGCTGCCGGCAGCACCGATCTTGATCGTGCCGAAGCTGCCCACCACTTCCGTGCCGTTGGCGCTGGTGGTGCTGGCGGTCACTGCCGTGCCTGCACCAGCGGCGGTGCCCGCCTTGATGTCTTTAACCGCTTTGGTGTCGCCGCTGTCCACGTCGGTGTCGTTGGCCAACACATTGAGCGTGTTGGTAAAGCCAGAGGTTGTGGAGCTCAAGGCAGAACCTGCGGTTCCGTTGTTCGAACCACCGGCTTCGCCGATGGTGGCCGTGTCGTTCACGGCAACCGGCGCATCATTGGCCCCGGTCACCGCCACCGTGATGGTGGCTGTACTGCTCAGGCCCGCCGCATCTTGTACCGTGTAAGTGAACACGTCGCTCAGCGCTGTGCTGTCGGTGTTCAAGGCCTGCACCGTGGCGTTGGCCTGGTCCACCACGTAGGTGTAGCTGCCATCCGCGCCGATCTTGAGCGTGCCGAAGCTGCCCACCACTTCCGTGCCGTTGGCGCTGGTGGTGGCCACGGTCACTGCCGTGCCTGCACCAGCGGCGGTGCCCGCCTTGATGTCTTTAACCGCTTTGGTGTCTCCGCTGTCCACATCGGTGTCGTTGGCCAACACATTGAGCGTGTTGGTAAAGCCAGAGGTCGTGGAGCTCAAGGCAGAACCTGCGGTTCCGTTGTTCGAACCACCGGCTTCGCCGATGGTGGCCGTGTCGTTCACGGCCACAGGACCGTCGTTCGTGCCGGTGATGAGCACACTGATGACCTGCGTGGTGCCGTCGGCCGTGCTCACCGTCAATGTGTCGGTGACTTCTTGCCCGGCGGTCAACTGGTTTTGTGCGCTGTCCATCACATAGGTCCAGGCACCCGCTGAGGTGATGCTGAACTTGCCCAGGCCCGCACTGCCGGCCACATCGGTTTGGGCGGTGACGGTGGTGGGACTGTCCACATCGCTCACCGTCAAGTTGCCCGTCACGGTTTGGGCCGCGTTGGTCTCTGTGATCGACTTGCTGATGTCACCACTGAACGTAGCGGCATCGTTGGCCCCGGTCACCGACACCGTGATCGTGGCTGTGCTGCTCAAGCCTGCTGCGTCTTGCACCGTGTAAGTGAACACGTCGCTCAGCGCCGTGCTGTTGGTGTTCAAGGCCTGCACGGTGGCGTTGGCTTGGTCCACCGCGTAGGTGTAGCTGCCATCTGAGCCAATGGCCAATGTACCGAAGCTGCCTGTGATGGCCGTGCCGTTGGCGCTGGTGGTGGCCGCGGTCACTGCAGTGCCTGCACCAGCGGCGGTGCCCGCCTTGATGTCTTTAACCGCTTTGGTGTCGCCGCTGTCCACGTCGGTGTCGTTGGCCAACACATTGAGCGTGTTGGTAAAGCCAGAGGTTGTGGAGCTCAAGGCAGAACCTGCGGTTCCGTTGTTCGAACCACCGGCTTCGCCGATGGTGGCCGTGTCGTTCACGGCAACCGGCGCATCATTGGCCCCGGTCACCGCCACCGTGATGGTGGCCGTGCTGCTCAAGCCTGCTGCGTCTTGCACCGAGTAAGTGAACACGTCGCTGAGCGCCGTGCTGTTGGTGTTCAAGGCCTGCACGGTGGCGTTGGCTTGGTCCACCGCGTAGGTGTAGCTGCCGTCAGCACCGATCTTGATCGTGCCGAAGCTGCCCACCACTTCCGTGCCGTTGGCGCTGGTGGTGCTGGCGGTCACTGCAGTGCCTGCACCGGCGGCGGTGCCCGCCTTGATGTCTTTAACCGCTTTGGTGTCTCCGCTGTCCACATCGGTGTCGTTGGCCAACACGTTCAGGACGCTTACGCCGCTGGTCGTGGAGCTCAAAGAAGAGCCTGCGGTTCCGTTAGCGGTGCCACCGGCTTCGCCGATGGTGGCCGTGTCGTTCACGGCCACGGGACCGTCGTTCGTGCCCGTGATGAGCACACTGATGACCTGCGTGGTGCCGTCGGCCGTGCTCACCGTCAAGGTGTCCGTAACTTCTTGCCCGGCGGTCAACTGGTTTTGTGGGCTGTCCATCACATAGGTCCAGGCACCCGCTGAGGTGATGCTGAACTTGCCCAGGCCCGCACTGCCAGCCACATCGGTTTGAGCCGTGACCGTCGTGGGACTGTCCACATCGCTCACCGACAAAGTGCCGGTGACGGTTTGGGCCACGTTGGTCTCGGTGATCGACTTGCTGATGTCGCCACTGAACGTGGCGGCGTCATTGGCACCCGTCACCGACACCGTGATGGTGGCTGTGCTGCTCAGACCCGCCGCGTCTTGTACGGTGTAGGTGAACACGTCACTCAGCGCTGTGCTGTCGGTGTTCAAGGCCTGCACCGTGGCGTTGGCTTGGTCCACGACGTAGGTGTAGCTGCCATCCGCTCCGATCTTGATCGTGCCGAAGCTGCCCACCACTTCCGTGCCGTTGGCGCTGGTGGTGGCCACGGTCACTGCCGTGCCTGCACCAGCGGCGGTGCCCGCCTTGATGTCTTTAACCGCTTTGGTGTCACCGCTGTCCACGTCGGTGTCGTTGGCCAACACATTGAGCGTGTTGGTAAAGCCAGAGGTTGTGGAGCTCAAGGCAGAACCTGCGGTTCCGTTGTTCGAACCACCGGCTTCGCCGATGGTGGCCGTGTCCTTCACGGCAACCGGCGCATCATTGGCTCCGGTCACCGACACCGTGATGGTGGCCGTGCTGCTCAGGCCAGCCGCGTCTTGTACGGTGTAGGTGAACACGTCGCTGAGCGCTGTGCTGGATGTGTTCAGCGCCTGGACAGTGGCGTTGGCTTGGTCTGCCGCGTAGGTGTAGCTGCCGTCGGCACCGATGGTCAATGTACCGAAGCTGCCTGTGATGGCCGTGCCGTTGGCGCTGGTGGTGCTGGCGGTCACTGCAGTGCCTGCACCGGCGGCTGTTCCGGCCTTGATGTCTTTGACGCTGAGCGTCTCGCTCGCGTCCAGGTCGGTGTCGTTGGCCAGCACGTTCAGGACGCTTACGCCGCTGGTCGTGGAGCTCAAAGAAGAGCCTGCGGTTCCGTTAGCGGTGCCACCGGCTTCGCCGATGGTGGCCGTGTCGTTCACGGCCACGGGCCCGTCATTGGTGCCCGTGATGAGCACACTGATGACCTGCGTGGTGCCATCGGCCGCGGTCACCGTCAAGCTGTCGGTGACTTGTTGGCCAGCGGTCAACTGGTTTTGTGGGCTGTCCATCACATAGGACCAGGCACCCACTGAGGTGATGCTGAACTTGCCCAGGCCCGCACTGCCAGCCACATCGGTTTGAGCCGTGACCGTCGTGGGACTGTCCACATCGCTCACCGACAAAATGCCGGTGACGGTTTGGGCCACGTTGGTCTCGGTGATCGACTTGCTGATGTCGCCACTGAACGTGGCGGCGTCATTGGCACCCGTCACCGACACCGTGATGGTGGCTGTGCTGCTCAGACCCGCCGCGTCTTGTACGGTGTAGGTGAACACGTCGCTCAGCGCTGTGCTGTCGGTGTTCAAGGCCTGCACGGTGGCGTTGGCTTGGTCCACCACGTAGGTGTAGCTGCCGTCAGCACCGATCTTGATCGTGCCGAAGCTGCCCACCACTTCCGTGCCGTTGGCGCTGGTGGTGCTGGCGGTCACTGCCGTGCCTGCACCAGCGGCGGTGCCCGCCTTGATGTCTTTAACCGCTTTGGTGTCGCCGCTGTCCACATCGGTGTCGTTGGCCAACACATTGAGCGTGTTGGTAAAGCCAGAGGTTGTGGAGG
Source organism: Limnohabitans sp. DM1 (assembly GCF_001269385.1). Lineage (GTDB taxonomy): Bacteria > Pseudomonadota > Gammaproteobacteria > Burkholderiales > Burkholderiaceae_C > Limnohabitans_A. The sequence goes on along the minus strand of NZ_CXOO01000086.1, from coordinate 8,379 downwards.
TTAGGGCAGAACCTGCCGTGCCGTTGTTGCTGCCCCCAGCCTCGCCGATGGTGGCCGTGTCGTTCACGGCAACCGGCGCGTCATTGGCTCCGGTCACCGACACCGTGATGGTGGCTGTGCTGCTCAGACCCGCCGCATCTTGTACCGTGTACGTGAACACGTCACTCAGCGCTGTGCTGTCGGTGTTCAAGGCCTGCACCGTGGCGTTGGTCTGGTCCACCGCGTAGGTGTAGCTGCCATCCGCGCCGATCTTGAGCGTGCCGAAGCTGCCCACCACTTCCGTGCCGTTGGCGCTGGTGGTGCTGGCGGTGACGGATGTGCCTGCACCGGCGGCGGTTCCCGCCTTGATGTCTTTAACCGCTTTGGTGTCGCCGCTGTCCACATCGGTGTCGTTGGCCAGCACGTTCAGGGCGCTCACGCCGCTGGTCGTGGAGCTCAAGGCAAAACCTGCTGTGCCGTTGTTCATGCCACCGGCTTCGCCGATAGTGGCCGTGTCGTTCACGGCCACAGGACCGTCGTTCGTGCCGGTGATGAGCACACTGATGACCTGCGTGGTGCCGTCGGCCGTGCTCACCGTCAAGCTGTCGGTGACTTCTTGGCCAGCGGTCAACTGGTTTTGTGGGCTGTCCATCACATAGGTCCAGGCACCCGCTGAGGTGATGCTGAACTTGCCCAGGCCCGCACTGCCGGCCACATCGGTTTGAGCCGTGACCGTCGTGGGACTGTCCACATCGCTCACCGACAAAGTGCCGGTGACGGTTTGGGCCACATCCGTCTCGGTCAGCGTTTTACTCGTGTCTCCCGTGAAGGTGGCTGCATCATTCACCGCCGTCAGATTGATGGTGCGGGTGGCCACAGCGCTCAGCGCGTTGCTGCTGGCCCCATCGCTCAGTTGCCAGCTCAGCGTCCGGCTGGCACTGCTGGCCGTGGGGTTTTCGCTCGTGCTGGCGTAGCTCACGCTTTGCAGCGCTGTTTGGTATTGCGCCTGTGTGGCGTTGCCGGTCAGGGTCAGCGTTCCGGTGGCCGCGTCGTAGCTGCCGGTGATGCCATTGGCCGCTGTGAAGCTGAGCACATCGCCTGCGCTCAAGCCGCTGGTGATTTGCACCGTGGCACCCGACAGGCTGGCGCTGTCCACATCGCTCAGGCTCAGGTCGTTGTTGGCCAGGATCGCGGGCTGGTTTTCTGTGTAAGTGCGCGCTGTGCTGCTTGTGGTGAGAACGGGCGCATCATTCACCGCCGCTAGGTTGATGGTGCTGGTGGCCACAGTGCTCAGCGCGTTGCTGCTGGCCCCATCGCTCAGTTGCCAGCTCAGCGTCCGGCTGGCACTGCTGGCTGTCGGGTTTTCGCTCGTGCTGGCGTAGCTCACGCTTTGCAGCGCTGTTTGGTATTGCGCCTGTGTGGCGTTGCCGGTCAGGGTCAGCGTTCCGGTGGCCGCGTCGTAGCTGCCCGTGATGCCGTTGGCCGCTGTGAAGCTGAGCACATCGCCTGCGCTCAAGCCGCTCGTGATTTGCACCGTGGCACCCGACAGGCTGGCGCTGTCCACATCGCTCAGGCTCAGGTCGTTGTTGGCCAGGATGGCTGGCTGGTTTTCTGTGTAAGTGCGCGCTGTGCTGCTTGTGGTGAGAACGGGCGCATCATTCACCGCCGCTAGGTTGATGGTGCTGGTGGCCACAGCGCTCAGCGCATTGCTGCTGGCCCCATCGCTCAGTTGCCAGCTCAGCGTCCGGCTGGCACTGCTGGCTGTCGGGTTTTCGCTGGTGCTGGCGTAGCTCACGCTTTGCAGCGCTGTTTGGTATTGCGCCTGTGTGGCGTTGCCGGTCAGGGTCAGCGTTCCGGTGGCCGCGTCGTAGCTGCCGGTGATGCCATTGGCCGCTGTGAAGCTGAGCACATCGCCTGCGCTCAAGCCGCTCGTGATTTGCACCGTGGCACCCGACAGGCTGGCGCTGTCCACATCGCTCAGGCTCAGGTCGTTGTTGGCCAGGATGGCTGGCTGGTTTTCTGTGTAAGTGCGCGCTGTGCTGCTTGTGGTGAGAACGGGCGCGTCGTTCACCGCCGTCAGATTGATGGTGCTGGTGGCCACAGCGCTCAGCGCATTGCTGCTGGCCCCATCGCTCAGTTGCCAGCTCAGCGTCCGGCTGGCACTGCTGGCTGTCGGGTTTTCGCTGGTGCTGGCGTAGCTCACGCTTTGCAATGCTGTTTGGTAGTGCGCCTGTGTGGCGTTGCCGGTCAGGGTCAGCGTTCCGGTGGCCGCGTCGTAGCTGCCGGTGATGCCATTGGCCGCTGTGAAGCTGAGCACATCGCCTGCGCTCAAGCCGCTGGTGATTTGCACCGTGGCACCCGACAGGCTGGCGCTGTCCACATCGCTCAGGCTCAGGTCGTTGTTGGCCAGGATGGCTGGCTGGTTCTCTGTGTAGCTGCGCGCTGTGCTGCTGGTGGTGAGCACGGGCGCATCGTTGCTGCCCAAAACCTTCACGGTCAGGGTGGCCTGAGCACTCATGCCCTCTGCATCCTGTACCGTGTAAGTGAACACATCTTCTAGAAAATCGCCACCCCCTAAGCCCTGAACATCGTGATTACACTGATCAAGTACATACTCATAACTTCCATCAGCACCCATGGTCAAGATGCCAAAGGATCCTGCCAATGTTTGGCCGTTCAGCATACTTGTTGACCCAGGCTCAACAGCTACTGCCGTCCCAAACGTCCCCGTCTGAAGGCTCTTGACACTCAGAATATCTCCTGCGTTGGCATCTGTATCATTGGCCAATACATTCAGACTGTTGACATTGGCTGTTGTGGACGTGAGTAAAGCGCCTGGCGTACTGTTGCACAGCCCGCCGGCTTCACCCACCGTGGCAGTATCATGCTTGGCCACAGGTGCGACATTCAAATTGATGCCGTAATTTTGACTGGCCTGCGCTGCTTGCCCACCCGATCCTGAAACGCTGGCCTCAATCTGCCTGTCGACGTCAGCCAACAAATTCGCAAACAAAACCTCGATACCGAAGCGACCTGATGCATCCACGGTACCGGTCATTGTTTGGTTGTTGATTTTCAGAACAACTTGATCGCCAGCGACATAGGTTCCCGTGACTTGACCTGTGATGGTTATTTTTCCATCGTTGGCAGTGCTTTCGGCTGCACTGACCATGTTGTCGTCTGCCACCGCATCCAGAATCAGTGCCGTCAGCCTGGTGGCCAACTGGCTGGTTTCTACCACGTAATTCTGAGCACTTACAGCCGTTTGCCTCACGGCTCCCACAGTCGCGGCAATACGGGCTTGAACTTTTGTATCAGCGTCCGCCATCAGATCAGACGTGTTCACCGCGATGCTGAATTCCCCTTTTGCATTCACAAGCCCAGTGAATTGCTCGTTGTTCAAGCTCAAGGTCACCACATCGTTGGTTTCAAAAACACCTGTTACTTGACCGGTCAAGCTGACCGTGCTTGGTTTGCGCTCCTCCCAATTGACGATGTTGTCACCTGTGACAGGGTGCAGCATGAGCGCCGTCTTGTCGGCATTGGCATTGGCATCAAGCACATAAGCGCGCGTCGTGCTGTAGATCGCCGAATTGTTGGCCGCATCATGGGCTTGAATTTGGGCAGAAATTTGCAAATCGGCGTTACTGGCCAATTGACGACCTGGCACGCCTGCGATGCTGTATTGCCCCTGAGCATCAACAGTGCCTGTATAAATGTTGCTGACACCGTCCTGATCTGTGAGAGAGATGCTGACCACATCGCCCTGCAGAAAATCACCACTGACTTGACCTGTCACAGTGACGCTTGCGTTTGCCTCAACGGTGGTGATGAAATCATCCCCAGTGATAGCATCCAGATCGATGCGACCTGCTGGCGCCAGCGTGCTGATGCGTGCGCTATCGCTGACTTTGGTACTGAAGTTTTGTGCAATGTCATTCAACTGCGCAGTCACCACAAACTCAACCCCATGGCTTGGCGAATTGAATTGAAGTCGCACCTCTTTGGCAGCCACCTGCTCTGCACTCAGGAGGATGACTTGCCTGTCACTGCCAGTGGCTTCAACCACCAATTTATCTCCTGCCCTGGCATCGACCGGCAAACCCACTTTGACTGAAATCGGGTCACTGCCGACTTCGGCGATATTCAGCAGTTGGTTGTCATCTGCGTCGGAGACGATATCAATGTCAATGCTCTTGCTGCTGCCAGTGAGATCAGGGACGAAGTTGGATGTATCCACAAGGGCTGTATCCAAAGCCTCGGGCGTGGTGTTGTTGGCCGCGTCACGCATTACCGCACTGACCCTGATACTTTGACCATCAGTGGGCGCTGCAAAACTGGTGGTGACTTTTCCGGCAGCCAAAGCCTGCGCATCCAAAGTGATACTCTTGGTTGTGAAACCATCGGTGAGGATCAACACATCACCCGGAGACACTGTGCTCCCGTCAAAAACAGCACTCACGCTCACAGTGCTGCGACCATCCAGTTCAGCACGGTTGATGAATCCGTCGTTATTGGCATCGTTGTCGATGGTGAGTACCACAGCCTTGCCCCCATTGGGTGACAAGTTGTCGATTTCCACCGCGTAATCCTGACTGGTGCTCGCCACGTTGATGGCACCCGTGATGGGGTGTTTGGCAGACACGAAAACTTCGGCTTTGGTGTCGGAATCTTCCTTGAGGTCCTCCATGCGCACATCGACACCAAAGCGACCATCCACAGCCACAGTTGTGATCAAGCGCTTGCCATTGAGATCCAAAGTCACCACATCGCCTGGCTTGAAGTCCCCCTTGACTTGCCCCGACAGCCTTGCACTTGCCTGCTGACCTTCCAACACTGAAATGATGTTGTCTCCCGTCAAAGGATCCAAGTCGATGGTCACTTTGCCAGCAGGCCCGACAGTCACTGGACCCGTTGCTCCACCTGCACCCAACAATCCAAGACCCAACCAAAGGGGATTGAACGCGAAAGCGCCAATACCAGCCCCCGTCGAATAAACCTCATTCGGACCCACCGGCATGCTGACCAAGTCACCGCAGGCAGACTGCGTCGCATAAACCTCTTTCGAGCCCAACACCATGCTGACCAACTCACCACCATCGCTCAGGTGAGCAATCATCCCTCTTAAGCTTGGGTCCTCTGGGGTGTATCCATAGAAATTGCCGTTCTCGGCCTGGCCGATCACGCAGACATTGGTCTGAGGCTCGACTTTGTAATAGTCCTCAATGATGACATCTGCCTGATCGCTGCCTTCAAACAAGACATACAAGTCTTTTTTCACACGCTTAAATTTGACGAAATCGGGCGCAATGCCATCCCCTTTTTCGATGTCCAGCAGTTGGTAGCGGCCTCCAGTTTTAGCTTTGATCCGCAAGGCTTGACCGCGCTGACCCTGCCCCTGGTCGACTTCAAAGAGTTGCCCCTGCGTTGCTTGGCTAGTGCTAACGAAAATTTGAAACTTCTTGGCCATGGCAATTTTTTGACAGCCTCCCTCTTTGGCAAAACTTCAACGCCAAATCGGCAGCTTGTAAGCATCCTTTGGTTTAAAAAAATCAGACTTCTGCTCTGAAATGGATACAACACACCCCACAGACAGAGCACAACTATTTTACTGTTAAGTTAGTAAATTATAGGTTTTTATCATTTGAAAATCAGTTTTATTGATGAAATATAACAAAAAAAATAAATTCATCAATCACTTTTCACGCACAGCAGCAAATCATCTACCCAATTGGGGTAACCTCAAATAATTTTCATTCATGGGAATAAACACCCAGAAAAAAGACCCCCTACACCCTTTGGGATGTAAGGGGCCTTCACGAAGACAATCAAGCCTCTAGCAGGGCTCAGCTGCTTCGATTAAAAGAATGGATACTGGCTAGACATTTGCTGATCAATCAGCAGTTGAGCCGATGCATTCGAACCATCGCTGTAAACCACATAGCTCTGCTCGACGAGATTCAGCACGGGCTCCTGTGTCGTCCAAGTCCCTTCGGTGCACAACATCTGATCGTTTGCATCACCGGTCAAGGTTTGCTGATACAGCCCTTCCTGCGAATCAAGGCTCAGCACATCGGACAAACTCATACGGACCTCGTTGACACCCGCATCCCTGCGCAGATCTGCCGCTCCCAAGCTTGAGCCAATCTGTTGTGTGCCCAGTTCACTCAGCAATGCACCCAGATCCAGCAACCGGTCCTCCATCTGGGTGTAAGCCTGAGTCAGCGCATGCTCTGCTAACTCTTCGGGCGTGGCGCTGCGGTACTCAAAAGCCGCATCGGCTACCAAAAGGGTCTGCCCATCACGGGTTGAGGCCGTGCTGCGGCCAGCCTCGATCACACCCTCTGCAGGCGTGCGTTGCACCCCGTCGCTAAGCAAATCGATTTCGGAGATGCCCCAATCGCTCAGGCTGCGCACCTCACCCGCATCGCTCACACCATCCTGGTCCTGGTCTTGCCAGACCATGAACTCGGAGAACTGGGCATCCAAGGCGTTGAACTTGTTGTCACGATGGCTGTCAAAACCGGCTGCCAAACCGGCCAAGTCGGTTGCTCCCCCATAAAGCGTGAAGCTGTACTGCGTGTGGTCATACACCATCCCGTCCCCGTACTTGTCCCACACCAAGATACCGTCCTGGGCTGCAGCCCACATCGTCACATCCACAACACCATCGCTGTTCACATCCATGACCACCTCGCCATAACTGAAGGTGCCATCGCGGTTCAAGTCCAGCACCACAGGGGCTGCAGCCACGTCGGTCACTGTGACCGTCACTGCCTGGCTGCTCCTGTTGAAACTGGCGTCTCGGGCGAAGACGATGATGTTGTAAACGTTGTTGCCACCCGTATCGACGGGGGCCTCAAAGTCAGGCACGGCCCTGAAAGTGACCACACCCGTGCTGGCGTTGATGTTGAACCGTGCGGCGTCAACGCCACCTAAGCTGTAGGTAATGCCCACATCAGCAGCACCACCCGCATCGGTGGCCTGGGCGTTATAAATTGTGGTGGCCGTAGAGGTGTTTTCCGCCACAGAGACAGCACTGCCGCTGCTGAAGACGGGCGCTGTGATGTCAGTAGTACCAGCAGTTGCTTTCCAGACCACGTTTTCGGTATCGCTGCTGCTGAGACCTCCTGCGGTTTGCGTAGCGGTGATGACGTTGGTGCCATTGACGAAAGGATCATCGTCGGTGGCATTGGCTTGCGTGGCCACAAACGGCGTGGTGCCGGGTACGAGACCACTGATTGTGGTGATCTTCACAGTAGGTGGATTCGCGTTGGACGCCGTCAGCAACTCGGCCGATGTGGCCAGACTTTGCTGCGTCAAGGACGTATAAATTTTGGCGTCATTCAACCGGTCAGGCCAGGTGGAACGAGGAGTCACCTCGACCGTGTCCACACGGTAGTAATCACCCAAATCAACTTCGACCCACACCTCCGCATTTGCAACGCCACCATATTCAACATGAGTTCCAGTGCTACCATCAGTCAAAAGGCTGGTCGTCGTCAAAGTGTCACCAGCCAAGACCTTGCCTGTTCCGTGAGTCACAGCCCGCCCAGCTGCGACATCCACACCATCGACCATGACGCGAAGCTCTGACAGCGACAAAAATCCCGTGCTGCTTGACCCGGACGTGCCATCGAGCACATCGCGCACCATCACATAGCGCATCAAAGGTACCAGCTTTGAGCTGTAAGACCAATTGCCAGAACCATCGGCCACCACAGTGCGCATGGTGCCGTTGATGTTGAGGTTCACGGTGGCATTGGGGTCGGCTGTTCCCGTTAAGGGAACAGCTTCGTTCATCACAATCTGGTTGTCGCTTGACACCGTATTGAACGTAACAGGCCGAACCACCTGCTGACTGATGGTGTCTGTCGTGTTCGAGAAGGCAGTGGCACCTCCGCTAGTCGCTGTGCTGACGTAGCTGCCCTCGGTTCCGCTGGTCTGGTCCCAGGCCCTGATGGTGACTGCATCGTTCAATGTACCGAAGTAGCCCGATGCAGGCCTGAAGTAAAGTCGGTTATCCGTATCCGAGCCCAACAGCAAGGCATTGGTATTGCTGGCACCCGTGACCGCCGTCCAGGTGCTGCCGCCATTGGTGCTGAAGTACAAGGTGCCATTGCCCACACCTGTGATCGCAACCCCTTTCAAAGCCGAGGCGTCAACGTCACTGACACCCCCCACCAAACTGCTGACCAAACTGCCGACAGCACCCGTTGGCACGGGTGCATCTTGCGCCACAGCCGACAAAGCCAGCGTCGTGTCGGCCAACACCGGTGCATCGTTGACGTTGCCGAAGTTGAAGGTGCTTGTCACCACCGCAGACTCGTTGCTAGTCGCGCTGGTGTCCACCGCCTTGAACTTCAGATCCACCGCACCATTGAAGTTGGCCACTGGTTT
>NZ_CXOO01000085.1 GCF_001269385.1 Limnohabitans sp. DM1 | reverse complement strand
CTCCTTCTTTTCCTCTTCCTTTTCCTTTTTTTTCTTTGATTTTTCTTTTTTCCCCCTTTTTTCCCCCTTCTCCTCTTCTTTTCTTCCTTTTTTCTTTTTTTTTTTTTTCCCCCTTTTTTCCTCTTTCTCTGCTCGGGTCAAGCACGGCAGCGGGTGCTGCCGGTGGTGTGGTGTCGATGGTGATGGGCAGCGCAGTGGGGGCACTGACGTTGCCAGACGGGTCTGTGGCTGTAACGCTCAAGGCGATGGTGCCATCAGGCAAGGCGGTGGTGGGCGTGATGGCCCAGCTGCCGTTGGCCGCGACCACGGCGGTGCCGATGACGTTGCCTTGTGGGTCTTTGATGGTGATGGTGTCACCCGGTGTGCCACCTGCGCCGCTGAGGGTAGGCGTGGTGTCGGTGGTGGTTTTGTCACCCTGGGTGCCGCTGTCGCTGGTGGGGTCGAGCACGGCAGCGGGCGCTGCCGGTGGGGTCGTGTCRATGGTGAYGGGCAGCGCAGTGGGGGCACTGACGTTGCCAGACGGGTCTGTGGCTGTAACGCTCAAGGCGATGGTGCCATCAGGCAAGGCGGTGGTGGGCGTGATGGCCCAGCTGCCGTTGGCCGCGACCACGGCGGTGCCGATGACGTTGCCTTGTGGGTCTTTGATGGTGATGGTGTCACCCGGTGTGCCACCTGCGCCGCTGAGGGTAGGCGTGGTGTCGGTGGTGGTCTTGTCACCCTGGGTGCCGCTGTCGCTGGTCGGGTCGAGCACGGCAGCGGGCGCTGCCGGTGGGGTCGTGTCGATGGTGATGGGCAGCGCAGTGGGGGCACTGACGTTGCCAGACGGGTCTGTGGCTGTAACGCTCAAGGCGATGGTGCCATCAGGCAAGGCGGTGGTGGGCGTGATGGCCCAGCTGCCGTTGGCCGCGACCACGGCGGTGCCGATGACGTTGCCTTGTGGGTCTTTGATGGTGATGGTGTCACCCGGTGTGCCACCTGCGCCGCTGAGGGTAGGCGTGGTGTCGGTGGTGGTCTTGTCACCCTGGGTGCCGCTGTCGCTGGTGGGGTCGAGCACGGCAGCGGGCGCTGCCGGTGGGGTCGTGTCAATGGTGACGGGCAGCGGGGTCGGTGCGCTGCTCAGGCCTGCGGGGTTGGTCTCGGTGACGGACAGGTTGATCAGGCCATCTGGCAGCGCGGTGGTGGGCGTGGCCACCCAGGTGCCGTTGCCAGCCACCACGGTGGTGGCGATGACGTTGCCTTGTGGGTCTTTGACGGTGATGGTGTCACCGGCAGTGCCGGTGCCGCTCACAGTGGGCGTGTTGTCATTGGTGGCGCTGTCAAGCAGCTTGCCGCTGTCGCTGGTCGGATCAAGCACGGCCGCAGGCGCGGCGGGCGCGGTGGCAGCGGCTTCGATCGTGACAGGCAGCGCCGTCGGGGCGCTCACGTTGCCAGACGGATCTGTGGCAGTGATGCTCAGGTTATTCAGGCCCAGCGGCAGTGCAGAGGTGGGCGTGATGGCCCAGGTGCCGTTGGCTGCGACCACGGCGGTGCCGATGACATTGCTCTGTGGGTCTTTGATGGTGATGGTGTCACCGGAAGTGCCGGTTCCGCTGAGGGTGGGCGTGGTGTCGGTGGTGGTCTTGTCACCCTGGGTGCCGCTGTCGCTGGTCGGGTCGAGCACGGCAGCGGGCGCTGCCGGTGGCGTGGTGTCGATGGTGATGGGCAGCGCCGTGGGGGCGCTGACGTTGCCAGACGGGTCGGTGGCTGTGACGGCCAGGTTCGTTTGACCTTCGGGCAGCGGTGCGGTGGGCGTGATGGCCCAGCTGCCGTTGGCCGCGACCACGGCGGTGCCGATGACGTTGCCTTGTGGGTCTTTGATGGTGATGGTGTCACCCGGTGTGCCACCTGCGCCGCTGAGTGTTGGCGTGGTGTCGGTGGTGGTCTTGTCACCCTGGGTGCCGCTGTCGCTGGTGGGGTCGAGCACGGCAGCGGGCGCTGCCGGTGGGGTCGTGTCGATGGTGATGGGCAGCGTCGTGGGGGCGCTGACGTTGCCAGACGGGTCGGTGGCTGTGACGCTCAAGGCGATGGTGCCATCAGGCAAAACGTTGGTGGGGGTGATGGCCCAGGTTCCGTTGGACTGCACAACGGCGGTGCCGATGACGTTGTCCTGTGGGTCTTTGATGGTGATGATGTCACCGGAAGTGCCGGTGCCGCTGAGGGTAGGCGTGGTGTCGGTGGTGGTTTTGTCGAGCTTGGTGCCGGTGTCGCTGACGGGGTCGAGCAAGCCTGCAGGCGCTACAGGCGGCGTGGTGTCGATGGTGATGGGCAGCGGCGTGGGGGCGCTGATGTTGCCGCTGGGGTCGGTGGCGGTGACGGCCAGGTTGGTCAACCCATCAGGCAAGGCGGTGATAGGCGTGATGGCCCAAGTGCCGTTGGCCGCGACCACGGCGGTGCCGATGACGTTGCCTTGTGGGTCTTTGATGGTGATGGTGTCACCGGGCGTGCCACCTGCTCCGCTCAGCGTTGGGGTCGTGTCGGTGGTGACACGGTCTCCCTTGGAGCCGGAGTCGCTGGTGGGTTCAAGCACAGCAGCGGGGGCTACCGGTGGCGTGGTGTCGATGGTGATGGGCAGCGCCGTGGGGGCGCTGACGTTGCCAGACGGATCGGTGGCGGTGACGCTGAGCGCGTTGAGGCCTTCGGGCAGTGCGGAGGTGGGCGTGGCGGCCCAGGTGCCGTTGGCCGCCACGACGGCGGTGCCGATGACGTTGTCCTGTGGGTCTTTGATGGTGATGGTGTCACCAGGCGTCCCGTTGCCGCTCAACGTTGGGGTCGTGTCGGTGGTGACAAGGTCTCCCTTGGAGCCGCTGTCGCTGGTGGGGTCAAGCACGGCAGCGGGCGCAACCGGTGCCGTGGTGTCGATGGTGATGGGCAGCGCTGTGGGCGCGCTGACGTTGCCTGTCGGGTCGGTGGCGGTGACGCTCAAGGCGATGGTGCCTTCGGGTAATGCGGTGGTGGGCGTGGCGGCCCAGGTGCCGTTGGGGGCCACGACGGCGGTGGCGATGGTGTTGCCCGCCGCGTCTTTGACGGTGATGGTGTCACCGGGCGTCCCGTTGCCGCTCAGCGTTGGGGTCGTGTCGGTGGTGACGCGGTCTCCCTTGGAGCCGCTGTCGCTGGTCGGGTCGAGCACGGCAGCGGGTGCTGCTGGTGGGGTCGTGTCAATGGTGATGGGCAGCGCCGTGGGGGCGCTGGTGTTGCCTGCCGGGTCGGTGGCGGTCATGGTCAAGGCGTTGATGCCTTCGGGCAGTGCGGTGGTGGGCGTGGCGGCCCAGCTGCCGTTGGGCTGCACCACGGCGGTGGCGAGGGTGTTGCCCGCAGCGTCTTTGATGGTGATGACGTTGCCGGGCACGCCGGTGCCGCTGAGGGTGGGCGTGGTGTCAGTGGTGGTTTTGTCACCCTGGGTGCCGCTGTCGCTGGTCGGGTCAAGCACGGCAACGGGCGCTGCGGGCGGCGTGGTGTCGATGGTGATGGGCAGCGCCGTGGGGGCGCTGATGTTGCCAGACGGGTCGGTGGCGGTGACACTGAGCGCGTTGGTGCCTTCGGGCAGCGGCGCGGTAGGCGTGATGGTCCAGCTGCCGTTGGACGCGACCACGGCGGTGCCGATGACGTTGCCTTGTGGGTCTTTGATGRTGATGGTGTCACCGGGCGTGCCACCTGCGCCGCTCAGCGTTGGGGTCGTGTCGGTGGTGACACGGTCTCCCTTGGAGCCGGAGTCGCTGGTCGGTTCGAGCACAGCAGCGGGTGCTGCCGGTGGCGTGGTGTCGATGGTGATGGGCAGCGTGGCCGCAGCGCTGGTGTTGCCGCTGGGGTCGGTGGCCGTGACAACCAGGTTCGTTTGGCCTTCGGGCAGCGCCGTGGTGGGTGTGATGCTCCAGCTGCCATCAGGGTTAACGGTCGTGGTGCCGATCACAGCGCCCTGTGGGTCTTTGATGCTGATGGTGTCACCCGGTGTGGCACCCGCGCCGCTGATGGTGGGCGTCGTGTCGGTGGTGGTTTTGTCACCCTGGGTGCCGCTGTCGCTGGTCGGATCGAGCACAGCAGCGGGCGCTGCGGGCGGCGTGGTGTCGATGGTGATGGGCAAGCTCGGCCCCTGCGGGCTGACATTACCCCGTGCATCTTTGTATGCGAGGCTGATGCTTTGTTGACCGTTTGCCAAAGGCGTGACCGGTGTCAGGGTGCCAGTGGTCGGGTTGTAGCTTGCAGCCACCGGTTGGCCGCCCACGTAGAGGACCACATCCACGATGCCCAAGGGCAGTGGCTGCAGCACCACAAAACTCGGCGCACTGTTGAAGGTGAGGTTGTCGGAGCTGATGGTGCCCGTGTCGGTGAGTGCCGTCATGTCTGGCGCAGCAACTGGGGCTGGCGGCAGGTTGTGCTCGACTGAGGCGGTCTGGACAAGACCATCACTGCCTGTGAATTTGACCAACCTGTCCGCTGTGATGCTGGAGGCCGGCAGGGTCACGTTGAACGCACCTTCCGCGTTGGCGGTAGCCTGCCTTTGGGTGCCATCGAACGGCGTGACGGTGACGGTGCTACCCGGCAGCGCAGAGCCGGTCAGTGCAACGTTGTCGCCGCTGGGTACCTGATTCGTGATGACCACATCGCCGAGCAGCCAGCGGTTGAAGGGCGTGTCCAGCTCGAAGGTCTTTTCAGGGCCATTGGTGGTGGCCTTGAGGGCGGCCAGGGCTGCGGCTCGTCCTTGCTCCAGCAGGCTTGCGCCGCTGGCGCTCAGCGTACCGCCAGCTTGCACCTGCGTTTGCAGGGCATCCAGGCTGGCGTCTACGTTGCCCGTGATGCTGTCCAGGCCCGAGAGCTTGGTCAGTACCAAGCCGTATTTTTCGCCATCCGTGAGGATCACCACGCCATCGGCGTCGAATCGTTCGGTGGCGGTGAATTCCGGGCTGTTGGTGGTGGTGGGTTTGGCGGTGATGTCAACACCCGGGATGCCGAGGGCTTTGGCGACCACGGCGTTGACAGCGGCGACTGCGGTGCTGCTGCTCAAGGGTGCAGTTGCGGTGTCCGCGATGCCAGCGATCCGCACCGCCAGTTCGGTCACGGGGGTGATGTTGATGGTCAGGGTGGCGGTCATGTCACTGGCCACGGTGAAGTTCCCCCACCCCTCTTCGGCCACGCCCATGGCGCGCAAGGTGGTGTCGAGTGACTTGCCTGTGGCACTGACTTCGTCCAGGTAATTGACCGCTGTGCCATTGGCGTCGACGCCCTTGATCAGCACGGTGCCACGGTATTCGTTGCGGTCGGAGACGGTGACTTTCCAGCTGCCGTCAGCACCCACAGTGCCCGCCCCCATGAGGGTGCCCAAGTTGTCGTACACGAGGACATCTGTACCGCCGGTGAAGGGGCCGGCATACACACCGCCCTGAATCACCAAGGGTGCGGAAGTGGCTGCGGTCTCGATGGTGATCGGCAGCGGTGTCGGTGCGCTGGTGTTGCCTGCGGCATCGGTGGCCGTGACGCTGAGGCTGTTGAGGCCAATGGGCAAAGCTGTGGCAGGCGTGACGCTCCAAGTGCCATTGGTTTGCACTGTGGACGTGGCCATGACCTGGCCTTGTGCATTCAGGATGCTGATGGTCTGGCCTGGGGTTCCGGTGCCACTGAGGGTGGGCGTGGCATCGTTGGTGCTTGTGTCACCCAAGGTGCCGCTGTCGCTGACGGGGTCGAGCCTGGCCGACGGTGCAGCTGGGGCCAAGGCATCGACCAGCACAGTCACGCTCAGCGGCTGGCTGATGCTGTTACCAGCCGGGTCGGTGGCGGTGACATTGAAATTGTGGGTGCCTTCGGGCAGTGGTGTGGTGGGCGTGATGCGCCAGCTGCCATCGGCTTGCACGGTGGCTGTGCCCATCAGTGTGCCTGCGGCGTTGTTGAGGGTGATGGTGTCGCCAGGCGTGCCTTTGCCACCCAGCGTGGGGGTGGTGTCGTTGGTCATGCTGTCGCCAAGGATGCCGCTGTCGCTGGTCGGAGCCAACGCGGCCGTGAGGGCCAGGGCTCCAGTTGTGGCAGGCGCAGTGGTGTCGATGGTGATGGGCAGCGCAGTGGGGGCGCTGACGTTGCCGCTGGGGTCGGTGGCGGTGACAGCCAGGTTCGTTTGGCCTTCGGGCAGCGCCGTGGTGGGCGTGATGCTCCAGCCGCCATCAGGGTTAACGGTCGTGGTGCCGATGACGACGCCCTGTGGGTCTTTGATGGTGATGGTGTCACCAGGCGTCCCGTTGCCGCTCAACGTTGGGGTCGTGTCGGTGGTGACAAGGTCTCCCTTGGAGCCGCTGTCGCTGGTGGGGTCAAGCACGGCAGCGGGCGCAACCGGTGCCGTGGTGTCGATGGTGATGGGCAGCGCTGTGGGTGCGCTGACGTTGCCTGTCGGGTCGGTGGCGGTGACGCTCAAGGCGATGGTGCCTTCGGGTAATGCGGTGGTGGGCGTGGCGGCCCAGGTGCCGTTGGGGGCCACGACGGCGGTGGCGATGGTGTTGCCCGCCGCGTCTTTGACGGTGATGGTGTCACCGGGCGTCCCATTGCCGCCCAGCGTTGGGGTCGTGTCGGTGGTGACGCGGTCTCCCTTGGAGCCGCTGTCGCTGGTCGGGTCGAGCACGGCAGCGGGTGCTGCTGGTGGGGTCGTGTCAATGGTGATGGGCAGCGCCGTGGGGGCGCTGGTGTTGCCTGCCGGGTCGGTGGCGGTCATGGTCAAGGCGTTGATGCCTTCGGGCAGTGCGGTGGTGGGCGTGGCGGCCCAGCTGCCGTTGGGCTGCACCACGGCGGTGGCGAGGGTGTTGCCCGCAGCGTCTTTGATGGTGATGACGTTGCCGGGCACGCCGGTGCCGCTGAGGGTGGGCGTGGTGTCAGTGGTGGTTTTGTCACCCTGGGTGCCGCTGTCGCTGGTCGGGTCAAGCACGGCAACGGGCGCTGCGGGCGGCGTGGTGTCGATGGTGATGGGCAGCGCCGTGGGGGCGCTGATGTTGCCAGACGGGTCGGTGGCGGTGACACTGAGCGCGTTGGTGCCTTCGGGCAGCGGCGCGGTAGGCGTGATGGTCCAGCTGCCGTTGGACGCGACCACGGCGGTGCCGATGACGTTGCCTTGTGGGTCTTTGATGATGATGGTGTCACCGGGCGTGCCACCTGCGCCGCTCAGCGTTGGGGTCGTGTCGGTGGTGACACGGTCTCCCTTGGAGCCGGAGTCGCTGGTCGGTTCGAGCACAGCAGCGGGTGCTGCCGGTGGCGTGGTGTCGATGGTGATGGGCAGCGTGGCCGCAGCGCTGGTGTTGCCGCTGGGGTCGGTGGCCGTGACAACCAGGTTCGTTTGGCCTTCGGGCAGCGCCGTGGTGGGTGTGATGCTCCAGCTGCCATCAGGGTTAACGGTCGTGGTGCCGATCACAGCGCCCTGTGGGTCTTTGATGCTGATGGTGTCACCCGGTGTGGCACCCGCGCCGCTGATGGTGGGCGTCGTGTCGGTGGTGGTTTTGTCACCCTGGGTGCCGCTGTCGCTGGTCGGAT
>NZ_CXOO01000084.1 GCF_001269385.1 Limnohabitans sp. DM1 | reverse complement strand
TGGCCAGACAGCATCAGAATGAAGGCTTCAAACAGCAAGGTGAAGCCATTAAGTCGCCCGGCAAAATCAGGCTCGACCAACCGCACCGAACCGTTGGGAAGTTTCACGCGAGGAGTGCGAACTTGCAGATGGCACTCGTGTTGAAAGAAGTTCAGGTGCCGATACGTCTTGGCCACCGTGTCGTGCACACCATGCAGCCCATCGTGACCCGAGACTGCAAAGCGACTGCCGACTTTGAAGTCAATCAATATCGTCAAGGTCTTGGCACCTTCGTCGAACTCAACCGAGGCAACGCACCACGGGTCAGTGATGCCCAGGGCAGATTCAAACAGCTTGGCAGTCATCAATTCACGCTCAAAAGTTGATCAATATGGCAGAAGCTTACCCACTCAAATTTCAAGAGAACCCAAAATCAAAATTCCTGCAATCGCATCGCCTCGAACAAATTTTGCGGCACCGTCCATGGCTCCGAAAAAATCTGCTTCATCGCCCACTTCACTGCGTCTTTTTTTCGCTTGATCATTGTCGATCAGACCCGCATTCAAATCGGCGTCAATGGCCATTTGCTTGCCAGGCATCGCGTCCAGTGCAAATCGGGCCGAGACTTCGGCAATTCGTTCAGAGCCCTTGGTCACAACGATGAAGTTGATCACGACCAGAATGGCGAAAACAATCAAACCGACTGCAAAATTTCCGCCAATCAAAAAATGCCCAAAGGCTTCAATCACCGCACCCGCAGCACCTGGGCCGGTGTGGCCATCCAGTAAGACCACCCGCGTGGAGGCCACGTTCAAAGACAAACGCAACAAGGTGCTGATCAGCAACACAGTGGGGAAGACGGCAAAGTCCAAGGCCTTCTTGGTGTAGGAGGCCACCATCATCACCATCAAAGCGACGGCAATATTGAGCGTGAAGAAAATATCCAAAACCCAGGCAGGTAGCGGCAGCACCATCATGGCCAAGATGGCCACCACCACCAATGGGGCACCGATGCCTTGCAGAACAGATTGCTTATTGGCTAAAACAGCACGCCACAGCGTTAAAACAGCGTTCATGCAAGACTTCCTTTCTGAAAGCCAGGGCTGTGCGGGTCAAGCTCTTCGGGTACATTGGGTACGGGGCAAGCGCCAGGTTGCGGGCCTCTTCCTGACAAGGACGCCTTGAGTCGGTAGACATAAGACAGCACTTGAGCCACCGCCATGTACAGGGCCGTTGGAATTTCTTCGTTGATTTCGGTGTGCGCAAACAAGGCTCGTGCCAATCGGGGTGACTCCAGCAGCGGAATGCTGTGCTGCTGCGCCGCTTGCCGAATCTTCAATGCAATCAAATCAGCGCCTTTGGCAATCACCCGGGGGGCGCCCAACTTGGTTTCGTCATAGCAAATCGCCACCGCATAATGTGTGGGGTTGGTCAAGACAAAATCAGCTTTTTCGACCTGCTGAACGCTGTTTTGTTGCGCAATTTCGCGCTGTCTTGCACGCCGTTTGTTCTTGATTTCGGGGTTGCCTTCAGACGTCTTGAATTCTTCCTTCAATTCTTGTACTGACATTTTCAAGCGTTGAAGGTGCAGAAAAAATTGCAATGGCGTGTCAATGACCGCCATCAAAAGGATCACCAGCAACAAGAGTGCCAAACCCTCCATGAGCCACTTTCCGGCCATCAAAAGGGAGGCTGGATCATGCTGCAATGACATCACGGCCAACCGGTGTGTGTTGTGATAAATGTACAAACCCGCCACAACGCACAAGCCCATGACAATCAGCACCAGCAATGCCACTTCAGACAACTTGTCTTTGGAAAAGAAGCGACCCCAACCTGTCAATGGGTTGATTTTTGAAAAATCAGGACCTAAAGGTTTTAAGGTGATCAAGAAGCCACTAAAGAGCGCAGAGGATAAAACTGCAAGTGCACTGACCACCAAGGCCAAAGGCAAAGTGGCTGTCAACGCCACGCTTGCCATGGTTTGCACCTGCTCCATCATTGCGTTGGGCTGAGCCAATGTCATGGCATCGAACATCATTTGAGTGCGCATCATGGACAGCAGTTGGTCCAAGATACCCGGCAGCAGCCCGAACAATACCGTGGCGCCACCACCCAAAATGGCCAAGTGCTTCAAATGCTGCGAATTCGGCACTTGCCCATCATCTCGGGCTTCTTGAATTCGGCGCTGCGTCGCGGGTAAGTTTTTATCCTGGCTTGAAGCCATGGTTGTATTCCCATACAAAGGAATTCATTGTTCCTATTCCGGGATAGCATGTCAGTTCAAAAAAAGGCAAAAAAGCAGATCAATTCATCCGTTCAAAGCATGACGTCCACAAGCCCTCAATGTACTTTTCGTTTGAACAGTTTATGAATTTTGTCTTCCAATATGGCTTTGGAGAATGGCTTAACGATATAAGCGCAAGCGCCTAATTTGGCCGCCTTGATGACATTGTCCTTGCCGGCTTCTGCGGTGATCATCAATACCGGCGTAGATTTGAGCTTTTCATCTTCTTTGATGGCTTCTAGCAGTTCAAATCCATTCATGTTGGGCATATTGATGTCAGTGATGACGCAATCAAAATGCCCTGCTTGAAGTTTTTGAAATGCGACTTGACCGTCTTCAGCTTCATCGGCATCAACATAGCCTGCATCCTTGAGCAAGCCCCGGATGATTCGTCGCATGGACGAGAAGTCATCGACGATCAAAAATTGTGGACTTCCTTGCTTGCTCATGGTGGAGTGACTTCTTTTTGGGGTGTGAAATTTTTGCCATCGCCGAGCAATCGGGAGGCTGCTTCATAGGTCAAAACGACCACAGAAATTCTTCGGTTGATTGGATTGCTTGGGTTTTCAGCGTCAATCAAATTGGTTTCTGCCATGCCTACAATGCGCTTGAGCTTGTTTTGTGGCATGCCGCCTGTGACCAGCTCCCTGCGAGATGCATTGGCCCTGTCTGCTGACAACTCCCAATTGCTGTAGCCACGGATACCGCTGCTGTATTGCGTTGCATCTGTATGTCCTGACAAGCTGATCAGGTTTTCGACTTCTTTCAAACCCGCACCAATTTCTTGCAAAATTTCCCGCATGTAGGGCTTGACCACTGCTTGGCCCATGTCAAACATCGGTCTTTTTTGATGGTCCATGATGTCAATTTGCAAACCATCTTTGGTCATTTCAAGCTTGATTTGATTTTTGTACTCAGACAATGCAGGACGTTTGTTAATCAGCCCAAGAATTTTATTTTTCACCTCTTGGAGCTTTCGCCTTTCTTCCAATTCTGGGTTCGGTCGCCCAGTTGAACTGGTTTGGCCTTTGACACCCATATTGCCATTGCTTGTCTCCAAACGAGGTCCACCCCCTGAGATGATGGACGTGCTGTCACCTGCGCCATCGCCCCCCATCAAAGACACTTTGACGGGGTTGCTGAAATACGAAGCGATGCCTTGCAAATCCCCCTTGGAGGTGGAACCCAAGAGCCACATCAGAAGGAAAAATGCCATCATTGCAGTGACAAAATCCGCATAGGCAATCTTCCAGGCACCGCCATGCGCCCCCCCGTGTTTCCCACGCTTGATGCGCTTGATGATGGGTTGTAGTTTTTTTTTTCCATCCATGCTCATGGTATTTCTCTGCAGCTTGTTCAGCGCTTGGCGCGAACATGTTGTTCCATCTCACTGAACGAAGGACGTTCGGTAGAAAACAAAACTTTGCGGCCAAACTCGATGCAAGTGGTAGGGTTGTAGCCTTGCATGCTGGCCAGCAAAGTGGCTTTGACGCACAAAAACTTCTTGCTTCTGTCTTCTGCTTGCTGCTCCATCAAGCCGCCCAACGGCTCCACCACACCATAGGCGAGCAAAATGCCCAAAAAAGTACCCACCAAGGCCGATCCAATCATGGAGCCCAGCACGGCTGGTGCTTGACCGACAGAGCCCATGGTGTTAACCACACCCAAGACGGCTGCCACGATGCCAAAGGCGGGCAAACCCGCGGCGACCCTGGCAACGGCTGCAACGGGTGCATGGCTTTCTTGGTGATGGGTTTCCAATTCGCTGTCAATCAACGCCTCAATTTCATAAGAGTTGAGGTTGCCTGAGACCATCATGCGCAGATAGTCGGTCAAAAACTCTGTCAAGTGGTGATCTTTGACAATGTTGGGATAGGACTGAAACAATTTGGATTCATTGGGCGAATCGACATCTTGCTCAATGGACATCAAGCCTTCCTTGCGGGCTTTTTGCAAAATGTCAAACAGCAGTGCCATCAACTCCAGGTAGCTCTTCTTGGTGTGAACCGAACTTTTTAATGCGGCGGGTATGCCACGCAGTGTGGCTTTGATCACTTTGGGTTGGTTGTTGACGACAAAAGCCCCCAGTGCGCCTCCACCAATCACCAAAATTTCGTTCGGCAATGCATCCAAGACAACTTTGATGTTGCCCCCATGCATGATGTAGCCACCAAAAATGCAGCCCAGAGCAAGCAAGTACCCAATGATGACCAGCATGTTGTGAAGCGTTCAATTCAGGTAACAAATGAAAACGAAGCGTCAAGGCATAAATGCGCATGACGCCAATGAGCACTGATGGTATTTGCTGCTTCGAAAGCTGATCGCTGGATTAGAAGACGGTTTACAAGACTGTTCAAGGTTTGGGATTCACTGCAATTGCAGGGACCTGCTGGCTTGGCCTTTACCCGCACGTGCAGGAGGCTTGCACATGCCGCATACGAAATATTTGGGATTTTCATACAGGTCGGTAACAAACCGACCGCTGCATTCCTTGCAAGTATTCATGGCCAACAGCTTGCTGTGCATGAATTTCATTAAGCGCCAGGCTCGTGTCACTGAGAGCAATTTATCAAGTTCCAAATGTGTCATTTGCTCGCTGTACAGTTCATAAGCTTTGATCAGCAACTCGCCATCGTCTAAGAGACTTGTTTTTTGCATGTAATTAAAAATATTCATGAACAAGGAAGCATGAATGTTGGGCTGCCATGTCAAAAACCAATCGGTGGAAAAAGGCAATTGACCTTTAGGTGGAGATTTTCCAGCCACTTCTTTGTAAAGTTTAAGTAGACGCTCGTAGGACAGCATGGTTTCGCCTTCGAGCACTTGCAATCGTGCTCCTAGGCCAATCAACTTAACAGCGCGCTCGATGTGACGCGATTCATTCAACATGCTGCGTTTAGTCACTTGAACCCACTCTCTGCTCACAAGGATGGTGCAAACTGACTGGACATGACGATGTTGGCATGCAATCGGTTGGTCACGTGGTTGGCAGCGCTGCTGTCTGTTTGATTGCTGAGCAAACTCCATAAGGCTTCGTCGATGCCTCGCATGTGGCAAAGCAAAAGACTGCCAGAGGCAATTTTCAAGAGCTGACCAGAAGTGATGGTCGAAATCAGTTGTGCGACTTCCTCTGATATGCCAAGGCGGTACAAAGCTTGTGCCGGATCGTCACGGATCATGCGCTGTGCGAGCATCAAATAAGTCAGGTTGACTTCGCGAATTTCAGTCATCAGTTGTTCATTGTTCATGGTTCATTCCTTTCATGCGACGATCTCGAGATGCTTTGCTTCGGCCTAGCGCAAAGAGAATTTATGTCTGGATGTTGATTTTTGAACTCATATTTCGAAAGCCAAATAGGAAATAGTCTGTTTCATCTATGGATTTATCGGTCATTTTTGTCAGATCTTTTGGTTCTCTTGAAATTTGAGTGGGTAAGCTTCTGCCATATTGATCAACTTTTGAGCGTGAATTGATGACTGCCAAGCTGTTTGAATCTGCCCTGGGCATCACTGACCCGTGGTGCGTTGCCTCGGTTGAGTTCGACGAAGGTGCCAAGACCTTGACGATATTGATTGACTTCAAAGTCGGCAGTCGCTTTGCAGTCTCGGGTCACGATGGGCTGCATGGTGTGCACGACACGGTGGCCAAGACGTATCGGCACCTGAACTTCTTTCAACACGAGTGCCATCTGCAAGTTCGCACGCCTCGCGTGAAACTTCCCAACGGTTCGGTGCGGTTGGTCGAGCCTGATTTTGCCKGGCGACTTAATGGCTTCACCTTGCTGTTTGAAGCCTTCATTCTGATGCTGTCTGGCCAGATGCCATTTGCCGCCGTCTCGCGTCTTGTCGGGGAGTCGCCGCACAAGGTTCTGGCCGTGTGCGAAAAGTATGTTKAGATGGCCTGTGGCTTGGCAGATCACTCGGATGTCACGGCACTGGCGAGTGATGAGTCTT
>NZ_CXOO01000083.1 GCF_001269385.1 Limnohabitans sp. DM1 | reverse complement strand
CCCCGGGGCGGCTACCCCGGCCACCCCACGCCCCCAAGGTCTCAACAACCTGAGCGTGGTTGAAACCAGCCCGGCCGGCCTGTCCAGCCCCGCCACACCGCTGCCCATCACCATCGACAGCGTGGCCCCATCGCCCCTGGGCGCCATCCTCAACCCCATCAGCAACAGCGGGTTGAGCACCGACAACGTCACCAACGACACCACCCCCACCCTCAGCGGCAGCGGCACGCCCGGTGACACCATCGCCATCAAAGACGCCGCTGGCAACACCATCGCCACCGCCACCGTGCAGCCCAACGGCACCTGGTCTGCCACCCCGGCCAACCCACTGCCCCAAGGCCCCAACAACCTGAGCGTCGTCTCCACCAGCCCCAGCGGTGCCACCAGCACCGCCCAGCTGCCCATCGTCATCGACAGTGGCGCCCCCACCATTGTGCTCAGCACCAACGCCACAGCGCTCACCACCGGCCAAACCGCCACCGTCACCTTCACCTTGAGTGAAGCCAGCTCAGACTTCACCACCTCTGACATCACCGCCGTCGGCGGCAGCATCAGCGGCCTGACGCAAAGCGCCACCAACCCGCTGGTCTATACCGCCACCTTCACCCCCGCAGCCGGTGCCAGCAGCGCTGCCGTGCTGGTCACCAGCAACAAATTCAGCGACGCCGCTGGCAACATCAACCTCGACGGCGCCGACACCAACAACGCCCTGTCCTTCAGCATCAGCTCGGGCATCACCATCACCCCCCTGAGCGCCAGCCTGGCCAGCACCAGCGACAGCGGCACCCTGGGTGACGGCAAAACCAACGACACCACCCCCACGCTGACCGGCACCGGCACGTCTGGCGACACCATCGCCATCAAGGACGCTGCTGGCAACACCATCGCCACCGCCACCGTGGCTCCCAACGGCACCTGGACAGCCACCCCGGCCAACCCACTGCCCCAAGGCCTGAACAACCTCAACGTGGTCGAAACCAGCCCCAGCGGTGCCACCAGCAGCCAGCCGCTGCCCATCACCATCGACAGCGCTGCCCCCACAGCCCCCGGCGCCATCTTGGCACCCAGCAGCAACAGCGGCTTGTTGACCGACACCATCACCACCGACACCACCCCCACGCTGACCGGCACCGGCACACCCGGCGACCTCATCACCGTCAAAGACCCCCAGGGCAACACCATCGCCAGCGCCACTGTGGCCCCCGACGGCACCTGGGCGGCCACACCGCTCAACCCCCTGCCACAGGGCCTGAACAACCTGGCCATCACCGCCACCGACCCGGCTGGCAACACCAGCGCGCCCACACCGCTGCCGATCACCATCGAGACCGCAGCCATTGCCGCACCCTTGGTGATTCAGGGCGGCGTGTATGCCGGCCCCTTCACCGGTGGTACAGATGTCCTCGTTTACGACAACTCGGGCACCCTCATGGGCACGACCACTGTGGGTGCTGACGGCAGCTGGAAAGTCACCGTCTCCGACCGCAACGAATACCGTGGCACCGTGCTGATCAAGGGGGTCGACGCCAATGGCACAGCGGTCAATTACCTGGACGAAGTCAGTGCCACAGGCAAGTCACTCGACACCACCTTGCGCGCCATGGGCGTGGCTGAAGAGGGGTGGGGGAACTTCACCGTGGCCAGTGACATGACCGCCACCCTGACCATCAACATCACCCCCGTGACCGAACTGGCGGTGCGGATCGCTGGCATCGCGGACACCGCAACTGCACCCTTGAGCAGCAGCACCGCAGTCGCCGCTGTCAACGCCGTGGTCGCCAAAGCCCTCGGCATCCCGGGTGTTGACATCACCGCCAAACCCACCACCACCAACAGCCCGGAATTCACCGCCACCGAACGGTTCGACGCCGATGGCGTGGTGATCCTCACGGATGGCGAAAAATACGGCTTGGTACTGACCAAGCTCTCGGGCGTGGACAGCATCTTGGGCAACGTTGACGCCAGCCTGGATGCCCTGCAAACGCAGGTGCAAGCTGGCGGTGCGCTGAGCGCCAGCGGCGCAAGCCTGCTGGAGCAAGGACGAGCCGCAGCCCTGGCCGCCCTCAAGGCCACCACCAATGGCCCTGAAAAGACCTTCGAGCTGGACACGCCCTTCAACCGCTGGCTGCTCGGCGATGTGGTCATCACGAATCAGGTACTCAGCGGCAACAATGTTGCGCTGACCGGCTCTGCGCTTCCGGGTAGCATCGTCACCGCCACGCTGACCGATGGCACCCAAACGCAGGCTAACGCCAACGCGAAAGGTGGGTTCGGCATGACTCTGCCGGCCTCCAGCATGACGACGGACAGTTTGGTCAAATTCACAGCCAGTGATGGTCTTGTTCAGCCCGCCTCGATCACGCACAACCTGCCGCCAGCCCCAGTTGCTGCGCCAGACATGACGGCACTCACCGACACGGGCACCATCAGCTCCGACAACCTCACCTTCAACAGTGCGCCGAGTTTTGTGGTGCTGCAGCCACTGCCCTTGGGCATCGTGGATGTGGTCCTCTACGTGGACGGCCAACCGGTTGCATCAAGCTACAACCCGACCACTGGCACCCTGACACCGGTCACGACTTTGGCAAACGGTCAACAAAGCATCAGCCTCGCATACAAAGATGCACGGGGTAATGTCAGCCCGCAGGGGCCGAGCTTGCCCATCACCATCGACACCACGCCGCCCGCAGCGCCCGCTGCTGTGCTCGATCCGACCAGCGACAGCGGCACCCAGGGTGACAAAACCACCATCGACACGACCCCAACGCTGAGCGGAAACGGTACGCCCGGTGACACCATCACCATCAAAAACCCACAGGGCGCTGTGATTGGCACCACGACCGTTAACCCTGATGGCAGCTGGAGCATCACACCCACCACGGCGCTGCCCGAAGGCCAAACGAACCTGGCTGTCACGGCCACCGACCCCAGCGGCAACACCAGCGCTGCGGCCACGCTGCCCATCACCATCGACACCACGCCACCGGCAGCACCCGCTGCTGTGCTCGAACCGACCAGCGACTCCGGCTCCAAGGGAGACCGTGTCACCACCGACACGACCCCAACGCTGAGCGGCGCAGGTGGCACGCCCGGTGACACCATCACCATCAAAGACCCACAAGGCAACGTCATCGGCACCGCCGTGGTCGCGTCCAACGGCAGCTGGACCATCACGCCTACCGCGCCGCTGCCCGAAGGCACCAACGCGCTCAGTGTCACCGCCACCGACCCGTCTGGCAACATCAGCGCCCCCACGGCGCTGCCCATCACCATCGACACCACGCCGCCCGCAGCGCCCGTTGCCGTGCTTGACCCGACCAGCGACAGCGGCACCCAGGGTGACAAAACCACCACTGACACCACGCCCACCCTCAGCGGCACCGACGTGCCCGGCATCGTCATCGCCATCAAAGACGCTGCGGGCAACACCCTCGCCACCACCGTGGTGCAGCCCAACGGCAGCTGGGCCGCCACGCCCACCACC
>NZ_CXOO01000082.1 GCF_001269385.1 Limnohabitans sp. DM1 | reverse complement strand
CACTGTTCGACTGGAGTTAAAGTGTGCTCGTCCGATCTTGGGTGACCGGCCAAGCTGGCGAAAAACGAGTCCAGCATCAGCTGCTGAGATTGAGAGCGTTGGCTGAGCAAAGCGCCCACGAGACAAGGCAGGGGCAGTTTGCGTTGGCGAACAAAGGCGGTGGACTGGGCACCTCGGGCCAAATCTGCAAAGGCGGTGCTGTGTATGAACTGACCCAGCTTGGCAAAGACAGAGGTCAGGTCATCAAGAGGCGATGACCCAAGGGTTAACCCTATATTTTCTTACCATGGTGGTTGTCATGTTGCGGCGAGAGAAAATAAGAAAAACTTCAATTAAATCAATGAGTTGCGTCAATAATTATATCTTAAGTTCGGTGGATTGGGTGGCGCACACACTGCGCTCAACTCAGCATAGGTTGTTGCTATGGAATCCTTCAAAAATACGCTACTGCATTCCCTGCCGATCAAGCAGGCTACGGCCTCTTTGTTTTGTTTGAAGTCCAGTTGGTCATAGGCGGCAATGATGTTGGCTTTGTCTTGCTCCGTTTTTGCCTTTTCAAGAGCGGCCTTCTTTGCATCGGCCTGCGCGTGAGTCAAATAATTGTTCTGCGCCGCATTCGCTCCCATCTGCGAAGCCACATTCACCGCAGCTGCACTGTCAGGTCCTCCAACAAGCGCACCAGCGGCCGCACTCATGGTGGTCGCCAGCTTCAATGCGCCTGCGCCATTCATGCCGTTTTCCATCGCAAACTTGGCACTCAACTCACCCACCACCGCACCCACTGCGCCTGCGCTGCATCCGCCGCTGTTGCCGGTAGTGGCCGCACCGCCCACGCATCCTGCCAGGGCATGCGCCATGGCTTGCGTGTAGGCGTTCAGTGCGGGGTTATCGCCTGTTGTTGCCGCACCAATGCTGTTGGCCGTCTGCGCCATGCCAGCCGTGATGAGCGCTGTGCTCAGTGCTCTGCTGAGGGTTTCTTCATTCAACGGCTTGCCGTTGATGGCGCTACTCACCACCGCACTGGCCATGTTGTTGGTCACGTTTTGCATCAGGTTGGCCGCGAACTTGTCCACCGCCTGCGTTGTGCTGATGACTTGTGCGTTCGCACCCGTTTGGCCTGTGGCCGTGGTAGTGCTGCCTAAGGCGTTCAGCACGCCTGCTGTGGCCATGGCCGTCAACACGTTTTTGACGTTTTGGCTGCTGCCCATGTCGCTCAGCGTCTTGCCAATGTCGCCGCCGTTGTTCACGAAGCTCACACCCGCACTTGCCGCCAATGCAGCAAAGCCTGCATTGGCGGCTGCGCCAAATGCGGTGCTGCCCATCAAGGTAGCTTGCGTGGCTGCCGTGGTGGCCGTGGCCGCTGTGCCAGCTGTGCCGCCCAACAGTTCTGCCCCCATGCCACCTGTGTACACCGCAATGGCAATGCTCAGCAGCGCCGCCCCCGCAGGCGTCAGCCCTTGCTGGCTGTAGCTCCACTGGTCGTGCGCCAGCTTGACTTGTTCCCATTTGATGTTGGGATTGCTCGCCAGGTCTTTGAGGTAGCCCAACCCAGGCTGCTGGCTCAGCGCTGCGATCTGGTCTTTGAGGTTCCCCTCGGGGATCTGCACCGTCGTGTTGATGCCGTTGGCAATGTTCAGCTGACCGTTGATTTGCGTCTGGTTGGCCGTTTGTGTGGTGCTGCCGTTGCCCGACTGCGCTTGCCACACACCGGCCGTTGTGGTCTTCTCCGTGTGGCTGGTCGTGGTCGTGTTGCTGCTGGTGCCCACAATCAGCTCACCAGGCTTGCTGGTGTCTGCACCTTCGCTGCGCACGATGTCAATCTTGGGCGCGGTCATGATGGCCCCCCGCACATCGGTCACCGTGCCTACTCCCACCTTGATCGCCTCTTGCGAGGTCAGCTTGGGGGCCAGCGCCGTGGTGTTTAAGCTGCTGTCGCTGCTGCTGCTGTTGCTGTAATTGATGCCAACGAAGCTGGAGCTGGTTCGGCTGTCGGCATTACTCTTGTGCTCTTCGTTGACCGCGTACAGCTTGGTCTGGTCCGCGCCTTCGACCTGCACGAGGGTTTGACCCTTGATGTCTGCGCCCAAGCTGGTGATGTTCTTGCCCAGCACTTGCACTTGGCCTGCTTTGACCTTGCTTACTTCGGCGGTTTTGTCCACCGTGGTGTGGTTGGTCGTGGTGGTGCTGCTTTGGAGCCCGCCCCAGCTGCTGCTGGAGCTGCTGGTGGTCCAGTTGTGCTGCTCGGTGTCGGTGTTGTAGCCCAGCTCTATGTCGCCTTTGGACTGCACCAGGGCTTTGCCGCCGGCGTTCACGTCCGTCGCGCTGAGCTTGACTGCTTGTTCGCCATAAATGGTGACCTTGCCACCGGCTTCGATCTGGCTGCGTTCGGTTTGCAGGCTTTGGCGCACGTCGCTGCCCGTTTGCGTGCTGCTGTAGGCTTGGCCGCTGGTGATGGCCACCGCCCCTGCTGCGCCCAGTGCGGCATCGCCGCCTGCACGCAGTTGCAGGCTTTGTGCACTCAAGTTGCCCAAGGCTTTGATTTGCGTGTTGCCGCCACTGCTCAGTTGCACGCCTTCGATGGTTTCTTTGTGCGTCGTTGTGCTCTGCTGGGTGCGCAGAAATCTTAAAAACCCGCCCTCACTCGATGGGTTGGTCGTGGTGCTGTCTTCACTGTTTTTGAGGGCCTTCAGGTCCACGCTGCCTTGTGTGGATTCCACCTTGAGGTCTTGCCCCGCGCTGAGCTTGCTGCCTTGCGCGGTGAGGTCCTTGGTGCTTTCCAGCGTCAAGAGGCCACCGGCTTTGACATCACTGGTGGTGTGGGTGGTGGATGTTGCGGTTTTTTGTTCTGTGGCCAGCAAGTTCATGGCGCATGCGCTTTGGAGCGTGGCGTTGCCTGCGGCCTGCAGCAAGGTGCGTCGGCTATCGTTGGCCGTACCTGCATTGACGATGACCTGTGCAGTCACCAGCAAAGGATTCAGAACATAGACAAGCAGGGCCGCTTGGGCAATGGTGCGGCGATAGCGGATCAGAAAATGGCTGGGCGCCAACATATAGTTATTTAAGTCTAATATTTACCGTATTTTGCCTTGATATTCAGGACAATCTTGGGCTTGGGCTTGGGCTTGGGCTTGGGCTTGGGCTTGGGCTTGGGCTTGGGCTTGGGCTTGGGCTTGGGCTTGGGCTTGGGCTTGGGCTTGGGCTTGGGCTTGGGCTTGGGCTTGGGCTTGGGCTTGGGCTTGGGCTTGGGCTTGGGCTTGGGCTTGGGCTTGGGCTTGGGCTTGGGCTTGGGATGGCAGATATGGCTATTCTTGAGGCGTCTGTTTCGCCCCGCCCGCCCTCTTCGCTCTGCCGTATTCGCCCGTCGCCCCAAAGCCTGCGCCCTGGTGACGCTGCGCGCAGACATTCGCACCCGCCGCAAACCCGACTGGCTGCGCCTTGAAGTCTTGCGCCTCAAAGCCCACATGCCCCGCGCTGGTTCCGCGCTGTGGCCCGCACCTTCAACCGATTGCATCCCGGCGTGAGTGTGGGCAAAACCTTTGTGGCCGATCTGATTGCCCGCCACCAGCAAGAAATCGCCGATCTGCGCCGTCAGATCCGTTCGGCCAAGCCCCGCGCTGTCACCGTCAATCGCACCTGGGCCATGGACATGACGTTCTTCACCGACACGCAGCACATTACCCATGCGGCCATTGGCATCATCGACCACGGTTCACGCGTGGCGCTGCGTTTGCAGGTGCTCACCCGGCGGTGCAGCTGGAGCATGTTGGGGCATTTGTGCTTGGCCATTGCCCAGCATGGCAAGCCCCGAAAACTGCGCACCGACAACGAGGCGGTGTTGAACAGTTGGCTGTTCAACTCGTTCTTGAAGATCGTTGGCATCCAGCACCAAACTACCCAGAAACACGCCCCTTGGCAAAACGGCAGGATCGAGCGTTTGTTCGGAACGCTCAAGCCGCTGCTCAAGCAACTCGTCATCCCAAGTGGGGGTGCACTGCAAGGCGCGCTCGATGAGTTCATGGTTTTCTACAACCACGTCAGGCCTCACCAAAACCTGCACGGGCTCACGCCAGTCGAACACTTTGCAGGGCTCAGGCCAACAGACATTTGGCAAATGCCGATCAAGGAAGTCAAGCCAGTGCAAGCCCTGGCGGGGTTGATGCGTGGCTACTGGATCAGGAGGTAGATCACCCCAAACAAGACTTCAAACCAACGCCAACAGCACTGTCCGCATCGGCCAGGGTCAATGCCTGCGTGCGTGTCGGGTTTTGCACAAAGAGCAGGCACTGCGCAGTCAAAAAAGTGCAACAACCTGATCAAAAACCAGCCCCGACAGGCTGATCTTTGAAAAAACAGGGCTTGAAATTCAGCAATATGACTGTTCCGGACAGTCGGACATGACACCGAGAGGCTAATCTTTGAAAAAACAGGGGTCGCAATTCCACATGAAAACTGTTGCGGACACTTGGAAATGACACCCACTTAAACACCTGTCCCAAATTTGGGGTCCACTTCAATCCACTTCACCCGGCCTATCCGCAAACCCCGCCTTAGCCAGCGCATCCATAGTTTTTTGTTGTTTTTTATTTAGCTTCTTATTCTTGAAGCTTGCCTCAAATTCAAGTTCGTCTTCCTGCACATTCCATTGCCTTGCTGGCGAAAATTCGCCCCCCTCCATAATTGGGCACCAGCCAATCGAACTCTTAAAAAAAGACAGATCCACGATATCAAAAACATGTTCTCCTTTTTTCGTCAGCGTAACCATGCCAAAACAATAGTGCGAATACTGACCACCCGCACCAGCATCAGCACGCTCATCGATCACTCTTTGAGTCCAGCCCTCCACAACCCCTGTAGCCTCGGGCAAAGGGTCTTGAAACAGCAGTTCAAACGAACTACCGCTAACTCGACAAAAGCAAGGAATGTTCTTTTGTTCAAGCAAACCTTGAACAACAAGGTTGTCCGGCAATTGGATTTTTAGCAACACTTTTATCTCCTAGGGGGCACTGGTGCTGTCGCAGGCTTTGGCACGATAACTTCACCCGTGAAGCTCTTGTTAAACGTAGCGACAGGACTGAAATATTGTGCACCTTGTGGATCGCGAATTGCGACTACTTGCACGCCATTTCGTGTTGTAACTCCATCAACCACCACAAAGTGGGAGAAATCACTTACACCTGGATCGGCAACACGAACGACCACAGGGGTACCATTTTCTGTATAGCGTGCCAAATCACTCACGTTACGCCTACCTAGCGCGATCGCATCAACACCCTGGGATTTCATCAAGGTCGCGACATCAGTCGAGAGGATACCTTCTGCGGTCGGTGGAATTCTTTGAATTAACGTTGCAACATCAACGGGTCTACCCATCGTATCCAACGCCATACCGCATGAATTTGCGCCGCAAGTAGGAACATTTCCTTGATTCAATACCAACCGATCACCGTTCCTTGGCATCGCATCTGCAAGCAATGGATTCTTGACTCCTCCTGCGGCATCAGCGGCTATCACGCTCCCAGATTCCCCATTTGCCCCACTACCCCCAACCTTCGCCACTGCGGGCGAGCTCATGGAATTCAACTTTTGTAATGCTGATCTGGCAACAGCAGAGTCTGAGGAATCCAATGCAACTCCCAACTCAATGAATTGCTTTGTAACCAGATCCCTTTGCGCTGGTGTCAATGGCGTTGCTTGCTGACCTGCTTCGTTGGCCGCCACTTGAAGTGTCAAGTAAGTGGTCAATGCCGCTTTGCCATACACCGCCGCACCTGCGCCATCACCTTGCTTGGTCAGCGCACTTGCAATGTCCCCCAAATCTGAATAAGCAGACTTGAGCTGCTCGTAAGCTTGTAGTTTTTCTTGAGCTGTCGTTGCCAATGCGTAGGCATCTTTAGCATTCGTCGCACTGACCAGGGCCTTGGTTTGTACCGCATCCAACTCTTTGAATGCTGCATCAATGTTCGCAATGTCTTGTGGATTTTTCGCTTGCTGTTTCAACAAATCTTTGGCTTGTTGTTGTTTTCCCGTTAGGGCATTGTTTGCCGCCGCATTCGCCCCCATCTGCGAAGCCACGTTCACCGCAGCCGCACTGTCAGGCCCTCCAACCAGCGCACCCGCTGCCGCACTCATGGTGGTCGCAAGTTTGAGTGCACTACCTGCATCCATTTTGTTTTCAGTAGCAAACTTCGCAGTCAACTCCCCCACCACCGCACCCACCGCACCTGCACCGCA
Source organism: Limnohabitans sp. DM1 (assembly GCF_001269385.1). Lineage (GTDB taxonomy): Bacteria > Pseudomonadota > Gammaproteobacteria > Burkholderiales > Burkholderiaceae_C > Limnohabitans_A. The sequence goes on along the minus strand of NZ_CXOO01000082.1, from coordinate 7,254 downwards.
TCCGCCGCTGTTGCCAGTGCTGGCCGCACCGCCCACACAACCGGCCAGGGCATGCGCCATGGCTTGCGTGTACGTGTTCAGTGCGGGGTTATCTCCTGTTGTTGCTGCACCAATGCTGTTGGCCGTCTGTGCCATGCCCGCCGTGATGAACGCTGTGCTCAGTGCAGTTTTTAGCGTCTCTTCGCTGAGTGGCTTGCCATTGATGGCGCTGCTCACCACCGCGCTGGCCAGGTTGTTGGTCACGTTTTGCGTGAGGTTGGCTGCGAACTTGTCAAGCGCTTGTGTTGTGCTGATGACTTGTGCGTTCGCACCCGTTTGGCCTGTGGCCGTGGTAGTGCTGCCTAAGGCGTTCAGCACGCCTGCTGTGGCCATGGCCGTCAACACGTTTTTGACGTTTTGGCTGCTGCCCATGTCGCTCAGCGTCTTGCCGATGTCGCCGCCGTTGTTCACAAAGCTCACCGCTGCGCTAGAGGCCAGGGCGGTCATGCCTGCCGTCATCGTTGCGGCTGTTGCGCCTGTGAAGCCCCACGATTGCACCAGTCCTGCAGCCGATCCACCGCTTGCCACGGCCACTGCAATGCTCAGCAGCGCCGCCCCCGCAGGCGTCAGCCCTTGCTGGCTGTAGCTCCATTCGTCATGGGCCAGCTTGACTTGTTCCCATTTGATGTTGGGGTTGCTCGCCAAGTCATTGAGGTAGCCCAGACCAGGCTGCTGGCTCAGCGCTGCGATCTGGTCCTTGAGGTTCCCCTCCGGTATCTGCACCGTCGTGTTGATCCCCGCCCCAATGTTCAGCTTGCCGTTGATCACGCTCTGGTTGGCCGTTTGTGTGGTGCTGCCTTGCCCCGACTGCGCTTGCCACACGCCCAAGGTGGTCGTCTTTTCTGTATGGCTGCTCTCTGTCGTATTGGTGCTCACGCCCACAATCAGCTCACCGTCTTTGCTGGTGTCTGCACCTTCGCTGCGCACGATGTCGATCTTGGGCGCGGTCATGATGGCCCCCCGCACATCGGTCACCGTGCCCACACCCAGCTTGATCGCCTCTTGCGAGGTCAGCTTGGGGGCCAGCGCTGTGGTGTTCAAGCTGCTGTCGCTGCTTTGGCTGTTGCTGTAATTGATGCCAACGAAGCTGGAGCTGGTTCGGCTGTCGGCATTGCTCTTGTGCTCTTCGTTGACCGCGTACAGCTTGGTCTGGTCCGCGCCTTCGACCTGCACGAGGGTTTGACCCTTGATGTCTGCGCCCAAGCTGGTGATGTTCTTGCCCAGCACTTGCACTTGGCCTGCTTTGACCTTGCTCACTTCGGCGGTTTTGTCCACCGTGGTGTGGTTGGTCGTGGTGGTGCTGCTTTGGAGCCCGCCCCAGCTGCTGCTGGAGCTGCTGGTGGTCCAGTTGTGCTGCTCGGTGTCGGTGTTGTAGCCCAGCTCTATGTCGCCTTTGGACTGCACCAGGGCTTTGCCGCCTGCACTCACGTCAGTGGCACTCAACTTGATCGCTTGCTCGCCATAAATGGTGACCTTGCCCACCGCTTCGATCTGGCTGCGTTCGGTTTGCAGGCTTTGACGCACGTCGCTGCCGGTTTGTGTGCTGCTGTAGGCTTGCTCGCTGGTGATGGCCACCGCCCCTGCTGCGCCCAGTGCAGCATCGCCGCCTGCGCTCAGTTGGAGGCTTTGCGCAGTCAAGTTGCCCAGGGCTTTGACTTGCGTGTTGCCGCCACTGCTCAGTTGCACGCCTTCGATGGTTTCTTTGTGCGTCGTGGTGCTCTGCTGGGAACGCAGAAATCCTAGAAACCCGCCCTCACTTGAGGTGTTGGTCGGGGCGCTGTCTTCACTGTTTTTAAGGGCTTGCAGCTTGACGCTGCCACCGGTGGATTCCACCTTGAGGTCTTGCCCCGCGCTGAGCTTGCTGCCTTGCACAGTGAGGTCCTTGGTGCTTTCTAGCGTCAAGAGGCCACCGGCTTTCACGTCACTGGTGGTGTGGGTGGTGGATGTTGCTGTTTTGTGTTCTGTGGCCAGCAAGTTCATGGCGCCTGCGCTTTGGAGCGTGGCGTTGCCTGCGGCCTGCACGTCGCTCGCTTGCAGTGTCAAATCGCCTCGGGTGGTCTTGAGCTTGAGTTCGCCCCCGCTTTGCAGCTGGCTGTTGTCCAGTTGGGCGCTGGCGGCCTTCATGTCCACACTGCTTTGGCCTTGCACATCCAAGTTTTGCGCCTGAAGCTGTCCACCCGCTTGCGCGAGCACGTCTTTGGCCTTGACTTGGGCGCTCTGCAGTTGCATCGCTGAGCCGCTTTGCAGCTTCGCCTCTTGTGCCGCCTGCACTCGCAAGGCGTTTGCCTGGAGGTCTTGTGCGGCCAGCACTTGTGTGGCGCCCCCGCTTTGCAGTTGCACGCCTTGTACGTTTTGGCTGTGGATGTCGATGCGCTGGGGTTCAGGCTCGGCCTGTGCTGCCTTCAATAGGCTGAGCAAACGGGCAAATGGACTGCTTGGCAAGTTTGCTTGCGCTGTGGCGGCTGTCTTGGCTTGGGGCACAAGCACGTTGGTGGCGTCTTCTGTGTTCGTCACCGCTTGCAGGTCCACGCTGCCGCCGGTGGATTCCACCTTGAGGTCTTGCCCCGCGCTGAGCTTGCTGCCTTGCACGGTGAGGTCCTTGCCGCTTTCCATCGTCAAGTTGCCGCCGGCTTTGATATTGGTGCTCTCAAACTTGACTTCGTCTTTGCGGCTGCCGTCTTGGCGCACCACGTGCGCTTCGTGCTTTTGCGCAAGCAAGTTGAGCTCGCCTGCGCTCTTGACGGTGGCGTTGCCCGCTGCGCTGATTTGGGTGGCCGTCAGGTTCAAGTCGCCTTGCTTAGTCTCGAGCTGCAGCCAGCCTGCGCTTTGCACGCTGGCGTTCTTCAGGTCCACGCTGCCGGCCACGATGGCCACACTGGTGCCGCCGCTGTAGCTGCCGCTGCCGCTGACTTGCCCGCTGGCGTTGATGCTCAGCAGCGTCTGCGATTGGATGGCGGCCCCTTCTTGACGCACGTCTTGGGCGGTGATGCTGACCTCACGCCCAACGATGAGCGCGCCCACGCCTGTGGGGGTGTTGGCCGGGTCGTTGCCGGGTTCCTTGTGCGCCAGGTAAACCTTAGGCACCAGCACGCGCTGGCCGTCCACTTCTTGCCATTCGGGCCAGACCATGTCTTGCGTCAGCGCCGCTTGTTGCTGCTCGTTCAAGGCTTGGCCTGCAGCCAGGCCCAGTTGCGCCCCGGCCAGCACGCCTGCGTCCATCAGGCCTTTCATGAGGTCGTAGTCGCTGCTGGTGCCGGCCACGATGTATTTGCGCCCAGTCATGGCGTACAGCTGCTCTTGCACCAGCTGGGTTTCATACCAAGCGTCACCCAGGCGTTTGGCCACCCCAGGCAGCAGCCCAAGCCGGGTCATGAGGTAGTCCGAGCCCAGGAACTTGTTGTAGACGGTGTTTTGCGTGCCCGTCTCCAGCGGGACGAGGTCTGTGCGCCCACGGATCAGGTAGGGCGATGCGGCTGGCGCGGTCTCAAACAGACCCGTTTTGCCGTCGGGCAGCTTGAAGCGGCTGAAGTCAAATTGGCCGTAGGCGGTCAGCACCAGGTTGTCGCTGAGCAGCCTGGCGCTGGGCAGCTGGCCCGGCTGGTTGCTGGTGGCGCTGGTGTTGGCGTCTTTGACGATGCCAAATCGGTCCACAAAGGCTTTGGTCAGGGGCGATTGGGTGCCGGAGCGTTCGTCCACGATGACCACACGGGGGTCGTTGGACAGGCCTGCAAAGCCGTCGCGGGTGTCGGTGGTTTTGTTGTTCAGGACGATGGCTTTGAGCTCGGCCACGCCGCCGCTTTCAATCAGGCCGCCCCAGCTGTCAGCGTAGCGCACGGTCTGGTGACAGTTAAAGCAGGCCGCTTTGACGACCATGTTTTCTGTCTGAATGGCGCCGTACGAGGTGTTGTTCAGGGTGTGTGCGTCGATCTTGACCTGGTGCCAGGCCGAGAGGGTGCCGTAGTCGTTGCCCACGGTTTGGGCTTTGATGCTGAGGGTTTTGCCCGAGAGGATTTCTGCCTTTTTGCCATCGGCATTGAAGGTGTCTGTCGCTCGGGTGGTGATGTTGTTGGCGTCGCGCAGGTGTTCGACGTTACCGCGCTGGTTCACGCTGGGCAGCACGGCACGGTTGGTGACGGTGTCGGCGGCGATGGTGATGTCGCCTTGCGCTTCGATGCGGCCGGCATAGTTGAACAGGCTGCCTGCGCTTTGGCCAATTTGCCCCGTGGGTACGCCTTCGATCTTGAGGTCACCCATGCTGTAGATGCGCGCCTGGTTGTTGACGATGTCTTGGCCTTGCAGGGTCATGTGGCCGCTGCTGAAGATGACGGTGCGGTTTTCCAGTTGCGCTGTGGCTTTCAGGGTGACGTTGCCACCCGACAGCGTGCCTTCGTTGAGCAGTTGCCTGCTGGCAATGTCCAGGCTGTTGGTGCCTTGTATGGCACCGCTGTTGACAAGGACCAATGCGCCGGGCTGGCCAGGCTGACCTGTGCCCTTCAGTTGCGTGGCCGCGCTGAACAGGGTGCCGGTGTTGTCGATTCGGTCGCTCTGGAGAGTCAGGCTTTGGCTGCCCTCAATGCGGCCCGTGTTGTGCACTCGGCTGGCCTGAAGGGTGGTGTCTGTGGCCTGGATGAGGCTGTCTGCTTCGATGTTCTGGGCGCTGATGGTCAGTGTTTTCTGGGCGCTGATTTGGTTGGCCCAGAGGTTGCCGTCGGTGGTGATCTGGATGTTTTGCGCCTGGATCTTGCCTTGTCGGTTGTCAACGCCACCGGCGCCGATGGTCATTTGCAAGTCGCCCGCAGCCTGGATGACCGAGGGTGCGCGTGTCACGGGTGCGGCTGTGGGCGTGGTCAGTTGCAGGTCGGTGGGTTTGGCAACGTCTGGCGCCGAGGTGCTGCTGCTGCCGCTGCCCACGGGTTTGACTTCTGCGCTTGCGCTGTCGTAGGCGGTTTTTGCATCGGCTTGGGCTGCATCTGCAGCGGCTTTGTTGGTGGTGGCAGTTAGTACGTCCGCTTTGGCTTGGGTCACAGCGGTGGCGGCCTTTTGGTCTGCCGTTTTGTCTGCGCTGACTTGGGCTTGCGCCAGCGTCACCTGGTCTTGCGCGTCTTTGGCGGCTTTGGCCAGCGTGGTGTCTTGCGGCGCGGCGTCTGCTGCGGTTTGTGCGGCTTTGGCTTTGTCTTGGGCTTGCACCAGTTTGGCTTGGTCGGCGGTCAGCTGACTTGCCGTGCTGGTTTTTTGCGCGATGGCTGTTTGTTCGGCCAGGGTGGCCGCCGTCAAGGTCGTGGCGGCCGTTGCAGCGGTCGCAGTGGCTGAATCCAACGCGGCTTTGGCTTTGGTGACCTTGTCTGCAGCAGCAATGTCTGTTTGCCAGTTGTAAGGGGTGCTGTTGCTCGTACCGGTGCCGCTGGTGGCCTTGCTTTTGTCCATGAAGCTCAGGCTGCTGGGCTGGCTCAGCTGTGGGTCGCCGGGGTCGGTGATGACAGACTGGGCTTGGATGGTCACGTTGCCGCTGCTGCTGATTTGGCCCTGGATGTTGCGCAGTTGCCCGGCCGTGGGCGTGCTCGCTTGGGAGTTGGCGGTGATCCGCAGGTCCATTTGTGCGGGTATTTGCACAGGGCTTGTGCCTTGCACGGAGGTGGCGTCAGTACCTGCGGTTTGCAAAATCTTGCCGCTGTTGTTGCTCAAGTCACCCGCTTCGATGCGCAGGACACGGCCCTGGCCTTCGATGTGGCCGTTGCTGTTGTCCAGCGCCAAGCCGCTTGTGATCTGCAGTTGGGCGCTGGCGCCTTGTTGGACGATGCTGCCGCTGCGGTTGTCCAGGTTGCCTTGGGTCGACAGGGCCATGTTGCCTGCAGCGTTGCCGATGGTGCCCGAGCGGTTGTCGAGTTGTTCGGTGATCAGCGTGATGTCACGCTGGGCCAGCAAAGCGCCACCGGCGTTGTTCAGCTGCTGGGTCTGGATGAACAGGTCTTGCCCTTGACTTGTGCCTTGTGTCGTCGCGCCTTCTGTCCAGGTGGTGATCTTGCCGCTGTTGTTGATTTGCGCCATGTCAGTCAGGCGGATGTTTTGAGCGGCCATGACGCCACTGTTGTCCAGCGTGGTGGGGCTGGTCAAGCTGGTCGCAGCGCTTGCAGATTGGGCCGCCCCTGTCAGGGTCAGGCTTTGGGCTTCGATGCTGCCGCTGTTTTGCGTGCTGGCCGCTTGCAATGTGATCAGCTTGGCAGCCAGTGTGCCGCTGTTGTCGAGCTTCTGCGCTTGGCTGATTTCTAATGCGCTTTCACTGCGCATCACGCCGCTGTTGGTCACTTCTGTGGCGTGGAGGGTGGTTTTGTCGGTGGCGATGATGTCGCCAGCATTGGTCAGCGTCAGGGCGTTCAGCTGCGCTGCGTTTTGCGACAAGATGACGCCGTCCTTGTCGTTGCGCAAAGCCCCGCCAATTTGCATTTGCAAGCCAGCCGCACCGGCTGTGATGCGCCCGCTGTTGGTGGCGTCACCTGTGGTCTGAATGCTCAGATTTTTGGCTTGCAGCGCCCCATCGTTGTTCAGTCTTTGGGCGATCACTTGGGCCGTGCTTTGCGAGACGATGCTGGCATTCTTCTGGTTCTGCAGCGAGCCGCCCGCGTCCAACACCAGGCCGCCATCTTGGGCTTTGATTTGGCCTTGGTTGGTCACATTGGCGCTGGTTTTGACGGCCACTTTGTTGGCTTCGATCAAACCGGCGTTGACGACTTGCGCCGCGTTGATCTGCACCTGGCGTTGCGACAAGATTTCAGCGCCACTTGCATTGCGCAAGATGCCGCCCACTTGCATGTGCAGGCCTGCGTCCAGGGCTTTGAGGTGGCCGCTGTTGCTGGCGTCTTCGCTCACGGCAATGTGCAGCTGCTGGCCTTGGGTGGTGCCCGAGTTGCGCAACTGCGCGGCTTGCAAGTCGACCGTTTGTGCAGAGATCACTTGGCCCGCTTGTTCCAGCGTTTGGGCTTTGAGCTGAACCCCGGCATCGCCTTGGGTGTTGCCTTTGTGGGTCAGCGTGCCATCGCTTTGGATGGCGATTTGCCCAGCACTGAGCAGTTTGCCGTCAATTTTGACGCCCACGCCTTCGCCCGTGGCGACAAGGCTGATCTGGTTGGCATACATGCCGCCCAGAACGCCCCCGCACCAGCCGCACCTGCTTTTCATCGGCAGAAACCCACAGCAAGGGAAATTGGTCCGGCTGCACCT
>NZ_CXOO01000081.1 GCF_001269385.1 Limnohabitans sp. DM1 | reverse complement strand
GTCTGGCAACGTGAGCGCCCCGACGGCGCTGCCTGTCACGATCRMMRYYGMCACGACCCCACCGGCAGCGCCCGCTGCCGTGCTCGACCCCACCAGCGACAGCGGCACCCAGGGTGACAAGACCACCACCGACACCACGCCTACCCTCAGCGGCGCAGGTGGCACACCGGGTGACACCATCACCATCAAAGACCCACAAGGCAACGTCATCGGCACCGCCGTGGTCGCGGCCAACGGCAGCTGGGCCATCACGCCCACCACCGCCTTGCCTGATGGCACCATCGCCTTGAGCGTTACAGCCACAGACCCGTCTGGCAACGTCAGTGCCCCCACTGCGCTGCCCATCACCATCGACACGACCCCACCGGCAGCGCCCGCTGCCGTGCTCGACCCGACCAGCGACAGCGGCACCCAGGGTGACAAAACCACCACCGACACCACGCCTACCCTCAGCGGCGCAGGTGGCACACCGGGTGACACCATCACCATCAAAGACCCACAGGACAACGTCATCGGCACCGCCGTTGTGCAGTCCAACGTAACCTGGGCCATCACCCCCACCAACGTTTTGCCTGATGGCACCATCGCCTTGAGCGTCACCGCCACCGACCCGTCTGGCAACATCAGCGCGCCCACGACGCTGCCCATCACCATCGACACGACCCCACCGGCAGCGCCCGCTGCCGTGCTCGACCCCACCAGCGACAGCGGTACCCAGGGTGACAAAACCACCACCGACACCACGCCTACCCTCAGCGGCGCAGGTGGCACACCGGGTGACACCATCACCATCAAAGACCCACAAGGCAACGTCATCGGCACCGCCGTGGTCGCGGCCAATGGTACTTGGGCCATCACGCCCACCACTGCACTGCCGCTGGGCCTGAATAACCTGAGCATCACTGCCACAGATCCGTCTGGCAACGTGAGCGCCCCGACGGCGCTGCCTGTCACGATCGAAGCCGCTGCCACCGCGCCCGCCGCGCCTGCGGCCGTGCTTGATCCGACCAGCGACAGCGGCAAGCTGCTTGACAGCGCCACCAATGACAACACGCCCACTGTGAGCGGCACCGGCACTGCCGGTGACACCATCACCGTCAAAGACCCACAAGGCAACGTCATCGCCACCACCGTGGTGGCTGGCAACGGCACCTGGGTGGCCACGCCCACCACCGCGCTGCCAGATGGCCTGATCAACCTGTCCGTCACCGAGACCAACCCCGCAGGCCTGAGCAGCGCACCGACCCCGCTGCCCGTCACCATTGACACGACCCCACCGGCAGCGCCCGCTGCCGTGCTCGACCCCACCAGCGACAGCGGCACCCAGGGTGACAAAACCACCACCGACACCACGCCAACACTCAGCGGCGCAGGTGGCACACCGGGTGACACCATCACCATCAAAGACCCACAAGGCAACGTCATCGGCACCGCCGTGGTCGCGGCCAACGGCAGCTGGGCCATCACGCCCACCACCGCCTTGCCTGATGGCACCATCGCCTTGAGCGTTACAGCCACAGACCCGTCTGGCAACGTCAGTGCCCCCACTGCGCTGCCCATCACCATCGACACGACCCCACCGGCAGCGCCCGCTGCCGTGCTCGACCCGACCAGCGACAGCGGCACCCAGGGTGACAAAACCACCACCGACACCACGCCTACCCTCAGCGGCGCAGGTGGCACACCGGGTGACACCATCACCATCAAAGACCCACAAGGCAACGTCATCGGCACCGCCGTGGTCGCGGCCAACGGCAGCTGGGCCATCACGCCCACCACCGCCTTGCCTGATGGCACCATCGCCTTGAGCGTTACAGCCACAGACCCGTCTGGCAACGTCAGTGCCCCCACTGCGCTGCCCGTCACCATCGACACGACCCCACCGGCAGCGCCCGCTGCCGTGCTCGACCCSACCAGCGACAGCGGCACCCAGGGTGACAARACCACCACCGACACCACGCCTACCCTCAGCGGCGCAGGTGGCACACCGGGTGACACCATCACCATCAAAGACCCACAAGGCAACGTCATCGGCACCGCCGTGGTCGCGGCCAACGGCAGCTGGGCCATCACGCCCACCACCGCCTTGCCTGATGGCACCATCGCCTTGAGCGTTACAGCCACAGACCCGTCTGGCAACGTCAGTGCCCCCACTGCGCTGCCCRTCACCATYGACACGACCCCACCGGCAGCGCCCGCTGCCGTGCTCGACCCSACCAGCGACAGCGGCACCCAGGGTGACAAAACCACCACCGACACCACGCCTACCCTCAGCGGCGCAGGTGGCACACCGGGTGACACCATCACCATCAAAGACCCACAAGGCAACGTCATCGGCACCGCCGTCGTCGCGGCCAACGGCACTTGGGCCATCACGCCCACCACTGCACTGCCGCTGGGCCTGAATAACCTGAGCATCACTGCCACAGATCCGTCTGGCAACGTGAGCGCCCCGACGGCGCTGCCTGTCACGATCGAAGCCGAAGCCCAAGCCGTTGCCCCATCTGCCCCAGCCGCCGTGCTCGACCCCGCCAGCGACAGCGGCACCCAGGGCGACAGCAGTACCACCGACACCACGCCCACCCTCAGTGGCGCGGGTGCCACACCGGGTGGCACCATCACCATCAAAGACCCGCAAGGCAACATGGTTGGCACTGCCGTGGTCGCGGCCAACGGCAGCTGGTCGGTCAAGGCTTCATGACCATCCAGCCTATGCTTTACGGTGACTTCTTCAAAGACGTGATCTTCATCGATGCGGCCAAGCACCCCGCGATGCAGAAACTCGGCGAGTTGTTCCACGGCCCCGTGGCCATGGCGCTGCACGGTCTGAGCACGGCACCGTTTTGGTTGGCTTTGGCCGGTGTGGTCACGGCTTGGTACATGTACCTCGTCAACCCCAAGGTCCCCGCCTTTTTTGCCCGCTCTCTGCTTCCCTTGAACGTGCCCCTCCAGATCACGTACTT
>NZ_CXOO01000080.1 GCF_001269385.1 Limnohabitans sp. DM1 | reverse complement strand
CGACACGCGGCTGGGGTTGCCCAAGCGGATGACATTCACACCGCGCTGCCAGATGGCCTGATCAACCTGTCCGTCACCGAGACCAACCCCGCAGGCCTGAGCAGCGCACCGACCCCGCTGCCCGTCACCATTGACACGACCCCACCGGCAGCGCCCGCTGCCGTGCTCGACCCCACCAGCGACAGCGGCACCCAGGGTGACAAAACCACCACCGACACCACGCCAACMCTCAGCGGCGCAGGTGGCACACCGGGTGACACCATCACCATCAAAGACCCACAAGGCAACGTCATCGGCACCAGAGCGGTCGCGCCCACCGCCAGATGCCCGATACAGACCGCCACCGCCTTCCCTCATGTGACCATCACCTTGAGCGTTACAGCCACMGACCCGTCTGGCMWCGTCAGTGCCCCCACTGCGCTGCCCATCACCATCGACACGACCCCACCGGCAGCGCCCGCTGCCGTGCTCGACCCGACCAGCGACAGCGGCACCCAGGGTGACAAGACCACCACCGACACCACGCCTACCCTCAGCGGCGCAGGTGGCACACCGGGTGACACCATCACCATCAAAGACCCACAAGGCAACGTCATCGGCACCGCCGTGGTCGCGGCCAACGGCAGCTGGGCCATCACGCCCACCACCGCCTTGCCTGATGGCACCATCGCCTTGAGCGTTACAGCCACAGACCCGTCTGGCAACGTCAGTGCCCCCACTGCGCTGCCCATCACCATCGACACCACACCACCGGCAGCACCCGCTGCCGTGCTTGACCCGAGCAGCGACAGCGGCACCCAGGGTGACAAAACCACCACCGACACCACGCCTACCCTCAGCGGCGCAGGTGGCACACCGGGTGACACCATCACCATCAAAGACCCACAAGGCAACGTCATCGGCACCGCCGTCGTCGCGGCCAACGGCACTTGGGCCATCACGCCCACCACTGCACTGCCGCTGGGCCTGAATAACCTGAGCATCACTGCCACAGATCCGTCTGGCAACGTGAGCGCCCCGACGGCGCTGCCTGTCACGATCGAAGCCGAAGCCCAAGCCGTTGCCCCATCTGCCCCAGCCGCCGTGCTCGACCCCGCCAGCGACAGCGGCACCCAGGGCGACAGCAGTACCACCGACACCACGCCCACCCTCAGTGGCGCGGGTGCCACACCGGGTGGCACCATCACCATCAAAGACCCGCAAGGCAACATGGTTGGCACTGCCGTGGTCGCGGCCAACGGCAGCTGGTCGGTCACGCCCACCACACCGCTGCCCGCAGGTGCCAACAACCTGTCGGTCACGCAAACCAACCCGCAAGGTCTGACCAGCTCGGCCACAGCGCTGCCGATCACGATCGAGGCGAACACGGCCACGTTCTCCAGCATGACCAAGGACAGCGGTGTCACCACCACGCCCAACACCAACAGCAACTGGCTGACCAACGACACCTCGGCGGGCCGACTGGTCTCGGGCTTCTTGAGTGGGCCATTGGCCGCAGGCGAAGCGGTCAACGTCTACGCCAACGGCACCCTGATCGGCACCGCCACCGTGGCCGCCGGCGGCACCACCTGGGCGATCACTGACCTGAGCGCTTATGGCACCAACGCCAGCTGGACCTACACCGCCAAGGTGGTGGACGCGTCGAACACAGCAGGTCCGGTGGCCGAGCAAATCGTGAACACCGACCTGACGCAAGCCAAACCAGTCATCACCGGCGTGTTCGACACCGTCAACAGCTCGACCACCATTGCCAACGGCGGCAGCACTGCCAACGTGCTGAGCACCGTCAAGGGAACAGGTTCAGCGGGCGAGACGATTTACCTGTACGACAACACGGGTGCCAACCTGGTGGGGAGCGCCACCGTGGGTGCGAATGGTATTTGGTCGATCACAGGGCTTGCCAGCAACGCAGCATTGGGCGCAGGCAGCAACACCTTTGCTGCCGTTCAGACGGATGTGAACGGCAACATCAGTGCGCTGTCCAACCTGTGGACAGTCTCTGCACCGACGGCCAACGGGATTGCGAACGGCCGTTTTGAAACGGGTGATTTGACGGGCTTTAGCACCACTTTGGGTAAGGCAGGGTTTGTTTGGGATACAGACGGAGGTGGTGTGGCTTCCGTTGGAAACTACAACATCGTGACATTTATTGGCACCCCCGTGTCGCCGGGCATTGAACTGAACCAGTTGAATGACGGAACATGGGCACAAGGCACTTGGTCAGAAAAGACCAACTACGTTGCAGCCGGTGCAACCGGTTATGAAACGCGCAACAAATGGGGTGTGATGGCCAATGGCGGCAAATTCTTTTTTGCCTCCCTGGATTATTGGGGTGACAACCTTGTCCATTCCCCCACGTTCAAAAAACCATTTTTACAATCGAATTTGAGCGTTGAAGCGGGCAAAACCTACACCGTTTCCTTTGACTACTTCAACACGGTATTCGACGATTTGGGCACCTCTACACCCGCCAACCGAACAGGTATGGATGTACTGATCGGTGGCCAAAAGGTCATGACGACCATTGCCCGTTCTTTGGGTACGGTGACCATTGAATACACAGCCACCACCACAGGGACAGTGCCCTTGGAGTTGGCGGCTTACACGGACTATGCCAACGCTGACCTTGCTTTGGGTAACTTCTCATTCATGCCCGCTGTGGCCACGCCAGATGGCTCACTCGTGGACGGTCAATTCCTGTATGCCACACCCAATCCGGATTCATTGAATTACACAGTGGGTGCCTTGGACGCGCTGGCCAGCAACGACACCATCACCGCCACCAGCACCGGCTTGCAAGCCACGCTGGCCGCAGGTGGCCTGATCAACGGCGGCGAAGGCGTGGACACACTCAAGCTGGCCGCAGGCATCACACTGGACATGACCGCCATCACGCAAACACAAACGGTCAAGCCCATCCAGCAGGTCGAAGTGATCGAGATGCAGGGCAACTCCTTGCTGACCTTGTCGGCCAACAATGTCTTGTCTCTGGGTGGGGCCAATGCCACCACCATGGCGCCCTATAGCTTTGCCAGTACCTCGCAAACGGCCAGCAACAGTGGCGTGCAGGCCACCGGCACCACCAGCAGCACCAACAAGGTTCAGTTTGTGGTCAACGGCACCCACACCGACAGTGTCTTGCTGGAGGCCTTGAACACCGATGGCCTTGTGAATGCCAACGCGGTTGAAGGCAACACCGGTTTGGCGGGCCAGTGGCTTTACAAAGGCAGCATCAGCTTGACGGTCAACGGGGTGGCTCAGTTGTATAGGGTGTACGACCACAGCACCACCCAGGCCCAGATTCTGGTGGACGCCGACGTGAACACCAGCACCGACAGCAACGTGGCCACCATCACCCACGTCAATGCATCGGGCACCACCACCAAGGTACTCACCGAAACGTTTGACAACTTGCCCTACACCGTGCGGTCGATGGACTCATTCACTACGAACAACGGTTTAACGTTCCTGCAAGACATCAAGGCACCGAGTTTCACCATCGGTGCCGATGGCACGGGTGCGGGCAATACAGGTCGGGCATTGATATTGAACAACACCGAGTTGCCGGGAACAGGTACCCATCAGTGGAGTGTTCAGGGGCCGACAGGTATCACGCAGGTGTCAGCCAATTATTGGGATTTGGCCACAGGCGGCACGCCCGCACAGATCATCAAAAATGCTTCGCCCAGTGCGACAAGCACCATGGCCAGCGGTGGAACGCAAGCTGCACCATTGACCGTCACAACACCTACGGCAAGCGTCGGTTTGAACTCGGTTGGCTATGCCGGGCAACCGAATGACAAGTACTTTCTTGACAACTTGCAAGTCCGTGTCGAAGGTTTGGCAGAGACCACGCAACTGGCCCATGGCAGTGCCACGCGCTTCACCACCGGCACGGTCAACGGCACCTTGGCCACGCCTTTGCTGGCCGGTCAATATGTGCAGGTGTTCAGCAATGGCGTGAGCCTGGGCAACGCCACCGTCAATGGCTCCAGTTGGTCGATCAACGACACCACCATCGCCACAGGCGGTGATACATACACCGCCCAAGTGAAGAACGCCGATGGTTCTGCCGTCACCGCGTCCAACCGCTTCGAGTTGAACGCAGTGTCGGGCAGCACACCCAAACTGACCCTCAGCGACGACACCGTGGCCACAGTGGCCACGGGCGTGTCCGTCAACTACACCTTCCAGTTCGACCAGGCCGTGACAGGCTTTGATGCCAGCGATGTGGTGGTGACCGGTGGCGGTGTGAAAGGCCCGCTGATCCAGCTCGACAGCAAAACTTGGGTCATGAGCATCAACACGCCCAATTCGGGTGCGGGCAACATGACCGTGGCCGTGGCCGATGGCAGCTTCACGGCAACCACAGGTGGTGCAAGCGGTGTGGGGGCTTCAAGCTCACAGGCCTACGACGCGAGCTTGACGAAATACACCCTCGACGGATGGGGCGTAGGCGGCGCGACCGTCGGCAGCACGCCAGCGCCATTGGTCACGGGCCCTGCGGATGACTCGATTGATGCCGTTGGACAATCGACCAACGGTGTCGAATCTGTCAACTTGGGCGCAGGCGATGACGATCTGAAAATCTTCGCCTCCAACGTCACCAAATTGGCGCTGGCCACGGGCAATGCCAGCTTTGATGGCGGCACCGGTGTCGACATCTTGGAGCTCTTTGGCACTGGGATGACTTTGGATTTGACCAACGTGAACGTGGGCAACAACTTGAAAAACTTCGAGTCGATCGACATCACCGGCACGGGCAACAACATCGTCAAGCTCAACTTGAACTCGGTGCTCAACATGTCAGACATCGCCGACAACCTGGCCACCACCGCCAACGAGGCCAGCATGCTGGTGCTCAATGGCAATGCCGGAGACACGGTGCAACTGGTCGGCGGCATCAACTGGACCACGGTGACCAGCGGTGTGTCCGGTGCAAGCCTCACCGCCACCTACGGCTCAGGCTACGGCTTCACAGCCGCTGACACCTACCGTGAAATGAGCTTCAGCGGTGCCACCCTCTTCATCGACGAGGCCATGACAAGAACCAACGTGTAAAGCGCGCCAATGGTTATCCCTGGCCCCAAATGTCATGCCGGTGCACAGGACGCGGGACCCGGGATCCATTGGTCGGCGGCTTTAACGCCGACATGGAGCCCTCGCCAACCCACCCGTGTCGGAGCTAAAGCTGCCGACCTACAAATAAAACACGACCCATGTAGGGGACTGCACGCAAAGGGGACAGGGCTTTGAGTTCCTGGGCTACCGATTTGAGGCGGGCAGACGCTGGGTGCGGGACAAGAGCCTCAAGAGCTTGAAGACAAGGTGCGAGAAAAGACCCGGCGCACGAGAGGCGAGAGTCTTCGCGCTGTGATTGAAGATCTTGGCCCTATGCTCAAGGGGTGGTTTGGCTACTTCAAGCATGCGAACAAAAGCACGTTCCCAAAAATAGACGGATTCATCCGCATGAGACTGCGGGCGATGCTGCGCAAGCAGCAAAAGCGTCCGGGGCTGGGAAGGTGCCATGCCGATCACAAACGTTGGCCAAATGTGTACTTCGCTGAGTTGGGGCTGTTCACCATGACGCAGGCCCAATTGCAAGCGAGCCAATTCCGATGAGGAAACCACTGACTGGAGAGCCGTGTGCGGGAAAACCGCACGCACGGTTCGGAGGGAGGGGAGGCCTTGGCCTTCTCTACCCCCATCAAATAAACATCTCTTGTAGGTCGGCACCTTCAGGTCCGACATGTACGGGGGCGCATTGACGTGGGCAAGGTCTTTGTCTAAGGAAGGACGGCCCCCCCATGGGCATCAGCTGAGCGCAAACAAGGTGAAGCCGGCCGACTGCATGGCGATTTCTCCAAGCCATCCCACTGAAATGCCAATGGCTATGCCAATGGCGTCGTCCAAAAATTGGTATTTCGGGGGGCGGCTGCTGCTGTGTGTCGACGTGTGAGTTTGGGGGGCTTCCGAATGATGGTTTTTTGGCTGCTGATCGGGTGTCATCTGTTCTCCTGTGATTGCGTAAGGCCAACTCAAGCCTGAATTTAGGCAAACCATCTCTGAGTGTCTGTGCGCCATCTCACCCATGCTGGGGCGTTCGTGATCTCATAACCACACTGCTACATACAAGCTCTTTGCGTATCACGATGCGTTCTGTCGCTACCGTGCAGACCTGATGTCATCTTTGCCCCGACTCTCAAATGGGGTGCAGGTCACACGCCTTGTCAGTGCGTCAACAGACGGACTGGCTTTGGCGGGCAACGCAAAATCTTCAGGTGAATACACCTCCACCCCAAACGATGGCCCTGCCCGACAAGGGCGCCCTCAGCGCTGTGCAGCGCGATATGGCGGAACTTTTGCAAACCCTGGACCCCAACGCATCGTTGGTGCAGCGACATATCTGGCTGATAGAGCTGCTGCAGTGGGTGCGTGGTCCGCGCTTGGACACAGCGGCGTCGGTGGTGCGGGTGGAATATTTTTTGGACGCGCTGGATGCACACCCGCAAAAGCGTGCACAGATGCAGGACTGGTGGCGCATGCTCATCACCGATTTGGATGTGGCCAGTCTGCTGTCCGATTACGGCTTTGCGACAGGTAATTCCTTTCTCTCGGAACTGATGGATCGACTGCATGGCAAGCTCTTGCCTGCTACGCCAGAGACGCGCGATGGCAGTGAACTTTTTGCCTTGGCGCTGTCAGGGCCTGCAGATGCGCAGTGGATTGCGGCCTTGACTGCGCCCATTCTGGTGCGCTTGTCTGATCTGCTGACTTTGCCAGCTGCCCTGCCCATTGCGTCCACACAGCGTCCTCTCACGCATTGGCAAAACGCCCTGATCGAAGCCATCACCTTTTGCACGAGTCAAATCCGTGCGGCCGGTTTGTCGCCTGAATTGCGTCTTCGCATGAGTGCCGCTTCGCGGCACAGCAGCCCCTTTCTCACATTGGGCACGGCATTTGAAGCCGTTCGCGACAGTTGCTTGCAGGGGGGCGACAGCATGGCCGAATGGGCGCAGTTTCGCGCCCAATTGGAGATGTGCCGACAAGCCACCGTCTCGGTATATAGCCATCTGGACGAGCACGGCATCTCCATGGACTTGGTCTTTCGACTCCGCCAGATTCGTGCGCGTGTGTTGCGCATCCGCAGCTTGCTCGATTGCTTGCTGAGCGATGCAGACCATCTGCACAGCGCACGCCTTTTGTCGCAAATGGCTGGATTGGGGCATGAACAACGCAGCATAGGCGCACTGTTGCGTGCCAGCAGTTCCTTGCTGTCTGCCAAGGTGGCCGAGCGCAGCTCAGAGACCGGTGAGCACTACATCACCCGCACGCGTGCGGAATATCTTGCCATGATGCGCGATGCAGCGGGGGGTGGCGCCATCACTGCGCTCACGACTGCGGCCAAGTTCGGCGTGATGGCCTTGGCCCTGTCTGCATTTTGGTCCGGATACTGGGCCGGGGTGGTGTATGCCGCCAGCTTCGTGGCCATTCAACTGCTCCATTTCACCTTGGCAACCAAGCAACCTGCCATGACCGCGCCAGCCATGGCTGCCAAATTGCAGGACCTCAAGCAGCCAGGTGCGCTGGTGCTGTTTGTTGATGAGGTCACGCATTTGGTGCGTTCCCAAGTGGCTGCTGTCATCGGCAATGTGGTGGTGGTATTTCCGGTGGTTATTTTGTTGTCATGGCTGTTGCAGCAGCTTTGGGGTCAACCGCTGGTGGACGGGCAGCATGCCAACCAGGTATTGCAATCGCTCACACTGCTTGGCCCCTCGCTGTTGTATGCGGCCTTCACGGGTGTGCTGCTGTTTGTCAGCAGTTTGGTGGGTGGTTGGGTTGAAAACTGGTTTGTGCTGCACCGTTTGCAATCAGCCCTGCGTTACAACCCACGCATCGTCCGTCGCTTGGGCGCTGATCGTGCGATGCGTTGGGCGCATTTCATGCGGCAACAAATTTCCGGTTTGGCGTCCAATATTTCACTGGGTTTCATGCTGGGTTTGGTGCCAGCATTCCTGGGATTTTTGGGCTTGGCACTGGATGTGCGCCACGTCACGCTGTCCACGGGGCAGTTGGGTGCAGCTGCCGCCAGTCTGGGCTGGGGGGTGTTGCAGCAAGATGCCTGGTGGTGGGCTGTGGCCAGCATTCCCTTGATTGGCATGCTCAATGTGGGTGTGAGTTTTTACTTGGCATTTCGGGTGGCCCTTCGTGCCCTCAGCGTCAGCCGTGAGGGTCGACAACAAATTTACCAAGCCATTGGGCAGCGACTGCGTGAGGCTCCCATGAGTTTTTTTGTACCGGCCAGGGAAGATGCTGAGGTGAGCAAGCGTGATTGATCAGGAGTGATGAATGCTTGAGTACAAAGCATGTGGCGCGCCTTGTGGGCGTTCGCTTTTCGGCAAGTCATCGCGCCTGTGTTCAAGGGTCTAAGATGTTGCAGGTCGGCGGTCGAAGACCTCGACATGGGCCTGTGCCAAAACCCATCATGTCGGACTCTGCGAGTGGCGACCTACGATGTGTCATTTCTCACACATTTCAAACTTCAGCGTGCCGGATCAATAGGGCATGGGACCCGCGAAAAAAAAGAGCCCATGGGGCCCAGATGAATGAAAGCGCAGCGGGTGCCTTGGCATCCGCTGCAAGTGGCTTACTTGCCAAAGCGCTGTTTCGCATCGGCGATGCAGTTGTTCTTGACGTCTCCTGCAAAGGCATCACACTTTTCAATGGCTGTCTTGTAGTTGGCATCACGGACGTCGGTGTTGGCGCTTTTCTGGGCGCTGGCATTTTTGTCCATGGCGGTGGACTTGGCATCAGTGATTTTTTCGGCGGCCTGCTTTTCGTTTTCACTGGTTTTTTCCTTCAGCTTGGCATCTGCCATGGCTGCCGTATAAGCGGCATTGGCCTCTTTGCGGCACACATCCTTGGCGTTGCCCGTCTGGTCGTCGCATTTTTCCTTGGCAACTTCATAGCCAGCCTTGGCCTTTGCCACAAGAACTTCATACGTGTGCTTGGCGGAGGGCTCGTACTTGGCCTGCAGTTCTGCACGAGCGACTTTTTCAACCCCTTTGGCTTCTTCAATACAAATGTCTTTGGCATTGCCCGTGTGGACACTGCAAGCCTTTTTGGCGGCTTTGTATTTGACGGAAATATCTTCCTTGGCGGCTTTGTATTCGTCTTTTGACATGGGCGCCGCCGTGGCTGCGAATGTGAAGGTCAACAGCAATGCAGACAAAAGTGTGGTGCGTTTAGAGGTCATGAGTTTCCTAAAAGTGTGAATGAACAAATTGCAGCTTAGGCAGTCTGCCTGTGCGCATCTGTTCGTCATCACACCCATGAACGACATGCTCGCCGCATCCGTTTCGGCGTTGACTGGCGCACAGACCCGAAGGCACTCAACCCCCTAAGCTCAAGTCCACTCTCAAAGGAATTTTCGATTGATGCATCGCCTCCAGGCCCTGCGTGCGTCTTGGCTGCGCGCTCTCCGACTAGACTTGTTCCAACCCCCCGCCCAAGCTTCAGTGGCTGTCGAGGTGCCATTGCGTGCCGAGCTGTTCAATACCGAGCAAATGGAGCGTCATGGCAAAAACCTGGCGCAGATACACAGCTTGAGCACAGCACCCAAGCGCGACCAGTTGCTGGTGCGTCTGGGCGACAACGAGGACGTTCTGCAATCTGCCTGCACCTTGCTCCTGGATGCTGTGCACCAGTCCCGGCGCATCACACCTGCGGGGGAGTGGCTGCTGGACAACTTCTACCTGATCGAAGAACAAATTCTCACCGCACGCGCCCACTTTTCAAAAAGCTATGGCCGTGAACTGCCCGTACTGGCCAACGGACCCTCCAAGGGCTTGCCGCGTGTGTATGACATTGCGCTGGAAGTGATTGCACATGGTGATGGTCGCATTGATCCAGAAAATCTCACGCGCTTTGTCGCGGCCTACCAAAGCGTGTCAGAGCTCACCTTGGGTGAACTGTGGGCCATCCCCATCATGCTTCGCCTAGCGCTCATTGAAAATTTGCGCCGCATCAGTGCGAGCGTGGCCGAAAGCATGGTCGAGCGCAACCGTGCCGCTGCCTGGGCCGAGCAAATCCTGCATGTGGCCGAACACGACCCCAAAAGCCTGATCTTGGTCATCTCGGACATGGCGCGCGCCAGCCCAACACTGGTGAACACCTTTGTGGCCGAACTGGCGCGCCTTCTACAGGGCCACAGCTCTGCCCTGGCGCTGCCGCTGACCTGGATTGCGCAGCATCTGTCAGAGCTTGATCAGTCCATTGAGCAGATGGTTCAGTCGGAAACGCAAGCCCAGGCCATCAACCAAGTTTGCATCAGCAACAGCATTGCCAGCTTGCGCATGCTCAGCGCCACCGACTGGCGTGAATTTGTGGAGTCTTTGAGCGTCGTGGAGCGCAAACTGCGGGAAGACCCACAGGGCGTCTATGGCCGCATGGACTTCAGCACCCGTGACCGCTATCGGCATGTGGTGGAAAAGACGGCTCGTCACAGCGGTAAGAGCGAATTCGTCGTGGCAAGCCTGGCGGTGCATTTGGCCCAAAAATTCCTCGACGCACGCAGCGCCCAAGACGGCGAGGCGACACCAAATTCCCCTGCAGCGGCAGAGCATGTGGGCTATTACCTGGTGGGAGAGGGCCTGCCTGTGCTGGAACGCGCGGCGCAGGTTCAATTCGGTGTGCTGGCTTCGGTGCAGCGCTGGGCTCGCACGATGGCCGTGCCGATTTACCTGGGCACCATAGCCTTGCTGACTGTGCTGGCCACCACCTTGCTGCTGCAAGCTTGGTGGGGTAAAGGGCTGGAGCCTTGGCTGTGGTGGCTGCTTGTGCCTGTGGCGCTGTTGGCTGCCAGTCAGCTGGCGGTGACGCTGGTGAACTGGGCTGCCACGCAACTGGTTACACCGAATGTGCTGCCGCGCATGGACTTTTCAAACGGCATCGCGCCTGAGGCACGCACCTTGGTGGTGGTGCCCTCTATGCTGGACAGCTTGGCGGGCGTGCAAGCGCTGGTGGAGGCTCTGGAGGTGCGATTTCTGGCCAACCAAGACCCCTATCTGCACTTCGGTCTACTGACCGATTGGACAGATTCGGCCACCGAGCATGCCCAGGACGATGCCCCCTTGCTGGACCTGGCCATCGAGGGCATTACTGCACTCAATCGCAAATATCCGGGCGTGACTCAGGACATATTTTTCCTGTTTCATCGCGCGCGGCAGTGGAATGCGCAGGAGCAGGTGTGGATGGGCTACGAGCGCAAACGTGGCAAGCTTGGTGCGCTCAACGCGCTGCTGCGTGGCAAGCCTGACGCCGGATTTTTGCGCGTGGTGGGCAACACCGTGCATTTGCAGCAAGTGCGCTATGTGATCACCTTGGACACCGACACCCAATTGCAGCGCGACACCGCACGCAAGTTCTCTGCCACCATGGCGCATCCGCTGAACCGCCCGCAGCTGGATCCTCGCAGCGCTTGCGTCAGGGCAGGGTACGGCATTTTGCAACCGCGCATGGCCGTCAGCCTGCAAAGCACCAACCGCTCTCGCTACGCGCGCCTGATGGGCAGTGAGGCTGGCGTGGACCCCTACACCCGTGCGGTCTCTGATGTCTATCAAGACCTGTTTCAAGAGGGCTCATTCATCGGCAAGGGCATCTACGACGTGGATGCATTCGAGGCTGCCTTGAACGGTCGATTCCCGGAGAATCGAATCCTGAGCCACGACTTGCTCGAAGGCTGCTATGTCCGCTCAGGGCTGCTCAGCGATGTGCAACTCTATGATGACTTCCCGGCACGTTACGACAGCGATGTGAAACGCCGCTCTCGCTGGATACGCGGCGACTGGCAAATCGCTTCGTGGCTGTGGTCGCGCGTGCCCGCGCCTGCAGGTGGCCACCGACCGAAGAACCCTTTGAGCTTGCTGTCTCAATGGAAAATCATGGACAACCTGCGGCGCAGCTTGGTGGCTGCGGGCCTGGTGGGTTTGCTGGTGCTGGGCTGGACGCAGTTGGACAGCGCTGTGCCTTGGACTTTGAGTGTGCTGAGCCTGCTGCTGTTGGCACCAGTGCTCAGCAGCATCGTGGCTCTGCTGCGAAGGCCGCGTGATCTGCCCTGGCACCTGCATGTCCGCAGAGTGCTCGATGGTGTGTTTGAGCAATTGGCGCAGTCAGCATTGACGCTCGTTTTGCTACCGCACGAGGCCTGGTTCAGCCTGGACGCCATCGTGCGCACCCACGTCCGCATGTTGTTCACGCATCGCCGCCTGTTGGAGTGGCAAGCCTCAGACGCCCTCGGAGCCGACGCAGCCTTGCTCAAAGCGCCTTGCAAGCCGGGTGGTTTGCGCGACCTGCTGGCCAGTGCCAAACATCTGGCGGCTGCACCGATGTTGGCTGTGGCCGCTGCGGTGGGTGTGGCGCTGTTGAATCCGGCCATGCTGGGTCAAGCCGCACCGGTGTTGCTGCTGTGGCTGACCGCGCCTTTGCTGGCCTGGTGGATCAGCCGCCCACTGGCCCCACGCCGCGAGCAGCTCAGTGTCAGTCAGCGATATTTTTTGCGTCGCATGGCGCGGCGAACATGGTCCTTTTTTGAGCAGTTTGTCAACGCAGAAAATCACTGGTTGCCACCTGACAATTACCAGGAGCACCCGGTGGCCGTTTTGGACCACCGGACATCGCCGACCAACATGGGTTTGTCACTGTTGGCCACAGTCACGGCCTATGACCTGGGTTATATCAGCGTTGGCAACTTGCTCGAGCGCTGCAACAACAGCCTGCAAAGCATGTTGCAACTGGAGCGCCATGCGGGCCATTTTTACAACTGGTATGACACGAAGACACTGGCGCCCCTGCTGCCGCGTTATGTGTCCTCGGTGGACAGTGGCAATCTGTCCGGGCACCTGCTGACTTTGCGCCCGGCCCTGTTGGCTCTGGCAGATCAGCCCGTTTTGCACCCGCATGCGTTCGATGGTTTGCTGGACACCATGGGCAACCTGAAACAGGCCATGCCCAGGCATGCAGGTCCACCACTGCGGCACGCATTGGCACATCTGACGCAAAGCCTGGAGGCTGCCAGCGCCGCACAACCCTTCACGCCAGCAGATGCCCTGCAATGGCTGGTCGGCACCGAGACTTTGTGCACCGCCATGATGATGTTGCTGGAGGCCGATGCGGCCGTGGCAGGTGATGCCCACCTGCGCCATTGGTCACAAACCCTGCTGACGCAATGCTCAGCACTGAAAGCCGATTGGTTGTGGCTCCAGCCCCAGCCCCAGCCCCATGTTTGGGCAGGGGACAAGCCAGACGCCATCCCCACTTTGCGCGCCCTGGCCGCGGCGGGAAATGTGCTGGCGCAGTCACGCATGGCCTTGATCGAGCAATTGGCACAAACGTGCGCCAGCATGGCGAGCGCTGATTACAGCTTTTTGTATGACGCCACGCGGCATCTGATCGCCGTGGGCTACAACCTGGACGAACGCCGTAGAGACAGCGGCCACTATGACCTTCTGGCCAGCGAGGCACGCTTGTGCAGCTTTGTGGCGATTGCGCAGGGAAACATTCCCCAGGACAATTGGTTTGCCCTTGGGCGACTGTTGACCACGGCGGGAAACAGCACGGCACTGTTGTCCTGGAGTGGCTCGATGTTCGAGTATCTGATGCCCAACCTGGTGATGCCCAGCTATGCGAACACACTTTTGCACCAGACCTGTGAATCGGTGGTGCAGGCGCAAATCGCCTACGGCGAACTGCACGGCGTGCCCTGGGGAATTTCGGAGTCCGGTTACAACACGGTGGATGCTGCGCTCAACTACCAATACCGCGCCTTTGGCGTGCCTGGTCTCGGGCTCAAGCGTGGCCTGTCAGATGATTTGGTGATTGCACCTTATGCCACAGCGCTGGCCCTGATGGTGCAGCCCGATGCCGCTTGCCGCAATCTGCAACATTTGGTGCAAGAGGGCATGGAAGGTCGTTATGGCATGTTTGAAGCCATGGACTACACACCCTCTCGGGTGCCACGCGGTCAAAGCGGCGCCGTGGTGCGCTCGTACATGGCGCACCACCAGGGCATGAGCTTGCTGGCCTTTGCCCATGTGCTTCTGGACCAGCCCATGCAAAAGCGATTTACAAGCGACCCCTTGTTCCAGGCCACCACGCTGCTGCTGCAAGAGCGCATTCCGAACGCAGCCGTGTTTTACGCGCGGGCGCAGGAGTTGCCCGATATCCGCCGCAGCACCATGGGCCAAACCAGTCCCCTGCGCGTGCTG
Organism: Limnohabitans sp. DM1; assembly: GCF_001269385.1. Taxonomy (GTDB): domain Bacteria; phylum Pseudomonadota; class Gammaproteobacteria; order Burkholderiales; family Burkholderiaceae_C; genus Limnohabitans_A. The sequence goes on along the minus strand of NZ_CXOO01000080.1, from coordinate 17,770 downwards.
CGCAACCCGGATGCCGCCCCCGAGGTTCATCTGCTCTCGAACGGCCGCTACCACGTCATGGTCAGCCAGTCGGGGGCCGGCTACAGCCGCTGGAAGGACCTGGCCATCACCCGCTGGCGCGAGGATGGCACGCGCGATAACTGGGGCGCATATTGCTATTTGCGCGATGTCGACAGCGGCGAATTTTGGTCCGCTACACACCAGCCTGCTTTACAGCACAGCGACAGCTACGAAGCCATCTTTACCGAAGGTCGGGCTGAATTTCGTCGACGTGACCATGGCTTTGTAACCCACACCGACATGGTGGTTTCGCCCGAAGACGATATTGAATTGCGCCGCACCCGCATCACTAACCATGCACGCACACGCCGCACCATAGAAATCACCAGTTATGCCGAGGTGGTCCTCGCCCCCAGCGCGGGCGACAACTTGCACCAGGCCTTCAGCAATCTGTTTGTGCAGACCGAAATCGTACGGGATCGACAGGCCATTTTGTGTCACCGCAGACCCCGCTCCGAGAACGAATCAGTGGCCTGGATGTTTCACCTCATGGCCGTGCACGGGGCCGATGCGCAAACCATCTCCTACGAAACGGACCGAAAGGCATTTGTCGGTCGAATGAACGGGCTGGACGACCCGCAGGCGATGCGTGCCGGTGCATTGCTGGGCGACTCGCAAGGCCCGGTGCTGGACCCGATTGTGGCCATTCGTCAGCGCATCACGCTACAACCACAGCAAACCGTGACGGTGGACATGGTGACCGGCGTGGCCGAGTTGCGCGGCCAAGCCTTGTGCCTGATTGACAAATACCGCGACATGCACCTGGCCGACCGGGTGGTTGATTTGGCAACGACGCATGCCTGGGTCAATTTGCAGCAGATCAATGCCTCCGAGGCCGATGCGCAACTGTTTGCACGTCTGGCCAGTTCCGTGATTTACCTGAATCCTGCACAACGCGCGCAGCAGGAGGTGCTGGGGCACAACAAACGCAGTCAGTCCGGCTTGTGGGGGTATGGCGTTTCGGGCGATTTACCCATCGTCTTGTTGCAAATCAAGAGCGTGGACAACATCGAGTTGGTGCGCCAAATGGTGCAGGCCATTGCCTATTGGCGGCTCAAGGGGCTGGAGGTGGATTTGGTCATCTGGAACGAAGACCATGCCGGTTACCGTCAGGCGCTGCAAGAACAAATCATGGGGCTCATCGCCGTGGGTCTGGAGGCCAATCGGACCGACAGACCCGGAGGCATCTTTGTGCGATCTTCCGAGCACATGCCCGCTGAAGACCGCGCCTTATTCCAGACCGTGGCCCGCGTCATCATCACGGATACGCAGGGCTCGCTCAAGAGTCAGGCAAGCCGTCACCTGGCACGCAAGGCGCGGTCCATGCCTTTGCCGTTCATGCCTGAGCAGGGCTTGTTGCCCGCAGGCCCCGTGGCTGCTGAAGCCAAGCGCAGCGACCGCGATGCATTGCAGTTCTTCAACGGCCTGGGGGGCTTTTCAGAAGACGGGCGTGAGTACGTGATTCTCACCACCATGACCAACGGCGTGGCGCAGCACTGTACGCCACAACCCTGGGTCAATGTGATGGCCAACGAGCAGTTTGGAACCGTCATTTCCGAAAGTGGCAGCGCCTACACCTGGAGCGAAAACGCGCACGAATTTCGCTTCACCCCATGGAACAACGATGCCGTGAGTGACACACCGGGCGAGGCCATCTATCTGCGTGATGAAACCTCTGGCGCATTCTGGTCACCCACTGCCTTGCCCTGCGGCGCTGATGGCCTGCATGTTACGCGCCACGGTTTTGGCTACAGCGTTTTCGAGCACACGCATGACGGTTTAGACACCGAACTCACGGTGTTTGTGGATCTGCAAGCGTCGATCAAGTTCTCGCAATTGCGGGTGCGCAACCGCTCAGGTCGCAGCCGCAAGCTCTCGGCCACTGGCTATGTGGAGTGGGTGCTGGGCGATTTGCAGTCCAAATCGGCCATGCATGTGAGCACCGAAATCGACCCACACAGCGGCGCGATTTTGGCGCGCAACCCTTACAACACGGTGTTTGGTGATCGCATGGCCTTTTTTGATGCCGACGCTGCCACACGCGCCCACGGCGTCAGTGTCACTGGCGACCGGCGTGAATTTTTGGGGCGCAACGGCACCTTGCACCACCCGGCAGCCATGCACCGTGTGGCCTTGTCCAACCGGGTCGGTGCGGGGCTGGACCCCTGTGCGGCGGTGCAAGTGCCCTTTGAATTGGCCAACGGCCAGGAACGCCTGGTCATTTTTCGCCTGGGTGCTGCGGGGCTGCGCGGCCAAGACGATACCCGTGCCATGGTTCAGCGCATGCGGGGCGCGCATGCCATACAAGCCTCGCTCGAGTCGGTGAATGCCTATTGGCGGCAAACCCTGGGGGTGGTGCAAGTGCAGACGCCAGACGCAGCGCTCAACCTGCTGGCCAATGGCTGGTTGCTGTACCAGACGCTGGCTTGTCGCTTGTGGGCGCGTACCGGGTTTTACCAATCGGGTGGGGCGTTTGGTTTTCGTGATCAGTTGCAAGATGCCATGGCCTTGGTGCATGCCGCGCCGCAGTTGCTGCGCGAACATCTGCTGCGCTGTGCGGCACGTCAGTTCCGCGAGGGCGATGTGCAACACTGGTGGCATCCACCGCAGGGCCGGGGTGTGCGCACGCGCTGCTCGGACGATTACCTCTGGCTGGCCCAAGCCACCTGCCACTATGTGAACGCCACGGGTGATGCCACTGTGCTGCATGAGACCGTGCCGTTTTTGCAGGGCCGAGAGCTCATTGCAGAAGAAGATTCTTACTACGATCTGCCCGCAGTCACCGATGAACGCGCCACCGTGTATGAACATTGCGTTCGGGCCATCCGCCACGGTCTTGGCAAAGGTGTGCACGGCCTGCCTTTGATGGGCTCGGGAGACTGGAACGATGGCATGAACCTGGTGGGCATCCAAGGTCAGGGCGAAAGCATCTGGTTGGCCTTCTTCCTGTTCGACACGCTCCAACGCTTTGGCCCTGTGGCGCGTGGCATGGGCGATAACGCCTTTGCGGACCAGTGCATGGCTGAGGCTGAGCAATTGCGCCTGGCCATCGACCAGCAAGCCTGGGACGGTGCTTGGTACAGGCGCGCTTACTTTGACGATGGCACGCCGCTGGGCTCTACCCAAAATGATGAATGCCAGATTGACTCGGTCACGCAAAGTTGGGCCGTGCTGTCTGGGGCAGGCCAGGCGACGCGTAGCCGCAGCGCACTCGATGCGCTGGACCTGCGCTTGGTGCGGCGCGATCTGGGCCTGATTCAGTTGTTGACACCGCCTTTTGATCAATCCGCGCTCAATCCGGGCTACATCAAGGGGTATCTGCCCGGTGTGCGGGAAAACGGTGGCCAGTACACGCATGCCGCCATCTGGGCTGTGATGGCTTTTGCAGCGCAGGGTGATCAGCGCCGGGCCTGGGAGTGCTTTGACCTGATCAATCCGCTGCACCATGGCAGCAGCGCACAGCAGGTGGAACGTTACCAGGTGGAGCCTTATGTCATGGCGGCCGATGTGTATGCGGTGGCGCCCCACGAAGGGCGCGGCGGCTGGACTTGGTACACCGGATCGGCGGGTTGGATGTATCGGCTCATTTTGGAGTCCTTGCTGGGGCTTCGATTACAAGACGCGACACTGCATTTTTCACCCTGCCTGCCTGCTGCATGGTCAGGATTTTCCCTGCAGTACCGATGTGGTCAAGCCGTGTATGCGATAGAAGTGCAGAAAATGACGGGCATATCTGCGGTGGTGCTTGAGCTGGACGGCGTGCCTCAAGTTGGGCCTGTCTTGCCGCTCCAAGACGACGGCGTGGCACATCGTGTCGTCGTGCAAGTGCCTGCTTGAACTGTGAAGTTTTCAATGCTCAAAGATGTAGTAGGTCGGCGGTCGAAGACCCCGACATGGGCCTGAGCCGAAACCCATCATGTCGGATTCTGCGAGTGCCGAACTACGAGATGATATTCCTCGCACATTTCAAACTTCAGCGTTGCGGATCACTAGGTCAAAAAAACGCCGCATAGACCTTGTGTATCGTCTGTGCGGCGTCTAGAGCATTGTTGCTGGCCTGGGCTTACTTTTTAATCTTCATCTCATTGTTGACCTTGCGCACGCCTTCTACAGCGCTGGCTGTGCGCACAGCCTTGTCCATCTGCTCTTGGCTGTTGACAAAGCCGCTCAGTTGTACCTCTTCATTGCGTGTAACGACCGAAATGTCCGTGCTGTGGATGCTGGAGTCCCCCATCAAAGCGGCTTTGACTTTGCCGGTAATGATGGTGTCATCCAATTTTTCACCCGCAGTGGTCGATGCGCCCTTGAAGGCCACATTGTTTTGGACGCTTTTGACGCCCTCAATGGTGCGCGTCACGCGCAGGGCTTCGTCCAGTTGTGCCTGGTTTTCCACAAAACCACTGAGCAAGACTTCGCCTTTGCGTGTTTCGACTTTGATGTCGTAGCTTTTGAACTTCAGGTCGGTCATGAGTGCTGACTTGACGCGGGTGGTGATCAATGCATCGTCCAGCTCATTGCCCAAACTGCTTTTCGCATCGGGGGACGATGCGTTGTTGTCTGCAGATTTTCCGCAGGCGACCAATGATGCCGCCAGAACGCCGGTCATTGCGCTGGCCATGACCAAAGAGGTCATGCGTTTGTTGAGGCGGCGCATATCAAGGACGGATGGCAATTTGGTTGCGCACATTGGTCACGCCCTTCACGCCTCGTGCGATGCTCTCGGCCGTGCTTCGTTCGTTGGCATTCTTCGCAAAGCCAGACAGCATCACGGTGCCCTTGAGCGTTTCCACGCTGATGGCTGCGGCGTCCACTTGCTTGTTTTCAATAAAGCGAGCTTTGACCTGGGTGGTGATTGCGCTGTCGTCCACATAGGCGCCTACGGTTTCCTGGCCGCGTTGAACGGCGCAACCGGTAGCAGTCAGCGTGAGGATGGCAGCTGTAACGATGGCAAGTGTGGTGCGAAGTTTCATGGTGGTTTCCCGTTAAAAGAGCGATAGAAAATTGCAAGTTGATGGTGAAGAAATTCACCATCCATTGGCGCCAGTCCATCAGGCTCAGCGCGTGCTTCAGTATTGAGGCTGGGTGCAAAAAAATCTGTGCACCACCACACACATCCGGCGTTCATGCGTTGCCCTGAATAGTCGCTGTCTTTGCACGCCACCATCCGATGAAATCAATGCAGCATTACCCTTGGTTGGAAAAGCCACAGACACAATTTATTCGTTTGCTTAGAGTTGATCCTTCCACCAAATTAACGGAGTTAGAGCATGCTGGGTACCATTCTTCTGATCGTATTGATTCTGATGCTCGTAGGCACCATCCCCACTTGGCCGCACAGCAGCGGATGGGGCTACGGACCCAGCGGCGCCCTGGGCGTGATCATCATCATCGTGCTGGTGTTGTTGTTGACCGGCCGACTTTGATCTGTAGAGCCCATCCTTTGGGGCGATGGTTTTAAGGGCGTGTGCCACGCCCCATTGTCTGCGGGGTGGGCTACTGCCTTTTAAAGGGCTGGATCAATACCCACGCGCTTAAAACAGATAGGTCAATGCGCCCACCAGACGCCAGTTGTTTGGTGTGGACTCGATGTTGTATGAAGTCCAAGTTGAGTAGCCCCCCAAACCCTTGGACAAGGTCAAGCTGTAGGCGGCGCGTTGATAGCTTCCCGACAATTGCACGCCCAAAGCTTGCAAGTAGTAGCTTTTTAAAGCTTCTGTTCCCAGCGCAGGGTTTTTCAGTTTGATCAAACCTGCATCATAAAAACCGCCCACGACCATGCCGTTGTTCAGACGGCGGTTGAGCTCCAACGATCCGACCATGCCGTCATCACCTGTGCCATCCACCGAGGTGTACGCACGCACGCCACCGATGCCACCCAATGACATCTGGTTGTATGAATCCAGTCGTGCTGAAGTCAACTGCCCTTTGAACTTGAAGAGTGAGTAGATGCTGCCTTGCTGGTTCCAGGATTTCTGATCTCTCAGGTTCAATTCGAGCTTGGCATAGGGTCCCGTCTCCATTTGAAGCTGGTTGTAAAGGTGGCTGTAGCTGCCCAAGGTGTAAGTGAACTCGGCACGGCTGGCATCGCGCGTCAACTTTTCGTTGTCGGCCGTGATGCGCAGACGGAACTGGTTGTCATGCACCTGTGAAGTCTGTTGACCTGTGCTCTCGAGGATGCTGTGGCCACGACGGGCAGACAACTCCACATGCTGTTTGAACACAAAATCCCGGAACCCACCGTGAATGCGCGTGATGCCCGCACCCAGCTCGCCGCTGTAGCCAAGATTGGTCGCTTGACCACCCAGGATGTTGCGGCTGTTTGATCCGGCACCCCAAATTCGCCAACGTGTTTGTGTACCTTCCAGGGCGGACTCGTATTCCGCCCGACCGTATTGGATACCTTGCGACTTTTGGGCGACCAGGCTCAAAAATGCCTTGGGTTCATGGCCACCCACCACCAGCGATCCCATCACTTGGGGCACGCCATACTGCTTGAGGCCGTAGGTGTTGAGTTGGACCACTGAATCCAGCACCTTGCCCAGACGGGTTGGGGCTTGGTTGATGCTCACGATCAAATCGATCAATTCAGGGCCAACGGCACGGATGGTTGCATCGAGCTCAATTGGCAAGTCATAGCTGGCTGAATCCAGTCGCTGGTCAAGACCCAGCGTATCGACAGGCATGTTGGATTTGAAGTCCTGTTCAAAGCGCTGTGTGATCAAGGCGCCATAGCGCTGCAGCAAGGCCGCATTGTTAGCAATCACACGAACGGCGTTGATTTTGGGTCGGAAGATTTTCACAACCAAGATACTGCCAGAGTCAGACTTTTTCACCTCGGTTTGTGCGTAGGACAAAAATCCTAGACGACGAGACTCGTTAAACAACCAGCCATTGAAGTTTTGCAACTCTTCGGCAGACACCCGTTTGCCCAAAGACGTGGCCCAGTATTTTTGAATCTCGTCCTGTAAAAAGGGGCTCTGGATTTCAAGCCCGGACAAACGATCAATCGACTCGGACTTTTCCAGGCCGAGCACATCGATATTGGCCAAAGGCTTGGCCTTGGCCTTGGGCAACTGCTGGATGGACTGCTCAATGCCTTGCTGCACATTGCCTGTGGGTGGGGGCGGCGGTGTCTGCGCCCAAGCCAGGCTTAAAGCGGCTTGCAATGCAGTGATCAGCGTGATGCGTTGGAGCGAGTGTTGATTCATGATGGATGCGTTCATTTATTTGGAATTGGGAGTTTGGCAAAACTCAACAGAGTTTATCGAGGTGACCTGGCACAGGCAGGCGTCCATGTTAGTTGCCGAACAGGTCATGGACGTCTGGGTGTACGGAGCCGGCAAACTCACACCCGAAGTGGCCGCACTTGCTTGAGTGGGAACGTTGTAACCCATATAGGACACATGGGTGGTCGGCATGCCCCCTGCGCCGACAGGGGTAGTCGCGACCACCGGTGCCGAGGCCGCAGCAGGGGTGATGGCCAGCTGGTTGTCGTTGACAGTGACCACGTAGTTGTTCACATCGCTGCCCAGGGCGTTGAGGGTGGAGTTGTAAGTGCCAATGGCCAGGCCCGTGGCCAGACCTTTGAGCTGAATGTCATCGCCAGCAATGAAACCCTGCGTGGTGGCTGCTTGTTGCCATTGGTACAAGCCGTTGAACATCACCTCAGTGGCTGTGCCGTTGATGGTGGCCAGTTTTGGTGTGATTTTGGCTGACCCTGTAACCACGGTGCTGTCCAGCACATAGTTGGCCGCATCGTCACCGCTGATGCTCAAGCCGCGCACCGTCACCGCCTTGTTGATCACCTGACCCGTGGCATCGCGGGCCACGTTTTTGTTGTCAAACAAAACGCTGGTGTTGGCGAAATTGACCTTGTCTGCCCCAATGATGTCGGCACTGGTGGTCTGGCTGAGCGTGGCCAGATTGTTGCTGTCATAGACCTTGTCCATGGCATCGACTTTGACCACCAGGGTCTTGGGGGTGACCACATAGCGAGCTGCGCCGCAGCAGGCCGTGTAGCCTCCGAAGCTGTAGTTGTCCGCGTCTGCACCCGTGAGTGTCCCCACCACAGTTTGAATGTAGTTGCCCACCTTCAGCGTGTTGCTGGAGCTGTAGCTGGGGGCGACCAAGGTGGCTGTGGCAGGTGTGACCACATCGTTGGTTAAAACATTGCCAAAGCTCACGGCGCCTGTGACGATGGGGCTGCCATAAGTGGCAGTGACACCCGCAATGGCCGGGCCTGTCAACGCCAGTTTGTTCACGGTGTAGTTGGCGCTGCTGGTGGTCAGACCGGTAAAGCTGTAGTTGTCTGCGTCTTTGCCGGTCAAGGTGCCGATAACTGACTGCGCATAGCTGCCTACTTTGAGGTTGTTGCTGCTGCTGTAGCTGGGTGTGACCAGAGTGGCCGTGGCTCCGTATATCTGATCGGCACCCAGCACATTGCCAAATCTGACTGCCCCGGTGACGGCGGAAGTGCCATAGATCGTGGTGACATCGGCAATTGCCGCGCCAGTCAAAGCCCGCTTGTTGACCACATAGTTGGCTGTGTCGGTAGTCATGCCGGTGAAACTGTAGTTGACAGCATCTTTACCGGTCAAATTGCCGATCACTGACTGGGCGTAGCTGCCCGCTTTGAGGTGGCCGCTGGAACTCCTCGCTTCGGCGACCAGGGTGGAGCCTGCCGGGGTCACGATGTCACCGCTCATCACATTGCTGAAAGTCACTGCGCCACTGGCGGTAATGGTGCCGTAAGTGGTGGTGACGCCTGCAATCGCAGCGCCGGTCAGAGCCAGCTTGTTGACCACATAGTTTTTGTCGGTGGTCGTGAGGCCTACAAAACTGTAGTTCTCAGCATCGTCGCCGGTGATGGCTGTGGCAGTCTGGTTATAGCTGCCTGCTTTGAGGTGGCCGCTGTTGCTGGTGGCTGTATCGACGATGGAAGCGACAGAGGTGACCTGGTCGGTGCCGCTGCCTGTGCTTTGCACGTTGGTGAAGCTCACAGCGCCTGCATCGGCCGCCGTGGCGTAAGTGGTGGTGACGCCTGCAATCGCAGCGCCGGTCAAAGCCAGCTTGTTGACCACATAGTTTTTGTCGGTGGTCGTGAGGCCTACAAAGCTGTAGTTCTCAGCATCGTCCCCGGTGATGGCAGTGGCCGTTTGTTTGTAGCTGCCAGCTTTGAGGTGACCGCTGGTGCTGATGTTGGCGCTATTGCTGGCATCCACGATGGAAGCGACAGAGGTGACTTTGTCGGTGCCGGTGCCCGTGCTTTGCACGTTCGTGAAACTCACAGCACCTGCATCGGCTGCAGTGGCGTAAGTGGTGGTGACGCCTGCAATCGCAGCGCCCGTCAAAGCCAGCTTGTCAACCACATAGTTCTTGTCGGTGGTTGTGATGCCTGCAAAGCTGTAGTTCTCAGCATCGTCGCCGCTGATGGCGGTGGCGGTTTGTTTGTAGCTGCCAGCTTTGAGGTTGCCGCTGGTGCTGTTGCTGACATCGACGATGGAAGCGACAGAGGTGACTTTGTCCGTGTTAGCGCCTGTTCCTTGCACGTTCGTGAAACTCACAGCACCTGCATCGCCCGACGTAGCGTAGGTGGTGGTGACGCCAGCAATGGCGGCACCCGTCAGAGCCAGCTTGTTGACCACATAGTTCTTGTCAGTGGTTGTGATGCCTGCAAAGCTGTAGTTGTCTGCATCGTCACCGCTGATGGCGGTGGCGGTTTGCTTGTAGCTGCCTGCTTTGAGGTTGCCGCTGGTGCTGTTGCTGACATCGACGATGGAAGCGACAGAGGTGACCTGGTCGGTGCCAGTGCCCGTGCTTTGCACGTTGGTGAAGCTCACAGCACCTGCATCGGCCGCAGTGGCGTAAGTGGTGGTGACGCCTGCAATCGCAGCGCCGGTCAAAGCCAGCTTGTTGACCACATAGTTCTTGTCGGTGGTCGTGAGGCCTACAAAGCTGTAGTTGTCTGCATCGTCGCCGGTGATGGCAGTGGCCGTTTGTTTGTAGCTGCCAGCTTTGAGGTTGCCGCTGGTGCTGTTGCTGACATCGACGATGGAGGCCACAGAGGTGACTTTGTCCGTGCTGCTGCCTGTGCCTTGCACGTTCGTGAAACTCACAGCACCTGCATCGGCCGACGTAGCGTAGGTGGTGGTGACGCCAGCAATGGCGGCACCCGTCAGAGCCAGCTTGTTGACCACATAGTTCTTGTCGGTGGTTGTGATGCCTGCAAAGCTGTAGTTGTCTGCATCGTCACCGCTGATGGCGGTGGCCGTTTGCTTGTAACTGCCTGCTTTGAGGTGGCCGCTGGTGCTGATGTTGGCGCTATTGCTGGCATCCACGATGGAAGCGACAGAGGTGACTTTGTCGGTGCCGGTGCCTGTGCCTTGCACGTTCGTGAAGCTCACAGCACCTGCATCGGCCGCAGTGGCGTAGGTGGTGGTGACTCCTGCAATGGCCGCACCGGTCAAAGCCAGCTTGTCAACCACATAGTTCTTGTCGGTGGTTGTGATGCCTGCAAAGCTGTAGTTCTCAGCATCGTCGCCGCTGATGGCGGTGGCGGTTTGTTTGTAGCTGCCAGCTTTGAGGTTGCCGCTGGTGCTGTTGCTGACATCGACGATGGAAGCGACAGAGGTGACTTTGTCCGTGTTAGCGCCTGTTCCTTGCACGTTCGTGAAACTCACAGCACCAGCATCGGCCGACGTGGCGTAAGTGGTGGTGACACCTGCAATCGCAGCGCCGGTCAGAGCCAGCTTGTCAACCACATAGTTCTTGTCGGTGGTCGTGATGCCTGCAAAGCTGTAGTTGGCAGCATCATCACCGCTGATGGCTGTGGCAGTCTGGTTATAGCTGCCAGCTTTGAGGTGGCCGCTGGTGCTGTTGCTGACATCGACGATGGAGGCCACAGAGGTGACTTTGTCCGTGCTGCTGCCTGTGCCTTGCACGTTCGTGAAACTCACAGCACCTGCATCGGCCGACGTAGCGTAGGTGGTGGTGACGCCAGCAATGGCGGCACCCGTCAGAGCCAGCTTGTCAACCACATAGTTTTTGTCTGTGGTCGTGATGCCTGCAAAGCTGTAGTTGGCAGCATCATCACCGCTGATGGCTGTAGCAGTCTGGTTATAGCTGCCTGCTTTGAGGTGGCCGCTGGTGCTGTTGCTGACATCGACGATGGAGGCCACAGAGGTGACCTTGTCCGTGCTGCTGCCTGTGCCTTGCACGTTCGTGAAACTCACAGCGCCTACGTTCGCCGCAGTGGCGTAGGTGGTCGTAACACCTGCAATGGCCGCGCCCGTCAAAGCCAGCTTCTCGACCACATAGTTTTTGTCTGTGGTCGTGATGCCCGCAAAGCTGTAGTTGGCGGCATCGTCACCGCTGATGGCGGTGGCGGTTTGCTTGTAGCTGCCTGCTTTGAGTTTGCCGCTGGTGCTGGTGGCTGTATCGACGATGGAAGCGACAGACGTGACCTTGTCTGTTCCTTGCACGTTCGTGAAACTCACAGCACCTGCATCGGCCGCAGTGGCGTAAGTGGTGGTGACGCCTGCAATCGCAGCGCCGGTCAAAGCCAGCTTGTTGACCACATAGTTTTTGTCTGTGGTCGTGATGCCTGCAAAGCTGTAGTTGGCAGCATCATCGCCGTTGATGGCTGTGGCAGTCTGGTTATAGCTGCCTGCTTTGAGGTTGCCGCTGGTGCTGTTGCTGACATCGACGATGGAGGCCACAGAGGTGACTTTGTCCGTGTTAGCGCCTGTTCCTTGCACGTTCGTGAAACTCACAGCACCTGCATCGGCCGCCGTGGCGTAAGTGGTGGTGACGCCTGCAATGGCCGCACCGGTCAAAGCCAGCTTATCGACCACATAGTTCTTGTCGGTGGTCGTGATGCCTGCAAAGCTGTAGTTGGCAGCATCATCGCCGCTGATGGCTGTGGCAGTCTGGTTATAGCTGCCTGCTTTGAGGTTGCCGCTGGTGCTGGTGCTGACATCGACGATTGAGGCCACAGAGGTGACCTGGTCGGTGCCGCTGCCTGTGCTTTGTACGTTGGTGAAGCTCACAGCGCCTGCATCGGCCGCCGTGGCGTAAGTGGTGGTGACGCCTGCAATCGCAGCGCCGGTCAAAGCCAGCTTATCGACCACATAGTTCTTGTCGGTGGTCGTGAGGCCTGCAAAGCTGTAGTTCTCAGCATCGTCACCGCTGATGGCGGTGGCGGTTTGCTTGTAGCTGCCTGCTTTGAGGTGGCCGCTGGTGCTGTTGCTGACATCGACGATGGAAGCGACAGAGGTGACTTTGTCCGTGTTAGCGCCTGTTCCTTGCACGTTCGTGAAACTCACAGCACCTGCATCGGCCGCAGTGGCGTAGGTGGTGGTGACGCCTGCAATGGCCGCACCGGTCAAAGCCAGCTTATCGACCACATAGTTCTTGTCGGTGGTCGTGAGGCCTGCAAAGCTGTAGTTGTCTGCATCGTCGCCGGTGATGGCGGTGGCGGTTTGCTTGTAGGTGCCAGCTTTGAGGTGGCCGCTGGTGCTGGTGGCTGTATCGACGATGGAAGCGACAGACGTGACCTTGTCTGTTCCTTGCACGTTCGTGAAACTCACAGCACCTGCATTGGCCGCAGTGGCGTAAGTGGTGGTGACGCCTGCAATCGCAGCTCCTGTCAGAGCCAGCTTGTTGACCACATAGTTTTTGTCGGTGGTCGTGAGGCCTGCAAAGCTGTAGTTGTCTGCATCGTCGCCGGTGATGGCAGTGGCCGTTTGTTTGTAGCTGCCAGCTTTGAGGTTGCCGCTGGTGCTGACGCTGGTATCCACGATGGATGCGATAGAGGTGACCTTGTCTGTACCGCTGCCTGTGCTTTGAACGTTGGTGAAGCTCACAGCGCCTGCATCAGCCGACGTGGCGTAGGTGGTGGTGACACCAGCGATCGCAGCCCCCGTCAGAGCCAGCTTGTCAACCACATAGTTCTTGTCGGTGGTCGTGATGCCTGCAAAGCTGTAGTTGTCTGCATCGTCACCGCTGATGGCGGTGGCGATTTGTTTGTAGCTGCCTGCTTTGAGGTTGCCGCTGGTGCTGGTGGCTGTATCGACGATGGAGGCGACAGAGGTGACTTTGTCCGTGTTAGCGCCTGTTCCTTGCACGTTCGTGAAACTCACAGCGCCTGCATCGGCCGCAGTGGCGTAAGTGGTGGTGACGCCTGCAATCGCAGCCCCTGTCAAAGCCAGCTTGTTGACCACATAGTTTTTGTCGGTGGTCGTGAGGCCTACAAAGCTGTAGTTCTCAGCATCGTCGCCGGTGATGGCAGTGGCCGTTTGTTTGTAGCTGCCCGCTTTGAGGTTGCCGCTGGTGCTGTTGCTGACATCGACGATAGAAGCGACAGAGGTGACTTTGTCGGTGCCGGTGCCCGTGCCTTGCACGTTCGTGAAACTCACAGCACCTGCATCGGCCGCAGTGGCGTAGGTGGTGGTGACGCCTGTAATCGCAGCACCGGTCAAAGCCAGCTTATCGACCACATAGTTCTTGTCGGTGGTCGTGATGCCTGCAAAGCTGTAGTTGGCAGCATCATCACCGCTGATGGCTGTGGCAGTCTGGTTATAGCTGCCTGCTTTGAGGTTGCCGCTGGTGCTGGTGGCGGTATCGACGATGGAAGCGACAGAGGTGACTTTGTCGGTGCCGGTGCCCGTGCTTTGCACGTTCGTGAAGCTCACAGCACCTGCATCGGCCGCCGTGGCGTAAGTGGTGGTGACGCCTGCAATCGCAGCGCCGGTCAAAGCCAGCTTGTTGACCACATAGTTCTTGTCGGTGGTCGTGATGCCTGCAAAGCTGTAGTTACTTGCATCGTCGCCGCTGATGGCGGTGGCGGTTTGCTTGTAGCTGCCTGCTTTGAGGTGGCCGCTGGTGCTGGTGGCGGTATCGACGATGGAAGCGACAGAGGTGACCTGGTCTGTTCCTTGCACGTTCGTGAAACTCACAGCACCTGCATCGGCCGACGTGGCGTAGGTGGTGGTGACGCCTGCAATCGCAGCGCCGGTCAAAGCCAGCTTATCGACCACATAGTTCTTGTCGGTGGTCGTGATGCCTGCAAAGCTGTAGTTGGCAGCATCATCACCGCTGATGCCTGTGGCAGTCTGGTTATAGCTGCCTGCTTTGAGGTTGCCGCTGGTGCTGTTGCTGACATCGACGATGGAGGCGACAGAGGTGACTTTGTCCGTGTTAGCGCCTGTTCCTTGCACGTTTGTGAAGCTCACAGCACCTGCATCGGCCGCCGTGGCGTAAGTGGTGGTGACGCCTGCAATGGCCGCACCGGTCAAAGCCAGCTTGTCAACCACATAGTTCTTGTCGGTGGTCGTGATGCCTGCAAAGCTGTAGTTGGCAGCATCATCGCCGCTGATGGCAGTGGCCGTTTGTTTGTAGCTGCCTGCTTTGAGGTGGCCGCTGGTGCTGGTGGCTGTATCGACGATGGAAGCGACAGAGGTGACTTTGTCCGTGCTGCTGCCTGTGCCTTGCACGTTCGTGAAGCTCACAGCACCTGCATCGGCCGCAGTGGCGTAGGTGGTGGTGACGCCTGCAATGGCCGCACCGGTCAAAGCCAGCTTATCGACCACATAGTTCTTGTCGGTGGTCGTGATGCCTGCAAAGCTGTAGTTCTCAGCATCGTCACCGCTGATGGCGGTGGCGGTTTGCTTGTAGCTGCCTGCTTTGAGGTGGCCGCTGGTGCTGGTGGCGGTATCGACGATGGACGCGACAGAGGTGACCTTGTCGGTGCCGCTGCCTGTGCTTTGCACGTTCGTGAAACTCACAGCGCCTACGTCCGCCGCAGTGGCGTAGGTGGTCGTAACACCTGCAATGGCCGCGCCCGTCAAAGCCAGCTTATCGACCACATAGTTCTTGTCGGTGGTCGTGATGCCTGCAAAGCTGTAGTTCTCAGCATCGTCACCGCTGATGGCGGTGGCGGTTTGCTTGTAGCTGCCTGCTTTGAGGTTGCCGCTGGTGCTGGTGGCGGTATCGACGATGGACGCGACAGAGGTGACCTTGTCGGTGCCGCTGCCTGTGCTTTGCACGTTCGTGAAACTCACAGCGCCTACGTCCGCCGCAGTGGCGTAGGTGGTCGTAACACCTGCAATGGCCGCGCCCGTCAAAGCCAGCTTCTCGACCACATAGTTTTTGTCTGTGGTCGTGATGCCCGCAAAGCTGTAGTTGGCGGCATCGTCACCGCTGATGGCGGTGGCGGTTTGCTTGTAGCTGCCAGCTTTGAGGTTGCCGCTGGTGCTGATGTTGGCGCTATTGCTGGCATCCACGATGGAAGCGACAGAGGTGACTTTGTCGGTGCCGGTGCCCGTGCCTTGCACGTTCGTGAAGCTCACAGCACCTGCATCGGCCGACGTGGCGTAGGTGGTGGTGACGCCTGCAATCGCAGCCCCGGTCAGAGCCAGCTTGTCAACCACATAGTTCTTGTCGGTGGTCGTGATGCCTGCAAAGCTGTAGTTGGCAGCATCATCGCCGCTGATGGCAGTGGCCGTTTGTTTGTAGCTGCCAGCTTTGAGGTTGCCGCTGGTGCTGGTGGCTGTATCGACGATGGAAGCGACAGACGTGACCTTGTCTGTTCCTTGCACGTTCGTGAAACTCACAACACCTGCATCGGCCGCAGTGGCGTAAGTGGTGGTGACGCCTGCAATCGCAGCTCCTGTCAGAGCCAGCTTGTTGACCACATAGTTCTTGTCGGTGGTCGTGATGCCTGCAAAGCTGTAGTTGGCAGCATCATCGCCGCTGATGGCTGTGGCAGTCTGGTTATAGCTGCCTGCTTTGAGGTTGCCGCTGGTGCTGTTGCTGACATCGACGATGGAGGCCACAGAGGTGACCTGGTCGGTGCCGCTGCCCGTGCTTTGCACGTTCGTGAAGCTCACAGCACCTGCATCGGCCGACGTGGCGTAAGTGGTGGTGACGCCTGCAATCGCAGCGCCGGTCAGAGCCAGCTTGTCAACCACATAGTTCTTGTCGGTGGTCGTGATGCCTGCAAAGCTGTAGTTTGCAGCATCATCACCGCTGATGGCTGTAGCAGTCTGGTTATAGCTGCCTGCTTTGAGGTTGCCGCTGGTGCTGTTGCTGACATCGACGATGGAGGCGACAGAGGTGACTTTGTCCGTGTTAGCGCCTGTTCCTTGCACGTTCGTGAAACTCACAGCACCTGCATCGGCCGACGTGGCGTAAGTGGTGGTGACGCCTGCAATCGCAGCGCCGGTCAAAGCCAGCTTATCGACCACATAGTTTTTGTCGGTGGTCGTGAGGCCTACAAAGCTGTAGTTCTCAGCATCGTCCCCGGTGATGGCGGTGGCGGTTTGTTTGTAGCTGCCAGCTTTGAGGTTGCCGCTGGTGCTGTTGCTGACATCGACGATGGAGGCCACAGAGGTGACTTTGTCCGTGCTGCTGCCTGTGCCTTGCACGTTCGTGAAACTCACAGCACCTGCATCGGCCGACGTGGCGTAAGTGGTGGTGACGCCTGCAATCGCCGCGCCGGTCAAAGCCAGCTTCTCGACCACATAGTTTTTGTCTGTGGTCGTGATGCCCGCAAAGCTGTAGTTGGCGGCATCGTCACCGCTGATGGCGGTGGCGGTTTGCTTGTAGCTGCCAGCTTTGAGGTTGCCGCTGGTGCTGATGTTGGCGCTATTGCTGGCATCCACGATGGAAGCGACAGAGGTGACTTTGTCGGTGCCGGTGCCCGTGCCTTGCACGTTCGTGAAGCTCACAGCACCTGCATCGGCCGATGTGGCGTAGGTGGTGGTGACGCCTGCAATCGCAGCCCCGGTCAGAGCCAGCTTGTCAACCACATAGTTCTTGTCGGTGGTCGTGATGCCTGCAAAGCTGTAGTTGGCAGCATCATCGCCGCTGATGGCAGTGGCCGTTTGTTTGTAGCTGCCAGCTTTGAGGTTGCCGCTGGTGCTGGTGGCTGTATCGACGATGGAAGCGACAGACGTGACCTTGTCTGCTCCTTGCACGTTCGTGAAACTCACAGCACCTGCATCGGCCGACGTGGCGTAGGTGGTGGTGACGCCTGCAATCGCAGCGCCGGTCAAAGCCAGCTTGTTGACCACATAGTTGGCTGATGCTGTCGTGAAGCTGGGCAGGGTGTAGTTGCCGGCTTGGCTGCCGGTCAAGGCGCTGTCAGTGGTCTGTAAATAGCTACCGGCCTTGAGATTGCCGCTGCTGCTGTTTTGTGCGCTGACCAGGCTGGCCGATGCGTTGACCACGTCGCCGCCTTCCACGCCCGTCAAGCTCACGGCGCCCGTGCCCGCAGCTGTGCCGTAGGTGGTTTGCACGGCTGCAATGGCTGAGGCGCTCAGTGTTTTGGGCGTGATCACGCTCGCGCTGTTGCCCTGGCGCGTCACGGTGTAGTTGCCGCCGTCGTTGCCATCGCTCAGTGTCACGCTGTCCAGCGTGATGGTCTTGTTGCTCAACACAGCGCCGTTGGCATCGCGTGAGACATTTTTGTCGGTGTAGCTGATGCTCGCGCCGCTGACCGTGTCGCCCGTGATCAACTGACCGCTGAGCGTGTCCAGGTCGGCCTGCGTCACGCTGTAATCGGTATTGCCGTTGTAAGTTTTGCTTACCGGGCCTGCGACCAGCGTCACGTCTTTGGGCGTGATGCTGCCCGTGCCGGTGACGGTGCTCACGGTGAAGGCGTAATTGCCTGCGTCAGCGCCGCCCAGGCTCAGGCCGGTGAAGGTGTAGG
>NZ_CXOO01000079.1 GCF_001269385.1 Limnohabitans sp. DM1 | reverse complement strand
CCCCGGCAGTTTGACCAGCCAGCTGGAAAGGACCAAGGACCTCACCGCGCAAGGCAGCAAGSTCAGCGCGGGGCAAGACCTCAAGGTGGAATCCACACAAGGCAGCGTGGACCTGAAGGCCCTCAAAAACAGTGAAGACAGCACCACGACCAACCCATCGAGTGAGGGCGGGTTTTTAAGATTTCTGCGCACCCAGCAGAGCACCACGACGCACAAAGAAACCATCGAAGGCGTGCAACTGAGCAGTGGCGGCAACACGCAAATCAAAGCCTTGGGCAACTTGAGCGCAGAAAGCCTGCAACTGCGTGCAGGCGGCGATGCCGCACTGGGCGCAGCAGGGGCGGTGGCCATCACCAGCGGCCAAGCCTACAGCAGCACGCAAACGGGCAGCGATGTGCGTCAAAGCCTGCAAACCGAACGCAGCCAGATCGAAGCCGGTGGAAAGGTCACCATTTATGGCGAGCAAGCGGTCAAGTTGAGTGCCACTGACGTGAGTGCAGGCGGCAAAGCCCTGGTGCAGTCCAAAGGCGACATAGAGCTGGGCTACAACACCGACACCGAACAGCACAACTGGACCACCAGCAGCTCCAGCAGCAGCTGGGGCGGGCTCCAAAGCAGCACCACCACGACCAACCACACCACGGTGGACAAAACCGCCGAAGTAAGCAAGGTCAAAGCAGGCCAAGTGCAAGTGCTGGGCAAGAACATCACCAGCTTGGGCGCAGACATCAAGGGTCAAACCCTCGTGCAGGTCGAAGGCGCGGACCAGACCAAGCTGTACGCGGTCAACGAAGAGCACAAGAGCAATGCCGACAGCAGAACCAGCTCCAGCTTCATTGGCATCACCTACAGCAACAGCCAAAGCAGCGACAGCAGCTTGAACACCACGGCGCTGGCCCCCAAGCTGACCTCGCAAGAGGCGATCAAGGTGGGCGTGGGCACGGTGACCGATGTGCGCGGGGCCATCATGACCGCGCCCAAGATTGACATCGTGCGCAGCGAAGGTGCAGACACCAGCAAAGACGGTGAGCTGATTGTGGGCGTGAGCACCAACACGACGCAAACGAGCCACACCGAGTCGACCACTACGGCTGGGGTGTGGGCCGCCAACAGTGGCAACGGCAGCACGACAGAGACGGCCAACCAGACCGTGATCAACGGCAAGCTGAACATTGGGGAGGGCATCAACACCACGGTGCAGATCCCCGAGGGCAACCTGAAAGACCAGATCGCAGCGCTGAGCCAACAGCCGGGCATGGGCTATCTCAATGACCTGGCCAACGATCCGAAGATCAAGTGGAGCGAAGTCAAGCTGGCGCATGACCAATGGCAATACGACCAGCAGGGGCTGACAGGCGCAGGCGCGGCGCTGCTGGCGATTGTGGTGGCGTACTTCACGGCGGGTGCCGCCTCTGGCTGGGCGGCATCGTTGGCGACAGAGGCTGGCATGACCGCTGCGGCAGGCGCGGCAGGGGCCAGCACAGTAGCAGCTGCGGGTGCAGGCGTTGCAGGCAGTGGCGTTGCAGCGGGCACCGTGCTGACGACAGCCGGGGTCACGGCCACCAGTGCGATGGCGGCGGGCATGACCAGTTTGGCGTCGAGCGCAGCGGTGAGCTTTGTGAACAACGGCGGCGACATTGGCAAGACGCTCAAGGACCTGGGCAGCAAAGACAGTGTCAAGAACATTGCACTGGCGATGGTGACGGCGGGCGTGCTCAGTGAGCTGGGCAGCAGCTATCAGATTGACGGCAAGAACCTTAACGACATCAAGGTTGCAGACGGGTTTCAAGCGAACCTGGGCAAGGCGGTGATCAACAACCTGGCCAACGCTGGGGTGACCAGCGTGCTGACGGGCACGGACTTGGAGGACAACATCAAGACGGGTCTGGTGAGTGCGTTGATCAGCGCTGGCGCGGGGCAGGCGGCCCATGAAATTGGCAAGATGACCGTTCCCGGTCTGGATGGACAACCGCCAACGCTCAATGCAGCAGGACAAGCCCTGGCGCATGCACTGGCCGGGTGCATGGCCGGTGGTGCATCGGGCGGCAAGCAAGGCTGCGAGAGCGGGGCTATTGGCGCAGTGGTGGGCGAGCTGGCAGGCAAATGGTATGACAGCGATGGCAGCAAAACCGACGCTCAAATATTGGACTTTGTGAAAGTTGTAGCTGCTGCGGCTGGAGCCATCACAGGCGACGGCAGTGCAGCGAGTGTGAGCACGGCGGTGATGACGGCAGTCAACGCGGTGCAAAACAACCTGCTGGCCACGCGTGATGTCAAAAAGTTGATGGAGCAGCTGGGCCAGTGCAGTGGTAGCCAGTGCGACGCGATCAAACGTTTGTATACAGGCCTATTGCAGACGCCAGCGGGCAGCTTGCAAGACTTGTGTAAAGCCAATCCGCAAGCCTGCGCAGGGCAGTTGCCTGACTATGTGCAAGCCCTCAAAGAGATGCAAACGCCAGAGTTCAGGGCTTTGGTGGGTGATGAGACCGCCAAACGATTGATTGATCGTCAGGTGGCCGACCTGAACAAGGTGGTCGGTGCGTTGAACTGGGGCAACGAGCATGCTGAAAGCAGCAGGCAAATTGTGAAAGCGGCGGTGCTTGTGGGCGCGACAGCTGCAGGCGGCGGGTTGATGCTGGCCGTGGGCCGGGCAGTGGTGACGGCTTGCGGCAGCGGCGTGCTCACTCCGGCATGCACGGGGATGATGACTGAGCTTGGAGTCGGTGTGGCTGAAGCCGCAAGTGGGGTACCGACACTGGGGGTGAGTGCGACTGTGGCAGCGGCTGCAACGATTAAACTCAAACAAATTGCTGAGACGACAACTGATGCAGCATCGGTAGCTAAGGAGTTGCAGGCGGCGATTGCTCAGGCCAGGATGGCCCAAACACCACCCGTCAGCGATGTGCGGGAGTTGTTCGGCAAGACCTTTGAATTGATCCCGCTGTCGCACACAGCGGGGCGGCAGGATGGGGTGCTGGGCGAACAACTGGCCTTGCAGCTCTTGAATGAGAAAACCAACCTGAACTTCAAGCCACTGCAAAATGCCAGCAACTGGGGTTGTGACGGCTGCGCGGTGGCGATCAACGGGGATACGATCACCGTGGTGGTGATGGATGCGAAGTCGTCGCAGCGCGGGGTGGACAATGCGGCGAGTGCGGCTGGCGATCCGGCGACGAGGTTGCAAAAGTGGCTAGGGAATGGCTCTATCACTCAATCTGATCCGGCGTTGGCAAAGGCCCTACAAAAGGCAATTGATGATGGTGTCAAAGTCCAGGGCGTCACCGTCAAAGTCGGCCTCCCAGCCCCCGGGACAACCGGTGTCGCAGAATTCAAGGTGCATGAATGGCCCAGCAAATGAACCAGTGTGAACGCATGGGTGTGAACCCAAAATGGCCTACCTATAAGAGTGTGTTGGGACGCATTGCAAAAATGCCTACTCATGAAGAGTTTCATCGAAACACCATTCGTGAGTACGTGACCAGAGAGGATGCGGCGCCCACACAACAATTGCCGAACAAGCGCAACATAACAGACTACACAACAGAAAGGTTAGCAAGTGGCCAAGCATGCCGAGCATTGGCAACTGCACCAGACAACCCGAACTGGAGGTCTGATTTGGCCTATTGGATGCGCTACTACCAAGTTGGCATCATGCAGGCATTCTTTTGGCATGACCGTTATAGGATTCTTTTTCCTGAACCTCATATAAAGGGTGGCCTTCGGATGTTCTCCATCCAAACTGCCACCAACATGATGGCCGCAATGGCGATGCTGGGCTGGAAAGACGCCGTGATCCACAAAGGCTATCTGACCCATGCGGCGCTCAACCGGATGTACCAACTGGAGCTTGAGTACGAAGAAGACCACCGCCGCGCCCAAGCCTTCATGCTGCGCCTGTTTGCCGACTGGGTGGGCGATGTCTCGCACCACTGGCCGGGCTATGCCTACGACGAACCGATCTACGAAGCCTTGTTGGCCCACTGGCGCACGCCCAACCCCGACGATTTGGTGCCTTGCCTGCTGGCCGCGTGCGATCGCCACACTTGGCAAACAGGCAAAGAGAGCCAGAAAAATTCCTACGACTTCAACCAAGACAGGCACCTGGAGCGCGTGCCGGTGGAAATCCTCTTCGTTTTGCGGCTGCGCGAATGGGAAGGGCTGGCCAACCCGAGGCTGGATCACCCCCTGATGGCTGCGCCCTTTGACCAGCTCGCGCCCGAACAACCAGTTCCCGAGCTGGACGAGCTCATGCAGGGCGTACTTAAGCGCGCCCGAGAAGACTGGCCGCAGTACGACGAAGTGCTGTCACTGCCAGCTTTAAAAACTTGAATACCCAAGCCCACCGTCTTGTCTTCAACCCATCCCGAGGTCGTGTGATGGATGTGAGTGAGCATGCGCGCAGCCTTGGCAGCGGTGGCAACACACAAGTCAAGGCCGTAGGCAACTTGAGCGCACAAAGCCTGCAACTGAGCGCAGGAGGCGATGCGGCCTTGGGCGCAGCAGGGGCGGTGGCCATCACCAGCGGGCAAGCCTACAGCAGCACGGTCACCGGCAGCGACAAAAAACAAAGCCTGCAAACCGAGCGCAGCCAGATCGAAGCCGGTGGCAAGGTCACCATTTACGGCGCGCAATCGGTCACGCTCAGCGCGAGCGACGTGGACGCAGGTGGCAAAGCCCTGGTGCAGTCGCAAGGGGACGTGGAGCTGGGCTACAACACTGACACAGACCAGCACAACTGGTGTCATGTCCGAGTGTCCGCAACAGTTTTATTGCTGAATTTCAACCCCTGTTTTTTCAAAGATCAGCCTCTCGATGCTGGTTCTTGATGGGTTGCTGCGCTTGTTGGTACGGTGCTGAGCCTGCTCTTTGTGCAAAACCCGACACGCACGCAGGCATTGACCCTGGCCGATGCGGACAGTGCTGTTGGCGTTGGTTTGAAGTCTTTTTTGGGGCGATCTACCTCCTGATCCCGTAGCCACGCATCAACCCCGCCAGAGCTTGCACTGGCGTCACTTCCTTGATCGGCATTTGCCGGATGTCGCGTGGTCTGAGCCCTGCAAAGTGTTCCGCTGGTGTGAGTCCGTGCAGGTTTTGGTGAGGCCTGACGTGGTTGTAGAAAACCCTGAATTCATCGAGCGCGCTTTGCAGTGCCCCACCACTTGGGATGACGAGTTGCCTGAGCAGCGGCTTGAGCGTGCCGAACAAACGCTCGATCCTGCCGTTTTGCCAAGGGGCGTGTTTCTGGGTGGTCTGGTGCTGGATGCCAACGATCTTCAAGAACGAGTTGAACAGCCAGCTGTTCAAAACTGCCTCGTTGTCGGTGCGCAGTTTTCGGGGCTTGCCATGCTGGGCAATGGCCAAGCACAAATGACCGAGCAAGCTCCAGCTGCATCGCCGGGTGAGCACCTGCAAACGCAGCGCCACGCGTGAACCGTGGTCGATGATGCCAATGGCCGCATGGGTAATGTGCTGCGTGTCGGTGAAGAACGTCATGTCCATGGCCCAGGTGTTGTTGACCTGAACAGTGCGGGGCTTGGCCGATCTGATCTGACGGCGCAGCTCGGCAATCTCCCTTTGGTGTGATGCGATGAGATCGGCCACAAAGGTTTTGCCCACGCTCAGGCCGGGATGCAATCGGTTGAAGGTGTGTGCCACAGCGCGGCAACCAGCGCGGGGCATGTGGGCCTTGAGGCGCAAGACTTCAAGGCGCAGCCAATCGGGTTTGCGGCGGGTGAGAATGTCTGCGCGCAGCGTCACCAGGGCGCAGGCTTTGGGGCGACGGGTGAATACGGCAGAGCGAAGAGGGCGGGCGGGGCGAAACAGACGCGTCAAGAACAGCCATATCTGCCATGCCAAACCCAAGATTTTCCTGAATATCAAGGCAAAATATGTCGATTATTAGACCTAAATAACTCAACATTGGCGCCAAACCATTTCCTGATCCGCTACCGCCGCACCATTGCTCAAGCGGCCCTGCTTGTCTATGTGCTGAACCCTTTGCTGGTGACTGCGCAGGTCATCGTCAATGCAGGTACGGCCAACGATGGCCGACGCACCTTTGTCGATCAGACCCAAAGCGGTGTCACCAAAATCAACATTACCACCCCCAACGGGGCGGGCGTATCGCAGATCGGAAGAGCACACGACTGAACTCCAGTCACACA
>NZ_CXOO01000078.1 GCF_001269385.1 Limnohabitans sp. DM1 | reverse complement strand
CAGGCCATCTCAACATACTTTTCGCACACGGCCAGAACCTTGTGCGGCGACTCCCCGACAAGACGCGAGACGGCGGCAAATGGCATCTGGCCAGACAGCATCAGAATGAAGGCTTCAAACAGCAAGGTGAAGCCATTAAGTCGCCCGGCAAAATCAGGCTCGACCAACCGCACCGAACCGTTGGGAAGTTTCACGCGAGGCGTGCGAACTTGCAGATGGCACTCGTGTTGAAAGAAGTTCAGGTGCCGATACGTCTTGGCCACCGTGTCGTGCACACCATGCAGCCCATCGTGACCCGAGACTGCAAAGCGACTGCCGACTTTGAAGTCAATCAATATCGTCAAGGTCTTGGCACCTTCGTCGAACTCAACCGAGGCAACGCACCACGGGTCAGTGATGCCCAGGGCAGATTCAAACAGCTTGGCAGTCATCAATTCACGCTCAAAAGTTGATCAATATGGCAGAAGCTTACCCACTCAAATTTCAAGAGAACCCGATATAGCATCTCATGCGTCCAGATCGACCGGTCTGGAGTCTCTGGATAGAACATGTTGATGGATACATAATCTGGGTGCATGATGAAAAATGTCTGCGGAAATAAAGCGTAATAGACTGAGGCGTAATCAAGGATGCGTCGATTCTGTGCAGGGACAGACAGCATCTCTAGAAAATTTGTACGTGCTGCAGCAAGACGTATGTGTGATCCATATTCGTAATGTGCAATTACCCCATTTTTGAAAGATTGGGAAAGCGTATTCCGATGTAGGTAGGGAACATGGTATCCCTCCAAGTAGGTCTTAATGAGCAATTTCCAATTCGCTTGTTTAATGACATGGGTCTTGCGATAGCTCTCGAGCTCATCCAACGCAAAGTGGTCCAAGTCATCACCTATTGGCCCCAAATATTCATCCAGTTCGATTGATTTGCCGTGCGTGGGATGAATCCAAATGAGGCCTGCTCGCTCCACTACAGGCAGTTCAACCAAATTAAATTCCCCCCAGTTCAGGCCCGGGAAATTGTAGGATTTGGTGATGCCCTTGAGTTGACCATCCAGCCCATATGACCAGCCATGAAAGGGACAAACGAACGCTTTTAAGCAAGTCTCCTTACCCGAGACGATGCGTGCTCCCCGATGTCGGCATGTATTTAGAAATCCACGGAGGCGTCTTTCTGCATCACGAACGATGACATAGGGAAACTTCGGCCAGTCACTGAGTAAGTAATCTCCTGCATTACGCACGCTGGATGAATGTCCTGCCACCATGGGGTAATGAGCGAACACTGTCACCATTTCTCGCGCCAAAACCCCTGGGTCTGTGTAGATGCTCACAGGAATTTGAACTATTCGATCAAGCATTTTTTGATCGCGACCTGTTTGATGCAGCGAGGCGAGCAAGTCCAGCGTTTGCTGCTGAATGGATTGACGCATGTTGGTCTCCTTGACAGGGTGGCTTCGGCGCAATATGCCTTGCCCAGTGTGCGCTCTCCTTGGCGGTAAGTAAGGTCTCAAGCGGCCAGAACAACGGTTCCTTGTGCGAGCGCGCACAGTTTTTCCGAGTCAACATCGACGGCGTAGATCTCGCACTGGCAAATGGCCATCCGCTTGCCCACGCTTCGTGCTTGTGCCCTGGCGACCAAATGAAATCCCACGGCGGGACGGCAATAGTTGATTTTGAATTCCGCTGTCAGAGCATTTCCACCAAGTGCCAAACCACCCGCGAAGGTGATGGCATTGTCTGCAAGATAGCTGATCACACCACCATGGACAAAACCATGCTGCTGCTTGTGGTGGCCCTGAATGACCAGCGTCAGCTCTGCACTGTCTTCACTCGACTGTGTCAGCTCAGCACCGATGAATTGACTGAAGGGTTGACTCGCAAAGACCTGCCGAGCGAATGCTTGGATATCTTCCATCACCTGACTCCTTCGTCGTGGATGTTGATGGCGTCTGGCTTAACTGTTTGAGTGCTAAGCCTGCCATGTTTGAAGCTTACAGCTATTTAAAAAAGGACACCTCCCTTTGTCATAAATTGTATTGTGCAATACAATATTTGTGTGAAGACACGAACATTAGCCAAGCAGCCAAACAAAATCAAACCTACGGCACAAGCCTACGCAGAGTTGCAACAGGCTTTTGACCATTTCAATATCAGCTTGTTCGAAGGAAAGTTGCCTCAATGCCTACTCACCCTACAGCGAGAGAAGAAGACATGTGGGTATTTTTCTGCTCAGCGGTTTGGTGATCAGGAGGGCCATCGCGTCGATGAGATTGCCCTCAATCCGGCCTATTTCGCGGTTGAGCCGCTGCAAGAGATCATGCAAACCATCGTGCATGAAATGGTCCACCTGTGGCAGTTCCACTTCGGTAAACCAGGAAGAGGGCGGTACCACAATGATGAATGGGCAGACAAGATGCAAGCCATCGGCTTGATGCCATCATCCACGGGTGCGCCCGGCGGTAGACGTACCGGTGATCACATGGCCGACTATATGATCCCAAGGGGGTTATTTGATCAGGCTTGTCAAGGGCTGCTGGGCGATCAATTCAAGATATCCTGGTATGACCGATTCCCGCCAGTGGAAGCGATCGCAGCATTGCAAATGGTGAATGCTGGTGCCCAGGGTTCAAGCAGTCAATCAGCTCATACACCCGAACCACAGCCACTGGGTGCTTCATTGGCAAGCCAGCACGAGGCGGTGCATGACAACCTGGTTGCCACCGCAGTCAGCGCAGCGCCTATCAATAAAAGTAATCGCATCCGTTACACCTGCAACTGCAAAACCAACATCTGGGGCAAGCCCGCACTGAAGGTTCAGTGCCTGGAATGCCAATCGGAATTTGAAGCCGAGGAATGCTTCTCAGAACCGGCAAGAACTGCTCTCAAAGGAGAATAACCATGGCCACACAATCGACCATTGAATGGACTGAACAGACCTGGAATCCGACCACGGGTTGTACAAAAATCTCGCCTGGATGCAAAAACTGCTATGCAGCTGTTATGGCCAGGCGACTACACGCCATGGGAGCCTCCGGTTACGAAAACGAGTTTGAGCTGACACTTCATCCAAAGCGACTGGAGCAGCCTCTGAATCGCAAAAAACCCACTGTGTATTTCGTAAATAGCATGAGCGACCTGTTTCATGAAGACGTACCCAACTCGTTCATTGATCAAGTTTTTTCAGTGATCGAGAGGACACCACAGCACACCTACCAAATACTGACCAAACGTGCTGATCGTCTGCCGGAATATTTCAAAACACGAACTTGTCCAAAAAACGTCTGGTTAGGTGTTTCAGTCGAAGATCAAAAATACGGTGTTCCACGCATCGACTATCTACGTCAGGTTGATGCACACATCCGATTTTTATCGGTCGAGCCTCTGCTTGAAGACTTAGGTTCATTTGACTTAAGCGATATCCATTGGGTAATCGTCGGTGGGGAGTCAGGCCACAAAGCTCGCCCAATGAAAGAAGAATGGCTGGCCAATGTCAAAAGGCAGGCCGACGCTCAGGGCTGCGCATTTTTCTTCAAGCAATGGGGCGGCTGGGGGGCAGACGGCGTCAAACGCGATAAGAAGTCTAATGGGCGTGTCTTCAAGGGGCGCACATGGGATGCTTACCCAGTCACTCAAATTGCAGCTTAAAACAGCTGTGATTGCCCATCATCTAGGGACTCGCCCCAGAATTTGTGAGCAAGCTCATGTGAGGCGGCAAGCACAAGCCAGTACAAAGGTTGGTTGCTTGAAGCCGTAATCAATTTTTGCTGCGCAGATGGCCACGGACCTAATTTCCTGACTTTTTCCCGCCAGTATTCATAAATACGCTGCTCAAAAGCAGCACGCTGCCCAGAGCGGGGCACCGAATCTCGCCAACCAGGGACAAAGCGATCCAAGCGTGTCTGATCGCTTTCTGAGGCTAGGCTCATCAAGTTGCGCTGCATGTCCATCTGATTGAGATGGATCATCATGTCCATGCGCTTTACGGACGCAAAACTTTGAATAATTGAAAAGTCCAAATCAAGACTGTATGGATCAAGAAATGCCAGATTGAGCCCATAGGGTGTCGGTGTCTGGCCAATCTGTTGAGCCACTTCCGCTGCTTCGTTGACATAGCAGGTCACCGGCGCACCTAGGCGCTTGAGCCGCTCT
Source organism: Limnohabitans sp. DM1 (assembly GCF_001269385.1). Lineage (GTDB taxonomy): Bacteria > Pseudomonadota > Gammaproteobacteria > Burkholderiales > Burkholderiaceae_C > Limnohabitans_A. Next base: position 1,191 of record NZ_CXOO01000078.1, on the reverse strand, counting down.
TGACATGCATAAAGGGCCTCAGGATCTTTGTCGGCAATGATGACGTTCGTGAAAGGCGCTTCATCCTTAACGCTTTGTTTCCAGGCAGCGACGGCGCTGCCATCAATCCAAGCACCAGTATCTCGGACTTTAGATCGACCTGTGCCACAAAAAAGATCAATGAAGGTCGCACCCCCTGTTCCTTTAGGGGGCAAATAGCGCTTTCTGGCGGCTCGGGAAATGCTGATATACCGCACCAGGTAGTCATGCTTTTCCGTTGCCCAATAACCTACATCGTCTGCGATTAAGCCATCATCACCAGGAACTCTCGCCATAAATCTCTTTCTAAAAAATTGAAGAAAATTACCAAATGCCGGATGATCATCGAAAATTTTTTTGAATGGTTTTTACATGGTAATATAAATTTTGTACCTTCCAATCACATGAATTGACATAAAAATCAATTCAAACCATCAAAAAAGACAGCCATGAAAAAATCAATTCCATTCGCATTTATTCTGTCAACTTTTTTTTATTCATCAATTTGTTTTGCCCAAGATCTGAAGACCACATCGGTAATTAAAGATTCACAATTCCTTGCTAATTTTGAAAATCAGAGTTCTCAGGCGATAAGAATTAATTCGGTACAAGTGTTATCTCCCACCAAAAGTGGTGTTGAATCAAAAATTCTGAAAAACATTGTTGTTTCTTTGACCCTTTCGCCTGGTTCCTCTGCACCCATATCCATGGCCCCAGTGCAGCTGGTGCGTGAGTCAATCCACCGAACTTAAGATATAATTATTGACGCAACTCATTGATTTAATTGAAGTTTTTCTTATTTTCTCTCGCCGCAACATGACAACCACCATGATAAGAAAATATAGGGTTAACCCTTGGGTCATCGCCTCTTGATGACCTGACCTCTGTCTTTGCCAAGCTGGGTCAGTTCATACACAGCACCGCCTTTGCAGATTTGGCCCGAGGTGCCCAGTCCACCGCCTTTGTTCGCCAACGCAAACTGCCCCTGCCTTGTCTCGTGGGCGCTTTGCTCAGCCAACGCTCTCAATCTCAGCAGCTGATGCTGGACTCGTTTTTCGCCAGCTTGGCCGGTCACCCAGGCCTGCAGCGCGGCGCCTCTGATCGCGCCTTTGCCCAAGCACGCRACAMWYKSRRKYYSSCMATGGCTTGCAAGCATTGGGCCATGCGGATGTG
>NZ_CXOO01000077.1 GCF_001269385.1 Limnohabitans sp. DM1 | reverse complement strand
CATCGTGGCCGGCACCAGCAGCGACTACGACCTCATGAAAGGCCTGATGGACGCAGGCGTGCTGGCCGGGGCGCAACTGGGCCTGGCTGCAGGCCAAGCCTTGAACGAGCAGCAACAAGCGGCGCTGACGCAAGACATGGTCTGGCCCGAATGGCAAGAAGTGGACGGCCAGCGCGTGCTGGTGCCTAAGGTTTACCTGGCGCACAAGGAACCCGGCAACGACCCGGCCAACACCCCCACAGGCGTGGGCGCGCTCATCGTTGGGCGTGAGGTCAGCATCACCGCCCAAGACGTGCGTCAAGAAGGGGCCGCCATCCAATCGCAGACGCTGCTGAGCATCAACGCCAGCGGGCAAGTCAGCGGCAGCGGCAGCTACAGCGGCGGCACCAGTGTGGCCATCGTGGCCGCCAGCGTGGACCTGAAGAACGCCAGCGTGCAAAGCGCAGGCTGGCTGCAGCTCGAGACAAGCCAAGGCGATTTGAACCTGACGGCCACCCAAATCAGCGCAGCGGACAACGCCACTGTCAAAAGCGCAGGCGAGCTGAACCTGCTGGCGCAAAAGCACGAAGCGCATGTGGTGCGCCAAGACGGCAGCCGCAAAGACGAAGTCAAGTTTGAGGCCACCAACATCAAAGCCGGCGGCAACTTGACGCTGCAAAGCACCAAGGACCTCACCGTGCAAGGCAGCAAGCTCAGTGCGGGGCAAGACCTCAAGGTGGAGTCCACCGGTGGCAGCGTGGACCTGCAAGCGGTGACGAACACAGAAGACGCCACCAACGTGATCGTGCCCCAAGCCAAGGCAGCCGCCACCGTGCAGGCAGATGCGTCGAACAGTGCATTGGGCCGTCCATTAGCCAGCTTCTTTGGGCGATTCAAGTCAGAGCCCGAACCCGAACCCCAGCGCATCGACATCCACAACCAGAACGTACAAGGCGTGCAACTGCAAAGCGGGGGCGCCACACAAGTGCTGGCCGCACAAGACCTCCAGGCAAACGCCTTGCGAGTGCAGGCGGCACAAGAGGCGAAGCTGCAAAGCGGCGCAGCGATGCAACTGCAAAGCGCCCAAGTCAAGGCCAAAGACGTGGTCGTGCAAGCGGGTGGACAGCTTCAGGCACAAAACCTGGATGTACAAGGCCAAAGCAGTGTGGACATGAAGGCCGCCAGCGCCCAACTGGACAACAGCCAGCTGCAAAGCGGGGGCGAACTCAAGCTCAAGACCACCCGAGGCGATTTGACGCTGCAAGCGAGCGACGTGCAGGCCGCAGGCAACACCACGCTCCAAAGCGCAGGCGCCATGAACTTGCTGGCCACAGAACAAAAAACCGCAACATCCACCATCCACAACACCAGTGATGTGAAAGCCGGTGGCCTCTTGACGCTGGAAAGCACCAAGGACCTCACCGCGCAAGGCAGCAAGCTCAGCGCGGGGCAAGACCTCAAGGTGGAATCCACACAAGGCAGCGTGGACCTGAAGGCCCTCAAAAACAGTGAAGACAGCACCACGACCAACCCATCGAGTGAGGGCGGGTTTTTAAGATTTCTGCGCACCCAGCAGAGCACCACGACGCACAAAGAAACCATCGAAGGCGTGCAACTGAGCAGTGGCGGCAACACGCAAATCAAAGCCTTGGGCAACTTGAGCGCAGAAAGCCTGCAACTGCGTGCAGGCGGCGATGCCGCACTGGGCGCAGCAGGGGCGGTGGCCATCACCAGCGGCCAAGCCTACAGCAGCACGCAAACGGGCAGCGACGTGCGTCAAAGCCTGCAAACCGAACGCAGCCAGATCGAAGCCGGTGGAAAGGTCACCATTTATGGCGAACAAGCAGTCAAGCTCAGCGCGACGGACGTGAACGCCGGTGGCAAAGCCCTGGTGCAGTCCAAAGGCGACATAGAGCTGGGCTACAACACCGACACCGAACAGCACAACTGGACCACCAGCAGCTCCAGCAGCAGCTGGGGCGGGCTCCAAAGCAGCACCACCACGACCAACCACACCACGGTGGACAAAACCGCCGAAGTGAGCAAGGTCAAAGCAGGCCAAGTGCAAGTGCTGGGCAAGAACATCACCAGCTTGGGCGCAGACATCAAGGGTCAAACCCTCGTGCAGGTCGAAGGCGCGGACCAGACCAAGCTGTACGCGGTCAACGAAGAGCACAAGAGCAATGCCGACAGCCGAACCAGCTCCAGCTTCGTTGGCATCAATTACAGCAACAGCCAAAGCAGCGACAGCAGCTTGAACACCACAGCGCTGGCCCCCAAGCTGACCTCGCAAGAGGCGATCAAGGTGGGCGTGGGCACGGTGACTGATGTGCGCGGGGCCATCATGACCGCGCCCAAGATTGACATCGTGCGCAGCGAAGGTGCAGACACCAGCAAAGACGGTGAGCTGATTGTGGGCACCAGCACCAACACGACCACGACCAGCCACACGGAGAAGACCACAACGGCCGGTGTGTGGCAAGCGCAGTCGGGCAACGGCAGCACCACACAAACGGCCAACCAGACGCAAATCAACGGTCAGCTGAACATTGCCAACGGCATCAACACGACGGTGCAGATCCCCGAGGGGAACCTCAAAGACCAGATCGCAGCGCTGAGCCAGCAGCCTGGGTTGGGCTACCTCAAAGACCTGGCGAGCAATCCCAACATCAAATGGGAACAAGTCAAGCTGGCGCACGACCAGTGGAGCTACAGCCAGCAAGGGCTGACGCCTGCGGGGGCGGCGCTGCTGAGCATTGCCATTGCGGTGTACACAGGTGGCATGGGGGCAGAACTGTTGGGCGGCACAGCTGGCACAGCGGCCACGGCCACCACGGCAGCCACGCAAGCTACCTTGATGGGCAGCACCGCATTTGGCGCAGCCGCCAATGCAGGCTTTGCTGCATTGGCGGCAAGTGCGGGTGTGAGCTTCGTGAACAACGGCGGCGACATTGGCAAGACGCTGAGCGACAT
>NZ_CXOO01000076.1 GCF_001269385.1 Limnohabitans sp. DM1 | reverse complement strand
CACTGGGTCCGTGTATGTCATAGTGTGCTCTTCCGATCTTGCTCGTCTGGCTGATGTTTTCGCACGGGCAGCCATGGTCTTCCAGGTAGGACGCCAGTTCCTTGATGGTTTTAGCATCGCGCCCTTCGGTTACAAACAACACGCGCCTGGCAACGGCATCAGCGKCCAGCGTGACGTAGCTGTGTCCCCTGGCACGCGAAGTCTCATCAATCGCCAGTGCCGTGACATCCGAGTGATCTGCCAAGCCACAGGCCATCTCAACATACTTTTCGCACACGGCCAGAACCTTGTGCGGCGACTCCCCGACAAGACGCGAGACGGCGGCAAATGGCATCTGGCCAGACAGCATCAGAATGAAGGCTTCAAACAGCAAGGTGAAGCCATTAAGTCGCCCGGCAAAATCAGGCTCGACCAACCGCACCGAACCGTTGGGAAGTTTCACGCGAGGCGTGCGAACTTGCAGATGGCACTCGTGTTGAAAGAAGTTCAGGTGCCGATACGTCTTGGCCACCGTGTCGTGCACACCATGCAGCCCATCGTGACCCGAGACTGCAAAGCGACTGCCGACTTTGAAGTCAATCAATATCGTCAAGGTCTTGGCACCTTCGTCGAACTCAACCGAGGCAACGCACCACGGGTCAGTGATGCCCAGGGCAGATTCAAACAGCTTGGCAGTCATCAATTCACGCTCAAAAGTTGATCAATATGGCAGAAGCTTACCCACTCAAATTTCAAGAGAACCATAAATTGCTTAACCGGACACTGCTGTTCATATGTCTAAATTAATTCCTGTGGTGTTGTCTGGCGGCAGTGGCTCACGCTTGTGGCCTCTGTCGCGTTCCTTGCGTCCCAAGCAGTTTTTGGGGGTGACCGAAGATGCCACGCTGTTTCAGCTCACGCTGCAGCGCTTACAGGGCATCACGGCCGATGTCATGAGGCCCATTGTGGTGGCCAACAATGACCACCGCTTTTTGGTGGGCGAGCAATGCCGAGAGGCGGGCATTGAGCCCTTGAGCATTTTGCTCGAGCCTGTCGCTCGCAACACGGCGCCTGCCATCACCGTCGCAGCATTGGCTGCGCAAGAAAGGGGCGATGATCCGGTGTTGCTGGTGCTGCCGTCTGACCACACGTTTGCCAATGTGCCCGCTTTTCACCATGCCGTGCGCGTGGGCTTGCAGGCGGCTGAAGCTGGGGCCTTGGTGACGTTTGGGATTGTGCCCACACATGCCGAGACGGGTTATGGCTATGTCAAGGCCGCACAGGCGCTGGACGCCAATGCGGCAGTGCCCGTGGCCCAGTTTGTTGAAAAGCCCAATCTGGCAACGGCACAGGCGTATCTGCAAGAGGGCAGCTACACCTGGAACAGTGGCATGTTCATGTTCAACGCATCGGTGTTTTTGCAAGAGCTCGCGCAACACAATCCGGCCATGCTCTCAGCCTGCGAGGCCGCCTGGCGTCTGGGCAGCAAAGACCTGGAGTTTGTGCGACTGGACAAAGAAGCCTTTGCCCAAACCCCATCTGATTCGATCGATTACGCGGTGATGGAAAAGACCGCCAAGGCTGTGATCGTGCCGCTCGATGCGGGTTGGAGCGATGTGGGCGCATGGTCTGCGGTTTGGCAAGTCTTGCCGCAAGACGATCAGGGCAATGCAACACGCGGTGATGTTTTGCTGGAAGGCGTGACCAACAGCTATGTGCATGCAGACAACCGTTTGGTGGCCTTGATTGGTGTGGATGGCTTGGTGGTTGTAGAAACATCAGACGCCGTGCTGGTGGCCCACAAAGACAAAGCCCAGGATGTGAAAAAAGTGGTGGATACCCTGAAGGCGCAAAAACGGCCCGAGGTGGATGTGCACCGTGAGGTGTTTCGTCCATGGGGGTCTTATGACTCTGTGGACAGTGGTGAGCGTTTTCAGGTCAAGCGCATTGTGGTCAAGCCCGGTGCCAAGTTGTCGGTGCAGATGCACCACCACCGTGCCGAGCATTGGGTGGTGGTGTCGGGCACGGCCAGGGTGTGCATTGGGGATGAGACGAAGTTGATCACCGAAAACCAATCGGTCTACATCCCCGTGGGGGTGGTGCATTCGCTCGAAAACCCGGGCAAGCTGCCTTTGCATTTGATCGAGGTGCAGTCGGGCTCTTATTTAGGCGAGGACGACATTGTGAGATTTTCTGACCAGTATGGTCGTGTGTGATGGGGCTGCTTTTGCTCGCATGCCGGTTGATGGGCTTGTGAGGTTGGTAGATAGATATTTGTGATGCGAGCCTGATGAAAATTGCAATCGCTGGAACGGGGTATGTGGGTTTGTCCAACGGCATTTTGTTGGCCCAAAACCATGAGGTGGTCGCCCTGGATGTGGTGTCGTCCAAGGTCGAGCAGCTCAACCGCAAGGTGTTGCCGATTGAAGATGTGGAGATGGCGGACTATTTGTCCAACAAGCCACTGAATTTCAAGGCGACTTTGAGCAAGGAAGAGGCTTACCAGGGGGCGAGCTTTGTGATCATTGCCACGCCGACGGATTACGACCCGGTGAGCAATTGTTTCAACACCCAGTCGGTCGAGTCGGTGATTGAGGATGTGTTGGCCATTAACCTCCAGGCCACGATGGTGATCAAGTCCACTGTGCCCGTGGGTTTTACGGAACGCATGCGCTTGAAGTTCATGACGCACAACGTGATGTTTTCACCAGAGTTTTTGCGTGAAGGCAAGGCCTTGCAGGACAACTTGCATCCCAGCCGCATTGTGGTGGGGGAGCGTTCCGAGATGGGGCAGGCCTTTGCTGATTTGTTGGTCGAAGGGGCCATTAAAAAAGACATGCCTGTGTTGCTTGCCGACAGCAAAGAGGCCGAGGCCATCAAGCTGTTTGCCAACACTTACCTGGCCATGCGGGTGGCGTATTTCAATGAGCTGGACAGCTACGCTGCGTCTTTGGGGCTGGATTCGCGGCAGATCATTGACGGGGTATGTCTGGACCCGCGCATTGGCAACCATTACAACAACCCGTCTTTTGGTTATGGTGGGTTTTGTTTGCCCAAGGACACCAAACAGTTGTTGGCCAACTATGCGCAAGTGCCGCAAAACATCATTCGTGCGGTGGTTGATGCCAACAGCACCCGCAAAGACTTCGTGGCCTTTGATATCTTGAAGCGCAAACCCAAGGTGGTGGGCATTTACCGCTTGGTCATGAAGGCGGGCAGCGACAATTTCAGGGCCAGCAGTGTGCAGGGCATCATGAAGCGGCTCAAGGCCAAAGGGGTCGAAGTGGTGGTGTATGAGCCTGTGCTTCAAGAGCCACAGTTTTTCAACTCCGAGGTCATTCAGGACCTGGCCGTATTCAAGCAGCGAGCCGATCTGATCGTGGCCAATCGCCAGACAGATGATTTGGCCGATGTCTCTGACAAGGTCTACACGCGGGATTTATTCGGTTCGGACTGAGCGGGCTGGCGTATTTTCATGTCATCGCGATGGGCATGTCGACAACTCCCGCAGCAACTCTTGAGTCGGCACGCTGAAGTTTGAAACGAGTGAGAGATGTCAGCTTGTAGGTCGGTACTCGCAGAGTCCGACATGATGGGTTTCGCCGCAGGCCCCTGTCGGGGTCTTCGACCGCCGACCTACAACAGCTTTGAGCATTGAAGTTTGAAACGGGTGAGAGATGTCATCTTGTAGCATTGAAGTTTGAAAAGGGTGCGAGATGTCATCTTGTAGGTCGGTACTCGAAGAGTCCGGCATGATGGGTTTCGCCGCAGGCCCCTGTCGGGGTCTTCGACCGCCGACCTACAACAGCTTTGAGCATTGAAGTTTGAAACGGGTGAGAGATGTCATCTTGTAGGTCGGTACTCGCAGAGTCCGACAGATGGGTTTTGGCACAGGCCCATGTCGGGGTCTTCGACCGCCGACCTACAACATCATTGAGCATTGAAGTTTGAAACGGGTGAGAGATGTCATCTTGTAGCATTGAAGTTTGAAACGGGTGAGAGATGTGGTCTTGTAGGTCGGTACTCGCAGAGTCCGACATGATGGGTTTTGGCACAGGCCCATGTCGGGGTATTCGACCGCCGACCTACAACATCTTTGAGCATTGAAGTTTGAAACGGGTGTGATATGTCATCTTGTCGGTTGTACTCGAAGAGTCCGACATGATGGGTTTCGCCGCAGGCCCATGTCGGGGTCTTCGGCCGCCGACCTACAACAGCTTTGAGCATTGAATACTTCTCAGGGCCGGATCAATAGCCGCTGTTTCATCGCAGGTACGTTTGCAAAACAGGCTTGTACTTGTTTGCGAGGCCTTCGTAAGAGAATTGCTGCTGCAAGGCCAAACCTGCCAGATTGCGTCCTGTTCGGGACTTTTCCCGGGCTTCGTGCAAGCGCTTCAAGGCGTGGGTTTCATCGGGCTCGGCCCACCAGCTTTTGACCGTGAGGTTGGGGTAGTCGTGGGCCTTGACCTCTGAGCGGGTCCAGTTGACCAGCAGGGTGTTTTCGGCTGTCACAAAATCTTGAGGCCCTGAAAAATCCGTGCACACCAGATACAGGCCGTTTTGCAACGCTTCAACCAAGGTGCGACCAAAACCTTCGCTGCGATGCAGTGACAAATAGCAATCAGCACTGGCGTACAGATCGCTTAATTCACTGGGCTCCAAGGTGTCTTTGATCACTTTGATGCGAGGGTGCCTGGGCAGCCAGTTCAAGGCATCTGGCCCCATGTTTTGCCACCGGCTGATTTTGAGGATGAGGAACGCGTCAGGACAAGTTTGGGCCATTTCCAGAAAAACCCGCAGCACTGCCTGCGGGTTTTTTCTTTGCAGTGTCGAATGCAGGTCGAACAAATACAGTGACACGAAAGCATGGGCCGGGATTTTGAGCTTCTTCCTGAAGTCCACGCCCCGGCCAGCTTGTTGCACGACAGGCAAGGGCAGTGCCAAAGTGAGTTGCCGCGATTGGGCAAAAAAGGCTTGCTGCACAAATCGGGTGGGGCACCAGATGTGGTCCATCAACTGGAGTGCAGGGACTTGATCGGCAGGAAAGTCCGGAAGTTCCCAGAGAAAATAGCCCACTTTTTTTAGGGGCTGCGTGAGCAGTTTGGGATGCAGGCGAACCAGTCGTTCACACTCCGTGGCGGCCATGAAAAAAATGCTGGTGGCGTGGTCTTGTGTGGTCATGTGCCGCCATGAAACTTGCACACGCCCTTGAACATCGGTGGGCACATCGATGACCGAAAAAGCAATGCCCAGGTGGTCGAGCATGGCAGCAAAAGTACGCAAATCTTCACCCAGACCCATGGGCGAAGTGGCGTAGCCTACAAGATTGAATCCGGGGGAGGCGTTCATAGGGGAAGTGTAGGTTTAAACTTGTTGAATTCAGAATCAATGCCTGCATAAAGTCTTGCAGGAGCAGGAGAAAAAAATGGCGACTTCCAAGAAAAAAAATGCGGTCAAACCAACGGCTCAAAAAACTGTAAGCCCAGGCAAAACGCCCTCCAAACCGGTATCTGGTAAGCCCACAGCGGCGGAACCCGCAAAGCCTGTGACGCAAGGCGCAGCGCCGGACAATGCAGCCGCGCTTGCCATGCCAAGCCCAAATGCAGTCACAGCCTCTGCGATCAAGTCTCCCGCGCCTGCACCCTTGCCAGCGCCAGCAGCGGCGCCACCTCAAGCCGCTGAGGATGAAAAGACCAGCATGCCCGATTTGCCTGAAGCTTCAGGGCCCAAGCCAGAGGTGGAAGCGCAACTGGAGCGCAAGTTGTCGCAAGAGCCACCGCGTGCGCTCAATTCACCGATCAGGATTTTCCAGATTTACTTTGAGGGTTGGCAGCGGGAATTGCTGGACCCGGCTTTCTATCCGCTGGACAACAGCCGCAATTCCTCGGAACTGATGGAGTTCAATGTCTTTGAGCAATTGCAGCGCAATGCAGCGACACAGGGGGTTGAACTTTGGGGGGCGCTGTCTTGGCGATTTGCAGAAAAGACGGGCATGCAAGGTGCTGAGTTGGTCAAACAGATTGTGGAGCACCCGGGCTATGACGTTTATTTTTGCAATCCGCATCCCAATAACGAGGCCATCTATCACAACATGTGGGTGCAAGGGGAGGTGTCACATCCTCAGTTCCTGGAGTTGGTCCGACTGTTCTATGCAGCCGCAGGTTTGGATGACAAAGAGTTGACTGCCATTGAGCCTTCGAGCAATTTTTCAGCGGCCAATTATTTCGTCGCGTCCCAGAAGTTTTGGAGTTTGTTCATACCGTTTGTCAAACGGGTCTTGGTGACGGCGGACAAGCGATTGGACCCCAAAATTCGGGATCTGATTCACTCCAAAGTGGCTGATGACAAAGCTTTGCATGCGGGGGCGACCTACATTCCGTTCATTGTGGAGCGTTTGTTCATGGTGTTCATGCGCAGCGAAGGCAAGGGGCTCAAGGCTTACAAAGTGGCTTTGCCCGAGCGGGAACGGGAATTGAATGTTCACCTGAAATTGTTGCGTGAGATGAAAGATGTGGCGCATAAAACCCAGTCCGCCTGGCTGGCGGCCTGTTGGGTCAACTACCGCAACCTGTACTTGAGTCAGACCAATGGCAAGGCCTGGTGTGAAAAGTACCTGCGTGCCATCACGCCGATTGAAGTCAAATTTGGGTAATGGCGGAATTTTGGGCCATTGGGCTGTTGTGAAATAGAGGTGGTGTATGAGTTTCCTGTCTTCGTTGTTTGGTAAAAAAAGTCCTGCGCCTGTGGCGCCTGCCATGGAGCAGCCAGAGAAAGAGCCTGCACCGTTTCCGGTCGCTGCAGCGGTGGCTCAAGTCCAGGCGCAATTGAGGGAGGCGGCCAAGGCTGATTTGCAAGATGCGGCGGCCATCTTGAACGGTATTTCCGAAGCGCCAGCATCCACACTTTCTTCAATTCCTGTGGCTGTGCCTGTACCTGTGTCCGAGCCTAAACCAGCTCCTGAACCTGTACCAGCACCAGCACCCACACCCACACCCACACCCACACCCACACCCACACCCACACCCACACCCACACCCACCCCAGCACCAGTACCAGCACCAGCACCAGCACCAGCACCAGAACCAGAACCAGAACCAGAACCAGAACCAGAACCAGAAGCTGTAGCACCTGCTGCGCAAGAACAAGCTACTTCTGTTCCTGCGCAGAGCCCTGTGGCGCCCGGCATGGGAAGAGATGATGTGATTGCGGCTTATCGCTTGTTTTTGCGCCGTGATCCGGAGTCAGATGCGGTGATTGCGCCGCGATTGGGGATGTCGCGAGAAAATTTGCTCAGTACTTTTTTGATGTCTCCGGAGTTTTTGCAAAGGCCGGAACACATCAAGTTGTTATTGGAAGTGGCGAAATCCATCGATGAGCGGCAGAAAATACCGGTCAATTTGGCGGGTATGCCCGCAGTCTCTGACGCTGATATCGAAGCAGCGAAAAGAATCTTTTGGCCAGAGCCGCAGGCCCAAGCCATGCAACCGTTGCCAGGTCAGTCCGCAGAGCAGGCCTTGGCGCAGATGATGCATTCTGAGCATTTTCAGAAAAATGAATTCAATGCCAAATTGGTGACCCATTTGGCTCGGCAAATCCTTGAGCGCTTGAATAAAAAATAAGCGCTCGTCATGGGTCAAAGCCCCCGCCATGTCGTGGTGTCGCGGATATGTCTGACCGTGCAGTCAGTGCTTGCCTGAAGCGCCCTGTTTTCCAGCATCGCCAGTCAGGCAAGCGCCCATGTTGACGATTTACGGCGCCGGTTTCACCTCGGCAGAAGTGCCGCCTCTGGCAATGATCGACACGACCGAGCCTTGTGTTTGTTCGTAGAGCTGATAGGGCCGCAGCACTGTGCTGAGCGACAGGTTTTGCTGCTTGACGCTGACGGGTGTCGTTTGTAAAAACTGGATCAGCAGGGAGGACCGCAAGGCGTAGTTGACGTTGACCAGCAGGTCCTGCGTGCGCTCTGCGATTTTTGGGGTGTTGAGCTTGCGTTGCACCATGCCCACCACCGTGCCATCTGGCCCGAGCACCGGGCCACCGGAATTGCCTTGCGAGACTTCGGCACTGATTTGCATGAAACCGCTGTCGGTGTTGTTGGAGTTTTCGTTGCGATAGCCGTTGATGATGCCTTGGGTGATTTTTTTGCTCATGCCCTGAATGCGCGGTTGCGGGTAGCCAATCACGCTGACTTCCAGGCCCAGAGGAACTTGGGTGCCGGGGTGCAAGGCCAGGGGCGGCAATTCAATGCGGGCCTTGAGCAAGGCCAGGTCCAGCGCGGCGTCCGTTTGCAAGACTTGAGCTTGCACCCACCGGGGTTGTCCGTTGGGGCTTTGGCCCACGGGGCCAAGGAGTACGCTGGTGCGGCCATTGATCACATGCAGTGCGGTCAGAACATGGCCTTCGCTGACCACAAAGCCTGTCCCCCAACTGATGGCTTGTGTCGGGGTGTTGGTGGGCGCGCGCGCTGCCTCAGCGTCCTGTGCATGGCTCAAAAATGGCAGTGACACCAGGGCCAACAGCCACAAGGCCATGCGCAGCGGTAAGGTGGTGCGCGTGCGCCTGAAGGTGCGGTGAGAAGACGGTGAATGGCGCATGAAATCAGTGGGGTAGCTGGGGGTAAACTTGTCTGCAATGTACACATTTCTGGTTCCGCTCAGGATTTTGGGGCTTCGCTGCCGGGGAGGGCGTTTGTGCAATCGCTCTTGATCGACGCCCGTGAACTGGCTCAAGAAGCGCCCCGGCTGGTCAGTGCCGGGCCTTTGATGGTGATGCCGTGCACCGATGTGCAGGCGGCGCAGCGCGCCATGGACTTGGCATGTTCTCGCGCCCAAACTGATGGCTTGATGGTGGCGGTGCTCGATGCCGATCGCCTGGGCTTTGTGGCGGTGGCCAATCAGGTGTTTCGGGCCTCTCAAAGCCCATGGTTTGGTTATTTGGCCCAAGATGCTTTTGCGGGCCGGGACTGGATGGCTCTGGCGCTGCGTGCTTTGCAAAAGCCTTCTGCCGCACTGCTGGGCTTTAACGACGGTAAGTGGCATGGTCAATTGGCATCGTTTGGTCTGGCCTCGCGGGCCTGGGCGCAAACGGTGTATGGGGGGGATTTGTTTTTTCCGGGTTACCGCAGCCACTTTGCCGATGTGGAGCTGACTTTGGTGGCGCGCCAGCAGGGGGCTTATGTGTATGAACCCGACAGCGTGTTGATGGAAGTGGACTGGGGCAAGGACCGCGCCACGGTGCGTGCCGAAGACCGCAGCTTGTTCAAGGCGCGTGCCCGCCAGGGCTTTGGGCAGCGCGTGACTGATGCCGCCTTGTTGGGTTTGTTTGCATGAGCATCCGCCAGATCAATGCCAGTTATGTGGCCGATGAGGACCGGGTGATGCTGCGCCTGACCACCTTGACCCATGAAGAGTATCGGCTGTGGCTCACGCGGGCGGTGGTGGGCGGCTTGATGCAGCAGACCGAGGCACTGGCGGTGAAAAAACTGACACGCAACCACAAGGTGCAGCACGCCCAGGCCGTGGCGCAATTGCAGCAACAGGTTTTGCAGCAAAACGCCAGCTACACCCAGTTTGAAGGCGCTTCGCGTTTGCCCTTGGGGGCCGATCCGGTGTTGGTCAAAGCCGTGCAGACGGGGTGGCAGGATGACGTGCCGCTGCTGGTGCTGCAATTGGCCAAAGGACAAAACCTCAGCCTGCGCCTGAGCGACGATTTGCTGGGCAAGATCCAGTTGCTGATGCACAAAATGAACCATGCCGCCCGCTGGGCATTGCGTGTTTTGCCCGCTGCTGGCTTGGCCACGCAGCACGCGATGGGCGATGAAGGGCCGACGACCAAAGACCGGCTTCTTCCTCGTGGGTCGGCGGTCGAAGACCCCGACATCCAGCCTGCGCCAGGCCAGGCAGCATCGGCCCAAGCCCTGCCCGACCCAGACCCACTGGATGAACTCACGCCCGGCGACAGTCTCCCGCGCAGAAAGTTGTTGCACTGATGAGCCCCCAAGAACAGGCCGTGCGTCAACTGCTCACACACGCGCAGCAGGCCATGAATGCCGGGCGCTGGTTGCAGGCGCACCAAGGCTTTTCTCAGGCCCTTCAAAGCGCGTCGCAATCTCCCCAGGTGCACCACAACCTGGCTTTGTGCGAATTGGCGCTGGGGCGGCATGACGCGGCACTGCGCCACGCCCAACAAGCCCTGAAATTGTCGCCATCACTGTGGCAAAGCCGCATGGTGAAAGGCAAGGCGCTCAAGGCCCTGAAGCAACCCGAGGCCGCAGATGCGGCGTTTGCGCAGCTCTTGCAAACACAGCCCGATAACGGCGAGGCTTTGTTGGCACGGGCCGATTTGGCCATCAATGTGTTTGGCTTGCCTTTGCAGGCCATGCAGTGGGTGCGCCCCTTGTTGCAATGCCCGGAGCATGGCGAAGATGCACAACTGACTTTGCTGATGGCCAGTGTGTATGACCGCGACAGTTCGGCGCAAGTGCTGAGTGATGCGGTCAAAGCTTTTTCCAGGCGTCATTTGCGCTTGCCTGAGGGGGTGTTGACGACGCAGACCATCACCCCACAAGAGCGAAGACCAGGGCCGGGCGGTTTGCGCCCCCGCGTGGCCTTGCTGTCGCCGCATTTTTCGGCTTCGCCGGTGTATTTTTTGACGATAGCCGGTTGGCGCCATGTGGCCAAGGGCTCGGACATCGTGGTCTTCAATCGGGGCTACCAATCGGACTGGGCCACCGAGCAGTTCAAAGATCTGGCCACCGAATGGGTCGATGTGCAGACCTTGTCCGCCGAGGCCTTGGCCCAGCGCATCCATCAGGCCGACATTGATGTGTTGTACGACCTGGGCGGCTGGATGGACCCAATGGGTCTGAAGGCCTTGTCCGCCAAGCCTGCACGCGAGATTTTCAAGTGGGTAGGGGGGCAAAGCCTGACCACGGGGCTCGAGACCTTTGACGGCTGGATCGGCGATGAATGGCAGTCGCCCAAACGGTTTCAGCACCTGTACACAGAGCCCTTGGTGAACATTCCGGGCGGCTACGCCACCTACACACCGCCGCCTTATATGCCCTCGGTGCCTCTGCACAAACACAGCACACCCGTGATTTTTTCCAACCCCGCCAAATTGTCCCGTGGCTTTTTGGCCTGGCTGGCCAAATTGCCCGGCCCCAAGCGTTTTGTGCACCACCAATTCCGTTTTGAACGCACCCGCCAAAAAGTGCTTCAGGCCCTGGGCACAGCCGGGGTGGAGTTCATTTGCCCCGCAAGCCACCGCGAAGCGCTGGAAATTTTGGGACGCCACGAATGGATGATTGACACCTTTCCCTACAGCAGCGGCCTGACTGCCCGCGAAGCCGCCGCCATGGGCATGAAGGTCAAGGTGTTTGCAGGTGAGTTGTTTTGCGAACGCCATAGCCTGCATTTACAAAACTGAAGATGTCGGACTCTGCGAGTGCCGACCTATCGAGTCAGCCGTGGGTGTTGATGGCTCATTTGTGGCTCAGCAAAAAATAAGAGCCAGCATTGCGGCGTCGTCCATGAGGTTGAGCGTGGTGTCGCCTGCAAGTCGGTAGCCCAGCAGCGTGAGGTGTTCCATCCAGTTGTCCGCATTCATGGGGGTGATTGTCTCAAACCCCCGGCCAGGATTCATGCAATGGACTGTTCTTTTTGCAGCTCTGCAGTGAGCACTTTCAAGGCCTCGGCATCCAGCGTTTCTTGTTGCAGCAATTGCTGGGCGCCGCGTGCCAGCAAGTCGCGGTTTTGGCTCAGGATGCTCTCGGCGCGCTGCAAGTTACTGCTCATGAGGTGGTCAATCGCGGCATCCATGCGCTGCAAGGTGGCTTGTGACACTGCAGGAGGCTGCTGGCCAAAGACCTCGTTCATGCCGGGCGTCACGGGCCGGTTGCTGTCATGGCTCACGCAGCCCAGGTCCTCGTCCATGCCAAATCGTGTCACCATTTCGCGGGCGATCTGGGTGGCTTTGGCCAAGTCATCTGTGGCGCCCGTCGAGATGTGGCCCAGCAGCAGTTTTTCTGCAGCGCGGCCGGCCAACAGCACGCAAATTTTGCGTTCCAGCTCCTCCCGGGTCATGAGGTAGCGGTCTTCGGTGGGGCGCTGGATGGTGTAGCCCAAGGATCCAATGCCCCGCGCCACGATCGACACCTTGTGCACCATGTCGCCGTCAGGCAAGGCCAGGGCCACCAGCACATGCCCCATTTCGTGTGTCGCTACAGTCAGCCGTTCTTTGGGGTTCAGCACGCGGTTGCGTTTTTCAAGACCGGCCACGATGCGCTCAATCGCTGCCGTGAAGTCTGCGAGGGTCACGCTGCTGGCTTTGCGGCGGGTGGCCACGATGGCCGCTTCGTTCACCAGATTGGCCAGGTCCGCACCGCTGAAGCCCGGTGTCATCGCGGCCACAGCTTCGAGCGAGAGCTGCGCGTCCAGCGAGATTTTTTGCGCATGCACTTTCAGGATGTCCAGACGCCCTTTTTTGTCGGGTTTGTCGACCAGCACCTGACGGTCGAAACGGCCTGCACGCAAGAGCGCCGGGTCCAGGATTTCCGGGCGGTTGGTGGCCGCCAGAATGATGACGCCCGACGAGGTGTCAAACCCGTCCATTTCGGCCAGCAACTGGTTGAGGGTCTGCTCTTTTTCGTCGTGCCCGCCCAGGCCCGGAAAAGCACCCCGCGCCCGGCCCAGTGCATCCAACTCGTCAATGAAAATGATGGCGGGTGCTTTTTGCCGGGCTTGCTCAAACAGGTCGCGCACACGCGCAGCGCCCACGCCCACAAACATCTCCACAAATTCGCTGCCCGACATGGAAAAGAACGGCACACCCGCCTCACCGGCTACGGCTTTGGCCAGCAGGGTTTTGCCCGTTCCCGGTGGCCCCACGAGTAAAACGCCTTTTGGGGTGTGCGCCCCCAGTCGACCATAGTCTTGCGGATGTTTTAAAAAGTCGACCACCTCCATGAGTTCCTGCTTGGCCTCATCCACCCCGGCAACGTCGGCAAACGTCACGCCGGTCACCTGCATCACATACACCTTGGCCTTGCTTTTGCCGATGTTCAAAAAGCTGCCTGCGCCTTGCTGGCCCATCATGCGGCGGATCAGAAAAAACCACAGACCAAAAAACACCAGTGACGGCAAAACCAGGTTCAGTGCATCGCGCATCCAGGTGGTTTCGATGACCCGGGCGTAGGGCACTTTGAAGCTGTCCAGGCGGGCCGCCAGCGCGGGTTCAATGCGCACCGTCACCCAACGCGTTTTGCCATTGACGGCTTCTTTCAATTGGCCGGTCAGGGTGTTTTCCGTGACCGTGACTTCCTGGATACGGCCATCACTCAAGGCTTGTTCGAATTGGCTGTAGGGCACCAGATCGGTGGAGCCGGTGCCTTGAAAGATGCCTTGCAACCAGATCAGAGTCAGTGTGGCCAGGGCCAAGTAGACCACGGTCATCAGGGGCCGGTTTGTGGCTTCGGGCTTGATCGGGGGCAGGCTGCTCATGCGCTGGCATTCATTGAAGGCATCAGGGCTGCATGCCCCCATACGGGCGATCTCAGTTGTTTGCGCATGACAGTTCGTTTCCTTGGGGCAAAGACCTTCATGCTGAACACCGCAAGACCTGCATGTCTTGCGCCAGCGCAAGGATTGGGAATGCAATCACGCCTTTACCTGCTTTCGTGTAATGCCTGCACAAGGGGTGTGCATTGCAATAAACGTCGGACTCTGCGAGTACCGACCTACGGGGCATTGGTTTTTTGTAGGTCGGTGGTCGAAGACCCCGACATGGGGGCGCGTAGACCGTTCTGTTCATGCAGTAAGCTTGCCTGTCATGATTGCTTGGATTTTTGACAGGAAATCGGGACCATGTCAGACACGTTGACCCACACTTCATCTAACCCCGTGGCCGCTTGGGTTCAGCAGGCTTTGGCGGCCTGGCAGGGCGGGCAGCGCCAGGACGCGCTGGCTTTTTTGCGGCAAGCCCATGCGCACGCCCCTGGCGATGCAGAGATCGAGGCCAATTTGGCGCGGGTTGAATTGGGCGTGGGCCTGGTCGAAGTTGCCAGGCACAGGGCGGCCAACCTGGCCTTGAAGCTGCCCCAGGCCCAGGCTTTGGAACATGAGTTGGCGCAGGCTTACCTGGCCATGGCCCGTCCACCGGCCCTGGCCGGGCGGTTTTATGCAGGTGATGCCGCGCAACTGGCCCATGATGTGGACGCCGCTTTGGCGCAAGCCACGGCCGGGCAAGCCCCTTTAGCAGACACGCCGCCCAAGGTGCTGGTGTTGCCGCATGCCGGGCATGTGTATTCGGGCGGCATGGCGGCCCAGGGCTATGCCTTGCTGCGCCCGCATTTGCAGCGCATCCGCAAAATTGTCATTCTGGGGCCGACCCACCGCATGGCGGTGCAGGGCGTGGCGCTGCCGGGTGTGGGCAGTTTTGCAACGCCGCTGGGGCCTGTGGAAGTGGATTCCCTGGCCGCGCATGCCGTGGCAGATTTGCCTTTTGTCGTGTCTGTGCCACAAGCCCACGCGCAAGAGCATTGTCTGGAAGTGCATTTGCCCTTCATTCAGCGGCTGTGGGCCGGGCAGGACATGCCCCGGGTCTTGCCGCTGCTGGTGGGGGCGGTGTCACCGGAAGACGTGGCCTTGCTGCTGGCGCGCATCTGGGGAGGAGACGACACGCTCATCCTCATCAGCACGGATTTGTCTCACTTTCACCCCTATGAGCAAGCACGCCAGATGGACCTGGCCACCTGTGCGCAGGTGCTGGCGCTGGGCGTGGGCTTGAACCACCAGCAGGCCTGCGGGGCCACGCCTTTGAATGCCGCTTTGCTGCAGGCGCGCACGAGAGGGCTGCAGGTGCAGCAGCTGGGGTATTGCAACTCGGGCGACACAGCCGGCAACACGCCTGAAGGTCGCCAGCGCGTGGTGGGTTATGCCAGTTTTGCCCTGTATGAACATGTCGCCCCCAGCGCGGCAAACGGGCTGGACGCGCAGGCCGGTGCCCAGCTTGTGCAGTTGGCGCGCCGTGGCCTGCACCTCGCCACAGCATCGGAGCCTGTGCCAGCGCCCGAGGTCGTGGCGTTGTCAGCGCCAGGTGCCAG
Source organism: Limnohabitans sp. DM1 (assembly GCF_001269385.1). GTDB lineage: Bacteria > Pseudomonadota > Gammaproteobacteria > Burkholderiales > Burkholderiaceae_C > Limnohabitans_A. The sequence goes on along the minus strand of NZ_CXOO01000076.1, from coordinate 4,706 downwards.
CTTTGTGACTTTGACACAAGCGGGTCAGCTGCGCGGCTGCATTGGCAGCTTGCAGGCGCACCGTGCTCTGCACGAAGACGTGCTGGCCAATGCCCAGGCTGCGGCCTTGAAAGACCCCCGATTTGCCCCTGTGACAGCCCAGGAGGCACCCACTCTGGGCGTTGAGGTGTCGGTCTTGACGGCACCCGAGCCGCTGCCCTTTGCCAACGAATCGCACGCACTGTGGCAGCTGCAGCCTCATGTGCATGGGGTGATCTTCAGCTGCGAGCATGAGGGACGGGCCTACCGCAGCACGTTTTTGCCGCAGGTGTGGGCGCAGCTGCCCGATCCGCGCAAGTTCATGGCCCAGCTCAAGCGCAAGGCCGGACTGCCTGCTGACCATTGGTCGGATGCGGTGCGCCTGTCGGTGTACCGGGTGCAAAAGTTCACCGAGGTGGACCATGCAGCCTGACGCGCCATACCCCGCCCGCTGGTGGCAGGTGCTGGCTGATGGCCGCCTGCAATGCGACCTGTGCCCGCGCGAGTGCAAGCTGCACGAGGGGCAGCGCGGCTTGTGTTTTGTGCGCCAACGTGTGGGCGATCAGATGGTGCTGGACACCTATGGCCGCTCCAGCGGTTTTTGTCTGGACCCGGTGGAGAAAAAGCCGCTCAACCATTTTTATCCGGGCAGCAGCATCCTGAGCTTTGGCACTGCGGGGTGCAATCTGTCGTGCAAGTTCTGCCAGAACTGGGACATCTCCAAAAGCCGCGACGTGGACAAACTGGGCCAGCGCGTGATGCCCGCAGACATTGCCGCAGCCTGCGTGCAACTGCAAACGCCCATGGTGGCCTTCACCTACAACGATCCGGTCATCTTTGCCGAGTACGCCATCGACACCGCGCAAGCTTGCCGCGCTGCAGGGGTCAAGTCGGTGGCGGTCACGGCGGGCTTCATCCATGATGCGCCCCGACGTGAATTTTTTGCCCACATGGATGCGGCCAACATCGACCTCAAGGCCTTCACGCAAGACTTTTACAGCCAATGGTGCGCCGGAGATTTGAACAACGTGCTCGACACCCTGGTGCATGTGCAACACGCCACCGACTGCTGGCTGGAGGTCACCACCTTGCTGATTCCCGGGGCCAACGATTCGGATGCCGAGCTCACGGCCCTGTCGCGTTGGATGGTGCGTGAACTGGGGCAGGATGTGCCGCTGCATTTCACGGCTTTTCACCCGGACTACAAGATGCAGGACAGGCCTCGCACCCCGCCCGAGACGCTGGCCCGTGCACGGCGCATCGCCATGGGCGAGGGTCTGCGCTTTGTCTACACCGGCAACGTGCACGATGCCCAAGGCGGCACGACCTTTTGCCCGCAATGCCAGTCACCCGTGCTGGTGCGTGACTGGCACCTGGTCACGCAAAACGCCTTGCAGGGCAACCGCTGCGGCCACTGCGCGCATCCCTTGCCCGGACACTTTGCGCCCGAGGGTCAGGCCTTCAAGCCGTTTGGGCGCCAGCGCATTCCTGTGCGGTTTGAGTCAGCGCCTTGACGGAAAGGGTGGTGCCAAGTCACCCCTTATAGATTCGGCCTGATGAAGTCTGAACTGTGTGTTTCAAGCTGGGAGGATTTTGTGGGAGCTTGCAGCCAAGCGAAAAGCCTGTGGTCCACAAGCGTCTGATCGCCAGCAGGGCTAGCTCCCACAAGGCGCAAGGCTGAAGTCACCCTGCAGACTTCAAAGGGCCGGATCAATAGGTCGGCGGCAACAGAGCCGACATGCAGAATTGATTTCAATCCAAGATCGCAGGGAAGTCGCGCCGGACCCATACCCCGGTAAACCGCCATTCCAGCACCGGCGTTGGCCCATGAAAAAAAGGGGGGCACGATGGGTTGTACGGGGATACCTGATTCGACATCATGACGTACTGTTTAACCGCTGGTCATAGAGCCATTTGCGAATCACCTGTGCGTGAATGCCTTGGCTCAGTGAATGATCCGGGTTGATGATCACATTGCTTTCCTCAGGCACGATGACCGAAGGGATCACGAGGATGGGGTGCTTTTGCGCTTTGATCCAAAGATCGCCCACATCAAGGCTGGCTATGCCAGCGGGCTCTGCATCCCACGCCACAGGTACATCAGATGGAGAAAGCTCCAGTCGTTTTGCCCAGACATTGGGGGGAATATCGATGCGAACGAGATATCGGTTCAAAGGCAGACTCGTAGCACCCAGATGCACCAGTGTCTCAAGACAAGCCAGTGCAATATTGCTTGAGGTATAAACGGCAGCCAGGCCTTTTCTGTTCCACCGCCCCCCTGTCTGCTTGGCACCCGTCCCACAGAGACTGTTCGCCTTGTAGTGAGGTGACTCGGTCGCTATTCGCCAAGTGTTAACCGCCATCAAGCGTAGGCTCCTGACTGCATCCGAGCGAGCACATCGGACACCAGTTCCTGCCCTTGGATGGTGTCCATGAAATGCGCTGGCTTTTGACCGCCAAGCGCTCCCAAGGGTTGCTCAAGCCATTGAGCAACCCAGTGTGCGGCGTTGAACCCCTTGGGGTTACCAGACTCTTCAACCATGGTCTGCACCTGACCAATCAACTTTTGAAGACCAATCATCCGCTCAGACAATGCCGTTGGAAGCAACTCATCCTTGGAGGTTTTTCGCTTCATGGTTGAAGGCGGGAAATCCAGTGTGATGTAGAGAGCGGATTTAGTGATCCCCATGTCGATGATGGTCATATCAACGACATCAGGTGCGACGCGCTGACGAATAAATTGCACCCGCTCAGCCGCAGAGGCTCGGAAAATGCCCTTGTAATCGACCTTGGGGGGTGATTTTCTACGCGCATTTGGAAGCGTTTTTCTATTGGCAGGCTCAATGGATTGACGTGGCATGATGACTCCTTTGAGCCTTCATGATAGACCAAATGAGCCTATGGAGGCGACAACCCCGGTAGGGACATGTCAATCGACCGGCTTGTACCCCGAGAGCGACTGCTGAACTCGCCGCAATGACCCAAGTCTGGGATGCACATAGGTCGAAGCCGTCAGTTTGATGTCCGCGTGTCCCAGCATGTCTGATACCGCCTTGATGTTGCCGCTTCGCTCCAGCATCACCGTGGCGCTTGTGTGACGCACGCGATGTGCGCTCACCGTGTACCCAAGATGCCGCGACAAAGACTCAAATGCACGGCTGATGTGCTCGTCCAGCATTCGCGGTGATTTGATCCTCCCAGGCGACAGCAAAGGCAGGCAAAACACCTGGTCGTCTGGTCGTACAGGTAGGCCCGATTTCAGCTCTATTTCAGATCGCAGTTCACGGAGTGCCTGGCTGATCCACGCTGGCACGGGAACAAGCCATTCCCGCTTGCTTTTAGAGCCCTCTGAGGACATGAGCAGTGCAGATCGAGACAACAAAACGTGTTCCCATTTCAGTTCAACTATCTGGCGCCTGCGCATGCTTGTGAAATGCATCACCGAAAACACAGCCCGCCAAAACTTTGTGGGATTCAAGCCACTCACGCTGTCTGAATCCAGCAAGGTCATCGTGTGCTTGTACCAAGAGGAGGGGACTGTTTTCGGGCGCTTGACCCCCACAGGAGCTGGCCCCACTTTGGCGAAGGGCTGTGTCTGAATTTGATCCTCCGCAAGCGCAAAGTTGATCAGAGCCCGCAGGTGACGTCGGTGCTTGTTGTAGCTCGTAGGTCGCATACGCTCAAGGCACCAGGCACGATGAGCAAGCATCACGTCCACATTGATTGATTCAATCAAGACGGCGGTGCCAGCAAACCTCTCAAGGTTGCGGGATCGCATCTTCGTAGGACCTCACCGTGGATGGCCTCAATAGTTTGTATTGGGTGTAAACAGAAAGAAGGTCACGCAAGTCAAATAACTGATTCATATGCGAAAAAAACGGCGCAGTAAAAGTGCTGCGCCGTTAAAGCCCCGGATGGGGCAGGGAGGAAGAGGATTATTCGCTGGTGAAAGTACCTGTTGTGAATGAGAAGATTCGATTGAATGAGCCAGTTGGGTTTGCCGATGAAATCATTCCTGAATTTGTGCCGCTCAAAACAACGTCGTAAGTGCTGTTGTTGGCAAGACGCTGAGTTGGGACGACGAAGACTTGGTTAGCTGTAAGGCGTTTGTGTGGATCGTTTTCTTTCGTCAATACAGTCACTGGAACGCTGGCTCCACCACGTTGAGTGATCTGCCAACTTGCGAGGGTCAAAGTAGTTCCGTTTGATGACATCAAATAAACTGGTTGACCGTAAGGAGTCAACAAACGATCAACATCTGGGAATGGATCTGGACTCTCACCACCAAAAATTGGCACAACTGAAGTGACACCAGCACAAGGATAAGTTGCCAACGCATCCATTGGGATTTGTTGTCCTATAGCAGGCTGCTGAAATACTGACTCACTGAAAGCGTCAATTCAGCTGCGCGTTCGAGAATTCAGGCATCACAAAAAAACAGTTTGACATGCGCGGCGCAGACACCTTTACCGAGAGCTTGTTTCTGATGAAACGGCTGGATGATTTCGTACCTGCTGGACACCCTTTGCGAGCCATCCGTGAGATGGTCAATAAAGCACTGGTGGCCATGGACGGCTTGTTTGCGGACATGTATGAAGCTGACATCAAAGGCGGTCGCCCTAGCGTTGCCCCCGAGAAGCTATTGCGCGCCATGCTGCTGCAGGTGCTCTACAGCGTGCGCTCGGAGC
>NZ_CXOO01000075.1 GCF_001269385.1 Limnohabitans sp. DM1 | reverse complement strand
CAAGCCACAGGCCATCTCAACATACTTTTCGCACACGGCCAGAACCTTGTGCGGCGACTCCCCGACAAGACGCGAGACGGCGGCAAATGGCATCTGGCCAGACAGCATCAGAATGAAGGCTTCAAACAGCAAGGTGAAGCCATTAAGTCGCCCGGCAAAATCAGGCTCGACCAACCGCACCGAACCGTTGGGAAGTTTCACGCGAGGCGTGCGAACTTGCAGATGGCACTCGTGTTGAAAGAAGTTCAGGTGCCGATACGTCTTGGCCACCGTGTCGTGCACACCATGCAGCCCATCGTGACCCGAGACTGCAAAGCGACTGCCGACTTTGAAGTCAATCAATATCGTCAAGGTCTTGGCACCTTCGTCGAACTCAACCGAGGCAACGCACCACGGGTCAGTGATGCCCAGGGCAGATTCAAACAGCTTGGCAGTCATCAATTCACGCTCAAAAGTTGATCAATATGGCAGAAGCTTACCCACTCAAATTTCAAGAGAACCTCTTTTTGAGATAGTTTTTCGGACCATCCCCCATGAACAAAACGTGGCGTTTTTCCAGCTCGACCTTTTGCTCTGGCCCGCCCACATTGAGCAGGTCTGTGAAGTTTGTGTGGGACAAGATGAAGGCATTGAGCGTCAACTTGGCATCGCCCTTTTTGGCTTGCTTTTGCAGCTCAGCCTCCAAGGTTTTCACTTCCAAATAAAGCCCCAGCTTCGGATCTGACAGGTCCATGTTGCGAATGCCTTTGGGGTCCACAAAACTCAGCCACTGATCGCCCGTTTGGTCGTCTACCAGCCAGAGCAAAAAGTCAGGGTAAAAATTACCTGCCAGTGCAAAACCAAGCCCTTTTTCTTGACGGTCTGCATTGCGCAGCAAATACAGGCTGCGTTGACCAATGGCGTCACGCCCTGCTGGGCTGTCGTAGAAAGCCTCAAGGTCTTTCACAAACTCCCATTCGCTTGGCGCATCAAACGCGAGGGGTCGCATTTTCAATGGCACAGCGTCTTTGTTTTCCAGCGAAAGCAAGGGATAGAAAAGGTGCCGATCAAAGCTGATGGCAACCATGTTGTTGGCCCCCCACTGGCTGGCTTCGCCAATCTTGCCCTCTCGCACCAGCTTTTGAAGAACTTCCAGCTTTTGCTTGTAAACGTGGCCCTCTGGGCTGTCTTCAATCGCAATGTGATACAGCTTCAGCATGGAGCCATGTTCGTCCGACATGGTCACAACATCGTAGAACTGACCCTCATACGCGTTTTTCAGTGTCTTGTAGAACCGATCTGTGTAATCGCACAGAAGCTGAATCAGAAAATCTTCTTGCTTACGAACATCGGCGTATGTGTTGATTGCCAATTCGGTTGAAGGGGTAAACAGCGTGTACCAAGTACTTGGCCCCTCGGCAAAGTCACGCAGCTTTTGCATATCCAAGCGCAAATTGCTCCAGCTGCGTTGCAACTTAAAACGCATGACGGCCAGGTAAATGCGATCCCAGTCGAACACTGAAAAAAGCTGGGGGTTCAGTTTGCCTTCTTCACGCGCCTCCGTGTTTTTGAGCGTCCTGTCTTTTGATGCCATAGCGGCCACACGGGGGTAAAAATCAAGCACCACATGCGCAGGCTTGATCTTGGCAAGGAATGGCGCAGGGACTTCGTAGAGCCACGGGTAATGTGTGCGCTTGAAGCCCAGTTTTTGGTTGTCTTTGTACCCATCTTTCAGGGCCAGGGTCTTCAATTTACTTGCAGGCAAATTGGCCCGCGTTTCAAAGTCCAGCTCCAAGATTTCGTCGAAAGGAACAATGCCCTCTTCCACCAAATAATCTTTGAAGGTGTTCATGTAATTGGCTCGCACACCAAAAATGTTCAGAGTTTCTAAAAGCTCCAAATTGAGACCCTTGGGGCGTTCATGTGGGGTGCTTCGCTTTAAAGAAAAACCCTTGCCCTTCAAACGAACCCCACGACCAAACAACTGGATGATTTGAGAACCCTCACCCTGGCCCATGTTCAGCAGGCCCATGGTCGAAACACGCCAGCTGCTCCAGCCTTCGGTGAACTTTTTGGAGCCAATCAACACATTGAGCTTGCTGCCCTTGTTGTTGAGGGTTCCAAACAATGGACCGCCAAACTCATCGGTTTCGTTCTCAAACGCCTTTGCGTTTTCGGCAGTGCTGAAAAATCCTGCATCGTCGCCAATGTTGATCAATCCAAATGGCTCGGCATCCCCGACACGCAAAGCCAGTTCACCTTTGCTGGCCTTGATGTTGACCAGCTTGAGCCGTTGCCGAGATGGCGCATTAAAAACCCGTTGCAGGATGTCCGCATAAAGATCGTCAATACGGCCCAAAAACCCCATCAAGGGGGTGAACCGGTTGTGAAAAATATTGTTTCGCTTAGCGTCCAGAATTTGCGCTTTGTCTGCAATCAGGTCAGCCAGCCAGGCTTTGACCTTGTCATCTTTGTTCAGGAAAAACGCCAGAAAATTCACCACCTCCAAAACGTCCGAATCCTCGCCTGTGACGGTGTTACCGACAAACACCCACAAAGGTTTTTCAATGTTGAATTCGGTCAGTTGGCCATGGCTTGTTTCCCACAACCACATTTGCTGGTAGTAGGACAGGATGCAAGCGGTGAAATACTTTTGTGCGTTTTCTGCAAGTGCATAGGCTTCACCATCCATGTTCAGAATCAGCGACTCTTTGCCGTATCCATCGGCATAAAAATACTTGTATGAATAGTCAAACAGAATGCATTTGGCATACACCTCTTTCGTGGCCCTGATGCGAGCCCTGCGCTTGTCCTCCAGAGTCAACGACAACTGGGCTGTTTCTTCAGGGCCCAACTTTTTCAGGCTGCTGGTGCCAAAGAGCATTTTGGCTTTGGCTTTCTTCAACTCCTCTTCTTCCTCGGCAATCGTGCGGCCTTTGGCCACGGCTTGGCCAAACGTGGCCGAATACTCAAAGGCGAAGCCCCCGCGCACCAAAGCCTCGCGCCGCGCCATCCAAGCACCCGCCGCCGTGCCCGTGCCCCGGTGCCCCTCGTCCACCAGCACCAAGTTATTGCCCTCAAAGGCATCAACCGCCACCGTTTTTTCACCCATCTCATCGCCCAGCTTGTTGATGTCGATGATTTCGATGGTGCCCTTGGGCGGCTTTTGGGTCTTGTTGAAAGGCTGGGCAAAGCCAAAGCCCGACAAGTGCAGCTCTGTCAAATGCTGCGCTGACAAGCCCTCGTTGGGCGTGAGCAGGATGATCTTGTCCGGGTAGTGGTCGGGCTTGCCATTTTGGAAGTAGTACAAATACTGCTTGATGTTCACATGCAGCAGCAGCGTTTTGCCACTGCCCGTTGCACTCCAGAACGCCACCTTGTTCAGCTCGTCGGCGACGAAATCCTGCAACACCAAGGCACCGGTCTCGCTGCGGTAAAGGGCCATTTCAGCATTCAGCCCATTCAGCAGCGCTTGGCGCTTGTTGAAGTACCAATCCAGATACAGCTCGCTAAAAAGCAGCGACAGGTACTGGAAATACTTCATCTGCAGCGCATGGCCTTCACGCTGGTTGCGCTGGTTTGTGATGGCTTGCCAGTGCGCGACGATGTTCAGGTCATAACGCCGCAAGTCTTTCTCAGGCACCTTGTTGGGATCAAACAGCCCACGGGTCAGCTCATGAAAGAACTGGGTCTGCCCGTCTTCGTCTATCCCTTCAAACCGGTCATCGGCAATGCGGGATTTGATGGCAGCCAGCGTGCCGCCATGAAAAAACCCCAGCACCCAGCGGTTGAGGACCAATTCCTGATGGAAAGTGCGCTTTTTGGGCACCGCAGCTGTTTTTGTTCTTGTGGCCATGGTCAGCCCTGTTCTTTCAGTTTCATCGCCAAGCGAATTTCCTCGGCATCGCGCTTCAACTCGGCACGCAAATCGTCTTCTGATGGCAACACCAGCTTGTAGCGGCTGGCAAAAATCTGCTCGCTACCATGCAGCACCGAATAACGCACCACCGATTGATCCTTCGATTCACACAGCAAAATGCCCACCGTGGGGTTGTCGCTCTCGCCGCGCTTGAGGTCGTCGTACATGCGGACGTACATGTCCATCTGCCCAATGTCCTGGTGTGACAACTCTTGTGTTTTCAGATCAATCAATACAAAGCATTTCAGCAAATAGTTGTAGAAAACAAGATCGATATAAAAATCCTTGCTCTCCGTGCTGATGCGCTGCTGCCGCGCCACAAAAGCAAAGCCTTTGCCCAGCTCCAGCAAGAAAGCCTGTAACTTGTCCATCAAACCCTGTTCCAGGCTCGACTCCAGCAAGGCACCAGCGCCGGGCAAGCCCAAAAACTCCAGCATCATGGGGTCACGCAAAAATGCACGCGGGCCGGCATCCAGCTGTTCCAGGTTGTGCTGCGCCTCTTGCGCCACGGCCACCTTGTCCTTGCTCAGCAGCAAACGTTCGTAATACAAGGTTCCCATTTGCCGTTGCAGGGCGCGTGTGCTCCAGTTCTGCGTGGCAGCCTCGTTCATGTACCACTGCCGTGCGTCCTCGCGATCCAACTTGGTCAACAAGCGGTAATGCGTCCAGCACAATTCGTGACGCAGTGCGTCACGAATTGGAAACGCTTGGTAAAACAGGCGCATGTAGCGCAAATTCGAGGCGTCGTAACCCTGCCCATAATCCGCCTTCAATTTTTCGGCCAGCAAGGGCAACAAACGCTTGCCATAAGCTGCACGCACCGCACCGCCTTGCTCAAACTCGACAATGTACCGACCCACCGACCAGTTGGTTTGCACCTGAATTTCATCCACTGCGCGCACCGCACGGTTGCGGGCATCGCCAATCAACTGGCGTAACTGGCTCAGCAAATGGTCAAAAGCCGTCTGACTGGTTTCTTCAGGCGCAGACGCTGCAGGCACTGTCAAACCTGCTGTTTCTTTGGACTCCTTCTTTGAATCCGCCGACTTTGGGTGGGCTTTCTTGGCCATCACACATCCTCCACCGAGAACATGCGCTCCAGAAACTCAGGCTCGATCTGGCGAATCTTGTGGGACCAGCCTGCCGCTTCTTCACCCGCCGAGGGCGTGTAGCTGGCCGGGATGTTGTGGTCGCCGTTGATGTAGATGACGTCGAAGGGGTTGTTGGCCGCCTCCAAGTGCAGGCGGTTGGCCATGCGGCGCAGTTCGTCGTAGTCGATCCTGTCGCAATCGCGCCAGAGCACTAGGCAGCTTTCGCCGCTGGGCAGGGTGCCGATCACGCTTACAAATCCTCGTTCCTGCTGCGCATCGATGGACTTCACGCGCAGGCCGATCAGGTAATTGAAGGTTTCGACCATGTCCACCTTGCGTGGCTCATAGGCCCCCGCCGAATCCACCGCGATATTGAGCGCGTAATCGAAAGGGTTGTTGAAGTCTTGCACCGACAACAGCGAGCCACGGCTTTCCACATCGAGCATGTAGCGCATGAGGTAGTCGTCTTGCGCGGCCTGCGGCAGATTGCCAAACAGATCGCGCGAGCTTGCGGGTTTTTGCAGGTGCAGGTTGTTCAGGGTGTCTTCGTAGCTTTCGAGCTTGAGGACTTTGAAGCAGTGGGAGATGCCAGTTTCTGGCGCTGTCGGTTTACCAAGTCGCCAATCGGCTGAGTAAGCCACCTTCTGCATGCGCGGTTTAATGATCGTGTTGAAGTATTCCCCTTGCTCAACCGTGATGTACCGGCGTTTGCCACCGTCCAGCCGATTGGCAGTGAAAACAGCGTGAGCGGTACTGCCCGAACCGCCAAAGCAATCCAAAACGGTGCTGTCAGATCGGGTGGCGTGAAGGACGAACCGGCTTACAAAACTGGCGTGCTTGGGAGCAAGGAAAACGCCGGATCGGTTGAAAAGGTCATGTGTCTGTTTTTCACCGTCCGAGTAGTCGGAAAACACGCTCTTGCCGACGTTTGTTTCAACCTCGTGCAGCATTCGCTTGATGCGTGGGACCTTCGTTTCGTCGTGGCCCCATGCAATTCTTCCATCAGCATCAAGAGCAAGGAAACTCCTCTTATTCGGACTGTCAGGATCACGTTCGAGAGCGAACTTCCATCCACTCTTAGGGTGCGGCGTCGGCTTCTTGGTGATTGGGTGAAGCGGCTTGTACCACCGATAGTTGGGGTGATTGGGGTCATTCACAGTCGGCGACTGTTTTGACGCTGGCATTGATGTGTTGTCTTCCTGCCAAATCCAAATCTTGGCCTTCCGCTCTGCAGCTTCAGTATCAGGAACGAGACGACCGTTGGCATCTCGGTATTCCGCGCCGCTGTAGTTGAACAAGCCCTTCCAAGGATCATTTCCTTTTTCATCCTCCCATTCCAAACCTTGCGCCTCTACCTCTTGGCGGTATTCGATCTGATGGTCGCGATAAAGTTTGCGCAGTTCAGCTTCAATCTCAGAGACAGGCGGATAGTTTGGGTTCAGCCGTGCAACGAGTTCCATGACATCGGCAAAGCCAGGTTTAGGCTCGCGAAACATGCTTTTGTCTTGCTCAGCCACCGGCCTGTTTTTGGCATAAACCAACACATATTCGTGATTTGTCGAATAGTTAGGGGCTTGGCTGTTGTTGGTGTTCATGGCCCAAATCAGCTCTTCGATGTGGTTGTCCTCACCGAAGTTGATGCTCAAAACATGCTCAAGATTTTGACGTTCATGCTTGTCGATGCTGACGAAGATGGCTCCGTCTTCAGGGATAAATCGCTTGAGCTTGGCGATGCGGTTATCCATCATCGTCGCCCAGGCCGAATGCTTGAACGTGTTTTTGTAGGGTATGGAATTGCTGGCGGTGTTGTAAGGCGGATCGATGTAAACGCACTTCACCTTTTCTTGGTAACGGTTGCCCAGCAAATGGAGTGCCTGAAAATTGTCACTGTGGACCAACAAGCCATCAACGCTGGCATCCAAATCAGGCATGGCGTTGAGCAGGCGGGCACGAAACCTCCCATCAAACAGCGCTGTATCGACCATCAGGAAAGGCAAAAACCTCAAATCATTTTCCGTCCCCACCTCCGAGCTGTCTCTCATACCCAGTTCGTGCCACTGCGCCCACTGGCGCTCATTTGCCGCAATCTCGGCATAAAGGTCTTCAGGCACCCGATCCAGCGTGATGCAGTAGTGGCTGGACACCACAAACTTTTTCTTGAGCCACAGTTTTTTTTGAAAATCCTCCAGCTGCGCCAAGAAGGTGATCAGCTCCTGTGCAATGCTGCGCAGGCACTGGATCATGCGAAGGCTTTTTTCGATGTCGGCAAAGGCGTTGGCGTTTTGCACATCGTCCAAGTGCATGACTTCGTTCTTGATGTAAAAGTCCAGCTCGCGGCTCAAAAAACCGCCCAGGTTTTTGTGGATGAAGTAGTCAGCGCTGTTTTTGGTGGTGTAGTCACTCAGGTGCTTTTCCAGCAGGGTGCGCTGCGGGTTCTTCTCGGTCGGTGCGCGGTTGCCCAGGTCCAGCCAGCGGGCCTTGACGGCAGCATCGCTCAATACGGCGGTCACGGCCTTTCCAATCAGGGCATCTTGCTTGCTGCCTTTGGGCACGGCCTTGTATTCAAAACGGATGAGCAGCTCTTTGCCTGCACCTGGCGATGTGCTCTCCACCTCTTCCACAGGCAATAGAGTTTCTTCAAAGCCTTCTCCTTGCTCGTCCACGCGGGTGTGGGTGCGCTGATCGATCAGCACAAAACGGCGGTCTTTGTCGTTGTCTTTGCGGTTGTCTTTGGCGGTGTCAGCCGCGACCAGGCGGAAATGCACTGTGCGTTCGGTTTTGCCGTCTTGCCCGGCAAGTTTGAAGCTGTAGTTGGCAAAGTTTTCGCCGCTCTTGGTGTAGTACTGGTCTTTGTTGGCCCAGTGCAGCATGACTTCTTCGCCCGAATACGGAATGGCGTAGGTGTCGCCCTTGTAGCGGCGCTGGCTGATGAAGTCACCGCTGTCGTAGTAGCGTGAGAAGAAGGTGAGCAGGTGCGAGAACACTGCGTTTTCGTGTTCATTAACCCCTGTGCTGTATTGCGCCATTTTTTCGCGCAACTCCCTGACTTTGGGCACTGTGTCGGGGTCCATGCCATCGGCACGGTATTGGGTTTCTTTTTCGTGCAGTTCTTGGGCGACTTGTTCGCTCTGGGCCTGAGCGCCTTGCCCCAGCGCATCGCGCACTTTTTCAAGCAGTCGGTTTTCAAGGTAATCGTTGATCTCGGTGGCTCGGGCGTTGAGGATGCGATAAATGCCAAAGTCCAATTCAGGCCGGTCGATCTGGAAAACCTCGCGCAATTTGGTGACAAGTTCTTGGTGTTTGGCGGATGCAGGCTTTTTCATTTCTACTTTTCTTTCAGTAGGCCAGTCAGATGACGACCCATGTCAGCGTCATCAGGGTTTCGGTTTGGACCCGTTGGGTCATGCGTTGCGTCAGCTGCTCAATCAACTGTTCGCGTTTGTCTTTCACGTCGTCTTCCACTTCAAAAATTTCTTGTCGTTGGCGACGCAGCTGACGTTCCAACTTGGCGATGCGTTCTTGAATGGCGTGTTGTTCGTCCAACGATGTGGCGTGGCGGGCCTCGCGCTGGGCGATGCGGATTTGTTCACGCGTATTGCGCAGGGCTTGCTCGGCCCCTTGAACCATGTCTTCGGCCGAACGGTCCAACTTGTCGCGGGCCTCGGTGAAGTGCGCGTTGTTGGTTTCCAGCGCGTGGGCCACGGTGGCGTCGGCGTGGCGCTTTGCTTCTTGTTGCAGGCGGGTGGTTGTGGCTGGTTCGGCTTGGGTAACGTCGCTGTTGCTTTGCAGCGTGGCGGGCGTGGCCATGAGCTTTTCGCAGGTCTCTTGGTCCAGCGATTGGCCGCTGTTGGTCAGGGCCGAGAAGAGCAGGTATTCCTGTTTTTCAAAGCTGTCCACCGTGAGCTTTTGCAAGGTGAGCACACCCGACTGGCCGCGCAGCGCTTCGACCACCGAGACGCGGGCTTCGGTTTGCCGCGTGTCAAACACCAGGCGTTGCACCGGGGTACTGGCTTGGCAGGCAGCGTGCACCACCCACTCGCCTAGGGGGTGCGACAGGCGGTAGGTGTGGGCGTCCTTGCCGGGCTCATTCACGGCGAGTGAATTGGCGTCGCTGGGTTGTTGACGCGAGATGAGGTGGTAGCGGCCCGGGGGGATGCCCTCGTCCATGCCCGCAGCGGTGGGCGCGGGCAGGTCAAAGCTGAGGTGCTCTTCGTCAAACCAGGCTTGCCCGGCCAGCACATGGCGGGTCAGGTCCCAAAATCGGCGGCTGAATTGGTTGAGGTGGCTCAGGGTGTCCTGCCGCTGCAGGCGCAGGCGTTCGTGCACTTCGGCGTCAAACACTTCCAGCAGCTGGCTGCGGGTTTGCGCCATGCGTTCGTCAATGGCGGGTTTCATGGCCTGGCCCAGCGCGGCAAAGGCGGCGTCGATTTGCGCGGGCGTTCGGCAGGTGCGGTAGATGTCGAGAATGCGCCGCTCGATGTCCACACCGGATTCGATGCTGCCCAGCACTTCATCAGACGCGCCAAACACGCCGTCAAACAGTTTGAATTTGACAGCCAGCAGCTCCAGCACGCGGGCGTCGGCGTGGTTGCGTTCGTTGAAGAAGTTGATGACCACCACGTCGTGCTTTTGGCCGTAGCGGTGGCAGCGGCCAATGCGCTGCTCCACGCGCTGGGGGTTCCAGGGCAGGTCGTAGTTGATGACGAGTGAACAAAACTGCATGTTCACGCCCTCGGCGGCGGCTTCGGTGGCGATCAGGATGTCGGCTTCGTCCCGAAAGTGCTCGATCAGCGCGGTGCGGATGTCGATGTCGCGCGAGCCGCTGATGCGGCCCGTGCCTTGGTTGGCCGTGAGCCAGCGTTCATAGATGTTGCTGGCCTCGGGGCCTGAGTTGGTGCCGCTGAACAGCACCACTTTGCCCGCGTGGCCGTTGTGCTCCAGAAAGCGTTTAAGGTATTCCTGCGTGCGGCGCGACTCGGTGAAGATGAGCGCTTTGCGTTGCGCCGCGCCTCCGGTTTGCATTTGGGCCAACGCGTTGAAGCCCACGTCCAGCGCTTGCAGCAAGGCGGTGGTTTTGGTGTCGGTGCCGATGCCTTGCGCCCAAGCGTGCAGGCGGTCCAGCTCGGAAATCTCGGCGTTCAGGCGTTGGCGGTCGAGCTGGGCGGGGTCTGTGGGGGCGGCGGTCGTCCCGGTTTCTGGTGTTTCGTCGCTGCCGTTCAGGATTTCATCCAGCAGGTCTTCTTCCATTTCCTCCTGGCTGACCAGGGTTTCGATCCAGTCGTTTTGGTCCCAGTCGGTGGTGTTCTGGATTTTTTGGTCGCGCAGCTTTTCTAGCCGCTCTTTCATCACTCCCAGGGTGCCCGCAATGGCCAGCGAGCTAGACGCCAGCAGCTTGCGCAGCACCAGCTCGGTCAGGTGGCGTTGGCGGCGGGGGATGGCGTAGCTGTCTTCGCGGGTCAGGTAGTCGCTGACGGCTTCGTAAAACCGGTGTTCGTCGTCCGTTGACCGGAACTTTTGCGTGATGGCTTTGCGCTCGGTGTACTTGATGTACTCGGTCACGTCCTTGCGCAGGGTGCGTTTGCAAAAGCTGTCCAGCCGTTGGCGCAGGCCAGCCAAGTCGCCGCCCGAGCCGGTGAACTGGCTTTTGAAAGCGTTGATGTC
>NZ_CXOO01000074.1 GCF_001269385.1 Limnohabitans sp. DM1 | reverse complement strand
GGGACAGCAAGCCCGTACTGCATGGTGACAATGGCTCCACGCTCAAGGCCACCACGGTACTGAAAAGGAGAAAAGGGAGGGGAGGAAAGAAGGAGGAAGAGAGAAAGAGAGKMAGMGACGAMAAMGCATTCTMCGAAGCACTGTTTCGCACGGCCAAATACCGCCCAGAGTTTCCTGTGCAGGGCTTTGAGTCACTAGAACAAGCGCGCATCTGGGCCGCTGAGTTCGTGCATTGGTACAACGTCGATCACCGCCACAGCGGTATTCGCTACGTCAGCCCAGAGCAACGCCACAGCGGCCAAGATCAGGCCATCCTGGCCGCTCGCCATGAGGTGTACACCAAAGCGAAGGCTCGTCATCCGGCACGCTGGTCAGGTGCCACGCGAGACTGGTCTCTGATTGACTCGGTCACCCTCAACCCTGAACGTGACGAGGTGGTCAAGCTGGCCATTTCTGACCAACATACTCAGCTCAAAGCTGCATGACTCAGGCGACAACTACCTTGACACGCGCCGCACCCCAGCTATGTTTTTGTAGGTCTCACTGATTGCGCCAGCCCCGCCGCGTGACACCTCACTGGGCGTAATGCTTGTTTTAAGCTGATCAATTTGCTTGTTGATCAGCGTAACACTCGACGGATCATCCTGGTATAGGAGTTTTGCGTCATTGAGTGCACCAATGGCGCTGTCAATGGCCTGAAACTTTTGCTTGCACAACGCAGAGTTGGCTGCGCAGTCTGTACCAGCGTAATCCATGGCTTTAGTGACCAATGCGCTGGCTCTTGCCGCTGGAGCGGTGGTGGCAAACCGGGCTTGTTGCTCTGGTGTGTAGCTGCCGTCTGCATTCCCCCCTAAAAGCGGATTATTGCGTTCAGCTGCCGTAGCATTGAATAGCTGAGCGTCACCTTTGGCGTTCGTGCTGATGAATTGTTTGGCATTCGGATCGCTTTGACCGGTGTTCTGCGCTGCCGTGTCCACTGTCGCATATCCAGCACTGAGTAAACGCTGGTAGGCCTCTTCTACAGTGATGTTTTCTCCTGTTTTGCTTGCCAAATAGGATTTGTATTTGGCTGCATTTTCTTTGGCCCACTGCCGTTCGCTCGGATGCAACTGCCGATTGTTCATATCCGAATTGAACGCTGTTGCCCCGCCTGCCACGCTGCCCCCACTGGCCGCTGCACCGATTGCTGCGGCTGTGGTGCCACCGGCCAGGCTGGAGATGACATTCGCCGCACTGTCGCCCAAGCCTGCATTTTTGATCGCGGTTTTGAGTTGGCCTTGCAGTTGGTCAATCGTGGGCGCTGCTGCGCTGGCGGCTCCTGCACCTGCAGCCCCTGCAAGGCCACCCGTCAGACCACCAACGGCGGTGTGCATCGCCACGCGATAGGCGCCGCCTTCTTCCCACTTGGCGGCTTCTGCTTGCAAGGCTGCTTTCTTGCCGGGGTCGGTTTCGGCATTGGCCTTGCGGCTCAGGTCTTTGAGCTGGTTGCCTGCATAGTCCCCCACCGCCTTGCTCGCTTGCTTGCCAAACTCACTGGTGATCGCCACTTGTGCGGCCACTTCCTTTTGCGTCTTTTCTTTGTCAAATATCGGCGCGATGCTGGTGCTCTTGTCTCCGGTTCTGGCTGCCGCGTTACCCGCCACGCCACTGATGCCCGCCGTGGTCGTGCTTTGGGCTGAGCCCTTGTCACTGCCCACACCCACGCCGCTCATGCCCGCACTGGCGCTCTTGCCGGGCAGGGTGCCTGCGCCTATGCCCACACTCACGCTGTTGGCGCTGTAGCTGGCACTGTTGTTGAGGTCGGTGGTGGTGGTGCCTTGCTTGGCTTCGTAGCTGTTTTTGTTGTTGTCGATGGCCGCTTGGGTGCTGGTGATTTGGCCGCCCGTCAGGGTGGTCTTGCCTTGCACGTTGACTTGGAAGCCGCCGTCGCCTGCGCGGATGGCGCTTTGCTCGCCCACGCTCAGGTAGTCGCTGTTGATGCTGCTCTTGGCCAGATTCACGCTGCCGCTGTAGCCCGCGCCCACCATGACCGAGCCGCCTGCGCTCTTGCTGCTTTCTTTGTATTGGCTCTTGTCTTGCAGGCTTTCTATGTTGAGGTTGCCGCCCACATCAGCCCTGACTTGCTCACCCTTGACCACTGCACCTTTGAGGTTGGTTTCACCGCCTGATTCAATGTTGACCGTGTTGCCCGCCACTTGGCTGTTGGTGTACGTGGTGCTGTTGCCCGCGCCTTGGCCTGTGGCTTGGCTGGCATTGGCCGTGAAGCCCATGCCGCCACCGCCTGCGCCCAGCTGCATGGCGACGCCAATGCTGCCGCTCTTGCTTTGGTTGCTGCTGCTTTCTTGCGTGGTGTTTTGCGCGGCCAGCAAGTTCACTTGGTCGTCGGCTTTGAGGGTGACGGTTTTACCGGCTTGGACCTTGCTGCCTTGCACGGTGATGTCGCTGTCTTTGCCCGTGTCATTGGGCGCACCTGCGGTGCGGGTGGCTTGGATGCTCACGTTGCCGCCTGCATTGACCTTGCTGCCCTTGGCGCTGTCGGCGTTGCTTTGTTGTTGGGACTGGCTGCTGGATGCGCCCAGGCTCAGGCTGATGCCGATGCCGCCTGCTTTGTCTGCAGCGTTGCCTTCGACCATCTTGCCGTCTGCATTCTTCACCATGCCATTGGCATCGCCTTGGCCTGCTTGAACAGCATCCGCGCCTTGCTTGAGGTTGAACCCCGCATTGGCTGCCGCCAGGGCTTGCATGCGGCCGCTGCTGGTGTTGCCTGCCGCTTGCAGTTGGTTGTTGGCCGTTTGCAGTGCAGAGATCACTGGGCTGGTGATGGCCACCGTCAGCCCGCTTTGCTTGAACTTTTGTTCGGTGCTTTGGCTGCCGGTTTCTCTGGCTTCTTGGATGTCCACTGTCTTGGCGGTGATGTCGATGTCTCCTTTTGGCGTGATCACATCACTGCCTGTTTGTGTGTAGGTCTTGCCTGCGGTGATGGTCACGTTACCGCCGGTGGAGCCCACGGTGCTGCCTGCTGCCGTGGTGCTTTGGCCTTGGCTGTCCACGCTTTGCATTTGCTTGCCGATGGTCACGCTCAGGCCACCTCCGCTCAAGAGACCGGACTTGGTGGTTTGGCTGAAACTGCTTTGGTTTTGCGTGTTTTGCGCCGCTTCAATCTTGACGTTGCCGCCCGCCTTGAGAATCACGTCCTGGTCGGCCAGCACGTTGGAGCCTTTGACGTTCAGGTCTTGGCCTGCGCTGATGTTGACGCTTTGGCCTTCAAAGCTGGAGCCCACAGCGGTGGTGCTGGCGCTGCTGTTGCGGCTGGTGGTGCTGCTGCTGCTGAACAAGCCGCTGCTGTTGCTTCGCGTCGATTGTGCGGTGCTCAGGCTTTGTTCGCCTGCGCTGATGTTCACGTTGCGCCCGGCGTCCACCAGCAAGCCCACTTGAGCTTGTACGTTGGCCGCCCGGGCGTTGACGTCTTGCCCCGCCTGAATGCTCAGCTCGCCCACGGCGCTGATTTGCGTGCCTACCTCCTGGCTTTGGCTGGTGCGCAGGTAGCGGTTGGCGTCGTAGGTGGTGTCCTGGCTGTGCGATTGGGTGAGGGTTTGCAGGTTCACGTCTCGCCCGGCGTTCAGGCTCAGGCTTCCCGCGCTGGCTACGGCCGCTGCTGTCAGTGTCACGTCGCGCCCTGCGCTCAGGCTCAGTTGCCCGGCTTGCCCGCTGCCATCGCCCGTGAGCATGACCTGGCCGATGCCTTGCAGTTGGGTCCGGCTTTCTGCGCGGCTGGCGCCTGCGCTCACGCCGGCCTGGGTTTGCGTGCTGGTGGTGCTGGCCACGCTCAGGTCGCGGCCCGCGCTCAGGCTCAGGCTGCTTTGCGCCCGGATCAGGCCGCCGATGTTTTGCAGGTCTTGCGTGGCGGCCATGTCCACGCTTTGTGCGCTGACGCTGCCGCTGTTGCGGATGTCTTGTGCGCTCACGCTCAGGCTGGTGCGGGCGCTCAGGGTGCCGCTGTTGTTCAGGGCGCTGCCTGCGGCCAGATCGACTTGCCCCCCCGACATGAGGGCGCCGTTGGCGCTGACATCACCTTCTCGCAACCGGGCATAGACCTGGGGCACGAGCACGGTTTGCTGGCTGCCGTCGGCCAGGGTCACCGTCTGGTTGACCAGCCAGACCATGTCGGTGGTGAGCCTGGACATTTGTTCAGCCGTCAAGGCGATACCGGGGCGCAGGTTCATTTGCTGGGCGTATTGCACGCCTGCGTTCATGAGGGCCTGGTACTGTTGTTCGTCGCTGCTGTAGTCACCCAAGAAGCGATTGCCGGTGAGCGAGGCGACTTGTTCGCGGATGAGCTTTTGTTCATAAAAGCCGTCGCCCAGGCGCTTTTGTGTGGTGGCGGGGTCGGTCTGCAGGGCTTTGAGCATGTAATCGCTGCCCAGCCAGGTGCGGTATTGGGTGAACTGGGGATCGGTTTCGACCAGGTATTGGGCGCTGGGTTCGGGGTGTTGGCGAAAGAGTGATCCGGTGGGCACACTGCCCGGCTGTGGCTGGGTGCGCACTTGGTTGGCTTGCGCAGTGCTGCCCGTGGCGGCACTGCCCTGCGTTTGGCTGACGGTGGTGCTGGCTTGCGATGCCTTGGCTTGGACTGTTTTGGACGTGGTGGGGGCGCTGTGCACCTGGCCAGTGGTTGCGGTTTCTTGAGCGGCTTTGGTTTGTACTGAAGTCAGCGCCACACGGGTGGCTTTGGGGGTTGCGCTTGCATAAGTCACTGACCCCACGGGCTGGATGTTGGTTTGGACGGCGGCAACCATATTTTTTTCAATACCGGGCTTGGCCTGGACAAGTTGGTATTGATCGTATTTCAGGGTGTTCAAGAAGGCTTGGCTGGTTTCGGTGACGTTGTAGGCAGAAGTGCTCCAGCCGTAAACGTCTGAGCAACTCCATAAGAAGCAATCTTCATCCACTACCACCCAATCAGTTGTTTTTCCAATTTTGCTGATCTTGGTTTCAACGACTTTACGCAGATTCTGGATGCCACCCGTCAGTTCGCCCAGCGTACTCAACTTGCCCCCCGCAAGGATACTACTGTCCTGGTTCAGCAGTTGGTTGCTGAGGTTCAGTTGCACATCACGGCCTGCCGTGATCTCGCCCACGCGTCCACCTGTGGTTTTGGGTTCTGTGGGTGTTTCTGTGTAGTCGCGGTATTGGCGACCTTTGTAGCTGGCCCAGTTGTTCTGGACATCGCCACGCATGGCATTAATTTTGGCTTGCAGAGCGACCCAAGGTTTCGGGTTGACTTCAAAGCTTTGTGTGGGCGCAGCAACGCCCATGGCTTGCCAGACGCTGTGGTTTGCGGCGTAGGAGGGGCTGGCGGGGGTGTATGTGCAACCGTCACAGTTACTGCCCGACTCTGGGAAAAAAGCGTCGGGGCCATCGTAAATGGCTTTGAATTTGACATCGCCATACACGCTGCTGCGCAGCACCAAAACCTCGTTATTTACGAACCTAAAAAACCCATCTTGGACTGCGGGTCGCCAACCCACATCTTTGCTGTCAACAATGCCTTTGTCGGTGGTGTATTGCGACACCGTCTGCGAGGCAAGCGGCTTGAGTTCATAGGTCAGGCTGCTGGCCAGGTTGCGAACGCTTGCAGCGGTGATCTTGAGGTCGCTGCCCGCTTCCAGGGTGGCACTGTCGTTGAGCACGTCGTTGGCCCGGCCTGTGGCCTGCCAGTTGGCGTCCAGCGTTCCACCAATGTTGATGGAGGCCATGCTGTAGATCAGGGCATTGTTGGTGTTTTTCAGATCCCTGATGCCTATGTCCAATCTTTCGCGTGCAGCGATGGTGGCAGCTTTGGTCACACCGTCGATGGTTTCGTCCGTGTTGTTCAGGGTGTTGGCACCCATGGCCAGCCGATCACCATAAATACGCCCAGTGCCCAGATTGCTCAATGTGTCGGCCCGCAGTTGGGTGTCCGCGCCGTCGATCAACCCTCGGTTGGTCAGTTGATTGTTGGCCAGCAACTGTGTGGTGCCTGTGCTGATGAATTGACCATTGCTGTTGTTCAATATGTTTTGCGCCTGCGCCGTGAGGTGACGCCCAGCTTGCAGCAGCCGATCATTGCTCAGGGTGCCGGTCACCTTGAGACTCATGTCGCGTCCGGCTTGCAAAATGCCATCGGTGCGGTGGTCCCCCTGCAGGTCCAGAATCACATCTCTTTTGGAGATGACCTGACCTGAGGCGTTGTTCAGTTGGCCAGCCCGGATGTTGACCTCGCTGTTGCCCACCACCAGACCACGGGTGTTGTTCACGGCCAGTTGTGGCGTGCTGGCTTGTCGGGCACCCATTTGCAGTTGTGCGCCAGCGTTGAGCAAACCGTCGGTGTTGTTGATTTGACCGTCGGACAACAGGGTCAAATTGTTGGCTGTGCGAACGGCCCCTTGCGTGTTGTCTATCTGGTCGCTGACCAGCTTGACGTTGTCAGCCTCAATGCCTTGATCGACGCCCGTGGTCTGGGTGTTTTGGATGCGCGAGGAGGTCACGCCCAGTTCACTACCCGCACGGAGCAAACCTTTTGTATTGGTCACTGTGTCGCTGGCCTGGAGGGTCAATGCACCGACGGCCAGGATTTTGCCGCCGTTGTTGTCCAGATTGCGCAATGTCAAGGTGCTGTCTTTGGCACTGAAAATCAAGGCGTTGGGCGCATTGTTGCCCACGTCATTGGCTTGAACATTGAGG
>NZ_CXOO01000073.1 GCF_001269385.1 Limnohabitans sp. DM1 | reverse complement strand
CTTGAGCCAGGTCCAGCACTTGAGCATTCAAAGCGGTCAGTTCTGCGGGCTTGAGCTTGTTGCGTGCTAGGGCAAAGGCGCGGTCAGAGGCGCCGCGCTGCAGGCCTGGGTGACCGGCCAAGCTGGCGAAAAACGAGTCCAGCATCAGCTGCTGAGATTGAGAGCGTTGGCTGAGCAAAGCGCCCACGAGACAAGGCAGGGGCAGTTTGCGTTGGCGAACAAAGGCGGTGGACTGGGCACCTCGGGCCAAATCTGCAAAGGCGGTGCTGTGTATGAACTGACCCAGCTTGGCAAAGACAGAGGTCAGGTCATCAAGAGGCGATGACCCAAGGGTTAACCCTATATTTTCTTATCATGGTGGTTGTCATGTTGCGGCGAGAGAAAATAAGAAAAACTTCAATTAAATCAATGAGTTGCGTCAATAATTATATCTTAAGTTCGGTGGATTGCTTCACGCCCCGATTCATAGCTTGAGAACATGAAGAAGTGGTGCCCGGCACCGCCGGCACGCGCAAAGCCCACATAGTTTCGGGTCTTTTTGGGCGCGGGTTTGCCGTCCCTCATGGGGGCAACCAGGTTGCCGCAGTTGTTGAGCAGCCAGCACAAGCTGCCGCCCTGGCGCAGCAAGCGCTTGCCTTCGGCTGTCACGTATTCGGCCACGCGTTCGTTCGGGTAATAGGTGGCTTTGACAAAAGTGGTCATGGCAATGCGTCCTTACGCAAAGAATTGGCGGACGGCGATTGCGCCCAGGAAATCAGTATCGTCTTCGCTATTGCTGAGCGCGGCGAAATAAGGTGACTCGGTCAAGGCTGCCAAGTCTTCGTCGGTGAACTCGTCACTGGACAAGTCAAGCTCCTCGTGCTCTGCCTGCGGCACCGAACAAGGCCGCAGTTGGCATTGCATGCTGCCGATCAGCAAGGTCACCTGGCTTGGTTCTTCTTTGTCCATCAAACGTGGCAGCCGCCCACTGGCGTCAACAATGCCTTTGGCGAGAACCCGGCCTTGCTGATCTAGCAATTGGTAAGGGTTGCCCACAAAGCCCGCATCAGCAAGCAGTGCGTCGCTCCCCAGTGCAGCAAAACGCACACTGTAAGGAGGCTCGGCTATGTGTGAAGGTGACAGATTGAAGGGCAACCGCTTCCCCCCCGGCAAGCTGAAGCTACCCGCATGCGTCACCCAGCTGCCGCTGGTGCCGTCTTCAATGCCTGCGCTGTTCAAAACGGTGAAGCTCCCCCCGCCGTTGATCACGATCTCTTCTTTGGCGGTGAAGGTGATCCGGTTGGCCGTTTGTGTGATCTTCACTCTGGCCAGGAAGCGGATGGATTTGTCCAGTGCTTGCATGTCCACGTTGGCCACGGCGCTGACGATCTTGATGCCGGCTTTGTAGGCAAACATGCGCAGAGCTTGTTCTGCGCTGACGAGCCAGCTCTTGCCCGCGCTCACGCTTGTGTGCCCGCCGCTGGTGATGGCGTGGTGCTGGCCGCTGTGCTGGTGGGTGCTTTGCGGTGTGGTGCTCTCGATGCCCGCAGGGCTGGCCAGGATCAGGTGGGGCTCTTGCAGTTCGGGAAATTTCGCTTGGCCTTCACCTGTGTTGGTGCTTGTGCCTGTGCTTTTTCCGTCCCCTGCAATGGCCTTGTTCTGGTCTGCAATAGCTTGGGCTACGTCGCCTTGGTCGCTGACTTCCTGCGCTTGGTGTTGCAGCGCCAAGTCGCCCAGACTGTCGTGCTGGCTTTGCCCTTGCGCCAGCCGCGCTGCGGTCTCGCTCAGGTCGGTGATGTGCCCGCTGGCGTTGGGCCTGGCCTCGGTGCTGATGAGCAGGCCGTCTTTGGCTCTGACTGCGCCGTGTCCGTCGGTGCGCAGCTCAAAGCCTTCGCCACGGTGGTCTTTTCTTCCCTGGTTGTCTTCGATGCGCGTGATGTGCCCCAGACTCAGCTGGCTGTGCTGGTGGTCGCTCTTGATTTGCGCCTGAATTTTTTGTTCGGTGTCGTCCAGCACCAGGTGGTTGGACCTGCCCGCTGCGCTGTTGCCTCCGCCGGGTTTGAGCTCTCGGCTTCTGAAGCCGCTTAAGGCTTGCTGCGCAGGCAGTGCCCAGGGCGGCGTGTTCATCTGGTTGTAGACCCGCCCGGTGCAGATGGGCTGGTCTGGGTCTCCGCCCAGAAAGTCCACGATCACTTCTTGCCCGATGCGCGGCACGTGCATGGCGCCCAGCTGGTTGCCCGCCCAAGCGGCAGACACCCGCACCCAGCAGCTGCTGTTGTGGTTTTTGGTGCCATAGCGGTCCCAAGGAAACTGCACTTTGATGCGCCCTAAAGGATCGGTGTAGATGTCGCTTTGGGCGGTGTCGACGTCTGGCCCGCAGACCAGCGCCGTCTCGGGGCCGTGGGTGTGGGGTTTGGGCTGAACAGACCAAACCGACCTGCCGTTTACAGAAAAGCCTCTAGCCTCAGTTCTCACTTCACCGACACCCTCGCGCCTTGAGCACCTTGCGTGCATCGGCAATGCTGGCAATGCGGTTAGGGTTGGACAGGCATTGCTCATCCTGTGTGATGATGAGCTTACCGTCAGTATCTTGTTTGAAGCGCATGAGCACCGTCATGGGGAGCTCATCGGGTTCTGACCGGGGGTCGGCTTGGGCAGCGCTGTCGATGTAGCTCAGGGTGATGAGCATGCTGTCTTCAATCTCTTTGGGGGCTGTCATGGCTTTTATGTCGTAGCAAAACGGCTTACCCTGGATCAGCTTCTTGTCGCGGCCAATTTCGATGCGGCCAATTCCAGCGATCTGGCCTTGCTCAGTCAGCATGAAGAGGTGGCAGACAAGATTTCTCTTATTTATCCACCCACAATGCGGTCCTTCCCAATTTATGTCGTCTCGGCGGTAGTTTTCGCAGCCCTCAATGGGATCGTTATCGGGGACGTAAGAACTAACTACCGAGAAGAAGCGTGTTTGGTTCAGACGCCATGCAAACATAGAGTTTTCATGCCCCCCGGCCGTATTTGGCCGGTATGGCGTGCTGGTTTCAGCATCAAAAACATACGTTCTTGCAACCATGTAGGGATCAACTGTCTCTCTTTCCCATTGCTTAACCATAGTTACAAATGTTTTTCTAGACTGTATGGTGTCGTTTTTGAGATAGGCCCATGAAAAATTGGCAACACAAGCCAGAATCAAGCCCACGATCATTCGTTGAAACAAGTTTTTCATACAGTTTTTTATGTGAAATATCGGAAGGCGAGTTTGACGTTGGAGCGCCGTTTTAGAACGGGGTTTTTGCCTTCGTCATTGGGGTACTGGCCCGCCTGATGCTTTCTGATCTCACCCGCGTTGACAATCCTGGTGATGGCATCAATCACCTCATCGCTCACGGCCCCTTTACCCGAGTCTTTGTCCGCTTGCTTCCAACATTCTTTACGCAACCAAAACCACACGGCTGAACGGACCATGTCGGGCATTAGCTGGACCAATTCAGGACGGGCGAGAAAGTCTTTCTCTTGCCCCCAATACTTTTTGTAATCCGTGTCGAAATCATCGTAATTACCTTTTCCGGTCAACTGCTTGAGCCCCCGGCCACGGTACTTCCAGCCATCCCCACGAACGTCCTTGTTATTACCTAGTGCTTCGGCTAGACCAGGCTTGGGCCCATACGCCTTGTTCGCAATGGCCTCTTGATCAGCAGGTTTGATCACGCCCTTGTACTGGCGCTCTACAGGCTGTCTCTGACCATTGATCACCTTCCACTCCAATTTCTTGATGAGGCCGTTGATGCGTCCATCTTGCTCGGCCTCTGCGGGGTTCTTGGCGTAATAGCCAAACGTCCCCTTCAAGCCCGCCGGGTTGTAGTCCAAGCTCTCTTGCACGGCGTCGAGCTTGTCGCCCGCCTCTTGTTTGATCTGCCCAAAAAAATGCGCCCTGCGCACCGGGGTGTCGAGCTTGTACTTACCCAAATCTGAATTGAGCTCGTCTGCGATGGCTTGCAAATGCTGTGCATCGGCTTTGGGGCAAATGCCTTGCAATTGCGCCAACGTGATCTGCGCAGGCACGGGGCGGCTGATGAAAGCCACAGGTTCATTGCGCTCATTGCGCTTTTGCTGCACAAGCACCCCTTGGTTGTCTGTGGGCGATGGTCCGGGCGGCGGCGCAGGTGTGGGCTCGCTGCTGCGCGGCTTATGTGTCAACGTGTCCTCGTCTTTGTGGGGCTGCAGCTGGACTTTGACCAGCACAGTGTCGCTGGCAAAGCGTGCCAAGGTGCGCTGGCGCAGCACCGGCTGCACATCAGGCTGTAGGCGTTTGAAGTCTTGCCGATCGCGTGACCACACATACGCCTCTATCGGCTGTGTCGTTACAGGCTTGAGGCGAACGCCCGCGTGCGCCTCATCCACTTCTCCTTCGATGGCTTGGCCCTCCATAACCAGTTTGTAGCGCAAACCAGTAGCGGGACACATGTAGCGGTTGAGGAACGCCACCATCACCTCTCCAGGTTGGTTATTCGATCCGGGCGCTTCTTTCAAAAAGTCGGACCAAGCTTTCATGATGACACTCCTGTGTTCAATGGTTCTGATTGCTCGACAAACACCACCCATTGCCCTTGCCCAGCTATGAACGTAACTTCTTGCGGTTCTTCCTGCTTGGCTTGCAAAGCAATGGCCACAGGATTCAATTCGCTTTTAGCCAGCAGCTGTCCTCCATCCTCTCCATAGATGGCATAGGGCGTCCTCTGACCTACGCCCTCCATGTGAAGCAATGCACCTGCATCAAATTTGGTCTGGTAATTTCCGTTCATTGAATGAACAGGCAACTCCGGCATCACCACCGCCAAGCTCTTACCCTTGGGCATCGCATGACTTGCTGCATGACTCGTCCACGCCCCGCTGGTGCCGTCCTCGATGCCCGAAGCCTTAAACACGGTGAAGCTCCCCCCTCCGTTGATCACGATCTCTTCTTTGGCGGTGAGGGTAATCCGGTTGGCCGTTTGCGTGATCTTCACTTTGGCCAGAAAGCGGATGGATTTGTCCAGCGCTTGCATGTCCACGTTGGCCACGGCGCTCACGATCTTGATGCCAGCTTTGTAGGCAAACATGCGCAGGGCTTGTTCTGCGCTGACCAGCCAGCTCTTGCCCGCGCTCACACTGCTGTGCCCGCCGCTGGTGATGGCATGGTGCTGGCCGCTGTGCTGGTGCGTGCTTTGCGGTGTGGTGCTCTCGATGCCTGCGGGGCTGGCCAGAATCAGGTGGGGCTCTTGCAGTTCGGGGAATTTCCCTTCTGTTTTACCGTCCCCTGCAATGGCCTTGTTCTGCGCTTCAATGGCTTGGGCTACGTCGCCTTGGTCGCCTTCATCCTGCGCTTGGTGTTGCAGCGCCAAGTCGCCCAGACTGTCGTGCTGACTGTGGCCGTTTTGTAGTCGGGCTGCGGTCTCGCTCAGGTCGGTGATGTGGCCATTGGCGTTGGGTCGGCCCTCGGTGCTGATGAGCAAGCCGTCTTTGGCCCTGACTGCGCCGTGTCCGTCGGTTCTGAGTTCGAAGCCTTCGCCACGGTGGTCTTTGCGGCCCGCGTTGTCTTCGATGCGCGTGATGTGCCCCAGGCTCAGCTGGCTGTGCTGGTGGTCGCTCTTGATTTGCGCCTGGATCTTTTGTTCGGTGTCGTCCAGCACCAAGTGGTTGCTTCGGCCTGCCGCGCTGTTGCCTCCGCCGGGTTTGAGCTCTCGGCTTCTGAAGCCGCTGAGCGCTTGCTGCGCGGGCAAGGCCCAGGGCGGCGTGTTCATCTGGTTGTACACCCGGCCGGTGCAAATGGGCTGGTCCGGGTCGCCACCCAGAAAGTCCACGATCACTTCTTGCCCGATGCGCGGCACGTGCATGGCGCCCAGCTGGTTGCCCGCCCAAGCCGCTGACACCCGCACCCAGCAGCTGCTGTTGTGGTTCTTGGCGCCGTAGCGGTCCCACGGAAACTGAACTTTGATGCGGCCCAAGGGATCGGTGTAGATGTCGCTTTGGGCGGTGTCGGCCTCTGGCCCGCAGACCAGAGCGGTCTCGGGGCCGTGGGTGTGGGGTTTGGGCTGAAGGCCTTCGGGGCGCAGCAGCTCGGTGGTGGGCTGCACTTCAAAGCGCACCTCGATGCGCCATTGGCCGGACAGGCGCTGGGCGTCGGACAGAACGACTGGAAGGGTTTGGAACCTGCCTTGTCGCACAGCCAGCATGCACAGGCGCGCCAGGTACTGGCCTTGGGATCGGCGAGCGGTTTTACCTGTGCCTGCGTTGGGCTGGCTGCATTCGCCAGTGGTGCCCGTCATTTCAGAACTCA
Organism: Limnohabitans sp. DM1; assembly: GCF_001269385.1. GTDB lineage: Bacteria > Pseudomonadota > Gammaproteobacteria > Burkholderiales > Burkholderiaceae_C > Limnohabitans_A. Next base: position 504 of record NZ_CXOO01000073.1, on the reverse strand, counting down.
GTAACCCCGTGGGATCACAAATGTGCGTTCGTTTTTAGGGTTCTCTTGAAATTTGAGTGGGTAAGCTTCTGCCATATTGATCAACTTTTGAGCGTGAATTGATGACTGCCAAGCTGTTTGAATCTGCCCTGGGCATCACTGACCCGTGGTGCGTTGCCTCGGTTGAGTTCGACGAAGGTGCCAAGACCTTGACGATATTGATTGACTTCAAAGTCGGCAGTCGCTTTGCAGTCTCGGGTCACGATGGGCTGCATGGTGTGCACGACACGGTGGCCAAGACGTATCGGCACCTGAACTTCTTTCAACACGAGTGCCATCTGCAAGTTCGCACGCCTCGCGTGAAACTTCCCAACGGTTCGGTGCGGTTGGTCGAGCCTGATTTTGCCGGGCGACTTAATGGCTTCACCTTGCTGTTTGAAGCCTTCATTCTGATGCTGTCTGGCCAGATGCCATTTGCCGCCGTCTCGCGTCTTGTCGGGGAGTCGCCGCACAAGGTTCTGGCCG
>NZ_CXOO01000072.1 GCF_001269385.1 Limnohabitans sp. DM1 | reverse complement strand
ATGGCTGTTTGTTCGGCCAGGGTGGCCGCCGTCAAGGTCGTGGCGGCCGTTGCAGCGGTCGCAGTGGCTGAATCCAACGCGGCTTTGGCTTTGGTGACCTTGTCTGCAGCAGCAATGTCTGTTTGCCAGTTGTAAGGGGTGCTGTTGCTCGTACCGGTGCCGCTGGTGGCCTTGCTTTTGTCCATGAAGCTCAGGCTGCTGGGCTGGCTCAGCTGTGGGTCGCCGGGGTCGGTGATGACAGACTGGGCTTGGATGGTCACGTTGCCGCTGCTGCTGATTTGGCCCTGGATGTTGCGCAGTTGCCCGGCCGTGGGCGTGCTCGCTTGGGAGTTGGCGGTGATCCGCAGGTCCATTTGTGCGGGTATTTGCACAGGGCTTGTGCCTTGCACGGAGGTGGCGTCAGTACCTGCGGTTTGCAAAATCTTGCCGCTGTTGTTGCTCAAGTCACCCGCTTCGATGCGCAGGACACGGCCCTGGCCTTCGATGTGGCCGTTGCTGTTGTCCAGCGCCAGGCCGCTTGTGATCTGCAGTTGGGCGCTGGCGCCTTGTTGGACGATGCTGCCGCTGCGGTTGTCCAGGTTGCCTTGGGTCGATATGGCCATGCTGCCTGCAGCGTTGCCGATGGTGCCCGAGCGGTTGTCGAGTTGTTCGGTGATCAGCGTGATGTCACGCTGGGCCAGCAAAGCGCCACCGGCGTTGTTCAGCTGTTGGGTCTGGATGAACAGGTCTTGCCCTTGACTTGTGCCTTGTGTCGTCGCGCCTTCTGTCCAGGTGGTGATCTTGCCGATGTTGTTGATTTGCGCCAGGTCAGTCAGGCGGATGTTTTGAGCGGCCATGACGCCGCTGTTGTCCAGCGTGTTGGCGCTGGTCAAGCTGGCCGCAGCGCTTGCAGATTGGGCCGCCCCTGTCAGGGTCAGGCTTTGGGCTTCGATGCTGCCGCTGTTTTGCGTGCTGGCCGCTTGCAATGTGATCAGCTTGGCGGCCAGTGTGCCGCTGTTGTCGAGCTTCTGCGCTTGGCTGATTTCTAATGCGCTTTCACTGCGCATCACGCCGCTGTTGGTCACTTCTGTGGCGTGGAGGGTGGTTTTGTCGGTGGCGATGATGTCGCCAGCATTGGTCAGCGTCAGGGCTTTCAGCTGCGCTGCGTTTTGCGACAAGATGACGCCGTCCTTGTCGTTGCGCAAAGCCCCGCCAATTTGCATTTGCAAGCCAGCCGCACCGGCTGTGATGCGCCCGCTGTTGGTGGCGTCACCTGTGGTCTGAATGCTCAGACTTTGGGCTTGCAGCGCCCCATCGTTGTCCAGTCTTTGGGCGACCACTTGGGCCGTGCTTTGCGAGACGATGCTGGCATTCTTCTGGTTCTGCAGCGCCCCGCCCGCGTCCAACACAAGGCCGCCATCTTGGGCTTTGATTTGGCCTTGGTTGATCACATTGGCGCTGGTTTTGATAGCCACTTGCTTGGCTTCGATCAAACCGGCGTTGACGACTTGCGCCGCGTTGATCTGCACCTGGCGTTGCGACAAGATTTCAGCGCCACTTGCATTGCGCAAGGTGCCGCCCACTTGCATGTGCAGGCCTGCGTCCAGGGCTTTGAGGTGGCCGCTGTTGCTGGCGTCTTCGCTCACGGCAATGTGCAGCTGCTGGCCTTGGGTGGTGCCCGAGTTGCGCAACTGCGCGGCTTGCAAGTCGACCGTTTGTGCAGAGATCACTTGGCCCGCTTGTTCCAGCGTTTGGGCTTTGAGCTGAACCCCGGCATCGCCTTGGGTGTTGCCTTTGTGGGTCAGCGTGCCATCGCTTTGGATGGCGATTTGCCCAGCACTGAGCAGTTTGCCGTCAATTTTGACGCCCACGCCTTCGCCCGTGGCGACAAGGCTGATCTGGTTGGCATACATGCCGCCCAGTGCGCCCACGTCCAGCCCAGAGCTTGGCGCATTTGCTGGCGAACTGGTCCCTGTGGCAGTGGCTTGTTTGGTGACTTGTCCAGTCACGTAGTGGATGTCATTTTGTCCAACGACGGCTTGAATGTTGGCGGCATGAATGTCGCCCTGGATGTTGGCGTAGCTGGACAAAATGTCCACCCGCGTGTCTGCCGCCTGCAGTCCATCTGGCCCCACGGTCACTTGGCCTTGCTGCACGCGCATTTGCTGCAGCGCGCCGTCTGCGCCGAAGACGGGTTTGCCCGTCGTCAAGGTGGCCCGGTCGGTGTTGATGAAGCCACAGCCGTTGCAGGTGATGCCGTGCTCGTTGGCCACGATGACGTCGGCCTTTGTGCCTGCGACTTCCAAGTAGCCTTGCAGTTGCGAAGCTTTGCCGCCCACCACTTCATTGAGGATGAGCTTGGCTTCCTGGCCTGGGCGCAAGTTGGGGTTGCCCTCCACCCATCCGGCAATTCGGGTGTTGCTGTTGTTGCCGCCGTTGTTGAGCACGACCCCTGTTTTGGGAACGTCAAACTGTTGGTAGCTATTGTGCGATACGCCCGCCCCGTTGGGGGTGGTGATGTTGATTTTGGTGACACCGCTTTGGGTCTGATCGACAAAGGTGCGTCGGCCATCGTTGGCCGTACCTGCATTGACGATGACCTGCGCAGTCACCAGCAAAGGGTTCAGCACATAGACAAGCAGGGCCGCTTGGGCAATGGTGCGGCGGTAGCGGATCAGGAAATGGTTTGGCGCCAATGTTGAGTTATTTAGGTCTAATAATCGACATATTTTGCCTTGATATTCAGGAAAATCTTGGGTTTGGCATGGCAGATATGGCTGTTCTTGACGCGTCTGTTTCGCCCCGCCCGCCCTCTTCGCTCTGCCGTATTCACCCTTCGCCCCAAAGCCTGCGCCCTGGTGACGCTGCGCGCAGACATTCTCACCCGCCGCAAACCCGATTGGCTGCGCCTTGAAGTCTTGCGCCTCAAGGCCCACATGCCCCGCGCTGGTTGCCGCGCTGTGGCACACACCTTCAACCGATTGCATCCCGGCCTGAGCGTGGGCAAAACCTTTGTGGCCGATCTCATCGCATCACACCAAAGGGAGATTGCCCAGCTGCGCCGTCAGATCAGATCGGCCAAGTCCCGCACTGTGGCGGTTAACAACACATGGGCCATCGACATGACGTTCTTCACAGACGACCACAAAACGACCCATGCGGCCATTGGCATCATCGACCACGGTTCACGCTTGGCGCTGCGCCTGCAAGTGCTCACCCGGCGATGCAGCTGGAGCTTGCTCGGTCATTTGTGCCTGGCCATCGCGCAATACGGCAAGCCCCGCAAACTGCGCACCGACAACGAGGCAGTTTTGAACAGCTGGCTGTTCAACTCGTTCTTGAAGATCGTTGGCATCCAGCACCAGACCACTCAGAAACACGCCCCTTGGCAAAACGGCAGGATCGAGCGCTTGTTTGGCACGCTCAAGCCGCTGCTCAGGCAACTCGTCATCCCAAGTGGTGGGGCACTGCAAAGCGCGCTCGATGAATTCAGGGTTTTCTACAACCACGTCAGGCCTCACCAAAACCTGCACGGACTCACACCAGCGGAACACTTTGCAGGGCTCAGACCACGCGACATCCGGCAAATGCCGATCAAGGAAGTCACGCCAGTGCAAGCTCTGGCGGGGTTGATGCGTGGCTACGGGATCAGGAGGTAGATCGCCCCAAAAAAGACTTCAAACCAACGCCAACAGCACTGTCCGCATCGGCCAGGGTCAATGCCTGCGTGCGTGTCGGGTTTTGCACAAAGAGCAGGCACAGCGCAGCACCAACAAGTGCAACAACCCCATCAAAAACCAGCCCCGACAGGCTGATCTTTGAAAAAACAGGGGTTGAAATTCAGGGCTCTGATGAATTTCAAGTGGGTTGCCCAGCATGAGGATTGATAGCGTGGAAGTCGAGTCTCCCGGCGATCAAGAAGATGACAGTCTTGATCGTTGTGATTCGCGTAAACCCACGCGCACGACGCTTGGATGCCTGGAACAAACCGTTGATGGCTTCGAGGAATCCGTTGGTCTGGCGTGTCTGCGCCCAGGCCACGATGCCTTCCATATGAGCGCGGATCATCTTGGCAACGTCCTTCATCGGTTCGACCTTGGAGCGCATCACGCATGTGCACCAGTGATCCAGCATGGTTCGCACAACGTTGATCTGCTTTCGATCAAGGATCTCACGCAACTGCTCTTTGTAGGACCACGCCCTGGCCGTGCGTTTGACGGTCATCTTGGCCATCAACGCATCCAGTTCAGCTGCCGCCTCCGGTTTGAGCTTGGCTGTGTCTTTGAGCAAAGTCCAGCGCATGCCCTTGAGAGACTTGTCGGTCTTCTGCTCGATCCGGCGCATCTTGTCCACTGCAGTGCTTGCGTGACCGATGATGTGAAACTTGTCAAACGTGATCCGGGC
>NZ_CXOO01000071.1 GCF_001269385.1 Limnohabitans sp. DM1 | reverse complement strand
TGCGAACTTGCAGATGGCACTCGTGTTGAAAGAAGTTCAGGTGCCGATACGTCTTGGCCACCGTGTCGTGCACACCATGCAGCCCATCGTGACCCGAGACTGCAAAGCGACTGCCGACTTTGAAGTCAATCAATATCGTCAAGGTCTTGGCACCTTCGTCGAACTCAACCGAGGCAACGCACCACGGGTCAGTGATGCCCAGGGCAGATTCAAACAGCTTGGCAGTCATCAATTCACGCTCAAAAGTTGATCAATATGGCAGAAGCTTACCCACTCAAATTTCAAGAGAACCAAATTCAGCAATAAAACTGTTCCGGACAGTCGGACATGACAACAACATGACAACATGACAGCGTGGCGCAGTAAGCAAACAAGAGCCAGCCAGCGATTACGTGCTGGTACTTAGACATTACGACACTGGCTACTTCAACGCGCCCAAAAGGGTTCCCCCTCCAGCAAGTCATATTCCTCAACTGACCGCGATTTCTCCAGCATAAACCAAGCCAATTCTGTTCGCGTAATTTTTACTGGTTGATAAATATTCCATGATTTAGCAAAGAGCTTTGCAGACTCAACACAATGCGCAAAGTGCTGAAAGTAGGTTTGAAATACCTCACCCAAATTCGATTGAGTTGGATCAAGCCAAGTCCTACGCCTATCCCCGATCAAGTCCATTTTCCAGTTCACCTCGGAGCTGGGAATCGCAAGAAATTTTCTTTCTACTTCGATCATCAACTCCATCGCTTCATCTAAGTCTTCAAAGCGAAGGTATCGACAATAGAGTCGATCGAACAACAGCGCCCAATTTTTTTCAAGGTCTTTTTTGGAGACGAAAAAATCAACGCATTCAAAAAATAGTTTTACGTCTGAGATAGTTCCAAGCTCACAGAGCGCACTACCCCCACAAAATCCAATGTTCATGCTGGTCACCGCTTGAATGAAATTGAAGTTGGACTGATCGCACCATTCGACTTTTGTACGATGCCCCTGATAACCGCATCTTCTTGAGCAGCGCTTACCACTTGTCCACGAACATCAATCACAACCGTTTGCGTCATTCCCTGGGGTAAGTTCGCTGCACGGTCTATCGCTTGTTGTGAAACGTTGTTGATTAGACCGTTCGAGTTAGTGGCAATCTTGTAGTTCTTAACCTCAACACTGCACACATTACCAAGACAGTAATCCGGTCGTACGCTTCCAGAAGTTCCGTATGGCACTTCTTGACCATTTTTGAAACTGACCTGCGGACGTGCACCGGGCGGCAAGTCCAAGCCAACATCAATTTCTGACTGTCTCGGCGTTGGCCTGCCAGTCACCGCAACATCATCTACGGCAACAGCGACTTTCCCTCCACCATTATCCACAACCTTCGCCACAGCAGACGAGCTTGCGGAATTCAACTTTTGTAATGCTGATCTGGCAACAGCAGAGTCTGAGGAATCCAATGCAATGCCCAATTCAATGAATTGCTTTGTAACCAGATCCCTTTGCGCTGGTGTCAATGGCGTTGCTTGCTGACCTGCTTCGTTGGCCGCCACTTGAAGTGTCAAGTAAGTGGTCAATGCCGCTTTGCCATACACCGCCGCACCTGCGCCATCACCTTGCTTGGTCAGCGCACTTGCAATGTCCCCCAAATCTGAATAAGCAGACTTGAGCTGCTCGTAAGCTTGTAGTTTTTCTTGAGCTGTCGTTGCCAATGCGTAGGCATCTTTAGCATTCGTCGCACTGACCAGGGCCTTGGTTTGTACCGCATCCAACTCTTTGAATGCTGCATCAATGTTCGCAATGTCTTGGGGGGTGCTAGCTTGCTTTTTCAACAAATCTTTGGCTTGTTGTTGTTTTCCCGTCAGCGCATTGTTTGCAGCTGCATTCGCACCCATCTGCGAAGCCACGTTCACCGCAGCCGCACTGTCCGGTCCTCCGACCAACGCCCCAGCGACCGCACTCATCGTTTTTGCAAAATCTACCGTTGCGGTATCACTCATGCCTTGTTTAAGTGCATACGTTGCACTCAACTCCCCCACCACAGCCCCCACGGCACCTGCACTGCAGCCGCCGCTGTTGCCGGTAGTGGCCGCACCGCCCACGCATCCTGCCAGGGCGTGCGCCATGGCTTGCGTGTAGGCGTTCAGTGCGGGGTTATCGCCTGTCGTTGCCGCACCAATGCTGTTGGCCGTCTGCGCCATGCCCGCCGTGATGAACGCTGTGCTCAGTGCGGTGGTCAGCGTTTCTTCGCTGAGCGGCTTGCCGTTGATGGCACTGCTCACCACTGCACTGGCCATGTTGTTGGTCACGTTTTGCATGAGGTTGGCTGCGAACTTGTCAACCGCTTGCGTTGTGCTGATGACTTGTGCGTTCGCACCCGTTTGGCCTGTGGCCGTGGTGGTGCTGCCTAAGGCGTCGAGCACGCCTGCTGTGGCCATGGCGGTCAATACGTTCTTCACGTTTTGGCTGCTGCCCATGTCTTTGAGCGTCTTGCCAATGTCGCCGCCGTTGTTCACAAAGCTCACGCCCGCACTTGCAGCCAATGCCGCAAAGCCTGCATTAGCGGCTGCGCCAAATGCGGTGCTGCCCATCAAGGTAGCTTGCGTGGCTGCCGCGGTGGCCGTGGCTGCTGTGCCAGCTGTGCCGCCCAACAGTTCTGCCCCCATGCCACCTGTGTACACCGCAATGGCAATGCTCAGCAACGCCGCCCCCGCAGGCGTCAGCCCTTGCTGGCTGTAGCTCCATTCGTCATGCGCCAGCTTGACCTGCTCCCACTTGATGTTGGGGTTGCTCGCCAAGTCATTGAGGTAGCCCATGCCCGGCTGTTGGCTCAGCGCTGCGATCTGGTCTTTCAGGTTCCCTTCCGGAATCTGCACCGTCGTGTTGATCCCCGCCCCTATATTCAGCTTGCCGTTGATCACGGTGTTGTTGGCCGTCTCTGTGGTGCTGCCATGGCCACTTTCAGCCTTCCACACCCCTGCCGTGGTGGTGCTCTCGGTGTGGCTGGTCGTGGTCGTGTTGGTGCTGGTGCCCACAATCAGCTCACCGTCTTTGCTGGTGTCTGCACCTTCGCTGCGCACGATGTCAATCTTGGGCGCGGTCATGATGGCCCCCCGCACATCGGTCACCGTGCCTACTCCCACCTTGATCGCCTCTTGCGAGGTCAGCTTGGGGGCCAGCGCCGTGGTGTTTAAGCTGCTGTCGCTGCTTTGGCTGTTGCTGTAGGTGATGCCAATGAAGCTGGAGCTGGTTCTGCTGTCGGCATTGCTCTTGTGCTCTTCGTTGACCGCGTACAGCTTGGTCTGGTCCGCGCCTTCGACCTGCACGAGGGTTTGACCCTTGATGTCTGCGCCCAAGCTGGTGATGTTCTTGCCCAGCACTTGCACTTGGCCTGCTTTGACCTTGCTTACTTCGGCGGTTTTGTCCACCGTGGTGTGGTTGGTCGTGGTGGTGCTGCTTTGGAGCCCGCCCCAGCTGCTGCTGGAGCTGCTGGTGGTCCAGTTGTGCTGTTCGGTGTCGGTGTTGTAGCCCAGCTCTATGTCGCCTTTGGACTGCACCAGGGCTTTGCCGCCTGCACTCACGTCAGTGGCACTCAACTTGACCGCTTGCTCGCCATAAATGGTGACCTTGCCACCGGCTTCGATCTGGCTGCGTTCGGTTTGCAGGCTTTGGCGCACGTCGCTGCCCGTTTGCGTGCTGCTGTAGGCTTGGCCGCTGGTGATGGCCACCGCCCCTGCTGCGCCCAGTGCGGCATCGCCGCCTGCACGCAGTTGCAGGCTTTGTGCACTCAAGTTGCCCAAGGCTTTGATTTGCGTGTTGCCGCCACTGCTCAGTTGCACGCCTTCGATGGTTTCTTTGTGCGTCGTGGTGCTCTGCTGGGTGCGCAGAAATCTTAAAAACCCGCCCTCACTCGATGGGTTGGTCGTGGTGCTGTCTTCACTGTTTTTGAGGGCCTTCAGGTCCACGCTGCCTTGTGTGGATTCCACCTTGAGGTCTTGCCCCGCGCTGAGCTTGCTGCCTTGCGCGGTGAGGTCGTTGGTGCTTTGCAGCGTCAAGTTGCCACCGGCTTTCACATCACTGGTGTTGTGGGTGGTGGATGTTGCGGTTTTTTGTTCTGTGGCCAACAGGTTCATGGCGCCTGCGCTTTGGAGCGTGGCGTTGCCTGCAGCAAGCAGCAAGGTGCGTCGGCCATCGTTGGCCGTACCTGCATTGACGATGACCTGCGCAGTCACCAGCAAGGGGTTCAGCACATAGACAAACAGGGCCGCTTGGGCAATGGTGCGGTGGTAGCGGATCAGAAAATGGCCGGGTGCCAAAATGTAGTTATTTAAGTCTAATATTTACCGTATTTTGCCTTGATATTCAGCACAATCTTGAGCTTGGCATGGCAGATATGGCTGTTCTTGAGGCGTCTGTTTCGCCCCTCCCGCCCTCTTCGCTCTGCCGTATTCGTCCGTCGCCCCAAAGCCTGCGGATTGGCAACGTTACACGCCGACATTCACACCCGTCGCAAACCCGATTGGCTGCGCCTTGAAGTCTTGCGCCTCAAAGCCCACATGCCCCGCGCTGGTTGCCGCGCTGTGGCACATACCTTCAACCGATTGCATCCCGGCGTGAGCGTGGGCAAAACCTTTGTGGCAGATCTCATCGCATCACACCAACTGGAGATTGCCCAGTTGCGCCGTGAAATTCACGCCACCCAGCCCCGCGCTGTCACTGTCAACGACACATGGGCCATGGACATGACGTTCTTCACCGACACGCAACGCATTACCCATGCGGCCATTGGCATCATCGACCACGGTTCACGCTTGGCGCTGCGCCTGCAAGTGCTCACCTGGCGATGCAGTTGGAGCTTGCTCGGTCATTTGTGCCTGGCCATCGCGCAACACGGCAAGCCCCGCAAACTGCGCACCGACAACGAGGCGGTTTTGAACAGTTGGCTGTTCAACTCGTTCTTGATGATCGTTGGCATTCAGCACCAAACCACCCAGAAACACGCGCCCTGGCAAAACGGCAGGATCGAGCGCTTGTTCGGCACGCTCAAGCCGCTGCTCAGGCAACTCGTCATCCCAAGTGCCGGGTCACTTCAAAGCGCGCTCGATGAGTTCAGGGTTTTCTACAACCACGTCAGGCCTCACCAAAACCTGCACGGGCTCACACCAGCAGAACACTTTGCAGGGCTCAGGCCAACAGACATTCGGCAAATACCGATCAAGGAAGTGACGCCAGTGCAAGCCCTGGCGGGGTTGATGCGTGGCTACTGGATCAGGAGGTAGCCCACTCAAATCAAGACTTCAATCTGTTCAACAACACTGTCCGCATCGGCCAGGGGCAATGCCTGCGTGCGTGTCAGGTTTTGCACAAAGAGCTGGCACTGCGCAGCACCAACAAGTGCAACAACCCCATCAAAAACCAGCCCCGACAGGCTGATCTTTGAAAAAACAGGGGTTGAAATTCAGTGCCAAACGTGATGCGGACACTCGGACATGACAGATTGTGATTCAGCAAAAAAACTGTTCCAGACACTTGGACATGACACCGTTGATCGGCTTTTCTAACTCAGCAGGTCCGTGGATACATCCCCGAGGTGAGCAAACTCATTAAAAACGGTGCAGACAAAACCTATATCGCGTGTAACCGCCCTGGCAGGGTATTTTTCTCCCAAGATGATCATCTGTTCATTCGGCATGTTTTCGTTCGTTGGCGTTCTCACACTGTGATCGCCATCCTCATCATTCACATTCAGCATCAGCAAAAAATTTCCAGAATCTACGTGCATTTCTAATTCGTAAGGGCCGCATTCTGGAGGTGGCTTGCACCGCATTACGACAACACCTTTACCTGAACTAGACACACTTTTAATAATGTCCTCAGTAGTTGAATTGTTTGGATTCAGCATGGCGGGCAACTGATCTCGAACACCATCAGCATTAATTAGGTACCCGCCAAGAACAATGTCTTTTCTCATGGTTTTTCCTTGATTGATTTCATTCCTGGCTGCCAGTAATAGGTCTTGGGCAAACCAGTCACATTGTCTACGGCCTGCACAGTCAGAGATTTCAAACCTGCAGCATCCGCCGCAGCAGCTATATCACCTTTGCAGTATCCACAAACATCTTTACCAGAAACCGTCATGGACATCCCTGATCCTTGAGTTTTCCCGGCGTTGTAAGCTTGTTGAATTACGCCAATTTCAGCATGCGAGTCCGCAACAGTTCCATTTGGAAACGGTTTCCCTTGGGCCTCGGTTTTGGCGGCCACGCGATTAGCAATAAGCGTGGGTTCGTTTGTAGCTCCAATTTTCGCAGCCTGGTTGACATCCTCAAATACAGATCCGTTCACGGTGCCTTTTGCCGTCACGATAGGCTCAACTCCCACCCCTCCACCATTTACCCCACTCCCCCCAACCTTCGCCACAGCGGGCGAGCTCATGGAATTCAACTTTTGTAATGCTGATCTGGCAACAGCAGAGTCTGAGGAATCCAATGCAACTCCCAACTCAATGAATTGCTTTGTAACCAGATCCCTTTGCGCTGGTGTCAATGGCGTTGCTTGCTGACCTGCTTCGTTGGCCGCCACTTGAAGTGTCAAGTAAGTGGTCAATGCCGCTTTGCCATACACCGCCGCACCTGCGCCATCACCTTGCTTGGTCAGCGCACTTGCAATGTCCCCCAAATCTGAATACGCAGACTTGAGCTGCTCGTAAGCTTGTAGTTTTTCTTGAGCTGTCGTTGCCAATGCGTAGGCATCTTTAGCATTCGTCGCACTGACCAGGGCCTTGGTTTGTACCGCATCCAACTCTTTGAATGCTGCATCAATGTTCGCAATGTCTTGTGGATTTTTCGCTTGCTGTTTCAACAAATCTTTGGCTTGTTGTTGTTTTCCCGTTAGGGCATTGTTCTGCGCCGCATTCGCCCCCATCTGCGAAGCCACATTCACCGCAGCTGCACTGTCAGGTCCTCCAACAAGCGCACCAGCGGCCGCACTCATGGTGGTCGCCAGCTTCAATGCGCCTGCGCCATTCATGCCGTTTTCCATCGCAAACTTGGCACTCAACTCACCCACCACCGCACCCACTGCGCCTGCGCTGCATCCGCCGCTGTTGCCGGTAGTGGCCGCACCGCCCACGCATCCTGCCAGGGCATGCGCCATGGCTTGCGTGTAGGCGTTCAGTGCGGGGTTATCGCCTGTTGTTGCCGCACCAATGCTGTTGGCCGTCTGCGCCATGCCMGCCGTGATGAACGCTGTGCTCAGTGCGGTGGTCAGCGTTTCTTCGCTGAGCGGCTTGCCGTTGATGGCACTGCTCACCACTGCACTGGCCATGGCCACAGCAGGCGTGCTCGACGCCTTAGGCAGCACCACCACGGCCACAGGCC
>NZ_CXOO01000070.1 GCF_001269385.1 Limnohabitans sp. DM1 | reverse complement strand
GCTCAAGGCGATGCTGGCCGTGGGCGCTTTGAGGTCTATCGCGTAGTTGGCGCTGCTGGTGCTGGCGCCTGGGTTGCCCGCCACGTCGGTGTAGCTGTTGGCCACGCTCATGACGTTGCTGGCATCGGCCGTTCCCGCTGTGGGCGTGAAGGTGCCCACCCAGGTCTTGCCCTCGTCGGTGGTGGCCAGGGTGCTCAGCGTGCCGTTCTCCACGGTCACATCGTTGTTGCCAAAGCCGGTGACTTTTTCGCTGAAGACGATGGTCACTTGTGCGCTCTCGCCTGCCGTGAGCGCGCTGTCGCTCAGGGTGATGCTGGCGGTGGGGCCTTGGGTGTCCACCGCGTAGTTCGCGCTGGCTGCAGCTGCGCCTGCGTTGTTCGCGAGGTCGCTGTAGGCGCCAGGGTTGACGCTGATGCTGTTGGCCGCCACTTCCACGTTGGCGTTGGGCGTGAAGGTGGCGGTCCAGGTGGTGCCGCCGTCGGTGCTGGCCAGGGTGCTGAGCGTGCCGTTGGGCGCTGTGACGTCCGCGTTGCTGAAGTCTTTGACCGCTTCGCTGAAGGTGATGGTCAGCTGGGCGCTTTGGCCCGCCGTGAGGCTGGTGATGGCCGCACCTTGTGCGTCTTTGAGGGCGACGGTGGCCGAGGGGGCCTTGGTGTCCACGCTGTAGTTGCCGCTGGTGCCCACGGTCCCGGCGTTGCCGATCAGGTCGCTGTAGGTGTTGGCCAGCGTGATGACGTTGGTGCTGTCTTCGAGGTTGATGCTGGGCGTGTAGGTGCCGGTCCAGACGATGCCGTCGGTGCTGACCAGCGTGCCCAATGTGCCGTTTTGTACCGTGACATCCGCGTTGCCAAAGTCTTGCACTTTCTCGCTGAAGGTGATGGTCAGTGTGGTGGTTTCGCCCGCTTGCAGGGCCTCGTCAGCCAGTTTGATCGTGGCTGTGGGGGCTTTGGTGTCTAGGCTGTAGTTGTTGCTTACGCCTGCTGTGCCCGGGTTGTCCGACAGGTCGGTGTAGTTGGCCAGCACTTGGACCACATTGCCGGTGTCTTCGATGTTGGCAGTCGGGGTGAGTGTGGCTGTCCAGGTCAGACCGCCGTCGGCGCTGGCCAGGCCGCTCAGCGCGGCGTTGTCAGCGCTCAGGTCCGACAGGTCAAAGGCTTTGACTTTCTCGCTGAAGCCGATGGTGACGGTGGCGGTTTCACCCACTTTGAGGGCGCTCTTGTCCAGCACGATGCTTTGCACCGTGGGCACGGTGATGTCCACCGCATAGGCTCGGGTGGTCGATGCCATCTGGGTGTTGCCTGCCGCATCGCTGGCCATGAGCACGACTTCAAGGGTGCTGCCGGAGTCGGCAATCAGATCGGCTGTGGCCACGCTCACGCTGTAGTTGCTCAAAGCGTCCACGGTGCCTGTAAAGGTTTGGCCGTTGACCAGCACTTTGACCTCGTCGCCTTCGCGGGCGTCGCTCACGCTGCCGGTGATGGCGGTGTGGGTTTGCACGGCGTCAGCGGGGCTCAGGGCGTCGTCGCCGCCAATTGCGTTGATGCTGACCGTTGGCACTGGGGCGGTGGTGTCCAGTGTGAAGTTCAATGTACTGGCCGCGCTCACGTTGCCTGCGGCGTCGGTCTGGCGCACGCTCACCGTGTTGGCGCCGTCAGTGGCTGTGAAGGTGCTGCTCCACGTTGTGCCGTTGGTGCTGTATTCGACTGTAGCGCCAGTCTCCAGATTGCCCACAGCGATCGTGCCATTTCGGCTGATTTTGTCGCTGTTGTTGGCGCCGCTGTCGCATGCCAGAGCCACTGTGGGCATAGCGACGATGGTGTCGATCAACAGGGCCAATGTTTGAGTGCCACTGACATTGCCTGCCGCGTCTTGGGCGCTGATGCTGACTGTGCCGCTGACGATGTCGATCGTGGGTGTGACGCTCCAGGAGCCGTCGGCTGCCACCGTGGTGCTCAGTTGTTCCAGGCTGCCGGGCATGCTCACGGTGATGAGTTCGCCTTCTGTGCCCGTGCCGCTGATGGTCGGTCTGCTGTGGTGGGTCAGCCGGTCTGTCAAGCTTGCGCTGTTGCTGGCATCGTCAAGTTTGGCCGTGAAGCTTGGCGCTTGTGTGTCCAGCGTGAAGCTCAGGCTGGAGGAGTTGGCCACGTTGCCTGCCAGATCTTTCACCCGGATGGTCACGGTGTTGAGGCCTTCGGCGGCACTGAAGGTTTCGCTCCAGCTCACGCCTGCGTCGGTGCTGTATTGCACCTGTGCATCGCTGTCCACGTCGCTGAGCTTGAGCGTGCCGTCCTGGGTGATCTTGTCTGTTGCGCTTGTGCCGCTGTCGCAGACCAGCGCGACAACTGGCTGGGTGATCGTTTTGTCAAGCGTGAAGCTCAGGGTGCTGTCTGCGCCTGCGTTGCCTGCTGCATCGATGACACGTGCCTTGACGGTGTTGCTGCCTTCGGCTGCGGTGAAGGTGGTGCCCCAAGCTGCGCCGTCTGTGCTGTATTGCAACGTGGCGCCCACTTCCGAAGTCCTGACGCTGTGGCGGCCATCGTTGGTGATCTTGTCGGTGCCCAATGCGCCGCTGTCGCACACCAAGCCTAATTCGGGCGCTGCAGGTGCTTGTGTATCCAATGTGAAGCTGTAGGTGGCCACAGCACCGGCATTGCCAGCGGCATCGGTCACGCGCACTTGCACGTTGTTGGAGCCCTCTGCGGCTGCAAAGGTGGTGGCCCAGTTCACGCCGTTGGTGCTGTATTCGAGCTGGCCGCCTGCTTCCACACTGCTGAGACTCAGGGTGCCTGAGTTGCTGATCTTGTCTGTGCCCGCACCTGTGATGCTGCCGCTGTCGCACACCAGGCCCACGGTGGGAGCCACAGGAGCTGCCCTGTCCAGGGTGAAGCTCAGGCTGGAGGTGCTGCTGACGTTGCCTGCTGGGTCGGTGACGCGCACGCTCACCGTGTTGGCCCCTTCTACGGCTGCAAAGGTGCTGCCCCAGGTGGTGCCGTTGGTGCTGTATTCGAGGGTGGCACCGGCTTCGGCGGCCACGTTGACCGTGCCGTTGTTCGTGAGTTGATCAGCGCCTTGGCTGCCGCTGTCGCACACCAGGGTGAGCACCGCTGGGGTGGGCGCTGTGCTGTCCAGGGTGAAGCTGTAGTCTTGGGTGCGCTGGTTGCCTGCGGTGTCCATGACGCGCACTTTGACGGTGTTCAGGCCTTCGGTGGCGGTGTAGGTGCTGGTCCAGGTGCTGCCGTTGGTGCTGTAGCTGATGTCGGCTCCGGCTTCTGCGCCGGTGATGACCAAAGCGCCATCTCGGCTGACTTTGTCGCTGGCCGTGCCGCTGTCGCAGCTGAGCGCCACGGTGAAGGCGCTGGTTTGGCTGTCCAGGGTGAAACTGAAGGCGCTGGAGGTGGCCACGTTGCCTGCGGCGTCGGTGGCGCGCACCTGCACCGTGTTGGCGCCTTCTGTCGCATTGAAGGTGGTGGTCCAGGTCGTGCCGTTGGTGCTGTATTCCAGCTGGCTGTCGCTGTCAGCGCTGACGCTGAAGGCACCGTTGCTGGTGACTTTGTCTGTGGCGCTCGATCCGCTGTCGCTGATCAGGCTGATCACGGGGGTGGTGATGCTGGTGTCGATTTGCAGCGTCAGCGTCTTGGCGGCACTCACCACGCCTGCGGCATTGGTCGCTATCACGCTCACGGCGCCGCTGGCCACATCGGTGCCGGCGGTCACGCTCCACTTGCCATCTGCGGCCACCGTGGTGCTCAGGATCGCGCCTGTGCCGGGCATGGTGACTTGGATGATGTCGCCCTCTGTGCCGGTGCCACTGATCGTGGGGGTCAGGTCCTGGGTCAGCAGATCGGTCTGGCTGCCGCTGTTGCTGGACAGGTCCAGTTGGGCGGTGAACACCGCGTCTGCTGCATTCAGTGTGAAGCTCAGTGTGTCCGAGGTGGCCACATTGCCTGCTGCGTCCGTGACCTTGAGGGTCACGCTGTTGGTGCCCTCCACCGCAGTGAAGCTGCTGGTCCAGGTTTGGCCGTCGGTGCTGTACTGCACCTGCGCGTCGCTGTCGATGTGATTCAGGTTCAGCGCGCCGCTGCGGGTGATGCCGTCACTGTTGCTGGTGCCACTGTCGCAGCTGAGCGCCACGGTGGGTTTGCTGATGACCATGTCCAGCGTGAAGCTCAGGGTGCTGGCAGCACCTGCGTTGCCTGCCGCGTCGATGACCCGCGCCTTGACGGTGTTGCTGCCTTCGGCGGCTGTGAAGGTGCTGCCCCACCCGACGCCGTCTGTGCTGTATTGCAGCGTGGCACCTGCTTCGGATGTCGTGACGCTGTAGCGGCCATCGTGGGTGATCTTGTCGGTGCCCAAAGCACCGCTGTCGCACACCAAGTCCAATACGGGCGCGTTGGGCGCTTGGGTGTCCAGGGTGAAGCTGTAGTTGGTGACTGCGCCCAGGTTGCCTGCGGCATCGGTCACGCGCACTTGCACGTTGTTGGCGCCCTCTGCGGCTGCAAAGGTGGTCGCCCAGTTCACGCCGTTGGTGCTGTATTCGAGCTGGCCGCCTGCTTCCACGCTGCTGAGGCTCAGGGTGCCTGTGTTGCTGATCTTGTCTGTGCCCGCACCAGTGATGCTGCCGCTGTCGCACACCAGGCCCACGGTGGGCGCTGTGGGGGCTGCGCTGTCCAGCGTGAAGCTCAGGCTCGATGGCTCGCTGACGTTGCCTGCTGGGTCGGTGACGCGCACGCTCACCGTGTTGGCCCCTTCGGCCGGTGCAAAGGTGCTGCCCCAGGTGGTGCCGTTGGTGCTGTATTCCAGCGTGGCACCGGCTTCGGCGGCCACGTTGACCGTGCCGTTGTTCGTGAGTTGATCAGCGCCTTGGCTGCCGCTGTCGCACACCAGGGTGAGCACCGCTGGGGTGGGCGCTGTGCTGTCCAGGGTGAAGCTGTAGTCTTGGGTGCGCTGGTTGCCTGCGGTGTCCATGACGCGCACTTTGACGTTGTTCAGGCCTTCGGCGGCCGTGTAGGTGCTGGTCCAGGTGCTGCCGTTGGTGCTGTAGCTGATGTCGGCTCCGGCTTCTGCGCCGGTGATGACCAAAGCGCCATTTCGGCTGACTTTGTCGCTGGCCGTGCCGCTGTCGCAGCTGAGCGCCACGGTGAAGGCGCTGGTTTGGCTGTCCAGGGTGAAACTGAAGGCGCTGGAGGTGGCCACGTTGCCTGCGGCGTCGGTGGCGCGCACCTGCACCGTGTTGGCGCCTTCTGTCGCATTGAAGGTGGTGGTCCAGGTCGTGCCGTTGGTGCTGTATTCCAGCTGGCTGTCGCTGTCAGCGCTGACGGCGAAGGCACCGTTGCTGGTGACTTTGTCTGTGGCGCTCGATCCGCTGTCGCTGATCAGGCTGATGACAGGGGTGGTGATGCTGGCGTCGATCACCAGGGCCAGTGTTTGCGCTGCACTGGTGTTGCCTGCCGGGTCGGTGGCGATCACGATCACGTTGCCGCTGGCGATCACCAGGGTCGGCGTGACGCTCCACTTGCCGTCTGCGGCCACCGTGGTGCTCAGCACTTCAAGGGTGCCGGGCATGGTCACTTGGATGATGTCATCCTTGGTGCCCGTGCCGCTGATGGTGGGCGTGTCGTCGTGGGTCAGGCGGTCTGACTTGGCGCCGCTGTTGCTGGCGTCATCGAGCTTGACCGTGAAGCTCGGTGCCTTGGTGTCTACCGCATAGCTGGCCTGCGCTGTGGTGCCGGTGTTGCCCGCTTCGTCGCTGTAGGCCGTGCTCAGGCTCAGCGTGTTGCTGGCCGCTTCGGTGTCCACTGCTGGTGTGAAGGTGGCTGTCCAGATCAGGCCGTCTGCGCTGGCGGTGAATGTGCTCAGAGCCCCATTGGGCGCTGTGATGTCCGCGTTGCTGAAGTCTTTGACTTTCTCGCTGAAGGTGATCGTGACGGTGGCGCTCTCGCCTGCTTTGAGGGCGTTGTCGCTCAAGGCGATGCTGGCCGTGGGCGCTTTGAGGTCTATCGCGTAGTTGGCGCTGCTGGTGCTGGCGCCTGGGTTGCCCGCCACGTCGGTGTAGCTGTTGGCCACGCTCATGACGTTGCTGGCGTCTGCCGTGCCCGCTGTGGGCGTGAAGGTGCCCACCCAGGTCTTGCCCTCGTCGGTGGTGGCCAGGGTGCTCAGCGTGCCGTTCTCCACCGTGACATCGGTGTTGCCAAAGCCGGTGACTTTTTCACTGAAGACGATGGTCACTTGTGCGCTCTCGCCTGCCGTGAGCGCGCTGTCGCTCAGGGTGATGCTGGCGGTGGGGCCTTGGGTGTCCACAGCGTAGTTGGCACTCGATGCGGCTGCGCCTGCGTTAGCGGCCAGGTCGCTGTAGGTGTTGGGGTTGACGCTGATGCTGTTGGCCGCCACTTCCACGTTGGCGTTGGGCGTGAAGGTGGCGGTCCAGGTGCTGCCGCCGTCGGTGCTGGCCAGGGTGCTGAGCGTGCCGTTGGGCGCTGTGACGTCCGCGTTGCTGAAGTCTTTGACCGCTTCGCTGAAGGTGATGGTCAGCTGGGCGCTTTGACCGGCCGTGAGGCTGGTCATCGGTGCGCCTTGGGCGTCTTGGAGGGTGACCACGGCCGAGGGGGCCTTGGTGTCCACGCTGTAGTTGCCGCTGGTGCCTGCGGCTCCGGCGTTGCCGATCAGGTCGCTGTAGGTGTTGGCCAGCGTGATGACGTTGGTGCTGTCTTCAAGGTTGACGCTGGGGGTGTAGGTGCCGGTCCAGACGATGCCGTCGGTGCTGACCAGCGTGCCCAATGTGCCGTTTTGTACCGTGACATCCGCGTTGCCAAAGTCTTGCACTTTCTCGCTGAAGGTGATGGTCAGCGTGGTGGTCTCGCCCGCTTGCAAGGCTTCGTCGGCCAGTTTGATCGTGGCTGTGGGGGCTTTGGTGTCCAGGCTGTAGTTGTTGCTTACGCCTGCTGTGCCCACGTTGCCTGCATTGTCGGTGTAGGTGGCCGACAGTTGCACCAGGTTGCTGGTGTCTTCGATGCTGCTGTTGGCCACCAGCGTGGCCGTCCAGGTCAGGCCGTCGTCGGCTGTGGCCAGGCCGCTCAGGCTGGCGTTGTCGGCCACCAGATCGCCCACATCAAAGGCGATGACTTTTTCCGAGAAGCGGATGGTGACGGTGGCGCTGTCGCCTGCCTTGAGCAGTGTTTTGTCCAGCGCGATGCTTTGCACTTGCGGCGCCGAGGTGTCCACGCTGTAGCTGCGGCTGGCCGAGGTGCTGGCTTGGTTGCCTGCGGCATCGCTGGCGTTGAGCAGCACTTCCAGTGTTTTGTCCGAGTCGGCCACCAGGTCGGCCGTGTCGATGCTGATGTTGTAGCTGCCCACGGCGTTGACGGTGCCGCTGAAGGTGTTGCCGTTCACGGCAATTTGCACCACATCGCCTTCGCTGGCCCCCAGCGCAGCGCCGGTGATGGTGGTTTGCAGGTTGGCCGCATCGGCCGGGCCCACGGCATCGTCGCCGCCAATGGGCGTGATGCTGACGGTGGGCACGGGTTTGCCGGTGTCCACCGTGAAGCTGAACACGGTGGGGGTGCTGGTGTTGTTGGCTTTGTCGGTTTGACGCACTTGCACGGTGTTGGCGCCTTCTTGCGCCGTGAAGGTGCTGCTCCAGGTGCTGCCGTCGGTGCTGTATTCGACCAAGGCGTCTGTTTCGATCTGCCCGATGTTCAGGTTGCCTAGGGTGCTGATCTTGTCGCTTTGGCTGCGCCGGGCTGCTACATTTTTTATGGCGAGCACAAAGCGCCTTTGTACATCGGCAAAAGCATC
>NZ_CXOO01000069.1 GCF_001269385.1 Limnohabitans sp. DM1 | reverse complement strand
GGCAAGAGCGCCAGTGCGGGCATGAGCGGCGTGGGTGTGGGCAGTGACAAGGGCTCAGCCCAAAGCACGACCACGGCGGGCATCAGTGGCGTGGCGGGTAACGCGGCAGCCAGAACCGGAGACAAGAGCACCAGCATCGCGCCGATATTTGACAAAGAAAAGACGCAAAAGGAAGTGGCCGCACAAGTGGCGATCACCAGTGAGTTTGGCAAGCAAGCGAGCAAGGCGGTGGGGGACTATGCAGGCAACCAGCTCAAAGACCTGAGCAACAAGGCCAACGCAGAAATTGACCCCGTTCAGAAAGCTGCTTTACAAGCAGAAGCGGCCAAGTGGGACGAAGGCGGGGCTTACCGAGTGGCAGCACACACGGTGGTGGGTGGCCTGACAGGTGGTGTAGCGGGTGCAGTGGGCGCAGGCACCAGCCAAGCGGTGATTGACCAAGTGGGTCAAGCACTCAAAGAAACCAACTTGCCCACAGAACTTAAACAAGCCTTGGTGCTGGCTGCTGGCACGGCGGTGGGTGCAGCAGCCAGCGGCGGTAGCGTGGCTGGAGGTGCTACGGCGTTCAATGCGACGGCGAATAACTATTTGACAACGGTGGACCTGAGTAAGCCGAACCGCACAAAACCGATAGACATCAAAACCAGCCTTGCCAACAACGATAAATTGATTGATGCATGCCAAGGCGGGGCATCTGTTTCATGCACTCAAGCTCAAACCAAGGTTCAGCAAGATATCCAAGATTTGCAGGATTACAAGATTGCGCTGTTGTCTGAGAGAAACCTGAGCAATGACAGCGCAACGAAAGACGCGATCAGTGCAAGGATCAAAGAAGCAGATGCACAGATTGCAAGCGCAAACAATCAACTCGAAACAGCTCGACTGCAAACCAATGGTGGTAACTATTTCACCAAAGACCTGACAGGCGCACAAAGAGAAACGATTGGTATGGCGCTGGACCCATTGCAGGCGGCAGGGGTGAAAGCTGGCGTCAAAGTTGTTGATACTGTGACCACGGTGATTGATAACGCTGCGGTTTCTGCGGAGCAGGCGGCCACTGTAAATAAAACAAAGGTTGAATTGAATTCACGTACGGATGATGCACAGCAGTACGTGAAAAACAATGCGCCGATTCAAGTGCCTAGCACCGTTACTCGTAACGACAATGACTTCACCTCAACCGTCAACCAAAGAGGCAACCCGAAGGCGAATATCGACGACAATGGTAATTTGATTGCGGCCAATCCCAATGGCACTGGAAGCCCGACAGCGCATGTGAGCGGAAGCAACCCCGGCAATACGCCGTATATTTCTACAACGGATGCTGCCTCTGTTGATCCGACGCTGGGTGCCCCCAAGACATACGGCTCGCAGCAAATCACCGTCAATGCCCGTGATTTGCAGCGAGACATCAATTCGGGTGCAGCAAGTCAAGACATCAAGATCATCAACAACCAACAGCTTGTAGATCAGCTGCAAACTAAGGTGGATGTTGCGCAGAGGAGGTTTGATGCGAATCCGAGTCGAGATAATAAAACCGATTTAGACAAGGCAAATCAGCTCCTCAACTTCGCAAAGCGAGACGGTGAAGTGTTGATCACTCCCTATGTGCCACCGGCCTACTACACCAACCCCACAGGACCAGTGACGCCCATTGTCCCGGCACCCAATGTGCCAAAGACGCCCACAGCGCCTGCACAGCCAATCAAATAACTGGAGGGACATGACATGGACAAGCAATTGAATGATCTTTTGTATGGCCTCCCGCCAGGGGTAGATTACACGGAAGATCTGACATCTTTGGATGATCAAGATATTCCGGTCGATCGCATTCCGAAGCTACAGGCTTTGTTAGATGCTGAGGACGAAAATGCGGCCTTTAGAGCGGCCTGGGTGCTTTGTGAATGGGGCCATAAGGCGGGTTTCGATTACATGCGCACTTTTGTTATGCGCGAACCATCTATGCAAGGTGGTTGGTACGAGCACCGACTGCGCGGCTATGACGATACTTATCGTTTTTCACTGGAGGCATTCCTTGGATATTGGGCTAAGTTAGCCGATAGAAATGAAGCTGACGAACCGCGCATCCGCGAGGAGATTTTCGAGCCAACAATCCGAGTTATTGAGCTATCAAACCAAATGCCATTCACAATTGAGCCAGTCTTCAGCATGGTTCAGTCATTTGGCATGACCCAATACATTCCCGCCCTCAAAGCGCACCTACAAGCCATCATCAAAGAACCTCAGAAGCACCACTGGAAGGTGGCCGACTGCGCACACCTGCTGATGAAATTTGATCCCGAGTTTGTTGCCAAAACGCTAGCCGCACACGGCTACACCTTGGCTGACTTTCCAAACAAATAACGCCGAGCCATGAACCTCCAAACCCATCGCTTGGTTTTCAACAAAGCCCGATGCTGCCTGATGGCGGTGGGTGAACATGCACACAGCGGCGGCGGTGGTGGATGCTCCGGTGCAAGGCGCAGCAAGCGCCGGTGCAGCACTGCCACGCTAGGCACCCTGGCTGGGCAGATGCTCACGGGCCAACGCTTTTTGGGCGACTACACCAGCGACGAACAGCAGTACCAGGCCCTCATGAACGCGGGCGTGCAATACGCCCAGCAAATGAACCTGCGCCCCGGCATCGCCTTGTCGGCCGAACAAATGTCCAGGCTCACCGCCGACATGGTCTGGCTGGTCAACCAGACGGTGACCCTGGCCGACGGCAGCCAGCAAACCGTGCTCGTGCCCCAGGTCTATGCCCGGCTGCGAGAAGGTGATGTCAGCGGCAACGGCGCCCTCATGTCGGGCAGGCAAGTCGATCTGGCCGCAGGCAGCGCCCTGAACAACAGCGGCACCCTGAGCGCCCGCACCCGCCTGAGCGTGAGCGCACAAGACATCCGCAACAGCGGCAGCGTCAGCGCACAAAGCGTGGACATGGCCGCCACACAAGACCTGCAAAACATCGGCGGCCTGATCCGGGCGCAAAGCAGCCTGAGCCTGAGCGCGGGCCGCGACCTGAGCGTGGCCAGCACCACCCACACGCAAACGCAGGCCGGCAACAGCGCAGGTGCCAGCCGCGCAGAAAGCCGGACCCAACTGCAAGGCATCGGCCAGGTCATGCTCACGGGCGATGGCAGCGGGCAAGCCGGGCAACTGAGCCTGAGCGCAGGGCGCGACGTGACACTGACAGCAGCGGCCGTAGCCAGCGCGGGAAGCCTGAGCCTGAACGCCGGGCGAGACGTGAACCTGCAAACCCTCACCCAATCGCACAGCCAGGACACCACCTACGACGCCAACCGCTACCTGCGCACCAGCCAAAGCCAGGAGGTGGGCACGCAAATCAGCGCCGTGGGTGAGCTGAACCTGAAGGCTGGGCAAGACGTGAACGCCCGGGCGGCCAACGTACAAGCTCAAGTGGGCTTGCTGGTGGACGCCGGGCGCAACGTGAACATCAGCGCAGGCGAACAAAGCCTGAGCACCGCACAATCGACGCGAACCAACAGCAGCGGCTTGTTCAGCAGCAGCAGCACCACCAGCCGCAACAGCAGCGCCAGCACCACCGCTGTGGGCTCCAGCTTTGAAGGCCAAAGCGTCAACATCAGCGCAGGCCAAGACCTCAACGTCAAAGGCTCCAACGTGCTGGCCGACCAAAACGTGAACCTGAGTGCAGGCGGTAACGTGAACATTGAAGCAGCGCAAAACACGCAAAACCAAGGCAGTTTCAGCCAAACCACCAAGTCCGGTCTCTTGAGCGGAGGCGGCCTGAGCGTGACCCTTGGCAAGCAAATGCAAAGCGTGGACAGCCAAGGCCAAAGCACCACCGCCGCAGGCAGCACCATCGGCTCCACCGGCGGCAACGTGAGCATCACCGCAGGCAAGACCTACACGCAAACGGGCTCCGACATCCTCACGCCAGGACTGAACAGCCCCTCCGGTAGCGGCAACATCGACATCACTGCGAAGACAGTGGACATCAAAGAAGCCAGAGAAACCGGCAGCCAAAGCACCGAACAAAAGTTCAAGCAAAGCGGCCTGACGGTGGCCATCACCAGCCCTGTGATCAGTGCCCTGCAAACGGCCAACAACCAACTGCAAGCGGCAGGCAACACCAGCAGCGGCCGCATGCAAGCCCTGGCGGCAGCCAATGCGGGGTTCAACCTCAAGCAAGGCGCGGATGCTGTTCAAGCAGGCCAAGGCGATGCCAATGGCATGGTGAAAAACGCAGACGGCAAGATGGTCGAAGGCAACGCTGCAGATAAAGCAGGCGGCATCGGCATCAGCCTGAGCCTAGGCGCATCCAGCAGCCAGTCCCAACAACAAAGCAGCGCCGACAGCGCCCGGGGCTCCAGCATCAACGCAGGCGGCAACGTCAGCATCCAAGCCACCCGCACAGCAGGTGCGCCCAATGACACGGGCAAAGACAGCGACATCACCGTGCAAGGCAGTAACGTCCAAGCCGCTAAAACCGTCACCCTCAAAGCCGATGACCAAGTGAACCTGCTGGCAGCGCAGAACACCACCAGCGAGAGCAACAGCAACCAAAGCAAGAGCGGCAGCATTGGTGTGGCCATGCAGCTGGGCGCAGGCGGTGGCGGCATGGGCTTCACGGCCAGTGCCAGCAAAGCCACAGGCCAAGGCGCGGGCAACAGCACCACGTACACCAACAGCCAGGTGGCGGGCAACACCGTCAACATCCAAAGTGGCGGCGACACCAACCTCAAAGGCGCAGTGGTCCGAGGCGATCAAGTCATGGCCAAGGTAGGAAACAACCCCTTCGGTAGTGGCGGCAACCTCAACATAGAAAGCTTGCAAGACAAGAGCCAATACAAAGAAAGCAGCAAGAGCGCAGGCGGCTCGGTCATGGTGGGCGCGGGCTACAGCGGCAGCATCAACCTGGCCAAGAGCAGCATCAACAGCGACTACCTGAGCGTGGGCGAGCAGTCAGCGATTCGCGCAGGCGACGGCGGCTTCCAAGTCAACGTGCAAGGCAACACCACCCTGACGGGCGCACAGATCACCAGCACGCAAGCGGCAGTGGATCAAAATAAAAACAGCTACGAAGCCAAGGAAGGCACCACCACCACCGACCTGAGCAACAGTGCCAGCTTCAGCGCCAACAGCGTGGGCGTGGGCGTGGGAACAGGCAGTTTGCCGGGTCAAGGCTCCAAACTCAGTAGCGCAGGATTTGGCACTGACAGTGGCAACGCCAGCTCAACGACCACGGCGGGCATCAGTGGCGTGGCGGGTAACACGGCAGCACGCACAGGCGACAAGAGCACCAGCATTGCCCCGATCTTCAACAAAGATCAGGTCAAAGCCGAAGTCAATGCACAAGTGGCGATCACCAGTGAGTTTGGTAAGCAGGCCATTCCACTTGCCGCCAAAACGGCCGATGACAAAGCGATTGAGTTGCGCCGTCAAGGCAACGAAGAAGAAGCCAAGAAGTGGGACGAAGGCGGTGTCTATCGGACAACGCTGTACACCGCATTGGGTGGGTTGACAGGAGGAGCAGCAGGCGCAACCGGTGCAGCCGTCAATTCCACGGTCATCCCAACTTTAGGCGAGGAAATTGCCAAACTCAACTTGCCCGAAGGTGTGCGACAAGTGGCAACGCAAGTGGTCAGCGTTGCGGTGGGGGCGACGGCAGGCGGCGCAGCGGGTGTAAGCACGGCACTGCCGCAGACGGCCTACAACTACGTCAGCCACAGCCCGTTTGCCAATGTGCGCAAGACCATTAGTCAAGAAAACGCCCGCCTGATGAACCAGTGTGGTGCCAACTGCACTGAACAAGACTTCAAACGTATCGACCAGCAAATGGCCAAGCTGGAAGTGGCAGGCAATCTTGCGGCCATCAGCCAAAACAGCAAGCTAACTACCGAGCAGGCGTTGCAACTGGGCGAGACGGTAGCGGCGCTGCTGCCGGTTTATGGCACGCCGATTGCGCTGTACCAGGCCATCAGCGGCAAGAGCCTGTCGGGTCAGGACCTGAGCACGGTTGAGCGCTTCTTCAACGGGGCGGCTGCGGCAATTCCGGCAGGCTCGACTGCATATAAGTTGGTGACCGATGCGGCTGTGCAGGCCAAAGTGGCAGCCACATTAACGGCGACAGCTGAGCGGGCCTTGGTGAACTCTGGTGGTGTGGTTGACAAGACAGGCAATGCGTTACTGGACATGAGCAAGCTGACCAATGAACAAAAGCGGGTCATCGGTGAAAACTTGTTTGGTCCGAACACGGTCAAGCAAATCGTGCCCGACGGGCAGCAGATTGCCCGCATGCAAGGCCAGGGCAGCAATGGCATTGATGAGTTGTATAAGGTCAACCGCCCCGATGTGGACTATGTGAACATTGAGTACAAGTTTGTAGGTCAGGACAACAAGACGGGGGCACAGGTATTGAAGAACACCAATGATGGAAAGCAAGGCAGTACGAGTTGGATTGGCGGTTCTGGTCGGATTGAGGATGCGGTCGGAGCTGACAACGCCATCGATGTAGATAAAGCGTTACGGACGGGAAGGGTGGAAAGCTGGGTAGTGACAGTTCGCCCGGATGGTTCAACTGCCGTGCAGGTGTTGGATGCGCTAGGGAAACCTAAACCGATAGATCAATCGAAAATTATTCTTCCGAATTTGAATCTGACGGGTGCAAAACCATGATCCGCGCACCAATGGGAGGTCATGAGTATTGGATTGGTAGAGTGAGGAAGTTTAGAGAAACTGTGCAGGAGCACTGTGATTTGGCCCAAACATCTTCGCCTAATCCAGACTATGAACCACAGTTTCAATTTAATCTAAGTACATATCATGGTCGATTAATTCTGTTCCTCTACTCTTCCGGCGCCCCTATCCGCGAGCTGGCTCAGCACTTTGGGGGCCTACTCGCCGCCTGGGAGTTGTCCAACCGCTTGAGCGATCAAGTCTGCAAAGAACATCACTTGCAGACGTGTCGTGACTGGGACTTCAGCCTATCTAACCTGAACCATTACAACTGGTGTTTCTGGCTGGTGGGCTTGGGTCTGTGTCTGGGGATTTCAGAAGACCAGTGGCAGCGCCTTTTGGCCTTGGTGGGTGGCGAAGGTGAAGATGTGTTGCTAGACCGCGTGATTGCCAGCCGTAGCCCTGCGCGTCGCATCGGATCTGCGCTGCTGCACGCCAAACCGTATGCCCGTTTGTTGAAGGCTTTGGATGCCCCTAAAGACCAGCAAGCCGCGCTGTTGGCGGCATTTGTCGATCACTGGTATTCCGAACTCAAGCGCACAGCCCCCAGGAGCCGTAAAGCGCCCGCGGTGCAACCGTTTTGGTACATCTGGGGCGATCCAGACAAGCACCCGCTGGAAATGGGTAGCTACTTTGGGCGCTGGTGCATCGAGGCTGCGGCAGCGGTCAAAGCCTTTGGCCTGGATGACAGTCTTTGCTTAGGGGACGAGCATTACCCAGGCGACTTGTTGCGCCCCGATGGGCCGAGTACACACCCTGTGCGCGTAGAGCCCAAGACGAGCTGGCTGCAACGCATTCTTGGAAAGAAGACTACATGAACGCTCAAACCTATCGCGTGATTTTTAACAAAGCCCGAGGCTGCTTGATGGTGGTGGCTGAAAATGCCCATAGCGGTGGCGCTGATTGCTCAGGAGCCAGGCGCATGCGAAGGGCATCCCGCACTGGTAATTCTCTTAGGCATTTTGAGTGTGCCACCGCACAAAAGCGCCTGGGCGACGGCTTTTATGAACAAAAACTCATCCGCGAACAAGTGGCCCAATTGACAGGTCGCCGCTTTCTGGCCGACTACACCAGCGACGAACAGGAATACAAAGCGCTGATGGACAGTGCCATCACATTTGCCCAGGCCTACAACTTGCGCCCCGGCATTGCTTTGACGGCCCAGCAAGCGGCCCAGCTCACCAGCGACATCGTGTGGCTGGTAGAGAAAACCGTCACGCTGCCAGACGGCACCCGCCAAAACGTTCTTGTCCCCCAGTTGTACGTCAAGGTCCAAGCCGGTGACCTGGATGGCAGTGGCGCATTGCTTGCAGGCAAAGATGTCAACCTCAAACTGACCGGCGACTTGACCAACAGCGGTACCATCGCAGGGCGCAGCGTGGTGAGCTTGACAGCAGAAAACGTCAACAACCTGGGCGGTCGTGTGGGCGGCAACGATGTGAGCGTGGCCGCAAGGCAAGACCTGAACAACATTGGTGGCAGCATCTCGGCCGTCAGCAGCCTCAGTGCGAGCGCCGGGCGAGACCTGAACATTCAAACCACAACGCAAAGCACAGCAACACAAGTGGGCTCAGCCAACTTCAACCGCACAGGCATCGACCGCGTGGCCGGTTTGTACGTCAGTGGCGGCGTAGGCACATTGGTGGCCAGCGCTGGGCGAGACCTCAACCTGAAGGCTGCAGCCCTCAGCAACGCAGGCACCGGCGACACCAAACTGAGCGCAGGCAACAACCTCAACCTGAGCGCTACCACCACCGGCGCGAGCCAGAGCATTGTGTGGGACGCCAACAACTACGTGCGCCAAAGCAATAGCCAAGACGTGGGCAGTCAGGTCAACGCAGCGGGCAAGCTGACCTTGAGCGCCGGGCAAGACCTGAACGCCAAGGCCGCGCAAGTCAGCGCAGGGCAAGAGCTCAAAGTCACAGCGGGCAACAACCTCAACATCACCGCAGCTGAGGCCAGCCAAAGCCTGGACAAGGCTAGCCAAGTGACCCGCAGTGGTTTCTTGTCCAGCAGCACCGCCACCACGCGAGAGAGCAGCGCCAGCACCACCGCTGTGGGCTCCAGCTTTGAAGGCCAAAGCGTCAACATCAGCGCAGGCCAAGACCTGAACGTCAAAGGCTCCAACGTGCTGGCCGACCAGGACGTGATTCTCAAGGCGGGCGGCAACGTCAAAATTGAAGCGGCGCAAAACACGCAAAACCAAAGCAGTTTCAGCCAAACCACCAAGTCCGGTCTCTTGAGCGGAGGTGGCCTGAGCGTGACCCTTGGCAAGCAAATGCAAAGCGTGGACAGCCAAGGCCAAAGCACCACGGCAGCAGGCAGCACCGTGGGCAGCACGGGCGGTAACGTGAGCATCACTGCAGGCAAGACCTACACGCAAACAGGCAGTGATGTGATCACGCCCGGACTGAACAGCCCCTCCGGTAGCGGCAACATCGACATCACTGCGAAGACAGTGGACATCCAAGAAGCCCGCGAAACCGGCAGCCAAAGCACCGAACAAAAGTTCAAGCAAAGCGGCCTGACGGTGGCCATCACCAGCCCTGTGATCAGTGCCCTGCAAACGGCCAACAACCAACTGCAAGCGGCAGGCAACACCAGCAGCGGCCGCATGCAAGCCCTGGCGGCAGCCAATGCGGGGTTCAACCTCAAGCAAGGCGCGGATGCTGTTCAAGCAGGTCAAGGCGATGCCAATGGCATGGTGAAGAATGCAGACGGCAAGATGGTCGAAGGCAACGCTGCAGATAAAGCAGGCGGCATCGGCATCAGCCTGAGCCTGGGCGCATCCAGCAGCCAGTCCAAACAACAAAGCAGCGCCGACAGCGCCAAGGGCTCCAGCATCAACGCAGGCGGCAACGTCAGCATCCAAGCCACCCGCACCGCAGGTGCGCCCAATGACACAGGCAAAGACAGCGACATCACCGTGCAAGGCAGCAACGTCCAGGCGGGCAAGGCAACGACCCTCAAAGCCGACGACCAAGTGAACTTGCTGGCCGCGCAAAACACCACCAGCGAGAGCAGCAGCAACCAAAGCAAGAGCGGCAGCATTGGCTTAGCCATGCAGCTGGGCGCAGGCGGTGGCGGCATGGGCTTTACGGCCAGTGCCAGCCAAGCCACAGGCCAAGGCGCGGGCAACAGCACCACGTACACCAACAGCCAGGTGGCGGGCAATACGGTGAACATCGAGTCGGGCGGTGACACCACGCTCAAAGGCGCAGTGGTCAAAGCAGACCAAGTGACAGCCCAAGTGGGCGGCAACCTCACCATCCAAAGCCTGCAAGACAAGAGCCAATACAAAGAAAGCAGCAAAAGCGCAGGCGGCTCCATCATGGCGGGCGCAGGTGTCAGTGGCAGCGTGAACCTGGCCAAGAGCAGCATCAACAGCGACTACCTGAGCGTGGGCGAGCAGTCAGCCATCCGCGCAGGCGACGGCGGCTTCCAAGTCAACGTGCAAGGCAAGACCACCCTCACGGGCGGGCAAATCACGAGCACGCAAGCGGCCATCGACAACAACAAAAACAGCTACGAAGCCAAGCAAGGCACCACCACAACAGACTTGCAAAACAGTGCCAACTACAGCGCCAACAGCGTGAGTGTGGGCATAGGCGCAGGCACCCTGCCCGGCAAGAGCGCCAGTGCGGGCATGAGCGGTGTGGGCTTGGGCAGCGACAAGGGCTCAGCCCAAAGCACGACCACTGCGGGCATCAGCGGCGTGGCGGGTAACGCGGCAGCCAGAACCGGAGACAAGAGCACCAGCATTGCGCCGATATTTGACAAAGAAAAGACGCAAAACGAAGTGGCCGCACAAGTGGCGATCACCAGTGAGTTTGGTAAGCAGGCGAGCAAGGCGGTGGGGGACTATGCGCAAAAACAATATGACAATGCCCTGGCCTCAGGCGATCAAGCGGGCATAGACGCGTGGAAAGAAGGCGGCTCAAGCCGAATTGCCATGCATGCCGTTGTG
The DNA here is from genome assembly GCF_001269385.1 of Limnohabitans sp. DM1. Taxonomy (GTDB): domain Bacteria; phylum Pseudomonadota; class Gammaproteobacteria; order Burkholderiales; family Burkholderiaceae_C; genus Limnohabitans_A. The sequence continues at coordinate 3,262 of NZ_CXOO01000069.1, read as the reverse complement.
GGCGGTTTAACGGGAGGCGTGCAAGGCGCTGTGGGTGCGGGCACCAGCCAAGCGGTGATCGACCAAGTGGGTCAAGCCCTCAAAGAAACCAATCTGCCCACAGAGCTCAAGCAAGCTTTAGTGCTGGCAGCCGGAACGGCAGTGGGTGCAGCGGCCAGCGGAGGCAGCGTGACTGGAGGTGCTACGGCGTTCAATGCGACGGCGAATAACTACCTGACACACGCACAACTGCAAAGCAAGCAACAACAGTTGGCGGCGTGCAAAGACGATGCTTGTAGAAAGAATGTCACCAGCACTTGGGACAAGGTCAGCCAATCGGCCAATGCCCGCGTCGAAGACAAGGTGCTGCAAGGCGGCGAAAGCACCAGCCTGAAGATCATGGAGCAGTTGTCTGCAGACATGAACGGTCTGGCGCAATACAAGAGCAGTCTTGAGACGCAGTTGAGCAAAACCACAGACCCGACACAAAGGGCCATCCTGCAATTGCAGATCAACGAAGCTGATAACAGCATGCGCCAAGTTGCCAATCTGGGCAAAGACACGTTAGCGCTGCTGTACCAGCAAGCGGGCAATCCGCAATACCAGAATGCGTACCAAGCACTCACCGCCGCCACCAGTGGCAACGAAATCGGGGGTGCACTGGCCATGCCATCGGGCAGTGGCGGAAATTTAGGCAGGATAGCAAAGGGCACCAAGCCTGGTGTAGCTTCGGTGGACGAAGGGGCCATTGCTAAGGCCAAGGTGGATAACAACGCAAATGCCGATAACGCGCAAGATCCGTTGAACATCCAATCCCCTGAAAACAATACGGCCAGCACAAACCTTGCGACCAAGAAGACTGCAGACCAAGCGGCGGGCACCCACAATCCGCATTACGACACCAAACACGGCCCCTACACCACCAATGAGCAGCAGTACCAAAGGGCCATGAACGGCATAGACCCCATCACGGGCCAAGCCACCAGGAGCAAGCCCGATGCCTCAAAGTTCTTTAACTCAGCGGATATGGATCTTGCGATTCAAAAGGCAGAGGCGGATTACGCGGCGAATCCGGCGGCGTACGATCCTGAAAAAGGCATTGGGATTCCCTTCCCCCGCCCTGTGGGCAATGGGTACATTGGGAACAACCAAAACAACATCAAAGCGGGTTTAACCCCCGGCGAACACCGCTGGACCAACACCGCCACGGTCAGAATCGATCAAAAGACAGGCAAGGCCTACACGGCCTACCCCAACTTGCAGAACGGTGGCTTTACAGTGCCCGACCCTAGAAAATGAGACAACCATGATTGAACTGACCCCCGATGAAGCACGGTGCCATTTGCTTGGCATGTTTGATATAGATACCGCTGAGCACTATGGCTATTACGATGAATTGTTTGCGCTTGACTTTAAAAAGAAAGAGGACGCGGTTTATGCCATTAAAAAATGGCTCAAACCCCTTATTGATGAGCGATCAGTCACCAGGCCCTTCTCACCTAAAAGAGAAAAAGAAGGCCTGCGCCGCCTAATCACACTGAACCGATTGCCAGCCAGCCGCCACGATATGCCGGGGTGGGAGGATATCCCGATGGATGAATTCGACATTCATGCCAACAACTTCATGTTGTGGCTTTGGGAAACGTTGTACGAGCAGCCTTTTGTGGAAGCAGACCTGAGCGAGTACCGCATTCGCGTGGACGAGTCTTTTGTTCAAAACCCCAACAACCCCGAGCGGTGGGGGGAGCCTGAATACGCGGTGGACGAATTTGCAAAACCCACACCACCCCAGCCAGTGGCCGTTAAAGAAGCAGCGCCTCAAAAAGCCCAGGGCAGCTGGTTGCACCGCTTGTTCAGATAAGGCACCTCCAAGGGCAACACATGCAATTGAAGGCCAAGTTTTCATGACCGGCTCCAGCGTCAACTTGCAAGGCCAAGACCTCACCAATGCGGGACAAATCCAGGTGGACATCATCTATCGGTGTGGTGTATGTGGTTTGATGAACCTCTGCAATCGAGAGGTCTGGCAGGCTGAAGGAATTAGTGATGTTGGAGTCTTGGCCAAGGTCTTGGCGCAATTAAATCCGGAGGACTGGAAAAATAGTTTGGTGTTGAACTATTGGGTTGCGCCCGAAATCGTCGGGACTGAGTTGTGCAAATCGTTAAGCGACAAATATGACTTAGATAGTTACAGCTATAAGCCAGGTGTTATCTGCGAAACATTCATCGAAGAAATTGAGGCGCTATTTGACCGCCATGGTGTGAGTTGGAGCGATGTACCTTTGATCGAACTTGGATCAGGCGCCTCCCGCGCAGACCATTGATTGCATTCAATCTGAATTCTCGAATGTCATTAAAAAATATGGCTCTGATGAATTTCAAGTGGGTTGCCCAGCATGAGGATTGATAGCGTGGAAGTCGAGTCTCCCGGCGATCAAGAAGATGACAGTCTTGATCGTTGTGATTCGCGTAAACCCACGCGCACGACGCTTGGATGCCTGGAACAAACCGTTGATGGCTTCGAGGAATCCGTTGGTCTGGCGTGTCTGCGCCCAGGCCACGATGCCTTCCATATGAGCGCGGATCATCTTGGCAACGTCCTTCATCGGTTCGACCTTGGAGCGCATCACGCATGTGCACCAGTGATCCAGCATGGTTCGCACAACGTTGATCTGCTTTCGATCAAGGATCTCACGCAACTGCTCTTTGTAGGACCACGCCCTGGCCGTGCGTTTGACGGTCATCTTGGCCATCAACGCATCCAGTTCAGCTGCCGCCTCCGGTTTGAGCTTGGCTGTGTCTTTGAGCAAAGTCCAGCGCATGCCCTTGAGAGACTTGTCGGTCTTCTGCTCGATCCGGCGCATCTTGTCCACTGCAGTGCTTGCGTGACCGATGATGTGAAACTTGTCAAACGTGATCCGGGCGTTGGGCAAATGCTGGGTAACCCCCGAGATGAAGGCGGGCGACATGTCGATGCTGGTCTGGATGATGTTTTCGCACGGGCAGCCATGGTCTTCCAGGTAGGACGCCAGTTCCTTGATGGTTTTAGCATCGCGCCCTTCGGTTACAAACAACACGCGCCTGGCAACGGCATCAGCGGCCAGTGTGACGTAGCTGTGTCCCCTGGCACGCGAAGTCTCATCAATCGCCAGTGCCGTGACATCCGAGTGATCTGCCAAGCCACAGGCCATCTCAACATACTTTTCGCACACGGCCAGAACCTTGTGCGGCGACTCCCCGACAAGACGCGAGACGGCGGCAAATGGCATCTGGCCAGACAGCA
>NZ_CXOO01000068.1 GCF_001269385.1 Limnohabitans sp. DM1 | reverse complement strand
ACTGCAGTGGACAAGATGCGCCGGATCGAGCAGAAGACCGACAAGTCTCTCAAGGGCATGCGCTGGACTTTGCTCAAAGACACAGCCAAGCTCAAACCGGAGGCGGCAGCTGAACTGGATGCGTTGATGGCCAAGATGACCGTCAAACGCACGGCCAGGGCGTGGTCCTACAAAGAGCAGTTGCGTGAGATCCTTGATCGAAAGCAGATCAACGTTGTGCGAACCATGCTGGATCACTGGTGCACATGCGTGATGCGCTCCAAGGTCGAACCGATGAAGGACGTTGCCAAGATGATCCGCGCTCATATGGAAGGCATCGTGGCCTGGGCGCAGACACGCCAGACCAACGGATTCCTCGAAGCCATCAACGGTTTGTTCCAGGCATCCAAGCGTCGTGCGCGTGGGTTTACGCGAATCACAACGATCAAGACTGTCATCTTCTTGATCGCCGGGAGACTCGACTTCCACGCTATCAATCCTCATGCTGGGCAACCCACTTGAAATTCATCAGAGCCGCTTTTGTCATCCGTGCTTGGCTTTGCGGTGCCTTTACACCGCTTTTCGGCCTGCGCATTTAATGTTTGGAATATTCGTAGTGCTAAGCCATTCAGCGGCAGCACGTCATGCTCGAAATCATTTTTCAATTGCCCAGCTACCGGTAATGCCAAACTCATTGGTAGGCGTTGAAAGCTTCTTTCCGCCACCTGCGGCAAGCGGCTGGGTGTTTGCAGGATAACTTTGACGATGTCTTTGGCGCACAGAGAAAAATGCTGTGTGAGGGCGTTTTCTATCGGTAAGAAAAGGTCTTCTCGGTCACGCAGCAGGCGAGACAAGACGGTGAGCGCGTGGTGGCGTTGGGCTGGTGTTGCGGCCTTGCCCAGCACGGCATGCAACAACGCTTCACTGCCGCTGCCCAGCAATTGTTGCGCCACCAAGGCTTCGCCCAACAGGTCGGGGCGCAGGCCGCTGAGCCCTTGCGTGCCGGGGTAGAGCGCGGCCAAGGCGTTGAACAGGGGCTTGGGTGGGGCATCGCCCTCGGCGGTTTGCCAGAGTTTTTCTATATCTTGGGGTCTGGCGGCAGAGCCCACCAAGGTGACCAAGGCCATGAGCAACTCGCTGTCCTTTTCGACCGACTGGGCATCGCGGTAGCTGGGCGCTGCGCTGCGGGCTAACCTGTGCCAGTAACGTTTTTCGTGCCGCACCAAGGCCATGGGCAAGGCGTCGGCCGATTCGGTGCGCTCGCCCAACAAGGCCAGCAGCGCCGCCATGTGCAGAAACAGGGGTTTGTCGTAGGCGGGCGCTTGCAAGTCGGGCTGTACAGGGGGTGCTGGGCGCTGCAAAACACCGGCGAAAGTGGCCAGGGCTTGGGCGTAGGCGGTTTGGCGCAGCGCAGGGTCGGTATACAGGGCGGGAACAGGGTACGGGCCGGTGGTGGCGCGGCCTGTAAGAAGGGTTTCGCAGCGCCCGTTGATACCCGGCAAATGCCCCCACCATTCGCCACTGCTGCGGGCCAGCAGCAGTATGCGAACAGTTTGGGGTCTTGTCTGTGCCAATGACTGGGGCTGTGGTTGGGACAGCAGTTGGGACAAAAGTTCCAACAGCGTGGTAATGCGTGTCTCTGCGTAATCGAGCACGATCAGCGTTGGGCGGTTGGCTTGGGCCAGTTCGCGCACCAAGACGGCGCAGTCCTTAGGCCCCAAGGTGTTGCGTAAAAATCCGCTGTGCCAACCTGTAGCAGCCAGGCGCTGGCACATTTCAATGGCCAGCCGAGTTTTGCCAGTGCCGCCTTCGCCCGTGAGCAGGCGAACGCCAATGGGGTAGGGCGTGGTGGTGGCCCATTGCAGTTGGGTTTGGCGGATTCAAGTACGAGGTGCAACACGGTTTAACGAGGCGTGAAACACCTCGTGGGGTGTCTTGAATCCCAGCCGCTTTCTGGGGCGGTGATTCAATCTGTTTTCAATCATAGTCAACTCCTCATCGGTGACAGTTTCCATGCGCCGCTTCTTGGGAATGTATTGGCGCAGCAAACCATTGAAGTTCTCGTTGCTGCCGCGCTGCCAACTGCAATACGGATCGGCAAAGTAGGTCTGGATGCCAAGGGTCTGATCGATGGCCTGGTGATCCGCAAACTCCTTGCCGTTGTCCACCGTCAAAGTCTTCACCCGTGAGATCAGGGGCTTGAGTTTGGCTTCAATGGCCCGACCCACCAAATCAGCAGACTTGTTGGGCACTTTGGCCAGCACAGCAAAGCCACTCTTGCGTTCTACCAGTGTCACGAT
>NZ_CXOO01000067.1 GCF_001269385.1 Limnohabitans sp. DM1 | reverse complement strand
CGTCAAACGCACGGCCAGGGCGTGGTCCTACAAAGAGCAGTTGCGTGAGATCCTTGATCGAAAGCAGATCAACGTTGTGCGAACCATGCTGGATCACTGGTGCACATGCGTGATGCGCTCCAAGGTCGAACCGATGAAGGACGTTGCCAAGATGATCCGCGCTCATATGGAAGGCATCGTGGCCTGGGCGCAGACACGCCAGACCAACGGATTCCTCGAAGCCATCAACGGTTTGTTCCAGGCATCCAAGCGTCGTGCGCGTGGGTTTACGCGAATCACAACGATCAAGACTGTCATCTTCTTGATCGCCGGGAGACTCGACTTCCACGCTATCAATCCTCATGCTGGGCAACCCACTTGAAATTCATCAGAGCCCAATTTATAAATGACGCGCTACGTGGTGCAACCTCAAAATTTCAACATCATCACCGCGAACACGATAAATGGCGATGTAGTTTTTGTGCAGAACCAACTCACGCGTACCTGGAACTCGACCGGCCCTGCCCATACCTGGATGAAGCTGAAGCTTGGTCACAGCATCCTGCAACTCGATCACAAAACTGCTCGCTCGCGTTGGATTGTCTTTGGCGATATAACTTGCAATTTCGTCCGCAGAGCGAAATGCCGTCTTGGTCCACTTGATCGACATCAATCAAGCAACGTATTTTGAGAACACCGCCTTGACCTGTTCATCTGTGGCAAATTCGCCAGCATCAGCCTCTTTGATGCCTTCCTGAATGTCACGAATTTGCCAAGATTCACTTTGCACATAGTTGGTCAGCGCATCAATCGCCAAAAAGCTCTTGGTTCTTGCCGTTGCCTTGGCCAGCTCTTCAATCTGGTTGTAAAGCGCCTCGGGCAGCCGTACATTGATGGTTCTTGCGCTCATGATGCAACACTCCTGTGCCCGTGTAATACAACACATTATCCACATTACAGATCAAAGTTTGCAACAAAAAAACGCGGCACCTCGGTGCCGCGCTTTGTAAAAAGTAAATGCCGCTTAAGCCGCTGGCTGCCCTTGTTCAGCGCGCGCTGCACACGGATTCAGGATGTACTCAACTCGGTGTCGCCATGCTGCTGGGCTTTGCTCAAAACCTGAAAGACAAGTCAAGGGATACCAATGTTCAATTCACTGGAATTCTGTGCAACGTTGCCAACGCCTGTAAGCGTGTTTTCATCAACTCCCCTATGCGTGCAATCGAAAATTGCTGTTGCGCAAATGCTTTAACACCGTCAGAAAAACCCGCTTGCTGCGCACGTTGGCGGGCCAAGACCATTTGGCGTGCAGCATCCGATACCGACGGCTCTGCCCATGTGGGTGCATCGACTGCCTCAACAAAGGGATACTCCCCGGCTTTCACAGGAACCTCTTCATAAGACACCGGAAAACTCCATTGCGGGTGCATGAAATCAGCGTTGCCGGAATAGGCCGTGGCAATCACGGGTTTGCCATACAACATCGCCTCTGCCAGCGTGCGGCCAAAGCCTTCGGCCCTGTGCAAAGACACATAGGCATCACAAGCATCCACCAAGCCCAACACATCTTGCCGATCCATGGTTTCAGTGATCAGCTTGATACGCTTGTCTTTGCTGCACCGCTTCAAAAATGCCAGCCACAAAGGATCTTTCTTGCGCACATTCATCACCTTGAGCACCAAACCGACATCTGTTTGCGTTTTATCAAACGCCTGTTCAAAAGCCGAAAGGATGGCATCCGGATTTTTTCTTGCAAGGTGAGAGTTGAAATCAAAAATGAACAGGAACAAGAACAGTCCCGCAGGCAAACCGAATGCGCTGCGAGGCTGCGAGCGTCCTCGATCCACAGACACTGGCAAAGGCATCAGCTGCACGGGCTTGTCTGTCGATTTTTTGTAAGTAGCTCCGGTAAATTCGCTGCCTGTCCACAACTCATCCACCAAGTCAAAGGCCTCATTCCAGGCCTTCGGCCAGACAGGCAACTCCCAAGGCCACCAACCGATGTTGATGTGGCTGCGCAGCAGTTGGGGGCCCATGCGCAAAAACACCCGCGAAACCATGTCAAAGCCGGGCACGCAAAACACATTGAATGCATAAGGTGCTTGCACCCCGCTACGGTCAACCTGCTGCTTGAGCACATCATCGGCTTGACGCAAATCCTTGCCCGCATCAATGTTGACGATGCGGTAAGGAATACCGGCAGACTCACATGCTTCAACGGCCATGCGCAGATCTTCACCAATGCCCAACTCGCCATAGGCGAACCCGTACAGATTGACCCCAAACGGATGCTGCGTCAAAGGCAAAGGCGTTGAATACGCCACCTCTTGAGGCGCTGCCGCTTTGCCCAATCGCAGCCAATGCCATGGCCCCTTGTCTTTTTGAGCCTGCTCAGCCCATGCCTGGAGTTTTTTCACACCGGCATCGGTGGACAAATCATGGCGTGCAGCCAAATCAGATGAAAGCCCATGTGTCAACAGGGCAAACCTGGGCAACACACTTGGAGCTTGCGCGGGTACAACCACCTCTTGCAGCAACCAATGCCGCCAACGGCTGGCCAGCATCGACTGCAACTCAAATGTTGGGGCAGCCACCACAAAAAACCAGCCGATAAAGCGTTCTCGCGTCAAGGCATTCGTCAAGGGCATTGCTTTTTGCAAAGACACATCCAGCATGTGCCAGACAATGCGCATGAACAACGTGACAGCGGGCACCGCATCCACACCTCGCTCGTCATCCAATGGCAAGGGTTTATCCAGCAAACGCAACAACTGGTCATCCACCAGGGACTGCAACAAGTGCTCTCTAATGCCAATGGCGTAAAACCAGCCGGCCACTGCCAAGACATCGAGCTGACCATTGACCGTGAATTTCTCCACCACGTCGGGCCTGAATTGCAAGACCATGGCGAGCGCTTGCTGCACAGGCAGCTCTGCCGTCCCCAACTTGATAGATCCCCTGGGCTCGGACATCTTTGTCAGGTCGGCCGATGTCAGCGTCGCCCAAGCTGGATATTCAGAACGACCACGTACCAACCACCAATGGTCAAACGAAGCAGGTGCAGGCTGCAAACCTGCCGACTGCCCTTTGCGCACATCGTCTCTCAATCGCCAAACAAAACGCTTGGCCAGTGGCAAAAGGTCAGCATCCCTCTCAAACATCAAGCGCTTTCATTGGCCGGTCAGTTGAGACAGCATTTTTTTGAAAAACAAAAGTGTTGGACAGCATCTTGCTTTCTTCGCCCACCATGCTGTCTTCCCGAATCTCCAGACAGCGACAACCCGCCTCATCCACAATTTTGAAAATTTCATGCTGCGGCAAAAAATGCATCTCCAGCGTTTTGGGGGCAGGCGTATTCAAATAACGATCCACCTCAAACAAATAGCCGTTTCGGTAGGTTGGAATCTGCAAATAAGCAACGCCTGCGGGCTTGAGACAGCGAAGCAATGTACGCAACATCCACGCCATCACAGGCGGTGGATTGTGTTGCAAAGTGATGACTGAAAACACCGCATCCACTTGGGGCAGTTCGTTCAAAGTCCGGATATCTGCCAAATGCTTCAATGCCACATTGCTGCGGCCCTCATTGGCCAAATGCGCACGGGCAATCTCCAAGTGATGCATGGAAATGTCTGTCGCCAAAACCGTGTCTACTGTCTGCGCCAAATAGTTGGTCACACGGCCAACCCCACATCCCACTTCCAGACACAGTCCAATCAAATTGGGGTTGACATGATTGCGGCGAAGTGCAGCAAAAAATAAATCAGCGCTGTACTTGCCTGATTTAAAGAACTGCTCTTTGTGGGATTCAAACTGATCCATGTGGTACTGGGGCTGCGTGACCACAGACCAATAAGGATCTGTCTCGCCCAAATACTCCCACTCTTGATGAATGCGCTCAAACATTTGAGACAGTGCTTCATCACTGACATCCACCTCAACAGGAATACTCGGCATGGTGAACGGGTGACGTTGGCGCACAAACTGCTGAGAACCTAATAGCTCACCCATACGCTGTTGAAACTCTGCAGAGCCAATAAACACCTCACGCAACTTGGCCACGGTATGCACTGTCTGACACAAGTTGTTGACAACATCCGAGTTTTCCGGGTCGCGCCCCAACATCAAACGGTAAGCCAGAACAACATCATCGTGAGTCAACAAAATCTTCCCCTCATTTTTATTTTTAACGGCCTTATGGCCACAATAGACCGGGGATCATAACCATGTAAGGGCAAACCGCATGATGCGCGTCGTTCCACTTGAAAACACCCGAAACCCCAAGCGCACATGGGTAGCACCATCGGGCACCACCCACTCCTGGTTTTTATTCGTCTCAAACATCATGTCTGCCAACAATTTGCCGCCTTCTGACTCAAAGCGAACCAACAAATCTACAGGCAAACCGGGTCCTTCGACCACATGAAACTTCAAACCAGAAACACCACCCAACTCATGCAGGGCCACCCTGTTTTCCGCCCAAATCGTGGCGTAGTCGCCATCTGGTATTTCAGACACCAAATGCCAACCAAACTTGTCCAGCGTGCCGTGCAAAGCTTGGCCCTCGCCTGCTGAACCAAATGCCTCTGACAGCTTTTGCAGACGCCAAGCAGGTTTGCCCAACCAAGTGGGCATGTGCACCGGCATGGCCTCAGCTTTGGCATAGAGCTCGTCAATACTGTGGCCTTTGTTCAGCTCTAAATCGTCCACCACAGCAGACACCTCGGCTTGGGGCAAGCCATGCCGCCATGCGTCTTGGCAATAGCTAAAAGCGTCTAAGGCTATAGCCCCTGCTGCCATGCCCTCGGGCAAAGGCTGGGGCGAAGCTACCAAGCCTAACCACTCGGCCACTGACACAGCAGCAAGGCGCTCGGCCTTTAGCACCGCACAGCGGGCCTGCACATGGGCCATGGGCCTGTAAACCGCCTCTTGCTTGACCCACTTTGGCCCTGATGCATCCGCACAAAACATAGCTGCTTTACCCAGCACTGGCGCATCACAGTAGCGTGTGCCTAAAAGCAGGTCTAGCAAATAGTTAGGGCCGTAATAGTCGTTGGCATGCCAGCCTGCGGCCCACTGCGCGCCTGCCAGCACAATGGCCAAGTCCTGCTCTGCAAGCGCCTGGGGCATACAGCTGATGCGTTCGTCAGTTAGGGCGCTCTGCATGGCGTTCATCTCTGAACCGTCTGCCAAGACCAACACAGCACGCCAATCTACCCCTTCTTGGGCAAGTAGCATTTGCTGAATACGCTGCAACTCTGCCAAAGTGGTCACAGCGACCACCACACACACATTAGGCAGGGTTTGTTTTTGCTCTGGGCGCCCAAACACAATGCTGTACACACGCTCTAGCCTGTGTGAATAGGTGTGTTCTAGCAATACCTTGCGCACACCGGCCAAGGCCACTTTGCTGCGTAAAACGGGGTTATTTACCAGCGCTTGCAAGCGCTGGCGAATTTCATCGGCGTTATCACTGGTGATGACCAAATCGCCAAACAAGAATCGAATACCGGGCGATTCGTTGCTGATGGTGACCGTGCCCGAGCCCAGAAGCTCAAACACACGACGTGCAAACATAGAACCCGAGTTTTTAACCGTATTGAGGTTAATGCCGTATACATAGCCTTTATACGCAATATCTATTTTATCTGAAGACAATGAACCTTTTATGAAAGGCTGGTATTTTTCTGGAAAACGATAATTAGTGTCAGAACTCTTGTGATAACGATCATAGATTGCCACTGGACATACAGTAGAAATGCTATCAATCACTCGCTCTAAGTCCAGTGCCCTTTGTGGATAACGAATGTAATAAGAACCGGCAAAACAAGCTTCATTGTAGCGAGGATCATGTTCTATCGGACAATTCAAATTAGGTTGGCAAGCAAATGGCAACAAATATACCCTTGAATGACCTAAAATTTTTTTATAAAAAGGTATGCTTTCCGCATCTGTTGTAAATACGAAATCAAATAAACATCCTGACTGTAAAAAACGATGAAAATGAATAGGGTCTTCCTTACACCAAAAAACACTAGGAATACCCTGAGCGGCACAGAATTTGATCAACTCAAGAAGTTCATCAGAAATTTTACTTATTTTTTGATTCCATGCTCCTAAAGCCCCAAACCAAGCTGACTCGATTAATAAAATTTGTGGCGAAAATTTGGAAATATCATTTTTAAAATCGCAAGTAATATTAAAAAAATCACCTTCCGGAGCAAAGCAATAATATGAAAAATTATCGAGGATTGAACAAACTGTAGCCAAAATGACCTCTATTCCAAATAAAGAAATCCGAATTCATAACCTCTTCAATCAATTTAAAAGCATCAATTTTATTCAAAGCAACATGACCATTTTTATATAGATCATTAGCATAAAGCTCAATGGAAATATTAATATTAGAAATACCTTTAATGTCTTCCACGAATGGTAAAATATGAGATAAATAATGATGATTATCAAAAATAGAACAAACTAAACGTATATGTTTAGACTTACCCTCCCTCAAAAAATGAAGAGGCTCGATCAAATTAACATCAATAGTCTTTTTAAGAATATTATTGCAGACATATCGGCTACCTGGATGTTTACTCAAATAGAGTTGAGGACACTCTGAAATTGCCTTAGAACCAGCAATCAAAGAAGAAAGAATTATGGCTGCATAACCCCCCATAGAAGAACCATAAAATAGCACATCACGCAAACTTAATTTATCTTTCAACTCAACTATTTTTTCAGCTAAAATTTCAATGGTTGACTCACCATCAGGAGATATAAACCAAGAACCCATCGACTCCAAATACAAAAGAAGATTTTGATACGGATCACTAATAAATAAAACATTATATTTATCAGAAAAGTCAGAAGACCAAGATTTTCTTGGGTAATATGGATAATTTTTACCCCCATTAACAGATGGGAGAAAAACTAACAATTTATCACTGTTATCCGACTCGAAGAATAAATTCTCACAGTATTCTGTAATATTGCTATTTAAATTCAAAATTTTCCCCAAATATTTTTAAGCCACGTCTGAAAAATAAGATTTTATCAAAGGTTTAAATTTTTATTTTTTTCAAGTTATTTATTAAATAGTTTTAAAGATTGAAAGGTTGAAAGGTTGAAAGGTTGAAAGGTTGAAAGGTTGAAAGGTTGAAAGGTTGAAAGGTTGAATTCAAGTACAAGTCACACTATTTTTAAATACTAAATAATTTAATTAAATGATCAAAAATTATTTTTAAACAAATACAAAAAAATACTTATAAATAGTTTAAAAAACCAGGGATTTTCAAAGCTACTTAATCTAGTATATCAGAATACTACAATTCAAAGTAAATTCCAAATCAACTTTGCCTTCTATAATTATTCCATAACAGTCTTCAGATAAACCCATATTTTTGTGAAAAAAAGATTTGTAGAATGGATCTTCGTCTCCATGAATAACTCTAAAATTTAAATCAATTGAATTATAAAATTCGAATTTAGCCTTATCCTCCAAATCAATCACCACATCATTACCATCAACCCTAATAATCGGCATTAATGGCGTGTGCCAAATAAATGCAAAATCCACCGACTTAATCACTTTTAAATAATCAGAAATTTTAATTTCTAACCCATTTTTATTATAATCAACTCTTCGAATATGCACTCCTTCTTTATTTCGATGATTTTCACCTTCAATACGATAAAAGTCAATAAATTCTTCATTTCTCAAAATACTAACAGCGCCTACACCTTGAGATCTATTTGTAAGTAAATTTTTGTTAAAAATTACATTATTATGCCCAATGTTCGAGTATGCCATTTGTGTTTTCATATTGGAGTACTCATACCCATATGGTCCACTTTCACATATTATCCAACCCTTCCTATAAATTATCAGAGAAAGGTCGTCTGCGTGTTTGTGATACTCGCCGTGATGACCAGCTGAAAAGTATGAATATGTACAATTGGATGGATACTCAATATCACTTTTAAAAATTGCATATCCGGCATCTTTAAAAACAGACCATTTTCTTTGAGCAACTTTTAACTTATCGATTCCAAAAAAAATAGGAAAATTATTCGCAGGCTTCGTTTGAGAAGTATCGCCTATTGGTGGCATTTCGCCATTAGGCATTAATATATCTACAGCATATCTACCCATATTTTTCAAAATATTCGAAATATCACTTGCATTCTGCCGCGAAACCTCAGAAATTATTTTTAAATTATTATAATATTGAGCACCAATGATATAATGATATGCTGGTGAATGCTCAAGATGAACACCATCTGAAGAAACCTTAACAGATAAGTATTTCATTAAGAAATCAACACTATCTAGGGCCACATTCTTCGAGCAAAAGCCCAATACAGATAAATATAAAAGAGTTAATTTCTGAAACATACCATGATTATTCAGACCAGCATGAAATTCGTCTGAAATTAAAACATTTAATTCTCTTCTGATTATTAATTCCATTCTAAAATAAATATTTTCATAAGAATTTAAAATTGATATAATGTAAATTCTTAACCAAAAACATACTCTTCTTGCTGTCGTTTCATCATGAAAGGCCATTTGAGTAGCAGAGTTTTCATAATTAAAAATGTTAGCCCAGTGTTCACATAAATTGCATGCTAACTCGACCTTTTCAAAACTATTTCCATTTACATTACCCAAGATATCACCAACAAAGGAATTCATGTGGAACTTCCTTTGCAAACTTCTAGGTTTATTAATCAACTCGTTCCAATTAGACATCAAATTAACCCGAAGTCCATCTAATTCATAAACATAATCATTGATTAGAATTTTGTTAAGCTCTTGATTGTTATTTAGAAATCCTCTCGGAAGATTTCTAAAAATTTCCAACAATAAATTTCGATTAATAAACTCACTCATAATTTAAACATCTTATACATATCAAATATCACGTCAATATCATATTTATTTGAAATTTCTTTTTTTATTTTTTGCGAATTAAAAAAATAATTATCTTGTGATACCGCATTATTACATATGAAATCTGAAGCAGATTTTTCATCGGCATAAATCCAATGATTGCCGTAAACTTCATCAGCACCTTCCCATTTACGAATAATCGGAATAGCCCCTGATGCACCACCTTCGGCAACAGCTTGATGCGTCCCTTCAAAATCACTTACAGATAAAATATAACCTATATTTTTATACCAATCAGCCATATCAGCCCCCCAGCCTTCGAATGCAACTGCACTTCTCAGTAATGGATTTTTATTAATCCGTTCAATTTGCTGATTAAAATAATTAATCTCTTCTGGCCGTTCCCTCATCCATGCATATTCTTGAGGCATTTTACCCTTTACAAGAAGCTTAAATTTTTTATTAACTTTTAGACAAAGTTCAAGTATATTAAGTGCTATATCTAGCCTTTTCATTTTAGGCGTAATACCAACAATACCAAGATTAAATCTAGCATCAGCGCTCTTTACTCGATCAAAATAACTGCAATTAATTGCATTAGGTATTACTTTGATTTTTTCTAGATAGCCTTGCCAACCAAACTTATTTATAGCATCAACCTTAGTATGCTCAGAAACAACTATAATCAAATCGATATTATTTATATTTGCTTGATTCGGAAAGTCAGTTTCGAGCTCTTGGCGATGAAATCTAACAAACAATTTCTGACCGGGCTTTTTATTGTGTGAGTACCAGACAGCATTTCCTAAGAACCATTCGCAAAAAATAATATCACTTTTGAGTAAAAACTCTTCACTAAACTTAACATCATGATTTTTATGACCCCACCAATTATTTTCTGAAATATCGAAGTCTAATCCGAGCCTATTTTTAATTGGTGATAAAAACTTCAAATCATGACCGACAATACCAAGTGTTGTCTTTTTCTCTGCATGTTCACCCCCAGCACAAAGGGGACTAATGTGATGACTTGCAATGTAACTAAAGGTATATGGCTTAGTTACCTGTTGAACACGAGTTCTGATTTTACCCAATGAACTTATATCAGATAGTGTATTTCTTAAAATTTCTAATGCTTCTTTCTTAGAGTTAGCGAATAAAGGATAATCTTTACCAAAGACTGACTCATTAATAGGATTTCTTGCCATTATTGGCGATACACCACACGAGCTAAACTCTAAGAGCTTGGTTGTTATTTCTAGTGTGTTATCTTCTAACGCATTCGATCGCCAAGCCCAACCAATTGACATTTGGGGATACTGACCCATCACCTCATCACGCCCAAGACCTTTGTGCCATATTAAATTTGGAACATTTTCCAACTCATGCAATACATGTAATCTAAAACTAGGGTCTTCAGGCGGATTATGTATTTTATTTCCGAACACATGAAACTCAATATTAGGAAAGTCATGTCCTAACAATCGAAATATTTCAAACATTTCAATGGATGCATACTCCTTCTTAAACTGTCCAGAATAAACAATTCGTATTTTTTTTTCATTAATGAGGTCTAAATTACCCTCAAAATCCGGGACCATTGGAGGCAAATCCCTAACCTTCGCGGTAGCTTTTGGAAAATTACTAATTAAATGCACCTTTAATTGTGGCGTTTGGACCATTAAAAATTTAGACGATTCGATTATCGCATTAACATTTGATTTAAATTGATCAGTAAATTTTTTTACATCAAGAGGTATATCACAAAAATAAGTCCACAATTTGTTTTTAAACTCTTCTACCTCTGCCGCAAGAGTGCACAACGCTAATCCGCGCAAAAATATTGCATCATAAATTTCAGTTTTATCGGACTCTTTAATTATCCTAATCGCATCAATTGGCGCTAAATATTTTACACCCTTGCCTACATTAGCAGTGACAATCGTTAAGTTTGGAATTTCATATAACTCATTTAAATTCAAACTATTTTCAACTGGCGCTTTTAGAAACAGTGTAAGAGTCACCGTTTGAACTGATGTCAATATTTGCACAATCGAGGCTAGCCATATAGCAGAGCCGTCAATTAAGTTCATATTTACATCTGCATAAATAGCAATTTTCATCTTTTTCATTATGTTTTAGCTTGAAGTCAATTCGTTATGAACAGAATTAATGATGCGAGCAGATCCGAGCCAGGTGCGATGCTCGGCTACCCAAGTTCTTGCTTTTGATCCAACCTGTTTTGTTTGCTCGATATTTAAAAGTAAATTAGTCAGGCTACTAGCTAGAGACTCAACTGATCCTTTTCTAAAGGTATAACCATTAACACCGTTAGTCACAAACTCTTTCATGGCAGCCACATCAGATACCAATACAGCTTTGCCCATAGCCATCGCCTCAAAAGGTTTTAATGGTGATACGAGCTCACATACTTTTAATGGTTTTCTGGGAAATGGAGCGATGTCAATTAATGAGTAATAACTAGGAACATTGTCATGTGGAACCCGACCGGTAAGAAAGACTTGATCATTTAATTTTTTCTGATCTACTTTCTTTTTTAACACTTCATATTCAGAACCGTCTCCGACGAGAAGTAGATTAAATTTAATTCCAGAGTCTTTTATGATACTTGCTGCATCAATCAGATCATCCAGCCCTTCATATGCAACAAATGAACCGACAAAACCTATGGTTGGCACTTTAGAATTGATGCCAATTTTTTCAGCTAACACCATGTCTGGTTTAACCAATTCAAACTCATCCATATTTACACCGTTTGGTGCTATCACCATCCTCGCCGCATCACCGCCACGTTCAACCAATTCATCCTTTAATCCATGTGTAATTGGAATGATCTTGTCAGCATGTGAAACGATCAGAGCTTCGTATTTGCTGTCAAACTCGTAAACCTCTGATTTAGTCCAGTCAAAATTTACCTTTGAATCATTTGTTATTTCCCAAAGTCCACGTACTTCATATACAAACGGTATACCTAATCGTCTGGCGGCTAGCAGGACTGGAAGTGCATTTATGTAGTTGCTTGCAGCATGTAACACTGCTGCTTTGTTGTTTTTAGCGATTGCTTCAATGATATTTGTTGCAGACTCTATGTATGTGTCAATCTCTAAAGTGAACAAATTGACACCAGGCAGGTGTCGATACAAGACATTGTGAACTTGATCATAGTCGTTGACAGCGATATCACTCTTTACATCCCATGGATACCCTGGCCGCGAGTAGCAAATGTTCTGTCTATTGAGAGTACTTAAGCCCTCCATGATTCCATGTGTACGCACCGCATAGCCGTTTGATTGATATGGCAAGCACGAATAATAGAAAAACAAACTGCAATTAGGGTTTGGTTTGTACGCAGGTTTGCTAGACTTTGGTGGAACAACTGTTAATTGATCAAGGTTTTTTCCTCGATTGATTGTTCGTCTCATCAACCTCTTATCTTGAGCTGAGTTTGCACTATCGTCGACAATCTCACTATATATTTCAGCAGGCGCACGGAGGAGCCCCTTACCTAGCGCTTTATTAGCTAATCGGCGGCCACGTTGATATGTCGGATTTTTTCCGTATGCCTCAAGTATTAATGACTGTGCCTCTACATAATTTGACTCTATTGCTACATCAAACAAGGCTTCTAATTTATCTGCAATAGACTCTACTGGATCATATATATTTTCCGTAATAAATTTTTTGGCAGATATAAATCCATTTTTCGTTAGTGTATCTAACAACTCATCTTTTAGACTATCACTTAAAGACTGATCTCTGCTGGTAATTAATAAATTCAATTCCTCTTCTAATTGGATTGGTGTTTTCGACCCCCATAACCTTGCAGACAGTTTAGGCTTCTTAAAGTTACTTGGTATTTTGAAATTACATTCAAAAAGCCCATCTAATGAAGGTTGTATGTAACAGAAATATCCAAATTTTTGAGAATATGCCAATCCAGTTAGTTTTCTAATTTCTTCTTGACTTTGCGTTGTTTGATCGAATGCCAATTGAAAAAGTGCAGGATTTTTAATATCATTTCGCCACCCTTTTATCCTTCCAGTTAATTTATATCCAAACCCAGATTTTATATCAATCGATACACTGTTAGAATTATTATCAATCAATAAATTATATTGATTTTTCTCGATATTAACTGTAGGCTTTAAATTAGCTGCTGCATTTAATTTATCGTTTTTAATTTCAAATATTTTAATTAAACTTTCACTGACACCATGGCTTAACAAGCTGTGCTTGTACTTCTCTTGTGATATGTATACTGAATTTGAGGTCTGAATTAATTTTAAATACGGGTGTAAAGCATCATTAATTGATTCACAACTTTCACTTAGACATAACTCAAAATTTAACTTCCTAATCTTTACAAGATCAAGTGCAATTTTAGTCTGAGGTAATGATATATCACAGAGCAAGATGCTTGGTTTAAATATACTTACGATCTCTGAAATTTTCGAATCAACTGATACCGAGTTTTTGTTAGTAGATGCTGGATAAATGTCAAATGGGTAGATGTATCGGAACCCATCAATTACTTTATGAGGCTCTGAACTCTTATAATCATCGATAAAGATAACAGATTTACCCTCAGCTCTAAACTGCTTGGCAAGGTTATGCGCCCATGTTTCCTTAACGTCAGCTTCATGACTTGAAGCATTCGAAATGAAAAACAACACTCTATTTGGTATTTTGAATTTATTCATTTCTCAAATATATTTAAAATTCTTATGTCTTTTATGAAAATACGCCCACAGCATCAATTACATTATTTCTTACTGATATGCTATTTTTCTTTTCAATAAATGGGGAGTGTTTTACCAACACGCAAACGACATCGGATGACGCTATTGCCTCATCTAATTCAATTAGATTTACATTATCGTTCTTCAAGCTATTTGGTAACTCCTGAATGTTTGGCTCGACGATTTGAAGTTGACATCCAAGGCTCATTACATGCTTAGCGATCTCAACTGCTGGGCTTTCGCGTAAATCGTCAATATCAGGTTTAAAAGCTAGTCCTAGGCATGCAACCTTAACATCGGCAATTGACTTAATAGCTTCAGCGGCCAATACATCCGTAATTGAGGCTTTAATTTTTTCTAACACCCATTCTGGCTTGGTGTCATTTACCTCTCGAGCCATACGAATAATCTTGGCATCATCTGGCGATGTATCCACAATAAACCAAGGGTCCACAGCAATGCAATGCCCCCCAACCCCAGCGCCTGGCTGAAGAATATTAACGCGTGGGTGGCGGTTAGCCAGTGCAATCAGCTCCCACACATTAATATCAAGACCATCGCAAATCATTGACAATTCGTTAGCAAAGGCAATGTTCACATCTCGAAAACTGTTTTCCGTCAACTTACACATCTCTGCAGTGCGTGCATTGGTTGCAACTAGATCGCCTTGAACAAAGGTTTTATAAAGTGCTGCAGCCATGAATGTGGCTGTGCGGGTCATGCCACCAATAACGCGGTCATTTGAAACCAGTTCTTGCACCACACGACCCGGCAGTACTCGTTCAGGGCAATAAGCAACTTGAATATCCGCTGCCTCTGCGGATTGCTGAGGGAACGTCAAATCCGGCCGAGCTGCAGCCAACCATTCGGCCAGTTTTTCGGTCGTGCCCACAGGCGATGTGGACTCCAAAATGACCAGATTGCCTTTGGCCAGCACGGGGGCAATGGCTTTGGCCGCTGATTCGATGTAGCTCAGGTCTGGCTTATGCCCATCGGTAAAGGGCGTAGGCACTGCAATTAAGAAGGCCTCTGCGGGTTCCGGACTGGTGGTTGCCCGCAAATAGCCCTGTTGCACCACCGCTTGCACCAAGATATCAAGGTCAGGTTCAATGATGTGAATCTTGCCTTGGTTAATGGTATCTACCGCATGTTGATTGACATCAACCCCAATCACCTTTCTTTTGCGTGAAGCAAACATGGTGGCTGTAGGCAGGCCGATATAGCCCAGACCGATCATTGAAATGGTATTGAACATGGCTGATCTCTGAAAAGTGATGTGGATGGGTTTAACTCTTGAAAGAACGTATAGCGTCCAGAATGCGACTGCAGGCCATACCATCTCCATAAGGATTCATGGCCCTAGCCATATTTTGGTAAGCAGTAGAGTCATCCAGTAATCTGTTGGCCTCTAAAACAATTTTGGCAATATCTGTGCCAACTAATTTCACCGTGCCAGCTTCGACGGCTTCTGGTCGCTCTGTGGTATAGCGCATCACCAGCACTGGCTTGCCCAGAGAAGGTGCTTCTTCTTGCACGCCTCCTGAATCGGTGATGATGATGTGGGCTTGGCTCATCAGATACACAAAAGGCAAATAGTCTTGCGGCGCAATGAGGTGAACATTGCTGGCGTTGGCCAAAATTCGCTTGACGGGCTCTTGCACCGCAGGGTTCAGGTGCACGGGGTAAACGATCTGCACATCTGATCGTTCACTGAGTGTTTTCAGGGCGTGACAGATGCGCTCAAAGCCATCGCCAAAATTTTCGCGGCGGTGGCCTGTCACCAAAATCAAGCGTTTTTGCGGATTCAAAAAATTGAATTGACGTTGAAAGCCTTCATTCAGTGCTGGAGTTTTGAGCTTTTCCACCACTTGATGCAAGGCATCAATCACCGTGTTGCCAGTCACCAAGATGCTGTTGTCATCCACACCTTCACGCAACAAGCTGTTTTTGGCCCGCTCGGTGGGTGCAAAGTGCAAGGCGGCAATACGGCCAACCATGCTGCGGTTCATCTCCTCAGGCCAGGGCGCATAAATGTTGCCGGTTCGAAGACCTGCTTCAACATGCCCAACGGGGATTTTTTCGTAAAAAGCAGCCAATGCAGCCGCCATGGTGGTGGTGGTGTCACCGTGCACCAAGAGCAAATCGTATTTGTTCTTTTTAAAAAGATCACGCATCCCCAACAAGATGTTGCTGGTGATGTCAGTCAAGTCTTGGCCTGGCTTCATGATGTTCAAGTCATGGTCTGGCTTGATGTCAAACAGCTCCAGCACTTGATCCAGCATTTGGCGATGCTGTGCAGTGACGCAGACTTCCGCCTCGAGGTCTGAGGCAGCCTTGAGCGCGTTGACAACAGGCGCCATCTTGATGGCTTCGGGTCGTGTTCCAAAAACAGAGAGTATCTTCATAGTGAAATTTTGTTTAATTCAATAATAACAATTATTTTGACAAAGAAAGGAGGACTACGTCCTTTTCCATGCGAATTATTTCTTTTTTATGTTTTATGGATTTTTTGTCAAGTTCTGTAACCCATCGGTGTAAGATTTCCTGTTCATCCAGTCGGATGTAGTCATCCATCAGAAAATCCACATCTGCCAATTGAAAATGGCTCAACACGTGAGCCATTGCCGGGTAGCGAGCGTGACGACCCGTTGAAGCCGGAGGACCATCGATCAAGACCAACAGTCGTTTGCCAGCTTGGTTCAACAGTTGAGCGTGTTCGGCCAATGCGGCATTGCAGTCGTAATACGGATAGGTGGTTTGATCCTCACCTACAAACGGCACCAAAGGGGTCAGACGCAGATCCACAAAACTCTGAAGCCCATCTTCGGACAATTGTTGTTTTGTTTTTTCAAAAAACTCAGGCAGATGATCGAATGCCAGATGCTTGAAGGGTTTGTTCTTGCCGACATGTGCGATCAGCCAGGTGGATACACCTGAACCAAATTCGATGACCAAGTCGTACGACTGCGATTCGATGCGCCGGATAAGGTAGTGCCCAAGGTCAGGACTGATGGGCCAGCCATGAAATGCAGGCATGACACGGCCTGTACTCAGATAGTGTTGAATGCCCACATAGGCTTCAATTTGTTTGACCGCGTTGCCAATTTGTGCAGTCAAGAATGACTGCATTGCAGCCAAGGCCTCTGACGAAACACCAGACTGCGACGCTGAAGGTCGTGTGCCGTATGCGGTTTTCCGTTTAGGCATCTTTGCTTACTCGTTTGGTCGGCACTTTTTTGGTGCGCGGCGCAACCTTTTGGGGTGCTTCAACAGTCCCTGATTTGCGCTTTGGTGCCAATTTAGGCAGCTCATCTGTTTTCGCTGCATGTGCAATTGTTTTTTCAACCACAGCAGGTTTTGGTGGCGTGATCAACTTTCTAAGGGTTTCAATGGTGCCAATGACAAGCCCCGCCCAGTCTGTCCATGGCCTTGAAATTGCCAATTTGTTCGATTGCATCTGTTGAACAGCCAAGGGCAGCAAAGAGATAAAAGACACCAGCAAAGCTTGGTCTTGAGCGGTGACTTTGCTCCAGACACCCACATCGGACACGTATTTGTTCAAATCAAAGCGCAATTCAAGCTTGCCGCCGAAGTCATCCCATGATTCTTCAAACCAGCTCTCAAAGGGCGGTATTTTGCCGTCGATCCGTGGAAATTCCAGTTTTGGAAATTTGGAAAAAGCCCCAGGCTGAATATTGGATGCGCCCAAGCGCATTTCAAATTTTGGCCAAACTTGTCGTCCATAACTGGCGCCTGAAAACACCAGCCACAAGTGCTCGTAGTCCGGGTGGATCAGTTCACGTTTGATTTGTACCGTGTTGTAGCGGAACACATTGGGCAGCGAGCGAACATCGGTGACCAGAGGCAACAAGGCCTGCTTCCAGAAGCCGGAATCAAAGTCTGCAGGCAAATGGGATGGATTGGCCTGAGTGGCAAAGAAATACTCAATGGCTGTGGTGGCTGCACGAATTTTTCGCCACTGTCCCGTGGTGATGCTTCGAAAGTTTGGAACCACCAGTGCACGGGGAATCAGCTCCAACTCCCCCATGCGAATGCCGACTTTTCCATCCACAAGACAAGTGACAAATTGAAACTCAGGCAGGATTTGACCGTCCAAGGTGCAATGAGTGACTTTCCAGGTGACGGTCGGCGTGTCTGAAAACGAGTCGACAGACATCGGCACAATGGTCTCATAGTCCAGGTAGTTGGGCAGACGCGATTCCAGACGTTCCCAACGCTGGCTTTGTGCTTGTTCTGCTTTTTGCAGTTTTTCATGCTCCAAAAAGTAATGTTCCAACTCTTCTTGCACTTGATGCAATTGCAAGAGCATGAGATCGTTGTCTTGCTTCAGTTCACGCTGTTGCGCAGTCAATTGGTTTTTGAGACTCGCAGTCTCAGCAGTCAGGGCCGCTTTTTCCTTCTCGAATGCGTCTTTGGCTGACTTGAATTCAGCCAGTTGTTTGGCCTGTGTGTCGCGTGATGTTTGCAGGTCTGCTTTTTCTTTTTGCAATGCGTCAAGCTGTATTTTGAGGAGCGGCAATTGTTCATGCCCTGCTTGTTCTCTTAAGAACACTGCGTCCAATTCCTCCTGCACTTTGTGCAGTTGCTTGAGCATGAGCTCATTTTCTTTGGTCAGTTCACTGTGCTGTGCGCTCAGCTGAGCAGCTTCTTGGGTCCGAGCATCCAGCTCTGTTTGGCTTGCAAGCAACTGTTTGCTTTGACCATCTCGGGAGCTTAGAAGCTGGGCTTTCTCTTTGCTCAGTGCGTCTTTGTCTGACAGCGCTTGTGCCAGTTGTTTGACTTTTGCATCACCGTCAGATGCAAGCGCAGTTTTTTCTTTCTGGAGAATTTCAAGCTGCGTCTTCAGTTGAGCCTGCTGGTTACGGATGTCTTGTTCTCGCAAGAAAACAGTCTCCAACTCTTCCTGCACCTGGTGCAACTGCTGGAGCAGCAAATCGGCATCGGCTTGAACCTGATTGAGCTGCGTCGTTTTTTCTGCGACCGAGTCTTTGAACTGTCGCTGGATGAATTCCAGCTGGGTTTTAAAGCCTGCTATCTCAGCGCTTTGCTTGGCCACCTCGAATTCAAGCGACTCCTTTTTGACGAGCAAATCTGCATGCTGCGGCTTGAGTTGTGCCAATTCATTATGGGCGCCAACTAAACTGAATTCGTTGGTGCGAAGTGCTTGCTGCAAGACTTGAACTTGCTCGTTCAGTGTCTTGATCTGAAGATCAATTTTTCTTTGAGTTTCTTTACCGATGAACTTCAAGATCTGTCCTTTTGCACGACCTGATGCGCCATCACTGTTTTGCAAACAGGTAGCGGTAGGTTTCTGTCACTGCGTCTTGGGGGTCTGTGGCGGCCAACAGAATCAGGCTGAGGATGTTCTCTGACTGCGTGGTAGCCAGGGTGAAATAGTCGCTTTTGACCTGAAAAGACGTCTGGATGGCATTGATGACATCGACGGCTGTGCGCACCCCGCCTTGGTAACTTTGGCGGTTGGCTTCCACACTCAGCTCGGCTGAGGCGATGGCTTCTCGCTGTATGCGCAGGGCTTCTATGCCTGTGGCCACCATGGCGGCCAATCGGTCTGCTTCCAGGCGGACTTTGGATTCGGTTTCGCGCAGGCTTTCCTGGGCTTTGACAACGCCGGCTTGTGCCGCGTCCATGCCATACAGGGTGCCTGCTTTCAGTGGCACCGATAAGCCCACACCGACATAGTTGTTGACTGTGGCGGCACCGGTGGTTTTGCTGTAGGAATATTGCGCAGTCACTGCGGGCAAAAAGCTGGCCTTGATTTTTTTGACTTCGTATTCGGCAATTTCCACGTTGTAGCGTGCGGCCAAGACGTTGGGGCCAGCGCTCAAGGCCACTTGTGTGTAGTCAGCCAAGGGGCGCAGTCCATAAGAGCCGTGTGTGGTGGGCAGCACAAAATTGCTGGCCTGAGGCAGCACGCCGGTGATGGCTTCGTAGGCCTTGAGCGCGTTTTGCAGCTGGGTTTTGAAGGTCAGTTGCTGCGCTTTGGCTTGGCTGGCTTTGACCTCGATGTCACGAAGGTCGGTGATGGTGCCCTGCCCCAATTCTTGTTTGCGCTTGGCGGCCAGGGCTTGCTGGTCGAGCGCCTCCATTTTGGCGCCGTTGAGCTTGATGTTTTCGTTGGCCAGGATGATGGCGTTGGCAGCTTTGACAAGACGCGTGGCCAGGTCTTGTCGTTTGCCCTGCAAGCTGACCTCGGCCAGCAGTTGCTGGGGGGCGGCTTGGCCCAAAGTCATCCAGCGCTGTGCGTCCAGCAAGGGCTGCGACACTGTGAAGGTGGTACGGTTGCCGGTGTCAGTGGCCAAGCGTTGGGTGCTGAAAGTGGCCTCAGGAAAGAAGACCGAGCGCGCTTGTTTGACGTTGCGTTGACCGACCTCGTAGTCGGCTTTGGCTGACTGGTAAGTGGGGTCAAAAATTTGGGCTTTTTCAAAGTCAAGCGGCAGGTTTTGCGCGAACACCGGGGACGCCATGGCTACCGCAGTGGAGAGTGCCACCAACACCATCTGAGTTTTCATTTTTTTTCAATACCTCTCATTGAATATTGTTTCGATAATTTTTCGGAACAACATTCGGGTTTACCACCGAATTCCACGTTTTTGAGATATTTATTTCTAATCTTTAATCTTTGAAGGCCCGGGCCATCTTGTCGGTCAATGGTTTGAGCAGGTAGCTCATGAATGACCGCTCGCCCGCTTTGATGACCACATCCACCGACATGCCGGGCTGCACTTTGAGGCCGGCGAGCAGGTCAAGCCCCTCTTTGGTGGTCTCCACCTGGGCCATATAAAACTCGCCTTCTTGAGGTGTCGCACCCGCCTCTTTGTCAGCACCCAGCACCTTGACCACGCCAGGAATGACAGGGGTGGTCGACTGGTTAAAGGCGGTAAATCGCATGTCGGTGGGCATGCCAACACGCACCTTGTCGATGATGGTGTTGGGAATCTTGGCCTGAATGATCAGGCTTTCATCTTTGGGCACGACTTCCATGAGCACCATACCGCTGGTGATGGTGCCCCCCACGGTGAAGACTTTCAAGGCCACAACACTGCCCGTCACCGGGGATTTGATTTCTGCCAGTTCGCGGTCAAATTTGGCCGAGTCCAAACGCGTGGACACGGCATCGCGGTTTTTTTGGATCTCTTGAAGCTGGTTGTCCACATCTTTGAGCAAGGTGCTGCGCACTTGGCTGATCTGTAACCTGGCACGCGAGATGTCGGCTTGTGTGTTGGCAATGCTGGAGTCGATATCGCTTTTTTGCCGTTCAGCCTGATTGGCCTGGTTTTGGGGCACAAAGCCTTTTTGGGCCAGTTCACGGGTGTTTTTCATTTCCTCGTCCAGGGTTTTGACCTGGATTTGGCGTGACTTGAGCACCGCATTGAGCCCCGTGATTTGCTCATTGAGACTGGCCACTTGGCTGTTGTATTCAGCTCGGCGCGAATTGAACAATTGGACTTGCAGCTTTTTGGCCTCTTCGACGCGGGTGTCGCCGGGCTTGAAGCGTTTGCGCAGCTCGTCTGACCAGTTGATGCTGCCCAGGTTGTCGCGTTCGGCCTTCAGGCGCGATTCGCTGGCCAGCAGGTTGATGTAGGTCAGCTCGGCCCCGGTCATTTCGGCTTCGGTCTTGAGGGGGTTGACGCGCAAGAGCACGTCACCTTGTTTGACTTCTGCACCTTCTTTGACGTTGATCTCTTCGACCACGCCCCCGGTGGGGTGCTGCACAGCTTTGCGGTTGCCCAAAACGCTGACTGTGCCTTGCACGGTGACACCTGCGTCAATGGGAGCCCACAGTGCCCAGATCAAGAACACCGCAAAAAAGCCCAGAAACCAACGCGCTGCATTTTTCCGGATGGCCGATTCTTCCACTTGCACGGGCTGCAGGCCATGACGGTTGAGTTTGCTGGGCTCGTAAGGGTTCCAGCCTTGTACCCATCGGCCCAGGCGTGCGTCCAGGCGGCCCCAAAATCCCGGCTCGGTGTTTGCACCCATGGCATTGGTGGGTTCGGGACTCATTGAGCACCCCCCTGTGCCACTGTGGGCAAAGCTGCTTGCACCTGGACCACACCTGCTTGAACCGAGGCGGACTCGGCAGCACCGTCAGCACTGACCACTTGCAGTTTGCGCACGGCGTCGAGCATTTCGCGGGCGTCGCCAAAGGCCACCTGTCTCCCCGCCTTGAGCACCAGCATTTTGTCAACCACACCGACCAGGCGAGGCCTGTGCGTGGTCAAGACAACAGTGGAGCCGTTGGCCTTGAGGGCTTGCACGGTTTTGACCAGCGCGTTTTCGCCCACTTCGTCGAGGTTGGAATTGGGCTCGTCCATGACCACGTATTTGGGCATGCCGTACACAGCACGGGCAATGGCCAAGCGCTGGCGTTGACCGCCCGAAAGCGCAAAACCAGTCTCGCCCAATGGCGTGTCGTAACCTTTAGGGAAGGTAAGGATGGTGTCGTGCATGTCAATCAATTGCGCAGCATGCACCACTTTGGCGGGGTCAATCTCGCCCAAGCGGGCGATGTTGTCGGCCACCGTGCCTTCAAAGAAGTCAATTTCTTGCGGCACATAACCCACCAGCGGTCCGACTTCATCGTGACTCCAGTCACTGAGCTCGACACCGTCGAGCCGGATGGAGCCTGAGGCAGGTTTCCACAAACCCATGAGCATTTTGGCAAAGCTGGACTTGCCAGCTGCGCTGGGGCCCACCACAGCCAGCACCTCGCCGGGGCGCAGGGCAAAGTCAATGCCCGCCAACACGGCTTTGTTATGACCAGGTGGTACGCCCACGGCTTGCACCACATCCAGCTTGCCCTGAGGCGCAGGCAATTGCATTTTTTGGGTGTTTTCAAAGTCATCGGCCAACAAGTCGTTCAGGCGTTCATAGGCCTGACGGGCTGCGACGATGTCTTTCCAGTGGGCCATCAGCTTTTGAATGGGGGCCACAGATTTGCCGATGAGCATGCTGGCCACAATGACCATGCCGCCCGTGATGAGGTTTTCCATGGCGAGCCAAACACCCAGGGCCAGTTGCAGTGAGGGCAAGGCTTTTTGCAAAAATCCAGAGACACCACCCATCAGACCCGTGGCCTCGCTGGCGCTGACTTGGTTGGTCAAGTAATTGCGGTGCTGGTCGTACCACCGTTTGCGCACCGCACCCAACATGCCCAAGGCCAAAGTAGCTTCGGCATGACGCAAGCTGTTGCCCGCCACGCGACTGGCTTCGGTGTTGGCATCATTGGCTTCTTTCAGGATGGGGGTCGTGACCTTGGTCGTGAGGTAGGTCACGATTAGCACCAGCAAACAAGCGCAAAAGGCAAAGATGGCCAATAGGGGATGAAAAACTGCCCCAATGCCAATGAAGATGAAGGCGAAAGGTGCGTCCATGATGGACAGTACGGGGGGACCAGTCATGAATTGGCGCAGGGACTGCAAATCACCCAGAAGTTGCTGAACGTTGACGTTTTTACGGCCCACATAGCGCCTGAAGGAAGCATCAAACACATCAGCAGCCAAATCCCAATCTATCCGCAAGGACAATCGGATCATGAGCCGAGAGCGAATCCACTCCAGAGCGGACCAAAACACATAAAAAGCAATCACCACCAAAGTGAGCGAGACCAGGGTGACCCCACTGCGACTGGACAAGACGCGGTCAAAGGCGCTCATCATGTACAGCAGCGGCGTGATGCTGAGAATGTCGATGACAAATGTCAAGCCCATGGCGAAGAAAAAGGCCTGACGCGTTTGCATCAGGATTTTCTTGACAGGCTGCTTGTCGCCTCGGGTGGCGACTTTGGGCTGTGGGTCAGTCATGGGTCAATTGTGACCGATCAGGGTTGTCCGGGCTTTTTATGGAAGGCGTCTAAGTCAAATTCCATGTTTTCGTAACCGAAATCACCAATTACGCCTACCGGTGTTTCGACCTGCGCCACCACTTTGCTGATGCCCAGATCGTGAAGCTGGCTGCCCATGCCCGATTGGAGCAGGGATTGCAGTGTTTCTTCCGTGAAACCAGTTGTCTGACCCATGTTGAGTTCGGCACCATGGTCAAAGATCGGCTTGATACCGCCTTGCTGACCTTCATCCACAAAATGACCCAACAAGTTGGCCAACTCCGATTCGCTGAACTGAGCGCCCAGGTTGACTTGTGCGCCTTGTTGCGCCAAGACGTGATCGACGCCCAGAGTCGCCATGGCAGAAAGACTTGTCTGCAGTTGCATGGCGGCACCGGCATTGATCTCCACACCGGCTTCCGGCAAGGCCGTGAGCATACCGGCCTCATACAAAGCCGCTGCCAAATCATCGCCGATACTGACCTGAGCTGGCTTGTCAATGTCAATGCGATGAATACCGGCATCGCCCAGCGAATTGACCAATTCACCCATGGATGCGTTTTGGGTCAGCATATTGCCCAACACATCAACGCCATCTTGAACAATATTGAAAATATCGTCCAACGTGTCTGGCGTGTTGGTCACTGCGGGTGCGCTGCCCACCAGGACATTGAAGTCGATACCCGCATTGATGAGGGCTTGCGTGGCCGCATCGTCAGCCAGCATCTGGTCTTGCGACAAAGAAATGTGGTCGATGCCGGCGTCAGCCAAAACCTGCGCAACCGAGACGAGTTGACTCAGTTGCTGACTGCCAAGGTTCAGGGTCACGTCCAAATCAAGGTCAAACTGTGGAAGTGCTGCACTGGACAAGGTGCCATGCTCACCCAAGTCGAGATGCATGACCGATGTATTGTGCTTAGCCGTCACCGAATCTACACCCAGCTTCTGCAAATCTTTCAAACTGGTGCTCAAGTGTGTTCCTGATGCCTGAACATCAATCACGTCACCGATGGCAAAGTCCAGTCCAGCATGGATCAAGGCGTTGGCCTCGACCTGATCGATGCTCACTGACACGTTGTTGATATCGCCCAGGTCGATGTGGTCAATGCCCATCGCAGACAAGGCGTCTGCCTTGTTGGCAATGCCTGCCACATCACCAGCTTGAGCGTTCAAGGTCACGCTCAGGGCTGCGTCTTCGCGCTCGCTCAGCACGCGGTCGCCGTTGAGGTCGCCAAACAAGGTGGGCAGCTCGAAGTTGATGCCGCCTGTGCCGTTGGCAGACAAGGCCCCTGTACCCAGGTCCACGTTGATCTGGTCGCCGCCTGTCACCAAGATGGCGTCCACGCCCAGCTTGTTCAGGTCTTTGAGGCTGTTGCTCAGGTGCGTGCCCGATGCGGCTGTGTCCACGTTCAGCGTGATGGTGTCGCCCGCTGCAAAGTCCAGTCCAGCATGGATCAAGGCGTTGGCCTCGACCTGATCGATGCTCACTGACACGTTGTTGATATCGCCCAGGTCGATGTGGTCAATGCCCATCGCAGACAAGGCGTCTGCCTTGTTGGCAATGCCTGCCACATCACCAGCTTGAGCGTTCAAGGTCACGCTCAGGGCTGCGTCTTCGCGCTCGCTCAGCACGCGGTCGCCGTTGAGGTCACCAAACAAGGTAGGCAGCTCGAAGTTGATGCCGCCTGCGGCATCTGCACCGTTGCCGCCCAAGGCCCCTGCGCCCAGGTCCACGTTGATCTGGTCGCCGCCTGTCACCAAGATGGCGTCCACGCCCAGCTTGTTCAGGTCTTTGAGGCTGTTGCTCAGGTGCGTGCCCGATGCGGCTGTGTCCACGTTCAGCGTGATGGTGTCGCCCGCTGCAAAGTCCAGTCCAGCATGGATCAAGGCGTTGGCCTCGACCTGATCGATGCTCACTGACACGTTGTTGATATCGCCCAGGTCGATGTGGTCAATGCCCATCGCAGACAAGGCGTCTGCCTTGTTGGCAATGCCTGCCACATCACCAGCTTGAGCGTTCAAGGTCACGCTCAGGGCTGCGTCTT
Source organism: Limnohabitans sp. DM1 (assembly GCF_001269385.1). GTDB lineage: Bacteria > Pseudomonadota > Gammaproteobacteria > Burkholderiales > Burkholderiaceae_C > Limnohabitans_A. The sequence continues at coordinate 4,631 of NZ_CXOO01000067.1, read as the reverse complement.
CGCGCTCGCTCAGCACGCGGTCGCCGTTGAGGTCGCCAAACAAGGTGGGCAGCTCGAAGTTGATGCCGCCTGTGCCGTTGGCAGACAAGGCCCCTGTACCCAGGTCCACGTTGATCTGGTCGCCGCCTGTCACCAAGATGGCGTCCACGCCCAGCTTGTTCAGGTCTTTGAGGCTGTTGCTCAGGTGCGTGCCCGATGCGGCTGTGTCCACGTTCAGCGTGATGGTGTCGCCCGCTGCAAAGTCCAGTCCAGCATGGATCAAGGCGTTGGCCTCGACCTGATCGATGCTCACTGACACGTTGTTGATATCGCCCAGGTCGATGTGGTCAATGCCCATCGCAGACAGGGCGTCTGCCTTGTTGGCAATGCCTGCCACATCACCAGCTTGAGCGTTCAAGGTCACGCTCAGGGCTGCGTCTTCGCGCTCGCTCAGCACGCGGTCGCCGTTGAGGTCACCAAACAAGGTGGGCAGCTCGAAGTTGATGCCGCCTGTGCCGTTGGCAGACAAGGCCCCTGTACCCAGGTCCACGTTGATCTGGTCGCCGCCGCTGACCAGGATCGCGTCCACGCCCAGCTTGTTCAGGTCTTTGAGGCTGTTGCTCAGGTGCGTGCCCGAGGCAGCAGTATCCACGTTCAGCGTGATGGTGTCGCCCGCTGCAAAGTCCAGTCCAGCATGGATCAAGGCGTTGGCCTCGACCTGATCGATGCTCACTGACACGTTGTTGATATCGCCCAGGTCGATGTGGTCAATGCCCATCGCAGACAGGGCGTCTGCCTTGTTGGCAATGCCTGCCACATCACCAGCTTGAGCGTTCAAGGTCACGCTCAGGGCTGCGTCTTCGCGCTCGCTCAGCACGCGGTCGCCGTTGAGGTCGCCAAACAAGGTGGGCAGCTCGAAGTTGATGCCGCCTGTGCCGTTGGCAGACAAGGCCCCTGTACCCAGGTCCACGTTGATCTGGTCGCCGCCTGTCACCAAGATGGCGTCCACGCCCAGCTTGTTCAGGTCTTTGAGGCTGTTGCTCAGGTGCGTGCCCGATGCGGCTGTGTCCACGTTCAGCGTGATGGTGTCGCCCGCTGCAAAGTCCAGTCCAGCATGGATCAAGGCGTTGGCCTCGACCTGATCGATGCTCACTGACACGTTGTTGATATCGCCCAGGTCGATGTGGTCAATGCCCATCGCAGACAGGGCGTCTGCCTTGTTGGCAATGCCTGCCACATCACCAGCTTGAGCGTTCAAGGTCACGCTCAGGGCTGCGTCTTCGCGCTCGCTCAGCACGCGGTCGCCGTTGAGGTCACCAAACAAGGTGGGCAGCTCGAAGTTGATGCCGCCTGTGGCATCTGCACCGTTGCCGCCCAAGGCCCCTGCACCCAGGTCCACGTTGATCTGGTCGCCGCCTGTCACCAAGATGGCGTCCACGCCCAGCTTGTTCAGGTCTTTGAGGCTGTTGCTCAGGTGCGTGCCCGATGCGGCTGTGTCCACGTTCAGCGTGATGGTGTCGCCCGCTGCAAAGTCCAGTCCAGCATGGATCAAGCCAGAAGCCTGGTTTTGATCAATGGTGACTGTTTCGTTGACGTTACCGCCCAGGTTCAGCACGGCGCTTAGACCACTTTCGCCCAACAGTGAATTAATCTCATCGCTATAGCCGCGCACACCAGAGTCGACCGCATTGATTTCGATGCCTGCCTGGACAAGCATTCCAGCGATGGTGTGCAGGGCTTGGAAGTCTGACAGCGAGATGCTTGAAGCCGTCAGGTAGTGGCCAGAGATATCAACACCTTTAGCAACATAGGCCTTGGCCGCTGCAATGCTCAAATAATCCCCAGGCTCTGGCAAAGTCACCGCGTCATTGGCTGCGTTTTGGACCTGCTCATCAAAAGAGGCAGCAAAACTATCTGCCACTTGGAGGGGTTGCGAGCTGTTCAAAACATCGGAAATCGTATCCAACAGCGATGTCTGAGCCGAAGCGACTGTCGATTTGGCCAGTGCGATGTAAATCTGGTCATCGACCGACAATTCCAGCCCATGAGCGCTGTGGGCAAGCCGAATTGCCAATGCTTCGAAATTCGTGACCAATGCATCCGTGACATGGTTCAGCATGCTACCGAGCGCTTGTGCCATCTCGGATTTCAGAGCATCGGGGATCAATGCGGAATCCGCGACGACCAATGAAATGACTTCTTCATTGAGCGCATGCAAAAGCGCCAAGCGACCTTCAGTAGTCTCAGCACCCGCCATCTGGCCCAGGCTGATTTTGGTGGCCAAAGTCGTAAAAGAGCTCTGGATGTCCTGCACCACACTGTCTGCTGAACCCAGCTTGATGGCCGTCTGCATCAAGGTCATGATGACTTGCTGAGCAGCAAACACCGCTGCACCGGCCTGTTGCAACGCACTCAGATTCGCACCATCCATGGGCGACACGATGGCGGCCATAGGGTCAAAATCGGTGACGCTGGCAATGCCTGCGTCAGCCAGCAAGGTATCAAGACCCAGGACCTTGAGCATGCTGGACTCGATGGTCGCACGTTGCGCGTCAGAACCAAAGGCCAAGAGTGTTGTCAGGGGCGTGATGACCGATGATCCAGCTGGCGCGAACAGGTAACCCACAACCTCGCTAGAGAAAGAGTCTGTACCGCCCGTTGACACCCAACGTCCACCACTGAGAGGCGTGTCCACAGAAACGCTGAAACGACCGAAATCGTCTGTCGTGGCTGACGCTTCGCCTTCGTCCTGGATCTGGTTGTTGTTCAGGTCGTAGAAAACCGTGGCATTTTGCACATAACCGTCAATCACTGTGCTGACACCGTCGATGGTGACCTTGAGTGTGCTGATGGAAGTTGTGTCACCATCGTTGACGGTATAGGTGAAAGTTTCGGTGAATTTTTCACCGGCATTCAGGGCGATACTGGCTGCACCGTCGGCCTTATAGCTGTAGCTGCCATTGACACCCAAAGTCAAGACGCCATGGCTGGTGACGATGCGGAAAACATTGAGCACCGCATCAAACGAAACCGCATCTTGATTGGCGTTCGAAATGCCCGATATGGTCAAAGGCGAACCATCGACATCGCTGTCGTTGCTCAGCAAGTTGAAACCACCTTGGCTGTCACCTTCAGTGATACGTATCGCATCGGCCACAGGCAGGGGAGCATCTTTGACTGCGCCCAGGCTGAAGCTTTGCGTTGCAGCTGTTTGGCCGCCTTGTCCGTCATTGATGGTGTAGCTCAGATCGACCGGGCCGTTGAAGTTGGCATTGGGTGTGAAGCTGTAGTTGCCTTGGCCGTCATCTGTGAGGATGCCGTGCTCTGCCGTCACATTCGTCACACTCAGCGTGCCGCCATCCACATCGCTGTAGCCTTGCAGCAGTTGCGCGGCGGTGAATGTGTAGGCCGTGTCTTCCAAACCGGGGCTCAGAATGACAGGCAGGCTGGTCAGAATGGGCGCGTCGTTCGTGCCGTTGACCGTCACGCTCACCACTTGTGTGGTTGTCGCGCCCTTGTCATCGGTCACCGTCACGGTGAACTGCTCTACGTGGCTTTCGCCTTCTTTCAGATTCTGATGCGCACCGTTGGCCAGCGTGTAGGTCCACTCGCCTGTTTGTGCATTGACCGCCAAGCTGCCGTACTCGCCATCAGCGTTGCCGCTGTAGGCCGCTGTCGCAGCGTGGTCCACATCGCTGGATGTGATCCGACCTGTCGCCGTCAGCGTCTCGTCTTCTTTGACCGTGCCTGCTTGCACGTTGCTGGTGATTGTCGGCACATCGTTCGTGCCAGTGATCGTGATCACCAAGTTGGCGGCTGTCGAGGCTGCGTTCTGGATGTCTGTGGCGATGTAGCCGATGGTGATGACACGCGTTGCGCCTTCAGCCAGGCCGTCGTAGCTGGAAGCATCAAAGCTGTAGCTGCCATCGGCGTTGAAGGTCAGGCCCTCTGGCGCAGCGGCAGTCAGTGCATAGGTCAGGCTGGCTGTTTCGTCCGTGTCTGCGTCTATGGCAGAAACGCTGCCGCTGACGCTGACATCTTCGGTGACTGCGGATGTGGCCGCTGTGGCCACGGGCACATCGTTGGTGCCAGTGATCGTGATCACCAAGTTGGCGGCTGTGGAGGCTGCGTTCTGGATGTCTGTGGCGATGTAGCCGATGGTGATGACACGCGTTGCGCCTTCAGCCAGGCCGTCGTAGCTGGAAGCATCAAAGCTGTAGCTGCCATCGGCGTTGAAGGTCAGGCCCTCTGGCGCAGCGGCAGTCAGTGCATAGGTCAGGCTGGCTGTTTCGTCCGTGTCTGCGTCTGTGGCAGAAACGCTGCCGCTGACGCTGGCATCTTCGGTGACTGCGGCTGTGGCCGCTGTGGCCACGGGCACATCGTTGGTGCCAGTGATCGTGATCACCAAGTTGGCGGCTGTGGAGGCTGCGTTCTGGATGTCTGTGGCGATGTAGCCGATGGTGATGACACGCGTTGCGCCTTCAGCCAGGCCGTCGTAGCTGGARGCGWCAAAGCTGTAGCTGCCATCGGCGTTGAAGGTCAGKCCCTCTGGCGCAGCGGCAGTCAGTGCATAGGTCAGGCTGGCTGTTTCGTCCGTGTCTGCGTCTGTGGCTGTAACGCTGCCGCTGACGCTGGCATCTTCGGTGACTGCG
>NZ_CXOO01000066.1 GCF_001269385.1 Limnohabitans sp. DM1 | reverse complement strand
TCAATCGCCAGTGCCGTGACATCCGAGTGATCTGCCAAGCCACAGGCCATCTCAACATACTTTTCGCACACGGCCAGAACCTTGTGCGGCGACTCCCCGACAAGACGCGAGACGGCGGCAAATGGCATCTGGCCAGACAGCATCAGAATGAAGGCTTCAAACAGCAAGGTGAAGCCATTAAGTCGCCCGGCAAAATCAGGCTCGACCAACCGCACCGAACCGTTGGGAAGTTTCACGCGAGGCGTGCGAACTTGCAGATGGCACTCGTGTTGAAAGAAGTTCAGGTGCCGATACGTCTTGGCCACCGTGTCGTGCACACCATGCAGCCCATCGTGACCCGAGACTGCAAAGCGACTGCCGACTTTGAAGTCAATCAATATCGTCAAGGTCTTGGCACCTTCGTCGAACTCAACCGAGGCAACGCACCACGGGTCAGTGATGCCCAGGGCAGATTCAAACAGCTTGGCAGTCATCAATTCACGCTCAAAAGTTGATCAATATGGCAGAAGCTTACCCACTCAAATTTCAAGAGAACCAAAAATCTTCATGTTTTATCGCTCACGTTTTGAAAATTTGTGCCGTTAATGACAAAGCGAAGGAATAAAAATGTACTTGTCAGTCCATGCGAAAGCCGCCAACGCCTACCGAAATATGGGCGCAGTTACCCAGGTTGATGGTGCCTCGCCTGGGCAATTGATGATGTTATTGTTTCAGAATTTACACATTCAACTCTTGCGTGCACACAAGGCGCTGAGTGACAACAACATCGCCGTTAAAGGCCTGGCGCTCGGGAAAGCCGTGCGAATATTAGACGAAGGTCTTAAAGCCGCATTGATCAAAAATTCAGAAGATGGTTTCGCGCAATCTTTGAGCGATTTGTATGGATATTGCGCAAAGCGCCTGACCCAAGCGAATTTTTACAACGACCCATTGCCCATTGAGGAGGTCCTTCGCCTGATGGATCCGATTGCAGATGCCTGGAAGAAAGTCGTCGCAGAACAAGCCCAATCGTTGCGCCCCATGGAGGTGGAATGATGCCTAGCCAATTGATTGACTACTACCGTGCCATTGAAATCATCAGCAGCAGCATGCTGGAATCGGCCAAGTTGGGCGCATGGGAAGAGGTCGTCCAGTCAGAAGGTGCATGTGCTATTTTGATATCAGAGTTGCGAAATCACAGCCAAACCCATGCTTTTTCCATTGAAGATCGAAACGAAAAGCGCCGCATCATGCTTCAAATTCTTCGCAATGATGCCCAAATTCGCAGCATGTCGGATCCTTGGCTAGAGGATTTGGAAAAAGTCATGCACGGAGGAAGCTTGGTACTGAATTGAAGAGAAATTGTTCGTGTGATTGATCAAACCTGCATGTTCATGATGTCTGAATACGCTTGAACCATTCGATTTCGAACGTGCAGTGTGGCTTGAAATCCAATTTGTGCTTTTTGCATGGCAACCATGGCTTCTTCCATGCTGACATCAGGGTTTTGCATTTGCACTTCTTTTTGGAGATTTTGAGCTTGCGATTGCAAGTCGCTCACAGAAGCCAGTGCATGGGTAAAACTGGGGGCCACACCAGATTCCCCCACTGAACGTGCGCTGCCGCTGGCGTTGTTGCCTCGTACAGGACTGATCGTTGAAGACATGATTTGTGTGCTGATTTGCATGTGTCAATCACTTCCGGTTTATGAGTTGAATTGAATGTCATTCAGGCCAATGCTAGAGGATTGGGTACGCGGTCCGTGCTCAGAAAAGGGGTGTTTTTCGAGTCTTTATTGAGGTTTTGGATGCGCCAGTGCTCTGAATAATCCAAGCACTGTTGATGGCACGACTTGCAACCCAATCCAGATGAAAAACTCGACCCATGACCACCGCACTGATTGATAACGCCATGGGGGCAGCAGCGCTCAATACGTTCACAAGACTCGAGCCTGCGCAGCGTTTTCGCATGTTGTCCGCCATTTTTTTGGTGATGGCATTGTTCGTCGGTGGCTATTTGCTCAGCAGACAAGTGGATTGGAAGATCTTGTATGTCAACTTGTCTGACAAAGATGGGGGCAGTGTGATTGCGCAGTTGTCGCAGATGAACATTGCTTACAAGCACTCTGAAGGTGGTGCAATTTTGGTGCCCGCCGATAAAGTCCATGAAATTCGACTGCGCCTGGCAACCCAGGGTCTTCCGAAAGGCTCAGGCGTTGGTTATGAGCTGATGGACACTAGCCGCTTTGGCATGACGCAATTTCAAGAGCGGTTGACTTTCCAGCGCGGACTTGAAGGGGAGTTGACCCGAAGCATTCAGTCATTGGGTTCTGTCCAAGGTGCGCGTGTGCACTTGGCCATGCCGCAACAAAATGGATTTTTCAGAGAACAACAAAAACCCTCAGCCTCTGTTTTGCTGAGCTTGCATAGTGGCAAATTCCTGGATCGATCGCAAATTGCAGGCGTCGTTCACCTGGTGGCCTCTAGCGTTCCAGAACTTGACCCCAAATCGGTCAGCGTGGTCGATGATTCTGGCAATCTTTTGTCAGCACCTGGTGGCGCAGCAGGTGGACCTGAAACACAGCAAATACAGTACACAAGGCAAGTGGAAATTGACTTGGCGCATCGCATTGAAGACATTCTTGCCCCATTGGTGGGGCGTCAAAATGTGAAGGCACAGGTCAGCGTTGACATCGATTTCTCCCAAGTTGAGTACACCTCGGAGTCTCATCAACCCAACACCAATGGTGGTGTGATTCGAAGTCAGCAACTGATTGAAAACAACAACATCGCCAACGCCTCGGTGTCCGGTGTGCCTGGTGCCAGTTCTAATCAAGCAGTGGCGCCTTCCACCATGCCATTGAACGCGACAGCTTCGAATGTGAACGGCGTTGCTCGCCCTAATAGTCAGTCCAGCAACGGCACCCGAAATTCAGTCACCAACTACGAAATTGACCGCACGGTCAAAACAGTCAAATCTGCAACAGGTGCGTTGACACGCGTCAGTGCTGCTGTGGTGCTCAATGACAAATTTAAGGTTCTCAGCACGGTCTCTGACGCCGCAGATGCACCCGCTGCCAAACCTTTGAGCCCTGAACAGATGGATCAGTTCTCCGCAGTGGTCAAAGAGGCGATCGGATTTAAAGCAGATCGTGGGGATTCAGTTAAATTGATCAGTGGAACATTTAATGTCGAAAAATTTGACGCAGTTGAAATCCCATGGTGGAAACAGACCGAAATTCACACCATGATCAAAAACATGGTGTGGCTCATTGGTGTTGTTGTTGCCGCTTTTGCCGTGTTCATGGTGTTACGTCCCATGTTGCGCGGACTTCGAATGACCACGCATGCGGTGGAACCCCTGCTGGATGCGGTGGTGGCGGACTTGCCTCAACGACCTGTTGTTGAACCCGTCATTGCGCTTCCTTCCAATGTCCCCCCGGCACTTGCGATTCAGTCGATGGCGTCTGATCAGCGTTTGCAAGATGTACGCAAATTGGCGAAAGAAAATCCGGCGGCTGTGGCTGACATTGTCAAGTCATGGATCCAGGGCGATAACACCTGACACGGCGAGCCATGAGTTCACTTCAAGATCCGGGTTTGAACAACGCCGCTATCCTGATCATGTCATTGGGGGAGGAGGCCGCGGCACAAGTGTTCAAACACTTGTCGCCCAAAGACGTGCACAGGCTGAGTGAAGCAATTTCAAATTTGCGCTCAGTATCGAGAGATCGCGTTGAAAAAGTACTGAGTAAATTTTCCAATAGCGTGTCTTCGCAAAGCTTGCTGGTAGCCGATACAAGCAACTATGTTCGAAATGTGCTCAAGAAGGCCTTGGGAGAAGACAAAGCCGGAATGCTCTTAGACAAGATCATGCAGGGCAATGACGATTCTGGCATCGAGAGTTTGAAGTGGATGGATGCCATCTCCGTGGCAGAACTTTTGAAAAATGAACATCCACAAATAATTGCCGCAATTTTGGTTCATTTGGACTACGAGCAAAGCGCCAATATTCTCAAAGAATTTTCTGATCGACTTCGCAACGATGTGATTGTTCGAATCGCCAGTCTAGAAGGCATACAACCAGCTGCATTGCAGGATTTGAACGAAGTTTTATACCGATCCTTGTCAGGTGGTGAGTCGTTGCTAAAAACCAATCTTGGCGGTGTCAAATGTGCTGCCGAAATCATCAACTTCATGGGATCATCATTAGAAAACAATGTCATGGAGGCCATTCGAAGGGAAGACAATGATTTGGCTCAGAAAATTTTAGACATGATGTTCGTCTTTGAAGATTTGATCAAACTCGACAACAAATCCATTCAACTGGCCTTGAAAGAAATTTCGTCGGATAAATTGGTGTTGGCCATCAAAGGGACCTCTCTTGAGTTGAGAGAAAAAATATTGGCTAATTTGTCAGCGCGCGCGGCGCAGTCCATGCGGGAAGACCTTGAAAGTTTGGGCCCTGTGCGTTTGTCAGATGTTGAAGCGCAGCAAAAAGAAATCATCAAGACAGTGCGTCAATTGGCGGATGAAGGTCAAATTGTCTTGGGAGATACGGGGGGCGACAGTTATGTTTAAACCACCAAAGACAAGCATTTCAGCCTTGATCCCAAGTGAACACATCACACATTTTGTCAACTGGAATTTCCCTGATGTGTCGGACCCCATGGGGCACAAGCAATATCAAATGCTTGAACATGAAAAAATTCAAATCGACCAAGCACGAGAGGCAGGTCAAGCCATCGGTTACGAATTGGCTCAAGCAGAGTTTGATGTTCAGTTGGCGCTGGAAATGCAGGCCTTTATTCAGCAGCAGCAAAAAGACAATGCTGTGCAGTTGCATGCCTTGCTCACTTCCGCACAGGAGGGCTGGAATTTGGTACAGGCTCAATTGGCTGAGTCTGTCATGCGATTGGTCGTTGACATGTCATCTCAGGTGGTTTGCCATGTCTTAGACACCCAATATCACGACACGCTGCAAGCGGTGATACGACAGGCTGTTGATACGCTCACAAACTCAGACAGCGCGCTTGTGGTGCGATTGTGCCCTGCAGATTGGAGTGCCATGCAAGCATTTTTGCCCATGCGCTTGCAAGAAAGAGATGTCAAATGGTTGCCTGATAGGAGTCTGCAGGCCAATCAATGCTTTGTGGAATCAGCAGGCCAGAGAGTCGATGCATCCTTGAGCAGTCGAATGGAACTTGCGAAAAAATTGTTGCTTTTCAGTCCTCAAGAGCAGGAGGGTGGGCATGCTTGAGCAAGTGCAACAGGATTGGCAGAGTTATTTTGAAAATGCACATGCCAGGTTAAAGCGGGGTTTGCACTTTGAATCCAGCGGAACTCTCAGCCGAGTATCAGGTTTGATGCTTGAAGCAAAAGGGCTCAGAGCTCCGATTGGCTCGCAATGCCACATTGAGCAAGCTGGCCTGTCGAGTATTTTGGCTGAAGTTGTAGGATTTTCAGACGAGGTGGCCTTGTTGATGCCTGCGGCAGACATCAACGGTCTGCACAGCGGATGCCGTGTGGTTCTGGATCGTCCAAGTTGGCCCGCTTTGCGTTGGGGTGAATCACCCAACTCCTTAGAAAAAAAACCTCAGGGTGGGTCAAATTTACTGTTGCCAGTTGGCAACGGATTGCTCGGCAGAGTGCTTGACCCTTCTGGTGCGCCCTTGGACGGTCTCGGGCCATTGGATAACGTGCACAGAGTTTCATGGTCCCAAGCGCCCGTCAATGCCATGGCGCGTGAACCCGTTCGCCAAACTTTGGACACCGGCATACGCGCCATCAATGCCTTGCTCACTGTTGGACGTGGACAGAGATTGGGTTTATTTGCTGGCTCCGGTGTTGGAAAAAGTGTCTTGCTTGGAATGATGGCGCGCTACACACAAGCCGATGTGATTGTGGTGGGATTGATCGGTGAGCGCGGCCGAGAAGTGAAAGAATTTATTGAGGATATCCTGGGCGACGAAGGTCGAAAACGTTCGGTTGTGGTTGCCGCACCCGCAGATTTGCCACCTTTGCTGCGCATGCAGGGCGCCTCTTACGCCACGGCAATTGCTGAGTATTTCAAAGCACAGGGTCAGCATGTTTTATTGCTGATGGATTCCCTCACACGCTATGCCATGGCGCAACGTGAAATTGCACTGGCAGTGGGTGAGCTTCCTGCTACAAAAGGCTATCCACCATCGTGTTTTTCAAAATTGCCGCAATTGGTTGAACGCAGCGGCAATGGACGCAATGGGGAGGGATCCATCACAGCGTTTTATACCGTACTGTCCGAAGGCGATGACATGCAAGACCCGATCGCTGATGCGGCCCGGGCTATTTTGGATGGTCACATTGTCTTGACACGTGAGCTGGCGGAATCAGGACACTTCCCGGCCATTGATGTTTTGCAGTCCGCTTCAAGGGTGATGCACAACGTGACTGAAATGTCGCATCAAAAGAAAGCCAATGAGTTCAGATCCCATCTGGCGAACTTTGTTCGCGGGCGAGACTTGATTCAATTGGGCGCGTATCAGCATGGTTCAGATGCAAGTCTTGACCGGGCTATTGCTTTGCAAGAGCCCATGCAGGCATTTTTGCAGCAAGGCATGCATGAATGCTGTACACAAGATCAGAGCATCGCGCAATTGTTTGAAATTTTCAGCAGCAATTTATTGCATGAGAGACCAGAAGATGCGTGAACGTCGAAACCTCAACTTGGCCATCGAAGTCACGCAAAAAAAGCGTGATGCATTAGCTCGGCAGTGGCTGGTACTCCACCAAGACGCTGACTGTGCGCAAGAGCAGCACAAGCTGCTCGCAAACTATGCCATCGAAACTCAGTCGCGCTGGAGTTTGCGATCGAGCCACGCCACACCTCAAATGGTGATGCAACAGAACTATAGATTTCTTGAAAAACTAGAGGCTGCAATCACGATGCAAAAAGATGTGGTTGCAGACAAAGATTTGAAGTGCACCAACAAAAGACTGCTTTGGACTCAGGCTGAGCAGCGCGTTCAAATATTGCAGCGATATCAAAGGCTTAGCATTGAGAAGCACCAGGCCAAGGTGTTGAAAAAGGAGCAAAAACAGACCGATGAATTTGCTATTCAGTTGGGCCGCATCAAAAAATCAAAGGTGTCAACATGACTGTGATTGCAAGGCCTACAGCCTCATTGTTGACAGGGGCTAACTGCACCACAACTCAGTCATCCATTTTTCCGTCAGTGACTGGTGTTTCTTCGAGTTTTATACAAACGCTTGAAAACATGGTTTCTGCCCCTGTTTCACAGACGGATTCTCAGGGGCAAATACAAAGCACACATTCAATATTGGAGATCGGTGTGTTGCAGCTGCAAGGCGCATCCTTGACGCCTTCCAATCAGATACACGATTCGGAAAATGAAAATCCTTTTGGATCCGTTCTCGATCCTGTATGGCTTGCCAATTGGTTTCAAAACAATGCACCTGCACCTGCACTTCAACAAGCACCCGTAGCTGAGACCGAAACTGTCAGGGAAAATTCATTTTCATCTTCGCTGGTGCCTGCGCAAACCAAAGCACCAGCAACGGCGTCTTTACCATTTCCACTGCCTGTAATGGCTTCAGGTTGGGTGGAACCTGCTTTGATGGAAGCACCATCAATGCCCTTGGCCATGTTTTCTTCAAAGCTCAGTTCTCGCATTGGCGTGCCCATTACAGAACTGCAAAAACAAAGCCCACAGGCCCCACCGAATAAGCCAGTCAACGCACCGTCAAATGCATCTACAGCATTGTCTTCAAATGCGGCTGGCAGTTGGTCAGTGCCATCAACATCTGCATTTCAAGCGACCTATCAGGCCGCCCCAATAGGCCTGATTATTTTGGAGAAACAATTTCCAAAAAACTTGTCAACTGACAGCGATAAATTGAGACCCAGGGAAGTTTCCCCCAAAGCGCCGATTGACAGCAGTGGAGCGGCCAACTTGGGACATTCTGCTGGGTTCAAAGACTTCAAAGAGGTTGGAAATGACCTATGGGTGCCTGTGATGCCAGGGTCAGCGCCAGTCAGTTTGAATCCCAATAGCGGTCAAAAATTGACTGACCAGACGGTGGGCGCAGAAGCTGTTCCGCAAAGTCACAGCCTAGATGCACAGTGGACTTCAAATTGGGCGGACCCCGTTAACCAATGGGTTGAGCGAAGCTCACCTTCTACTGTACCTGCGCAATCCATTGCACCAGCAACTGTGTTTTCACCATTCCCCCTGCCTGTAATGTTTCCAGGACGGTTGGAACCTGCTTTGATGGAGGCGCCACCAAAGCCCTTGGCCGTGTTTTATTCTGAGTTCAGTTCTCGCATTGACGTGCCAATTTCAGAAAACCAAAAACAAATCCCATGGGTCTTTCCGGATAAGTCAGTCAACGCACTGGCAAATGCACCTCTGGCATCGCGTTCAAGTGCGGCCGCCAGTTTGTCGCTGCCATCAACATCTGAATTTCAAGCAACTTCCCAGGCCGCCTCAATAGGCTTGCTTATTGTGGAGAAAAAATCTCCCAAAAACTGTGCCACTGACAGCGATAACTTCAGATCAAGGGAAGTTTTTTTCAAATCACCGATTGACAGCAGTGAAGCTGTCAGGTCGGGGCAGTCTGTTGGGGTCAAAGATTTCAAAGATTTTGGAAATGATCTATGGATGCCTGTTTTTTCAGAGTCAGCACAAGTCAGTTTGGATCTCAATATCGGTCAAAATTTCACGAACCAGACGATGGGCACAGAAGCTGTACCGCCAAGTCACAGCCCAGATGCTCAGTGGACTTCAAATTTGACGGACACCGTATCGCAATGGGTTGAACGAAGCCTGCAGATGGCGGAGTTGACGGTTCCAAATTCTGGACAGGACAGCCTAGAGGTGCGAATAGTGCTCAATGGACAAGAAGCCACAGTCTATTTTTTAACTGAACACGCGCAGTACCGTGAGGCGATTGAATCGCATATTGAAAATTTGTCCGAGCGATTGGCCGATCAGGGCTTGAAGTTGGCAGGCTCATTTGTTGGTCAAGGTAGTGCTCAAAATTCACCCCATAAGCCATCTGCATACAGCCTGCCTTCACAGCGCCATGAAAGTGAACCTGCTTTGGCCAATGTGTTGGCAATTGATCCAGTGCTCCGTGAAATGAAGTCTGTTCATCATGGGCAGGTTCTAGATGTCTTTGCATGAAGTTGGATGCGTTCAACAGGAGGGTTTTTAGAGCCTTAATCCGGGGTTTGACGCTTGAAAAAAATAAATAATGGGCTTGAATATGAATGGCCTGGAGGCCAGTCATAACAAGTTAAAAGAGATCAAAAGGACAACAAGTGCAAGACATTGAGGCTGATCCAAAGAAGGACCCAGTGGTTAATCCTAAAGGACGAAAGAAATTGTTTGGGTTGATCGTTTTGATGCTGATCATCAGCGCAGTTGGCGTCAGTGTTTGGTTCTATTTTGACCGAGTCAAAGGAGAAAACAAAGAGGTCGAATCGGAGGAATCCAAGTTGAGAAAAGCTCCAAAGTTGTATTTCCCGCTTGATCCAATGGTGATTAACTTGAGTGATTTGGGGGGTGATCGTTTCGCGCAAGTGGGCATCACCTTCCAAATTCGAGAGGAAAAAAGTGCAGAAGCAATCAAGAAAATGTTGCCGACCATTCGAAGTGCCATCTTGACCACCTTGTCACAAAAAGCTTCGGAAGAGCTGCTCTCAAGGCAAGGAAAAGAGAAGTTAGCACTCGATATTTTGGTTGAAGTTGGAAGGGTTTTTGGTGTCAAACCAGACAGTCCACAAACCGAACAAGTCAAGCCTGACCACCCAGAGACGACTCCTTCCAAAAATCAAGCGACAAACCCTGTGCTTGAAGTTTTATTTTCCAGCTTGATCGTTCAATAGGCAGCGCCATGAGATCAGATTTTTTATCACAGGCAGAAATAGATGCGCTGCTGAACGCGGGTGATAAGGCCAGGGTCGAATTCGATCTATCAAATGATGACGCAGAAGATGTTGGTCCTGATAGTCCCTACACTCTTTCCAATCAAGAAAAAATTATTCGTGGTCGTATGCCGACCATGGAAATTGTCAATGAACGTTTTGCAAGAAATCTGCGTGTAGGTCTTTATAACTTGATCAAACGTGCACCAGATATTTCTGTGCAACCCGTTCAATTTCAAAAATACAGTTTGTTCCTGCGCGATGTACCGGTCCCCACAAATTTCAATATTGTGGCTGTCAAGCCTTTGCGCGGGAACTGCATGATCGTGTGCGATTCAATATTGATTTATAGCATCATAGATACCCTTTTTGGCGGTAATGCTAAATACCAAACACGAATCGAAGGACGAGAATTCACGGGTACTGAGCAGAGAATCATTCGACGTGTGGTGCATGTCATCACAGAAGAATACATCAAGGCGTGGAAGGGTATTTATCCCCTTTCAATGGAATACCAACGATCGGAAATGCAGCCCCAATTTGCAAATATTGCTGCCCCCAGCGAGATGGTGGTCTCCACCACATTCGGTCTGGAAATTGGGACTGTCGCTGGCTTTTTGCGCATTTGCATTCCGTATTCAACGCTGGAGCCTATTCGGGATGTTTTGTCTACCACCATACAAGAGGATGCAGTCGAGGTTGATCAGCGCTGGGTCAACATGCTCGTCAAAGAAATCCAGTTGGCAGACGTCACGATTGTGGCTGAACTGGCCAATGCGGAATTGTCGGTTCAAGAACTCATGGTTTTGCGTCCAGGAGATTTCATTGAGTTAGAGCGACCAAACCTTGTGAAAGCCTTGGTCAAAGGCGTTCCTGTGCTCGAGTGCCAGTTTGGAACCCACAACGGTAAATACGCGCTGCGTGTTGAGCGCAGTTTGAGTTCGTCCGAACACACTCGTTTTGGAGCTTCGTATGTCAGATAAAGTGAAACCAGATCATGAAAATAATTCGTGGATAGGACCCCTTTCAGGAGATTCATCAAAGTCGAATCCAAATCCCGAGCAAGGAGGGCAATTCATAGAGGAGGGCGATTACGGAAAGTTTGATGAAACCCGCGCATCCAATAGCAGTCCGCTGCTGGGTGACATCAACATGGTGTTGGACATCCCTGTGCAGTTGACGGTGGAGTTGGGCCGAACACGTGTGCCCATCAAGTACATCTTGCAATTGGCTCAAGGCTCGGTGGTGGAATTGGAGTCTATGGCTGGTGGTCCAATGGATGTCCTGATCAATGGCTATTTGATTGCCCAAGGCGAGGTCGTGGTGGTCAATGAGAAGTTTGGCATCCGTTTGACCGATGTGGTCACGCCTTCAGAACGATTGCGCAGAGCGAGCCGTCAACATGTCTGAAGAATTTGGCGCTGGGTATTTTGTATGGGCATTGGTGATTGTCATCATTGCCAGCTTGCCATTCATGGTTCGCCGATTGATTGCCCATCAAAAAATAAGAGGGATTGACCCCGATCAAGTTCGCCTGATCAGCCAACTTGCGATCGGCCCACAACAACGCGTTGTGGTGCTTGAAACTGGACCCATCCATGAGCGGACACATTTGGTTTTGGGTGTCACAGCGCAATCCATTCAATGCTTGCACAGCACGCCGGTGCGCTTGGCCGCTGAGCCTGACACTTCGAAAATGCCATGATGTCAAACCGCTACAGATGTTGGGTGGTTTGTGGGCTTGGACTTTGCTCGCTGCTCATCGCATCCGAGGGATGGGCTCAAGTGGGGCCACAGTTGCCCTTGGTGATTGGCAAAGGCCGCGAAAGCACAAGCTATTCGGTGCCGATACAGACCTTGCTGTTTTTCACAGCACTCTCATTTCTTCCCGCTTTGCTGTTGATGATGACTGGATTCACACGCATTGTGATTGTGCTGTCATTGCTCAGGCAAGCCTTGGGAACTCAGTCTGTTCCACCCAATCAAGTGATCATAGGTTTATCCCTGTTTTTGACATTTTTCGTCATGGGGCCCACCCTGGATCGGATTCACGAGCAAGCATGGAAGCCCTACAGCGCTAATGCATTGACTTTTGAGAAAGCCGTTGCAAAAGCAGAAGTCCCACTTCGTGAGTTCATGCTGCGCCAAACACGGCAATCGGACTTGGCATTGTTTCAAAAAATGTCGGGCATCGAACAAATCAAGGACATTAGAAAATTGCCACTCAGGGTTTTGGTGCCTGCCTTTGTCACCAGTGAATTGAAAACTGCGTTTCAAGTGGGCTTCATGATTTTCATTCCTTTTTTGGTCATCGATTTGGTGGTCTCCAGCATCTTGATGTCTTTGGGCATGATGATGCTCTCCCCCGTTTTGGTTGCTTTGCCATTTAAACTCATGCTTTTTGTTCTTGCCGATGGGTGGAACTTGTTACTGGGCTCATTGGCAGCCAGTTTTCTTTGAAAGTGCCTGATGGATGCGCAAATGGTTTTCACCAAAGGTCAAGAGGCGCTCATGATCTTGCTGATGGTGTCGATGCCCATTTTGCTGACGGTGTTGGTGGTGGGTTTGCTCGTGAGCGTTATTCAAGCGATCACGCAAATCAATGAGGCCAGTTTGTCATTTGTACCCAAATTGCTGGTGGCAGTGGGTGTCATGATTTTTGCTGGACCTTGGATGTTGAGCACCATGGTGGACTACATTCGGAGAACACTGGAGTCCATTCCAAGCTTGATTGTTTGAGGCCGGGCTGTGGCATTTTCTGAAATATTGTTGCTTCAGTGGTTGTCGCCTCTTTTTTGGCCCTTTATCCGGGTGCTCGCTGTTTTTTCTGTTGCACCTATTTTCTCTTCTCGATCATTTCCGATGCGTATCCGCGTGGGATTGGCGCTGCTGGTGGCGTGGTCAAGTTCCGGTTTGATGCCAGATCAAGTCTTTGTCAGCTTGGCCGACCCAGCTGCGATCCGTGTTGTCATGCACGAGATCATGGTGGGTTTGAGTATTGGCTTTTCTGTTCGCATCGTCTTTGCCGCTGCAGAATTAGCGGGTGAATTGATTGGCTTGCAAATGGGTTTGAATTTTGCGGGTTTTTTCAATCCCTCAAACAACGTTCAGGCCAGTGCCATGGCTGTTTTTATGGGCCATATGACGGCACTCTTGTTCGTGGCCTTGAATGGACATTTGATGGTGCTCATGGCGGTTGTTCAGAGTTATAAATTTGTAGCTTTAAATTCAAGCATGCTTGAATTGATTCAAAACTGGCGGTTGCATGAAATGGGTGCACTCATTTTTTCCAGTGCATTTTGGATGGCATTGCCTGTGATGGTGCTCTTGCTTCTTGTGAACATTGCCCTTGGAGTCATGTCGCGTGTGGCGCCACAAATGAATATCTACGCTGTGGGCTTTCCGGTCACTTTGACCGCAGGCCTGGCAGGATTTTTGATCCTATTTCCGTTCATGGACAGAGCATTTTTTGCACTTTTTGAACTTGCGCTGGGAAATTTTGGCAGTTAAATTTAAATATTAATAAGTAGAATCAAAGAGAAATTTTAACTTCATAATTTTTTTGAATAAATCAATAAAATTCGCAGATGTACTCCAGGTGTTGGCTGAGATGTCAGTCCTCTGCTTGGGGTCATTTTTTAGGCAGTACCCATGGAAAGGCCCAGTAAATCAGCCTATTCATGGGACCTCAAATATTCTTGTGTGTGATTTGAGTTAATTATTTCAAGTGTTTAAATTGTTTTCTATGCTGTATAGAATCAATTCTCCATTGTTGGAAAGCTTGAGCTTTTCCAGGATTCGGCTGCGATAAACACTGACGGTTTTGGGGCTGATCATCATTTGTCGGGCAATGTCTGTTAATCGTTGTCCAGCACCAATGAGTTTGAGCGTGTCCATCTCTCGTTGAGACAGTGTGTCATGTACTTTGGAGCTCTCATGGGTCCTAAGATGAGTCACCAAAATCTCAGAAATTTCGGGGGGTACATAATATCGGCCTTGTGCCAAGAGTCGGACCGCTCCAATCATCTGTGAAGGATTGCCTGATTTGTGAAAGTATCCGTGCGCTCCGGCTCGCAAGCTTCTCAATGCGTAATGCTGTTCGGGGTGCATAGAGACGATCAGAATCCGTGTCGTGTTTTTCTCTTTCGAGAGTTGCTCGACAAGTTCTAAGCCGCTGCGGCCTGGCATGCTGATATCGAGCAAAAGTACGTCGCATTCATGCTGTCGTAAGATTTTTTTTAAGTCTTCAGAGTTTTGTGCTTCAGCCACGATCCGAATATCTGTCTCTGATTCGAGTGTATTTCGAATTCCCTTTCTGACCAATTCGTGATCATCACACAGGATTACTTTTATCATAAATAAATCAGATTAGAGTCAATAGGGAAGGATAAGTGTATTTTTGTTCCTACACCATTTGAATTATTTTGAATACAAAAATGACCAGCCAGATCTTCGGCTCGTTGTTTTTGCATTTTTAAACCTATGCAGAATGCAGGACTCAGATCACCGCTCCCCAAACCGATGCCGTCATCTTCGACGCGAACCTGCACTTGATGAAGCATAATTTTCGCTGTGACATGCACATGCTTGGCATGCGAATGTTTGCTGACATTGCTAAGAGCTTCCTGCAACGATCTGTAAATCACACTTTGCTGTTCCCCCCCAAGTTGGTTGATGAGATGATCAATTTCTGAGCTGACAGTAATATCTGAAATTTTTTTGAAGTTGCTAATCATGCAATCCAAGGATTCAGTCAAGCTAGGTCCTTCATCATTGGGCGGCAAATCCAGCAAGATGGTTCTGCAACGGTTCATCGCATTGGTTAACTGATCGATGCATTGATTTGCACGCGTTTTGACTGTGCTGCATTCTGAGAATTTTTCTATCCAATACATATCGTGGAGCATATAAGTCAGCATTGGACAAATTTCATCATGAATAACACTGGCAATATTGATTGTTTTATTTTCCCAGTTATTTTGACGGATTGCTTCTTCATCTCTTCCTTCATTTTTTAAGTCTGTCATATTGTTTGTACTTGCTTCTTAATAAAGACGATATTTGATGAAATTCATTTCTGCAAAGATCGCCAATTTGGTAATGATGAAGATTAATTCTACTGAAAAAAATTCGACTAGCTGTATTAAATTGGACGAATTTGTCGTTTTGTTATTTGTCAATGAAATCAATGCTTACATTGATCGCATAGACAATAAAATTAAATCTTATTTCATGATTTTTCTTGCGTTACAAATGCCAAAAACCTGCTTCGATCGCTGTAATCCATCTAGGGAACTGTAGGGTTTTGGAATGTTCCAGTGACCATTGATCTGAAGTGGACCCCAAAGTCAGGATGTTCGTTCAACTTGGTGAATTCGCCCGTATGCACGATGAAAGCATCCTCATGCGAAGAAAACCCACATGGGCGCGGATGCAGACACTGAGCTGGTGCGCCCCGTGCATGGTGTTCTGGCAAGGGTCAAGACGTGCTCGATGACAACCGCTGTTGGCGATGCGGCTTAAGCATGTATCCACCAACTTACTAAATCAAAGTTATCCGTGACAAGCTAATTGTTCATGCGACCTGGCAAGCTCATTGAGATTGAACTGAGAGCAGGCGGCGCGGTGTGCGTGAGAGGCTCCAAACCTGAACAAAGGGTCGGCCAAGGCGCTTCAGCGCGTACACAGATGAGAAAAGAACCAGGCAATGGCCAATTTGAATGCTTGAGATGCAGGCATCAAAAGCTACTTGGAAATGGGTGTCACGAATTTTCAGAGCAACACTCACTGGTCAGGATGAAATTTAAGGCTCTGATGAATTTCAAGTGGGTTGCCCAGCATGAGGATTGATAGCGTGGAAGTCGAGTCTCCCGGCGATCAAGAAGATGACAGTCTTGATCGTTGTGATTCGCGTAAACCCACGCGCACGACGCTTGGATGCCTGGAACAAACCGTTGATGGCTTCGAGGAATCCGTTGGTCTGGCGTGTCTGCGCCCAGGCCACGATGCCTTCCATATGAGCGCGGATCATCTTGGCAACGTCCTTCATCGGTTCGACCTTGGAGCGCATCACGCATGTGCACCAGTGATCCAGCATGGTTCGCACAACGTTGATCTGCTTTCGATCAAGGATCTCACGCAACTGCTCTTTGTAGGACCACGCCCT
>NZ_CXOO01000065.1 GCF_001269385.1 Limnohabitans sp. DM1 | reverse complement strand
TGATGAAGCCACAGCCGTTGCAGGTGATGCCGTGCTCGTTGGCCACGATGACGTCGGCCTTTGTGCCTGCGACTTCCAAGTAGCCTTGCAGTTGCGAAGCTTTGCCGCCCACCACTTCATTGAGGATGAGCTTGGCTTCCTGGCCTGGGCGCAAGTTGGGGTTGCCCTCCACCCATCCGGCAATTCGGGTGTTGCTGTTGTTGCCGCCGTTGTTGAGCACGACCCCTGTTTTGGGAACGTCAAACTGTTGGTAGCTATTGTGCGATACGCCCGCCCCGTTGGGGGTGGTGATGTTGATTTTGGTGACACCGCTTTGGGTCTGATCGACAAAGGTGCGTCGGCCATCGTTGGCCGTACCTGCATTGACGATGACCTGTGCAGTCACCAGCAAGGGGTTCAGCACATAGACAAGCAGGGCCGCTTGGGCAATGGTGCGGCGGTAGCGGATCAGAAAATGGTTGGGTGCCAACATATTCAGTCTCTTTTTAGAAAGTCTTGCTCAACAGGGCAAACCAGTGGCCTTTGGCTTCACTGGCAAATTCATTGGGTCGCGACAGTGCGCGTGTGTACGCCAGATCGAGCTTGAAGCCATGGATGTCTGTGCGCACACCCAGTGCGGCGCCCATCAGGTGCTGTTGGCTGAGTTGGCGCGCAGATGTTTTTTGAACGCGCCCTGCATCAAGCCCTGCGTAGAAGTTGACGGCCACATCGCCATACCGCTTGGATTCGGTTTCGTATTCGTTGCGCATGTGCCAGGCACTGGGGGCATAAAGGCTGTTGTCCTTGAACCCACGAACGTCATAACGGCCACCCACATACATTTGCGCCAAGGTGGGAATGTTGGAAGGTGCGATTTGCATCTGGAACGCACTGCGCACGATGGCTTTGCCGTCTTGTACGGGCCATGATCCGTTCAGGCGCAATTTGGCCAACCGGTATTGAGGGTTGCTGCCATCGGGGATGGTTTGCTGGGCATTGAACACGCCAAGGCCCTGCTCATACCTGAACAACCATTCATAGACGTTGTTGCCCTGGTAGTGCTTGCCTTTGGCCCCCAGGTACGCCACTGAAAGCCTGCGGGTTTGACTTTCGACTTCAATGTCCACAACGTGCGTTTGCTGGCGTGTGATGTCCAGTCCAGCGATCAGGCTTTGCTTGCTTTGCTGATCACGGTGGAACAGGTATTCATACCCTAAACCCAATTTGGCAGACCGGGTTTTGAGTTCGTAGGTCTGGTTGATGCCCGGCAAGGTGAATCGACTGTCCATCAAGGAGGCCGATGCGCTGAACAGGTGGTAACCGAGCGGGATCAGGTAATTGAGTGTTCCGCCTTGGAACACGGCATCCAAGCTGCCTTGGTCAAGGTTTCGGATGTAACCCAGCGCCAATTGGTCGTTGTTTTGACTGAGGTTGTCGACGGCGATCTCGGTGGTGCTTTTCCATTTGCCCAGCGCGGCGGTACCGCTGTTGTCCACCATCTCGCTGAGCCTGACGCGGGGCTTGTCGTCCACGGTCACCATGACTTGGGAGCTGCCGGTTTCTTTGCCCGGGTACAGCTTGAATTTGCCTTGTTGCGACGGCAGGCGGTTGATGTTTTCCAACCCCTGCTCCAAGTCCCGCAGGTTGAGCAGCCCGTCCTGCGATGGAAAGGCCGCTGGGATGCGTGGGTCAGCGTTGTTTTGATTGATTTGGTATTGCTCAATGCGCCCAGGCACCACCCTCAACTGCAGATCACCCGATGTGAGTTTTTGTTCGCTGACGTAGACCCGTGTGGTGATCCAACCAGCACGCTGGTACCAGCGGTTGAGCTCGCCCAGCAGGGCATTGACGCGAGGGGCACTCAGGCATGTGGCTTGGTACGCCTGAACGATGGCTTGTGGCTCTGGCCCCATGCTGGCTGTATGCCCGACCAACTCGATGCGCATGCTGCCAAAGCATTTTTCGTCGGCCTGAGTCGATGGCACATCGCCTGTGGGAGCTTCGTCCTTGGTGAAAACGTCTGCCGCTGGTTGCTGGCGTTGTTGCGCCTCTCGGACAGCGCGCTCTTGTGCGCGCAGGGCGTTTTCAATGGTGCTTTGCGCAAAGGCCATGGGCTGGCTCGCGCCGAGGCAAAAGCCGATGGTCATGGAGAGGGGAATTGCAAAATTGATGCCGGCAGACGTGCGCTGTTGGGGTTGGGATGGCGCATGTCGACGGCGCAAAGAATGGGGCATAAGGCAATATCAAAATACTCAAAACACGTATTCTATTTAACAAATTAACTCAAAATGAATCACACTTAAGTCGACTCATAGATCTGGCCTTATGTATTCCTCACAAAAGGTTGAGAGCGCGTCTTGGTGTAGGTGCTGCTGCGCCCCAACCCGGTGGGGGTAGAAAAGCCAAGGCCTCCCTCCCTCCGAAACGCGACCACCGCATAGACGCCACCACTCATTGGTCGCAAGAGTTTCATGGTTTCGTGCACACCCGCCTTGCATGGCAACGTCTTGTGTGCGGTTTTTCTTCATCGGCTCACTTGTTGACGATCCACGCTCACTTCCCACGCTCGGTCGCCATTACGCAGTTGAGCTTGAATTTGCTCACTGTGACCAGCCCCCAGCGGGTCTTGCACCCGCAGGGGTACGCCCATGCTGGGCACACAAAAAAAAGCCCTGGTCAGCCATGGCGCTTGTTGCGCCTTGCGCTGAAAACCAGCTTTACGGGGACACAGCTTCGTTGGCGATGCCGATGCGCACTTCATCACCCACATAAGGCGCGTATTTTTCTGCGTTGAACTCGCTGCGCTTGATGGTGGTGAAGGCAATGGCGCCCAGGGCGGACTTTTTCATCATGGCGCTGGGAATGGCCTGGGAGTTGGCGACTGTCCGGGTCACGGGCTTGCCCACACCTTTGATGGTCAACTGGCCTTCGATGGCTTGGGGACGGGATGGATGAGCCTGCAGAGATTGCCAGGCGCGAAGCGCGCTTGAGCGCCATTGCCAAGGCCAAGATCGAGCAGCGTGCTACTGAGCGACATCAACTTGAGCAGCAAGAGTATGACGCCAAAACCACAGTCATCTTGGTCGCCTCGTAGGTCGGCACTTGAAGAGTCCGATGATGGTCTGCTCAAGCGTCATCGATTGAAACAAGCATCAGCAGTGGTTCAACAAATGTCGGGGTCTTCGACCGCCGACCTACGAAGTCTCTTTCGTAGGTCGGCACTCGCAGAGTCCGACGATGGTCTGCTCAAGCGTTGTCGTTGGAAACAAGCATCAGCAGTGGTTCAAACCACGTCGGGGTCTTCGACCACCGACCTACGATGTCGCTCTTTTGTAGGTCGGCACTCGAAGAGTCCGACGATGGTCCGCTCAAGCGTTGTCGTTGGAAACAAGCATCAGCAGTGGTTCAACAAATGTCGGGGTCTTCGACCGCCGACCTACGAAGTCTCTTTTGTAGGTCGGCACTCGAAGAGTCCGACGATGGCCTGCTCAAGCGTCATCGATTGAAACAAGCATCAGCAGTGATTCAAACCACGTCGGGGTCTTCGACCACCGACCTACGAAGTCTCTTTTGTAGGTCGGCACTCGCAGAGTCCGACGATGGTCTGCTCAAGCGTTGTCGCTGGAAACAAGCATCAGCAGTGGTTCAACAAATGTCGGGGTCTTCGACCGCCGACCTACGAAGTCTCTTTCGTAGGTCGGCACTCGCAGAGTCCGACGATGGTCTGCTCAAGCGTTGTCGTTGGAAACAAGCATCAGCAGTGGTTCAACAAATGTCGGGGTCTTCGACCGCCGACCTACGAAGTCACATCTTGTGTAGGTCGGCACTCGCAGAGTCCGACGATGGTCTGCTCAAGCGTCATCGATTGAAACAAGCATCAGCAGTGGTTCAAACCATGTCGGGGTCTTCGACCACCGACCTACAAAACCACAGGCTTACGGGGCCACGGCTTCGATGGCGATGTCGATGCGCACCTCGTCACCCACGTAAGGCGCATATTTGCCCGCATTGAACTCGGTGCGCTTGATGGTGGTGAAGGCATTGGCGCCCAGTGCTGGCTTTTTGATCATGGGGTGGGGCATGGCCTGGAAGCTGGTGACTGTCAGGGTCACGGGCTTGCTCACGCCTTTGATGGTCAGCTGACCTTCGATGGCTTTGGGCTTGTCGCCTTCAAACACCACTTGGGTCGATTTGAAAGTGGCGGTGGGGAATTTGGTCGTGTGCAGGAAGTCTTCGCCTTGGATGTGGCCGTTGAAGTCCACCGAGCCGGTGTTCACCGATTTGAGGTCAATCACGATGTCCACCGAGCCGGTTTTGGCTTCGGCGTCAAACACCACTTTGCCGGTGGTGTTGCTGAAGCTGCTCAGCTGCGTGGACAGGCCAAAGTGCGAATACGAAAAACGCGGGAAGGTGTGCGAGCTGTCCACGTTGTAGGTCACGGGCGCGGCCAAGGCCGAGCCTGCGGCCAGCGATGCGAAAGCCAAAGCGGCGGCGAGTTTTTTCAAAGATGTCATGGGAAAGCTCCTGTGTGAAAAAGTAAAAGGCCAAGGCCCGGTTTATTTGCCCGATTGAGCGGTGATGGAAAAGTTGACCTGGATGTCATTGGCCACCACATCGAACTTGGCCCACATGCCTTCGCCGATGCTGTAGTCGGCGCGTTTGAGGGTGAAGCCGCCGGTCAGCAGGCCGTCCTTGCCTTGTGCGCTGTGTTTCATGGGAAATTTCACCTCGCGCGTCATCCCCTTGATGCTGAGCGTGCCTTGCACTTCATATTGGTTGGCTGCGGTTGGCTTGATCTGTTTGGCCACAAACTGGGCCTTGGGGAAGGCGGCGGTGTTGAACCACGATTTGGTGACCACTTCTTCGTCGGCCTCGCCCGAGCCGGTGTCCACGCTGGTCAGATCGACTTCAAAGCTGGCTTTGGCCTGTTCGGCCTTGGCGGGATCCAAGTGGAGCTGGGCGGCAAATTTCTTGAAGCGGCCGTCCATGGCCACGCCCATTTGCTTGTAGCTGAAGGTGACGCTGCTCTTAGCCGGCACGATGGACGTGTAAGGCGCGGCCTGGGCTTGCACAGCCAGCGCGAACAAGAGCCATCCAGCGATTACACGCTGAAACTTAGACATACGCTCACGATTTATTCAGCCAGGCTTTTTGTCCTGTTCGGTCAGCTGGCCCAGCGATGCATTGATCTCATCGCCCGTAATGACCTCATCCGTTTCTTCATACCACTCTGGCATGTTGTAGTCGTATTCAATGTTGAACTTGCCTGTAGGGTACAGCGTAAACGTCAAGCCCCAGATGCGTTGGCCTGTCGTGCGCAAGAGGTCGTCACGGATGAGTATGCAGGCATCGCTTACTTTAAAAATGTTAGAAAACCCAAGACCAAGATCGACCTGGACAGAGTTCGCACCTAATTGCTCCGTACTCATTGCACTACAGTTTTTTCCAAGAATTTGTGTTCTCAAAATAACTGCCTCCCAATGTGATTGGGTACGATCCAATAAGACAGACCCAATTCTTTGATAGGCATCTTCTACTGATTTCATATCGCACTCCAAACCATCATTGCTTGAATGGGAACTCTTTAATCTTCCCATCAATAGTTGCTGTCACTAAAAACTCGCTCGGCCTAACCCCACCCGAAGCCGGATAACCCACGTCAATTTTCACGTTGACGGTCGTGCTCGCCTCCAGTTCGCTGCGGAAAAAGTTTTCCATTGCTTTCCAATCTTGTCTATTCAATGTTGAAGCCTGCGGCACGATGTTGATGCGGTCACCAGCACCTCCAAGGCTCGATGCAATCAGGTGCCCACCGTCGTCGCCCGCACAACCGCTGCGCCCCGCACAGCCTTGCTGGTACTCGTTGCGGTCCATCTTCTTGTCCCGACTCAAGGTGCCTTCCACCGCTTTGACCCGCCCGACATCGTCGGTGATGTAGGTGTGTCCATTGTCCAGCATGTAGGCCGTCTTGGGTGACAAGTTGCCGGTGGTGCCGGTGTTGATGGTCGGGTCCCAATTGCCTTTGCTGCCTGCGGGCACTTCGACCACTTTCTCGACATCTGCTCGCTTGAGCAGTACTGCCGCATCATCCAGCTTACTGGCGACACCGGTTACTTTCTTGATGGTGCCCATGCCACCGCCACTGGGCAGGTTGGCAAACTGTTCGCCCATGATGGTGGCAACCGTTTTGCCGTCCCCCTTTGCATAGGCTTGCGCCAGGTGCTCGCGCTGTGCAGGGGACAAGGCACCCATCAGCTCAGGCCAATTCCCTGGGTCTTTGACAAAGTCCCAGGCAGCACCCAGCATTTGCTTGCCTTGTGCTTGCGCTTGCTCGTCACCAAATAGCGCTTTGAAGCCGGTGTAGCCTGCCGTGGCCATGGCCGAGATGCCATCAGCCACACCACCAGCCGCACCTTTCACCACATTCCAAACGGTGTAGCCGTTCAAGGTCTGCTGGGCCAGCGTCAGTGTTTCTTGTTTTTCGTTGGCATAAGTGAAGGTCATGCCTTTGTCGAAGGCGTTCACTCGGATGTACTCCGCCGCTGCGCTACGCACTTCTTGGGTAGCACTTTGACATGCTGGCGTTGTTACGCCCTGACACGCAGCCAACTGACGATTTCGGCTTTCGTCCAGCGCTTGCAATTGTTTCATTTCAGTGGCACAGGCGTTGTCACATTTACCTTGGAACGCCAGATCCCTGAGTTCACTCATGCGTTTTGCTTGCGCGTGTGAGAGCCAGTTGTTCTGCGCAGCATTCACCCCCGTCATCACCGCCGTGCTCACACTCGCTGCGCTGCCGTCGCCTGTGATGGCCCCGGCGGCTGCACTAACCACTTTCACAAAGTTCAGTGTGTCTTGCGGTGGTTTGCTGCCGTTGGGGTCATACCACTGCGCCGCCAGCTCGCCCACCACTGCACCAATGGCCCCGCTCTCGCAGCCTTGTTTACCGCCCGAAGCACCACCGGCCATGCAACCGGCCAGAGCGTGAGCCAAGGCCTTGGCCACTTGGTCATTCGCTGTTTGGTTGCCAATTTCAAATGCTGCTGAGCCCGCGCCCGCACTGATGAAGGCACTCACCAGCCCCGTCTTGATGTTGTCTTCTAGGCTGGTGCCCGTCAGCACGCTGGTCACCCCGGCGTTGGCCAGGTTGTTGACCACCGCTTTGCCCAGGTTCGCCGTGAATCCGTCTTTGACCGTCACCTTGTCCAAGCCCATGCTGGCGTTCAGCTCACTGAGCACGCCAGCCGTCACCATCGCCAGCGCCAGGTTTTTAAGGTTGGCCGTGCTGCCCATGTCGCTCAGCGTCTTGCCAATGTCGCCCCCGTTGTTCACGAAGCTCACCGCTGCGCTGGACGCCAAACTGGTCATGCCCGCCGCCATGGCGCTGGAGGCCATCGCCCCTGTCGTCGTGAGCACTGTGCCCGCTGCAACGCCACTGCCTGCAACGCCTGCCCCCGCTGCTGCAACTGTGCTGGCCCCTGCCGCGCCTGCCGCAGCGGTCATGCCAGCCTCTGTCGCCAAGGTTGATGCCCAACCAGAGGCTGCGCCCGCCGTGAAGTACGCCACCGCTATCGCCAGCAGCGCCGCCCCGGCCCCTGTCAGCCCCTGCTGGTCGTATTGCCACTGGTCATGCGCCAGCTTGACTTGATCCCATTTGATCTTCGTATCGCTGGCCAGGTCTTTGAGGTAGCCCAACCCCGGCTGCTGGCTCAGCGCTGCAATCTGGTCCTTGAGGTTCCCTTCCGGTATCTGCACCGTCGTGTTGATGCCGTTGGCAATGTTCAGCTGGCCGTTGATTTGCGTTTGGTTGGCCGTTTGTGTGGTGCTGCCTTGCCCCGACTGCGCTTGCCACACGCCCAAGGTAGTCGTCTTTTCTGTATGGCTGCTCTCTGTCGTGTTGGTGCTCACGCCCACAATCAGCTCACCGTCTTTGCTGGTGTCTGCACCTTCGCTGCGCACGATGTCAATCTTGGGCGCGGTCATGATGGCCCCGCGCACGTCGGTCACCGTGCCTACTCCCAGCTTGATCGCCTCTTGCGAGGTCAGCTTGGGGGCCAGCGCCGTGGTGTTCAAGCTGCTGTCGCTGCTGCTGCTTTTGCTGTAGGTGATGCCGATGAAGCTGGAGCTGGTTCGGCTGTCGGCATTGTTCAAGTGCTCGTCGTTAACGATGACCTGCGCAGTCACCAGCAAAGGATTCAGAACATAGACAAGCAAGGCTGCTTGGGCAATGGTGCGGCGGTAGCGGATCAGGAAATGGTTTGGCGCCAATGTTGAGTTATTTAGGTCTAATAATCGACATATTTTGCCTTGATATTCAGGAGAATCTTGGGTTTGGCATGGCAGATATGGCTGTTCTTGACGCGTCTGTTTCGCCCCGCCCGCCCTCTTCGCTCTGCCGTATTCACCCTTCGCCCCAAAGCCTGCGCCCTGGTGACGCTGCGCGCAGACATTCGCACCCGCCGCAAACCCGACTGGCTGCGCCTTGAAGTCTTGCGCCTCAAGGCCCACATGCCCCGCGCTGGTTGCCGCGCTGTGGCACACACCTTCAACCGATTGCATCCCGGCCTGAGCGTGGGCAAAACCTTTGTGGCCGATCTCATCGCATCACACCAACTGGAGATTGCCCAGCTGCGCCGTCAGATCAGATCGGCCAAGCCCCGCACTGTTCAGGTCAACAACACCTGGGCCATGGACATGACGTTCTTCACCGACACGCAGCGCATTAACCATGCGGCTATTGGCATCATCGACCACAGTTCACGCGTGGCGCTGCGCCTGCAGGTGCTCACCCGGCGGTGCAGCTGGAGCATGTTGGGCCATTTGTGCCTGGCCATTGCCCAGCACGGCAAACCCCGCAAACTGCGCACCGACAACGAGGCGGTTTTGAACAGCTGGCTGTTCAACTCGTTCTTGAAGATCGTTGGCATTCAGCACCAAACCACCCAGAAACACGCCCCTTGGCAAAACGGCAGGATCGAGCGCTTGTTTGGCACGCTCAAGCCGCTGCTCAGGCAACTCGTCATCCCAAGTGGTGGCGCACTGCAAGGCGCGCTCGATGAGTTCAGGGTTTTCTACAACCACGTCAGGCCTCACCAAAACCTGCACGGGCTGACACCAGTCGAACACTTTGCAGGGCTCAGGCCAACAGACATTCGGCAAATACCGATCAAGGAAGTGACGCCGGTGCAAGCTCTGGCAGGGTTGATGAGCGGCTACTGGATCTGGAGGTAGGCCGCTTCAAACAAGACTTCAAACCAACGCCAACAGCACTGTCCGCATCGGCCAGGGTCAATGCCTGCGTGCGTGTCGGCTTTTGCACAAAGAGCTGGCACTGCGCAGCACAAAAAAGTGCCGCAACCCCATCAAAGACCAGCCCCGACAGACTGATTTTTGAAAAAACAGGGGTTGAAATTCAGTGCCAAACGTGATGCGGACACTCGGACATGACAGCTTGGCGAATGAACTCGTAATCCTTGGCATCTTCAGTGCTGGGCATGTTCAGGGTGACCATCGCCTCGCTGGTGCCGCTGCGCAAGAACTCGCGCACCGCCTTGAAGCCGCTGTCACTGTCGCAGCGCATACAAAAGCGGATGCTTTGCTGCTGCAACAGGGCGATCAACCAAGCGGCCGGATAGCCCCGGTCAAGCACCAGAACATCATTGGCTTGCAGGTGGTGCAGACTCTCAAAAAGCATCTGACGCTCGCCCGTCTCCGGGCCGTCGCGCTTGGCCTGCCGCCCCCGCTCCGGGCCCGCTCTGCCTCGCGTCGGTGCGGGCCCGCTTTTCGCTCTCGGTGGTCG
>NZ_CXOO01000064.1 GCF_001269385.1 Limnohabitans sp. DM1 | reverse complement strand
ACCCAATATGCAGCTGTTAAACAGCATGGAAGTTGAATCTCGTATGCCGTTGTGCTACGCGGGGGGGGTGACGCAAGCCGAACAGGCCGCACGCATTGTCGCCACCGGTTTTGAAAAAGTGTCTGTCAGTGCCGCAGCTCTGGCCCGCCCGGCGCTGATTAAAGAGATGTCCGAGGCGATTGGTGCGCAGAGTGTTGTCGTCACACTGGATGTCAAGGCCAATCGCTTGTTTGGTGGTTACACGATCTATACGCACAATGGAAAGCAGAAGCAGAAAGTGCCATTGCTTGAGTTTTGTCAGCAGGCTGTCGCACTCGGTGCGGGTGAGATTGTCATCAATTCCATTGATCGAGACGGTGAGATGGATGGTTACGACCTCGGCCTAGCACGGCAGATTCGAGCTGCGATTGATACACCGATGACGATGCTTGGCGGTGCCGGTAGCACTGAACACATGCAGGCACTCATCGATGAGGTGGGGGTCGTAGGCGCTGCAGCTGGTAGCTTTTTTGTATTTAAGGGCCAGTACCGTGCTGTTCTCATCAATTACTCGCGTCCTTCGCGGCTCTTTACTCAGGCTAAGGCATGAAACAAATCTTGCAAGATATGGCAAACGGTGGAACAACCCTTGCCGAAGCACCTGCGCCTCAATGCAGCAGTGGCACCATATTGATCCATACCTCTACCTCATTGATCTCCGCTGGCACCGAGCGCATGCTGGTTGGTTTTGGTAAGGCATCCTATTTCGAAAAGGCCCGACAGCAACCAGAAAAAGTGAAGATGGTCCTTGAGAAGGTGGCTACCGACGGTTTGATGACTACGATTGAAGCGGTGCGCTCCAAGCTGGCCCAACCCCTTCCCCTAGGTTATTGCAACGTTGGCGTTGTGAGCGAAGTTGGTGCTGCCGTGAATGGCTTTAAGGTTGGCGAAAGAGTCGTATCTAACGGCCCGCATGCTGATGTGGTGAAGGTGCCTAAAAACTTGTGTGCCCTGATTCCAGAAAGTGTCGACGACGAGTCTGCCGCTTTTGTGGTGGTGGCCAGCATTGGTCTGCAGGGTATACGGCTGGCACAGCCTACGCTCGGTGAGGCCTTTGTCGTGACTGGTGCGGGCCTGATTGGGTTGTTGACGGTGCAACTGTTGCGTGCGCAGGGGTGCCGTGTGTTGGCCATTGACTTTGACGAGGCAAAATTAACCTTGGCGCGGCAGTTCGGTGCACAGACGTGTAACCCGAGCGCCGGAGAAGACCCATTGGCCGCAGCTATGGCGTTCAGCCGTGGTAGTGGTGTAGACGGTGTGATCATTACAGCCTCTACCGAGTCAAGCGATCCAGTTACGCAGGGTGCGCGCATGTGCCGCAAGCGTGGGCGCATTGTGTTGGTGGGCGTGACGGGTCTCGAGCTGAATCGGGCCGATTTCTACGAAAAAGAGTTGAGCTTTCAAGTTAGCTGTTCCTACGGACCTGGCCGTTACGACCCCGCTTACGAAGAAAAGGGGCAGGACTACCCGCTAGGTTTTGTACGCTGGACGGAAAAGCGCAACTTTGAAGCGGTGCTGGACATGATGGCCAGTGGGCAACTGGATGTGAAGCCGCTGATCACGCACAGGTTTGCTTTTGAAGATGCCCCCAAGGCATACGAGGCGCTCACAGCTGATAAGGCCGGACTCGGGATGTTGTTGCAATACACCACGCCAGGCGAACTGCGTATGGTCCGAAGTGTTGCGCTCAAGTCTGGTTCATCGTTCTCTAGTCAGCGGCCGGTAATGGGCTTTATTGGTGCGGGCAACTATGCTTCGCGCATGTTGATCCCGGCTTTTAAAGCGGCGGGTGCGCAGTTTCACACCATTGTTACGGCGGGCGGCATCAATGGGGTCATACACGGCGAAAAGGCTGGATTTGCTGAAGCATCTACGGATATCGATGCACTGCTGGCTGATACATCGATCAACACAGTGGCGATCGTCACTCGGCACGATACACATGCCCGCTTTGTGGCGCAGGCGCTGAAGGCGGGCAAACATGTGTTTGTTGAGAAGCCGCTGGCGATCGATTCAGATAGCCTGGACACCGTGCGGCAGGCTTACGATGCGGCGCAGGCCAGCGTTGCCCTAGGCGGCCCACAGGTGATGGTGGGGTTTAACCGTCGTTTTTCGCCCCAGGTCCAGAAGATGAAGGCACTTCTCGTGCCGGTAAAGGAGCCAAAAAGTTTCATCATGACGATGAATGCGGGGGCAATTCCTGCCAACCATTGGACTCAAGACATCGCAGTGGGTGGTGGCCGCATTATTGGTGAGGCTTGTCACTTTATTGATCTCATGCGCTTTCTTGCCGACAGCCCTATTGTGTCAGTGCAGGCGCGGCGCATGGGGGATTCACCTGGCATGGTCATTACCGAAGACAAGGTGTCCATTACATTGGGTTTTGAAGACGGTTCGTTTGGCACGATCCTTTATTTGGCCAATGGGGCTGCAAGTTTTCCAAAAGAGCGTGTGGAGGTGTTTGCAGCGGGTCGCGTGCTGCAGTTGGACAACTTCCGCAAGCTCAAGGGCTATGGTTGGCCGGGCTTTAGCAAGATGAATCTTTGGAAACAGGACAAAGGACAGAATGCTTGCGCTGCTGCTTTTTTGCAGGCGGTGCAAGCAGGCACGCCTGCTATTCCTCATGACGAGATCTTTGAGGTGGCGCGGGTCACTATTGAAGTGGCCAACTTGTTGCGCCAGCAGTAAGCAAAAGCATGCCAAGTGGGTTGACCAGGGTACGTACGGCGTTAGCGCTAGGGCTTCCGAACATTGCACGCGCTGTAGGTTACAGGCTGGGTGTGCGGCTGGGGGTGAATCCAGTACGTCGGCTGCATGGTGCGGTGCCTCCCGGGCCATTTTTTAAACCGTCACGCCTGAATGCACTGCCCCTGCCGGTGGTCACCGATTGGCAAAGTTCGGCCCGAATATTCAGCCACTGGCCCTTGGCGCTGGCCGATGCGCCGCCGGATTGGCTGGCCAACCCGTTGACAGGGCAGCGCATATCTGCCCCGGAGCGGCCTTGGTGGCAGATCCCAGACTTTGATCCCGCTGTTGGCGATATCAAACTGATTTGGGAGCTTTCACGCATGGACTGGGTGTTGGCGTTGGCGCAACGGGTGCGTCAGGGCGAATCCGGTGCGGTTGATCGACTCAACACTTGGATGGCCGACTGGTGTAGTCACAACCCGCCCTATCAAGGGCCCAATTGGAAATGTGGTCAAGAAGCTTCCATGCGCGTGATGCACATCGCATGTGCTGCACTGTTACTGGGGCAAGTGAATGACGCATCGTCTGGTCTGCGTGAATTGATCAGATTGCACTTGCAGCGCATTGCGCCAACGGTGCAGTACGCCATGGCGCAAGACAACAACCATGGGACGTCGGAGGCTGCGGCGCTGTTCATGGGGGGCAGTTGGTTGGCGCTGCTGGGTGATGCACAGGGGGCCCGCTGGGCAGCGACAGGCCGTCGCCTTTTGGAAAATCGTGTCAACCGTCTGATTGGTGTGCAGGGCACATTCAGCCAGTATTCACTGAACTACCACCGATTGATGATGGATACGCTCAGCATGGCTGAATGCTGGCGTCTCCATTTAGATCTTCCCGTGTTCAGCCAAAGCTTACGCGGCCGGGCGTTGGCCGCTGCGAAGTGGCTGCATGCGTTGATCGATCCAAACACCGGGGACGGACCCAATGTGGGGGCAAACGATGGCGCTCGACTGTTGCAGTTGACCAATTCAAGCTACCGTGACTACAGACCAAGCGTTCAATTAGCGATGGTCCTGTTTGGTGGGCAACGGGCATACGATACACCGGGGCCTTGGGATCACGCCGCTCGATGGGTTGGCGTGGCGTTGCCAGATGCCGTTATGCCCAAACCGGGCAATTTGCAAGCGGATGACGGTGGGTTTGCTGTGATGCGCCAAGGCAAAGCCATGGCGTTGCTGCGCTACCCTCGTTTTCGTTTCAGACCCAGCCAAGCGGACGCGCTGCACCTTGATTTGTGGCTCGACGGCAAGCCGCTCCTAAGGGATGCGGGCTCATACAGTTACAACAGCGAACCCCAATGGCAGACATATTTCGGCGGGGTCACTGGGCACAACACCGTGCAGTTTGACGATCGTGAGCAGATGCCGCGACTGAGCCGATTCTTGTTGGGCGACTGGCTCCGCACTGAGGAATTTGAACCGCTGGTCACCAACAATGACGGCGTTCGGGTTGGTGCAGGCTATTGCGACGGCCAAGGGGCGCGACACCACCGTCAAGTGCAGCTGCAGGACGGCCAGCTGTGTGTGCGCGACCAAGTACATGGATTCAAGAGGCGTGCTGTGTTGCGTTGGCGTCTTTCGCCCCAAGAGTGGTTGCTAGACAAACCGGTCGAGATGGGTGATCAGAACATCAGGTGCATACGTAATGACGTTGGTGATGTGTTGACGATCACCTCGGATGTGCAAATCGTGCGCTGTGAAGTTGTGCAAGGTTGGGAGTCGCTGCATTACCTTGAGAAAACACCTGTTCCTGTGCTGGAACTAGAGATTGCACAGCCGGGCCTGCTGACGACCCAATACCACTGGACAACATGAAAGTTTTGTATTTTCACCAACACTTTGTGACGCCTTATGGCGCGGGGGCAATACGCTCTTACGCCATGGCACGCAAGCTGATTGAACGCGGGCATCAGGTCACGATGGTGTGCGGCAGTTTTTCTGGCGGTAATACAGGGTTGAGTAGCCCCTACAGCAAAGGCGTGCGCCGTGGCTCGGTAGACGGTATTGACGTCGTGGAGTTTGATCTCGCCTATTCCAACCACGACGGTCTTTTGAAGCGATCATGGACTTTCATGAAGTTTGCACTGCGCAGTGTGATGCTTGCTTTGCGTGAGCCCTATGACTTGGTGTTTGCCACCACCACGCCTTTGACTGCCGGAATACCGGGCATCGTGGCGCGTTGGTTGAGGGGTAAGACATTTGTCTTTGAGGTGCGCGATCTCTGGCCCGAACTGCCACGGGCCATGGGCGTGATCCGCAATCCTGTGGTGCTGTGGGCAATGGGTGTGCTGGAATGGGCCAGCTACCGATCGGCGCATGCGCTGGTTGGGCTGTCGCCAGGGATTGTGGAAGGCATCATGCATCGAGGGGTGCAACGCGAACGCGTAGCGTTGGTGCCTAACGGTTGCGACCTTGATTTGTTTGCACAGGATGCGACACCCTGGAGGCCTGAAGGCGTTGCCCCAACGGACCTGATGGCGGTGTTTGCAGGAACACACGGCATGGCCAATGGGTTGGACGCGGTCTTGGAGGCTGCAGCAGAATTGAAGCGTCGTGGGCGCGGGGACATCAAGCTGGTGCTGATTGGAAACGGTAAGCTGAAGCCCGCCTTGCAGGCGCGGGCTGCGCGTGAGGCGTTAGATAACGTGGTGTTTCACGATCCGGTGAACAAGACCAGGTTGGCAAGTCTGATGGCCGCTACTGACTTGGGCTTGCAGGTCTTGGCCAATGTGCCGGCCTTTTACTTTGGCACTTCGCCCAACAAGTTCTTTGACTACATTGCAGCAGGCCTGCCCGTCTTGAACAACTACCCTGGTTGGCTGGCCGACATGATCGAC
Source organism: Limnohabitans sp. DM1 (assembly GCF_001269385.1). Classification (GTDB taxonomy): domain Bacteria; phylum Pseudomonadota; class Gammaproteobacteria; order Burkholderiales; family Burkholderiaceae_C; genus Limnohabitans_A. Next base: position 33,242 of record NZ_CXOO01000064.1, on the reverse strand, counting down.
GAAAACAGCTGCGGATTTGCAGTGACCCCGGACGATGCGGCAGCGTTTGCCGATGCATTGGAGTGCGCAGCAGCTGACCGAAATGCTCTGAAAGAAATGGGACGGCGAGGTCGGAAATTGGCGCAAGACCAGTTTGATCGCCATTTGCTGGCAGATCGTTGGGTTGACTGGGTAACGGGGGCAAAAGCATGAAGCGGTTGTTCGACATACTTCTTTCCGCTTGTGGTCTTCTCGTGCTTGCAGTGCCACTTCTGGCTCTTGCTTGGCAGGTGCGCCGCAAGTTGGGCAGCCCAGTGTTGTTTACCCAAGTGCGCCCAGGTTTGCAGGGTAAGCCGTTCCGCATGGTCAAGTTCCGCACCATGACGGATGCGCGTGATGTCAATGGCGCTTTGCTGCCCGATGCACAGCGGCTCACGCCTTTCGGCCGCTTTTTGCGCGCCAGCAGCCTGGACGAGTTGCCCGAGCTGTGGAATGTGTTGCGTGGCGAGATGAGTCTGGTGGGGCCGCGTCCATTGCTCATGGAGTATTTGCCGCTCTATTCGTCAGTCCAGGCCCGCCGCCACGAAGTACGCCCAGGCATCACGGGTTGGGCGCAGATCAATGGCCGCAACGCGATCAGCTGGGCCGACAAGTTTGCGCTGGACGTTTGGTATGTGGACCACCGCAGCCTGTGGCTGGATGTGCGCATTTTGTGGCTGACTGTGCGCAAGGTATTGATGCGCGATGGAATCAGCGCGGCTGGCGAGGCGACGATGCCGAGGTTTGAGGGGCCGAAGTCTCTGGGTCTTGACAAGTGATTCTGAAGTCGCTTCAATGTCCTTTGTCCATGGACTGTGGACAAAAGGAGCGCTTACCGTGAAAAGTCAGGATATTTTTTTGCTGCTGAAGTTGTTGAGCCAGGAGCTGGCGCACGGCCCGCTCGCAAGCTTGACGCTGAAGGCTGGTGGGGCAGGCTTGCCACTGAAGGAGGATGCAGATCTTTCAGGTTTGGTGGTGCAGGCTGAGCCTTTGCTTTCGCCAGAAGATTACAGCGTGCGGGGCTTGGCCGACAGCACGGGCGTGAGCAAGTCGGAGGTGGCGAACGCGCTCAAGCGGTGCACAGATGTGGGCTTGCTCAAGACCGATCGGTATACGGGTTGCCCAGTGGTTAACCGGGCGGGGCTGTATGAGTTTTTGGTGCATGGCATTCGGTATGTGTTTCCGGCCAGGTTGGGCGAGTTGACGCGGGGTATTCCGACAGCGGTAGGTGCGCCGGTGTTGGCCGATAAGCTGATGTCGGCCGGTGACTTGGTGCCGGTGTGGTCGGATGCGGCGGGCAGTTGCATGGGCCAGTCGGTGGAGCCGTTGTTCAAGTCGGTGCCGATGTCGGTGCGACGTGACCCGGTGTTGTATGACTTGCTGGCTTTGACCGATGCCTTGCGCGTGGGCAAACCGCGTGAACAGGCATTGGCCGCTCAGATGTTGGCGGACAGGATGGCGGTGGCTGCGTGAACCATGTGGACATGATCGCCGTGGTGGCCAGGGCGCTGGGGCCTGATTTGTTGGCGAAGGTGGCGTTTGTGGGTGGTTGCACCACAGGCTTGCTGCTGACCGATGCATTCAGCAAGCAGCAGGTGCGGCACACCGATGATGTGGATTTGATCGTTCATGTGGTGGGGCATGTGGGTTTGGCCAGTTTGCAGGCGCAGTTGGTGGGTTGTGGTTTTTCGCATTCGATGGAAGACGATGCGCCGATTTGTGCCATGCGGCTGGGGCAGTTGCGCGTGGATTTCATGCCTGACGATGTGGCGGTGTTGGGCTTTACCAACCGCTGGTATGCGCAGGCTTTGCATTCGGCCTTGCCGTTTGCTTTGCCCGATGGGCAGGTGATTCGCTTGTTGACGCCCGCGTTTTTTGTGGCGACCAAGTTGGAGGCTTATCTGGGCCGGGGCAACAATGATCCGCTGGGCAGCCGCGACATTGAGGATATTTTGACCTTGGTCGATGGACGGGCCGAGTTGGTTCAAGATTTGCAAACGGCAAGCCTTGAGCTTCGTTCGTTTGTGGCGACTGAGCTGCGGCGTTTGATGCCGTTGGTGCCGTTTTCTTATGCGGTGACCAGCGCTGCGGGCAATGACGCCGGGCGTGAGCGTTTGATTTTTGAGCGGCTGGAGACTTTGGTGGGGATGGCTGCTTGAGCCTTGTTCAGTGGACGAGCCAGCGGGGGCGGGGCTGTGCTGATAACCGGGACCAAGGGGGCTGCATTCAGGCCGAGTTTTTTGACGTGGGCGTGGTGGTGGATGCTTCGCAGCAGGGTGCGCACGGACAGGCTTTGGCGCGTGAACTGGTGGCTGTGGTGTTGGATGCAGCGCAGGGCGGGCGTGCCCTCGATCCTGAAAAGCTGAGCCAGGCTTTGCGGGTTTTTCATACGCAATCGCGCTTACGGTATTTGCACGAAACGGCCAGCTATGCCTTGGCGGTGCGGTCAAGCACAGGGGCGGTTTGGGCTCTGGTGTGTGGTGATTGCAGGGTGGGGTTGATGGATCCGGGCGGGGCGATTGAGCAGGTGTTGTGGTTGTCCCCGGTGCACACTTTGGCCAATGCCTTGGGCCAGACGTTTGACGAGCACCACGCCAGACTGCCCCAGCGCCACTTGTTGACGCGGTGCTGGAATGCCAAGCGTTTTCACCTGCCCGAGTTGTTGCACTTTGAGGCTGGCGGGCATACCTTGTGTTTGGCTACTGATGGGTTTTGGCTTGAGCATGGCAGCTTGGGTGTGCTTTGGCCGGCGCTGGACGATGACGCCAGTTGTTTGCAGCTCGGTGCAATGGATGCCAAGTCTGAGGCGGCATCTGTTGTGGCGTCAGATCTCGACAATTTTCAGATTTTCGTGCGGCGCTGAGTTTCTTTTTTCTAGCGGTTTTACTGTTCTGTTGTTCGGGTCTGAATCATGAAACGTTTTGCCATTTTTGGGGCCAGTGGTTGTGGCCGTGGCGTGTTGCCTTTGGTGCGCCAGCAGTTGCAGGCCGATTTGGCGGCGGGCGATGCCGATTTGGTGTTTGTGGACGACCACCCGCCAGCGCCTGTGGTCAACGGGCAGCGGGTGTTGGCTTATGCCCAATGGTTGGCCGAGCCTGCCAGCAGTCGCCACATGAATGTGGCGATTGCCAACAGCCAAGTGCGCCAGAAGTTGGTGGAGCGATGCGCGGCCGATGGCGTGCAGTTTTTCGAGGCGCGTGCGGCCAATGTGGTGCAGCTGGACGATGTGCAACTGAGCGATGGCGCAGTGTTGTGTCCGTTTGTCACGCTGACCAGCAACATCCGCATAGGCCAGCATTTTCACGCCAACATTTACAGCTATGTGGAACACGACTGCGTGATTGGCGACTATGTGACTTTTGCCCCAGGCGTGATGTGCAACGGCAATGTGCACATTGAAGACCATGCCTACATTGGCACGGGTGCGGTGATCAAGCAGGGCGTGCCCGGTGCGCCTTTGGTCATTGGCCGTGGTGCGGTGGTGGGCATGGGCGCGGTGGTGACCAAGAGCGTGCCACCGGGCGTGACGGTGGTGGGCAATCCGGCGCGGCCTTTAATCAAAAACTGAAGAGACAACATGCTGAACACTCCTTTTTCCCCCTGGCCCAGTTTCACCCCCGAAGAGGCCGACGCGGTGCAACGCGTGGTGATGTCCAACAAGGTGAACTATTGGACGGGCACCGAGACCCGCGAGTTTGAAAAAGAGTTTGCTGCTTGGTGCGGCACGGCCTATGCCGTGGCGCTGGCCAATGGCACGCTGGCGCTCGATGTGGCGCTGAAGGCTTTGGGCGTGGGGCCAGGCGATGAGGTGGTGGTGACACCGCGCACCTTCATTGCTTCGATTTCGTGTGTGGTCAATGCGGGTGCAGTGCCTGTTTTTGCTGATGTGGAGGCGGACAGCGGCAATGTGTCGGCCCGCACGATTGCGGCTGTTTTGTCGCCCCGCACCAAGGCGGTGGTGTGCGTGCATTTGGCGGGTTGGCCGTGCGACATGGACCCGATCATGGCGCTGGCTGCTGAGCGTGGCTTTAAGGTGATTGAGGATTGCGCCCAGGCGCATGGGGCACGCTACAAGGGGCGACCTGTGGGCAGCATTGGGCATGTGGGGGCCTGGAGTTTTTGCCAGGACAAGATCATGACCACGGGCGGCGAGGGGGGCATAGTCACCACAAATGACGAAGCTTTGTGGCGGGCCATGTGGTCGTTCAAGGACCATGGCAAGAGTTACGAGGCGGTGTATGAACGGCAGCATCCACCGGGCTTCAGGTGGTTGCACGAGAGTTTTGGCACCAATTGGCGCATGCTGGAGATGCAGGCGGTGTTGGGGCGCATTCAGTTGGGGCGCATGGCTGGTTGGACGGCTTTGCGCACGCGCAATGCCGAGGCCATTTGGGCGGCTTGCCGAAAGTTTGAGGCGCTGAGGGTGCCGAATTTTCGGTGTGTCGATTGTGGTGGCGCGGGGACTGGATTGCCACGCTGTGCTCGCAATGACGATAAGCCTTGCCTTCATGCGCATTACAAGTGCTATGTTTATGTGAAACCCGAGTCACTTCAGGCGGGGTGGTCGCGTGACCGCATCATCGAGGCGATCAATGCCGAGGGCGTGCCTTGTTTTCAGGGCTCTTGCTCCGAGGTGTATCTGGAAAAGGCGTTTGACGGCACCGGCTGGCGGCCTGAGTCTCGGTTGCCGGAGGCCAAAGAGTTGGGTGAGACATCGGTGATGTTTTTGGTTCACCCCACGCTGACAGAAGAAGAAATTCAAAAGACCTGCTCAGCCATTGAGAAGGTCATGGCGTTGGCTGGCAGCTATTGATTCGGCCCTTTGAAGTCTGCAGGGTGACTTCAATCTTGCACCTTGTGGGAACCAGCCCAGCTGGTGATCAGACGCTTGTGGACAACAGGCTTTTCGCTTGCAGGGCAAGCTCCCACAAAATCCTCCTCATTGATAACACACTGCTCAGACTTCAGTGTGCCGGATCAATAAGTTTGGCTGCAGCGTTGCGCAGCAATCCAGCTCAAGTCTTGTCATGGCGAGCGGAGCGCGGCAATCCAGTGCTTGTGCAGGCGCTGTAGCTGAATCGCCACGTCCCGCCACGTCGCTGCGCTCCTCGCGACTAAAGGCGGTTCCTCGCGATGAGGGCATTTTTTTCGTTTTCTGCTCGCTCTTGTTATTGCGAGCGCAGCGCGGCAAGCCCGTGCATGCATTCATTGTTTTCATTTTTCTCTCTGCGCAATGCGGGGGGTGGGTCTCGTTCGCCTTCATTGGGCATTCAGTGCCAAATCCATATGTTGCTTAACCGTCTTCCTTCTTTATTGCTGTCATGGCCGCGTTGGTTCAAACAGGTTTTGGCCTTGTGGGTGGATGCATTGCTGTGTTTGCTGTCGCTGCATTTGGCTGCCAGTTTGCGGTTTGAAGCATGGGTGCCTTTGAGGGGGCCTTTGTTTTGGGCGGGGGTGGGGGCCGTAGCGCTGGCTTTGCCTTTGTTTGTCAACGCTGGGTTTTACAGAGCGATTTTTCGTTATTCAGGCGCGAGTGCCGTCATGGCGATTGTTCAGGCCATGAGCGTTTATGGTTTGGTTTTCATGACGGTGGTGACGGTGGTGGGCGTGCCCGGAATTCCTCGTTCAGTGGGTGTCATGCAGCCTTTGTTGTTGCTGGTGTTTGTGGGTTTGAGTCGTGCTTTTGTGCGGTATTGGTTGGGTGGTTTGTACCGCAACATGTTGGGCAAGCAGGGCGGCCAAGCGGTATTGATTTATGGGGCAGGGTCAGCTGGGCGGCAATTGGCGGCCGCACTGCGCAACAGCAATGAGATGCGGTTGGTGGGGTTTTTGGATGATGATGTCCAGTTGCAAGATCGTGTGATCAATGGTGTTCGTGTTTACGGTGTAAATGACTTACCTGACGTGGTGGCTGTGCACCATGTCTCGTTGGTGTTGTTGGCGATTCCTTCGGCCAGTCGTACTCAGCGCTATGAGATTTTGAATGTGTTGCGTCAATACAAGCTGAAGGTGCGTACGCTGCCAGGCTTGATGGACATGGCGCATGGGCGGGTGAATGTGTCTGATTTGCGCGAGTTGGAGATTGAGGATTTGTTGGGGCGCGATACGGTGCAGCCCGACGCGCAACTGTTGGACAAGAATATTCGCGGCAAGGTGGTCATGGTCACTGGGGCCGGGGGCTCTATTGGCTCGGAGCTGTGCCGCCAAATAGTTTTGTTGCGACCAACGGTTTTATTGTTGGTGGAGTTGACTGAATTTGCGTTGTACGCCATCGCGCATGAGTTAGAGAATGCGACCGATGCGGATGGCGACTCAGACACAGAAAATGATGTGATCTTGGTGCCTTTGCTGGCAAATGTGCGCGACGCGGTGCGAATGGGTGAAATTTTGGCCACCTGGAAGCCCGATACGGTTTATCACGCGGCTGCTTATAAACATGTGCCATTGGTTGAGCACAACCCGGCCGAAGGCGTTAAAAACAATGTGCAAGGGACTTTGATCACTGCGTTGCAATGTGCCTTGCATGGGGTGAGTGATTTTGTTTTGATCAGCACCGACAAGGCGGTGCGCCCGACCAATGTGATGGGCACGAGCAAACGTTTGGCTGAGATGGTGTTGCAGTCTCATGCTGCGGTGATGGCAGCTCGCAACGGCAAGACGCGGTTCAGTATGGTCAGGTTTGGCAATGTCTTGGGTTCTTCGGGGTCGGTGGTGCCGTTGTTTCGCAAGCAAATCGAGCAAGGGGGTCCGATCACCTTGACGGATGCGCGCATTACGCGATATTTCATGACGATTCCCGAAGCCGCACAGTTGGTGATTCAGGCAGGCGCCATGGCTTCAGGCGGCGATGTGTTTGTGCTGGATATGGGCGAGCCCGTGAAGGTTCTGGATTTGGCCAAGCGCATGGTGGAGTTGTCGGGCTTAACGGTTCAAGACGCCGATCATCCGAATGGGGATATTGAGATCAAAGTGACCGGCTTGAGACCTGGAGAAAAACTTTATGAAGAGTTGCTCATCGGCGATAACCCATTGCCAACAATGCATCGCCGCATCATGAAGGCGCACGAAGACTTTTTGCCTTGGGATGTGTTGCAGCAAAAATTGACAGCTTTGAATTCGGCTCTGGATGAGAATGATGTGCGCATGATTCGCAGTTTGCTCAAGGATTTGGTGCCGGGCTATCAGCCCGACGGAAGCTGGGTCGATTGGGTGTGGTTGGAGTCTGAAAAAGTGGCATGACTGTTTGAAGTTGGCAGTCAGCACCTGATTGCTTGTCGACAAAAGAGCCAATTGGCTCTTTTGTCGTTTTTGGGCCCTGAATAATGTGCCTCTGTTCGTTTTCTTCAAACTGATGTCTGCCATCAGCCAGCCCCTGTTTTGCTGGCTGTGTGGGGTGGGGCGGCGTTTTGTCTGCTGAGCTTGAACACACACTAGATGGCCGCGCTTCGCTCGCAATTAGGGGGGGGCAATGACTTGGTTCCGTCATCGCGAGGAGCTTGCGACGCGGCGATCCAGCAGCTGAGCTTGTTCGGGCACTGGATTGCCACGCTGCGCTCGCAATGACGTGGTGGGGGCGCAATGACGCGGGGGACGCGGCGATCCAGTAGTGTGTGGTCGTGGGGTGTCGTTTACCGATCATCGGTATAAAATCTAAGTCATGATCATCTCATTTGCATGCGCTGACACCAGAGCCCTTTTTGAGGGCGGTAAGGTCAAGCGGTTCAATGCGATGAAAACGCTTGTTGAACGCAAGTTGCAGATGCTCGACAGTGCCGCATCTCTGGAGTTTTTGCATTGACCTGGCAACAGGTTAGAGGCTTTGCGCAGTGATCGTGCTGGGCAGCACAGCATCCGGGTCAATGATCAGTTTCGCATTTGCTTTGTCTGGACTGAGCGTGGCCCGATGAGTGTGGAGATTTTGGATGACCACTGAGTTTGGAGTTTTTATGAAAAATCAAATGCGCGCCATTCATCCTGGGGAGGTCCTCAAAGAGGAATACCTCGTGCCCTTGGGCTTGAGTGTCAATGCGTTGGCCAAGGCGCTTCATGTGACGCCGTCTCGAATGAACGATATTGTGTTGTGTCGACGCGGCGTGTCTCCAGATACGGCATTGCGTTTGGCCCGTTACTTTGGTGGGGATGCGCAGTCGTGGCTCAATTTGCAGCAAAGTTATGACCTCAAAGTGGCCGAGCAGTCGATGCTCAAGACCATCCTCAAAACGGTGATGCCCATGGGCGGTGTTTCGTTGGCTTGAACGCCAGTTGACGGCGCAACACGAAGGGGCCTGCTGGCCCTTTCGTCGTTTCTGGCGCCCAAGATTAATTGGGGTCAGATCCCAATTGTTTTGCAGCCATGTTATTTATCCGGCCCTGTGAAGTTTGTAGGGCGACTTCAATCTTGCACCTTGTGGGGGCTAGCCCTGTTGGCGATCAGACGCTTGTGGACCACAGGCTTTTCGCTTGCAGGGCAAGCTCCTACAAAATCCTCCCAGCGGGCAATATTTATCGGGGTCAGATCCCAATTGTTTGAAAACAAAAGAGCCAGATGGCTCTTTTGTTGTTTGTGCGCTCTGAAAAATTTCCCTATGTTTGTTTTCTCCAAATTAATGTCTGCCATCACCCAGCCTTTTTTTTTCTTGCAGGGGGCGGCGGCGATCTATGAGTCCGTCTTCGCGAGGAGCTTGCGACGCGGCGATCCAGCTGCGGAGCTTGACCACACACTGGATTGCCACGCTTCGCTCGCAATGACGGGGTGGGGGCGCGCAATGACGGGGAGGGGCGGCGCAATGAATTGGTTCCGTCATCGCGAGGAGCTTGCGACGCGGCGATCCAGCAGCTGAGCTTGTTCGAGCACTGGATTGCCACGCTTCGCTCGCAATGACGGGGTGGGGGCGCAATGACGTGGAGGCTGCGGCTATCTATGAATCCGTCATCGCGAGGAGCTTGCGACGCGGCGATCCAGCAGCTGAGCTTGTTCGAGCACTGGATTGCCACGCTTCGCTCGCAATGACGGGATGGGGGGCGCAATGACTTGGTTTCGTCATCGCGAGGAGCTTGCGACGCGGAGATCCAGCAGCTGAGCTTGTTCGGGCACTGGATTGCCACGCTTCGCTCGCAATGACGGGGTGGGGGAGCAATGACGAAAAGCCGCCTTTGGGTGGCTTTGTTGTATGTGGGACCTCGATTTGCAGGAGATGCTGGTGAGGAATGCCTATTGAAAACTTTATCATCAGATGATACATTCATTAGATGCGTGATGATCTTGGCATAACCACTCTCATCGATCTCCATGATCAGATCATTGATCAGGGAGACGGGTATTGGGTCAAGTTCGAGGCTTGGGTTGTCCCAGTTTCAAAGGACATTCCGCATGGGGTTCGTTATGCACTGACTCTGCACGAGCCCTATGGCAAACGAATTCTTGGATACGACAATGCCCATGCGGTGAAGCCTCCCAAAAAATTCAAGTATGCCGGGACAAAGTTGCCGTATGACCACAAACATCGTCATGTCAGCGATAAGGGTGTGCCTTATGAGTTCAAGGATGCACAGCAATTGTTATCCGACTTTTTTGTGGAAGTCGATCTGTGTTGAAGGAGGCTAGGAAGTCATGAAGACAATCGTTGTTGGAATCTTGTCGCAAGAGAAAATTCGCGAGCGGATGTTGTCTATCGCTCGTGGCGATTACAAGCCAAAATCATCCGACCCCAAAATATGGTTCACATCTATGAGATCGTTGGCAGAGGTTTTGAGTGATGACAACCGCGCTTTGCTCAAAGTCATTCAGGATTCCAAACCACAGTCAATTTCCTCTTTGGCTGACATCACTGGGCGCAAGCCAGGTAACCTTTCTCGAACATTGAAAACAATGTCCAACTACGGATTTGTTGAAATGAAACGTGAGAACAGGCACGTTCGTCCGATCGTGAAGGGAACGAACTTTCGTATCGTTGCCTGACAAGAATTAATGGGGTTCCGATAACGCATGCCCCGCTCAATGAACGAGTTCGCGGCGGTGGGTTGCCGGGTGACGGCGTATCCAGCAGGTGAACTTATCCTGGCACTGGATTGCCACCCTTCGCTCGCAACGACGGGGCGGGGGGCGCAATGAATTGGTTCCGTCATCGCGAGGTGCTTGCCTTTAGCCGCGAGGAGCCTGCGACGCGGCGGGACGCGGCGATCCAGCACCTGCGCTTGTCCTGGCACTGGATTGCCGCGCATCGCTCGCAATGACGGAGTGGGACTGCAAGCATCATGGGTACTGATCTATTGATCCGGCCCTGTGAAGTTTGCAGGGTGACTTCAACCTTGCACCTTGTGGGAGCTAGCCCTGCTGGCGATCAGACGCTTGTGGACCACAGGCTTTTCGCTTGCGGGATTAATCAGCATTGCGGACATCGAGGTGGTCACGCGCAAGGTGCCGGGACAGGCTGTGCATTTTGATCTCATCGTCGGCAAGACCGAAGTGCGCAATGAGGAGGTCGAAGAGCACCAGCTGCGTTTCTCCCACGTGACCGAGCAGGGCCGAGCCGTCTTTGACCTGATGGATGACTCCAACGGTACAAGAAACCTGTTGTTCCTCACCGGCCCGGTGCTGGACATCCTGCGCAAGGGGCTGACGCTGGTGATCGATGAGTTGGACACCAGCTTGCATACCCTGTTGGTGCGTGAGCTCGTGCGGTTGTTTCACCGTCCCGAAACCAATACGGGCGGTGCGCAGTTGATCTTGAGCACCCACGACACCTCGCTGCTGGATGCCCCGGATCTGTTCCGGCGTGACCAGATATGGTTCGTGGAGAAAGATCGTGATCAGGCCTCAGAACTGGTGAGTCTGTCGGAATTCAGCCCGCGCAAAAACGAGGCCCTCGAGCGTGGTTATTTGATGGGGCGCTATGGCGGCATTCCCTTCCTCAATCACACGCTGGGGGTGAATCACTGATGGCGCGCGACAATTCCCCCAAAGAACGCCAACGTCAGCAGCTCGAACGCAAACTGGCGCGAAGAGCCAGCTATGACCGCATCCTCATCGTCTCTGAAGGTAGCAAGACTGAGCCCAACTATTTCGGCGAAATCAGGCAGGCCTACCGGTTGCACACGGCCAATGTTGAAGTTCGACCCAGCGAGCTCGGCACCGCCCCCATACAGGTGGTGCAGTACGCAAGGGAACTGTTCGAATTCGGCGACAAGCACAAGCACAAGCACAAGCACAAGCACAAGCACAAGCACAAGCACAAGCACAAGAACATCCAGCCGCGCACTTTCGAGCAGGTGTACGCTGTTTTTGATCGCGACGATCACGGAAGCTATTTCGATGCATTGACGATGGCGGATTCGCTAGATGGCAAACTGAAAAACGACAACAAGCAATTCGTGCGTTTTCAGGCTATTGCATCTGTGCTCACCACCAACTGCAGCAACAACTACGGGCCCTACCACTTCCCCGAAAAACACATCCCGCTCATGATCGTCAACGCCTTGGCGGGCAAGCCTTTGCCGGTGTATGGCGACGGTATGCAAATCCGCGACTGGTTCTACGTCAAAGACCACTGCAGTGCGATCCGCCGCGTGCTCGAAGCCGGGCGCTTGGGTGAGGTCTACAACGTGGGCGGCTGGAACGAAAAGCCCAACATCGAGATCGTGCAAACCATCTGCCAGCTGCTAGATGAGATGCGCCCCAAAGCCGATGGCGGTACTTACGCCAGCCAGATCACCTACGTGACCGACCGCCCCGGCCACGACCGCCGCTACGCCATCGATGCCCGCAAGCTCGAAGCCGAATTGGGCTGGAAGCCCGCCGAAACGTTTGAGACCGGTATCCGCAAAACCGTCGAGTGGTACCTGGCTAATCCCGAGTGGGTGAGCAACGTGCAGAGTGGGGCTTATAAGGATTGGGTGAGCAAGCAATACGCTTAGATTGTTGCCATAAAGCAATGTTCGGCTCTTCTTTTGTAAGCCCATCCGTAAGGGCACCTTTAGCTAGGCGATGCCGCCCCGAAGGGGTGATGGGGGCAAAACCCCCGAATGCGGAGGAGCGGTGGGCTCCTTGTCGAGGGCAGGTGTAGGCGTACAAGTGACTCTCAATTGGGGCCCTGATAAGTTGGTGGGTTACTCCTCTGTCGTCTCGACGGCTGAGAGCAAGACCTCCTTCTAAAGGGGCTACTGCATGGTGACATCCTTGTTGCTTGCTGTGCTACCATGTATTTATCCTGTAACACATGAGGGGTGGACCCATGAGCGAAGCAACCTTTACTTTTCGTGTCGATGAGGCTCTGAAGTCCGAGTTCTCCACCGCAGCCAAAAGCCGTGACCGCAACGCCGCACAGCTTTTGCGTGATTTCATGCGTGACTTCGTTCGGCAGCAACAAGAGGCTGTGGAGCATGACGCATGGTTTCGCCGTCAAGTGCAAATTGGCCTCGAATCAGCAAACGCCGGCAACCTGATTCCATCGGCTGAAGTCAGGGCCAAGTTTGCGGCCAAGCGTGCAGCAACGCGACGACGGCTTGAGGCCTCTGCTAAATGATGGAGTTGTTCTGGACGCCGGAGGCGATACAAGACCGCGACGAAATCTATGACTACATCGAGGCCGACAACCCAGTCGCCGCGCTGGCAATCGATGAGTTGTTTGATGAGAAGGCTGAGCAGCTGGTCGATCACCCTGGGATGGGGCGGCCTGGACGTGAAGCAGGCACGCGCGAGCTGGTGGTCCATAAAAATTACATCCTGGTCTATGACGCGACCGCCGACTCTGTGCGCGTGCTCCGAGTGCTTCATGCCGCTCGGCAGTGGCCCGCATTGACAGGCTTTGCCAATTGAGTTTTTGCGTCAACCAAGTGCAACTAAGCGGTTTGTAGCAAAGACAACGGTCGAGTACTGGGCTATGACAATGCACACGGCTATCACCATCGGCACTACATGGGGTCGGTTGAAGCATGTGAGTATGTGAGTCACGATGACACGGTTGATCGTTTTCAGGCGGAGTGGGTCGAGATCGTGAACAATTTGAAGGGGAAATCGTCATGACCAAAGTCGTTGTGCGAACGGACGATGTGGCGGGCTTCTTTGCAAGGGCCAAGGATGCGGCACGTCGCGCCGATCAGGGTAAGCCCTTTGACGGTCGGGTCACGCTGTCGTTTGAAGACCCGCAACGGATGTTTGCGGTTTTGTCGGAAGCACGTCGCAAACTGATGCTTGAGGTCATGCATGAACCTCAAACCATCAGTCAGCTCTCCTCATGACTGCACCGTCACCGTTCAGCAATCACAAAGGATGTCGGCCTGCTTGAAAAGCTGGGGTTAATTGTTTCCAACCGTCAAGCCAACCCTGGGCACGGCATCCAGAAAATGGTCCGTGCAGTTGCCCCAAAAATCGAACTGGTAGCGACTTTGGGTTAGGGCCGAGGCACCCTGCATGTAGCATTAATTGGGGTCAGATCCCAATTGTTCTAGCATTAATTGGGGTCAGATCCCAATTGTTCTAACAGCCAACCCGCCTTTGGGTTGTTTTTTGGGCGCCTTGTTTGTTTCTGGGGTTTGTTTTGTCCAGAGACCGGCCAACTGTCGTGACAGAGGGGGTCAGCTGCGACCCTTGAATTCAGGTGCGCACTGCAGCGCGACGTCCCAATCCCTCGGCAATGAATGCCAGCACCAAAGAATTGAGTGACACGCCTTCAGTTTTTGCCCTTGCAGTCAACTGAAGGTGCATAGAGCGGGGCAGACGGGCAAGAACTTTTCCCGATGCCGATGCAGGTGTGAAGTCTTCTACCTTGAACGCGGGGGCAGGGACTTGTTGCCCCATGTCCACCATGGCACTTACCGTGGCAATAAACGCCTCCCGGCCATCTGCAATGGCTTCCAGTTCGCTTGCACCGTCTGCCATCACGCCTGGAATGTCCGGCATGGTGAACATGAATCCGCCACCGTCTGCCGCATCAATGGGGCTGACAATATGGCTGTAGGCCTCGAAAGGGATAGCGGGCTTTACTTTGGCAATGGTCTTGACGGTCATGACTGCTCCTGAATCTGGTCGATCAGCGCGACAAAGCGCTTGATGTAAATGGCCTTGATAGGCCGATGAGCGGGTACGGACAACGGGTCTTTTCTGAAGGATGAGAAAAAACGTGATGACTGCCCCCAGTGCTTCGCACTTCTAAGCCGTGCTGTTTGGCTACTCAGAGCAGTTTTGCCATGACCCAATCGTTCGGGTTTTGGCGCATTGCATTGAGTAGTTTTGTCGCCGTGTTCATGGTTTGAATGATAGTGCCTGCAATATCATTTCGCAAGAGTGAATTTCGACACTGTTGTTCTGAGTAAATTGGGGTCAGATCCCAATTGTTTTGCAGCCATGTTATTGATCAGTGAATAATTGGGGTCAGATCCCAATTGTTCTAACAGCCAATCCGGCTTTGGGTGGTTTTTTGGGCGCCTTGTTTGGTTCTGGGGTTTGTTTTGTCCAGAGACCGGCCAACTGTCGTGACAGAGGGGGGCAAACCAAGAACCTCTCGCTCTTGAACCGCCCGGTGTGGACCCGCATGCCGGGTGGTGTGTTGCAGGGGCGGCGGCGATGATCGCGGCCCCCCTATGCGGTTTTATGGCCAGCGAATGCGCTGACGCATGCGCAGGTTTGATGGGTTGTTTTTTTGGGGCTGACCTGCCCCCTCTGAGAGAGGCGCTCTTTGCGGCCGTATGATTTGCAAAAAGGGCTCGAAAAGATGATTCGTTCCAAAGGCTTTTCCTCGGAGATGGCGTTGTTGTTCTTGTTCACACAAGTTCAACAGATCAAAGTGCATCCCGCGTATAAGTTGGCCAAGGCAGGTGATCAAGATGCTGCTTTGGAGTTGGTCATTGTTGTTGCTGTGCCATGGCTTTACGAACAGCGTTACCGATTTGGGTCAGGCTTGTTGTTTGTTGCGCCTCATGCGCAAGAGGCGACAGGGGATAATGCCATTCCACAAACATTGTCCTCGGTTTGTGCTGAGATTTTTGACGGCACTTCAGATACGGAAATTGTTCAGTCTGACAGGGTTTATCACACCGGTGCTGACCCGATGGAGCGCATGGCAGCGCGTGCTCAGTTTGTTGGTCGTGTGCTGCCTGGGGCTGAGTATGTTCTTGTCGACGATGTGACCAGTTTGGGTGGCACTCTGGCAGAATTGGCCAATTACATCCAGCTTTATGGCGGTATTGTCAAAGGTGCAGTGGTCTAGGTGAATGCTGGCCGCAACCCTGAATTGGTGCCTAAAGCGAAGTTTGTTCAACTGATCAAAGAGAGGTTTGATGATGAATTCACAGATGTTTTCGGCATCGAGCCAGATGCACTTACCGCCAACGAGGCTCAATACCTCGCGGGCTTCCGATCTGTTGACGCCATCCGAAATCGACTTGTTGCGGCAGAGCAAGAAATCGATCGCCGATTACGTTCAAAAGGAATTACCCGTACGCCTTAAACAGCGTCACTTGGATCATTTGTTGAACAAAACTTGAGTTCATTTGGGGCAGATCCCAATTTTTTATAACAAGAGAGCCGCGAGGCTCTTTTGTCGTTGTGCGCCCTGATTAATTTCCCTATGTTCGTTTTCTCCATACTGATGTCCGCCATCACCCAGCCCATGTTTTGATTGCAGTGTGGTTGGGTGCGACGCTTTGTCTGCTGAGCTGGTCTGTATCTTGGCGGGGGCTGCGCATATTGTGGGTGGGCTTGGCTGTGTTGTCTCTGGCTGTAGCTATTGATTCGGCACTATGAATTTTTCAATGCGCAAAGATGTTGTAGTTCGATGGTCGAAGACGCCGACATGGGCCTGGACGTAAATTGGGGTCAGATCCCAATTTATTCGCCCAAAATGGAACCTGCATGCTCTTTTTTCCGTTTTATTGATCCGGCACGCTGATGTTTGAATTTTTTGCATCGTCACCCTGTAGGTCGGTCGCTTTAGTTCCGACAAGTCCCCACGCCGAAGCCAGCAAAGTCGGAACTAAAGTCACCGACCTACAAAACCTTTGCCCATTGAGTACTTCACTGGGCCGGATCAATAGTTCGTGAAAATTTTCCCTATGTTCTTTTTCTCCAAATTGATGTCTGCCATCACCCAGCCCCTGTTTTGGCTGGCCTTGTGGTGGTGCGCGGCGCTTTGCCTGCTGAGTTTGTTGTCTGTGTCTTGGCGGCGGGCTGCGCTGCGCATGTTGTGGGCTGGCTTGGCTGTGCTGGGGCTGTTGGGCTTCGAGGCTTTGCCGCATGCGCTGTTGCGGCCGCTGGAAAACCGATACCCCGTGCCGAGCCCGCAGGCCGTTGGGCGCCATGTGGGGGTGATTGTGTTGGGCGGTGCCACGCATCACCATGCCAGTTTTCTGGCGCATGGGCAGGTGCCTTTGGGTGATGCGGCAGAGCGTTTGACGGTGTCGGCGGAGCTGATGCGCCAGCATCCGAATTTGCCATTGATTTTCACGGGGGGGGAAGGGCGTTTGCTGGCCTCGGGGGTGACCGAGGCCGAATTGGCCCGGATTTTTTATACACAGCAGGGCCTGGACACGGCCCGCGTGCAGCTGGAGGCCGCCTCGCGCACCACCCGCGAAAACGCCCGCCAAGTGGCCACGCTGCTGGGGCCGCGCTGCCAAGAGCCGTGGTTGCTGGTGACTTCGGCCTGGCACATGCCCCGGTCAATGGCCGAGTTCGAGGCGGTGGGTTGCCGGGTGACGGCGTATCCGGTGGATTTCAGAACCGGCGATGCCACGCCTTGGACCGAGTATTCGTTGGCCCGCAGCTTGTTGCTGTGGCAGACGGCTTTGCATGAGTGGCTGGGCTTGGGGGTGTATGGGGTGACGCGGTGACGGGGGTGGACGTGAACTGCCATCGCGAGGGGCTTTCAGAGCGGCGATTCAGTTGTGGTGGTTATCCAAGCACTGGATTGCCACGCTTCGCTTGCATTGACGGGTAGGGGGCGAATGACAGGGTGGGGATGCGCAATGACTGGGTGCCGTCATCGCGAGTTGAATGGGATCAATTGGGTTCAGATCCACCACTGTCCTGAGATTTCCAGGAAAAGACAAAACTGAGTAGCAGACCCCTCTGTTTCATCGTTTATGGATCTGGCCCTGTGAAGTCTGCCGTGTGACTTCAATCTTGCAACACACGGCTCAGACTTCATCGGGCCGAATCTATAGAAACCGCGCACCGAGCAGTTAGGCCAATGGCTTTCCCTTGAACAAGGACTGGGTTGGGTCCTGAATTTTTTGAACAAAGAGCCTATGGCTCTTTTTTTGTTTCTGGAAGGCGCTGACTGCTTATCGACCGTGCCTGGGGTTGGCAGTTTATGGGCTGAGTCGTTGAAGAGATGGATTTGTTGCGTCGGCCGACTGGTTTTATAGGCTGCCGATGCGACTCCGTGTCAAGTACTTGGAATTAATGACTGAAAAGAGTATTAATTCTCTTCAGTGATCATGCCTGTATCAAATATTCAATTTATCGCAAATATTAAATATTGAAATTTTCAAATCAAGAAATATATTCACTGTATGCAATTTAATATTTTATTGGTGACGGCAAAATAATTTTTAACCATTAGATAGATGCGTTATCTGTCTTGCTCTTTTAAAGTGGCAGCTGTTGTTCCTGAAATATTTTCCGAAAAATTTTTTTAAAAAAATGAATTAATTTTTGTTGTTTTTAAAAATTTAAAGAGGACTTGGTAATTATTAAGTTTTCTATTTTAAAGAGTTTACCGCAATTGATGCGTAAACCTAATGTCAATTAATCGAAAGTGCCCGCCCTACAAACAGCACCGGGCACTGCGGTAGCCTGCCCGCTCCACTTTCTGACCATTCGCAAACACCATTTCTTGTTTCTCGACGCCATGAAAATTTCACACGCCCTGCAATCACTCATCCAGCTTGGCCTGGGCGTGTTGTGGGTTGCAGGCACAGCGCCGCAGGCCTTGGCACAGCGCGCCATGGCTGCAGATGCCAGCAACATTTCAGCCGTCACACTTGCGGCCGTCACACCTGTAGCGGCCACACCTGCGGCCCCCACACTTTCTGCCATGGGCGGCATGTTGGGCTTGGATAGCGCAACGGCCAGAGGCAATGGTTTGCCAAACTTGCAAAGCCCCAGCGCTGCGGACTCAGCCCGCACTCCCGGCGCCGGCTTTTCTGACATAGGGCAGGGCACCGGTCCCACAGCCCCCCAGGGCCTTAAAAATGATTCCCCCCCACTGGCCGCCAATCAGTTTCAGCGCTTTGTGGCCACCGTATCGGGCCAAGCCTTGCCGCTTTATGGCTACAACCTCTTCAACGGCAACAACTTCAATTCGCTGACCAACGTGCCCGTGCCGGCCAACTACGTGGTCGGCCCCGGTGACGATATCGACCTCAAACTCTGGGGCTCCATCGACACCGCCATTCGCCTGACCGTTGACCGCAACGGCCAAATCACCATCCCCAAAGTCGGCCCCGTCACCGTGGCCGGCACCCGTGCCGACCAACTCGAAAAGCAGCTCAAAGCCCAAGTGGGCCGCGTGTTCAATAACTTCGAACTCAACGCCACCCTCGGGCGCCTGCGCAGCATCCAGGTCTATGTGGTCGGCCAAGCGCGCAAACCTGGGGCCTACACCGTCTCGGGCCTGTCCACCCTGATCAGCACCCTGTTTGAAAGCGGTGGCCCCGCTGCCACCGGCAGCATGCGCCAAATCCAGCTGGTGCGCGATGGCAAAACCATCACCACCCTCGACCTGTACGCCTTCATCCACAGCGGCCAGACCGCAGCCGATGCCCAGCTTTTGCCCGGTGACGTGATCGTCATCCCCCCCGCAGGCCCACGCGTGGCCATGCTGGGCGCCCTGGACACCCCGGCCGTTTACGAACTCAAATCCCCCCAGGAACCACTGCAGGCGGTGCTGGGCTACAGCGGTGGGCTCAATGTGCTGACCACGCCGCACAAAGCCCTGGTCGAGCGCATCGACACTGCCAACAATCTGGCCCCCCGCAGCGTGCAAGAACGCAGCCTGGACGCCGCTGGCCTGCAAACCACCGTGCGCGACGGTGACATGGTCACCTTGTTGCCTATCGCCCCACAGTTTTCCAATGCCGTGACCCTGCGTGGCAACGTGGCAGCGCCCTTGCGCTACAGCTTCAAACCCGGCATGCGTGTGTCCGATTTGATTCCCGAGCCTGCCGCCCTGATTCAAGGCGACTACTACACCCGCAAAAACAGCATGGTCCAGTTTGAAAGCGGTAAAAACATCAGCGTGGACCGTGTGGCGGGCGATGTCAAAAACCTGCTCGAAGAAATCAACTGGGACTACGCCGCCATCGAGCGGCTGGACGCCAAAGAAGTCAAAACCGTGCTCATTCCCTTCAACCTGGGCAAAGCCATCAAAGACAAAGACCCCGCCAACAACCTGCAGCTGCAGCCTGGCGACGTGGTCACCATCTTTGGCGTGAGCGACTTGCCTGTGCCCATTGAAAAGCGCAACCAGTTTGTGCGCCTGGCCGGTGAAGTCATGGTGCCCGGTGTTTACCAAATCGCCCCCGGCGAAACCTTGCCCGACGTCGTCAAGCGGGCAGGGGGCCTGAGCCGCAATTCATTCTTGTATGCCACGGTGCTCACCCGCGAAAGCACCCGCTTGCAACAACAAGCCAACCTTGACAAAGCCACCCGCCAGCTGGAAGCCAACATCGGCAGCCAATCGGCCAGCCTGGCCCAAAACGCCAGCGACGCGGAAAAAAACAGCCTGCAGGCTCAGATCACTGCCCAAAAAGCGCTTCTGGATCGCGTTCGCAACCTCAAAGCCAGTGGCCGCATCAGCCTGGAGATGGAGCCCACCGACCCCGTCATGCCCCCGCTGGCCCTGGAAGACGGCGACAGCATCCTCATTCCGCACAAGTCCAGCTTTGTGGGCGTGTTTGGGGCCGTGTTGTCTGAAACCAGCTTCATCCACAAAGCCAGCCACACCGTGGGTGACTACCTTGAAAAAGCAGGCCCCACGCGCGATGCCGACCTGGAAGCCGTCTTGCTCATACGCGCCGACGGCAGCGTGCTGGCCAACAAAGCCCAACGCAGCTGGCTTGGCTTTGGCCACGGCGCCTTTTTGCGCACCCCCATGTACCCCGGCGACTCGCTGTTTGTGCCCGAACTGGTGGACCGCCGCACCGCGTACACCCAGTTCATTCAGGGCGCCAAAGACTGGACGCAGCTGTTTTATCAATTCGGCCTGGGGGCTGCGGGCTTGAAGGTATTGCGCAATTGATGCCACTCCGTAGGTCGGCGGCTTCAGCCCCGACATTGCCCACAAAACCCCAACACTCCATCTCTCCCACAAGTCGGTGGCTTTATCGGTCCGGCCCTGTGAAGTTTGTAGGGTGACTTCTATCTTGAATCTTGTGGGAGCTAGCCCTGCTGGCGATCAGACGCTTGTGGACAACTGGCTATTCGCTTGCAGGGCAAGCTCCCACAAAAACCTTCCAATTGGCAACACACGGCTCAGACTTCATGGGGCCGAATCGATAGCCCCGACATCTAACCGCACATGACAGACACCCCATACAACCCCGCAGACACAGAAGAGGACGAAATCAGCCTGCTTGACTTGCTGCAAACCGTCGTCGACAACCTGCGCCTGCTGGTGCTTGGCCCCTTGGCCGTGGGCGTGGTGGCCTTGGCCGTCAGCTTTGTCATCCCCCCCATCTACACCGCCAAAACCCAATTTTTGCCCCCCCAACAACAGCAAAGCGCTGCCGCCAGCATGCTCGCCAGCTTGGGCGGTTTTGGGGGACTGGCGGGTGCTGCCGCAGGTCTTAAAAACCCGTCTGACCAATACATTGCCTTCATGAAAAGCAATGCCATCGAAGACGCCCTGATCGAGCGCTTTAAATTGCAAGAGCGCTACAAAGCCGACTTCAAAACCGACGCCCGCAAAAGCCTGGAAGCCAACACCCGCATCACCGCAGGCAAAGACGGCCTGATCAGTGCCGAGTTTGATGACAAAGACCCCCAGTTTGCCGCCGACGTGGCCAACGCCTATGTGCAAGAGCTGCGCACCTTGCTGGGCAAATTGGCCGTCACCGAAGCCCAGCAACGCCGCGTGTTCTTTGAAAAACAACTGCTCCAGTCCAAAGACAAACTCATTCAAGCCGAAGCCGCTTTGAAATCCACCGGCATCAGCGGCAGCGTGCTCAAATCCAACCCCGCATCGGCCGTGGCCGGTGTGGCCGCATTGCAAGCGCAAGTCACCGCCCAAGAAGTCAAGTTGGGCGCCATGCGCGGCTACCTGGCCGAAAGCGCCCCCGACTTCAAGCAAGCCATGAACGAGCTGGCCACCTTGCGCGCACAGCTCGGTAAACAAGAAAAAGACACCACGGGCGACGCCGCAGGGCAGGGCGACTACGTGGCCAAATACCGCGACTTCAAGTACCACGAAACCCTGTTCGAGTTGTTTGCCAAACAGTACGAACTGGCCAAGGTTGACGAAGCCCGCGAAGGCGCCGTCGTGCAGGTGCTCGACGCTGCCCAGCCCCCCGAACGCAAAGCCAAACCCAAAAAAGCCCTGATCGCCATCATCGCCACCCTGGCCACCGGCTTTGCGCTGCTCCTGTTCGTGTTCATCCGCCAAGCCCTGCGCAACGCCAACCAAGACACCGAATCCGCCCAAAAACTCAGCGCCCTCAAAGCCTCCTGGCACAAAGCCATCGGCAAAACCCGCTGAACTTCACCCGTAGGTCGGTACTCGAAGAGTCCAACGTTGACAAACTCTGGCACAGGCCCCATGTCGGGGTCTTCGACCACCGACCTACAAAAAACCTACTTCGTAAAGCTCAACGGCTTCAACCCCGAATTCTGTCAAAATTAACAATATGCGCTTGACCCCTGCACAAATCGAAATCATCCAAAGTACGGCTCAAGCTGTGCTGGGTGATGACGTGCAGGTGTGGCTTTATGGCTCCAGGCTGGATGAGCATCGCAAAGGCGGTGACATCGACTTGTTGATTGAAAGCTCGAAAAAGGCTTCGATCATGAGCCGCGCGAAGATCAAATACCAAGTCGAAACCGCTCTGCAACTACCCGTTGACATTCTTATGGTCCAAAGGGGGCGAGCTGCTGGTGCTTTTGAAACGATTGCCCGCGCCCGAGCAGTTCGACTCAAGCCACCAACACGGGCCCAGTGATGAAACCACCCAGCCCTTTGAATGCAGAAAAGCACCACTTGTCTGGTTTGCTGGAAGCCATCCAGCGATGCGTGTATTTCCTGGATGCATCCAGTCAAACACTGCAATGGCCCATCAGCGGAAGCTTCTTGGCCCAAAACAAAAAAGACAAAGAACTCTTTGAAGCATTGGCCGCTATCAACGAACGCTTTGCCAAACTGCAAGACACGCTGGGTGCTGCCATGCGCCACAGTTTGGTCTTGTCTGGTGAACAGGCTGACAGTTTCATCAAAGTGCTGGCCATTTTCGAAAAGGCAGGTGTGGTTCAGTCTCTAGAGGCTTGGCAAATCGCCAGAGCTGCTAGAAATCTAGCAGCCCACGACTATGAAACCGATTACGACCTTGTTGCCGACCATTTCAACGCCTTGTATGAACAACAAGAAATGCTTTACCAAACCGCCAGAGCATTTGTCACTTATACGCAGCAAGTCCTGAGCGTCAGCCCCTTGAGTGCTGACTTCAGTCAGGAATTTGATGCGATCACCCTGAGCACAACTTAAACAGTAGGTCGGTACTCGAAGAGTCCGACGTTTACAAGCTCTGGCACAGGCCCCATGTCGGGGTCTTCGACCACCGACCTACGAAAAACCAACTCCCCGTAGGTCGGTACTCGAAGAGTCCGACGTTGACTTGACCCGTAGGTCGGCGGCTTCAGCCCCGACGTAAGCCAACAGATGATTACAATGAAATCATTGCAATCATTTATACAGGCCGCCCCATGAGCAGCATCACCATACGCAACCTCGACGACAAGCTCAAAGCCAGCTTGCGCCTGCGTGCTGCGCGTCACGGTTTGTCCATGGAGCAAGAAGTCAGGAACATCTTGCAAAACACACTCGCTGCTGAAACCACCCCCTCCAGCGGCCTGGACTTTGCACTTCGTATCAACCAGCGCTTCAAAGGCCTGGGTGCCGATGACCTGCCTGTGACAGAACGCTTGCCCGCTCGTCCGGTCCCGAACTTTGACCCCGCATGAGCGCAGGCTTCCTCATTGACACCAACGTCCTTTCGGAACTCATGCGCGAAAACCCGGCACCCCAAGTGTTGGCCTGGTTCGCTGGACAAAACGCCAATTTGATGCAAACCAGTGCCATCACCCAAGCAGAAATTTTGGCAGGCATTGCTCTCTTGCCCGCAGGCAAACGCCGCGAAGCCATGGCGCTGGCGGCATGTCAAATCTTTGAAGAAGACTTTTTGGGCAGATGCATCGATTTTGGAGGGCAGGCCACAGGCCGCTACGCCATGATCAGGGCGCAACGCCAGTTAGCTGGCAGACCTATAGACACCGCCGACGCACAAATTGCCGCCATCGCCTTGCAAGCCAATTTGACCCTGGTGACTCGTAACACCAAAGACTTTGAAGGCATCGATGACCTGCAACTCATCAACCCCTGGCTTCACCACTGAATAATTGGAATCGACCCCAATTTACAAAAAACCAACTCCCCGTAGGTCGGTACTCGAAGAGTCCGACGTTTACAAGCTCTAGCGCAGGCCCCATGTCGGGGTCTTCGACCACCGACCTACAAAACCAACACCACGCAGGTCGGTGGCTTCAGCCACGATAAACGTACGAAAACCAAACACCCCGTAAGTCGGTACTCGAAGAGTCCGACGTTGACTTGACCCGTAGGTCGGTACTCGAAGAGTCCGACGTTTACAAGCTCTGGCGCAGGCCCCATGTCGGGGTCTTCGACCACCGACCTACGAAACGCAACACCCCGTATGTCGGTGGCTTTAGCCCCGACATGAGCCGGTTGGCAAATATGACAAAATCATCATCATGCAACTGACTCCTGATCAACAGGCCTGAACTCAGCCGTTTTCTGGGTATCGTGGTCTTCATGAAGTGGGCTGACAAACGGAGTGAAACATGTTCCTGCACACGACCAAAATTGACGTCCTGCCTGGCTACCGCTTGCACATCCAATTCAACAACGGCACGGCGGGTGAGGTATGTCTGCAAAATGAACTGTGGGGTGAAGTGTTTGAGCCCCTCAAAGACGAACAACTCTTTGCCACCGCGCATCAAAACGACGAAATGGGCACTGTGGTCTGGGCTAACGGAGCAGACTTCGCGCCCGAATTTTTGTTTCACTTGCTGCAAACACAAAGTCAAAAAGCGGCCTGAACGGCAACTACCTTTAGACCAGCCCACAAACCAACACCAGGTGTGAGTGGATATACAATTAAAATTTGTATATCCAGGAGGACTCAAACATGCAAGTCGCTAAATGGGGAAATTCTCTTGCAGTGCGTTTTCCGGCAAGCCTGGTCGCTGCGCTCGACCTCAAAGAAGGTGAAGAAATCGAGCTGCATCTGGTCGGTGAAAAAAACTTTGAAGTCAGCAAAAAACCGGGGCGAGTCGAATTGCTGGCCCGTCTGCGCCAAATGCGAGGCCGACTGCCTGCCGACTTTCACTTTGACCGTCTGCAAGCCAACGAAGAACAATGACC
The DNA here is from genome assembly GCF_001269385.1 of Limnohabitans sp. DM1. Taxonomy (GTDB): domain Bacteria; phylum Pseudomonadota; class Gammaproteobacteria; order Burkholderiales; family Burkholderiaceae_C; genus Limnohabitans_A. Next base: position 8,580 of record NZ_CXOO01000064.1, on the reverse strand, counting down.
ATCACGTTTTTGGACAGCAACGTCATTCTTTATTTGCTTTCCGCAGACACACGCAAGGCAGACATTGCAGAAACCTTGTTGAGCTCAATGCCCAGCATCAGCGTGCAAGTTCTCAATGAAGTCACCTCCGTCTGTTTGCGCAAACTCAAGCTGTCCTGGCCAGAGATTCATGACGTGCTGAACGCCGTCAAAGCCCACTGCCAAATTGTGCCCCTCACGGTTGAAACTCACGCCCAAGCTATGCAGATTGCAGAGCAACACCATTTGTCTTTTTATGACGCCCATATAGTGGCCGCTGCAAAAGCCTGTGGAGCCAACACGCTCATGAGCGAAGACATGCACAACGGCCAAACGCTGCTGGGCATACACATCAAAAACCCGTTTACCCAGCATTAAGCGGCAAACCAACACCCCGTAGGTAGGCGGCTTTAGCCCCGACTTGAAATCAAAGGGCAGCCAAATTGTCCGACGTACCTCACCACATATGCACAAACCCACATTTGTGAAATACTGGCACCCACTTCAAACGATTTCGGAGCCAACAACATGAGCCGACTCACCATTGACGTCACCGAGCAACAGCACCAATCGCTCAAAGCTCTTGCCGCTTTGGCCGGAAAAAGTATCAAGCAATACACCTTGGAACGCCTTTTTCCATCTGCAACCACAGAAGATGAGGCCTTGCAAGAAATCAAAGCTCTGCTTGCTGAGCGTGTTGCACAAGCTCAGCGCGGAGAATGCGTTCAAGACAGCATTTCAGCCATTGCTGAGGCCGAGTTGAAAACAGCCCTCAGACAATGACACTGCCATACATCCTCACCCGAAGTGCTGCCGCTGATTTACGAAATATCGTTCGTTACAGTGTCCAAACATGGGGTGAGGCACAGTGCAGAGCCTATGTCGCTCAAATCGAAAGCGCTGCGACAGAAGTGGCGCTGAGCAAGGGTGTCTTTCGCACAAGAGACGATCTCTATCCAGGTCTTAGGGTGAAATGGGTCGGTCAACATTTCATTTTTTGCCTACCGCAAGTTGGACAGCCCGCGCTCATTCTTGCCATATTGCATGAGCGCATGGAGATGGTTGATCGTTTGAAATCAAGATTGAAGTGATCGACATTGCCAATAACCAATCTGGCAAATAAATAGCTTCTGAAAAAAATGTCGGACCTGAAGGTACCGACCTAAAAACCAACACCCCGTAGGTCCTCGGCTTCAGCCCCGAAAAACGTACAAAAACCCAACACCCCGTAGTTCGGTACTCGAAGAGTCCGACGTTTACAAGCTCTGGCACAGGCCACATGTCGGGGTCTACGACCACCGACCTACAAAAACCAACACCCCGTAGGTCGGCGGCTTAAGCCCCGACAAACGTACAAAAACCAAACTCCCCGTAGGTCGGTACTCGAAGAGTCCGACGTTGACTTGAACCGTAGGTCGGTACTCGAAGAGTCCGACGTTTACAAGCTCTGGCGCAGGCCCCATGTCGGGGTCTACGACCACCGACCTACAAAAAGCAACACCCTGTAGGTCGTCGGCTTCAGCCCCGACAAGCAGACACGGAGGCTGCTTACCGAAGTAAGAGCACATAACCCCACGGCACGCGGGCACAACCCTTACTGCGATGGTTTAGCGTGTAAGCGCATTCGTAAAAAGTGGAAGAAATAAAAGCATGCACCAAGAAAAAGAATTCAATACTGTCTCCATCGTTGGCCTAGGTTACATTGGCCTGCCCACCGCCGCAGTCTTTGCAAGCCGCAAAGTCAAAGTCATTGGTGTGGACGTGAACCAGCTAGCAGTGGACACCATCAACCGCGGCGAAATCCACATCGTCGAGCCCGATCTGGACATGGTTGTTCACGCTGCGGTGACAGAGGGTTACTTGCGGGCTACCACCCAACCCGAACCAGCTGATGCTTTCCTCATAGCTGTGCCTACTCCCTTCAAAGAGGGCCCATCTGGTCCGCACCACCCAGACTTGGACTACATTGAGTCTGCCGCAAGGTCCATCGCACCGGTGCTCAAAAAGGGTGATCTGGTCATTCTGGAATCTACTTCCCCGGTGGGGGCTACAGAACAGATGGCGTCTTGGCTGGCTGCAACCCGGCCCGACCTGACATTCCCGCAGACGCATGGCGATGCCAGCGACATACGTGTGGCTCATTGCCCTGAACGCGTTCTGCCAGGCCAAGTCCTTCGCGAACTGGTGCAAAACGATCGCGTGATTGGAGGAATGACACCTCTTTGTTCAGAGGCTGCGGCACGCCTTTACAAAACTTTCGTACAAGGAGAATGCGTTATTACCAATGCGCGTACAGCAGAGATGTGCAAACTCACTGAAAACAGCTTCCGTGATGTCAACATCGCTTTCGCCAACGAACTGTCCATGATCTGCGACAAACTTGGAATTAATGTGTGGGAACTTATTAAGCTGGCCAACCGCCACCCGCGCGTGAATATCTTGCAACCGGGCCCAGGGGTCGGCGGGCACTGTATTGCTGTAGACCCGTGGTTCATTGTGAGCGCAACACCCGACGAGGCAAAACTGATCCGGACCGCGCGCGAGGTCAATGACAGTAAACCAGAATGGGTCATCGAAAAAGTGAAGCTCGCGGTTGCCAGCTATCTGATGGCAAATCCCGATCAGACTGCCAAAGAGGTGACCATTGCTTGTTACGGACTCGCCTTCAAGCCTGATATTGATGATCTACGCGAAAGTCCAGCTATTCGGATCGCTCAACTTCTGGGCGAGGCCCATCCAGGTGGGTTGCTAGTTGTAGAGCCTCATGTAGATCGTATCCCCGCAGCACTTAGTAAACGCGCTACGCTTGTGTGCGATCAAGTTGCTTTGGAGCAAGCACAGATTGCGGTTTTCCTCGTCGGACACAAAGCTTTCCAGGAAGCCCCTGTGACTTGGAGCAACAAGATTTCTGTCAACGCTTGCGGACTCGGCGGTGTGAAATGAACCGCGTAGCCTATCTGATGCATGGTCTGACTATTGGGGGCGTTTGACATGAAACTGGGATACGTCTGTACCAACTTCAATAATAGCCATTTCACGGTGGACGCTGTTCGTTCACTCGCCGCCAGTTCGGATGACTGCCATGAATTGCGTGTGGTCGTTGTGGACAACCTGTCGACCCCGGAACATCGTGCGACCCTGCATGCACTCGCATCCGAGTTTTCGTGCGTTGATTTGATACTCAACGACGAGAACGTAGGTTATTTCCCTGGGTTGAACTGCGGTATTCGACACATGCGGTCCAAATACCCCGATTTTGAGTACTTTGTCATTGGCAACAATGATCTCGTGTTCGCACCAGAGTTCTGTAGTCAAGTGGAGGATAATCGCGACCTGCTAGATTCGCATGCCGTAGTTTCACCGGATATAGTCACTCTGGACGGTGAGCATCAAAACCCTCACGTAATCCGGACGATCAGCAAGACGCGAGAGATCGTTTATGACGTTTACTACTCGAACTATCACCTTGCGCAACTAATCCTTTGGTTCGCTAGGAAATCAAAACGGCTAACAGACCGCTCAGATGAACTTCACTATGAGAACGCCCAGTACATCTATCAAGGGCACGGATCCTGTTATTTACTCGGTCCGAAGTTTTTTGCCGATTTTGAAGAACTTTGGGCGCCCACTTTTTTGATGGGTGAGGAGTATTTTCTTAGTAAGCAGCTGTCCGATCGCGGCTTGCGGGTGTATTACAGCCCGACAATTCAGGTTACGCATTGTTGGCATGGTAGTCTTCAATCTATACCCTCACGGAAACTCTGGCAACTAGCTCGTGAGGCACATTTGGTTTACCGTAAATACATAAATCCATTTAATATGCTGTAATGCAAGATTCCTGCTTTATTATGTACGCTCTGCATTCAAGTGAAGTAGATGAGATATTAACCGAGAAGAATAAATGGCGCGCGCAGATGTAATTAACTGGATGTCACTCCTCACGATTCAAGCTGCAAACGCTGTGACACCGTTGGTTATTTTCCCTTTTGCACTTTTTACGCTTGGTCCAAATAAATATGCAGCACTTGTTACAACTGAAGCGATTGCAATTTTTGTAATTGCAGTGACGCTGTATAGCTTTGAAATTGACGGACCATCCCGAATAATAAAACTTGATTTAAGGCGTGACAAAGCTGCAATCGAGGCAGTGTATAGCGAGGTTTTTTATGCGCGTCTTGTTTTATTTACGCTGTCTGCAACGTCAGCAGTTTTTTTTACTTGGTTAATTTCAGATTCCACTACAACGGTACTTCTTGCAGCTTGGATGCTACTACCCTTAAGTTATGCTGTTCAACCTAACTGGCTGTTCCAAGCCATCGAGAAGAACTTTGCACTTGCAGCAATAGTCTTATCGAGCCGCCTCACGGCTGTGGGGGTTATTATCATCTTTGTAACAAGCTCGAATGATGTAATACTTATACCGCTCACTATTGGAGTTTGTTATGTTGCAGCCGCTATATTAACGCTCATATACGTACGAAAGAATCTGCAGATGCAACTTCAGAGCCCATTCAAAATGAAAATCGGCTCAATTCTTCTCCAAGGCAAGGATATCTTCATAGGCAATCTCGCCGTGACGCTATATCGGGATGCAAACACACTTCTTCTCAGCATAATTGGTGCTGGTACTGGTGTTATCTCGATATATTCAATTGCGGAAAAATTAACGAAAGCTATTCAAACTGCGATGAGACCACTTACGCAGCTCTTCTTTCCGAAGATACTAAGATCCCTAGCACTCCACCCCGCAGCGGACATTAAAGCGCTACGCTTGCTTTTTCCGTTGTTGTTACCGCAGTTGCTGTTCTTGTGCGCAAGTGTTGTTACTTTTCTTGCGTGCTGGATCTATATTATTCCAGCAACACTTAAATCGGAAAGATGGCCATTGCATGAATCCATTTTTTCCCTTATTGTATTGATGATTCCGGCTGCCTTTTTTGGAATAGTCAATTTCGTACTGGGCTCTGCGGGTCTAAACTTTCTCGGTCACCAACGATATTTGCGGAATTCAATTGTAATAACTGGTGTTATGAATATATTTATTTGTTTAATTCTAAGTAAAAATGCCGGTGCGACAGGAGCAGCTATTAGTTTTACTTTTGCGGAGGGTGTATTGCTGCTCTTGATTTTTCGCAGGTATGTGAATATATACAATGAATAATGAAGTGGTTCAAGAAAGTAATAATTATAAGTTTTTTATAATTTGTTTCTTATTGGGCGAAAATGCCTGAAAAATTTTTAGCGATCTGTTTTGCAGTATCTATACTCACACAGGCTTGGCTGGTGCGACTACTTGCTGGCTCGTGGTTAATCCCAGCTTGCTTGTATGGTCTTTTTTGGTTTGTATACACTGCCATTCCACTTATTGCGGCGCCTGGGGCTGAAGTAAATCCTCTGGGAATCGGTTATATTTTATTGTCTTGCATTTTGTTTTCAATTACGGCATGTGCATTTGACTGGAAAGCTGCTCAATACACCAACCGATTGCACACAGTAAAGTCTAATTACCGGTCAAAATTTCTAAAGCGAGCCTTTTTATTAATTGGTGCACTAGCAATTCTGGCGACCACCATCAATTGGGGTCTTCAAGGTATATCTTATTATGATATATTATTTAATCTTTTAGACACTAGTGGAGAATATATGAGTAAGAGATATAGTGGCGATCTAGAGCGCAACATTGCCGCCCAAGCTTCTATTGTTCTTACCTATCCTACAGCCATTCTTGGTGGTGTATTATATGGAGCTAAGCCCAAGACAGAATCAGGTATTTATTTGATTCTTGTGTCTATTGCGTCATCAGTACTGATGATGCTTGTTGAAGCAGCCAAAGGTACATTGTTCCTTACATTGGTCTTGTTTTGGGGTGGAATGCTACTTTCAAAAATCAATAATGGCAGATTTGTTCCGATAGTGGAGCCAAGGTTGATTGTAAGAGCATTGATTTGGATTCCGGTTATAATTTTCGTTACTGCTGTATCGTTTATCGCTCGCGGTATTGATACTGAATCTGGATACCTTTTTATCCTCGATAAACTCCACTACTATTTTTTATCATACTCATCCGGGCACTTATACGCATTCGCTGACTGGTTTGCATCGATCACTACGGGGGGAGGATCTATGGCTTATGCATCCATAACCGATTCGAATGGTTTTTATACTTTTATGTCCCTTTTTAATCTTTTCGGAACAACAAAGGTTGCACCACCTGGCGTCTATGACGACTATTATTACCTTGGTGAATTGCTCCAAACAAACATCTATACACACTATCGCGGGCTGATTTTAGATTTCGGCATAATTGGTTCATTATTAGTAATGATTTTCGCCGGTATAATTTCGCATTTAATGTATTTTTTATTAATTATACATCGTCGGCCATGGCTGAGCGCTGCGTTCTATGTGCATCTTCTCGGATACATCTACTCCTCATTCATAATAAGCTTATTCATCTGGAATAGTGTTTTTGCTAGTTTTTTCATTACTGCATTAATTCTTTACATGAACAGCAAGATTTGCTGTAATTATCAAATAAACCAAACACACAATACATAAGGTAATCAATAGTGAAAAACTACCAAGTTTGTACAAGCTGCGTGATGGATACAAGCGACAGCCAAATCATCTTTGATGACGCTGGTGTCTGTGATCACTGTTTGGGCTTCAAGAGAGATGTGTTGCCCAATTGGCACCCTAACGAAAAGGGGGCTGCCATGTTTCGCGAGACAGTTTCGCAAATCAAGGCTTCAGGCAAAGGCAAACCATTTGATTGCATCATGGGCATGAGCGGAGGCCTAGACAGTTCTTACTTGCTGCATCTTGCAGTGACTGAGTTCGGGCTGCGCCCGCTGGTCTTTCATGTGGACGGTGGCTGGAACACTGATCTGGCCGTTAATAACATCCAGATGCTTGTCGAGAAGCTTGGGCTTGACCTATACACAGAGGTCATTAACTGGAACGAAATGCGTGACTTTCAGCTCGCATTCTTCAAATCTGGTGTACCCCATCTTGATATCCCGCAAGACCACGCCTTCGTTGCGACGCTGTACCACTTCGCAAACAAGCATGGCATCAAGTACATCGTGAATGGTGGAAACTATGCCACTGAATGCGTGCGCAACCCTAAGGAGTGGTTGTACTACGGCACAGACATGGCACAGATCAAGGACATCCATCGCAAGTTTGGAACTGTTGAGTTGAAAACGTACCCGTTCAGCTCTGTCCTGTTTCACAAGGTATATCTTCGCTACATTCGTGGGGTTCAGGTTGTGAAACCCTTGAACCTGATGCCATATACCAAGCAGCACGCAAGCAAGGTTCTGGCAGATACTTATGGCTGGCGTCCGTACCCTCAGAAGCACTTCGAGTCCCGCTTTACGCGCTTTTATGAAGGCTATTGGCTGCCTACACGGTTTGGCTACGACACGCGTCGCGTGCAGTACTCCAGCCTGATTTTGACGGGCCAGATGACGCGGGAAGAGGCGCTTGAGCGCTTGAAGCAGCCCGCTTATGACCCTGCCACCATTGATGAAGATTTCGAGTACATCGCAACAAAGCTTGGCATCAGTGTTCAAGAGTTGCGCGGTTTTCACGAGATGCCACTTAAAACCTACAAGGACTACAAAAATCAAGAGTGGTTGTTTGATCTTGGTGCCAAAACCCTGAAGGCGCTTGGAATAGAAAGGGCTGTGAAGCGATGATTGCAATTGTCGATTACGGTTCGGGAAATGTTGCGGCTATTGCAGATATCTTCAAACGCTTGAAAGTTCCACATCTCATTACGCGTGATCACGCAGAGCTGCGCTCTGCGGACCGCTATGTTCTGCCAGGCGTTGGTGCCTTTGATACGACCATGCGAACACTCAGGGATTCTGGGCTGGTCAACTTGCTCAATGACGAGGTGCATGAGCATGGCAAGAAGATCATGGGGGTATGTGTTGGCATGCAAATCCTTGGCGATTCAAGTGATGAAGGCGTGCTGCCAGGTTTAGGTTGGATTCCCGGCCACATTCGGCGCATTGACCCCGCAACTTTAACTAGCCGCCTTAAGCTGCCGCATATGGGGTGGAACTCAATAAAGATGACAGGTAACCCACCAATATTTGACGAAGTTGACTGTGAGCAAGGCTTTTATTTCTTGCACAGTTACTACTTTGATGCGGCAAATCCAGACAGTGTGATGGCCACTGTGAAATACGGCAACGAATTACCTTGTGGCGTGGTCGCCGGAAATGTTTTTGGCTTCCAGTTCCATCCTGAAAAAAGTCATTCAAACGGTGTGGCCGTGTTTCGTAACTTTTCCCGGATCTGAACATGCTGCGATCTCGAATTATTCCATGCTTGCTTCTGCATCAAGGTGGCTTGATTAAAACTCGCAAGTTTCAAGAGTCAAAATACGTGGGTGACCCACTCAATGCGGTCAAAATTTTCAATGAGAAAGAAGTCGATGAGCTGATGTTTGTCGACATAGATGCAACGGCAGAGGGACGTGCACCCAATATGCCGCTGCTGCGCAGCTTGGCAGTTGAATCTCGTATGCCGTCTTCTGATTSGGGGGGG
>NZ_CXOO01000063.1 GCF_001269385.1 Limnohabitans sp. DM1 | reverse complement strand
GTTTCGCTGGCTGCACTGGCCTGGGTCGCTGTGTCGATGGCTGAGTGTGCGTTCGACTGTTGCGCCGCCCTCCGTGAGCCACACTCGGGCCCTGCCCGCCGCTCTTCCCCTCTTGCGGCCGTTGCCGCGGCAGCGGCAGCGGTGGCGGCCGTTGCGGCGTCTGTGGCCTTGGTCACTGCCGTGTTCAGTGCGGCTTGTGCGTCTTCCACGGCTTTGATCTGCTCGGCTGTGGCGGGGTTACTGCTCATGTTCGCTTTGGCGGTGGCCAGGTTCGACTGAGCGGTGCTCAGATCGCTTGTTGCAGTGGTCAATGCAGCAGCGGCGGCTTCTGCGGCGCTCACGTACTTGGCCACTTCCGCGTCCGTTGCCGTTTCGCTGGCTGCACTGGCCTGGGTCGCTGTGTCGATGGCTGAGTGGGCGGCCGTCACTTGCCCAGCAATGGCTGTGACCGATTCGGGCACTGACTCCTTGCCTGCGCCTGCTGCGGCCGTTGCTGCGGCAGCGGCAGCGGTGGCGGCCGTTGCGGCGTCTGTGGCCTTGGTCACTGCCGTGTTCAGTGCGGCTTGTGCGTCTTCCACGGCTTTGATCTGCTCGGCTGTGGCGGGGTTACTGCTCATGTTCGCTTTGGCGGTGGCCAGGTTCGACTGAGCGGTGCTCAGATCGCTTGTTGCAGTGGTCAATGCAGCAGCGGCGGCTTCTGCGGCGCTCACGTACTTGGCCACTTCCGCGTCCGTTGCCGTTTCGCTGGCTGCACTGGCCTGGGTCGCTGTGTCGATGGCTGAGTGGGCGGCCGTCACTTGCCCAGCAATGGCTGTGACCGATTCGGGCACTGACTCCTTGCCTGCACCTGCTGCGGCCGTTGCTGCGGCAGCGGCAGCGGTGGCAGCCGTTGCGGCGTCTGTGGCCTTGGTCACTGCCGTGTTCAGTGCGGCTTGTGCGTCTTCCACGGCTTTGATCTGCTCGGCTGTGGCGGGGTTACTGCTCATGTCCGCTTTGGCGGTGGCCAGGTTCGACTGAGCGGTGCTCAGATCGCTTGTTGCAGTGGTCAATGCAGCAGCGGCGGCTTCTGCAGCGCTCACGTACTTGGCCACTTCCGCGTCCGTTGCCGTTTCGCTGGCTGTACTGGCCTGGGTCGCCGTGTCGATGGCTGAGTGGGCGGCCGTCACTTGCCCAGCAATGGCTGTGACCGATTCGGGCACTGACTCCTTGCCTGCGCCTGCTGCGGCCGTTGCCGCGGCAGCGGCAGCGGTGGCAGCCGTTGCGGCGTCTGTGGCCTTGGTCACTGCCGTGTTCAGTGCGGCTTGTGCGTCTTCCACGGCTTTGATCTGCTCGGCTGTGGCGGGGTTATTGGTCATGTCCGCTTTGGCGGTGGCCAGGTTCGACAGAGCGGTGCTCAGATCGCTTGTTGCAGTGGTCAATGCAGCAGCGGCGGCTTCTGCAGCGCTCACGTACTTGGCCACTTCCGCGTCCGTTGCCGTTTCGCTGGCTGTACTGGCCTGGGTCGCCGTGTCAATGGCTGAGTGGGCGGCCGTCACTTGCCCAGCAATGGCTGTGACCGATTCGGGCACTGACTCCTTGCCTGCGCCTGCTGCGGCCGTTGCTGCGGCAGCGGCAGCGGTGGCAGCCGTTGCGGCGTCTGTGGCCTTGGTCACTGCCGTGTTCAGTGCGGCTTGTGCGTCTTCCACGGCTTTGATCTGCTCGGCTGTGGCGGGGTTACTGCTCATGTCCGCTTTGGCGGTGGCCAGGTTTGACTGAGCGGTGCTCAGATCGCTTGTTGCAGTGGTCAATGCAGCAGCGGCGGCTTCTGCGGCGCTCACGTACTTGGCCACTTCCGCGTCCGTTGCCGTTTCGGTGTCAGTTGCTGCGGTGCTGGTGGCGCTGGCGGCTGTGTTGGAGGCCGATGCGGCTGTGTTGGCGGCGGCCACGCCTGCGGGGTCGTCTTCACCAGCGGCTGCGGCTGCGTTGTGTGCGGCTGTGGCTGCCTCTGTTGCTGCTTGCGCTTTCGCTGTGGCTTGTGCGGCGGCTTCAGTGGCTGCGGCTTGCTTGGCTTCCACTTGGGCCAGTTGTGCGGGTGTGGCTGGATTGTCCAAGGCTGCCACGGCGGTGGCCAGTTCGGCTTTGGCTTTGTCTGCTGCTGAGGCAGCAATCGTGGCGGCTGAAGCTGCTGCAGCGGCGGCTGCCCCGTAAGCGGTGACAGCGGTGTCGGTGGTGTTTTCGCTGTTGGTTGCTGCGGTGCTTGCTGCATCCGCTGCATCTGTCGCTGCCTTTGCCGCATCTGTCGCGGTTTTCACGCCTGCGGGGTCGTCTTCACCAGCGGCTGCGGCTGCGTTGTGTGCGGCTGTGGCCGCCTCTGTTGCTGCTTGCGCTTTCGCTGTGGCTTGTGCGGCGGCTTCAGTGGCTGCGGCTTGCTTGGCTTCCACTTGGGCCAGTTGTGCGGGTGTGGCTGGATTGTCCAAGGCTGCCACGGCGGTGGCCAGTTCGGCTTTGGCTTTGTCTGCTGCTGAGGCAGCAATCGTGGCGGCTGAAGCTGCTGCAGCGGCGGCTGCCCCGTAAGCGGTGACAGCTGAATCGGTGACGCTTTCCGCTGCGTCTATCGCCGCTGCTGCATTCGACACACTTTGGACCGCTGCGGTCTGCGCGGCAATGGCTGCTGACTCTGCAGTGTTCAACGCTGAAGTAGGTGTTTTACCCGCTGCAGCTGTTGCAGCGTTGGCTGCATCCACGGCAGCCTTGGCCGCATCAGCGGCTATTTTTGCTGCAGCGGCTGCCGCTGTTGCCGCTGCTTGAGCGTCTGTCACCGCTTGCAATTCAGCTGTCGTGGGTGGCGAGCTGAGCTTTCCTTGCTCTATGCCAATGGCTGCCGTTGCATCTGCTGCCGTTTTCGCAGCATCTGTCGCTGTAGTCACCGCTGCTGTGGCTTTGCCCACGGCTGCGCCCAAGGCTGCATCCGTTATTTCATCTGCAGCTTTCACTGCCGCAGCCGCATCTTTCACACCTGTATCAGCATTCGCCTGCGCGGTGTTTGCGCCAGTTGTTGCTGTGCTCAACGCTTCTGAAGGCGTCTCGCCTGCCGCAGCCGTTGCAGCCTTTGCCGCATCCACTGCTGTTTGTGCTGCTGCTGCCGCTGCTTTGGAAGCAGCAGCAGTCTCTGTCGCAGCTTTTTGTGCTTCTGTCACAGCCTTTAACTCTGCTGCTGTCGCTGGTGTGTACAGTGCATTTTGTGCATCCACCAAGTTTTGCTTGGCTGTAGCTGCTGCTTTCGCAGCATCAGTCGCAGCTTGCACCGCCTTAGTGGCAGCAGACGTCGCAAAAGCCGCTACTGTGGAGTCAACGACTTTTTTCATTTCTGTCAATGACGACAAAGGTTGCTTGGCGTGGGCTTGTGCGATGGCGTTTTGCACAGCTTCCAAGTTTTCGTTGGTCACATTGGTGAAGCCAAGTGTGGCCATGTTGGCTTTGCTTGGTGCGCTAGCGGCGCTTTCCCCGCCAGTAGCGACATCTGTAACGCTGGCCACGGCACTGGCTGCTTTGGCCAGCTTATTCAGTTCATCCACGCTTGAAACTTGTGCGATACCTTTGCCGTGCAGGGCATCGATCAAGAGCTTGGTTTGGGTGCCGTCTTTAATTCCTGTGATGCCGATTGCTGCAAAGTCGGCTGCGGTGGGGGCGGGGGCATTGGGGTCTTTGACTTCGGCCAGGATTTTGTTGTAAGCATCCACAATGGCTTGTACCTTGGCTGCGGTGTCGGCAAGCTCGCCGGATATGGCGGGGCTGTTGAGGGCGCTGTTGATGGCGGCCAGGTTGTCTTTGGTCACGCCTGTGATACCCGCTGCTGCGTAGGTCTCTAGGCTGGTGGTGGTGGCTGATGCGTTGTTGGCTTGTGCTGCGTTTTGTATGGTTTTGAGCGCAGCCGCCGCTGCAGCTTTGTCTTGCGCTTCCTGAACCGCGATGCCTACGCCTGCAACGCCAACGCTTCCCAGCGCCACCAACAAGGGGTTAATGGCCGGCAAAGTGTACGCGGCAGCGCCGCTTTGAATGAATTCAGCGCTTCCAAGCACTGCGTTGACACTGCCTTGTGTTTGGGTCACCCAGGTCAGCGGTGTATCTGTGCTGGCATTAGTTACGACGTATTCGTAAATATGGCCGTTTTCAGCCTCACCCACGACACGGACGAAGCCTTCGGTCACCGTGTCGTAATAGTCCTCCAACACCAGGTCTGGGCCTTCAGTGTCCGTTTGGAATGTGATTTCCAGATTGTTCCCCACGCGCTTGGCTTTGATCGATGCAGGTGCTTTGTGGCCTTCGGAGACCAAGTCTTTGACTTGGTAAGTAACACCTGCTTTGACTTGGATGCGCAAGACCTGCCCAGGCGTTCCCGCCGTTGGTTTGAACTCAAAAATTTCAGCCGTCTTGCCTTTGACTGAGGTCGCAATAACTTGAATGTGGGGTGTAGACATGGTGATTTTCAACTCGGGTTAGGGGGGAGGCTTTGCGCAGCTCACTTTGGTGTGTGGATGTGCTGTGCACAGATATGGCGAGTGGAGGTCTCGAACGGTTGGTGACTTTTCAGTGCTGGACCTGCTCGAAAGAACGGACTCATGGGCGTTTGCCTGCAACTTGCCGTGTGCGGCAGGTGCGTAGTTCACGCGCAAGGAAACCGGTGTTTGACAAACAGACCCTGATTGAGGTCCGCTCGGTCAGTGGAAGTGAAATTTCCAATTCATCGCGTGTACAAACTTGCGACAAATTGATAAATTCATTTTTCGATGAATTTGTAGTGGTATTTATTAATTTGGTCACCTTGAATATTTGGATTGAGATTTTTGATGTCGAATTTTTCATTTTTAGCTCCTTAACTCGCTTAAATTGTAACTATTGACTGCTAATTTGATGAATATCAACGGAAATTTGAAGTAACAATTTTTAAAATTATCGAAACAAAATGTAACTAATATCTTATTTCATACTATAGTGCTATTTATGGTCGTTAAAAAAAACTCATGAAACTAATTTTTAACACTTTTTGGCTCAAATAGAGTTTGTAATTTGTAAACAAAAAACAACATTTACAGCTGTCCTGAGCGGAAACAGGCCTCAAAGCGTTGGACGTTCAGATGTTTGTTGGGTGTTTACGCTCAAGGGCCGCGTCTGAGCCTCGAGGGATTTAGACCACTACCTGCCCGAAATTCTGGAATTTCTGCAATTGGCCTGAGCCCTACACGTTGAAACTGGAAGGGGCATGGGAAAATCCGGCCATGTACGTACTATTTGAAGATGCCGGCAAATTCATGGCCGGACGGGTCTTGTCAGAGGCCGATGCCTCTGCCCAAGTCGAGCTGGACTCCGGTAAACGGGTCAAAGTCAAAGCGGCCAATATGCTGCTCAAGTTCGACAAACCCTCGCCCGCCGCCTTGCTCAGCGAGGCCACCGCCCTGAGCCAGAGCATTGAGCTGGAGCTGGCTTACGAATTCGCGCCCGAGCAGGAATTCGGCTTTGCCGACCTGGCCCGAGACTATTTCAGTGCAGGCGCCACCTCGGTGGAGCAGGTTGCGGCCTTGTGGCGACTGCACGAGGCGCCACACTATTTCCGCCGTGCGGGCAAAGGGCGTTTTCGCAAAGCCCCCGCCGAGATCGTGCAGCAGGCCTTGCTGGCCATCGAGAAGAAAAAGCAGGTGCAGGCCCAGATCGAGGCCTGGTCGGCCGATCTGGTGGCCGGCACCTGTCCCGAGCCGATCCGCGAGCAGCTCTACAAAATTTTGTTTCGCCCTGACAAGAACACGCCCGAATACAAAGCCGTGGTCGAGGCCAGCAAAAGCAGCCAGACCGCGCCTTTGGACTTGCTGCAAAACGCGGGGGCCATCGCCTCGCCTTGGGATTTCCATTGGCAGCGTTTTCTGTTTGACCTGTTCCCCAAGGGCACGGGCTTTCCCCCCTTGCAAGCGCCTGCCATCACCGACGACTTGCCACTGGCCCCGGTGCAGGCCTTTTCGATTGACGACTCGCACACCACCGAAATCGACGACGCCCTGTCGTTGCAGGGTTTGGGCACGGGCACGGTCACCGTGGGCATCCACATCGCCGCACCCGGCCTGGCCCTGAGCCCCGGCAGCGCAATCGACCAACTCGGCCGTGCCCGCCTGTCCACCGTCTACATGCCCGGTTACAAAATCACCATGCTGCCCGACAGCGTGGTGCAGGCCTACACCCTGATCGAGGGGCGTGACTGCCCGGCGGTGTCGCTGTATGTGACTTTCAGCGAAGACACGCTGGAGGTGCAAAGCGCCGAGACACGTCTGGAGCGGGTGCCGATCTTGGTCAACCTGCGCCATGACCAGCTCGATGACCGCATCACCCGCGAATGGCTGGAGGGCGAAGACCAGAGCGACCACGCCGACGTGCCCGTGAGCCGTGACACCCTGGCGTTTTACTGGCGTCTGGCGCAAACCCTCAAGGCGCGGCGCGAGGTGGTGCGCGGCAAGCCCGAAAACTTCAACCGCCCGGACTACAGCTTCAAGCTGGAGCGGGACAGCAACGACACGCCCCCCTCGGGTGACGAGACGGTGTTGATCGGCACGCGCCAGCGTGGCGCGCCACTCGACTTGATGGTGGCCGAGGCCATGATTTTGGCCAACAGCACCTGGGGCCAGTGGATGGCCCAGCTGGGTGTGCCCGGCATTTACCGCAGCCAGGCCAGTCTGGCGCCCGGCGTCAAGGTCCGCATGGGCACCAAGGCGCTGCCGCATGCCGGCATTGGCGTGCCCAGCTACGCCTGGAGCACCTCACCGCTGCGCCGCTACACCGACCTGGTCAACCAGTGGCAGATCATCGCCTGCGCCAAGCACGGCGCCACGGCCGCTTTGGCCGCGCCTTTCAAGCCCAAAGACGCCGAGCTGTTTTCCATCATCAGCGGCTTCGATGCCGCCTACAGCGCTTACAACGGCGTGCAGTCGAGCATGGAGCGTTACTGGACGCTGCGCCACGTGCAGCAGCACAGCATCGAGGAGCTGGACGCCAGCCTGGTCAAGGAAATGGGCGGCGGCACCTGGCTGGTGCGCGCCGACACCTTGCCGCTGATGTTCAGCGTCATGGGTGCTCAGGGCCTGGCTCGGGGGGCGCGCGTGCGCGTCAAGTTGGGCGAGATTGACCTCATGGCGCTGGATGTGCATGGCATCGTGACCGCGCACCTGGATGCCCCCGAGGCCGCTGCCGAGAGTCAGGCGGATGAGGTCGATGAGGCAGAAGATGAAGAGGCCATGGCCGCAGGTCCCTTGACCATTGCGGTGGATTTGAACGACAGCACCCAAAACGATGCAAGCTGAAGACCTTTCATCCCCCCCGCAAAGCGAGCTGCAAGAACAGCCCCAGGCACAGCGCAGGCCATCGCCTCATCGGGGTTTGACCTGGGCCTTGGCGTTCTCGCTGGCGGTGCATTTGGGCTTGGTCACCTTGCGCTTTGCCGCGCCGGAAACCTACAACCGGGTGTTTGCAGACACGCCGCTGGAGGTGGTGCTGGTCAATGCACGCAGCGATGAAAAGCCGGCGGACGCCCAGGTGCTGGCTCAGGTCAAACTCGCGGGCGGTGGGCAGGTGCCCGATGTGAGCCTGTCCAGCACCCCACTGCCACCGGCCGTGCAAACCGAGGCGGGCACTGACATCAGTGAAATGCAGCGCAAGATCGAAGCGCTGAAAATGCAGCAAATGCGCTTGCTCACCCAGCTCAAGGACGAGTTGGCTGTGCTCTCCAAAGACAACGCCGGTGACAAAGCCGACAGTCCCGACCGCCAGGCCCGCGAAGAGCGCAAGCAGCAACTGGCCCGGCAACTGGCGCGCATCGAGCAGCGCGTGGTGCAAACTCAGGGCGCAGCCCGCAAGCGCTACATCAGCCCGGCTACCAAAGAGGTGGTGTATGCGATGTACTACGACAAATTGCGCCGCACCATCGAGGAGCAAGGCACGCTGAATTTTCCGGAATCGGGCGGCCAGAAAATTTACGGTCAGCTCACCATGATCATCACGGTGGACAGCAAAGGCCTGCTCCTGAAGACCGAAGTGGCCAATTCTTCGCGCAACCCCATGCTCGACGAACGGGCGGTTGCCATCGTGCGCAGCTCGGCGCCTTTTGGTGAATTCAACAAAAAAATGCGTCAGCAAGCCGACCAGATCGTGGTCGTCACACGCTTTAACTTTTCGCGCGACGACACGCTCGAAACCCGCATGCTGGCCCCTGACCCCGACAAGAATTGAGCCCAGGAGACGGATTGACGATGCGCACTTTTGCACGTTTTTTGATGTTGCTGGCTCTGGCCTTTGTCGGGCTGCAGCTGTTTTTTGTGCTGCGCATCGCCTGCATGGCGGTCTGGTTGCCCGAATCGACCACCTTTGAGCGCTCGCAAATCTGGCAAATCGTCAGTCACAAGGGGCGCCTGCCCTGGCGCCAAGAGGTGGTTGAACTTTCGGCCATTTCTCCCTTGCTGCAACGCGCCGTCATGGCCTCAGAAGACAGCGCCTTCACTCAGCACAACGGCATTTGGTGGGAGTCCCTGGAAAAAGCCTGGGATAAAAACGCCAAGGCCAAAGCCCAAGCCGAGCAACGCGCCCAGCGCAGGCCTGATGCCAAACCCCCGGCCGTCAAAATCGTGGGCGGCTCCACCATCACCCAGCAACTGGCCAAAAACCTCTTGCTCTCTGGCGAGCGGACCTTGCTGCGCAAAGGTCAGGAAATGCTGCTGACACTGACGCTGGAGACCTTGCTCAGCAAGCGCCGCATCATGGAGATTTACCTCAACAGCGTGGAGTGGGGCGAGGGCGTGTTTGGCGCCGAAGCGGCAGCCCAGCATTACTTTCGCAAAAGTGCGGCCCGGCTGAATGCCTGGGAAGCGGCCCGCCTGGCCGTGATGCTGCCCCGGCCCCGCTATTTTGAAAAACTGTCGCAATCGGCCTATCTGGCCAGCCGTGCAGAAACCATCATGGCCCGCATGAACGACGTGACCCTGCCATGAGCACACTGACGAATGCCGCCCCCCAAACCCTGCGCATTCTGGGCATTGACCCGGGCTTGCAAACCACCGGCTTTGGCGTGCTCGATATGACCGGCTCCAAGCTGCAATACGTGGCCAGCGGCGTGATTGAAACCACCCGCGAAGAAATGGGCAACCTGCCTGCACGCCTGAAAGTGCTGTACGACGGCATCCGCGAAATCCATGCGCGCTACCAGCCCGACGTGGCCTCTGTGGAAATCGTTTTTGTCAACATCAACCCCCAGGCCACCTTGCTGCTGGGCCAAGCGCGTGGCTGCTGCGTCACGGCGCTGGTGTCTTGCGATATCGCCGTGGCTGAGTACACCGCCTTGCAGATGAAGCAATCGGTCACTGGCCATGGACGGGCCGCCAAATCGCAAGTTCAGGAAATGGTCAAACGCCTGCTGCAATTGCCCGTGCTGCCCCGGCAGGATGCGGCCGACGCCTTGGGCATGGCCATCACCCACGCCCATGCCAGCCCCTCCATGAACAAACTCGCCGCCCAAGGCGTCCTCAACCGCAAAACCCACGGCATGTTCAGAAGCGGCCGCAGCCATTGACGCTGCAGCTCATGGAGGTCGGCGGTTTCAGCCCCGACATATGCACCCCAACGCCAGCGCTTGAGTGGGCCGTGTCCTTGAGTAGAAATTTGTCGGACTCTTCGAGTACCGAGCTATAGATTCGGCCCGATGAAGTCTGAGCCGTGTGTTGCCCGTTGGGAGGAGTTTGTGGGAGCTTGCCAGCCAAGCGAAAAGCCTGTGGTCCACAAGCGTCTGATTGCCCGCAGGGCTAGCTCCCACAAGGTGCAAGGTTGAAGTCACCCTGCAAACTTCACAGGGCCGGATCAATAAGCGTTGTAGGTCGGAGCTTCAGCTGCGACGCAGTTCGCTTCGGCGCAGAACCCATGTCGGCTCTGAAGTCACCGACCCACGGGCTGACTTGGCGCAAACATGTCAAATTTCAGCAGGCCGGATCAACGGGAGCTTGCCCGCGTTAAATCTCGAAGTTGTCGATCAGGCGCGTCGTGCCCAGCTTCGCCGCGCCCAGCACCACCAGCGCGTCACCGGCTTGCGGGGCTTGCAGGTCGTGGCGGCGGCGCACCGTGAGGTAGTCGGGTTGCCAGCCGCGCAGGCGCAAGCCTTCCATGGCTTTGGCTTCGAGTGCGGGCAGGTGGCTGGCCAGGGCATCGGCATCGGCCAGGGCGTCGCGGCCCAGTGCGCGCAGGGCCAGGGACAGTTGCAGCGCTTCGGCGCGTTCGCGCTCGCTCAGGTAGCCGTTGCGTGAACTCAGCGCCAGGCCGTCCTCGGCGCGGCAGGTGTCCACACCCACCACGCGGAGGGGCAGCGCAAACTGGCGCACCATCTGGCGGATCACCATGAGCTGCTGGTAGTCTTTTTTGCCGAACACGGCCACGCCCTGGGCCTTGCCCGCGAACACGCTCATGAACAGCTTCATGACCACGGTGGACACACCCGTGAAAAAGCCGGGGCGGAATTCGCCTTCGAGGATGTCGCCCAGTGCCGGATCAGCATGCACCTTGACGGTCTGGGCTTCGGGATAAAGGTCGGTCTCACGCGGGGCAAACACCACGTCGCAGCCTGCGGATTCAAGCTTGGCGCAGTCGGCCTCCCAGGTGCGGGGGTAGCTGTCAAAGTCTTCGTGGGGCAAGAACTGCAGGCGGTTCACAAAGATGCTGACCACGGTGCAGTCGCCCGAGGGCTTGGCCTGCTCGACCAGCTTGATGTGGCCTGCGTGCAGGTTGCCCATGGTGGGCACAAAGGCGGGGCATTGCGAAGCGCACAGGGCTTGGCGGAGTTCGTCGATGGAACGGGCAATGATCATGGCTGAAATATTGGGGGGTGTCTCGGGGGAGGGGGTCTTACCAGGCGTGCAAGGCGTTGTCGGGAAAGCTGCCGTCCTTGACGGCGCGCACATAAGCGTTCATGGCGTCCAGCACACTGCTTTGGCCCGTCATGAAGTTGCGCACGAACTTGGGGTTCTTGCCCAGGTTGATGCCCAGCATGTCGTGCATGACCAGCACCTGGCCTGCTGTGCCCTTGCCCGCGCCAATGCCGATGGTGTGGCAGCGCGACAGCTCTTGGGTCAGTTCAGCCGACAGGGCGGCGGGCACCATCTCCAGCACCAGCATGGCGGCGCCTGCGTCTTGCAGGGCCAGGGCCTCCTGGCGCAGCTTGGCGGCCGAGTCGCCACGGCCTTGCACCCGGTAGCCACCCAGTGCGTGCACGGTTTGCGGGGTCAGCCCCAGGTGGGCGCAGACCGGGATGCCGCGCTCGACAAGAAAGCGCACGGTCTCGGTGGTCCAGCCACCGCCTTCGAGCTTGACCATGTGGGCGCCAGCCTGCATCAGCACGGTGGCGCTGCGCAGGGCCTGCTCGCGCGATTCCTGGTAAGTGCCAAAGGGCAGGTCGCCAATGATCCAGGCGGTGCCTTGCACGCGTTGTACACCACGGGCCACGCTTTCGGTGTGGTAGCGCATGGTCTCCAGGCTCACGCCCACGGTGCTGGGCAGGCCCTGGCAGACCATGCCCAGCGAGTCGCCTACCAAAATGCATTCGATGCCAGCGGCGTCGGCCACGGCGGCAAAGGTGGCGTCGTAAGCGGTGAGCATGGTGATTTTTTCACCCCGCTCACGCAGCTCGTTCAGGCGCGGCAGGCTGATGGGTTTGCGGGCCGCCACCGGTGAGGCGGGGGGCAATGTGCCGTAAGGCGTTGCAGTCGAAGTGGTGTTCATGGCAGCAGGGTGGGCTTGAAGGTGCCCGATTCTGTCACCGTATCAGGGTCTTTCAGACAGGCGTGAACGCCAGCCGCACATAAATTGGCGCAAAGGCTTCAGCTTGTGTGATCTCGATCAAGGTTTCCTTGGCCAGTTCGAGCAAGGCGATGAAGGTCACTACCAGCACGGGGGTGCCCTGGCTCGGGTCAAACAGGTTTTCAAATTCGACGAATTTGCGGCCTTGCAGGTGCTTGAGCACGATGCTCATGTGTTCGCGCACGCTGAGTTCTTCGCGGCTGATCTTGTGGTGCTGCACCAGGTTGGCGCGTTTAAGGATGTCGCGCCAGGCCGATTGCAACTCTTCCATGCTCACGTCCGGAAAGCGCGGCTGCAGGCTTTGCTCGATATACACCTGCGCCTTGATGAAGTCACGGCCGTAGTGGGGCAGGGCGTTCAGTTGCATGGAGGCCAGCTTCATCTGCTCGTACTCCAGCAGGCGACGCACCAGTTCGGCCCTGGGGTCTTCGGCCTCTTCGCCCTCGGCCACTTTTTTGGGCGGCAGCAGCATGCGCGACTTGATCTCGATCAGCATGGCCGCCATCAAGAGGTATTCGGCGGCCAGCTCCAGGTTGCGCTGGCGGATTTCATCAACATAGCTCAAGTACTGGCGCGTCACCCCGGCCATGGGGATGTCGAGGATGTTGAAGTTTTGCTTGCGGATCAGGTACAGCAGCAAATCGAGCGGGCCTTCAAAGGCCTCCAGAAACACCTCCAGCGCATCGGGCGGGATGTACAAGTCGGTGGGCATCGAAAACAGGGGCTCGCCATACAGGCGTGCCAGCGCCACTTGGTCCACCACTTGGGGCATGGGCGCAGGTGTGCTGTCCAGCGCTTGGGGCAGCTCAGTGGGTTCGGTGCTCATGGGGGGCGATGCCGGGGGGGCGCAGGCGCTTGTGGCCTGCGCACGGGGCATCAGACCTGAGAGGCCTGCGTTTGGTAGACGTAAGGTTGTTGCGCCACGCGGGCGGCCTTGAATTCTTGCTGGGCCTTGCGGTCTACCGCTTTGTCCCACAGCAAGGCACGGCCTTCGCGCTGCTGGGCTTCCAGCTCGGGGTGCTGGGCTTTGAGCTGGTCGATGAACTGGGAGGTGTCAGAGCTGTAGTCAGGGCGGCGGAAAATGGACATGGAGGCTTTCGAAAAAAAGCAAAAATCGCAAAAGACAGGGCAGCTGTGGCGGGGCTACAAAGGGGCGCCAAGCCCCCCCATCAGCGAAAGGGGGCCATTTTACTGGGCGCAGCCGTGAGCCAGCTGACAGCCCGCTTCAGCCCGGTGGGCAGATCGGGCTCCAGCTGGCCGTCCAGCAGGGTCAGCATGCCGCTGCGCCGGGCAATGTCCAGCGGCTGGTGCTGCAGGCCGCAGACGATCAAACGCAGCTGTTTTTTGTGACAAGTGTCGATCAGGTGAATCAGGGCATCGACCCCGGTCGAGTCGATATAAATCACGTTTTTCAGATCCACCACCAACACGGGCCTGCTGATCTTGTCTTCGATCTCTTCGATGAGCTTGACGGCCCCGAAGAACAGTGCGCCATAAAGGCGCCAGGCCTGGATGTGGTCTTCGTGACCGGCCAGTGTGGGGTGCTGCTTGCACGTGACGGCTTCGCTGCGGCTCAAACTGGAGATGCGGTAAATAAAAGTCAGGCAAGCGGCCACCAGGCCCACTTCGACGGCTACCGTCAAATCAAACACCACGGTGAGGAAAAACACCGCCAGTAAGGTGATGCGGTAAGGCATGCGAAACTGCCGCAGGTGCAAAAACTCGCGCCACTCGCCCATGTTCCAGGCCACAAACATCAAGATGGCGGCCAAAGCGGCCAGCGGAATGTGCCCGGCCAGCGGCGCGGCCACCAGCACCACGGCCAGCAAGGTCAGAGCGTGCACCATGCCCGCAATCGGGCTGGTGCCACCGCTTTTGATGTTGGTCACCGTGCGGGCAATGGTGCCGGTGGCGGGCATGCCGCCAAAAAACGGCGTCACAAAATTGGCCACGCCTTGGGCCATCAGCTCTTGGTTGGGGTTGTGGCGGTCACCGATCATGCCGTCGGCAATGCGCGCACACAGCAGCGATTCAATGGCCCCCAGCAATGCCAAGGTCAGGGTGGGCATGAGCAAAAAGCGGGCGCTGTCCCAGCTGAACTCCGGCCATTGCAAGCCGGGCATGTCGGCCGCAATGCCGCCATATTTGCTGCCTATCGTCTCCACCGGCAAAGACAGCCCCATGCAAGCCAACGTGGCAAAGACCAGGGCAATGATGGAGCCCGGCACCATGCTGACCCATTGGTAACGGCTGCCCTCGAGTCGGCGGCCCAGGCGCATCCAGCCCACCAGCAGGGACAAGGAGCCCAGCGCCACCAGCAAGGCAGCCAGGTTGGTGGTGTGCAGGTGCTGACTCAGGCTGTGCAGGATGCCGAAAAAATCCGCAGGCATGGCGCCCGTTTTGAGGCCCAGAAAATCCTTGATCTGCGACAGCATGATCAGCACCGCGATGCCGTTGGTAAAGCCAATCACCACCGCCACCGGGATGAAGCGGATCAGCGTGCCCAGCCGGAACAAGCCCATCAGGAACAGCAGCACCCCCGACATGGCGGTGGCCAAAATCAGGTTGGCCAGGCCATAGCGCTCGACGATGCCGTAAACGATGACGATGAAGGCCCCGGCTGGCCCGCCAATTTGCACCCGGCTGCCGCCCAGTGCCGAGATCAAAAAGCCCGCGATGATGGCGGTGAACAAGCCCGCTTCGGGTTTGAGGCCCGAGGCAATGGCAAAGGCCATGGCCAGCGGCAAAGCCACCACCCCCACGGTGATGCCCGCGCCGACGTCGCGCACCAGGCGCTGGCGACTGTAGTCCTGCAGGCTGTCGATCAATTGGGGGTGGAAGAAAGAAGTCGCAAAGCGGGTCATGACGTTTCAGTCGCGGCGGTCATTGGAAAAAAAACGGGCACCTTGGCGCCAATCATTGATCAGCGGGCGCAAACACAACAGCCACAGCAAGGCCGCCAATGGCAGCGTGGTGATGTAACCCCATGACTTGAAGCCCAGCGCACCCACCAGACCGCCCAGCAAGAAGCCCAGCACCAAAGCAATGTGCACCCGCAAACGCTGGCGGTTGGCGCGCACAGGGGCATCGCTGGCGAGCCGGTTGATGTAGAGCAACTTGCCCATTTCGATGCCGATGTCGGTGACCAGGCCGGTGACGTGGGTGGTGCGAATTTCGGCGTGAGAAATTTTGGTGATGACCGCGTTTTGCAGGCCCATGATGAAGCACAGCAAGACCACCGTCATGGCCAGGAAAACCTGGGACCAGGACGCGATGGCCGCCCCAAACAGGCCAAAGACCAGCAAAGCCAGGGATTCCAACAACAACGGCAGGCTGTAACTGCTGTGCAGACGCTGGCGCAGCCCCCAGTTGACCATGATGGCGGTGCACATGGCGCCCAGCACAAAAGCGATCAGGCAGGCCAGTCCGGCAAGGACGAGCGTTCCATGACCCAGCACGACATCGTCGGCAATGGACGAGACGATGCCCGTCATGTGCGAGGTGTAGCGCCCCACGGCCAAAAAACCCCCAGCATTGATGGCCCCCGCCACAAAGCTCAGCACCAGGCCCAGGCGCAAATTGGCCTGGGGGCTGCGCTGCACATCGGTCCATCCGCGAATCAGAGGAAACATGTGCAGCGTTCTTACGGGGGGGTCAGTGAATCCGCATGCCGGGCTTGGCACCGGGCCAGGGGTGCAGCACATGGATGCCCGGCTCGGCTTTTTCGTCGGCGTGGCTGGCGGCCAGCACCATCCCCTCCGACACACCAAACTTCATCTTGCGCGGGGCCAGATTAGCCACCATGACGGTCAGCTTGCCAATCAGGTCTTCGGGCTTGTACATGCTGGCGATGCCACTGAAAACGTTGCGCATGCGTCCCTCGCCCACATCCAGTGTCAGGCGCAGCAGCTTGACCGAGCCATCGACGGGTTCGCAGTTCACGATCTGGGCAATGCGCAGATCGACCTTGGCGAAGTCGTCGATGCTGATGGTGGGGGCGATCTCTTCGCCGCCGGGGATGATTTTTTCTTCGACCACGGCCGGTGGCTCGAAGAGGGCGTCGAGTTGTTCGGGTGTGACGCGTTGCATGAGGTGCTGGTAGGCGTTGATGGTGTGGCCCGCGCCCAGCAGGCTTTGCGCTTGGGCAAAGGTGAAGGGACCCACATTCAGGAAGGCCTCAACCTGCGCGGCCAGGGCGGGCAGCACGGGTTTGAGTTGCAGGCTGAGCAAGCGGAAGGCTTCGATGCAGGTGCTGCATACGTCATGCAAGCGGGCGTCTTGGCCTTCTTGTTTGGCCAGGTCCCAGGGCTTGTTTTGGTCCACATAGCTGTTGACCTTGTCGGTCAGCAGCATGATCTCGCGCAGGGCTTTGGCGTATTCTCGTTCGTCGTAGAGCCCGGCGATGGTGGGAGCAGCGGCTTGCAAGGCCGAGAGCAGGGCTTGGCCGTCGGCGCTCACCGTGCCGAGTTGTCCGCCAAAGCGCTTGGCAATGAAGCCGGCCGAGCGCGAGGCAATGTTCACAAACTTGCCAATAAGGTCGCTGTTCACCCGCGCCATGAAGTCTTCGGCGTTGAAGTCGATGTCTTCGTTGCGGGCCGAGAGTTTGGCCGCCAGGTAGTAGCGCAGCCACTCGGGGTTCATGCCCAGGCTCAGGTACTTGAGCGGGTCCAGGCCCGTGCCGCGGCTCTTGCTCATCTTCTCGCCGTTGTTCACGGTGAGGAAGCCGTGAACGAAGACACTGTTGGGCGTTTTGCGGCCACTGAAATGCAGCATGGCCGGCCAGAACAGCGTGTGGAAGGTGACGATGTCTTTGCCGATGAAGTGGTACTGCTCCAGCGCGGGGTTGGCCATGTAGGCGTTGTAGTCTTCCCCGCGCTTGTCCAGCAGGTTTTTCAGGGACGCCAGGTAGCCCACAGGCGCGTCGAGCCAGACATAAAAGTACTTGCCCGGCGCGTCGGGGATTTCGATGCCGAAGTAGGGCGCATCGCGCGAGATGTCCCAGTCGCCCAGGCCTTCGCTGGTCGTGCCGTCGGGGTTGGTGCGCACCGAAAACCACTCTTTGACCTTGTTGGCCACCTCGGGCTGCAGCTTGCCGTTTTGTGTCCACTGGCTCAAAAACTCGACGCAGCGCGGGTCGGAGAGCTTGAAGAAAAAGTGTTCCGAGGTTTTGAGCTCAGGCTTGGCACCCGACAGAGCCGAGAAGGGGTTGATCAGGTCGGTGGGCGCGTAAACCGCGCCGCAGCTTTCGCAGTTGTCGCCGTATTGGTCTTTGGCGTGGCACTTGGGGCACTCGCCTTTGATGAAACGGTCCGGCAAGAACATGTTCTTTTGCGGGTCAAAGAACTGCTCGACCGAGCGCACCTCGATCAGCGAACCACCATCGGCAGCCGAAATGTCGCGCAGGTCACGGTAAATCTGGCGGGCCAGTTCGTGGTTTTCCGGCGCATCCGTGCTGTGCCAGTTGTCGAACGCAATGTGAAAGCCGTCCAGATAGGGCTTGCGGCCCGCTGCGATGTCGGCCACGAACTGCTGGGGCGTTTTGCCCGCTTTTTCGGCAGCGATCATGATGGGCGCGCCATGGGTGTCGTCCGCGCCCACAAAATTGACCTGGCTGCCCTGCATGCGCTGGAACCGCACCCAGATGTCGGCCTGGATGTATTCCATGATGTGGCCGATGTGGAAATTGCCGTTGGCATACGGCAAGGCGGTGGTGACAAAGAGTTGGCGGGGCGCGTTGGGGGCAGACATGGGTGTAAACCTTCAAGATAAGGGGGCGATTTTATAGGTCGGACCCCCTGTGGGCTGGCCATCGGCTCTGCGACAATCCCAATTTATGAATCACAACCCCTTTTGGACGCCCGAGGAAGTTGAATTTCTGGACCAATTTTTGTTCAGGGATGACGCTCCAGAACATTGCATGGACGTGACCATGCTCGATGGTTACCTGACTGCGGTGGTTTCTGGCCCTGAACTGATCATGCCCAGCGAGATGCTGCGCTGGGTCTGGGACACCGAAGACGGGCAAGAAGGCGCTCATTTCAAAGACCAGGCCGAAGCCGAAAAGGTCATGGGGCTGATCATGAAGCAATGGAACGCCATTGCACAAACATTGACCGAGTCGCCCGAGCTTTATGAGCCTCAAATTTACGAGCGTGAATTGGACGATGGAACCCATGTGCCGATCATTGATGAGTGGTGCATGGGCTACCACCACGGCATCAGCATTGGCGGCAAAGCTTGGGACACCTTGATGCTGGAACAACCAGAACTGCTGAGCACGGTGCTGTTGTATGGTTCTCCAGATGGCTGGGCGGCCTTGGAGCTCTTGAATCAGGACGATTCCGAACACCAAGCCGCAGCGGACGGCTTGGGCGACACAGTCCGCCAAGTGCACGCTTATTGGCTGGCCCAACGCAGACAACAAAAAGTCAGCGGCCAAGTGCAGAGCCCCATTCGTGGCGCCAACACCCCGCTCCAGCCCGTGCGGCGCGATGGCCCTAAGCTGGGTCGAAATGAGCCTTGCCACTGCGGCAGCGGACGCAAGTACAAGCACTGTCACGGGGCGAACTGAGCGATTGCCTGAACGAACTGAAGGAAAGACATGCATCACCTCATCAACTTCAAAAATTTTGCGGATGCCCGAATTGACTTGTTAAAACCGGTGACATTGCTCATTGGGCGAAACGGGGCAGGCAAGAGCAATGTGATTGAAGGCGTGGAGCTCTTGGCCGAATTGGCGCAGGGTCGGTCTTTGCACGAAATCAGCGATGTGGGGCGCGGCGGAGGCAGCACGTTTGAAATTCGGGGGGGATTGAGGAATTGCCCTCGAAGAGAGCATGCTCGCTATGACCCTGTCGATGACGTGATCGAGCCGGGTCAACTTGCCTTGAAGTTTTCTGCACAGCTCAGTGGCGTAGCGGTCGAGTACACCATCAGTCTCGTCACTGGTAATTCGCCTCACATTGTCGAAGAGAGATTGACTTGGGGGGAAAGAACACTTTTTGAAACGGTGGACCGAGTCAACCGAGATAACGACGACATCATTCAGGTTCGGTTTGATAACTTTGCGAAGGGGGGTAAAAAACCCATTCGTGCCATGACGGCCCAAGTCTCAACCCTGTCCCGGTATGACACATTGCCAACCTCTGAGAGCAAAATGTCGGGTCAGGCGTTGGTCGTTGTGAACGCTATTCGGAGCCATTTGAAGCACTCCTATGTGTTTGATCCTCATCCCAAACGCATGCGCGACTATGAAAACATGGGGCAAACCCAACTGTTTCGTGATGGTGCCAATTTGGCCTCTGTCCTCTACAGCTTGAAGTTGTTGGCTGAAACAGATGTCCCAGCCGAAGAGCTCAAAAAAAATCGAATGGTGGCCGCTGTTCGACAACAGAATGCGAAAACATCATTTGAGTTGATTTTGCAGAGAATTCGGCAATTGCCAGAGGACTCTTTCACGGATTTTGTTTTCGAAAAAACCAGTTTGGGCGAAGTCGGATTGGGTTTTCGTTACAGCGATCAATCGGTGCTCAGTTCGCGCCAAATGTCAGACGGCACATTGCGAGCTTTGGCCATCTTGACGGCTTTGGAAACCGTGCCAACAGGTTCACGGTTGGTCGTCGAAGAAATTGACAATGGCATCCACCCAGCCCGTGTGAAGGTGCTCATGGACGCTGTCTGGGAGACGGCTAAACGCCGCAATCTCAATGTCTTGGCCACCACCCACAACCCCGCTACGCTGGATCAACTCAGTGATGAGCAAATCAAATCCGTGGTGTTGTGCTTCTATGACCCCGCTGTTGGCGCATCCCGGTTGCTCCCTATCCCAGACCTCCCGGCTTCTGAGTCAATGCTGGAGCAAGGGCGTTTGGGGGAATTGATGACCCAGCAGGTGCTGGAAAAACATGTGCAACCGGGCTTTGCCGAAAAGCGTGCCGAGCGCGGATTGCAATGGCTCCAAAAAATTCAAGAGGCCAACAGAAAGTTCGTGCTGTGAGCAAGCAGGCCAAATCTAATCCATCGGTGAGTGTTGTGCGCTTGATTGTGGTAGATACTTCTTATTTGTTAGAACTGTTTCAAGTGCCCGATTGCAGCAGTGATCGCGCTTACGTCCCGATTTTTCAACGGTTTGAAAATGCCCGACGTATGACCGATCAGTTGCAGGTGCCTTTGCCTGTTTTGTTTGAGTTGGGTAACCATGTCGCAGATGTGAAAAATGGACAAGAGAGAAGACGCTTGTCCGCCATGTTGGTGGAGACCGTAGACATCTGGCTCTCGGGCGAAACACCTTTGACGATTGTCTCGTCCATGAACGATGCCAGAACCGTTCAGGACTTCCGTGATGCGGTCACGGGATTGACCCAAGAATTTAAAACCTTGGCCCCTGATCGCCAAGGTTTGACCAATGCGGCCATTGCACTGGAAGCCAAAAAATTGCGTGACAAGCACAAAAACAGCTCATTGAAAACATACCTGGTTCACATCTGGACCACCGACAAAAAATTAAAAGCACTTGAACCCGACGCCGAGGCCAATGCCTTCGTTGGTGTTTGATGCTGTGCTGAAAGAAAACCTATGCCCGAAATCGTCTTCAAAGGCAAAGAATATGTGTACAACCACCACCTGACGGTGCCTTATCGGCCGTTGGTGGTGGACAAGGCCAAAGGGATCGGGCCGGGGGATCTGAACAGCAGTCTGGTCATTCACGGGGACAACCTGCACGCGCTCAAGGCCTTGCTGCCGCGCTATGCGGGCAAGGTGGATTTGGTGTTCATTGACCCGCCTTACAACACAGGCAACGAGGGCTGGTGCTACAGCGACGGGGTGAACAGCCCGATCATGAAAGAGTGGCTGAGCACCAATCCGGTGGACGGCGAGGACATGCTGCGGCACGACAAGTGGCTGTGCATGATGTGGCCGCGCCTGGTGTTGCTGCGCGAGCTCATGGCTGACCAAGGTTCGATCTGGATCACGCTGGACGACAACGAGGTTCATCGGGCTCGAATGATGTTGGACGAGATTTTTGGCGCTGAGAATTTTGTGGCTAATGTTGTTTGGCAAAAACGAACTTCACCGGAAGCACGAAAGAAACTCGGAGCTGCAAATGATCACATTCTTGTCTATGCGAAACAAAAAATTGAATTGTCTTTTTCCAAGTTAGAGCGTTCGGTGGAGCAGGTAAATGACTTTTCAAACCCAGACAGTGACCCCAAGGGACCTTGGACCTCAACCGATTTGACGGCACAAAACCCCGATCCTAGTAAACGCAAGGATCAGCAATACAAAATTACGCTTCCAAGCGGAGAGGTTGTTGAACCACCGCCAGGGCGTGCATGGTCAAATCTTGAACCAGAGTTTTTGCGATTGAAATCTGAGGGAAGAATTTGGTTTGGAGTTTCTGGAAATGCACGTCCGAGGGTCAAAACATATCTTGATGAAAGCGTAGGCGTTTCCAGCTGGACTTGGTGGACAAATGAAGAGGTTGGGCATAACCAAGAGGCCAAGAAAGAAATTCTTGAAATTCTTGGCCCAAAGAATGCTTTTGATTACCCAAAACCAACGCGGTTGATTGGACGAATACTGGATATAGCAGGTAAGAAAGACTCGATCATCCTCGACAGCTTTGCCGGCAGTGCCACCACCGCCCACGCCGTGCTCAAGGCCAACGCGAAAGACAACGGCCGCCGCCAATTCATCTTGGTTGAGGGTGAGGACTACGCCGACCGCTTGACCGCCGAGCGGGTGCGCCGCGCCATCCAGGGTTATGCCTGGTCGGGCACGCAGCGCGAGACGCTGCTGGAAGAAAAGATCAATTTCACCCAGTTCAAAAAAGCCGCCGACTGGCTGGCCAAGGTCGAGGCGATCAAGCAGCGCGAGGGTTTTGTTGAGGTGCCCGATGACCTGCTCAGCCAGGCTGCTGGCGCAGGCAGCGCTACGGCCACCCACAAGCGTTTTGACAAGATCAACGTGGAGCTGAAAGACGGCGTGCTGCGGGTGGAAGGCGAAAAGAAAGTCTCTGAACGCGCTGAAGGCCTGGGCGGCGAGTTCACCTATTGCACGCTGGGCGATCCGCTCAACATCGAGAAGATGCTGTCCGGCGAAAACCTGCCCACTTTTGAGGCCTTGGGGGCGTGGCTGTTCCATACCGCCACGGGCGGCACCTTGCCACCCACCCCCAAAAAAGCCCCGCGCTTTTATCTGGGCGAGGCGGCCGATGCCCATGTTTGGCTGGTGTACGAGCCGAGTCTGGCCTTCCTCAAGTCGACCGAGGCGGCGCTCAACCTGAGCCGGGCGCAGGCCTTTGCCCAGTGGGGCGCGGACAAGGGCGATGGCAAAAAACACCTGGTGTTTGCCCCGGCCAAGTATTTGAGCAACAAGCAACTGGCTGAGCACCGCATGGACTTTGCGGCGCTGCCGTTTGCTTTGTTAAGGGGGTGGTGAAATGGCTTTTTCTCAGAGTACGAAGCTGCAGTTAGAGAAGTTTGCGCAAGCCCTGGCGACGTTGAAAGAAACGGCTCAGGACAGCGAAGACCGCAAGACACGCGATTCGCTGTTGCTGCGCTTTGTCTACACGTTTGAAATGGCTTGGCAAGCCATGCGGGCCGTGCTGCAGGACAAGGGAGATGTGGAAACCCCGAGGGTGGCATTTGCTGCGTTGGAGACGGCATTCAAGATGCGCTACATCACCGATGAGTCCTTGTGGGATCGCTTGCGCAAAGGTCGCAATGGGGTGAGCCATGCCTACGACGAAGACATGGCCATCAGTCTGGCCGCCATGGTGCGCCTGGATGCCATTCCCGAGTTCGAGCGCGTACTGGCGCACCTGCAGGCGCAAGCATGACGGCCGTGGTTTCCAATGCGGTGATCGACTTTGGCTTGGGGCCAGATCTCACGCGGCAACTGCATGAGGTGTTTGATCGCTTTGTGGGGTTGGCGCGCGTGTGGGTTTATGGGTCCCGCGCCCGGGGCGACCATCGCCTGGCGTCAGACGTTGATCTGATGGCGGATGCGCCCGATTGGAGCGCAAAGGACTTCACCGCGCTTTGGGCAGCTGTGGACGATTTGCGTTCGCTCAGGGGCATTGATTTGAGCCATTGGCAATCGACTTTGAGCGATGGCTTCAGGCAGCAGGTGGAAAAAGACCGGCAGGTGTTTTGGCAGCCCCGCCAAGCGGCGGTGAGCTTGCCCCGTGCGCTGGGTTTTGACGACCTGAAAGACTTTCAGGCCAAGTCGCTGCTCAAGCTCGATGGCTATTTGGCCGAGTTGCGCAGCGCCCGCGCCGATTCTGATCAGGCTTTGGCGGCCATGGCGCAGGTCAAGGCCATGGAAAAGATGAGCGAGGCCAAGCAGTCGCTGGCCGATTTCCCCAAGGCGGCTTGGCAGGCTTTGCATGATGCGCGTGCTTTGCCAGAGGCCTATGCCGAGCGCCCGCATTCCAGCCGCTTTGACGGGGCTGGCCGGGCCATTCCGAATGTTTGCCTGAAGGTGCCCACGGGCGGCGGCAAGACGCTGCTGGCTGCGGCCAGCGTGGGCAAAGTGTTTGAGGGGTATTTGCGCCGGTCTACCGGCCTGGTGCTGTGGGTGGTGCCCAACGAGGCGATTTACCGCCAGACCCTCAAAACCCTTGCCAACCGCGACCACCCTTACCGGCAAATGCTCAACGTGGCTGGTGCGGGGCGGGTGAAGATTTTGGAGAAAGACTCGCCGCTGTCGCGCCTGGATGTGGAGAGTCACTTGTGCGTGATGGTGCTGATGCTGGCTTCGGCGGCGCGGCAGTCCAAAGAGACGCTGCGCTTTTTCCGGGACCGGGGCAATGTGCAGGGCTTTTTGCCGTTCGAAGACGACATCGAGGCTCATTGGGCCTTGTTGGCCGATGTGCCCAACCTGGATGTGTATGGCAGTGTTTGGGCTGACGGATCGGGCAAGGATTCGGGCGGTATGGAGGCTCGCCAAAAGGGCAGCATTGTCAAAAGCTCTTTGGGCAATGTGATGCGGCTCGTGCGGCCCATGGTGGTGATTGACGAAGGGCACCACGGTTACACCGACAACGCTTTGCGCACCATTGACGGGTTCAACCCGTCGTTCATGCTGGAGTTGTCGGCCACACCGCGTGTGGCCGAGGCGGGCTCGTCAGCCAGCAAATCGACGGGTGCGGTGTCGGGCTCCAACATTTTGGTGGACGTTCGCGGCACCGATCTGGATGCCGCCGAGATGATCAAGCTGCCCATTCATGTGGATGTGCGTGCATGGGCCGACTGGCAAAGTTGCTTGTCGGCCAGCGTGGACCAACTCAATGCGCTGGCCCGGCAGGCCGAGGTGCTGCAGGGCGAGACGGCGCGCTACATTCGGCCGATTTTGCTGGTGCAGGTGGAGCGCACGGGCAAGGACCAGATCGATTCGGGCTTCATCCACGCCCAGCATGTGCGCGAGTTTTTGGCGCAGATGGGTTTTGCCGAGACACAAATCCGCGAGAAAACGAGCGACAAAGACGAGTTGGGCGACGAGGATTTGCTCTCGCCCACCTCGCAGGTGCGGGTGATCATCACCAAGCAGGCCCTGCAAGAGGGCTGGGATTGCCCCTTTGCCTATGTGCTGTGTTCCTTGGCTGCCAGCAAGGGCAAGCGGGCGCTCACGCAATTGGTGGGGCGCATTTTGCGGCTGCCCCATGTGGCTAAAACGGGGCATGAGGCGCTGGACGCTTGTTATGTGTTTTGCCATGACATCCAGACCGGCGAGGTGGTCAAGGCCATCAAGCAGTCGCTGGAGACCGAGGGCATGGGCGACTTGGCCATGGCGGTGCGGGGTGGCGGGGGCCACGAGCCGGATGATCCGAAACTGCGCCAATTGACCCGGCGCGAGGGGCTGGCGCATTTGCGCTTGTTCTTGCCCACCGTGACCTGGGCCGAGCCTGGCCAGCCCCGGCGCAAACTGGTGTACGAGAGCGATGTGCTGGCCCGCGTGCCCTGGCAAGACCTGAACCCCGAG
Organism: Limnohabitans sp. DM1; assembly: GCF_001269385.1. Classification (GTDB taxonomy): domain Bacteria; phylum Pseudomonadota; class Gammaproteobacteria; order Burkholderiales; family Burkholderiaceae_C; genus Limnohabitans_A. The sequence continues at coordinate 50,907 of NZ_CXOO01000063.1, read as the reverse complement.
ACCTTGGCTGTGGGCTGGAAGCCCAGCCAGTCGCTGCGCATGTCGGGCAGCGAGGCCCGCTTGATGGTGGATTTGACGGTGCTGCAAGACGTGCAGGCACCGCTGCGCCGTGCGCGCAATGAGTCCACCGAGGCATTGACCTTGGACCGTGGTCAGTTGGTGAGGGCGCTGGTCGACATTGCCCCCAACCCCTGGCTGGTGTGGGGCTGGGTCGATGCGGTGGTGCAGCGCTGTTTGCAGACCTGGGCCGAATCGGCGGTGGCAGCGTCGGCGGCCACGTTGATTGAGCAGTTGCGGGTTGAGCTGCAGGCCTGGCGTGACGAGATGGCTCAGAAGGTGTTTGAGGCGTTGACGGCACAAGGGCGCATCGAGTTTCGTTTGCGGGCGGATGCCACCGATTACGAATTGCCCAACCACGACGAATGGCTGCAAACCGGCAAGGCCCACAAGCTCACCCGCAGCGATGGCTTGAGTGATGTGCAAAAGAGCTTGTTGGTGCCTGCCTTGCAAACGCCCGATATGAATGACTTTGAGGCGGCTTTTGCAGGCTATCTGGACGAGCAGACCGCCTTGCGCTGGTGGCACCGCAATGTGGCCAAAACCCAATATGGCTTGCAGGGCTGGCGCAGGCACAAGGTGTATCCAGACTTCGTGTTCGGCTTTTTGAGCGAGGGCAACGAGGCCCGCCTGGTGCTCATGGAAACCAAGGGCCTGCACCTGGACAACGAAGACACCGATTACAAACAAGCGCTGTTGGCCCGGCTGACAGAGGCTTTTTGCGATGAACGCTTTGCGCAGGCGGGTGACTTGGCCCTGGAACAAGACGGCCGCACGCAACTCGAATGCAGCCTGGTTTTTGACCGCGCATGGCGTGCGGACATCGACCGACGCTTTTTTGGGCAGAACTGAAGCCCGTTAGACTCGAAACCAATTTTTTTCAACAAAGAAACCCATGGCGACCACCGAACAACTCCTCCAGGCCCTGCAAGCCGTCATTGACCCCAACACGGGCAAAGATTTCGTTTCCACCAAAACCCTGAAAAACCTGCAAGTCGAAGGCGGCGATGTCGCCTTTGATGTGGAGCTGGGCTACCCGGCCAAGAGCCAGATTCCCGGCATTCGACAGGCCTTGATTGCCGCCGCCAAAGGCGTGGCGGGCGTGTCCAACGTGTCGGCCAACGTGACCAGTAAGATCACGGCGCACGCCGCCCAGCGCGGTGTGGCCCTGCTGCCGCAGGTCAAAAACATCGTGGCTGTGGCCTCGGGTAAGGGTGGCGTGGGCAAAAGCACCACCGCCGTGAACCTGGCCCTGGCGCTGGCTGCCGAGGGTGCCAAAGTGGGCCTGCTGGACGCCGACATTTACGGCCCCAGCCAGCCCATGATGATGGGCATCGAAGGCCGCCCCGAGAGCGAAGACGGCCAGACCATGGAGCCGCTGGAGAACTACGGCGTGCAGGTCATGTCAATTGGCTTCCTGGTCAACGCCGACGAAGCCATGATCTGGCGCGGCCCCATGGCCACCCAGGCGCTGGAGCAGTTGCTGCGCCAGACCAACTGGAAAGAACTCGACTATTTGATCGTGGACATGCCCCCGGGCACGGGCGACATCCAGCTGACGCTGAGCCAGCGCGTGCCCATGACGGGCGCGGTGATCGTGACCACCCCGCAGGACATTGCCCTCTTGGACGCCAAAAAAGGCGTGAAGATGTTCGAAAAAGTCGGCGTGCCGATTTTGGGTCTGGTGGAAAACATGGCGGTGCATGTGTGCACCAACTGCGGTCATGTGGAGCACATCTTTGGCGCTGACGGCGGCAAGAAAATGGCTGCCGAATACGGCATGGACTACCTGGGTGCACTGCCCCTGGACATGCAAATTCGCCTGCAGGCCGACAGCGGCAAGCCCACCGTGGTCTACGACCCCGACGGCGAAGTGGCGCAAATCTACAAGGCTGTGGCCCGCCAGGTGGCGGTCAAGATCGCGGCCAAGGCCAAAGACTTCTCGTCCAAGTTCCCGACCATCAAGGTCAGCAAGGACACCTGATTGAAGGCGCTGCATACCCAGCACGGATCAAGCTGGGATTCACAGAGTCCGTGCCGCTGATCAAGCTGAAAACAAAAAGCCAGTCGATTTGATTCGACTGGCTTTTTGCTGGGACCCAGCCTTTGGGGAGGCTGGGTTCATCGGTCAGTTGATTTTTGGCAATTTAGCCGTATTCAAAATGGCATCCATGGCGGTCTTGTTCAAGAACTCATCCGCCACGCTGCCCGTGAAGGCGGGGCGATAGACACCGCTGTACAAATTACCGTCTTTAACGCCGAACAAGAAGAAATTGCCAGGTGACTCATCAAAAGGCTGAGCACGAACAATCAGGACATTTTGGCCGTGAACGGGCTTGATTTCGTAAGTGGCTGTGCCCGCAGGTTTGTCGCAGATGCTTCCTAGCGCATTGCAAGCTACCCAAAGACTCACAGTACCGCTATTTGGGTTTGTAGATGCGTCAAAAGTAAAGCTGAAGGAAGAATAATCATAGGGTTTGAACCTGATACCAGGGCTGCCAGAGCTGGGAGTTGCATATGCGGCAATCAAATTGGAGATGCTGGTCAAACCCTCGTTTTTTGGCCCTGTGACAGGGTTTTTTCCCCAAATTTGGTACTCGTCGGTCAAGTTGGTGAAGACGGTCAGGTGGATTTTTGAACCCTCGGGGAATTTGAAGCTCTCAAACCCGGTTGGGGTCACTCGTCCCAATTCGTCCAGGGATTTCGCTCCTACGTCCAGCGTGCGAACGCTGAGGGTGGCCTTGCTGTTGTATGCGCAATTCAGCTCGGCTTTGGCGGGGCCTTTGTCTTCGATCGAGCCATTCTCGCAGCCCTTGTCTTCTTTCCAGCCATCTTTCGTCAAAACAAACTCAGGATCGCCATCTCCTGAGCCTTCTTCCCATCTGTCATTGGTTAACCCAAAACCATTGACCGTAAGCTTGCCATCGGCGACGGAAACTTTGACGTACTGCGGTCGATTTTCTTGCAGCAAGTTAGGCAAGTAGACGCCCTCGCTCAACAACTTTGCGATAGAGCTGGGTGCCGATGCGTTGGTGGTCAGTCGTGCCACGGCTAAAAGCTCGCTGGCGTTGGGTTTGAACAAGTTCGAAACCATCAGTTCATTAATGCTGGCGGACACTGACTTTTTTGGGTCAGCATTTTTGTACAACTTCAGCGCATTGTCTTGCGCATATTGAGCTGCAGCCATGATGGCTTCGCGAGCTGAGCCTTTGTTTTCTTGGATAAGTGCCTGGACTTGCCCGAGTGCAGCAGCGATGACCTGGGCTTGTGTGTGCAGTGTCTTGGCGGAGTCGTCCGTAGCTTTGGCTGCTACGAAATCTTGATTCAAATTGACGGTATGACCAAGGCCCAGGCGAGATCGAACTGCGTTTTGTGCGCCTTCCATGGCTTTGTTGTTGGCGATCATGTCGTGCGACACCAAGGTGGTCAGTGGGCTGATCACGGCTTTGGTCAGGGTGTTGTCTGAATTGACATAGGCCGCAACAGGGGCCAACATGCTGAACCCTTTTTTACCTGCTTTATCCAGCGTAGATCCACCATCATCGCTGTCATATGCATCTGTTGGCACAACTGTCAGCAAATGGGCATTCTTCAAAGCATCCGCGCTGATGGCGCTGACATCCAGGGTGTATGCGCCGTTGACGCCACTTTTTGCCGTGGGTTCACCTTGATCGCAGCTTTGGTTGTTGTTGAGGTCAAGGCAGACCGTGGCACCGTTGATATACCCGTCGATGACTGCACCACTTAAGTTTGTGATGGTTCCACCGCCACTGCCTCCTCCTCCTCCGCATCCAGCCAGGGCGCTAGCGATTAAGGCACCTGCACTGAAACGCCAGAAAGTGGATGGTTGTGCGGTTAAGTTGCGCGTGGATGTCATAAAAACTCCTTGTTTTTGGAATTAAAAATTCTACATAGTTATGTTTAAATATTTATAAAACGAACTTTTGGTAACAAAAATAATCGTGCCTTGAAGGATTCTTCAAGGTGGGCAGCGATGGCTCAATGGATGTGAGTCGGTGGATGCTTCTGATCTTTATGTTTGCGCTTTGGAGGCACGGGGCTCGCATGCGCAATGTCGGGCAGCAGGCAATGTCGGACTCTGCGAGGCCCCAAATGGCCCCCATGCAACACGCACGCGTCAAGGTGATGACGCAGTCCAAAAGATCAGTGGTCTAAGACTCCTGATGTAGGCGGGTCCTCCACCCGTCATTGCGAGCGAAGCGCGGCAATCCAGTTGCTGCGGTGGATCTGGAATGCCTGCTCAAGCAAACGCCGCAACTGGACTGCCACATCGCAAGCTCCTCGCAGTGATGGGGAGAGGGCCCAGGCTCACTCGCCGTGACGGGGATAGGATGCAGGCTCCTCGAATTGACAGGGATAGGGTGCAGCCTCACTCACCGTGACGACTGTGAATTCGTCATTGCGAGCGAAGCGTGGCCATCCAGCTGCTGAGGTCGATATGGCCCCAAGGCTTCTTGTGTGGGCTCAGCTTTTTTGACCGGCCCGCATCAGCTGGCCCGGCAGGGCGCCTGTGGCTTGCTGGTGTTCAAAGATGGGCTGGCCGGCCACCAGGGTGGCGATGTAGCCATCGCAGCGCTGGGTCAGGCGCCGCCCGCCTGCTGGCAGGTCGTACACCATTTCGGGGGCGTACAGGCGCAGTTTGTCGTAGTCGATGATGTTGATGTCGGCTTTCTTGCCCACTTGCAGTGTGCCCCGGTCGTGCATGCCGTAGAGGCGGGCCGTGTCATGTGTCTGGCGCTTGACCATGGCTTCCACGCTGAATGTGCCGCCCCGGGTGCGCGAACGGCTCCAGTGCGTCAACATGAAGGTGGGCATGCTCACGTCGCAGATGTAGTTGCAGTGCGCGCCGCCATCCGACAGGCTGTTGACGGTCACATCGGTCTGCAGCCATTCTTGCAGGTGGTCCAGATTGCCGTAGGAGTAGTTGAAGCTCGGGTAATAGAGCATGGCCATGCCATCGCGTTCCATCATCAGGTCATAGACGATTTCCAGGCCGCTGCGGCCCTGGGCTTGCATCATGGCCTGCACGCTTTCGCTGGCTTCGGGCTCGTAGTCCGGGTTGTCGGCCAGGCGGTAGATTTTGTGGAAGTTGCCAAACATGGTGCGCATGCGCTCGTCGGTGCGCAGGCGTTCGCCGGTCAGGATGGCCTGGCGTACTTCAGGCTGGCGCAGCCGTGCGATGCGCTCGGGCCAGGGCAGCTTGGCGATCTCCAGATAGGCCGGGCTCACGATGAAGGGGTGCAAGCTGCTGTGCCACGAAAACAGCAGGCCCACAGGGCGGCCGCAGATGCCGCCATACAGGGGGATGTCTTGTTGGTGGGCGTCTTTCAGGGTGCCCAGAATCTCTTTCCACAAATCGGGTGCCGGGTCGGTTTGCTGCAAGTTAAAGAGCACGGGCAGTTTGTTCTTGATGGCCAGATTGCGCATCCACGGAATCTCGTGGTGCATGGAGATGTGGTTGGAGGTCATCTGGAACACGCCGTGGCCCACTTCGCCCAGCACCTGGCCCAGGGTGGAGATTTCTTCGCCTGTGGCAAAGGTGCCTGGCGGGTATTTGCGCTGGTCGTATTTGTGCAAAAAGGTGCGTGAGGTGGAAAAACCAAACGCGCCAGCCTTGAGTGCCTCGCGCACGATGTGGCACATCTCGAACAGGTCGTCCGGCGTGGTCTCGTCGTGCTGGATGCCGCGTTCGCCCATCACATAGGCCCGCACGGCCGAGTGGGGGATTTGCGTGGCGATGTCCAGGGCCTTGGGGCGGCGCGCCAGGGCATCCATGTATTCGGGAAAGCTTTCCCAATCCCACTGGATGCCTTCGGACAGCACCGCACCGGGGATGTCCTCCACGCCCTCCATGACCGAGATCAGCCAGTCGCGCTTGTCGGGCTTGACCGGGGCAAAGCCCATGCCGCAGTTGCCCATGACCACGCTGGTCACGCCGTGCGCCGTGGAGGGTGAGAGGTAGGGGTCCCAGGTGGCCTGGCCGTCGTAGTGGGTGTGGATGTCGATCCAGCCGGGTGTGACCAGGGCGCCTTGGGCGTCGAGGGTGCGGCGGGCTGGGCCTGCCTTGCCACCCACCTGGCTGATGACGCCTTGGTCGATGGCGATGTCGCCTGCTTGGGCGGGTGCGCCGGTGCCGTCAATGAGGCTGCCGCCGCGAATCACGAGATCGTGCATGGTGTTGTCCTTGTGTGTGGGGGTTCAGTCGAGTTTGAGGTTCAGGCGTTTGATCACGGTGCCCCAGCGTTCATGGTCGCTTTTCACGATTCGGGCGAATTCGTCAGGCCCCACACCACTGACCTCGTTGCCTTGGGTGGTGATCATTTGGCTGACATCCGTTGTGCGCAAAGCCTTGTTGACTGCATCCGATATTTTTTTGGCCAAAGGCGCGGCGGTGTTGCCGGGAGCAAACAGGCCTTGCCAGCCCACGATGTCAATGCCCTCGACGCCTTGTTCGGTCATGGTGGGCAAGTCGGGCAGCACTTGCAGGCGCTTTTCTGTGGCCGTGCCCAGCAGCTTGAAGCGGCCGGCATTGGCCCCTTGCACCGCTGTGGCTGTGCCATCAAAGTAAAAGTGTACGTCGCCAGCCATCAGTGCCCGTGTGGCATCCGGTGAACCTTTGAAGGGGATGTGCACCATTTGGGTTTTGGTTTGCATCATCAGCAACTCGGCGTTCAGGTGCGAGGTGGAGCCCTGGCTGTAGCTGGCGAAGTTGAGCTTGCCGGGGTTCTTGCGGGCGTGGCTCACCAGGTCTTGCACAGAGTTGAAAGGCGAATCCTTTTTGACCACGAGCACAGTGGCCGACCGGGCAACCTGGACCACGGGCGTGAAGTCCTTGAACGCGTCGTAGGGCAGCTTGCTGTAGAGGTGAGGGTTTTGGGTGTGGGTGATGACGAAGGTGTAGAGCAGGGTGTGGCCATCGTTGGCCGATTTGGCCACATCCTGAGCGCCGATGATGGTGCCCGCGCCTGGTTTGTTGTCGACCACGAACACGCCGCCGGTGTCTTCAGTGAGCTTGCGTGCCAGCAGTCTGGCCAGCACGTCGGTGCCTGCGCCGGCCGGGCTGGGCACGACGATTCGGACAGGTTTGCCGGGTGTGGGCCAGACGGTGTCTTGTGCCAAAGCCAGTCCCGAGAGTGACCCGATGCAAAGGCTGGCGATCAGGGCGCGTGCCCAGGTCCGTCGCTGGCTCGGATGAAAAGACTTGAGAGGTGTTGTCATGGAGGTCTCCTGTGGTTTTTTTCGGTGATGCCAACCTTGCTTGAAGGTGGCGCCGGGATCAGCTTAGAGCGTGTGGTCAATAAAAACAATTGCAAAAAAATAGAATTTTCATAAAATATTTTTATATGTTGAACTTGCGCAGACTGCATCATCTGGCCGTCATCGCGGAGGAGAAATCCTTCCTCAAGGCGGCGCTGCGCCTGAACCTGACCCAGCCGGCGCTCACACGCAGCATCCAGACGCTGGAAGAGTCATTGGGTTTGCAGTTGCTCAACAGGGCACATGATGGGGTGAGCTTGACCGACGCCGGGCATCGCATATTGCCCCGGGCCTTGCAAATTTTGGGCGATGCGGAGAGCCTCAAGCGCGAAGCACAGCAATTGGTCGGGGTGGATTCTGGGCATGTCAATTTCGGTGTCGGGGTTTTCCCCGCAGAAGCTTTTTTGACTCGGCTGCTGATCGAGCAGGTGCAGGAAAAACCGGGCCTGACGGTGGATGTGGACATTGGCAACTGGCAACGGCTCAGGGGCAAGTTGCAACGCAATGAACTTGATTTTGTGGTGGCGTTGACCCACAGTTTGCCGCCGCCTGCCGACTTTGCCGTGCACCCCTTGCCGACGCAGCGATTTGGGTTTTTTGTGCGTCAGGCTCACCCCTTGCTGGGGCTGGATGCATTGGCGCAGCGCCGGGCGATGCGCCAGTACAAGCTCATCGGCCCGGTGCTGCCCAATCAGGCCAGACTGGCCCTGCAAGAGATCTATCAACTGCAGCACCACGAAGAATTGCCTGTTGGCCTGAGCTGCGACAGTGTGGCCGTGCTGCGGTCGGTGATGCTGTCCAGTGACTGTGTCTTGTTCGCTACGCACGAGGCGATGTGCGCCTCGCTGCCCGTTGAGCCTTGTGTCGCCTTACCGCATGTGCAGTACGCAGCTGCACAGGCGCTGGCCACATCGGTCATCCATGCCCAAGGGCGGGTGCTGTCTCCGGCGGCTTTGTGGCTGATCGGCAAGATCGAGCAAGTGCTGGCTTCAGCGGGTCCTTGAGTGAGTGCTGATGCGCTGGCGGCTGAGCCCCGTGATCCGTGATGGGGTTGCACAGTAGCGTGCATTCTTATTGGTCAGTAGATTCATATTTGTGGGTATCAAAGTATTCATTGCTATCATCCCGCGGATATTTGAAAGTTGCATGTGAAGGTTTTTTACAGTTTGATTTCCGGTTTTCAGCAATGGCTGCTGCGCTGGCCTATGCAGTGGTTAGGGGTCGTATTGCTGACCATGGGTGTGTGGATGGTGCTCTACACCTACCAGTCCAGCGAACGTGTGGTGCAGCAATATGCGACTGAAAGTGCGGCAGCCCATGCGGCTTCGGTCACGCAGTTTCGCAATTTCTACACCCAGGAATTGGTGCCCCGCGCCGTGAGAGGCGGCATGGAGATCACGCACGACTACAAGCAGCGTGACAACGCCTTGCCCCTGCCCGCGACCTTGACCATTGACCTGGGCCACTACTTGTCCAAGGTGGATGGCGGCACCCAGGTGCGCCTGTACAGCGCGCAGCCCTTTCCATGGCGCCTGGCAGAGCAGCAGCTGGACAGCTTTCAGCAGCAAGCGCTGCAACACCTCAAGTCCCATCCCGATGAGCCTTTTGTGCGCGAAGAGATCATGAACGGCGAACGTGTCTTGCGCTATGCACAAGCTGACCGCATGTTGCCCAAATGCGTGGCATGCCACAACAGCTACCCCGGCTCGCCCCGCACGGACTGGAAAGAAGGCGATGTGCGCGGTGCACTTGAGGTGATTTTGCCGGTGTCGCAATGGCAATTGGCCAGCACCGAGGTGCTTAACCGGACTTTTTACATCTTGCTGGCGCTGCTGTTTGGGGGGCTGTGGCTGATCTGGTTTTCGGTGCGTCGCCTGCGAGGCGCCTTGTTGGGGGCGCGGCAGTTGTCTGCCGAGCGCAAGCAGGCCATTGGGCAGCTGAGCGATGAGATCACGGAGCGCAAATCGGTTGAACGTGATTTGCGTTTGAGCGAGAGCAAGCTCAACAGCATTTTCCAGTCGGTGCCCGAGGCCATTGTGGTGGCGGATGCGCAAGGACACATCGTTCAGTGCAATGACGCGACCACAGCCATTTTTGGCTACCGCATGGACCAGCTCATGGGACAACGCATCAACTTGCTGATGAATCCTTCGGAGAGCAGTCGGCACGATGTGTATATGGAAACCTATCTCAGCAGTGGCGAGAAGAAACTGCTCAATCAGCCCCGCGTGCTGCAGGGGCGGCGTCAGGACGGGACTTCGTTTCCTGTGCGCCTGACCATCAGCGAAACACGGGTCGACAATGCGCATTTTTTCATTGGCGTGATGCAGGATTTCACGGCCATTCAGGATGCGCAGGACATGCTGGTGGACGCCAAAGACAAGGCCGAGCAGGCCAACCGCTTGAGGGGAGAGTTCCTGGCCAATATGAGCCACGAAATCCGCACCCCCATGAACGGCATTCTGGGCATGACCGAGCTGGCGCTGGATACCCAAGATGCGAAGCAGCAAAAGGAGTATTTGACGCTGGCCCGTGATTCAGCCCACCACTTGTTGCACATCATCAATGAGATTCTGGATTTTTCAAAAATCGAGGCCAATGCCCTGGAGTTGGAGCTTTTGGAGGTGGTGCCCTCTCAGTTGATTCGGCACACGGCACGTTCGCTGGAGCAACTTGCGCGGGTCAAGGGGGTTGAGCTGCGCGTTCTGACCGATGCATCCGTGCCCGACCTGGTGTGGCTCGATCCCGTGCGCATGCGCCAGGTGCTGACCAATTTGATTGGCAATGCCATCAAGTTCACGGACCATGGCAGCGTGACCGTGCATACCGAAGTTTTGCCCGTCGCCGATGCCCAGGAATGTCTGCTGCGCATCAGCATCACCGATACAGGCATTGGTTTTGATCCTGCCCGCACGGACGCCTTGTTCAGTCCGTTCACGCAGGCTGACGGTTCTGTGACCCGCTCTTTTGGAGGCACGGGCCTGGGGTTGGCGATCACGCGCAGCCTGATCCAGCTGATGGGCGGGGACATCACCGCACACAGCCAGCCCGGGCAGGGCGCCACCTTTGTGACCACTGTGCCGATCAAGCCCGTGCAGCGGGATTTGAGCCTGGAAGCCACAGTGAGCAAAGCTGAAGCTGCCAGTTCTTACGCCTCGGAATCTGCGCGTTTGTTGTCGGTTTTACTGGTGGAAGACCACGACATCAACCGCAAATTGGCCGAAATCATGTTGCAGCGCATGGGCTATGACTATGACACTGCCAACGACGGGCAGCACGCCCTGGACTTGCTGGCGCAGCAGCACTTTGATGTGGTGCTCATGGACGTGATGATGCCGGTCATGGATGGCCTGACGGCCTTGCGTTTGCTGCGCGAAAAAGAAGCCGGAACAGGGCGCAGAACACCGGTCTTGATGGTCACCGCGCATGCGATGACCGGCGACAAGGAGCGCTTTTTGGCCGCTGGAGCCGATGGCTATGTCTCCAAGCCCATGTCGCAAATCGCTTTGCAAACTGAAATCAATCGGGTGGTGAGTGCTGACCGGCCCGATGGCGCGGTTTGAGGCATCCGCACCGCTTTCACCGGGCGAGCCGCAGTCTGTGTGGCTGAAGCAATCTTCATATTGATCCGGCCCTTTGAAGTCTGCAGGGTGACTTCAACCTTGCACCTTGTGGGAGCTAGCCCTGCTGGCGATCGGACGCTTGTGGACCACAGGCTTTTCGCTTGGCTGGCAAGCTCCCACAAAATCCTCCCAACCGGCAACACGCGGCTCAGACTTCATCGGGCCGAATCTATAAAGAGGCAGGAGGGTTGAAGCACAATGGGTGAATCAGCTGGTGGTCCACACCGCATCCGCTGTGCATGGCCCCGCTGAGGGGGCTCATTGCGCTTTTTCCAGATCGCGCAAGCGAAAGCGCTGGATCTTGCCCGTGGCGGTCTTGGGCAACTCGGCCACAAACTCGATGAAACGCGGGTACTTGTAGGGGGCCAGGCGCTCCTTCACGAACGCCTTGACCTCGTCTTGTGTCAGGCTCTGGCCCGCCTTCAGCACGATGAAGGCCTTGGTCTTGGTCAGGCCGTCGGTGTCTTCCTTGCCTATGACGGCCGCTTCAAGAACAGCGGGGTGTTGCACCAGCGTGGACTCGACCTCAAAAGGCGACACGTAAATGCCGCTGACCTTGAGCATGTCGTCGTTGCGGCCCGCGTAGGTGTAGTAGCCATCGGGGTCGCGGGTGTATTTGTCGCCGCTTTTGGTCCAGACGCCCTGGAAGGTGTCGCGCGATTTCTCGCGGTTGTTCCAGTACATCAGGGCGCTGCTGGGGCCCTGGATGTAGAGGTCGCCGATCTCGTTGGCGCCGGTCACCACGCTGCCGTCTTCGTTACGCAACTGGACTTCGTAGCCGGGCACAGCCTTGCCCGTGGTGCCGTAACGCACGTCGCCCGGGCGGTTGGACAAAAAGACGTGCAGCATTTCGGTGGAGCCGATGCCGTCGATGATGTCGCAGCCGAAATGGGCACTCCAGCGCTCGGCGATGTCGCGCGGCAAGGCTTCACCGGCCGATGAGCACAGGCGCAAAGCCACCTGGCTTTTGGCGGGCAATTCGGGGTTGGCCAGCATGCCGCCATAACCGGTGGGGGCGCCATAAAACACCGTGGGCTGGTGGTCGACCAGGCGCTTGAACGTGGCTTGCGGGGTGGGGCGCTCGGCCATCAGCACCACTGTGGCTCCCACGCTCAAGGGGAAGGTGAGGGCGTTGCCCAGGCCATAGGCAAAGAACAGCTTGGCGGCCGAGAACACGGTGTCGCTTTCCTGCAGGTTCAGCACGCCTTGGCCATACAGCGCGGCCGTCCAGTACAGGTTGCCCTGGCTGTGCACCGTGCCCTTGGGTTGGCCGGTGGAGCCGGACGAATACAACCAGAAGGCCGGCTCATCGGCCAGGGTCAGGGCGGGCAACACGGGGTTGTTTTGGGCGACAAAGTCGGCCATGTTGAATTGGCCTTGGGCCAAGGCGCCTGTGGGGCGCGAGACCACGACTTGGCGCACCTCGGTTTTGACCAGATCCAGGGCACTTTGCAGGGTGGGCAGCAGGGCGCCCGAGACCAGGGCGGCTTGGGCGCGGCTGTTGCGCAGCATGAAGGCATAGTCTTCGGCGGTGAGCAAGGTGTTCACGGCCACCGGCACCACGCCCGCATAGAGCGCGCCCAAAAAGGCCACCACCCAGTCGCTGCAGTCGTGCATGAGCAAGAGCACGCGCTCTTCGCGCTTGAGCCCCATGGCCTGCAGCCCTCCGGCAAAGCGGCGAATCTGGTCGGCCAGCGAACCGTATTGGAGCGAGCCTGCATCGTCCACCAGCGCTGTTTTGTCCGGTCGCCCTGCGTTGCTGGCGATCAGGTGCTGGGCGAAATTGAATTCGGTCGGGGGTGGGGCTGCTGGGCGCAAGCTGTGTCTCCTTTTATTTCGGGGGTCTGTGTTCAAGTGCGCCAGTTGGCGGTATAAACACCTTCTTATGCACTATTGTGCGTCCTACATAGTATGCAGTAAAGTGCATATTTTGGGTTGTTTGAAATCCTAGGGTTTTCCCTGTTTTGAAGCGCTTTGTTGAACATGACCTCTGAAGTCAAGCTGTCCACCGATCCCACCGATCCCACCGAGCCCGACACCAAACGCAGTCCTTTTCTGGAAGCGCTGGGCGAGCGCGTGCGCAATTTGCGTTCACGCAAAGGCATGACGCGCCGCGCCGTGGCCGTGGCGGCCGATGTGTCCGAGCGCCATTTGGCCAACCTCGAATACGGCACGGGCAATGTCTCGGTGCTGGTGCTGCTGCAGGTGGCCCATGCCTTGCAGTGCTCGCTGGCCGAGTTGCTGGGCGACATGACGACCACCTCGCCCGAGTGGCTGCTGATTCGGGACTTGCTCTCCAAACGAAGCGAGGCCGATCTGCGCCGTGCCCGTCTGCAACTGAGCGACATGTTTGGCGAGGGTGGCAACGCGCAAGAGCGCAAGAGCCGCATCGCGCTGGTTGGCTTGCGCGGCGCGGGCAAAACCGCGCTGGGCCAGCGCTTGGCCGACGATCTGGGCTTTCCCTTCATTGAGCTGAGCCGCGAGATCGAGCAGTTCGCCGGTTGCCAGATCAGTGAAATCCACAACCTCTACGGTGCCAACGCTTACCGCCGTTACGAACGCCGCGCCCTCGAAGAAGCCATCCAGATCTACCCCGAAGTCGTGATTGCCACGCCCGGCGGTTTGGTGTCCGATTCGGCCAATTTCAATGTGCTGCTCTCGCACTGCACCACCGTGTGGTTGCAGGCCGACGCCGCTGACCACATGGGGCGCGTGGCCGCACAAGGCGACATGCGGCCCATGGCGGCCAGCCGCGAGGCCATGGAAGACCTCAAGCGCATCCTGGAAGGTCGCTCGGCCTTCTATTCCAAGGCCGACATGGCCATCAACACCAGTGGGCGCACCGAAGACCAGGCGTTCGAGGCCTTGCGGTCTTCGGTTCGCCAGCATTTGAGCTTGGCGACGTGAGCGGATGCAGGAAATTTCATTTCCTAGGGTAAATACTGACAAAATGAATTAAAGTGCATGTTGTGGTGGTGGTTAACCTGCACTAAACTTCACTGTAACATGCACTGAAATGCATTTCTTGACAGAACCCAAGCCTGACATCACCGACGGAGACCCCCATGAGCACGAATTTCCAAGTCAATTACCAGACCAGCCCTGCCGAATACAAACACATCCAACTGTCTTTTGACGGCGAGATCGCCACCTTGTCGATCAACATCAACGAAGACGCTGGCATCCGCCCCGGCTACAAGCTCAAACTCAACAGCTATGACCTGGGCGTGGACATCGAGTTGCACGACGCGCTGCAGCGCATCCGTTTCGAGCACCCCGAAGTGCGCACTGTGGTCGTGACCAGCTTGAAGGACCGTGTGTTCTGCTCGGGTGCCAACATTTTCATGCTGGGTGTGTCCACCCACGGCTGGAAAGTGAATTTTTGCAAGTTCACCAACGAAACCCGCAACGGCATCGAAGACTCCAGCAAGCACGATGGCCTGAAATTTGTGGCCGCCCTGAACGGCGCTTGCGCTGGCGGCGGCTACGAGCTGGCGCTGGCGTGCGACGACATCGTGCTGGTGGACGACCGCTCGAGCGCCGTGTCGCTGCCCGAAGTGCCATTGCTCGGCGTGCTGCCCGGCACCGGTGGTCTGACCCGCGTGACCGACAAGCGCCATGTGCGCCACGACCTGGCCGACATCTTCTGCACCAGCGTCGAAGGTGTGCGCGGTCAAAAAGCCGTGGACTGGCGCTTGGTCGACGCGATCGCCAAGCCCGCTGTGTTCAAGGATGTGGTGAAGGCACGCGCCGCCAAGCTGGCCGCTGACAGCATTCGCCCCGTGGGTGCCAAAGGCGTGACGCTGACACCTTTGAACCGCAGCATCGCCGCTGACGCGTTGACATACACCAACGTTACTGTGGAGATCGACCGCGCCAAGCGTATCGCCACCTTCACCGTCAAGGCCCCTGCCACGGCTCAGCCCACCGACATCGCCGGCATCGAAGCCGCAGGCATGAACTGGTGGCCTCTGCAAATGGTGCGCGAACTCGATGACGCCATCTTGCACATGCGCACCAACGAACTGGACATCGGCACTTGGGTGCTCAAGACCTCGGGTGACGCCGCTGCTGTGCTGGCCTCTGACGCCACGATGCTGGCGAACAAGGACCACTGGCTGGTGCGCGAGACCATCGGCCACCTGCGCCGCACGCTGGCCCGCATGGACGTGACCTCGCGCAGCCTGTTTGCCTTGGTTGAAGAAGGGACTTGTTTTGTCGGCACACTCGCCGAATTGGTCTTCTGCGCCGACCGCGCCTACATGCTGGCGCTGCCGGACGACGAAGCCAAGGCCCCCAAGATCCAGCTGAACGAAATGAACTTCGGTTTCTTCCCCATGGTCAACGACCAGACCCGCTTGCAGCGCCGCTTTTATGAAGAAGTGCCTGCCATGGAAGCCGCTCGCGGCGCGATTGGCAAGGCCTTGGACGCCGATGCAGCCTTGGCTTTGGGTTTGGTCACTGCCGCCCCGGACGACATTGACTGGGCCGACGAAATCCGCCTGGCCCTGGAAGAGCGTTCTTCCATGTCGCCCGATGCGCTGACCGGTCTGGAAGCAAACCTGCGTTTTGCCCAGCAAGAGAACATGCTGACCCGAATTTTTGGTCGCTTGACCGCATGGCAAAACTGGATCTTCCAGCGCCCCAACGCCGTCGGCGAAAAAGGTGCGCTGAAGGTTTACGGCAAAGGCGAAAAAGTCAGCTTCGACTTGAACCGCGTCTGATTTGTTCAGCGTTATGCGTTGAGGGTTCAGCGTGAAGCTGGTCAACAACGCTCAACGCCGAACGCATAACCCGAAACAACTCAACCCGATTAACCCCCCAGGAGATCATGATGTCCGGTATCAACTACAGCGAAAAAATTCCCAACAACGTCAACTTGAGCGAAGACCGTACGCTGCAACGCGCCTTGGAGCAGTGGCAGCCCAACTTCATCAACTGGTGGGATGACATGGGCCCCGAAGGCTCGACCGACATGGACGTGTACCTGCGCACCGCCGTGAGCGTGGACCCGCAAGGCTGGGCCCAGTTTGGCCACGTCAAGATGCGCGACTACCGTTGGGGCGTGTTTTTGAACCCCGGTGAGCAAGACCGCAAGATCCATTTTGGTGACAACATCGGCGAGAAAGCCTGGCAAGACGTGCCTGGCGAACACCGCGCCAACCTGCGCCGCATCATCGTCACGCAAGGCGACACCGAGCCCGCATCGGTGGAGCAGCAGCGCCACCTGGGCCTGACTGCGCCCAGCATGTACGACCTGCGCAACCTGTTCCAGATCAACGTCGAAGAAGGCCGTCACCTGTGGGCCATGGTGTACCTGCTGCACAAATACTTCGGCAAGGACGGCCGTGAAGAAGCCGACGCCCTGCTGCAGCGCAATAGCGGCAACGAAGACAACCCCCGCATCTTGCAGGCCTTCAACGAGAAGACCCCTGACTGGTTGTCCTTCTTCATGTTCACTTACTTCACCGACCGCGACGGCAAGTTCCAGCTGTGCGCCCTGGCCGAATCCGCATTCGACCCGCTGGCCCGCACCACCAAGTTCATGCTGACCGAAGAAGCGCACCACATGTTTGTGGGCGAGTCTGGTGTGAGCCGCACCATCCAGCGCACCGTGGACGTGATGAACCAGCTCAAAACCGACGACGTGGGCAAGCTGCGCGCTGCGGGCGTGATTGATTTGCCCACCATCCAGCGCTACATCAACTTCCACTTCTCGGTGACCATCGACTTGTTCGGTGCCGACCAGTCGTCCAATGCCGCCACCTTCTACAGCTCGGGCCTGAAAGGCCGTTACGAAGAAGGCAAACGTACCGATGACCACATCTTGAAGGGCAACAGCTACAAGATCCTGTCGGTGGAAGACGGCAAGCTGGTCGAAAAAGAAGTGCCGATGCTCAACGCTTTGAACGAAGTGCTGCGCGACGACTACATCACGGACTCCAAAGGCGGTATTGACCGTTGGAACCGCGTGATTGCCAAGGCCGGTATTCCTTTCACCTTGACCGCGCCCCACAAGGCGTTCCACCGCAACATCGGTTCTTTGTCGGGTGCCAAGATCACGCCCGATGGCCGTGTGGTGACCGACGCCGAGTGGATGGCCAAAGTGGGCGAGTGGTTGCCCACCAACGAAGACCGCGCGTATGTGGCCAGCCTGATGGGCCGTGTGGTGGAGCCCGGCAAGTTCGCCAACTGGATCGCGCCACCCGTCATGGGCATCAACCGTCAGCCAGTGGACTTTGATTACGTCCGGTTCAACTGATTGATCTTCTGATCTGACTGCTGCCTCCATTTTGGGGGCGGCAGTCGTCAAAGGCAGGGGCGGGTTCCTCATACTGGGGTACCAGAAATCGTCACCCNGCCCCTGCCTTTGACGACTGCATGGGGTTTGTTGAGCGTCTGTTGGTGGCTGTGTGGCTGGTTGTTTCTATGTTCTGCCTTGAGTGGAGGCGGTCATTGAAAGGGCAAGGGGCGGGTTCCTCATGACGGGGTATCGAAAATCGTCACCCGCCCCTTGCCCTTTCAATGACATGGGTGTGCTGAGCGATCTGGGTCCCAGTAGACTCTGAGCGTTGAAGCAGGCACAGAGCGACGGTATGGCTGGGGGSCGGGCGCCGATTTCTGGTACCCCAGCATGAGGCGCCCGGCCCCCAGCCATACCGTTGCGGACCACGCAGACCCAAGACAGCAAACCACAAAAGCAGACAAGAGAGCCAAGACATGAGCACCGAAGCGACGCTGATCAAACAACACCTGATCGACCCGGAAATTTGCATCCGCTGCAACACCTGCGAAGCGATCTGCCCTGTGGGCGCCATCACCCACGACTCGCTCAACTACGTGGTCAAGGCCGACGTCTGCAACGGTTGCATGGACTGCATCTCGCCGTGCCCCACCGGCTCGATTGACAACTGGCGCATGGTGCCCAAAGCCAAGGCCTACAGCATCGAAGAACAACTCAAGTGGTACGACCTGCCTGCTGAACTGAGCGCCGAAGAACTGGCCGCGGCTGGTGGCGATGCCGGTCTGGTCCAAGATGAAGCCCAAGCCGCCGTACAAGCCGCTGCTTCATCCTCATCGGCCGTCAGCACCGCCACCGCCTCGGGTTTCAACTCAGCGCAATTCGGCGCCACCATCCCCCCTTGGTCGGCTGCGCACGCCTACACCAACCTCTATGGCCCCAAGGCCGCTGAGAAAACCATCACCGCCACCGTGACGGGCAACCTGCGCGTGACCGAAGTGGGCCAACAAGCAGGCCAGCAAGACTACGACACCCACCACATCGTGCTCGACTTTGGCAGCCTGCCCTTTCCGGTGCTCGAAGGCCAATCGATCGGCATCATCCCGCCAGGCGTGGACGCCAACGGCAAACCGCACCATGCGCGTCAGTACTCGATTGCCAGCCCCCGCAACGGCGAGCGTCCCGGCCACAACAACCTGTCGCTGACCATCAAACGCGTGCTCGAAGACCACGACGGCCAACCCGTGCGCGGCGTGGCTTCCAACTTCATGTGCGATCTGAATGTGGGTGAAAAAGTGCAGGTGATCGGGCCGTTTGGCGCGAGCTTCCTCATGCCCAACCACCCCAAGAGCAACATCGTCATGATCTGCACCGGAACCGGCAGCGCGCCCATGCGGGCCATGACCGAATGGCGTCGCCGCCTGCGGGCCAGTGGCAAGTTCGAGGGTGGCAAACTCATGCTGTTCTTTGGGGCCCGCACGCCGGCCGAGCTGCCGTACTTTGGGCCACTGAACAACCTGCCCAAGGACTTCATCGACACCGAGTTCGCGTTCTCGCGCGAAGTGGGCAAGCCCAAGCGTTACGTGCAAGACGCCATGCGCGATCGCGCTGCCGACATCGCAGCCCAGCTCAAAGACCCCAACACCTGTTTTTATGTGTGCGGCCTCAAAAGCATGGAAGAGGGCGTGGTCATGGCCTTGCGAGACATCGCACAGAACGCCGGGCTCGACTGGGATACCGTGGGTGCGGCACTCAAAAAAGAAGGCCGCCTGCACCTCGAAACTTATTGAGCCAGAGGGTTCATGGTCCTGTTCAGACCTGTGGCTTGAACCGAAGACCTGGGGGGCAAAATTTTGGCAAAGTACGGCCTCCGTCTGGGTGGCATTGACTGGACTCAGGGATGGTTTTGGCTGTTGACAAGGCGTTAGTCCCAACAGTTTTTACCGACAGTTTTCCCTGATTTGAACGGACGTTGGATGTGTCGTCAGTTGCCTTCAGGCGCATCCATGCAGGCTGTATGTCGCAGCTTTTGGCTTGCGCGACCGATGACGTGATCGAGCCCATGCGGCCACATCAACGACAGGAGTAATTCCGATGAGCACCCATTCCCCCGGTTGGCTGGACAAGGAAAGAATCATTGCCGGTCCGGGCTTCAACCGCTGGCTGGTGCCGCCAGCGGCCTTGGCCATTCACCTGAGCATTGGCATGGCCTATGGTTTTTCAGTATTTTGGCTGCCGCTGTCCAAAGCCTTGGGCATCCAGGAAGCCATACCGTGCGGACCCGAGGTGGGGTTTTGGGGTCAACTTTTCACCACCCGTTGTGATTGGCAAATTTCAACCTTGGGCTGGATGTATACCTTGTTCTTTGTGTTGCTCGGCACCAGCGCCGCCACTTGGGGCGGCTGGTTGGAGCGAGCAGGGCCGCGCAAAGCGGGTGTGGTGTCTGCGGTGTGCTGGTGTGGGGGCATGCTGCTGTCGGCCTTGGGCGTTTACCTGCACCAGTTCTGGTTGATGCTGGTCGGCTCCGGTGTCATTGGGGGCATTGGTTTGGGCCTGGGCTACATCTCGCCTGTCTCGACACTGATCAAGTGGTTCCCGGATCGGCGGGGCATGGCGACAGGCATGGCCATCATGGGTTTTGGCGGTGGGGCGATGATTGGCTCTCCCTTGGCGGCTGATTTGATGACATATTTTTCGACACCTACCGACGTGGGTGTGATGCAAACCTTCATCGTCATGGCCTTGATTTATTTTGCCTTCATGATGGCGGGTGCCTGGGGTTACCGCGTGCCAGAGACCGGCTGGAAACCAGCGGCTTGGACGCCACCGCCTGCCCAAGTGCACAACGCCATGATCACTCAGCGGCATGTGCATGTCAGCAAAGTCTGGGGCATCCCCCAGTTCTGGCTGATCTGGATGGTGCTGTGCATGAACGTGAGTGCCGGAATCGGTGTGATCGGCATGGCTTCACCCATGTTGCAAGAGGTGTTCGGTGGCAGCTTGATCGGTGTTCAGGCCAAGTTTGCTGACCTTGACAAAGAACAGCTCAAATCCATGGCCACGGTGGCTGCAGGTTTTACCGCCCTGTTGAGTTTGTTCAACATCGGGGGGCGATTTTTCTGGGCCAGTCTGTCGGACAAACTGGGCCGCAAATTGACCTATGCGGTGATTTTCGTCTTGGGTGGCCTGCTGTATTTCAGCATCCCGGGCAGTTCTGCGGCCGGCAACATCGTTTTGTTTGTGTCGGCTTTTTGCATCATTTTGAGCATGTATGGCGGCGGCTTTGCCACGGTGCCGGCGTATCTGGCGGACCTTTTTGGTACACAGATGGTCGGTGCCATCCACGGCCGTTTGTTGACCGCTTGGGCCACAGCCGGCGTTCTTGGACCTGTGGTGGTGAACTACATGCGTGAATACCAGCTGAGCTTGGGCATCCCTCGCGAGCAGGTCTACAACCAGACGATGTACATCCTGGTGGGCATGCTGGTCGTGGGGTTGATCTGTAATGTGCTGGTCAAGCCGCTGGATGCCAAATGGTTCATGACGGATGCAGAACTGGCCGAAGAAAAACGCTTGGCCCATGAGAGGGCTGTCTCCACAGAACTGGTGCGCAGCCGGGGTGCGAGGGGTGCTGACCGTGTGAATGTCATTTTTGTCGTGTTGGCATGGGCCGCAGTAGGATTTCCGCTGGCTTGGGGTGTTTACCGCACCTGGCTCAGTGTTGCCAAGTTTTTCGCTTCATGACCGCCCCTCGTGATGCCCACAGCTGCCTATTGTTGAGATGCAGCAGGCTTGGGGTCGGGCGCAACCACAGGGTGGGCGTATGTTTCAATGGATGACCATGCAAAACTTTCCAGTCAAAGCTTCTCCATCAGATGCCACTGTTGCCTTGGCTTCAGTGGAAGATATGCGTCAGCGCATTCGCAACAAAAGCAAGCTCAAGGGTCGTCAAGCCGATGATGCCGCAGTCGATGAGCTGCGGTTGCTATTGGGGGCGGCACCGCATCGCCGTGACCTGTTGATTGAAAATCTGCATGTCCTGAATGACCACTTTGGCGGCCTGCATGAGCGCCATTTGGTGGCGCTGGCCAAAGAGATGAACATCCCGATGGCCGAGGTCTATGAGGTTGCGACTTTCTACCATCACTTTGAAGTCATTCGGGGCGATGCGGCCGCGCCGGGCCTGACGGTCCGTGTGTGCGATGGCCTGAGCTGTGAACTGGCGGGTGCTGCGCAACTGTTGGAAAAATTACCCGCGATTTTGGGCCACAGTGAAGTGCGCGTGATTGCTGCGCCATGTATCGGGCGATGCGAACAAGCGCCTGCAGTTGTGGTGCACCAGCACCCGGTTGCGCATGCCACCCTCGAATCGGTCGCGAAGGCCGTGAACGAGGGCCATGCCAGTCATCCCGCAGCTTCTGACCAGGCCAGCTTCGACGCTGCAGCCTATGCCGAAAAATCGGTGTCGCCGATAAGCGACGTGCAAACAGCCCCTGACTATGTGGGCCTGGACGCTTATTTGGCGCAGGGCGGTTATGCCTTGGTCAAAGCCATGGCTGCAGGCCAGCACGACTTTGAGCAAGTCATTCAAGCCCTGGAGGACTCGGGTCTGCGCGGCTTGGGTGGCGCGGGCTTTCCGGCAGGGCGCAAGTGGCGCATCGTGCGCGAGCAAACTGCGCCCAAGCTGATGGCCGTGAACATTGACGAGGGTGAGCCTGGCACGTTCAAGGACCGCACTTACCTGGAGCGTGATCCACACCGTTTTCTGGAAGGCATGCTGGTGGCCGCCCAGGTCGTTGGCATTGACGCTTGCTACATCTATCTGCGCGATGAATACCACGGCTGCCGAGCCCTCTTGCAAGCAGAGCTGGCCAAGTTGCGTGCCAACCCGCCTTGCAAACTGCCTCGGATAGAACTGCGTCGAGGGGCCGGAGCCTATATCTGCGGTGAAGAGTCCGCCATGATCGAGAGCATCGAGGGCAAGCGCGGCGAGCCACGCATGCGACCACCCTACATCGCGCAGCTGGGTTTGTTTGGCCGCCCGACGCTGGCGCACAATTTTGAAACCCTGTTTTGGGTGCGCGACATCGTCCAAAAGGGCCCGCAATGGTTCAGCGCATTTGGTCGACATGGTCGCAAAGGCTTGCGCAGTTTCAGTGTGAGTGGGCGTGTCAAAAACCCGGGGGTGAAGCTGGCGCCTGCCGGTATCACCGTCAATGAATTGATCGAAGAATACTGCGGCGGCATGCTTGAAGGACACGCGTTCTACGCCTATTTGCCGGGGGGCGCCTCTGGCGGCATATTGCCTGCCAGCTTGGGCGATGTGCCACTGGACTTTGACACCTTGCAGCCCCATGGCTGCTTCATTGGTTCGGCAGCGGTCATCGTGCTGGGCCATCAAGACCAGGCGCGTGATGCGGCCCTGAACATGATGCGTTTTTTTGCGCATGAAAGTTGCGGTCAGTGCACGCCCTGCCGGGTGGGTACGGCCAAGGCGGCGGCCCTCATGCATGCGCAAGTGTGGGACAACCGCACCCTGGAAGACCTGAATGTCGTCATGATCGACGCTTCCATTTGCGGTCTCGGTCAGGCAGCGCCCAATCCGGTGCGTTGCGTGCAAACATATTTTCCCCATGAAATTGGAGCTTCGCTGTGAACGCACCGAACTCTCTGTCTGAAGTGACACTGAAAACCATCGAATTCAAACTCGATGCGCAATCCATCCAGGCCTATGAGGGTGAAACCATCCTTCAGGCTGCCCAGCGGCATGGCATTGCGATTCCCCACCTTTGTTACAAAGAGGGCTACCGCCCGGACGGCAATTGCCGAGCTTGCGTGGTTGAAATTGCGGGTGAACGCACCTTGGCCCCCAGTTGCTGCCGCAGTGCCACTGAAGGCATGCACGTTCAGGCCAAAAGCGAGCGTGCGGTCAAAAGCCAGAAAATGGTGCTGGAGTTGCTGCTGTCCGACATGCCCGATGTGGGGCACAAATGGAACGATGCGAACGGCAGCGGCACGCATGCAGGCCAGCATGGCGAGCTCAGTGATTGGGCTTACCGCATGGATGTCACCGTGCGACCCGAGCTGGCATCACTGCGCCGCGAACAGCCGCAGGCCGATATGTCGCACCCAGCCATGGCGGTCAATCTGGACGCTTGCATCCAGTGCAAGCGCTGCGTCAGGGCTTGCCGCGAAGAGCAGGTCAATGGCGTCATCGGTTACGCCATGCGTGGAGCACACAGCGCCATTGTGTTTGACCTGGGCGATGCCATGGGCCAGAGCACTTGTGTGGCCTGCGGTGAGTGCGTTCAAGCTTGCCCAACGGGCGCACTGATGCCCAAGACCCAAGTGGGCACGCAAGTGGTTGACAAAAAAGTGGACTCTGTGTGCCCATTTTGTGGTGTGGGTTGCCTGCTCACGTACAAGGTCAAGAACAATGTGATCGTGGGTGTTGATGGGCGCGATGGACCGGCCAACCACAGCCGCTTGTGCGTCAAGGGACGCTTTGGTTTTGACTATGCCGCCAACCCTCAGCGACTGACAGTGCCCTTGATCCGCAAAGTTGGCGTGGCCAAAGATCCCGAGTTGCTCAACCGCTTGAACCGAGACAGTGCCGACTGGTCCGAGGTGTTTCGTGAAGCCACCTGGGAAGAGGCGCTGGCCTTGGGTGCAGGCCAGTTGAAAAACTTGCGTGATCGGTTTGGCCCCAAAAGCCTGGCCGGATTTGGCTCAGCCAAAGGCAGCAATGAAGAAGCCTACTTGTTCCAGAAACTGGTGCGCACGGGTTTCGGCTCCAACAACGTGGACCATTGCACCCGCTTGTGTCACGCCTCCAGCGTGGCCGCGCTGCTTGAAGGTGTGGGCTCAGGCGCAGTGAGCAACCAAGTCAATGATGTCGAGCATTCCGACCTGATCTTTGTGATTGGCTCCAACCCGACGGCCAATCATCCCGTGGCCGCGACCTGGATGAAAAATGCCGCGCAACGCGGCGCCAAGATCGTGCTGGCCGATCCGCGCATCACAGACCTGGGCCAGCACGCATGGCGCACTTTGCAGTTCAAAGCCGACACCGATGTGGCCATGCTCAATGCGCTCATCCATGTGGTCATTGAAGAGGGTTTGTCCGACCAGGACTTCATTGCCAAGCGGGCCAACCATTACGAAGCCCTGCGCGAGAACGTTCAAGGCTATAGCCCCGAAGCGATGGCGCCCATTTGCGGCATTCCAGCGCAAACTTTGCGCGAAGTTGCCCGTGAATTCGCCAAGGCCAAGGGGGCCATGATCCTTTGGGGGATGGGCGTGAGCCAGCACGTTCACGGTACCGATAACGTGCGTTGCCTGATCGCACTGGTGACCGTGACCGGACAGATCGGCAAGCCCGGCTCGGGCCTGCATCCGCTGCGCGGCCAGAACAATGTGCAAGGCGCATCGGACGCAGGCTTGATCCCGATGATGTTTCCCAACTACCAGCGTGTCAGCAACGCTGAAGCGCATGCCTGGTTTGAAGATTTCTGGAGCACGCCGCTGGATGCCGAACCGGGTTACACCGTGGTGGAAATCATGGGCAAGATCCTGGCGCCCGAGAGTGATGCGCACAAGGTGCGCGGCATGTACATCATGGGCGAAAACCCCGCCATGAGCGACCCGGACTTGAACCACGCACGTCACGCGCTGGCCTCGCTTGAGCATCTGGTGGTGCAGGATATTTTCATGACCGAAACCGCCTGGCTGGCCGATGTGGTGCTGCCCGCCACCGCGTGGCCAGAGAAAAATGGCACGGTGAGCAACACCGACCGCATGGTGCAACTGGGCAAACAGGCCATCGATCCGCCGGGGCAAGCCAAGCCTGATTTGTGGATCATTCAACAGATGGCGCAGCGTGTCGGGGCCTATGCGACGCATACCCCATCTGCGCTACCAGGCGAGCAGGGCAGAGGCCTTCCCTTGGCCTGCGGTTACGAAGGTGAGTTCGACGGTGTGGCGCAGGTGTATGACGAAATGCGTCGAGCCATGCACACGGCCATCTGGGGCATTACTTGGGAGCGACTGCAACGCGAGTCCAGCGTCACCTACCCCTGCCTGAGTGCCGATGATCCTGGAGAGCCAACGGTCTTTAGGGATCATTTCGCGACAGCAGACGGTCGCGTGAATCTGGTGCCAGCGGACATCATTCCTGCCAACGAGCGCCCTGATGCTGACTATCCGTTTGTGTTGATCACCGGTCGCCAGCTGGAGCACTGGCACACGGGCAGCATGACCCGCCGCGCGACTGTTCTGGATGC
This sequence comes from Limnohabitans sp. DM1, assembly GCF_001269385.1. Lineage (GTDB taxonomy): Bacteria > Pseudomonadota > Gammaproteobacteria > Burkholderiales > Burkholderiaceae_C > Limnohabitans_A. Next base: position 25,426 of record NZ_CXOO01000063.1, on the reverse strand, counting down.
CATTGAGCCCTTGGCGACGGCATCCATGTGCGGCGCTGATCTGGCGAATTTGGGCTTGAAGACGGGTGATGTGTTCACGATCACCTCACGTCGAGGTCAAGTGACTCTGCATGTGCGGCGCGATGATGGCATGCCGCAAGGGGCTGTGTTTGTTCCGTTTGCTTATTACGAAGCAGCGGCCAACCTGATGACCAACGCAGCGCTGGACCCTTTCGGGAAAATTCCCGAGTTCAAGTACTGTGCAGTTGCCATCCGGGCTGGTGGGGCGCTTTCAGCGGTGCAGGGTTACGGTCAGCCAGCGACGACCAGCCCTTGACTTGGCGGGCCCAAGCCCCGCACATGCACCCTGGCCCCCGCTGACCGCATAATCTGCGGCTTGTTCGGTCATGCGCGGGCTTGCTGTTTTGCGCATGGCTCGTGCCAGCCAAGGAGAGCCTTTTGATTCCTGACGTGCAAACCATCTTCTGGATGGACGCGTTCCTTTATTTGATGCTGCATGCCGCCATTTGGTACGGCCTGGCGCGTTTTCGCAGCCGCCTGGTGTCGCTGTGGAGTCTGTCGGGCATTTTCAGTGCGCTGAGTTTGTGTGTTTTCGGCAGCCGGGGCGTGCTCAGTGACGACATGGTGGTCGTGTTGGGGATGCTGCTCATGACCTTGGGCAACTGGGGACGGCAGATCGCCTTGCGTTCTTTGGGCGATGCGGCCTCCGCCCAGTGGATGTGGACGCATGGCTTGCTGAATCTGGCGTTTGTGTCCCTGACCTATGCCTTGCAGTTTTCGGGTGCTTCGGTCGAAGTGGTCATGTTGGTCTTTTACGGTTATTTCACCCTCAACTGCTTTGAATATTTTTTATCGGGTCAGCGCATCGGTGTCGAGCACGACACAATAGGCGCCACGTCGGTCAAGGCTGCAGGTGGTGTGTTGACGGTCACCTTGGGCATCAAGACCATTGCCTTGCTGACGGGCTATGGCGCCACCGACCTTTACGAAGTCTCTTGGGACCAGTTCATTGTTTTTGCAGGCCAGTTCGTGGCGATCAGCATGTTGAACGTGGGGTTCATGCAGATTTTCATTGACCAGACACACCGCGCCCGTCTGCTTGCCGAGCAGCAATTGGCCCGCGAACAGGAGCGTGCCGCCTTGTTTCAGCAGCACTCGGACGACTTGGGCGTCTTGCTGCGTGAGCGCGAGGAAATCCTCCGTCAGCTGACCTTGTCCAACAAAAGCGCGGGTATGGGCGCTCTGGTGGCCAGTTTTGCCCATGAGCTGAACCAGCCGCTGACGGCCACCATGCTGCATGCCGAATTGGTGCAGACCAAGCTCTCGGCGGCCATGGACCAGAACTCTCAGCCTGATCTGAATACCCTCAAGACCGTGGCCGATGCGATTGTGAAAAACACCCAGCGCTCTGGCGACATCATCCGCAAACTCCGCAACCTGTTTCGCATGAGCAAGGGTGAGTACGCCCGCATAGACTTCGAGCGCCTGGTGATGGATGTGGCCGATCTGGTCAGTTTCAAATTGCTGGAGTGTGAAATCCGTCTGAGCACTGAGTTTGCAGAGAATTTCCGATTGACGGGTGATGCCACCCAGTTGCAGCAGGTGGTGCTGAATTTGATGAACAACGCGATCGACGCCATTTTGGAATCCCATGTGCGGCACCCACACCTGAGCATTCGTGGCCAGGTGTTTGAAGACCACCTGGAGCTGCATGTGCAGGACAACGGCAAGGGCATTGATCCAGAGCGCCAGGACGATGTCTTCAGCCTGTTCAAGACCACCAAATCCGAGGGCATGGGCGTGGGCTTGTGGCTCAGCAAGTCGATCATCGAGTCGCATGGGGGCAAGCTCACCTTCAAGTCGGAGCCTGGGCAGGGCACAGTGTTCACTTTGCGCCTGCCTACCATCGACTACACCCTGTTGGCTTGAAATGAAGAGAAAAAATGTCTGCACATAACTTGATGACCGTGGCCGTGCTGATGCGCAAAGAACCCTTGCAAGGCCCCATGGCCCGTTGGCAATCTTCGCGTTGGGTGCTTGACGACGTGGTGCCGCACGAAGACAGTTTTGGTCTGACGCCGCGCTGTTTGCGTGAAAACGAAGGCGATGCGCTGTGGCTGTATCCAGGCTGGCCGGTGGAGTTGTTCACCGACGATGCCGAGGGCTATTGGCTCAACGTCAGCGCGCCCACACCCAGCTTTTTTGTGATGTGGCGCCTGCAAGAGCGCGATGGTCTTGAACCTTTGGCGGTACCGCAGGCCGTGAGCCTGAGCTACCACGATGCCGGGCGCTGGCTGGATGCGCAAGAAAGTGTGGAAACCGTGGCGGCCCCAGGGGTGCTGGTGGAGGCGGTGCGTGCCTTTGTGCAGCAACACTTTGTGCCCGAGGTCAAAAAACGCCAACGCCCGCAAAGTTTTCAAGGACTGACCGATCGGTTTGGACAACCAGCATCGGTCAGCACTGCCCCAAAGCGCCGAGGCCCAGGTGGTGGAGGACAGGTGCATGAGTGATCATTTTTTCAGTCGCTGGTCGCGCCGCAAGCAAGCAGCCGCTCAAGGTTTGCCCGCAGATGAGCCGGTGCAGCCAGCCAGCCACGCCCTTGCTTTGCCACCCGAAGGCGCACAGACCCAGGGCAACGTGCCTGCGACAGCGGGGGCCTCACAGCCTGCAAACGCCCTCCCCGAGCCACCGGGTGGACTTGGGCCTGAACAAGCATCGGCCAAATCTGAAGCCCCTTTGCCCACTTTGCAAGATGCACAAGCGCTCACACCCGCGTCGGACTTTCAGTCCTTCATGCGCCAGGGTGTCCCCGCCGAAGTGCGCAATGCCGCTGTGAAAAAGCTGTTCACCGACCCGCACTTCAACGTGATGGACGGTCTGGACATCTATATTGGTGACTACAACACGCCCGACCCCATGCCCGCGGGCATGTTGAAAAAAATGGTGGGCGCACAACTGCTCGGTTTGCTGGATCAACCCCATGAATCGGCTGCGCAGCTTGAGGCCCCGGCCGAGCCTGTGTTGCCCGCAGGCCGTGACGCCGCAAGCCTCGGTGAAAACCCTGAGCAAAGTCCCGCTGCGCAGGAAGTCTCGCCAGTTGTGGCACAGTCGCCGCCTTCCCTGCCCGATTCGGCAGCACCGGTCAGCCCCGTGCTGCCGCCCCTTGTCAACGCGCCCCCCGAACATGACCACCCTGATTTGCAACTGCAACCAAACCATGCCCCTGCAAGCCCAAGCCCTGGGCCAAGCACTGGGTGAAGACCTGACGCTGCACACCACCTTGTGCCGCCGCGAGGCCGGGCAATTCCAGAAAGCCGTGAAAACCGGCGAGACCGTGGTGGTGGCCTGCACCCAGGAAAAGCGTTTGTTCAGTGAACTGGCCGAGCAAACCGAAGGCGCGATTTCCCCGATCCGTTTTGTCAACATCCGCGAAACCGGTGGCTGGGGCCGTGAGGCCGCGCACGCCACCCCCAAAATGGCCGCCTTGTTGGCCGCTGCCCGCCTGCCCGAACCCGAGCCGGTGCCCACCGTCACTTACAAAACTGAAGGCCGCGTGCTCATCATCGGCGCTGTGGACGCCGCCGAGCGCGCCGCCAGCTTCCTGGCCGACGCGATGCAGGTCACGATTTTTGCGCAAGGCCCGGGCAACGCCGGGGGCAGCCAGGAGCGGCGCTTTCCGGTGGTGGCCGGACGCTTGCAAGGCCTCAAGGGCTGGTTGGGCGCGTTCGAGGTGTCGTGGGACGCCAGCAACCCGATTGACCTGGACCTGTGCACCCGTTGCAACGCCTGCGTGGCCGCCTGCCCCGAGCAGGCCATTGGCCTCGATTACCAGGTGGACCTGTCACGCTGCAGCTCACACCGCGACTGCGTCAAGGTGTGTGAAGCCGCAGGGGCCATCGACTTTGGCCGCGACGCCCGCCCACAAACCGAGCGCTTCGATGTGGTGCTGGACCTGCGCGGCAACCAAGCCTCACCCACGTTCACATCGCACGCCTTGCCCCAGGGTTATTTCCGTTGGGACGGGCAAGACCTGCAAACCCTGCTCAAGGTGCGCGAGCTGGTGGGCGAGTTTGAAAAGCCCCGCTTTTTTGCCTACAAACAAAAGCTCTGCGCCCACAGCCGCAACGAGCAAGTCGGCTGCAGCGCATGCATCGACATCTGTTCGGCCAAGGCCGTGCGCTCCGACAAAAGCCGCCAGCAAATCGTGGTCAACCCCAACCTGTGTGTGGGCTGCGGCGCATGCACCACGGCTTGCCCCACGGGCGCATTGACCTACGCTTACCCGCGCCCGGCAGAGCAGGGCGCCAAGATCCGCGCATTGCTTTCGGCCTACCAAGCCGCTGGTGGACGCGACGCTGCGCTGCTGCTGCACAGCCAAGAAAAAGGCCAGGGCTTGATCGACGAGCTGGGCCGGGGTGCGCAGTTGGGCGTGATGCAAGGCGTGCCTGCTCGCGTGATGCCTGTGGCACTCTGGCACACCGCCAGTGTGGGCATGGAGCTTTGGCTCTCGGCTGTGGCCTATGGTGCGCGCCAGGTCATGGTGCTGCTCACCCACGAAGAAGCGCCGCAATACCGCGCTGCACTCATGGAACAAATGGCCGTGGCCCAAAGCCTGCTCAATGGTCTTGGATACACCGGCGTGCATTTCCAGCTGATCGAAGCCAAAACCGCCACAGCTTTGGACGGCGATTTGCAGCGCCTGTGCGCCCGCAGCCTCAAGGCCGCCAGCCTGCCCACAGGCCCGGCCACCGCCGCCCGCCACGCCGTGCAGGCTGAAAAGCGCAGCAACCTGGAGCTGGTCATCGACCACCTGATGGCCCAGTCACCCGTCATGGCCATGGATGAGGCCAGTCGCCCCAAAGCGCTTGATTTGCCAGCGGCCGGTTCCCCCTTGGGCACCATCGTGGTCGATGGCAGCAAGTGCACCCTGTGCATCAGCTGTGTGGGTGCATGCCCCTCCTCGGCACTGCAAGACAACCCGCTGCAGCCCGAGCTGCGCTTTGTTGAGAAAAACTGCGTGCAGTGTGGCTTGTGTGCCAAGACCTGCCCCGAAAACGCGATCACCTTGCAGCCTCGCTTGTCGCTGCAGTCCGAACGCACGCAGGTGCGTGTTTTGCACGGCAGCCCGCCCTATGCCTGCATACGCTGCAGCAAACCGTTTGGCACGCTCAAAGGCATCGAAGCCATGATCGGCCGTCTGGCCGGGCACAGCATGTTCCAGGGCCCGGCTCTGGAGCGCCTGAAGATGTGCGGCGACTGCCGTGTGGTGGACATGTTCACCGACGAAAACCAGGTGCGCGTCCCGGGCGCCCCTTCCAAACCCCAATAATTTGTTGCCATGAGTCAAGACCTGAACCTGTCCACCAGCAGCCACGCACTGGACGAAGAAACTGCACGTGCCGAAATTTACGGCTTGCTGTCCCAGCTTTACTACGCCGCGCCCAGCGACGAATTGCTGGGTCAACTGCAAGTGGCGGTCACCGAAGCGCCCGATGCGGGGGGCTTTTTGGAAGAGCCTTGGCGCGAACTGGTGGCCAGCGCCCGCAGCCTGAGCCAAGCGCAGATCGCATCCGAATACAACAGCCTGTTTGGCGGTGTGGGCAAGCCCGAGGTGTATTTGTTTGGCTCGCACTACCTGAGCGGTTTTTTGAACGAAAAGCCCTTGGTGCGTCTGCGTGACGATTTGGCTGAGCTGGGTTTGGGCCGCAGCGAGGGCATGTCTGAAACCGAAGACCATGTGGCCTATGTGTTTGAAGTCATGCGTTTTCTGATCGCGGGTGACGATGTGGCCGTGTCCAACCTGACCCGCCAGCAGGCTTTTTTTACCCAGCACGTCCAATCCTGGCTGCCCGCACTTTGCCAAGTGCTGCAGTCGCAGCCTCGCGCCGTTTTTTATGCCCGCGTGGCGGCATTCACCGAAGCTTTCGTCAGCGTGGAGTCGCAGGGCTTTGATTTGGTGGTCTGATTGAAAGTTTTTGTAACTTGTAGTGAAAAAAATGACAAGCCGATTGAGGGTTTTCACTTAGAGGTCTGAGGCTGGCTACTCTCATAATGGTAACCAAGCGGTAACTTTTCACGCTTAAAAGTTTTTTCAACCACTGGAGACCTCCTTGACTGAAGCCAAAACCCCACGTCGTCGCAACCTCCTCAAGGGCGCCGCTGTCGCCGCAGGTGCCATTTCTGCCCCCATGATCGCCAAGGCCCAAACCGGCCCGATTTCCATGCGCTGGCAGAGCACCTGGCCCGCAAAGGACATCTTCCACGAGTACGCTCTGGACTACGCCAAGAAGGTCAACGACATGACCGGTGGCGATCTGAAGATCGAAGTGTTGCCCGCTGGCGCTGTGGTGCCTGCATTCGGTTTGCTCGAAGCCGTGTCCAAAGGCACTTTGGACGGCGGTCACGGTGTGTTGGGTTACCACTACGGCAAGCAAAATGCGCTGGCCCTGTGGAACTCCGGTCCTGCTTTCGGCATGGACGCCAACATGATATTGGCCTGGCACAAATACGGCGGTGGCGCTGAGTTGTTGGCCAAGTTGTACGCCTCCATCGGTGGCAACGTGCAATCATTCCTGTATGGCCCCATGTCTACCCAGCCCCTGGGCTGGTTCAAAAAGCCCATCACCAAGTCGGCTGACTTCAAGGGCCTGAAATTCCGTACCAACGGTTTGGCGATTGACCTGTTTACCGCCATGGGCGCTGCCGTGAACGCCTTGCCAGGCGGTGAGATCGTGCCCGCCATGGACCGTGGTTTGCTGGATGGTGCCGAGTTCAACAACGCCACCTCTGACCGTATTTTGGGCTTCCCCGACGTCTCCAAGGTCTGCATGCTGCAAAGCTACCACCAGAGCGCCGAGACCTTCGAGATCATGTTCAACAAGACCAAGTACGACGCTTTGCCTGCCAAGATGAAGTCGGTCATCGCCATTGCCACAGAGGCCGCTTCTGCCGACATGTCATGGAAAGCCATCGACCGCTATTCCAAGGACTACATCGAATTGCAGACCAAGGACAAGGTCAAGTTCTACAAAACACCCGATGCCATTTTGCAAGACCAACTGAAAATCTGGACCGAAATTGTCCAGAAGAAGTCTGCGGAAAATCCCTTGTTCAAAGAAATCGTGGAATCGCAACGCGCCTTTGCACAACGCGCAGTCAAGTGGGATCAGGACACGAACATCAGCCGTCGCATGGCTGTGAACCATTTCTTCGGAGCCAAAGCGGCACCCGCGAAAAAAGGGTGATTTTTTTGACAGTTACGTCAGCCATCCAGGCATCCTGGATGGCTGATTCATTTATGTGGTTCCCTTATGCAAAACCTGTTGCTCTTTATTGACAAAGTCAGCACTTGGATTGGCCAGTTTTTTTCCTGGTTGATTGTGGCCTTGACCCTGATGATTTCCTGGGAGGTTTTCTCTCGCTACGTGCTGGACAGCCCCCATGCTTGGGCCTTTGATGTCATGAGCATGATGTATGGCACTTTGTTCATGATGGCGGGTGCGTATACCTTGTCCAAGAACGGCCATGTGCGCGGTGACGTGCTCTACGGTTTTTTCCCACCACGTTTGCAAGCATGGCTTGATCTGACACTCTATATTTTGTTTTTCATTCCGGGCGTGGTGGCTTTGGCCTATGCAGGGTATGGATTTGCAGCCGATTCTTGGGCTATCAACGAACACTCCAACATCACGGCCAACGGACCGCCGGTTTACCCCTTCAAAACCATTTTGCCCATCGCGGGTGCTTTCCTGTTGGCGCAGGGCTTGGTGGAAATTGTTCGCTGCATCGTTTGCATCAAACAAGGCGAATGGCCCAAGCGTGGCGATGACGTGGACGAGGTCGATGTTGAAAAACTGAAAGAAATGGTCAACGTGAAAGACGAAGACATTGCCAAGCTGGGTGAGCTGGTGACTGCCAAGGGAAATCAAAAATGAAAAAAGAAGTCTGGTTTGGCCTGACGATCATGGCCTTGGTCGTGTTGTCGGCCTTTGTGTTGTTGCCCGCTCCTTCCGAAATGACCAATGGTCATTTGGGTTTGTTGATGTTGGCTTTGGTGGTGGTGGCGATCATGTTGGGTTTTCCAACCGCTTTCACCTTGATGGGCATGGGGATGATCTTCGCGTGGATCGCCTACAAGAGTCAAAACCCTGACCTCGCAGTCCAGCAAACTTTGGACCTGATGGTTCAGCGTGCGTATTCGGTCATGTCCAACGATGTGCTGATCTCGATTCCCTTGTTCGTGTTCATGGGTTACCTCATTGAACGCGCGAACTTGATCGAAAAGCTCTTCAAGAGCATGCACCTGGCCATGGCTCGTGTGCCGGGCTCTTTGGCTGTGGCCACCATTGTGACCTGCGCCATTTTTGCCACCGCCACCGGCATCGTGGGTGCGGTGGTCACGCTCATGGGCCTGCTGGCCCTGCCCGCCATGCTGCGGGCTGGCTACAGCGTGCAGCTGTCGGCGGGAGCCATCACCGCGGGTGGTTGCTTGGGTATTTTGATTCCGCCTTCGGTCATGCTGATCGTTTACGGCGCCACGGCGGGTGTGTCGGTGGTCAAGCTGTATGCAGGTGCATTCTTTCCAGGTGTGATGTTGGCGACTTTGTACGTGTTGTATGTGGTGATTTTGGCGAAATGGAAGCCCCACATGGCGCCGCCCATGTCGGCTGAAGACCGCATCGTGCCTTTGCCTGCTTTTGCGCAAGTGGTGTCCAAAGACATCAGCAGCACTGTGTTGCCTGGCTTGATCGGTGCGATCAAGGGCAAGCGCAATGCGGCCGTGCCCATGCGCGACTTGCTCAACCACCTTGTGATTGCTTTACTGCCGCTTTTGGCTGTGGCAGCGATCATGGGCACCATTTACCTGAAAGTCACAGCACCACTGCCAGTCGAGGCGGTGGAGGGCGTGGTGGCCATGGGTGGTGAACTGGCCGACTCGGCCGAAACCGAAGAAGAATCTGAAAGTGTCAGCGGCTTGGCCGAGCCCGAATCGGACGGTCTGCAAAAACCTGCCGACGCGACCGAGATTGCCAAAGCAGATGCGGCACCTGTCGCAGAGCCCGTTAAAGAGCAGGCCCCAGTTACCTCAAGCGCTGTGACAGAAACGCCAGCGGCCGAAGGCGAGCGTCAAGCTGCGCCCCTTTCTTTTTGGATTGGCTTGGTCAGTTGCTCAGTGGCCTTGGCCATCTTCTACGCCTACTTCAGCTTCGTGCGCCTTGAGATCTTCAAGATGCTGTTGGGCTCGTTCTTCCCGCTGGCTCTCATGATTTTGGCGGTGCTGGGCACCATTGTGTTTGGCTTGGCCACACCGACCGAAGCGGCCGCCATGGGTTCGCTGGGCGGCTTGCTGCTGGCTGCAGCTTACCGCAGGCTCAACTTTGTGGTCCTGCGCGAGTCGGTCTACCTGACGGCTAAAACCAGTGCCATGGTGTGCTGGTTGTTTGTGGGCTCCAGCATTTTCTCGGCAGCGTTTGCATTGCTGGGTGGTCAAGAGATCATCAACAGCTGGGTGCTGGGCATGGACCTGACGCCTGTGCAGTTCATGATCCTGGCGCAAGTGGTCATCTTCTTGCTGGGCTGGCCCCTGGAGTGGACCGAGATCATCGTGATTTTCATGCCGATCTTTATCCCCTTGCTGCCGCACTTTGGCATTGATCCTTTGTTCTTCGGTTTGTTGGTAGCTTTGAATCTGCAGACCGCATTCCTGAGTCCCCCCGTGGCCATGGCGGCGTTCTACCTGAAGGGCGTGAGCCCACCTCACGTCACCTTGAACCAGATTTTTGCAGGCATGTTGCCCTTCATGGCCATCCAGGTGTTTGCGATCATCTTGCTGTACATGTTCCCGGCCATCGGCATGTGGTTGCCTGAAGTTCTGTACAAGTAAACAACCCATCAGGCCAGCCCATGCCAAGTCCAGTCTTGGTGTGCGTTGGCCTTTTTCATGGCTTGCCCTGTGAGCATTTCCGGTGATCATGCAACGGGTTCATGTAAGGGTTTTTACACTGTGAATGCGCGTGCTTGTCGGTAAGATCACGTATGCAAAAAATTGCCTATCTTGGCAATGTGCTTTTGAAACCATCAGGAGTCTCAGATGTCTTCCAAAACTTCTTCTGTGTCACGTCGCAGCCTGTTTTCCGGTGCTGCAACCGTTGGCGCTGTGGCTGCTGCCACAGCTGTTTTGCCCGGTGTCGTCAAGCAAGCTGCGCCAGTGGCCACAGCCTTGCCCAAACCCACGCGCGGTGGTGGTTACACGCTGAGCGAGCACGTTCAGCAGTACTACAAGACCACCCGCGTCTGAATCTGTTTTCGTTTTCCTTTCTGTTCACCCTCAACTGGAGCCCTCCATGTTGCTGACTAAAAAACAAACTGGCACCACCGGTGCTGCCTCGTCGCCCTTCATCCACAGCCTTCGCCGTGGCTTGTCCCAAGCCTTGCCGACCCTGGATCGCCGCAGTTTCCTTCGCCGCTCGGGCTTGGGCGTGGGCGTGGGCTTGGCCGCTTCGCAATTGAGCCTGGTGCAAAAAGCCCAAGCCGCCACCGCCAAATCCATCACGGGGGCGGGCAAGGTCGAAGTCAAGCGCACCATCTGCACCCACTGCTCGGTGGGCTGTGCGGTGGACGCTGTGGTTGAGAATGGCGTCTGGGTAAGGCAAGAAGCCGTATTCGACTCGCCCATCAACCTGGGTGCCCATTGCGCCAAGGGAGCTGCGCTGCGTGAGCACGGTCACGGCGAGTACCGCCTGCGCTACCCCATGAAGCTGGTCAACGGCAAGTACGAACGCATCAGCTGGGACGTGGCGCTCAATGAAATCAGCGCCAAGATGCTGGAGCTGCGAAAGGCCAGTGGCCCGGACAGCGTTTATTACATTGGCTCTTCCAAGCACAACAACGAACAGGCCTATTTGCTGCGCAAGTTCGTGAGCTTCTGGGGCACCAACAACTGCGACCACCAGGCCCGTATTTGCCACTCCACCACGGTGGCCGGTGTGGCCAACACCTGGGGTTATGGCGCGATGACCAACTCGTACAACGACATGCAAAACAGCAAGGTCGCTTTGTACATCGGCTCCAACGCGGCCGAAGCCCACCCCGTGTCCATGCTGCACATGCTGCATGCCAAGGAAAACGGCTGCAAGATGATCGTGGTCGACCCACGCTTCACCCGCACCGCCGCCAAAGCCGACGAGTACGTGCGCATCCGTTCGGGCACTGACATTCCCTTCCTGTTCGGTCTGGTCTATCACATCTTCAAAAACGGCTGGGAAGACAAAAAGTACATCAACGACCGCGTGTACGGCATGGAAGCCGTCAAGGCCGACGTGATGGCCAAGTGGACACCCGACAAGGTGGAAGAGGCCTGTGGTGTCAAAGAAGAGCAGATGTTCAAGATCGCCAAGATGCTGCACGACAACAACCCGGGCACCATCGTCTGGTGTATGGGCCAGACCCAGCACACGATTGGCAACGCCATGGTGCGTGCGTCCTGCATCTTGCAGCTGGCGCTGGGCAACGTGGGCAAGACCGGTGGCGGCACCAACATTTTCCGTGGCCACGACAACGTGCAAGGCGCGACCGACGTCGGCCCGAACCCCGACTCCTTACCCGGCTACTACGGCCTGGCCGAAGGCTCCTGGAAGCACTTCGCCAACACCTGGGGCGTGGATTTCGAGTGGATCAAAAAGCAGTTCGCCAGCCCCGCCATGATGGGCAAGAACGGCATCACCGTGTCCCGCTGGATCGACGGCGTGCTCGAGAACAACGAGCTGATCGACCAGGACAGCAACCTGCGCGGTGTGTTCTATTGGGGCCATGCCCCTAACTCGCAAACCCGTGGTCTGGACATGAAGCGCGCCATGGACAAGCTCGACTTGTTGGTGGTGGTCGACCCCTACCCATCTGCCACTGCGGCCATGGCCGCCATGCCCGGCAAGGCCGAAGACCTCAACCCCAACCGTGCTGTCTACCTGCTGCCTGCTGCGACCCAGTTTGAGACCAGCGGTTCTTGCACCGCGTCCAACCGCTCCATCCAGTGGCGCGAGAAGGTGATCGAGCCGCTGTGGGAGAGCCGCTCGGACCACATGATCATGCACCAGTTGGCCGAAAAATTGGGCTTTGCCAAAGAGCTGTCCAAGAACTACAAGATGCAAAAGGTGGGTGGCATGGACGAGCCCATGCCCGAAGACATCCTGCGCGAAATCAACAAGTGCGTCTGGACCATTGGCTACACCGGTCAAAGCCCGGAGCGCCTGAAGGCCCACATGAAGAACATGAACGTGTTCGATGTGAAGACGCTCAAAGCCAAAGGCGGCAAAGACAAGGAAACCGGTTACGACTTCACAGGCGACTATTTCGGCCTGCCATGGCCTTGCTACGGCACGCCCGAACTCAAGCACCCCGGCTCGCCCAACCTGTACGACACCTCCAAGCACGTCATGGACGGCGGCGGCAACTTCCGCGCCAACTTCGGTGTGGAGCGTGAAGGCAAGAGCTTGCTGGCCGAAGACGGTTCGCACTCGCTGGGTGCCGACATCACCACCGGTTACCCCGAACTCGACCACATCCTGCTCAAGAAACTGGGCTGGTGGGACGAGTTGACTGAGGCTGAAAAAGCCAAGGCCGAAGGCAAGAACTGGAAGACCGATTCATCGGGCGGCATGATGCGCGTGTTCATGAAAGAGCACGGCTGCCACCCGTTTGGCAACGCCAAGGCGCGCGCCGTGGTCTGGAACTTCCCCGATCCGATTCCGCAGCACCGTGAGCCTCTGTACGGCACCCGCCCGGACATGATGGCCAAGTACCCCACGCACGACGACCGCAAGGCCTTCTGGCGTCTGCCCACCCTGTTCAAGACCGTGCAGGACAAGAACATCGCCGACAAGGCGCACGAAAAGTACCCGCTCATCCTCACCTCTGGCCGTCTGGTCGAGTACGAGGGCGGTGGCGAGGAAACCCGTTCCAACCCCTGGTTGGCCGAGTTGCAGCAAGAGGCTTACGTGGAGATCAACCCCAAGACAGCCGCTGACCGGGGCATCCGCAACGGCGACCGCGTCTGGCTGCTGGGTGCCACTGGTGCGCGTCTGGATGTGCAGGCCATGGTCACCGAGCGCGTGGACACGGGCACCGTATGGATGCCTTTCCACTTCTCTGGTCGTTGGCAAGGTGCCGACATGCTGGCGCACTACCCCAAGGGCGCCGCGCCCATTGTGCGCGGCGAGGCGGTCAACACCGCCACCACTTATGGTTATGACAGCGTCACCATGATGCAAGAGACCAAGACCACCATCTGCAACATCGAAAAAGCCTAAGCGCCCCAGGAGAACACGATGGCACGAATGAAATTTATTTGCGATGCAGAGCGCTGCATCGAATGCAACGGCTGCGTGACCGCTTGCAAAAACGAACACGAAGTCCCGTGGGGTGTGAACCGCCGCCGCGTGGTCACCTTGAACGACGGCGTTCCCGGTGAAAAGTCGATTTCGGTTGCTTGCATGCACTGCTCGGATGCGCCTTGCATGGCGGTCTGCCCGGTCAACTGCTTCTACAAAACCGAAGAAGGCGTGGTCCTGCACGACAAGGACATCTGCATTGGCTGCGGCTACTGCTCTTATGCCTGCCCCTTTGGTGCGCCTCAGTTCCCTTCCAGCGGCACTTTCGGTCTGCGCGGCAAGATGGATAAATGCACCTTCTGCGCCGGTGGCCCGGAAGAGCACGGCAGCCAGGCCGAGTTCGAAAAATATGGCCGCAACCGTTTGGCCGAGGGCAAGTTGCCCGCTTGCGCCGAAATGTGCTCGACCAAGGCGTTGCTCGCCGGTGACGGCGATGTCATCACCGACATCTTGCGTGGCCGTGTGATCAGCCGTGGCACCGGCGCCGAAGTCTGGGGCTGGGGCACCGCTTACGGCAACCAAGCCAAACCCGCCAAACAAGGAGCCTGAACATGAAAGCAGCTTTCATCCTTTGCAGCGCGGCCTTGTTGGTGGCTTGCGGCGAAAAGCCGCAAGAGGTCAAAGGCGTGCGTACCGACAAGCCGGCCTACAGCGGCACGGGCGTGGCTAACTTCACAGAACCTGGCTGGAAAGCCGGTGACAAAGACGGCTGGGCCAACCACCTCAAGGCCCGTGCCACTTACGGCCAAAACGACCACGTCCGCGCACCCAAGTGAGCGCCAAGGAGAAGTTCATGCGCCGCATGTTATTGACTTTTGGGCTCGCCATGGCGGCTTTGGGCGTTTGCGCTCAAACGCCAGCTCCTGCTGCGCCCGCGCCCACTGCCAAGGCTGAAACCAGTCTTGGCGTGAAAAGCGCCAACGTCTTTCAATTGGCACCCGGCGCTGATGCCGATGCCAACTACAAAGACCAAACCAACGCCGAGCGTGGCCAAGTGCAACCCGGCAACAACGCGCCCATGTGGCGTGCGGTGGGTCAAGGCGTGTCTGGTTACACCAGCTTGCCCAAAAGCCAAGCCCCCGAAGCCGGCAACCTGATCCAGCCCTTTGTGCAATACCCCGGTTCGCGCTTGGCTTCGGCCGGTGAATCCTGGCGTCAGGTGCGCAACAACATCATCATTCCTTACGGCGCAGCTTTGTTGCTGATCGCTGTGGGTGCGATGGCGCTGTTTTATTTCAGCAAGGGCACGATGGAGTTGCACGGCCAGGAAACCGGCCGCAAGATCGAGCGTTTCACGCCTTTTGAACGCTCGGCCCACTGGGCCAACGCCATCGCGTTTTGCGCTTTGGCCATCTCCGGCATCGTCATGGCCTACGGCAAGTTCTTTCTGCTGCCCATCATCGGCAGTACCTTGTTTGGCTGGTTGAGCTACGCTTTGAAGAACCTTCACAACTTTGCCGGGCCGCTGTTTGCCGTGTCCTTGGTGGTGGTGTTTGTCACTTTCGTCAAGGACAACCTGCCCAGCAAGGACGATGTGGTCTGGTTGCTCAAAGGTGGTGGACTTTTCTCAGGCACCGAAGTGCCTTCGCACCGTTTCAATGCCGGTGAAAAGGTGGTGTTCTGGGGCGGTGTGTTGTTCCTCGGTTTGATCGTGGTGGGTTCTGGCTTGGTGCTGGACATGCTCATCCCCGGTCTGATCTACGAGCGCGGCACCATGCAAATTGCAGCCATGATCCACGGCGTGGCCGCCTTGTTCATGATGGCCATGTTCATTGGTCACATTTACATGGGCACGATCGGCATGCGCGGTGCCTACAAAGCCATGCGCGAAGGCTATGTGGACGAAACTTGGGCCAAAGAACATCACGAACTTTGGTACAAGGACGTCAAGTCCGGCAAGATTCCGGCGCAACGCTCTGTGCCAGTGTCTACTGCAACGCCTGCTAAACCGGCTTCTGTTTGAGCCAGGAGAACACCATGAAAAAATACCTGCTTGTCATGTCGGCACTGGCCATCAGCTTTGGCGCCATGGCCAAATTGCCAGCCTTGAGCGACGAGGCCAAAGCCAAGGCCGCAGAAGCTGCTGCCAAAACCGCGCACGGCAACAAAGTGGCCGACTTCCAGCTGTGCAAGTCACGTGAAAAAGTGGCAGCGCACTATTACAAAACCAATGGCAAGGGCAAGGCTTCACCCACGGCCACACCCGCCTGTGTGGACCCGGGCGCCTACAAGCCTGCTGAAACCACGGCGGCGGCTCCTGCAGCAGCGCCTGCCGCGCCTGCTGGGGCCAAGCCAGCGGCAGCACCTGCCAAAAAAGGCTGATCCTTTTTTCTGCGTCACTGCAAAATCCCCCGTCGGCAACGTCGGGGGATTTTTACGTTAGGCTCTTGCCATGTCTGTTGCTATGAATACCCCTGTGCCCACATTGGCCAAGCCCCACATCACGCAAGCGCGTGCACCGCTGACCCGCAACGTGAACGTGTGCAACGAATGGGGTGAAAACTCCGAAACACAAATCCCCGCCGAGAGGGCACTGACCGTTTATTTGGACAAAAAAGAACTCGTGACGCTGATGACCTTGGGCGCTGAGCCTGAATGGTTGGTCTTGGGTTTCTTGCGCAACCAACGTTTGGTGGATTCGGTGGACCAAATTGAATCGATCACCGTGGACTGGACGATTGGAGAAGGCGAAATCGGTGAGCCCGGCGTGGCGGCTGTCAAAACCCGCGCGGGGGCTCAAGTGGTGGTTGAGCGCAGTGCAGACCGCGTGGTGACCACAGGTTGCGGTCAGGGCAGCGTGTTTGGCGACCTCATGGCCCACATTAACGAGATTCAATTGCCTCCCGCCCAAATCACGCAAGCCCAACTTTATGGTTTGGTCAACGCCATCCGTCTGCAGGAAACCACCTACAAATCGTCCGGCTCGGTGCACGGCTGCGCCTTGTTTCAGGGCGACGAGATGCTCATGTTTGTCGAGGACGTGGGCAGACACAACGCGGTCGACACCATTGCGGGCTGGATGTGGATGAACGATGTGAGCGGCCAAGACAAGGTGTTCTACACCACAGGCCGTTTGACCAGCGAGATGGTCATCAAATCCGCCCAGATGGGGGTGCCCGTGGTCGTGTCGCGCAGCGGCATCACGCAAATGGGCCTCGATGTCGCCCAGCGCCTGGGCTTGTGCGCCATTGGTCGAGCCACCAATAAACGCTTCTTGTGCTTCAGCGCCCCCGAGCGCCTGATCTGGCAGCCCGAATTGGTGACGCCAGCCAATTGAGTGAACGACAGTGGTTCATCGCCCACAGGGGTGGGCTCCCACAAATGCTTGGCACTTGGTCCACCAACTTGGGCTCTGCTTTGTAGGAGCGCACCCCGTGCGCCAAGGGCGTTGAACACGCCCTCAGCACATTCGCACCGAAGCTTGGGCACCCGCGCAAAGGCCTTAGCCTCTCACCCGTGGATGAACTTCGGCGCACGCTTGTTCAAAAACGCGTCCATGCCTTCTTTTTGGTCGGCGGTGGCAAACAGACCGTGGAACATGCGGCGCTCGAACATCACGCCGTCGCTCAGGCCGCTTTCAAAGGCGCGGTTCACGCTTTCCTTGGCCGCCATCACAGACAACTGTCCGTAGCCGCAGATCATCAGTGCAGCGCCCAGAGCTTCGTCCATCAGCTTGTCCAGCGGTACCACGCGGCTGACCAAGCCGCCGCGCTCGGCCTCGTTTGCATCCATCATGCGGCCCGTGAGCACCAAGTCCATGGCCTTGGACTTGCCCATGGCGCGGGGCAGACGCTGCGTGCCGCCTGCCCCGGGGATGATGCCGATTTTGATTTCAGGCTGACCAAACTTGGCGTTTTCAGCGGCGATGATGAAGTCGCACATCATGGCCAGCTCGCAGCCGCCACCCAACGCAAAACCGCTGACGGCCGCGATCACGGGCTTGCGGATGCTGCGGATGGTTTCCCAGTTGCGGGTGATGAAGTCGTTTTTATAGACCTCATGAAAATTGAACTTGGCCATGGCCGAGATGTCGGCACCGGCTGCAAAAGCTTTTTCGCTGCCGGTGATGATGATGCAGCCGATGGCATCGTCGGCGTCGAGGGCTTTGAGGGCTGTGCCCAGCTCGTCCATCAGTGCCCCGTTGAGCGCGTTCAGGGCTTTGGGGCGGTTGAGGGTGATGATGCCAACCTGGCCACCTTCGGTGCGGACTTCGATGTTTTCGTAGCTCATGGGTTTCTCCAGCTGTAGTGTCAAATGCTGACTATAACCACGCCAGCTGTACCGAGTCTGTCGCTCTGGCGTTGTGTCCTTCATAGGGAAAACATTAACCAACCGCTCGGTCGGTTAATGGTACATTCGGGGATTCAGGAGACACGACATGACCGAATCCACCGCATCGGTGCTGTACGAAGTGCGAGGCGCTGTGGCGCTGGTCACGCTCAACCGCCCGCAAGCCCTCAACAGTTTCACACGCGAAATGCACCAGTCCTTGTGGGCGGCATTTGACCAGGCCGAGGCCAACCCCAACGTGCGCGCCTTGGTGTTGACCGGCGCAGGTCGCGGCTTTTGTGCCGGCCTCGATTTGTCCGAACTCGATTTCACGCCCGGCCCCGGCTTGCTCGAACGTGCCGACCCCGGTCCGGTGATCAACGACGCCTTCAACCCCACCACGCGCCGTCTGCAGTCGCTGCGTATGCCGGTCATTTGCGCCGTCAACGGTGTTGCCGCTGGAGCAGGCGCATCGGTGGCCATGGCTTGCGACATTGCCATTGCCGCGCCGACCGCCAGTTTCGTGCAGGCGTTCAGCAAGATTGGCCTGATTCCCGACGCCGGTGGCAGCTGGTTGTTGGTCGAGCGCCTGGGCCTGCCCCGCGCCATGGCCTTGGCCATGACGGGTGACAAGTTGAGCGCCGACAAAGCCAAAGAGTGGGGCCTGATTTGGGAGGTGGCCGAGGACTGCGTGGCCGCCGCCCTGGCGATGGCTGAGAAGCTGGCTGTGATGCCGACCCAAGCCCTGGTGGCCACACGCCACTTGCTGCGCGATGCGGGCACTCGTTCGCTGGATGCCCACCTGAATGTCGAGCGCGACACGCAATCGGCGCTGGGTAAAACGCACGACTACATGGAAGGCGTGAACGCCTTTTTGCAAAAACGCGCCCCGCAATTCACGGGCCAATGATCCAAGGCGAATGATGAGTACCCCAGACCCCAAAGCCCTCGCCCGTTTGGTGGGCGACACCATGTTCGCAGTCGACGTGGCCTCTAAAGACACCATGGGCATGGAGCTGCTGGCCTGCGAGCCCGGCCGCGCCCTGATGCGCATGGTGGTCAAGGAACTGCACCTGAACGGTCACAAGATCTGCCACGGCGGCTTCATCTTCACGCTGGCCGATTCCACCTTTGCCTTTGCCTGCAACAGTTACAACAAAAACGCGGTGGCGGCCGGTTGCAGCATCGAATTTTTGAAGCCCGGCAAGCTCGGCGACGTGCTGACCTGTGAAGGCCTTGAGCAAACGCTCAGCGGCCGTCATGGCATTTACGACATGAAAGTCAGCAACCAAAACGGCGAAGTGATTGCCATGTTCCGCGGCAAGAGCGCTCAAATTCAGGGCACGGTTGTGCCCGAGTGAAACCCTTTATTGATTTTGAATCTGGAGAACCTTATGTCTGAAAATGCCTTCCCCCTGGAGCCGATTGAAAAGGCCAGCATGGACGAGCTGCGCAGCCTGCAGCTCAAGCGCTTGAAGCAAACGCTGCAACACGCTTATGCCAATTCACCCGTGTACCGCGCCAAGTTCGACACCGCAGGCGTGCACCCCGACGACTGCAAAACCCTGGCCGACATCGCCAAGTTCCCGTTCACCACCAAAGCCGACCTGCGCGACAGCTACCCCTTTGACATGTTTGCCGTTCCGCGTGAAAACTGCGCCCGCATCCATGCGTCCAGCGGCACCACTGGCAAACCCACGGTGGTGGGTTACACCCTCAAAGACATCGACACCTGGTCGAATGTGGTGGCCCGCAGCATCCGCGCGGGCGGTGCCAAGCCCGGTGACATGGTGCACATCAGCTACGGCTATGGCCTGTTCACCGGCGGCATGGGCGCGCACTACGGCGCCGAAAAACTGGGCCTCACGGTCGTGCCCTTTGGTGGCGGTCAGACCGAGCGCCAGGTGCAGCTGATTCAGGACTTCAAGTCCAACATCATCATGGTCACGCCCAGCTACATGCTGGCGATTGCCGACGAATTCGAGCGGCAGGGCATCGACCCCAAGACCAGTTCGCTGCGCATCGGCATCTTTGGCGCTGAGCCCTGGACCAACGACATGCGCCAGGCGATTGAAAAGCGCATGGCCATCGACGCGGTGGACATCTATGGCCTGTCTGAAGTGATGGGGCCGGGTGTGGCCAGCGAATGCATCGAGACCAAAGACGGCCCAACCATCTGGGAAGACCACTTCTACCCCGAGATCATCAACCCCGAGACGGGCGAGCCGGTGGCCGATGGCGAAATGGGCGAGTTGGTCTTCACCAGCCTGACCAAGGAAGCCTTGCCCATCATCCGCTACCGCACCCGTGACCTGACGCGTCTGCTGCCCGGCACCGCGCGCACCATGCGCCGCATGGAAAAGATCACCGGCCGCAGCGACGACATGATGATCATCCGTGGCGTGAACGTGTTCCCCAGCCAGATCGAAGAGCTGATTTTGAAACGTGACGAGTTGGCCCCGCACTACCAGTGCGTGTTGACCCGCGAAGGCCCGATGGACGACCTGAAAGTGGTGGTCGAAACCAAGCCTGGCGTAGCCCCTGACAGCACGGAGGCGCACGCTGCGGCCAAACAGCTGCAGCACGAGATCAAGGTGTTCATTGGCTCCAGTGTGGCGATTGAGCTCAAGCCCGAGGGCAGCGTCGAACGCAGTCAGGGCAAGGCCAAGCGCGTGGTGGATTTGCGCAGCAAGTAAGCGGTTTCCATCTGCCCCTGCACAAGGGGCGCACCCTTGAATCACCGACCATCAGGAAACGTTCTCGGCGGTCGGTGATCAAACAGCTTCACAAGGCTGGCCAGGGCAAGGCTACTCGCTGGCTTGTTGGCCTGTTGGCCTTAGCGCATGCCGATTTTTGCTGCGCCAAAAATCCCCGCTGCCTCACGCGGCAGGCAGCGCCAGTAGGGGCTGCTGGCCTGCACTTGGCCTTGCAGCTCGGCGGCGGCTTTCCATGCCCAGCGTGGGTTGTACAAAAAGCTGCGTGCCAGCGCCACCAGATCGGCGTCGCCACGCTGCAGCACGGCTTCGGCCTGGGCGGCTTCTGTGATCAGGCCCACGGCCAAGGTGGTCAGGCCTGAAGCATCCTTGACGGCTTTGGCCAGGTGCACTTGGTACTCGGGGCCCAAAGGAATCTTTTGCTGGGGCGACACACCGCCCGACGAGATGTGCACGAACTGCGCCCCCGTTTCTTTGATCAAGACGGACAGCTCGGCCGTTTCTTCGATCGTCCAGCCGCCTTGAACCCAGTCGGTGCCCGAAATGCGCATACCCAGCGTGCCGCCAAAAGCTTCGCGCACGGCTTGGAATACTTCCATCGGAAAGCGAATACGGTTTTCAAACGAGCCGCCATACGCGTCGGTGCGCTGGTTGGAAATGGGCGACAAAAACTGGTGCAGCAAATAGCCGTGCGCGGCGTGCAACTCCACCGCCTCGATGCCCAGTTCGTGGCTGCGGCGGGCGGTGTTCACAAAGTCGGCCTTGATTTGCGCGATGTCGGCCAGGCTCAGCTCGGTGGGCGCGGCTTCTTGCGGCAAGTGGGGCAGGGCGCTGGGTGCCTCGGTTTGCCAGCCGCCGTCTTCCGGGGCGATCAGCATGCCGCCGTGCCAAGGCGCTGCGCTTGAAGCCTTGCGGCCCGCGTGGCTGATCTGGATGCACACCGGCATGTGTGGGGCCAGGCGGCGGGCGCGGTGCAGTTTATCGGCAAAGGCCGCCTGCGTGGCGTCGTCCCACAGGCCCAGGCAGCCGGGGCTGATGCGGCCGACGGCCGACACGGCGGTGGCCTCGATGGTGAACAGCCCCGCGCCGCTGTTGAGCAAGTTGGTCCAGTGCGTCAGGTGCCAGTCGGTGGCTTGGCCATTGTCGGCCGAGTACTGGCACATGGGCGCGATGACGATGCGGTTGGGCAGGGTGAGCGGGCCTGAGGGCGCGTTGAAGGTGAAAGGCGTGAAGAGCAGGCTCATGGGGTGTGTTGTCGCGGTCGGTTGAGTCTTGGCTCGCGATAGCAAGCGCAGCCGTGCATCTTATGGAAAACCGCGCAGATGCTTATCCGTTGGGTGACAATCGCACCGATTTGTAGGAGCCCACCCCGTGGGCGATGGTTTTCAGGGCGTGTGCCACGCCTATCGCCCACAGGGGTGGGCTCCTACAAATAGGGCGTCAGCGCAATGCCAACTTGCGGGTTTATTTCGTGGCATGTCCAAGCAAAAGCATCCCAAAGTCCCCATTCGCCGGGCAGGGGCGACGCCAAACCCAGCACCTGCCCGCTGACCGGGTGGGGCAGCGTCAGACTTTGCGCATGCAACCATAGCCGCTGCAGCCCGATTAACTCGGCTACGTCGCGGTTGAGTGGCCCCTTGCCGTGTGTGGCATCGCCAATGATCGGGTGGGCGATGTGCTTCATATGGCGGCGCAGCTGGTGTCGGCGGCCCGTCAGCGGCTCCAAAGCCACTTCGGCGCAGCGGGTGCTGGCAAAGCCTTGCTGCGGTTGGGAATGGGGCAGCGGCAACTCAAAGCGGCGCAGGGTGGCAAAGCGGCTTTGGGCGGGCTGCACTTCCATGCGCTCGGTGCGCATGTCGTCGGGCATACGCTTGAGAGGGTGGTCGATCAAGCCCTCATCGGCGGGCCAGCCGCGCACCACAGCGCGGTAGGTTTTTTGCAGGCCATCGCCGCTTTCAAAAGCCTGGCCCAGCGTGCGCGCCACCTCGGCGCTCAGCGCAAACACCAGCACGCCGCTGGTGCCCTTGTCCAGGCGGTGCACGGGCCAGACGTGTTGCCCGATTTGGTCGCGCAGGGTTTGCAGCACAAAGCGGGTTTCGCCCTTGTCCAGTGGGGTGCGATGCACCAGCCAGCCAGCGGGTTTGTTGACGATGGCCAAGTGTTCGTCGCGGTAAAGAAGGTCCAACATGGCTTCGATTGTCGCGGTGTCTGTATGGGGGTCTGCGTCGCCCATAACCGCAGACCGAAAGGGTGGAACGCGGGGGGTGTGATGACAAAATGCACACGTTGTCTAAAATGCGTCCATGAAACCCATGCGCTGGAACGCCGAAAAAAACCAGTGGCTCCAATCGGAGCGGGGTGTTTCGTTTGAAAGCATGGTCGTGGCCATCGAGGGGCAGGGGCTGCTGGACATCCTGGCGCATCCCAACGCGGGGCAGTATCCCGGCCAACGCATTTTGGTGGTGGCCCACGCGGGCTATGCCTACTTGGTGCCTTTTGTGGAAGATGTGGACCATTTTTTTCTCAAAACCGTGATCCCCAGCCGCAAGGCCACCCGTGATTATTTGAAACAAGGAGTCGACGATGTCCAAGATTGACCGAGAAGAAGCCGAACTGCTCGACTTGTTCAACAAGGGGCAGCTCCAATCGGTGGCCAGCCCCAGCGAGCTGGCCCATTTCAAAGCGGCTGCACGAGCCACCTCCATCAAGGACCGGCGGGTCAACATCCGCTTGTCTTCGGGTGATCTGTCGGACATCCAGACCAAAGCGCTGGAAGAGGGCATCCCGTACCAAACCCTGATCGCCAGTGTGTTGCACAAATATGTCTCGGGTCGATTGACCGAGCGTCCTGTGTCTGGCCCCGCGCCCAGTCTCAATCCCCCTTTGCTCTGAAGCTCAAGTCATGCTCTTTTTATTGTCACCCGCCAAATCTCTGGACTACGAAACCCCCGCAGCGGGCGTGCCCCACACGCTGCCCCAGTTCGTGCCGCAATCGCAGGCCCTCATTGAGGTGCTGCGCCAAAAGTCGCCCCTGCAAATCGCCGAGTTGATGGACCTGTCGGACGCGCTGTCGGCCTTGAACGTGGCCCGCTACGAAGCCTGGACTCCCAAGTTCACCGCCAAGAATGCCAAGCAAGCCGTGCTGGCCTTCAATGGCGATGTGTACGAAGGCCTGGACGCCAAGACCCTGTCAGCGCAAGACCTGGACTGGGCGCAAACCCATGTGGGCATTTTGAGTGGCTTGTACGGCGTGCTGCGCCCGCTGGACTGGATGCAGCCCTACCGCCTGGAAATGGGCACCACGCTGCAAACCGACAAGGGCAGCAACCTGTACAAGTTTTGGGGGCCGCAAATTGCCGAGTACCTGAACGCCCAGCTGGCCAAGGACAAAACCCCGGTCATCGTGAACCTGGCTTCGCAGGAATATTTCAAGTCGGTCGACCGCAAAACCCTCAAGGCCCGCGTCATTGAGTGCGTGTTCGAAGACTTCAAAGGCGGCAAATACAAAATCATCAGCTTCAACGCCAAACGGGCGCGGGGCTTGATGGCGCGGTTTGCCATCCAAAACAAAATCACCCACCCTGAAGGTCTGCTGGGCTTTGACCTGGAGGGCTACGCCTACGACCCGCAAGTGTCCGAGCCTGACCGTTTGGTGTTCCGTCGCAAGGTGCAAGCATGAACTCGCCAGAGCAATCCCAACTGGGCAAGTCCAGCGCCTATGTGGACCAGTACGACGCCAGCCTGCTGTTCCCCATCCCCCGCGCCACCAAACGCGCCGAGATCGGCGTCACCGGGCAGCCCGTGTTTTTTGGGGCTGACCTGTGGACCGCGTTCGAGCTGTCCTGGCTCAACACCAAGGGCAAGCCGCAGGTGGCGCTGGCGCACATCACCGTGCCTGCCGAAAGCACGCACATCGTGGAGAGCAAGTCCTTCAAGCTGTATCTGAACAGCTTCAACAACACCCGGCTGGAAAGTGCCGACGTGGTGCGCGACATGATCCGCCGCGACATCAGCGCGGCCATCTGGCACGGTGGTGCCATGCAGGCCAGCGTGGGCGTGAAGCTGCTGCTGCAAGAGCAATTTGACGCCGAGCCCGTGCACGAGCTCGACGGCCTGAACCTGGACCGCATGGACATCGAATGCAGCCGCTACCAACCCGCGCCCGACTTGCTCACGGCCAACCAAGACGAGCAGCCGGTCACAGAAACCCTGGTCAGCCACCTGCTCAAAAGCAATTGCCTGGTCACCGGCCAGCCCGACTGGGGCAGTGTGCAAATCACCTACAGCGGCCCGCAGATCGAGCAAGCGGGTCTGCTGCAATACATCGTGAGTTTTCGCAACCACAACGAGTTTCATGAGCAATGCGTCGAGCGCATCTTCATGGACATCTGGACGCGCTGCAAACCGACCAAGCTGACGGTGTACGCCCGCTACACCCGGCGCGGCGGTCTGGACATCAACCCCTGGCGCACCAGCGCACCGGGCGCATTGCCGCCGAATGTGCGCACGGCGCGGCAGTGATTCAAGTCAGCGGCGCTGATTAAAAGACATCAAAAAAGTGGTTCTCTTGAAATTTGAGTGGGTAAGCTTCTGCCATATTGATCAACTTTTGAGCGTGAATTGATGACTGCCAAGCTGTTTGAATCTGCCCTGGGCATCACTGACCCGTGGTGCGTTGCCTCGGTTGAGTTCGACGAAGGTGCCAAGACCTTGACGATATTGATTGACTTCAAAGTCGGCAGTCGCTTTGCAGTCTCGGGTCACGATGGGCTGCATGGTGTGCACGACACGGTGGCCAAGACGTATCGGCACCTGAACTTCTTTCAACACGAGTGCCATCTGCAAGTTCGCACGCCTCGCGTGAAACTTCCCAACGGTTCGGTGCGGTTGGTCGAGCCTGATTTTGCCGGGCGACTTAATGGCTTCACCTTGCTGTTTGAAGCCTTCATTCTGATGCTGTCTGGCCAGATGCCATTTGCCGCCGTCTCGCGTCTTGTCGGGGAGTCGCCGCACAAGGTTCTGGCCGTGTGCGAAAAGTATGTTGAGATGGCCTGTGGC
>NZ_CXOO01000062.1 GCF_001269385.1 Limnohabitans sp. DM1 | reverse complement strand
CCCTACACGACGCTCTGCCGATCTTTCATTCGCCAAGCCCCGCGCGTGCGACTGGTGCGTTGTGTCAGCTCCAGCGGCAAGGTGCGCGTGCTGCTCACCAACATGGATGCACGGGCGTTTCCTGCTGAGGTTTTTGGGCAGCTGTACCACCAACGCTGGCGCATCGAAGAAGCCTTCAAACGCCTTAAGCACCGCCTGAAAATCGAAAGCGTCAGCGGCCTGAGCCAGCAAGCCTGTGTCATTGATATCGCCGCCAAAGTGTTGGCCGACAACCTGGGCGCTTTGCTCAGTTACTGTGCCCGTGGCATGCAAGAGCGCACTGATCGAATCTGCAACCGCAGCTACGCGGCCAGCCTGATGCAACGCATGCTGCCCCGTTTGCTGTTGCTGCCTAGCGCCCTTGCGACGTGCATCGCCCAGAGCATCGAACTGCTCAAGGGCAATCTGGTGCGAAGGGTTGAAGGCCGATCTCGGCCACGACCTGCGAGCAAAACAAAGCCGCATCCGCATTTGGCTTACAAGGCGTAGAGGCTTATGTTCGGTGGATTGTTGTTCCCCCTCGCTCTGAGCAAGATATTCTTTCCGAAATTTTATCAAACACTAGAAGTTTGACTCACAGAATTAGAGATCTTGAATCTGAAGTAAATATAAGATCTAAAAACCGTCTGATCAACTCGATCAACACATCAGAGTTCGATAAGAATGTGATCATGAAAATATTAAATATGGCTGAGTCAGGCAAATTCAGCGAGGATGAGATAATGTCGTCACTGATTGATTACGATATGCCAGAGTCCTATGCTCGTGACCTTATCAAAAAGACCTTAATCAATCGTAGCCCGAGTAATCGAGTAAAGATTGCTAACAAGTAAATCCAGGTGACGCCTACGGGGCACCTGATTTAGGCGTTAGGCTTTTCACAAAGATACGCTACCATTTGGCAAATCTTCCAATTTCTGTACATCAAGTATACATAAATGAATAGCAATTTACATTCGATTCTAAAATCGCAGAAAGAAATATCCACAGATATTGGTAAATTTTCCTTCAAGAAAAGTCTGGGCGAAGGAGGAAACAGTTATGTATTTCTGTTCGAAAAAAATGAGATGGAATTTGCAGTCAAGTTCCTAAAATCAACAGATGAGTCGAAATTAAGTCGATTCAAAGACGAATTTTTTTGCGCAGCCCAGATAAAGACCCACGACAATATTGTCAATTCATATCATTTTGACTCCACAGAGGTTAATGGAGAAAAATATTACATTATCGTGATGCGAAGGTATGCGCAGACACTACAAAACATCGGCCACATGGGAGATTCGACAGAGGAGGAAAAATCCCAAAAGGGCTGGCGTCTCTTCGAGGATATCTCCAAAGGAATCCACCACCTGCACGCAAATAATATTGTTCACAGGGATATCAAGCCCCAGAATATATTCCATGACGAAAGTAACGACTGTTATGTGATCGGGGATCTTGGAATAGCGCACTTTTCTGCAGACGATTTCCCTAAGGATTCAAAAACAAAACCAACTGAAAAGTTGGCAAATTTTTCTTTCAGCGCGCCCGAGCAAGTAAACAGCAAATCACCGCCAACCCGGGCAATTGACATCTACGCGCTAGGCCAAGTACTGCAATGGGCGTTGACAGGGACCATTATTCGAGGTCTAGATAGAAAACCAATAGCAAACAGCACGTCGCCCCAGAATTTGAAAATTCTTGACGAAATAATTAAGATTTGCTTAAGAAATGATCCTAAAGAGAGATATCAATCGCTTGATGAGATCCGGGAGCACATAAAGAAGCTTAAATCCCCACCAAAAAAAGATTATTGGGAGCCGCTGCATCAGTTCGATAATGCCATCAGGCGCACATTTCCAAAAATTGGCGAAATATACGAAACAAGTGATGCGGCGCAGATTGAGAAATTCCTAGTCAATTTCCATAGTCAATGCACGCCAGAGGATTTTTGGCGGATGAGTGTTGAAGGTGGCGACGGAACCTATTGTGAGACCAAAAAACTGGATTCGGGGCTTTGGCTATTCTCGGAGTACACCGAAATAGCGATTGATAAGCTGATCGTACACAAGGACAAGCACCATGAATACAATAATTTCTTTATTTTTCTTGTAAGTCCATCGCCCCCATTTATAACAATCGACTCGACTGACAAAGAAATCAAAAGAGAAATTCCAAGCGAGTGGACGCAGGATTTTGCCGTCCTATGGAATTCACGCTACATTGAATGCAGTGAAACAGCAAATGGATACTATGAATACAATGGTGACACGCTAGAGGTCAATCGACATGAGTTTGCAGATAGGTCTCGCCACTTAACAAAGTATGCATACATTGTTGTTCCGCTAGGAACCGCAACATCGAACATGATGGATCGAAGGCCCACAGAGAGATTGCTCGCCTCCGTTGTAGAAACATCCACACTAACCAATAAATCTTTACAGGCTTACATAGAAGAAACTCGCGGCCACCTTAGCGCCGAAATTTCCATGTATATATAAATGAGAGGATTTATGCAAGGTTCAAAAATATCCCATGCATTTTATATTTATTCAACAAATCGAAACAACAAATAATAATCCATGCGGAACTCAACTATTGAAGCCCCTGTCATCAGCCTAACTCGGCGTTCAACGCGGACGCCACGGCAGGCCATGCCTTCGGCATTCTCATTGCCTGCCACGGTACCCTCCGCACTTCGTGCTCCGGCGCCTGTTAACTAGGGCGTTAAGTTTCATTGGAGGTGTCTGTGGCAGAAGAGAAGAAAAAATCAAAGCGCACGTATAAAAAGTTCAGCGCAGAATCTGATGCGCTGAACTTCAATTTCTCAAACAACGACAAGGAAACTGCAGAGTTACACGCCAAGCTGAATGGTTCTACATCGATCACTGAAGATGATCTAAGGCGGGTGTCACTTTGGAAATTAGATAGGGTTCTTTCGGTTTCTAGCAATACGCTGAAAAAACTGAACGAACTGTCGGCCAATACGGATGTGAAGTTGAGGGATGATCTTGTCAAAGAAGTAATTGAGAATCTCGTAATATCGCAAGGCATTGGATTTCCTATGGCGAGCGCAATCCTCAAGTTCATCAAGCCATCTGTATTTCCAATCATAGATGTTCGTGCATATCGAGCCCTTACAGGCAAGAAGCCGCATCACGCGACGTATGACTATGACAAGTACATTGAATATGCGGAACAGGTTTCGGAGCTTTCCAAAGTGCTTAAGCGACCTTTGAGTGAAATCGATGAGCAACTCTATTGCTATGACCAGGCTCATAACGGCGAAATATGAAACCCAACAATTCGCTGCAGGCGCGACGTCCCTGACGGACCGCGGCCAGCGCTCAAACGTTGGTACGCAAGTGCCGCCACCGCGTTTTTGTATGTTGCGAGGCTTGGCAAATGCGTCTGTTATGCGCAGCCTGAGGGCTGGGGAATCATTGGGCATTTCCTTGCCAATGCCTTAGCTCACAAATCCTCAACCTTGTACTCGCTGTAGCCTTCGTAGTAATAGCTCACGTCGATGCCTTTCATGTAGAGCGCGCGGTCGTGGATTTGGTCGGTCAATGCGCCCTTGAGCAGGTGTTTGATTTCCAGGTCTTTGACCACGCTGCGCTCCATGGCCGACAAATACTCTGCTTTGTCCACCAAGTTCCAGTCAATGACCTGCCGGATTTCTTTTTTCAGCATCAGGTCGAGCCAGATGCGGGTGGCCCGCCCGTTGCCTTCCCGAAACGGGTGGGCCACGTTCATTTCCACGTACTTCTCGACAATTTGTTCAAAGCTTTGCTGTGGCATGGCGCTGATGTGTGCCAGCGATGGCTGCAAATACATGACAGGTGCAAACCTGAAGTTGCCCTTGGCCAAGTTCACGTCGCGCACCTGGCCGGCAAAGGGATACACCTCGTCAAACAAATAAGCATGGATGTTGGCCAGGCCCGCAAAGGTGCCCACTTCCACTTTGTCGATGTCGCCGCTTTCAAACAACTGTTTGGCTTTTTGTTTGCTGAGCTTTTCTTCCACCCGGTGGAGTTCAACCTGGCTGCTGATATCCAGTTTGTTGCCAAAGACCATGGTGCGTCCCTTGTCGATTTTTTCAACCCACGAAATGGATCAGTTGTGTGACCAAATCAGTTTGCCCATAAATTTGATGGCGCTTGGTTTGGGTATTGTGGCTCCAAATCTGCAGCGTTTCGGCATTGAGCGCAGGCCATTCGCCCGCTTCCATTCCATTCCAAATCCGATGCGCCTTGCGCAAGCTTTCCGGGGCCTGCATCCAATCCAGAAACGCCTCCAGCTTGGCGTGGTGGGCGTTGTCGTCTTGTGGGTAGATGTGCCAGATGAAGGGCTGGCCGGCCCACAGGGCGCGCACCAGCGAGTCTTCGCCGCGCACAAAATTCAAGTCGCAGGCCCAGAGCATCTCGTCGAAGCCGTTTTGGTCGGTGTAGGGCAGGGCGCTCCAGCTGGGGTGCACGGGCATGCCTGCCAGGGCTTGCTGCACCGCCGCCAGCGGACGGCCGGGGGCCACGAGCAGGTGGTGGGGTGTGGCCACCAGCTGCGTCAGCAGCTTGGGCAGGGCGGCGGGTTCGTAGCAGAACAGGCTGATCAGCAGGCCATTCGGTGGCAGGTTGGGGGCGTGTTGCTCGCGCCAGGCCGAACTTTTGAGAAGGTCAAAGTTTTGCTGGCGTTCCAGCAGGTCGGCCTCGCGCAGCAGGCCCCCCGTGTCCTCTGTGAAGCCGGGGTAAAAAAATGTCTTGCTCCAGCCCTTGGCCGGGCCGCTCATCACGGGCGAGGGCAGACCGTGCATGCGGGGCACCCAGTCTTCGGCGCTCAGGTATTCGAGGTTGATCCAGGTGGGTGGCTTGGCTCTTGTGTTGACCGCGTGGGCCACAAAGTTTTCGGGCAAGGTGCAACCAAAGGCTTCGACCCAGACGTTGGCCGGGGGCAGCGCTTGCAGGGTGCTGGCTTGGCTGGCATCGGCCCACGGCCGCACTTCAATGCCAGGCTCTTGGTGGGCGGTGGGGGCCATCCAGGCCAGGGCCGAGGCGTCGTCCACCCACAGGCGCACGCGCTGGCCAGCGTCGCGCAGCTGGCGCGTCAGGCGCCAGCACACGCCCAGGTCGCCGTGGTTGTCGATGACGGTGCAGAAGATGTCCCAGAGTTGGCCAGTTTGCATGCGGCGATTGTCGCTGGAGATTTCACACGCATCTTTTCACAGACAATAGCCGCCATGTCGAACACCCATGATGAAGCCCTGCTCGCGCAAGTTGCCGCGCTGCCCGCCTTGCCGGGGGTTTACCGCTACTTTGATGCGCAGGAGCAGCTGCTGTATGTGGGCAAGGCGCTGAACCTCAAGCGCCGGGTGTCGAGTTACTTCCAGAAGGACCACGGCGGCACCCGCATTGGCCACATGGTCAGCAAGATCACGCGCATGGAGACCACCGTGGTGCGCTCCGAGGCCGAGGCGCTGCTGCTGGAAAACAACCTCATCAAGACGCTGCACCCACGCTTCAACATCCTGTTTCGGGACGACAAGAGTTACCCCTACCTCAAGCTCACGGGCAATGGCCGCGTGGCGCTGCCCGCTGTGGTCAAGACGCCCGAGGCGCAGCATTACCCGCGTGTGGCGTATTACCGGGGGGCGGTGGAGAAGAAACACCGTTACTTCGGCCCCTTCCCCAGCGCCTGGGCGGTCAAGGAGTCGATTCAGCTGATCCAGAAGGTGTTCAGGCTGCGCACCTGCGAGGACACGGTGTTTGCCAACCGCACCCGGCCTTGCCTGCTGTTTCAGATCAAGCGTTGCTCGGGGCCGTGTGTGAACCTGATCAGCCCCGAGGACTACAAGGCCGATGTGCAGCATGCCGAGCAGTTTTTGCGCGGCGAAACCCAGGCGCTGATGCGCGAGATGGAAGCGCGGATGATGCAGCATGCCGACAAGCTCGAATTCGAGCTGGCGGCCGAGGTGCGCAACCAGCTGACGGCGCTGTCGCGGGTCTTGCACCAGCAGTCGGTGGACACGGCGGTGGACACCGATGCCGACATTTTGGTGGCCAAAGTGCAGGGCGGCCGCGCCTGTGTGAACCTGGCCATGGTGCGCGGTGGGCGGCATTTGGGCGACCGGCCTTATTTTCCGGTGCATGTGCAGGACGCGCAGGACTTGCTGGGTCTGGAGGAGGGTGAAGCGCCGCTTCCGGTCGAGGTGCAGGTGCTCGAAGCCTTTTTGGCGCAGCACTACATTGGCGTGCCCGTGCCGCCGCTGCTGATCTTGAGCGCGGTGGTCGACAAAGCGCTGATCGCGGCCTTGTCGGCGCAGTCGGGCGTGAAGATCAGCACGGTGACGAATCCGCGCGAGCACCGCCGCGTGTGGCTGGAGATGGCCGAGAAAAACGCCGAGCTGCAACTGGCCCGCTTGCTGGCCGAAGAAGGCTCCCAGCAGGCCCGCACCCGGGCGCTGGCCGAGGCGCTGGATTTGGCCCCAGACGATTTGGACCAGCTGCACATCGAGTGTTTCGACATCTCGCACACGGCGGGTGAGAACACGCAGGCCTCTTGTGTGGTGTTTCGCCAGCACAAGATGCAAAGCGGCGATTACCGCCGCTACAACATTGAGGGCATCACGCCCGGCGACGATTACGCGGCCATGCGCCAGGTGCTGATGCGCCGCTACGGCAAGCTGGCCGAAGCCTTGCGCTCGGGCGAAGGCACGGCCCGGCTGCCGGACTTGGTGCTGATCGACGGTGGCAAAGGCCAGGTGAGCATGGCGCGAGAGGTGTTCACCGACCTGGGGCTGGACCTCTCTCGCATCGTGGGTGTGGAAAAAGGCGAGGGCCGCAAGGTGGGCCTGGAAGAGTTGGTGTTTGCCGATGGCCGCGAGAAGGTCTATTTGGGCAAGGACTCGGCCGCGCTCATGCTGGTGGCGCAAATCCGCGACGAGGCGCACCGCTTTGCCATCACCGGCATGCGGGCCCAGCGGGCCAAAGTGCGCATGGGCGGCAGCAAGATCGAGGACATCCCGGGCATCGGGCCGCGCAAACGGGCCCGGCTGTTGCAGCGCTTTGGCGGTGTGCGCGGGGTCGAGGCGGCCAGCGTGGAAGATTTAGCCGGGGTGGACGGTATTTCTCACGAGCTGGCCGAAACCATTTACAACGCATTGCATTGAGTTCCGGGCCCCGTCGTTCATGAAACCCCCGTTTGGCGTGCCACAATGAAGACCATGTTTTTCACAATCCCCACCCTCATGACCTGGACGCGCATTGTCGCGATCCCTTTGATCGTTGGCGTGTATTACCTGCAGAGCCTGACGGTGGAGACGCAAAACCTGATCGCCACGGTCATGTTTGTGCTGTTTGCCATCACCGACTGGCTCGATGGTTTTCTGGCCCGCAAGCTCAACCAGACCTCGGCCTTTGGCGCCTTCCTTGACCCGGTGGCCGACAAGTTTCTGGTGTGTGCGGCGCTGCTGATCCTGGTGCACATGAACCGGGTGCATGTGCTGATTGCGCTGGTCATCATTGGCCGCGAAATCGCCATTTCTTCGCTGCGTGAGTGGATGGCCCAGATTGGCGCGGGCAAGAGCGTGGCGGTGCACATGGTGGGCAAGCTCAAGACCACGGTGCAGATGGTGGCGATTCCTTTTTTGCTTTATGACGGCATGCTGTTTGGCGTGATCGACACCCGCACTTGGGGTGCCGTGCTGATTCTGATTGCCGCCGTGCTGACCATCTGGTCCATGGTTTACTACATGCAAAAGGCCCTGCCTGAAATCCGGGCACGCGTGAAATGAACAGCCCTCAAGGGAACACGGCCTGGATAAAGGCCATGCCCGTTGTGTTTGTGCTGATCTGGAGTACCGGGTTCATCGTCGCTCGCTATGGCATGCCGCATGCACCACCGTTCAGTTTTTTGGTGGTGCGCTACTTCCTCTCGATTCTGTGTTTCATGCTCTGGATTCAGCTGGCTCGCGTCCAGTGGCCGCAAAGCCGTTCGCAGTGGCTGCACCTGTCGGTCACGGGCATCCTGATGCATGCGGGCTATCTGGGCGGCGTTTGGGCTGCGGTCAAAGCGGGCATGGGCTCGGGCTTGTCGTCTCTCATCGTCGGCTTTCAGCCTGTGCTGACCGCCATTTGGTTGTCCTACAGCCTGCGCGGCTCTGACCAGCCAGGGGTGTCGCGTCGACAGTGGCTGGGTTTGCTGCTGGGCTTTGCGGGTTTGCTCATGGTGGTCTGGCGCAAGCTCACTTTGGGCTCGCCCATGGACCACGTCACGCCTGTGAACATGGCTTTTGCCATCGGGGCGCTGCTGAGCATCACCATCGGCACTTTGTATCAAAAACGCTTTGTTCAGCCTTGCGATGTGCGATCGGCCAATACGGTTCAGTTGCTGGCAGCTTTTGTGGTCACTTTGCCTTTGGCACTTGCCGAGCCCGAAGCCATGCGCTGGAACGCCGAGCTGGCCGGGGCCATGGCTTGGTCGGTGCTGGGTTTGACGCTGGGCGGCAGTTCCTTGCTGTATATCCTGATCCAGCGCGGCGCAGCGGCCTCGGTGACCAGCCTGATGTACATGGTGCCGCCCACCACGGCCATCATTGCCTGGTTGTTGTTTGGTGAAACCATCACGGCGGCCACGCTGGCAGGTACAGCCCTCACCGCATTGGGCGTGAGCCTGGTGGTGCGTGCGTCACCTCGGTGAACATGGCTTGCTGACTGAGCTTGTATGCTCTCGCTCTCGTCGCAGTACCAGCGCGCTTGCACCATTGGATTGATTTGACAGAGGACACCCCATGACCCGACACCGCATAGCCGTGATTCCAGGCGATGGCATTGGCAAAGAAGTCATGCCCGAGGGCCTGCGCGTGATGGACGCTGCCGCCCGCAAGTTCGGCATCGACCTGCACTTTGACCATTTCGATTTTTCGAGCTGGGACTATTGTGAAAAGCACGGCAAGATGCTGCCCGATGACTGGAAAGACCAGATTGGCGGGCACGATGCGATTTACTTTGGTGCGGTGGGCTGGCCCGAGAAGATCGCCGACCATGTCTCGCTGTGGGGTTCTTTGCTGCTGTTTCGCCGCGAGTTTGACCAGTACATCAACCTGCGTCCCGCACGTTTGATGCCCGGCATCATTGCGCCCGTGGTGCGCAAGGACGGCAGCCGCCGCGAGCCCGGTGAAATTGACATGTACATCGTGCGCGAAAACACCGAGGGGGAATATTCCAGCGTGGGCGGGCGCATGTTCCCGGGCACCGAGCGTGAAATCGTCATGCAGGAATCCATCATGACCCGCATCGGGGTGGACCGGGTCCTGAAATTCGCCTTTGAGTTGGCACAAACCCGGCCCAAGAAGCACCTGACCAGCGCCACCAAATCCAACGGTATTGCCATCACCATGCCCTACTGGGACGAGCGTGTGGCTGAAATGGCCAAGGCCTATCCGGGCATCAACGTGGACAAGTTCCACATTGACATCCTCACGGCGCACTTTGTGCAGCGCCCCGATTTCTTTGATGTCGTGGTGGCCAGCAACCTGTTTGGCGACATCTTGAGTGACCTGGGGCCTGCGTGCACCGGCACCATTGGCATTGCGCCCAGTGCCAACCTGAATCCGGATCGTCTATTTCCTTCGCTGTTTGAACCTGTGCATGGCTCAGCGCCAGATATTGCAGGTAAGGGCATTGCCAACCCGATTGGTCAGATTTGGTGTGGCGCCATGATGCTGGAGTTTTTAGGCCACAAAGCCGCGCACGATGCCGTGCTGGCCGGGATAGAAAAGGTGTTGGCGCCAGGAAGTGGTGCGCCTCGCACACCTGATTTGGGTGGAAATGCCCAAACATCGGACCTTGGCCGTGCCATTGAGCAAGCGCTGGGTTGAGGGCTGTCCATAGCGCTTGTTGGTCATGTTAACAGGGGTCGAAAAAACTGATCTCTGCATCAGAAGTCTGCATTTTCGAGGCTAGAATTCCCCTCCATATCGCGACAACTGCGCGTGATTCCTGATTGACAGACCCGCTTGTGCTGGCTCTAATCGAATCAGGCCTCATCGCCGGAGACAAGCGATTTCAGAGCATGTGCTGCTGAATTCAATTCCAGAATCAACGCCGGTAAAACCGGCGTTTCACTTATTCAAAGGTTTCTTGTGAACAAAACTGAACTGATCGAACACATTGCGAAACACGCTGACCTGTCCAAGGCTGCTGCTGGCCGCGCTTTGGAAGCCACCATCGGCGCTGTGCGCACCACTCTGAAAAAAGGCGGCACCGTTTCATTGGTGGGTTTTGGCACTTTCGCAGTTGGAAAGCGTGCAGCACGTACAGGCCGCAATCCACGCACTGGCGCAGCGATTAAAATCAAGTCAGCTAAGGTTCCAAAGTTCCGTCCAGGCAAAGGCCTCAAGGATGCTTTGAACTGATTAAACTTTTTCAGGTGGGGCGCTTAGCTCAGTTGGTAGAGCGGCTCCTTTACACGGAGTAGGTCGGCGGTTCGAGACCGTCAGCGCCCACCACCACAAAAGTAAAGGCGAACAAATTGTTCGCCTTTTTTCTTGTTAACCCGAGACTTCGATCATGTTTGATTCCATCCGCAACCACTCCAAAATCCTGATGGGGTTGTTGTTCTTGTTGGTGATTCCTTCGTTCGTGTTGTTTGGCGTCGACAGCTACAGCCGATTCGAAGACAAAGGCGCAGTGGTGGCCCGCGTGGATGGTCAAAAAATCAACCAGGCCGAGTGGGATGCAGCCCATCAGCGCGAGGTTGAGCGCATTCGCGCATCCATGCCCAATCTGGACGTCAAGCTGCTCGACTCTGCCGAAGCCCGCTATGCCACGTTGGAGCGTCTGGTCAACGATCGGCTGATTTCTCTGGCCTCAGAAAAGCAATTGCTGGTCACCAGCGACCAGCGTCTGGCCCGTTACCTGCAGCAAGAGCCTTCGATTGCCGGATTGCGCGGTCCCGACGGCAAACTGGACATGGAGCGCTATCGCCAACTGGCGGCCAGCCAGGGCATGACACCTGAAATGCTCGAATCGCGGGTGCGTCGCGATCTGTCCAATCAGCAAGTGATCGGTGGCCTGCAAGCTTCCGTGCTCGCGTCACAGAGTCAGACCGATGCAGCGTTGCAGGCGTATTTGCAGCGCCGTGAAGTGCAGATTCAGCGCTGGTTGCCTGCGGATTTCGCTTCTAAAGTGCAAGTGACCGAGGCAGACCTGGAAAAGTTTTACCAAACGCAATCTGAGCGCTTTCGTTCAGTAGAAACTGCCGATGTGGAATACCTGGTGCTCGATACCGCTGCTTTGCAAAAAAGCATCACTTTGGCCGAACAGGACCTGAAAACCTATTACGAACAAAACCTTCAGCGCCTGGCAGGCCAGGAACAGCGCCGCGCCAGTCACATCTTGATCACTGCCGCCAAAGATGCGCCTGCAGCTGAGCGTGAAAAAGCACGCGCCAAGGCAGATGAATTGTTGGCTCAAGCGCGTAAAACCCCCCAAAGCTTTGCCGATCTGGCCCGCAAGAACTCTCAAGATCCGGGCTCATCCAGCAAAGGCGGAGATCTGGATTTCTTTGCCCGTGGCGCCATGGTCAAGTCTTTTGAAGATGCCGCTTTTGTGCTCGAAAAAGGCGCCATCAGCGATGTGGTGGAGTCCGAATTTGGTTTCCACATCATTCAATTGACAGACATCAAGGCTGCCAAGGCCCCTAGCTTTGAGACAATGCGCCCTCAGCTCGAAGCAGATTTGCGCAAACAGCAGGCCCAGCGCCAATTCGCTGAACTGGCCGAAACCTTCAGCAACAGCGTCTACGAGCAAGCTGAAAGCCTTAAACCCATTGCAGACCGCCTGAAATTGACGGTGCAGCAAGCCCAAGGCGTGAGCAGAACCCCCGCTGCGGGTGCGCTGGGTGTGTTGGCGAACCCCAAGCTGTTGCAAGCACTGTTTGCAGAGGACTCCGTGAGCAAGCGCCGCAACACGGCGGCCGTGGAAGTGGCACCCAATACCCTGGTGTCTGCCCGCATCGTCAACTACCGACCCGCCGCCATCCGACCTTATGCAGAAGTCAAGGACGAGGTGCGCAACCTGTTTATTCAAGACAAGTCTGCGCAATTGGCCAAAGCCGAAGGCATTGCTCGCCTGACGGAGTGGAAAGATCAAGTTGCCCAAGCTCAAGTGGGTGCAGCCTTGGTCGTGTCGCGTGAGCAAAGCGCAGGCCAGCCTCAGGCTTTGGTGGATGCTGTGCTGCGTGCGGACCCTGCGCGCATGCCGACCTTGGTGGGCGTTGATCTGGGCCAGCAAGGCTATGCCCTGGTTCGCGTCAACAAAATCGTGCCCCGCGATACCCCTACGGCGCAGCAGCAAGAGCAAAGCCGCCAGCAATTCACACAGCTGTGGGCACAAGCTGAAGCACAGGCGTATCTGACCCACTTGAAGTCACAGTTCAAGGCAGAGATGCTGATTGAAAAACCTTCGGCAAAAACCGAAACGAACGCGAAAAAGCCATGAAGATCAGGCTATAATTTCATCTCTACGGTGGCTGTAGCTCAGTTGGTAGAGTCCAGGATTGTGATTCCTGTTGTCGTGGGTTCGAGCCCCATCAGCCACCCCAAATTAAAAAAGCCCTTGCAAATGTTGCAAGGGCTTTTTTCTTTTTTGATTTCAAATTGAAATCATCCAAGATGCCCCGCACCCAGCGGGGCGTTTGGCCTCAAGGGTTCACCATCACCAGCTTGCCTTTGACGCCCCGTGAGCCCATGTGGGCGTAGGCGGCTTTGAGCTCGCTCATGGGCATGGTGCGGTCGATCACAGGTTTGATCTTGCCTTGGCCGTACCATTGGGCCAATTCGCCCATCATGGCGGCATTGGCCTGGGGTTCGCGCTTGGCGAACTCGCCCCAGAACACGCCCACCAGACTGGCGCCTTTGAGCAAAGGCAGGTTCAGGGGCAGGGATGGGATGGGGCCACCCGCAAAACCCACGACCAAATAGCGGCCCCGCCAAGCGATGGAGCGGAAGGCCGGTTCGGCAAATTCGCCGCCCACCGGGTCATAGATCACGTCAGGGCCTTTGCCTTCGGTCAGGGTTTTCAGGGCTTCGCGCAGGTTTTCGGTGCTGTAGTTGATGGTGGCATCGGCACCGAGTGACTTGCACAACGCACATTTTTCATCGGTGGAGGCCGCTGCAATCACTTTGGCGCCCATGGCTTTGGCAATCTGGATGGCGGCGGTGCCCACGCCACCTGCTGCGCCCAGAACCAGCACTGTTTCGCCCGCTTTCAGTGCTGCACGGTCCACCAGGGCATGGTGCGAAGTGGCGTAGGTCATGATGAAGGCGGCAGCATCTACCGCGGGAAAGCCTGCTGGCAGTGGCATGCACAGTTTGGCCGGTGCCAGGGTGTGGGTGCCAAAGCCACCAGTGCCCGACAGGCAGGCTACGCTTTGGCCCACTTGCAGGTGGGTCACGCCTTCGCCCACGGCGCGTACAAGGCCTGCATATTCAGAGCCGGGCACAAAAGGCAGCTCGGGCTTCATCTGGTATTTGTTTTGAACGATCAGCAAGTCCGGAAAGTTCAGGCTGGCGGCCTGAATTTCGAGCAGAACTTGACCGGGGCCCGGGGTGGGGGTGGGCAGTTCTTTCCAGGTGAGCGTGTCGACCCCGATAGGGTTTTCGCAAAGCCAAGCGTGCATGCAGATACTCCTTTGTGAATGTGTTCAGTGGTGGGCATCTTAGGCAATGCGGCTGTTGTATTCATGTCCCCCTAGCGACCTCTCCTGTGCCAGCCCATTCATGGCGCTTGTGGGGTGCAAGCGGGCCTCTACAATCAACACTCTCACTGGGACACCGCATGAAAATTCTCATCTCCAACGACGATGGATTCCGCGCCGAAGGCATTGTGGCGCTGTACAACGCGCTCAAAACCATCGCAGACGTGGAGGTCGTGGCCCCTGAGCACAACAACAGCGCCAAGTCCAACGCGCTGACTTTGCACACCCCTTTGTATGTGCACCGTGCAGACAACGGTTTTCGCTACGTGAACGGCACGCCTGCTGACTGTGTCCACATCGCACTGACCGGCTTGCTGGGCTATCGCCCTGATCTGGTGGTCTCGGGCATCAACAACGGCGCCAACATGGGCGATGACACCGTGTACTCCGGCACGGTGGGCGCGGCCATGGAAGGCTATTTGTTTGGCATCCCCTCCATGGCCGTTTCCCAGATTGAAAAGGGATGGGCGCATGTGGACGCCGCCGCAGAAACAGTCAAAACCATTGTTCAGCAGATGAAGGCAGCCGCGATGCTGGATCCCAAGCCTTGGTTGTTGAATGTGAACATTCCCAACTTGCCCTTGGCGCATATTCAACCGGCCAAGTTGTGCCGCCTGGGCCGACGCCATTCGGCTGAACCTGTCATCACGCAAGTCGACCCGCGTGGACAGACCATGTACTGGATTGGCAACGCCGGTGCGGCCATGGACGACAGCGTGGGCACGGATTTTCATGCGGCCAGCCACGGTCATGTGGTGGTCACGCCGCTCAAGGTGGATTTGACGCATCATGAGCAGTTGGTTCAGTGGTCTGACGCTTTCGGGCGTCTGAACGTTGGGGCCTTGACATGAGTCAGCGCCCGGGCTTTCCCGTCAAACTCGCTGCCACTGACCCCGCGCCATCGCGACGCAGTTCGGGGTCTGTGGCTCCCGCAGCACTCGGTCTGTCGGGCGCTGTGGCGGTGCCACGCATGCCCTTGGCGCCGACCGGTCTGGGGCTGGACTCCGGAGCGGTGCGTGCACGCATGGTGCGACTGCTGGCCCAGCAGGGCGTGCGCGATGCGCGGGTGCTGGAAGCCATGGGCCTGGTGGAGCGCCACCGATTTGTGGAAAGTGCACTGGTGGGCCAAGCCTATGAAGACACCAGTTTGCCCATAGGCCTGGGGCAGACCATCTCCAAACCCAATGTGGTGGCCCGGATGCTTGAGCTGCTGTGCCAGGGGACAAGCGGAAAATTGGGCCGGGTGCTGGAGATTGGCACCGGTTGCGGCTACCAGGCCGCCGTGCTCAGCCATGTGGCGACCGAGGTCTACAGCATTGAGCGTTTGCGTGGTCTGCATGAAAAAGCCCGTGATAACCTGCGCCCTTTGCGTGTGCACAATGTGCATTTGATTTTTGGCGATGGCATGTTGGCTTATCCCCAAGGCGCGCCTTATGCAGGCATCATTTCTGCGGCAGGGGGGGATGACATTCCCCAAGCCTGGCTGGATCAGCTGGCCATGGGGGGGCGGCTGGTGGCCCCAACTGTCACAACCGCAGGCCAGCAGGCGCTGGTGGTGATCCATAAAACCCCCCGAGGTTTCGAGCGGCAAGTGCTCGAAGCTGTGCATTTTGTCCCTCTAAAATCGGGCGTTGCCTGAACGATTGATTCCCCATGATGACTTTCAATAGCGCCCGATCCGTGGTTTTGACAGCTTGCGCTGTCGCCGTGCTTGCGGCTTGCTCGTCTTCCTCCCGGATCCCGGCGCCTGTAGAAGACCGCCTGGGCGCAGGGCGCCCCCCAGCGGGCGCCGCAGCGCCCCTTGCCGCCAAGCCCTTGCCGGGGGCCGAGAATGCAGGCAAACCCGGTTATTACACGGTGCAACGCGGCGACACCCTGATGCGCATTGGTCTGGACAGCGGTCAGTCCTGGCGTGATCTGGCGCGCTGGAACAGTCTGA
The DNA here is from genome assembly GCF_001269385.1 of Limnohabitans sp. DM1. Taxonomy (GTDB): domain Bacteria; phylum Pseudomonadota; class Gammaproteobacteria; order Burkholderiales; family Burkholderiaceae_C; genus Limnohabitans_A. Next base: position 61,322 of record NZ_CXOO01000062.1, on the reverse strand, counting down.
GCAACCCCGATGTGATTGAAGTGGGCCAGGTGCTGCGTGTGGTGCCACCTGGGGCCGCCGTTGAAACCTCCGGCGTGGTGGTGCGACCCGTTGCGCCATCGGGGGAATCCACGGCAACCACAGCGGCTGCCAAGCCTGCCGCTGTGGTCCCGTCGCCCGCCACCCCAAGCAGCGCCATCAACGACGAAGGCCTGGGCTTCATTTGGCCAGCCAACGGCTCGCTGCTGGCGGGTTTTGATGAGTCCAAAAACAAAGGCCTTGACATTGCAGGCAAGGCGGGTGACCCAGTGCTGGCCTCTGCCGATGGTCAGGTGGTGTATGCCGGGGCAGGTTTGCGCGGTTATGGCAACCTCATCATCCTCAAGCACAACAACACCTTTTTGACGGCCTACGCGCACAACCAGGAATTGCTGGTCAAAGAAGACCAGAAGGTGCGCAAAGGCCAAAAAATTGCCGAAATGGGTAAGTCTGACGCCGACCGTGTGAAGCTGCACTTTGAGGTGCGCCGCCAAGGCAAACCCGTCGATCCCGCCAAATTCTTACCCGCCCGCTGAGGCGCAAGGCGCGCATGCCCTGGCCCGTCCTGGTTTTTGACATCGAGACCGTGCCCGACATGGCCGGTTGGCGGCGTTTGAACGGTGCTGCGCCAGAACTGACCGACGCCCAACTTCATGCCCAATGGCAGGCGGAACGTGCCGCCAAGGGGCAAAGCGACTTCATGCCGCTTTATCTGCAACGCACCCTCGTGATCAGCTGTGTGTTTCGCAACGCCGACGGCTTGCGTGTGCACTCGTTTGTGGACCGCGACGGCCACAGCGAAGGCCGCATCATCCAGACGTTTTTCAATGCCATCGACAAGCATTCACCCCAGCTGGTGAGCTGGAATGGCAGCGGTTTTGACCTGCCCGTGCTGCACTACCGGGGCCTGCAGCACGGTGTGGTGGCTGACAAGTATTGGGACATGGGCGACGATGACCGCGAGTACAAGTGGAACAACTACATCTCGCGCTACCACATGCGCCACCTGGACCTGATGGACTTGCTGGCCAAATACACCCCCAAAAACAACGCGCCCATGGATGCACTGGCCAAGCTGTGCGGCTTTCCGGGCAAGCTGGGCATGGACGGCTCGCAAGTCTATGCGCAGTATCTGGCGGGGCAGACCGAAGACATTCGCCGCTATTGCGAAACCGATGTCATGAACACCTACTTGCTGTATTGCCGTTTTCAGAAAATGCGCGGCGGCCTGACCGAGGGCGAATACGCGCAGGAAATCGATTTCGTCAAAAACAATGTGGCCGCTTTGGCCAGTGCGCAAGAGCCCCATTGGCAGGAATATCTGCAAGCCTGGGCCTGATGCCCCGAAAGATCGGCCTTGTGTCCTGAGACAATCGGGGCATGAGCGAACAACAAGATCTTTCTATTCCCCCCAGCGAAAGCCCCAGCAGCGACGATTTGCCCGAAGGTTGGCTGCGCGTGGGCGCCCTGGACATGGATGCCCAAGGCATCGCCCGCCGCCCTGACGGCAAAGTGGTGTTCATCGAAGGCGCCTTGCCCTTTGAGACCGTCTCGGTCAATGTGCACCGCAAGAAAAACAACTGGGAGCAGGGCGTCGTCACCGACATCCACCAAGAATCGTCCCAGCGCGTGCGCCCCGGCTGCCCCAACTTCGGCCTGCACAAAGGCGCCTGTGGGGGTTGCAAGATGCAGCACCTGGAAGCGTCAGCCCAAGTAGCCGTCAAACAGCGCGTGCTGGAAGACAACCTCTGGCACTTGGGCAAAGTCAAACCCGAAACCATGCTCCGGCCCATCGAAGGGCCGACTTGGGGTTACCGTTACCGTGCCCGCATGTCGGTGCGCTACGTGCTCAAAAAAGGCGAAGTGCTCATTGGCTTTCACGAACGCAAGAGTCGCTACATCGCCGACATGAAAGTCTGCCCGATCCTGCCGCCGCATGTCAGCGCCATGCTCATGCCCTTGCGCGCCTTGATTGCCCAAATGGAGGCCCGCGAAACACTGCCCCAGATCGAGTTGGCCTGCGGCGACTCTGTCACCGCCCTGGTGCTGCGTCACTTGGAGCCGCTGTCAGACAGCGACAAACAGCTGCTGCGCGCCTTTGCCGCCGAGCATGGCGTGCAGTGGTGGCTGCAGCCCAAAGGGCCAGACACGGTGCATCTGCTTGACGAGGGCGGTGCGCAGCTGGCCTACAGCCTGCCCGACTTTGGCGTGCACATGCCGTTCAAGCCGACTGACTTTACCCAGGTCAATCCTTACATCAACCGCGTGATGGTCTCGCGTGCCCTGCGCCTGTTGGGCGCTCAAAAGACCGACCGCGTGATCGACTGGTTCTGCGGCTTGGGCAACTTCACGCTGCCCATTGCCACCCAGGCGGGCGAGGTGCTGGGCATCGAAGGCGCTGAAGCCCTGGTGGCCCGCTCGCGCCAGAATCTGAAGCACAACCAGGCCCTGCGCGCAGGGCTTGGCTCGCTGGCCCGCACCACTTTTGTGGCCCGCAACCTGTTCGAGATGACCCCGGCCATGCTGGTGGCTGATGGCATGGCCGACAAATGGCTGGTCGATCCACCGCGTGAAGGGGCGTTTGCCCTGGCCAAAGCCCTGGCCGAGCTGCATGAAAACCACGAGTTGCGCCAGGACTGGACCCCGCCCCAACGCATCGTTTACGTGAGCTGCAACCCTGCCACCCTGGCCCGTGATGCAGGTTTGCTGGTGCACCGCGCCGGTTACCGCTGCGTGGCTGCAGGTGTGATCAACATGTTCGCCCACACGGCGCATGTGGAAAGCATGGCGGTGTTTGAGCTGGCCTGAGTAGCAGCGCACAACATGAAAAAAGGCTCCCGAAGGAGCCTTTTTGTTTGGTGGTATTACCCAATTTGCATGCAGGTCAGTCGCGTTCGCCGCCCATGATGCCCAGCAAGGCAAGCAGGCTCTGGAACACGTTGAAGATGTCCAGATACAGGGCCAGTGTGGCGCTGATGTAGTTGGTTTCGCCGCCGTCGATGATCTGTTTCAGGTCATACAGCATGTAGGCGCTGAAGATACCGATGGCCATGACCGAGATCACCATCATGCCCACGGTGGAGCCGATGAACACGTTGATGATGCCGCCGATCATGATGGCCAAGGCCCCCACAAACAGCCATTTGCCCATGCCTGAAATGTCACGCTTGATGGTGCTGGCCAGGCTGGCCATGACAAAGAAAACGCCTGCCGTGCCCGCGAAGGCGGTCATGATCAGGTCTGAGCCGTTCTTGAAGCCCAGCACCATGGCGATCATGCGCGAGAGCATCAGGCCCATGAAGAAGGTGAAGGCCAGCAGCACGGGCACGCCCGCAGCCGAGTTTTTGGTTTTCTCGATGGCAAACATGAAGCCGAAGGCACCGGCCAAGAAAACGATCAGGCCAACGCCGCCAGACAGTGAGCGGGTGATGCCGGTGGTCACGCCCAGCCAGGCGCCCAAAACGGTGGGCAGCAGGCTCAGGGCCAGCAGCCAATAGGTGTTGCGCAGCACGCGGTTGCGTGTCGCCAGATCGGTGCCATGGCCCCAGTCTGTAGTGTTCAGTGTGCGAAGGTCGCTCATATAAGTCTCTCCTGTTCAAACCCTGATTTCAGGGCCATTACATTGTAGGGTCGCCCTTGCAGCTGGGGCAATGTCCGCACGGACATGGGGTTATCCGGGTGAATCAGTTTTGCTTTCAAGTGTGAAATACCGGTTCGCATGGGCGTGTATGCTTGCCCTTTTATTTTTTGCATCTCTTTGACACCATGAAAACACAATCTGTCCTCGAACTCTCTGACGTGCAAGCCATTGCCGCAGCTGCTCAAGCCGAAGCCCAGAAAAACAACTGGAACGTCAGCATTGCCATTGTCGACGCTGGCGGCCATCTGCTGCATTTCCAGCGCCTCAATGGTGCGCCTCCTATTTCGTCGCACATTGCCCCGGCCAAGGCTCACACGGCAGCTTTGGGTCAGCGCGAGACCAAGGTGTATGAAGACGTCATCAACGGCGGCCGTTACTCTTTCTTGTCGGCGCCCGCTGTGGAAGGGATGCTCGAAGGTGGCGTGCCGATCATGAAGGACGGTGCCTGCCTGGGGGCTGTTGGCGTGAGTGGTGTCAAGTCGAACGAAGACGCCCAGATCGCCAAAGCCGGTATTGCCGCCATCGGTCTGTGAGGGTCTGTTTGGGCAGTCTTGTGCTGTCCTGATGGTTTTACCTTGCGCCATTGACCCACAAAAAAGCCGCTGTCAAGCGGCTTTTTTGTGGGCGTCAAGAACGCATCAATACAGGTCGAGCACAGCGCCTTTGCTGGCGCTCGATGCGTTGAAGGCAAACTTGGCCTGCACGCCACGGGTGTAGCGGGGCTCGGGGGCTTTCCAGCCTTCACGGCGCTTGGCAATTTCGGCCTCAGGCACGTTCAGCTCCAGAATCAGCTTGTGCGCGTCGATGGTGATGCTGTCGCCCTCGTTCACAAAGGCGATGGTGCCGCCTGCTGCGGCTTCTGGGGCGACGTGGCCCACCACCATGCCCCAGGTGCCGCCGGAGAAACGGCCATCGGTGATCAGGCCCACGCTTTCACCCAGACCGGCACCGATCAGCGCGCCCGTGGGGGCCAGCATTTCGGGCATGCCGGGGCCGCCTTTGGGGCCGAGGTAGCGCAAAACCATCACATCGCCTGCTTTGATCTTGCCCGCCAAAATGGCTTCGAGGGCCGATTGCTCGTCGTCGAACACACGGGCCGGGCCGGTGATGACCGGGTTTTTCAGGCCGGTGATCTTGGCCACAGCACCTTCGGGCGACAAATTGCCCTTCAAGATGGCCAAGTGGCCTTGTTTGTACATGGCGTTCTCGATGGTGTGGATCACGCTTTGCTCGGGTGGCGCGTCCGGCACATCTTTGAGCACTTCGGCAATGGTCTGGCCGGTGATGGTGATGCAGTCGCCATGCAACAAGCCCGCGTTGAGCAAAATTTTCATGACCTGAGGAATACCGCCTGCCTTGTGCAAGTCAACGGCCAAGGCCTTGCCGCTGGGCTTGAGGTCGCACAGCACAGGGGTGCGCTGGCGGATGCGTTCGAAGTCGTCGATGGTCCACTCCACGCCTGCGCAATGCGCGATGGCCAAGAAGTGGAGGACCGCATTGGTGGAGCCCCCGGTGGCCATGATCACGGCCACGGCGTTTTCAATAGCCTTGCGGGTCACGATGTCACGCGGCTTGATGTCTTTGCGGATGGCTTCCACCAGAACGCGGGCCGACTCCTTGGCCGACTCGACTTTTTCGTCGTGCACGTTGGCCATGGTGGAGGAGTAGGGCAAAGAGATGCCCAGCGCCTCGAAAGCCGAGGACATGGTGTTGGCGGTGTACATGCCGCCGCAAGAACCCGTTCCGGGAATGGCGCGTTTTTCGATTTCTTTCAGGTCAAAGTCGCTCAACTTGCCCGCAGCGTTTTCGCCCACGGCTTCAAAAACGCTCACGATGTTCAGGTCTTTGCCTTGGTAGCGGCCCGGCAAAATGGTGCCGCCGTACACATAAATGGCGGGCACGTTGGCGCGCAGCATGCCCATCAGGCCGCCGGGCATGTTCTTGTCGCAGCCGCCGACCACCAGCACGCCGTCCATCCACTGGCCTTGCACGCAGGTTTCCACGCAATCGGCGATCACCTCGCGCGACACGAGCGAGTACTTCATGCCCTCGGTGCCCATGGCCATGCCGTCCGAAATGGTGGGGGTGCCAAACACCTGGGCGTTGCCACCGGCTTCTTCAATGCCTTGGATGGCCGCGTCGGCCAGTTTTTGCAGGCCGCTGTTGCACGGGGTGATGGTGCTGTGGCCGTTGGCCACACCCACCATGGGTTTGACGAAATCGCCCTCTTCGTAACCCATGGCGTAGTACATCGAGCGGTTCGGGGCACGGGATTTGCCCTGGGTGATGTTGGCGCTGCGGCTGTTGATGGGGGTGATCGGGATGATTTTGTCGCTCATGGTGGTGTCTCTGTAGAAGCCAAAAGAAGGTCGCAGCATTCTAACGGGCGCTTGACGGGCCTTTGTGTCCAAGAGGAGCCCTAGCCAGTGCACAATCCGGGCATGCTGATCCATCCTCAAATTGACCCCGTCGCCTTGCAACTGGGCCCCTTGGCCATTCATTGGTACGGCTTGACCTATCTGGCCGCGTTTGCCCTTTTTTACTGGCTGGGCACCCAACGTCTCCAACACATGCCCTTTGCCCGGCTGCCCGAGTGGACGCGGCGGGACATCGAAGACATCCTGTTCCTCGGTGTGCTGGGGGTGGTGCTGGGTGGGCGCATCGGCTACTGCCTGTTTTACAAACCCGGCTACTACGCAGCGCACCCGCTGGAGGTCTTTGCCATCTGGCAAGGGGGCATGAGCTTTCACGGGGGCATGCTGGGCGTGATCGCATCCATGGTCTGGTTCGCCTGGACACGCAAGCGGCCATTTTTGCAAGTCATGGACTTTGTGGCGCCTTGCGTGCCCACCGGGCTGGCCGCAGGCCGGGTCGGCAACTTCATCAATGGTGAACTCTGGGGGCGTGTGGCCGACCCTTCCTTGCCTTGGGCCATGCTGTTTCGTGGGGCGGGCGATCTGCCGCGCCACCCTTCGCAAATTTATCAATTTCTGCTTGAAGGCATTTTGCTGTTCGTGCTGCTGTGGCTTTACGCCCGCAAGCCCCGGGCGCAAGGTCAGGTGTCCGCAGCCTTTTTGTTCGGCTATGGCGTGTTCCGCTTTGTGGCCGAGTACTTCCGCGAGCCCGATGCGCATCTGGGGCTTTTGAGCCTGGGCATGAGCATGGGGCAGTGGCTGTGCGTGCCCATGATCGTCTTGGGCGCGGCCATGTGGGTCTGGTTCGGCCGGGCAACGAACAAGCCTCACTGACGCGCAGGAGTCAGGCTTTCGGCCGGGCTTGCACGACGATGTGTGCTTTGCCAAGCACACGATTGGAATGCCATGAACCTTCAGCGTCGCTCATTGGGACTTGTCTCAGCCGCCTTGCTCCTCCTGAGTGCTTGCGCAGGGCTTGCGCCCAGCACACAGGCAAAGCGAACACCGATCGTGTTTGTGCACGGCAATGGCGACTCTGCAGCCCTGTGGCAGACCACTGTCTGGCGTTTCGATTCCAACGGCTGGCCGACAGACCATTTGCACGCGATTGATGTGCCATACCCTCTGGCGCGGGATGCTGACAACAAAGCGCAAGCCGGGCGATCGTCCACCCAGGAACACATGGCCTTTTTGCGGGATGAAGTTCAGGCCGTCTTGCGCCGAACCGGGGCAAGCCAAGTGGTTTTGGTGGGCAACTCGCGTGGCGGCAATGCGATTCGCAACTTCATTTGCAACGGTGGCGGTGCCGCCGTGGTCAGTCACGCCGTGCTGGGCGGCACGCCCAACCACGGCGTGCAGGCCATTCCTGGCCTGAATGAGGCCAACGAATTTTCAGGCACAGGTCCGTTCCTCAAGCAACTCAATGCCCCCAAAAATGCCCAAGGCGATGAGGTCTGTGGCCCCACACGCTGGATGACCATCCGTTCGGACAACAACGACAAATTTGCCCAGCCCGATGGTTTGTGGCTGGGCATGAAAGGCAAGCCCACCATGGTGGGTTTTGATGGCCCCGAGCTCAAAGGGGCCACCAACGTGGTCATTCCCAAAATTGACCACCGGGAAACGTCTTACTCCCAAGCCGCCTTTGAAGCCACTTACCGATTCATCACAGGTCAAGCGCCAAGCTCGCGTTTGGTTCGGCAGACCGAGGTGGTGCTGAACGGCAAATTGGTGGGCCTGGGCCTGGACCCGATGGACGCGGGCAGCGGCAACTTCGTCAACAACCTGCCTTTGCGCGGCGCTCGTATGGAGATTTTTGCCACCGACGCGGCCACCGGCCAGCGCCAGGGGCCAGCGGTCCACGCCCAAACCACGGGAGATGATGGGCAGTGGGGGCCTTTTCGGGGGCGTGGCGACACGGCGTATGAGTTCGTGATCCAGGCGGCCGGTTACGCCACCACGCACATTTACCGCAGCCCATTGCCCAGATCGAGCCAATGGCTGAACATGCGGCCAGAGCGTGCGAATGACGCCGACCGGGCAGCGCAGGCGGTGCTCAGCTTCACGCGGCCCCGTGGGTATTTCGATCCGGGGCGCGACACCATGAGCCTGGATGGGCAAAGCAGCTTGCCCGGCGTGCCGCCTGGAGCAGGGGTCGCATCAAGTCGCTTGCGCTTGAACGACAGCACGCAGCGCAGCGTGGGCGCCAGCTTCCACGGCGAAAAAATCGTGGGTTTGACCTGGCCCATGGCCCAGGGCCACACCACCGTGCTCGAATTGAGCGATTGAGCGCAGCGCACTTCTGTAGAGGGCTTGCCGTGCCGATTGAAACCGAGTCTTTGCTTGAGCTCAGCGGTCCAGTGGCAGGACCGTGCTTTCCTTGATTTCTTCCATGACCACATAGCTGTTGGACTGTGCGGGCACCGGGATCTTGTCCAAGATGGCACCCAGCAGCTCCCGGTAGTCATTCATGGCGCGCAAACGGGCCTTGACCAGGTAATCGAAGCTGCCCGAGACCAGGTGGCATTCGAGCACGTCGGGCATCAGGCCCACCTCGCGCCGCACGGTCTCGAAGACCTGCGGCGATTTTTGTGACAGCGTGATCTCAATGAACACCAGCAGCGGCTTGCCCAGCTGAACCGCGTCCACACGGGCGTGGTAACCGGTGATCAGGCCTTGCCGTTCGAGCCGCTTGATGCGCTCCGAACAGGGCGAGGTGGACAGGCCCACCTGTTCACCCACCTCGGTGACTGACATGCGGCCGTTGCGTTGCAGTAAATCCAGAATTTTGAGGTCGATGCGGTCAGGTTCGGACATTGTGCTGTGAAGGCCTGCAATGAGGCCTTTCAATCAGAAGAAATTGTGGACATTAGACATGAATTCAGGAAAATATTCTGTCATGAATCCATAACATCACCTGATCTCAAGTCAATAGCGAGGCTGACATGAAAGTTATGGTGTTGGGTGGTGGCGTGATCGGGGTGAGTACGGCGTGGGCTTTGTTGCGCCAGGGGGCCGAAGTCACGCTGGTGGACCGCCAAAACGGGGTGGCGATGGAGACCAGCTTTGCCAATGCGGGGCAGGTGTCGCCGGGCTATTCCACGCCCTGGGCCGCACCGGGCATCCCGCTCAAAGCGCTGAAATGGCTGTTTCAGACCCATGCACCGTTGGCCATCCGAGCCGATGGTAGCTTGTTCCAATGGCGCTGGATGGCGGCCATGCTGGCCAATTGCTCAGCCGACCGCTATGCCGTCAACAAGGAGCGCATGATGCGCCTGTCCGAGTACAGCCGGGACTGCTTGCGGGCCTGGCGTGCCGAAACCGGCATTGACTACGACGCCCGCAGCCAGGGCACCTTGCAGCTGTTTCGCAGCCAGGCCCAGCTGGACGCTGCGGCCCGCGATGTGGCCGTGCTGCAAGAATGTGGCGTGCCGTTCGAGCTGCTGGATGCCGCCGGGGTGGTGGGCGCGGAACCAGCACTGGCAGTTGCCAGCGCGCCGATCTCGGGTGGCCTGCGCTTGCCCAACGATGAAACAGGCGATTGCCATGTGTTCACCCGCCGGTTGGCAGAACTCGCCTGCGCCCAGGGCATGACACTGCGCAGCGGCTGTACGGTGCAAGCGCTGCAGGGGGACGGCCAACGCGTCACGGGGGTGAGCGTGGTCAGTTCGGCGGGCGGTGAGGGCGAGTTGCTGCAAGCGGACGCGGTGGTGCTGGCCGCAGGCAGCTATTCGCGGGACTTGCTGCTGCCGTTGGGCCTGGACATTCCGGTGTACCCGGTCAAGGGCTATTCGCTCACCATGCCGCTGCGTGATGCCTCCTTGGCACCGCAGTCCACTGTGCTGGACGAGACCTACAAGATCGCGCTGACGCGTCTTGGCGATCGCCTGCGTGTGGGGGGGATGGCCGAGCTGGCCGGGTTTGATCTGCGCCTGAACCCGCGTCGCCGCGCCACGCTCGAAAAAGTGACGCGTGAACTCTTTCCGGGTGGTGACCTGACTCAGGCTCAGTTCTGGACCGGCTTGCGCCCCATGACGCCTGACGGCACGCCACTGGTGGGGGCAACGCCGCTCAACGGTCTGTACCTCAACACGGGTCACGGCACACTGGGCTGGACCATGGCCTGCGGCAGTGCACAGCTGCTGGCCGATGTGATCTCAGGTCGCCAGCCGGCCATCCGCACCGAAGGGCTCGACATAGGTCGCTACGGTGCACGGGGGGTCACAAGCCGCCCGGGTCGGCTGGCGGCAGCCTGAGATGACAGAGGCTCAAGCGGGCCGCTTTTGCAGCCAGTCGCCACGCACCGCTTCGTAGGCCGCAGCCACTTGCAGCAAAGCCAGATCGCCTTGCGGTTTGCCGATCAGCTGCACGCCCATGGGCCAGCCGTGTGTCGGGTGAAAGCCTGCGGGCAGACTGATGGCGGGCAGGCCTGCCAGGGTGGCATAGATCGTGCACTCCATCCAGCGGTGGTAGGTGTCCATGGCGCGTGCGCCGATGTGTTGTGGCCAGCGCTCTTGCAGTGCAAACGGCCAGGTCTGCGCCACGGGCAGGGCCAGCACGTCGTATTGGCCGAACAGGCCGAGCAGGTGCTGATAGAACGCGCTGCGCGTCTGGCTGGCCTGCATGAAGTCCATGTAGGAAAGCTTGACCGAGTTCTCGTGCTCCCACAGGGCCTCGGGTTTGAGTTGGTCTTGGGCTCCCGGAATTTGCAGCAAGGCCGCCACCTTGGGGCCGACCAGCGCACGGCGCCAGACCAGCCAGCAGTCCCACAGGGCTTGGGCGTCAAAGGCCAGACCGATGGCGTCCACATGGGCGCCCTGGCCCGCCATGTGCTGCAGCGCGTCTTGGCACACGTCCAGAATGCCGTCCTCCATGGCCAGGTGGCCGTTCAGGTCGCCCAGCCAGCCTATCCTCAGGCCTGGCAGGCCAGGCAAACCGCGCAGCGCATCGGTTGTGTACGTCAAGCCTGACGCATCGACGCTGCCATTGATCGACAAAGGCTGGCGGGCGTCATGCCCTGACTGCGTGGACAGCAGGCGGGCGAGGTCGCGAACGCTGCGGGCCATGGGGCCTTCGGTGCCCAGCTGGTCCACCCACACATCGACCCCGGGGCCAAAGGGCACGCGGCCTTGCGAGGGGCGCATACCGAAGATGTGGTTCCAGCCCGCTGGGTTGCGCAGGCTGCCCATGAAATCCGAGCCGTCGGCCACGGGCAGAAGACGCTGAGCCAGCGCAACGGCCGCGCCGCCGCTGCTGCCGCCCGCGCTCACCGCCGTGTCCCAGGCGTTGGGTGTCGCCCCAAACAAGGTGTTGAAGGTGTGCGAGCCCAGGCCCAGCTCGGGCATGTTGGTTTTGCCAATCACGATGGCCCCGGCCGCCTTCATGCGCTCGGTCATGATGCTGTCTTTGGTGGGCAGGGCTGCTTGCAACACGGTGCTGCCAAAGGTGGTCGGAAAGCCCATGGCGTGCCCGGTGTCCTTGATGGCCTGCGGGATGCCGTGTAGCCAGCCGCGCGACTGACCTTTGGCCAGCTCGGCATCGCACTGGCGCGCCTGTGCCAGCAGCGAATCGGTCGATGCCAGATTGACGATGGCGTTGAAGCGCGGGTTCAGCCGCTCGATGCGTTTGAGGTAAGCCTGCATCACTTCGGTGCAGGACACTTGCCGCTGGTGGATGCGCTCGGACAGTTCGCTGGCGTTGAAGTCGGTGATTTCAGTGAGGTCGGACATGTGCAGGGGGATTTCTGAGGTTCAAGCCAGGTGTGGTGGCGGCACAAAGCCGCACCATTCGGTTTCAAGCCAGCGGGCCATGTTCAGGCACAGCGGATCGGCAAAACTGTTGCCGATGATTTGTGCGCCGACGGGTAAGCCGCCAGGGCTTTGACCGATCGGGATGGCGGTGGCGGGCAAGCCCACCACGCCGGGGTAACCCGCCCAGAACAGGCTGTCGGTGTGTGGCTGGTCCTGGCCGTTGACCTGCAGCAGGCGCTCCCAGCGCTCGCCTTGCTGGTTGTGCAAAAAGGCGGGCGATGTGGCCACCGGGGTGATGAGCAGGTCCACCGACTCGAAGTAGCTTTGCCACTGCGCCCGCAGCACGGCGCGTTGCTGGTCAAACTCGACCCAGTCGCGGTGCGTGAGCGTGCTGCCGCGCCAGACGCGTTCGCGCATGGTGTCGAGCGCCGGGTCGGCTTGCTGGCCCAGGGCCTGAAAGCGGGCAAAGGTCGCGTCGTCGAGCCACGCGCCCGTGGCCGCACGAAGCAGGTACGAATACACGCGGTGCGACTGTGCGCTGTCCACCGGGCGGTGGTCGTCCAAGACGGTCACGCCCCGGGCGCGCAAAAAATCGGCGAGCGCGTGCAGCCGGTCCTGGATGCTCTGGTCTACCCGCGCCTCGAGGTCGTCGTAGACGATGGCCACTCGGCACTGCCGCAGCGGCTTGTCGTTGCGACGCCACTGCGCGGGCGTCCAGCCCAGCGTGCCAAACTGCTGCAGCGGCGTGGTCAGTACCTGCATGGCCAGCTGCAGGTCTTGCGCGCTGCGCGCCAGTGGCCCGGCCACGGCAATGTCCAGGCTGTCAATGGAGCGCACGCCCGGCAGTTGATGGCCTTGCATGGGCACCACGCCCCAGGTGGGCTTGTGCCCATACACGCCGCAGTAATGCGCAGGGTTGCGGATGGAGGCACCAATGTCGCTGCCCACCTCCAGCGGGGTCATGCCTGCGGCCAGCGCCGCGCTGGCCCCGCCCGACGATCCGCCAGGCGAGCGGCTCAGGTCCCAGGGGTTATGGGTCGTGCCATAGACCGGGTTGAACGACTGCCAGTCGCCCAAAGCCACCGGCACATTGGTCTTGCCAAACACCACAGCCCCGGCGTCCAGCAGGCGCTGCACGGCCACGGCCGGTTGTTGTGCGATGTTGTCCTTGTACTGAGGAAAGCCCCAGCAGGTGGGCGTGCCCGGCAAATCAAACGACTCTTTCACCGTCATGGGCAGTCCGTGCAGCAGCCCCCAGTCCTCGCCACGGGCACGCGCCGCGTCGGCTTGGGCAGCGCGTTCGCGGGCGGCTTCAAAGCTGCGCACCACCACCGCGTTGATCGGGCCATCGTGCTGCGCCACGCGGGCGATGTGCTGCTCCAGCAGTTGGGTGCTGGTGACTTCGCCTGCGTGCAGGCGGGCCATCATTTCGGTGGCGGTGTTGTAAGTGAAGTCGGTCATGCGGGGCAAGAGGGGCTGGAATGAAAAAACCCGGGCATGTCACGAGGGGTGAGCATGTCCCGGGTGGCGCGAGCGTCAGCGCTTGTGCGCTGCGCCCTCAGGGCTTCACTGTGGCTCGACGTTGGCGGCCTTGAACAGTGCGCGGTAGCGGCTGACTTCCTGGGTGTAGAACTTGTCCAGATCGGCCACGCTCATGCCTGCAGGCACTTGGCTGCCGGTGGTGGTCATGCCTTTGACGAAGGCCTCGGACTTGATGGCCTCGTTCATGGCCTGGTTGAGCTTCTGAACCACGGCGTCGGGTGTGTTTTTGGACACCTGCAGACCGATCCAGATGTCAAAAATGAAGTCGGACATGCCGCGTTGAGCGCTGATCGGGGCGGCTTCAGGCAGTTGTGGGTGGGGCGCGGTGGAGGTGATGCCGATGATCTTGAAGCGGTTGTCCTTGACCATGCCGATGATGGGACCTGCGACCGGCACGAAGGCCATGTCCACGTTGTTACCGCCCAGATCGGTGTAGATCTGCACGGCCGCTTTGTAGGGCACGTGCAGCAGGTCCAGGCCCGTCAGCGTCTTGAAGCGCTCGCCCATGATGTGGTACAGCGAGCCCTGACCGATGCTCGCGTAACTGACCTTTTTGCCTTTGGCCCAGGCCAGGAATTCGGTCAGGTTGTTGACGGGCAGGTCCTTGCGTACGGCCAAGCCGATCGAAGTGCGGCCCAACAAGCTGGCCAGGCGCACTTCTTCGGGTTTGAACTTGACGGCCGACAGGGCCAGCGGTGCCATCACCAGCTCCATCGGGGTGCCGAGCAACTGATAGTAGCCATCGGCCGGAGCCGCCAACACCTTCTGGATGCCCAAAGCGCCGCTCACGCCGCCCAGGTTTTCGACCATCATTTTCTGGCCCAGGCTTTTTTCGTACTCGACCTGCACCAGGCGGGCCACCGCATCCGAAGGGCCACCTGCAGGGTAGGGTACCATCACGGTGACCATCTTGTTGGGAAAGCCCTGCGCTGAGGCGCTGAGCACCACCAGGCTGCTCAGCAGGCCCGCGAGCAGGCTGGAAATCGTACGGCGTGAAATCATGGGTTCGTCCTTGTTCGTCCAGTTGAAGGTGGAGCGGTTGCCGCCCCGGGTCAGGACCACAGTCTGAACAAGATACGGGTTTGACGTTATCGAAAAATTGCAATCTCTGGGCTGGGTTTTCCCGAGAAATGCGGTTCAGCGCGGGGTGGTCAAGCCCTGTACCGCCTGTCGGGCCGCTTGCAGGCCCTGCTGCCAGACCTGTTCTTGCCACGCAGGCGAGGGCGGGTTGAAGGCCAACAACATGTCGGCTCGGATGGCGCGGTGCTGCTCGGGCGGGGCCTCGGGGTGCAGGGCCAGCCAGTGGTCAGCCCGCATGGCCTGGATCATTTGCGCCAGTGGCAAGGTGCCAAACTCCAGGCAAATGCCGGTGTATTGAGCCTGTGGGCACTCTTCGTAAATCGCCATTTGGATGGGCCCGGACAGGGGCACGCTTTGGGAGGTGCCTGTGTCAACCGATGTGATGTCTGGCCCCCACCATTGGCGGGCGCGTTCAAGTGTTTCGCCGTTGTCGGTGCAGGCAAAAATGCGCTCGCCGTGGCCGTGTGGCCCCAAGCCCGTGTGCAGGTCGATCCAGGCGATCTGGCGGGCCTGACCCAAATGGGTTCGCAGCACCTGCCGGAATGTGCGGTGACTCCAAGTGGGGGCCAGGCCTCCGAACCAGACGCCTTGGGGAAACTGGTACTGCCCGCTGGTGATGGCCCGCTGCATGCGGCGCTCTCCCCAAGCTTCGGCCTGGGCTTGCAAAGATGCGCTGGCCTCTGGGCTGGGCGGCCAGTGGGTTGGCAGCAGCAGGTCGTGAACCTGGGCGTAGTCGGCGTTGACTGGCAAGGGCTGGGCAAAGTCGATGAAGTTGCGGTTGAGGTCGACGTTGTCTTCGTTGACGCGCCGCGCATGCGAGAAGCCATGCGGGTTGACCGCATGCACATGCACCACGGCCACACCGGGCGGCAGCGAGAGGCTGCGCAGCAAACCGGTCTGGATGGCCGAGCCGCAAAAGCCTTCGATGCCGTGCACCGCGCTGGTGGTCATCAGCACCTGGGCGGCATCGGCCGGGCCGTGGACGGCCACGTCCATGGTGAGTTCTTCACCCTCTGCGCCCATCAAAGGCCATGCATAACGGTGCAGCTGCGCCCCACGGGCGTCGGCAGCCATTGCAAAACGCGCACGGGCCTCGCGATAGCTGGGGCTGAAAAGCGGTGTGCTCATGGTATGGCCTTGCGTTGGTTCAGCCAGCCAGCCGCCAGGCCAAAGCCCGCGATCATGCCCATGCCGCACAGGGCCAGAGCATCCGGCAGGTGGTCAAACATCCACCAGCCGCCCAGCGCAGAAAAACCGATGGCTGTGTACAGGTAGGGCGACAAGACCGAGGCGGGCGCTTTGGAAAACGCCAGCACCGTGAAATACTGGCCGTAAGAGCCCGCCAGCGCCACCAAGCCCAGCAGGGCCAAGTCTGGCCAGGACATCTGGTCCGGCCAGAAAAAAGGCACTGCGGCCGACATGAGCGCAAAGCCCAGCACGCTGGTGCACAGCTGAATGGTGAGTGGTGAGTCCTGCCGCGCCAGGTAGCCCGTGAGGGTCTGAAAGCCGGTGTAGCAGACCACCCCCATCAACGCCAGACTGGCGCCCATGGGGTCCACATCACCGCCCGGGCGCACCACCAACAAGGCACCTGCCATGCCGCCTGCCACGCACAGCCAGCCCAGCCAGGACACGCTTTCCTTCATCACAAATCGGGCTACAAAAGTCACGGCCAGCGGTACCAGACAATAAATGGAGGTGAACTCGGCCACGGGCATGCGCTGCAAAGCGCCATAGCCAAACACGCTGCCGCCCACGACCAGCGCGCCGCGCAGCAGTTGCAGCCGCCACTGCCGTGTGCGCCACAGTTCGGGCGAATGCCTGCGCCAGATCGTGGCGCTGACCAGCACGGTCTGCAGGGCGTAGCGCGTCCAGATGATGATGACGGGCGCCACGCTGAGCATCAGCTTTTTGCTCAGGGTGTCTTGCGTTGACAGGCAGGCCATGGCTGCGACCATGGTCAGGATGGCGGTGAGCTGGGTTTGGCGGTCGGTGCTCATCGCTTGTGCAGCGTGTCCGAAGGCAGTTCGCCAAACAGGTGACGGTAGTCCTGCGCGAACTGGCTCAGGTGCCAAAAGCCCCAGTGCGAGGCGATGTCCTGGATGGTCACGCCCGGGGCGGCTTGGCGCAGGGCGCGGCGCACGCTGTTCAGGCGCAGCGAGCGCAGGTACTTGATGGGTGTGGTGCCCAGAACGTCCTGAAAGCAATAGTTGAGCTTGCGCCGGCTGGTGCCCAAGCGGCTGCACACCTCCAGGATGGACAGGGGCTCGTCGGCATGGCCCAACATCAACTCGCAGGCGCTATCGACCAGCTTTTTGCGCCGCTCCAGGCTGGGCAGCTCGGAAGTGTCAACCTGAGCGGGCAGGGCTTCGAGCCATTCCATCAGGATCTCATCGCGCAGTTGGCGCAGGGCCTGAGGGTCGTGTTGGCGGTGCGCCAGGGCGCTGGCCTGGTCGAGAACAGTGAGTTGCAGGTCGCGCAGGTTCTGCGCCTTGATGGCGGTGGTTTGCAGCACCAGCTGCTTTTCAAGCCAGTGCGCCAGAGGCTTTTGGTACATGCGCTCCCAAAGCGGGTTGAGCAGGCTGCGGTTGACGACCACCGCAATCAGGGTGAAGTGCGGCGGGGTGGTCAGGTCGACCTCGTCGCCCTTGCCACACATGATGGCGTGGGCCGGCACCCGCTGGCCGTTGAAAAACAGATCGGCCGAGTCCTGCAGCGCCATGGCAAAGCCGTACACGCTCTCGTCGAGTCGCCCGCGCTCGCGCAGCGCGATGCTGGTGTCTTCGCGCAGCAGGGTCACTTCTGGCAGTTGCACCTGGTGGATGCGCCCCTTGAACTGGCCGGGCGAGAGTTGTTCGTACTGCAGCGCCCAGGCCTGTTGGGCCAGGGCGTGCTTGTCCATGTCCTGGGTGTCCAGCACCTGGACCCAGGGCGAATCGGGTGTGGTGGCTTGATGGAAGGATGACAAAGCGAGGGGGACTCAAAAGGAGGTCAGCGTTTGATTCTGCACGGCAGATTCGAACCCGTCATTGCAGGTTAACCCGGCACCGAATTTGCGCAAAATTGATCTATCCAGCGCGAGCGAATGCGTGGTGGTTCTCACTCAGTAGGTGAAGTTCTTGCGCCATTCCGTTGGGGACAAGCCGAATCTGGTTCTGAAATGCGGGCGCATGGCCGATGCACTGGCAAAGCCTGCAGCCAAGGCGATGTTTTCCATGGAGCAGGAGGTGGTCTCCAGCAGGCGTTGGGCATGGTTCAAGCGTTCGTTCAGAAGCCATTGCGCAGGCGATGTGCCGGTCTGCTTTGAAAAAAGACGTGAGACAGAGCGCTCGGTCGTGTTCATGCGTTGGGCCATGGTCAGCACAGTGTGTTTGTGGTCCAGTGTCTTTCGCATGTCGTCGAGCAAATTGGCAAAGGCTTGGTCACGGGGGCGCGCGGCGATGGGGGCCTCGATGAACTGAGCTTGTCCGCCTTGGCGATGGGGTGCCATGACCAGCCTGCGGGAAATGAGGTTGGTCAACTCCGCGCCAAGTGTCTTGCGCACGAAATGCAGGCAGCAGTCGATGGCAGCAGCGGTACCCGCTGAGGTGATGATGTTGCCTTCATCCACATAAAGTGCCGAGGCATTGACACGCACTTGCGGATATTGGGCGCTGAGTTCTTGGGCTGCCGTCCAGTGTGTAGTGGCCTCCCGTCCGTCAAGCAACTTGGCTTGCGCCAAGACAAATGCACCCAGGCACAGGCCCATGAGCGTGACCTTGCGCAGGTGTGCAGTTTGCAAAGCCTGGATGAGTCGCGTGGGTGCCGGCGGCAAGTGGTCTGGCCAACTCGGGATGATGATCACATCGGCCTGTTCCAGTGCTTGCCAGTCGTCAGAGGTCTGGATCGTGAAACCCACAGTGCTGCGAATGACCGGGCCATCGATGGCGCAAAAGTGCAGATCAAAAGGCGAGGGGGTTTGGTGAACATCGCCAAACACGACGCTGGGCACAGACAGGTGAAATGGACTGATGCCATCAAACGCGAGCACACAAATGTTCAAAGGAAGAGGTCTGGGGTTCACGGGCAGAGATTGTCTTGATTTTGCTGAATTTTGTCTTATGTACGGCTGTTTGCTCGAATGCGTTCCTCCGACACTTGAACGCTGTACCGGATGACCTGTCCACATGGGGTGTACAGGCTCAGGGTCAACTGGAGAGATTTTCATGAAAGCTCAATGGCTTCGCTATATGCTGGGTGTGGGTGTCGTTTATTTTTGCTTGATGGCGGCTGCCCACTTCATGGGGCTGAAATACCCGCTGTTATTTGTTTACTACGACACCCCCTTTTACGCTTACCAGGACAAGATCATTTCTTTTGCAGTGCTGGCTTATGCCAGTTTGTTTTATGCGGCAATTCGACATGTGCAGGTGGTGCCGATGGCTTTGTTTGCATTGGGCGTGACGGTTTTGGGTTTGGCCGCAGTCAATGTGTCATCGGACTTGCAGTCGGTCCTGCAGGGTCAAGGTACGCTGATGTATTGGTTCCAAACGGGCTTCTTTGCTGTGTATTTTCTGGTCTTGCTCTGGCTGTACCAAGGATCACCTAAATCTCAGTCCTGAGTGGTGATCACTGTGGGTGAATGAGCGCTGGAGCCTGTTCTCGGTTGAGGGGCCGCTGCCCAGCGTATCCAATTGAATGGAGTCAATCTTCACAGGGACTGAACTTCATGAGGCTGTCCTGGAATTAAGAACGGGAAGATCAATCGGGAGAATGACGCCAAGTCGATTCGACCCAGCTTGACACCATGGACTCTTGCCTTGAAGTTGAAAGCTTGGGCTGAAAAGAAAAACCGGACTCAAAGGTCCGGTTTTTTGATTTGCTGCCCAGTCAATTGGGCAGCTTTGATCAGGCCAATTGCTGATCAATGAAATCCGTCAGCTGTGACTTGCTCATGGCGCCCACTTTGGTGGCGGCCAGTTGGCCATTTTTGAACACCATCAGGGTGGGAATGCCACGGATGCCGAATTTGGCGGGAATGTCGCGGTTTTCATCGACATTCATTTTGGCCACTTGCAGTTTGCCGTCATAAGTGCCTGCAACTTCGTCCAGGATTGGCGCGATCATTTTGCAGGGGCCGCACCATTCGGCCCAAAAGTCGACCACCACCGGTTGGCTCGACTGGAGCACGTCGGCTTCGAAGGTGGCGTCGGTAATGTGTTTGATCAGGTCGCTGGCCATGGACTTTTCCTTGTGAATATTGAAGATGCAGCTAAAGTTGCGGCTATTTTGACAGAATCCCGCCTCTGCGGCCTGTCGCGTTCGCATTGCCAATATACAAATTCATGATTTTCTCTGCTGCCTCCCCTGCTCATCCTGATTCTGCTGTGCTTGATGTGGATGTGGCTATCGTCGGTGGCGGGCCTGCAGGCTTGATGGCGGCTGAAGTGCTGTCGCAAGCTGGCGTGTCGGTGCATCTGTTTGACGCCATGCCCTCGGTGGGGCGTAAATTCTTGCTCGCAGGCAAGGGTGGTTTGAATCTCACCCATTCAGAAGCGCCGCAGGCTTTTGTCTCGCGATACGGTGCGCGCCAGACTGAGGTCGGCCAATGGCTTGAGCACATGGATGCTCAAGGTGTGCGCGATTGGGCTCAGGGCTTGGGCGTTGAGACCTTTGTCGGCAGCTCAGGCCGCGTCTTCCCTCAGGAAATGAAGGCAGCCCCCCTGCTTCGCGCCTGGCTGCACCGCTTGCGTCATCCGGCGTCGGGTGTGCCGGTGCAGTTCCACATGCGTCACCGCTGGCAAGGCTGGGAGGGGGAGCATCTGGTGTTTGAGCGAACGGGTGCTGAAGGCGGTGCTTGCCTTGTGCGCGCACGAGCCACGGTGTTGGCCATGGGCGGTGCCAGTTGGCCACGCTTGGGCTCGGACGGGGGCTGGTTGCACACCCTGGTGCAGCAAGGTGTGGCGGTGGCACCGCTGCGTCCTGCCAATTGTGGCTTTGATGTGCTGGGGCGTGACGGACAAGGCTGGACCGAATACTTTCGCACGCGTTATGCCGGGCATCCACTCAAATCTGTGGTGCTGCGTGTGGCGGATACGGGGGGGCAGGCGGGTGCTGCGCGTTTTGAGCGACAAGGTGAGTTTGTATTCACAGAAACCGGTGTGGAGGGCAGTCTGATTTATGCCGCATCGGCCTTGCTGCGTGATGATTTGGCGCAAGGCCGTGCGCAGTTGATGCTGGACTTGCTGCCTGGAAAATCAGCCGTGCAGGTCTTGAAAGAGGTGCGTTGGTCCCGGGGCAGTCGCAGTCTTTCCAGTCATCTTAAGAGCCGTTTGGGCATTGAAGGGGTCAAAATGGGGCTGCTGCATGAGTTGTGCGCCCCGGAGGTTTTGGCCAATCCTGAGGCCTTGGCGCTTGAGCTGAAAAATCTGGCTGTTCCGCTGAAAAGCCCAAGACCTGTCGCCGAGGCGATCAGCACGGCCGGTGGTGTTGTTATGGAGGATTTGACCCCGGATTTGATGCTTTTGGCCCGTCCTGGTGTCTACTGCGCTGGAGAAATGCTCGACTGGGAGGCCCCTACGGGCGGGTATTTGCTCACGGCTTGTCTGGCCAGTGGCTGGCGGGCGGGGCAGGGTGTTTTGCTGAATTTTTAACAAATCTACACAAATGGTGTATTCCTACGGCCGGGTTCATGCGTTGTTGGAGTGTGAGTAACTTCATCCCAACAACGAGGTCGACATGAGTCCAGATACTTCTAAAGAATACCAGTGTGCCGTTGAGGAAGCGGCCAACGCTTTCATGAAAGTGATGGCGCTGCGAGGTTTCAGTGTCCGTGATTACCCGCAGAATTTTGTGGCCCAAATGGCGCAGCAAACCCGTCTGGCTTTTGAAGGCAACCGCATTGGCGCCCATGCCAACGCCAACACACTCGTGTCTGAATTGCTGCGAGCTGCACCGCCAGCGCTCAAGCAAGTGGTGCCCACCGAAGCCAAGCCCATGCCTTTCCCAGCCTTGCGTCGCCGCATGGCTTGAAGCTGGCCAGGCCTGTTCAGGCGAGTTCAACAGGGGCATCGATCTGATGCCAATAAGTGAGAGCTTTTGAATTACCCGTATGTGCGTCTTGAGAGACGGTGCGGGTTTTTGTTGTGACAGACACAGACACCATTGAGGCCTGAATCACCCGGTGCGGTTTTTAACTTGTGGGGAAGTTGACGAGCCTTGACCCCGGCACTGGCTCCACAGTTAGGGCTGCTTGGTTCCCCACCTGACCCGGTTGGCCGCTTCACCATGCGGGAAGGCCCGTCG
The DNA here is from genome assembly GCF_001269385.1 of Limnohabitans sp. DM1. Classification (GTDB taxonomy): domain Bacteria; phylum Pseudomonadota; class Gammaproteobacteria; order Burkholderiales; family Burkholderiaceae_C; genus Limnohabitans_A. Next base: position 39,594 of record NZ_CXOO01000062.1, on the reverse strand, counting down.
GGGGTGATTGTAGGCGAGCTTGGGGTGATTTCTGTGCGCTGCCTCGCTTTTCCTGTTTATTCTTGGCGGTCTCTGGCTTTGATGGGGTGCCCTGTCGGAAGGTCGCTGTCGGCCCGATAGAATCAACATCATGTCTTACCTTGTTCTCGCGCGCAAATACCGCCCCCGCAATTTCACCGAAATGGTGGGGCAAGAGCATGTGGTTCAGGCGCTGACCAATGCCCTGGTGCAGCAGCGCTTGCACCATGCCTATTTGTTCACCGGCACCCGGGGCGTGGGCAAGACCACGGTGTCGCGAATTTTGGCCAAATCCCTCAATTGCCAGGGCGCAGATGGTCAAGGCGGCATCACCGCTGAACCCTGCGGCGTTTGCCAAGCTTGCCGTGACATTGATTCAGGCCGCTTTGTGGATTACACCGAGCTCGACGCCGCTTCGAACCGGGGCGTGGACGAGGTGCAGAGCTTGCTGGAGCAGGCGGTGTACAAACCGGTGCAAGGGCGCTTCAAGGTCTTCATGATCGATGAGGTGCACATGCTGACCAACACCGCCTTCAATGCGATGTTGAAAACGCTGGAAGAGCCGCCGGAATATCTGAAATTTGTGCTCGCCACCACCGATCCGCAAAAAGTGCCGGTCACGGTGCTCTCGCGTTGCCTGCAGTTCAATTTGCGCCCCATGGCGCCCGAGACGGTTTTTGAGCACCTGACGCAGGTCTTGGTTGCTGAGCAGTTGAGTGCCGAGCCACAGGCTTTGCGCCTCTTGTCGCGTGCGGCCCGTGGTTCGATGCGTGATGCGTTGAGCCTGACGGATCAGGCAATTGCCTTTGGCAATGGTCAATTGCAAGAAGCCGGTGTGCGCCAGATGCTTGGCAGTGTGGATCGCAGCCATGTGTTGCATTTGATTCGTGCACTGGCTGACGGCGACGGTGCTACCGTGGTGGCGCAGGTCAATGCCTTGCGCCTTCAGGGCGTTTCTGCGGCGGCCACTTTGGAAGACATGGCCATGCTCCTGCAGCGCATGGCGGTCATGCAGATGGTGCCTGGCATGGCGCAAGACGGCGATGACCCTGACGCGCAGGGTCTTGCCGATTTGGCGGACCTGATGCCTGCTGAAGAAACCCAGTTGCTCTACAGCCTGTGCCTGCACGGCCGCACCGAGCTGGGCCTGGCCCCTGACGAGTACGCGGCCTTGACCATGGTGTTGTTGCGCTTGCTGGCTTTCAAACCCCAGGCGGGGTCGGCTGAAAAAAAAAGTCCGCGCATCAGCCCCAAGCCGTTAGCTGAAGCAGTTTCAGCACCACCACAGGCGGTGATGCCGACACCACAGGCGGTGATGCACACACCGGACTCCAAGCGCTCAACTCCTGCACAGCAGATCACGCCAGCCGCATCCCCACCACCCAGTGACATGGTGCCGAGCATGCCCGATGTCGGGGCCGCAGGTTCAGGCGCTGTGCAGAACACACCCCCCACAGAGCTGTCCTCCTTGCCCCGCCGCCAGGCTTCGTTGGTGACACCTCCTGCTGCCTCGCACCAATTAGCGCCGCCGCCCTCTGCTGCCGGGGTTCACCACAGGCCTGCACCCGATCCCGCACCAGACGTGTCCGAACCACCACCTTGGGAAGACATGCCCGACCCTGTGGACTACGAGGTCGGCAGCGGCGATGCCGTCGATGGTTTTGTCGCGTCTATGTCCGAGCAGGAGTCCCACAAGCCAGGCCCGCAAATTCGGGTCTTGCCGGTGCGTGAGTCGTCCAGTTCGTCACGTGTGGATGTGCCCAAACCGGCCGCCGTCGTGCTGGAGCCCACACCGCAGGGCGATGCCTGGTTTGAGTTGGTTCAGGGCTTGATCACGCAAGAGGTCATTACTGCCTTGGTGCGTGAGCTGGCGCTGCAATCGCAACTGATGACGCGTGAAGGCGCGCAATGGTTGCTGCGCGTTGAGCAGAGTTCTTTGAACCACCCGGCCAGCCGCGAGCGTTTGCAAGCTGCGCTCCAGGCAGCCGGGCATGGCGATGTGCGCTTGAACATTGAACAGGGCGCTGTCACCGACAGCCCTTCTCGGCGTCTGGCCGTGGCTGCTGCTGCCAAGATGGTGGCGGCCACAGCCTTGATCGAAAACGACCCGCTCGTGCAGGCCATGGTGCGAGACTTTGGCGCGAAAATCGTGCCCGGCAGCATCAAGTTGATCTGACACCGAGCGCTTTTATTTCTCTCCACAACAAAGGAAACAACATGTTCAACAAAGGACAACTGGCCGGCTTGATGAAACAAGCCCAAGCCATGCAGGACAACTTGAAAAAAGCCCAGGATGAGCTGGCTTTTGTCGAGGTCGAAGGCCAATCGGGCTCGGGCATGGTCAAGGTGCTCATGACCTGCAAGCACAATGTGCGCCGCGTGACCATCGACCCCAGCTTGCTGGCCGATGACAAAGACATGCTCGAAGACTTGGTGGCCGCCGCCTTCAACGACGCTGTGCGCCAGGCTGAAGAGGTTTCTCAGCAAAAAATGGGCAAACTCACCGCCGGTCTGCCCCCCGGCATGAAACTGCCTTTTTGATGGATTGACCTCAGCGTATGGCCGATACCCACGCCTTAGCCACTTTGGTCCAAGCCCTCAAGGGCTTGCCGGGGGTGGGCATCAAATCGGCCCAGCGCATGGCCTTTCAGCTGCTTCAAAACGACCGGGCCACGGCACGGCAATTGGCCGCTGCCTTGCAAAACGCGGTGGACAACGTACGCCACTGCGAGTGCTGTCACACCTTCACCGAAGCGCCCTTGTGCGACACCTGCCAGGACGCCATGCGCGATCGTTCCCAGCTGTGCGTGATTGAAACTCCTGCCGACCAGTCGGCCATTGAGCGCACGGGCACTTACCGGGGCTTGTATTTCGTACTCATGGGCAAGCTCAGTCCACTCGATGGCATCGGCCCGCACGACATTGGCCTGGCCAAGCTCAAGCAACGTGTCTCGGACGGGGTGGTGAGCGAGGTGATACTGGCGACCAACTTCACCGCTGAAGGCGAGGCCACAGCCCATGTGATCTCGGAGATGATTCGCCAGCAAGGCTTGCGGGTCACGCGCCTGGCGCGCGGGGTGCCTGCGGGCAGCGAGCTGGAGTATGTGGATCTGGGCACCATCGCCCATGCCCTTGTCGATCGGCGCTGAGCGCTCCCACTTTTCACCTGTAGATTCGGCCCGCTGAAGTCTGAGCCGTGTGTTGCCCGTTGGGCGGATTTTGTGGGAGCTTGCCAGCCAAGCGAAAAGCCGGTGGTCCACAAGCGTCAGATCGCCAGCAGGGCTGGCTCCCACAAGGTGCAAGATTGAAGTCAGCCTGCAATCTTCACAGGGCCGGATCAATCATTGCAATCCATTACGTGGAAACCCGCTTGGGATCATTCCCGATGCGCAATCTGGTGGCTTTTCGTATGCTGAGGCATCGAATGTTCGATGTTCCTCGGGAGCGGGTTTTTGTCTGTAGTTGCTGGTCGTCGTCGCGTGATGTTGCTGGGGGCTTTGGGCACCTTGTTGGGCGCCCGTCCAGGCTTGGCAGCCATGGAGCAGAGCCGCCAGCCGCTGCGCGTGACCGTGGCCTTGGTGGCCAGGCAGAGTCTCTACCAATTGCCGCTGACCCTGGCGGAGCAATTGGGCTATTTCAAACAGGCTGGCCTGACGGTGGAGTGGCAGTCGCATGAGGCGGGTGCCAAGGCTGTGAACAGTGCACTTCATGGGCAGGCCGATGTGGTAAGTGGGGCCTTTGAGCACCTGTTTGGGTTGCACGGCAAAGGGCTCAACTACCTGGCCTTTGTCTTGTTGGGCAGAACCCCGCAAGTCAGTTTTGGTGTGTCGGCCCACAAAGACTTGCGCTCTTTCATGGCGCTCAAAGGTGCTCGTGTCGGGGTCTCGGCATTGGATTCCAGTACCCATTGGATGGCTTGTCAGTGGCTGCTGCAAAACGGTCTCTTGCCGGAGGACGTGACATTTGTGGAGGTGGGCTCCTCATGGGGTGCGGTGGAGTCCTTGCGCAGTGGTGCCATTGATGCCTTGTGCAACCCTGATCCGGTCATGCATGGACTGGAGCAGAGAAACGAAATCCGTTTGCTGGGCGAGGCCAGAACGCTGATGTCCACTCGCAAAGTGATGGGTGGGGCCGTGCCCGGTGCCTGTTTGTTTGCCAAGGCGGATTTTTTACAAAAGCAGCCCGCAGTGGCTCAGGCCTTGGCTGACGGCGTGGTGCATGCCCTCAAATGGATGCAAACGGCGGGGCCGACGGACTTGCTCAAAGCCGTGCCCTCGCACCACTGGATGGGGGACAGGGCGTTGTACCTGGGTGCATTTGAAAAACTGCGCGAATCTTATGCCATGGATGGCCTGATTCCGCAGGAATCGGTGTTCAACGCTTGGCGTGCGCATTCACGTTTGCCGGGTTTGGTCCATACCATCCGATTGCCACAGGCCCACACCAATCTCTTTGCCATCAAGGCCAAAGGCAGATTTGCGGCCTGATTGGTGCCAGAGCGATGCATCCTAGGAGGCTGCAAAGGGCTTCAGCGTTTGGCTTTGACGGGCGGTTTATGTTGCGCAGCAACGGCCTGGCGCTGAGGAGATTTGCCGGGCGCTTTGGTGACACGACGGGGTGCCTGAGAGGGCACCAAGATGTCCAGTGCCTGGCCTGCAGACAGGGGGCTGTTGATTTTCAGCTTGTTCCATGAGGCCATGTTGGCGGCTGTGGCGCCATGCCTTGCGGCCAGGCTGGCCAGTGAATCTCCTTTGCGCGCTTTAACAGAGATGCGTTTGAGCACGATTTCAGGCGCCAAAGACAGATGTCCGTTGTCCGCCAAGTGCCCTGTCACATCGTTGTCAAGTTGACCTTTTCGGTGCACCAGCAGCGTGGAGCCTGCCTTGACCATCATCTTGGGCGGAATGCCATTGACCGAGCGCAGCTGATCGACGGGCATGTTCAGTTGTTGCGCCACTTCTTCGGGCTTCATGGTGCGCGGGGCCTGCCAGGCGGTCCAGGTGGCCAAGGGCAAGTTGGCGTGGGCTTGCAGGTTGTTTTCAAAGACAGTGGCGTTGTCCCATGGCAGCAATATTTGCGGCGTGCCAGCGGCCAGGATGACGGGGCGCTTCATGGACGGGTTCAGTGCCTTGAAGTCTTCGAGGCTGACATTGGCCAGTTTGACGGCCACCGCCACATCAATGTCCCTCTCGATGGGTATGCTTTTGAAGTAGGGGTGGTTTTGAATCAATGGCAGCTGCGTGTTGAAGGCTTCGGGCTGTGCCACGATGTTTTTTACGGCCTGAAGTTTAGGCACATAAAAGCGTGTCTCGTTGGGCATGTTCAAGTCGCTGTAGTTCAAGGGTTTGCCTAGCGACTTGTTGCGGGCCAGGGCGCGGCCCACGCTGCCTTCGCCCCAGTTGTAGGCGGCAAGGGCCAGGTGCCAGTCGCCAAACATGTTGTAGAGCTTTTGCAGGTAGTCGAGCGCCGCGCGGGTGGATTCGAGGACGTCGCGTCGGTCGTCCCTGAACAGGTTTTGTTTCAGGTCGAAATACTTGCCAGTAGCCGGCATGAACTGCCACATGCCTGCCGCATTGGCGCTGGAGACGGCCTGGGGATTGAAGGCCGATTCGATGAACGGCAAAAGAGCCAACTCGGTGGGCATTTTGCGCCGCTCCAGCTCCTCGACGATGTGAAACAAATAAGGGCGTGAGCGCTCGGTCATGCGTAGCATGTAGTCCGGTCGGCTGGCATACCACTGCTCGCGGTTGCGCACCAGCTCATTGTCCAGGTCGGGCATGGCAAAGCCACGCCGAATTCGCTCCCAAACATCCATGGATGGTGTCAAGCCCAGGCTGCTTTGAGGCTTGAGTAACACGGGCCGCTCGGTAGCGACTGGATCGAGCGCAACTGGTGTCTCAATCGGTGTTACTGCTGGCGAGTTTGCAATGGCTACTGTGGCCGTTGGCGCAGCAGGCACGCCGGCGGGGGTGGCGCAACCGGCCAGCCACAGTGTCAGGCACAGCCCCAGTCCCATCAGCAGTGGCCTGCCCACTGTGCTGCATACGCGAGTAGACAAGCGAGAGATCATCGGAATTCGTTCTTCCAGGCACGCAGTGCGGCAAAAGTGGCGATGTCATCCAGCGCCTGTGCATCGCGGTTTTTGACCGCTGTAGCAACACTGGGGCTGCGGCTGCGCAAAAAGGGGTTGATGGCCTGCTCGGTGGACAGCGCCACGGGCAGGGTGGGCAGGCCTTGGTCACGCAGGGCATGACAGGACCGGGCGTAGGCTTGCAAAGCGGTGTTGTCCGGATCGACCGCCAGGGCAAATTTCAGGTTGGACAATGTGTATTCGTGGGCGCAGCACACCCGGGTGTCGCCGGGCAGGGCCGCCAAGCGGTCCAATGAGTCGAGCATCTGTGCAGGCGTGCCCTCAAAAAGCCGCCCGCATCCCCCAGAAAACAAGGTGTCGCCACAAAAAAGGACAGGGTCTTGCCCTGCCGGTTGGCCCCAAAAAGCCACATGACCGGCCGTGTGCCCGGGAACATCCAGAACTTTCAGGTTCAGGCCGTGCCAGTCGATGAGATCGCCTTCTTGAACGCCGGTGCTTGCCAGGGGCAAGGGCTCCATGGCCGGGGCCAACACTCGGGCCTGGGTGGCCGAGACCAGGTCGGCCACGCCGCCCGTGTGATCGGCGTGGTGGTGCGTGACTAGAATCGTGTCCAACTGCACATGGGGGTGTTGTTGCAACCACTGCCGCACTGGCGCACCCTCCCCGGGATCGACCACCAGGGCATGGTGGTCATCGTGCAGCAACCAGATGTAGTTGTCTGAGAACGCGGGCAAGGCAATGAGTTTCATGGAGCATCAGATTATAGAAAGTAAGCATTCATCAGCAGATTGGCTGGCCGGTTTGGGCCAGCCAGTGGCCTCACGCTTGCTGGCCTGGGAGCAACAACAGGCCGATGAATTGCTGGCCGATGTGTTTGGCTACCATGCCGTGCAATTGGGCTGGCCCGATCTGCAGGCTTTGCGCACCAACCGCATGCCCCACCGTTGGGTGGCGCAACCCGAATTCGAATCGGCCCCCTTGTTGTGGCGCCAGGCTGGCATTGTCCCCGATTTGGGGCTGGACAGCCGTGCCTGGCCCTGGCCTGCAGACAGCCTGGACTTGGTGGTCTTGCCCCACACCCTGGAGCGTTCCATGGACCCCCATGCCTGTTTGCGAGAAGTAGCGCGGGTCTTGATTCCTGAAGGCCAACTGCTCATCACCGGAATCAATCCACTGAGTGCTTGGGGGTGGCAGCAAGCGCACAGCGAACGCAGGCGCCATCCGGCTGAGCCGGCCTTGACCTCGTTGCTGGGCTATCGGCGGTTGCGCGATTGGTTGCGTTTGCTGGGGTTTGAGGTGCATGTCAGCCGATTTGGCGGCTGGACGCCCGCTTTGGGCAGTGAGCGCTGGATGCAGCGCCTGGACTGGATGGATGCCATGGGGCAGCGCTGGTGTCCGATTTTGGGCGGGGTCTATCTGCTCTTGGCTACCAAAAGGGTGCCCGGCGGACTCTTGCTCAATGGCAGGCGTTGGCGCACGGTACGATCGCCCGCTGCAGCGACCGTGCCCGTGGCCCGGTCAGACACTTCCATTGGACGACAGACGGCCTCGAAAGACACATGTTGAACCACGTTGAAATCCATACCGATGGGGCTTGCAAAGGCAACCCCGGACCCGGCGGCTGGGGCGTTCGCCTGCAGTCGGGCAAGCATGTGCACGAACTTTTTGGCGGCGAGCTGGGCACCACCAACAACCGCATGGAGATGACCGCTGTCATTGAAGGCCTGTCGGCGCTCAAGCGTCCCTGTCAGGTTACCCTGTATCTGGACAGCGAATATGTGCGCAAAGGCATCACCGAGTGGATTCACGGCTGGAAAGCCCGGGGCTGGCGCACCGCTGCCAAGCAGCCGGTCAAAAACGCCGACTTGTGGCAAAAATTGGACGCTGTGGTGTCCACTTCGGGACACCAAATCGACTGGCGGTGGGTCAAGGGGCATGCCGGTGATCCGGGCAATGAGCGTGCTGATGCGTTGGCCAATCAAGGCGTAGAACAGGTCCTGAGGCGTTGATGGGCTGAATCTCAACGCACTGTAAAGTTGACTGATTGCCGTTGTCGCCAGGCCATAGATGGCAGTTTTCCCCATGTGGAAGCACCCACAAGACTGTTACATTGCAAAACTGTTTGCGTTTTGATTGTGTCGGGACTTCTTTAATGGCTTACAACAAAAAATATACCCTGATGGCCTTGATCGGGGTGGGCGTCGTGTCCGGTGTGGCTTGGTGGGCGCAGCGTCAGCCGCCCACAACGACACCGTCTTCTGCAACAACAACAACACCCGCCGCTGCAGGCACCAAGGCGCCCGCTGTGGAAGTGGCCAAGGTGGAAAGCATCACCTTGGTCGACGAAACCCAAGCGGTGGGCAGTTTGCGCTCCCGTCAGGGCGTGGTGCTGCGTCCCGAAGTGGCCGGTCGGGTCAAGCAGATTTTTTTCAACGATGGACAACGCGTGCGCAAGGGCCAGGTCCTGGTGCAGTTTGAAGACCAACTGCAGCAGGCACAGGTGTTGCAAGCCCGGGCCGAGCTGTCGATTGCCGAGTCCAACCATAAACGCAACCAAGAGCTGGTGGGGCAAAACTTCATCAGCAAGCGATCGCTCGATGAAAGCGGGGCGGCGCTGGAGGTTGCACGCGCCAAGCTGTCCTTGGCCGATGCCAGCTTGCAGCGCTTGAAGGTGCTGGCGCCGTTTGACGGCATCACTGGCCTCAAGCAATTCAATGTGGGCGATTACCTGAAAGACGGCGCGGACATGGTCAACATCGAAGACTTGGACGCGGTGCTGCTGGATTTCCGCTTGCCCGAGCGCTTTCAGGCCAAGATTCGTGCCGGCCAAAAAGCCCTGTTGACGGTGGATGCTTTGCCCGGTCTGCCCTTCACGGCCATCGTGCAGGCGGTGGACCCCTTGATTGAGGCCAATGGCCGGTCGGTCGGGGTGCGCGGCTGCATCGACAACCGCCAACAGTCATTGCGCCCCGGCATGTTTGCGCGGGTCAATGCGGTGTTTGGCTCGCGTGAGAACGCCTTGGTCATTCCCGAGGAGGCCATCATTCCTCAGGGTGGGCGCAGCTTTGTGGTCAAGGTGGTGGCGGGTGAAAAGCCTGACACGCTGGTCTCCCAGCGCGTGGCGGTGAAAGTGGGTTTGCGCCAGCCGGGTAAGGTCGAGATTTTGGAAGGGCTGGCCGCAGGCGACACCGTGGTCACGGCGGGTCACCAGCGATTGCAAAAAGACGCTACGGCCGTGCGCGTGGTGGACTTGTCGCAGCCCTCAGGCGCTAAAGTGGCTGCCGGTGCCGGTGCCGGGCCTTCCGGGGCAGCGGGTGCTGCCCCTGCCGCTGGCAATGCGCCGAGTGGTGCAAACAGCGCGGCATCGCCCGCTGCAGGGGGGGCTACTGGGGCACCGGCTTCCGGCGCGGCACCAACGGGTGCACCCGCCCCGGCTTCGCAAGGCTCCGGACCGGCTGCTGCGGCTAAGCCGGGACAGTCCGCCGCCCGAAACCTGGTCCTTTCTGGCCCTAATCCATGCCTGAGGGGCGCCGATGCAGCTCGCTGAAGTCTCCATCCGGCGGCCCGTGTTAGCCGTGGTCATGTCCTTGTTGATCGTGCTCATCGGTGCAGTCAGCTTCAAGAGCCTGTCGCTGCGCGAATACCCCAAGATCGATGAGCCCACCGTCACCGTGACCACCCGCTACGTGGGGGCGTCGGCCGAGGTGATCGAGTCGCAGGTCACCAAGCCGCTGGAAGACTCTATCGCGGGCATCGATGCGGTGGATGTCATCACCTCCATCAGCCGCGCCGAGCAGTCGCAAATCACGGTGCGCTTTCGCCTTGAAAAGGACGCCGACACCGCCGCTGCCGAGGTGCGTGACCGCACGTCGCGTGTGCGCAACCGTTTGCCGCAGACGATTGAAGAGCCTGTGATCGCCAAGGTCGAAGCCGATGCCTTTCCGGTGATCTGGCTGGCTTTTTCCAGCGACACACTCAACGCCTTGCAGATCAACGATTTGGTCAACCGCGTGGTCAAGCCGCGCCTGCAAACTGTGACCGGTGTGGCCGATGTGCGCATTTTTGGTGAGCGCAAATACGCCATGCTGGTGTCGCTCGACCACGCCCGCTTGTCTTCTTACAAGCTCACGCCGCAAGACGTGGAAGACGCCATTCGCCGCAACAACCTGGAGCTGCCGGCCGGGCGCATCGAGTCGACCAACCGCGAATTCAGCGTGTCTTCTCAAACCGATCTGAACCGCCCTGGTCAGTTTGGCGAGATCGTGATCCGCAGTGTCAATGGCTTTCCGGTCAAGTTGCGCGATGTGGCGCAAATCCGGGAAGGCGCGGCCAACGACCGCAGCTTGGTGCGCCTGAACGGCCAATCGGCCATCTCGGCTGGCGTGATCCGCCAGGCCACGGCCAACCCGCTGGACTTGTCGGCTGGGGTGCGGGAGATGATCCCCCGCCTGAAGGCCGATTTGCCGGAGGACATCACCATCGACATCGCCAACGACAACTCGGTGTTCATTGACCGCTCCATCAAGAGCGTGTTCAGCACGATCGTCGAAGCCGTGGTGCTGGTGGCCTTGGTGATTTTTGTCTTTTTGCGCACCGTGCGTGCGTCCATCATCCCGATCATCACCATCCCCGTCAGCTTGATTGGCGCGTTCGCCATGATGGCCTTGGCGGGTTTCACCATCAATACCCTGACCCTGCTGGCGCTGGTGCTGGCCATTGGTTTGGTGGTGGACGATGCGATCGTGGTGCTGGAGAACATTTACCGGCACATCGAAGAGGGGCTGGACCCGTTTTCTGCGGCCATCAAGGGTGTTCGCGAGATCAGTTTTGCGGTCATCGCTATGACCATGACGCTGGCGGCCGTTTTCGCGCCCCTGGCTTTTACGCCCGGGCGAACTGGCAAGTTGTTTGGCGAATTTGCGCTGGCGCTGGCCGGTCCGGTGATCGTCTCTGGTTTTGTGGCCTTGACCTTGGCACCCATGCTCAGCAGCAAACTGCTGCGCCACAACCCGAACCCCAGTTGGTTTGACTGCAGCATGGAGCGCTGGTTGACGGCTTTGTCAAACGGCTATGAAAACCTGTTGCGCTTGATCTTGACCCGTGCCCGCTGGGTGGTGCTGCTGGTCATGTTGGCTTGTGGTGCGGGCATTGCCTACATCTACCCCACCATGAAGCAAGAGCTCGCGCCGCTGGAGGACCGGGGCACGATCTTGGCAACCATCAACGCGCCCGATGGCTCGACCCTGGAGTTCACCGACCGCTACGCGCGTGCGCTGGAAAAAATTGGTCAAGCCTATCCTGAATTCGACCGTATTTTTGCCAGCATGGGCAACCCCACGGTGGGTCAGGGCTCGGTGATTTACCGGGCCGTTGACTGGGACGAGCGCCAGCGCACCACACTGGAAATCGCCCGGGAAATGGGGCCGAAATTCGGTGCCTTGTCCGGTGTCAATGCCTTCCCGATCACCCCACCATCGCTGGGTCAGGGTTTCCGTGAGCGGCCTTTGAACTTCGTGATCCAGACCTCGGACAGCTACCAAAACCTGAGCGCGGTGGCTCGCCAAATGATGGACGAGGTGGCTAAAAATCCGGGCATTTTGCAGCCCGATGTGGACCTGCGCTTGAACAAACCCGAGCTGCGCATCGAGGTCGATCGTGTGAAAGCCGCCGAACTTGGCGTGAGCATCGATGTGGTGGCCCGCACCATCGAGACCATGTTGGGCGGCCGGGTGGTGACACGCTACAAACGCGATGCCGAGCAGTACGACGTGATTGTGCAAACCCTGCCTTCGGCCCGCAACACGCCCGACGACATCGACGTGATCCAGGTGCGTGGCCGCAACGACACCATGATTCCCTTGTCGAGTCTGGTGAAAGTGCGCGAGAGCGTGTCACCGCGCGAGTTGAACCACTTTGGTCAGCGCCGCTCGGTGTCCATTACCGCCAACCTGGCCCCCGATTACTCATTGGGTCAAGCCATCCAATTCATGGATGAAACGGCGGCCAAGGTGCTCAAGCCTGGCTACACCACCGAACTCAACGGCACCTCGCGGGAGTTCAAAAGCTCGCAGGGGGCTTTGGTGCTTGTCTTTGTGCTGGCGCTGCTGTTCATCTTTTTGGTGTTGTCCGCCCAGTTTGAGAGCTTCATCGACCCCTTTGTGATCATGCTGTCGGTGCCGCTGTCCATGATCGGGGCGCTCTTGGCGCTCAAGTTCACGGGCGGATCGCTCAACGTGTATTCGCAAATTGGACTGATCACCTTGGTGGGCTTGATCACCAAGCACGGCATTCTGATTGTCGAATTCACCAACCAGTTGCGCGAGCAGGGCATGGCCATGCAAGAGGCGCTGATCAAGGCTTCTGCACAGCGCCTGCGCCCGATCTTGATGACCACCGGGGCCATGGTGCTGGGCGCTGTCCCTCTGGCCCTGGCCACGGGTGCGGGCGCTGAGAGCCGCACGCAAATCGGCTGGGTGATTGTGGGTGGCATGAGCTTGGGCACGGTGCTGGCTGTTTTCGTCGTGCCTACCATGTACTCGTTGCTGGCTCGCCGATCGGTGCCAGGGCCGAACAAGGCGGTGGCGCATGAGGCACCGCCCGAGTCGGCGGTGCACTGACCGCCAGACGCTGCACGCGGTGTGCAGCGCCAGAGGCATGAAAAAAGCGGCCAAGGCCGCTTTTTTCATGCGTGCCTGGCTCCCGGGTTCAGAGGTGCCCGTCAAACATCATCACATCCACCTCGTCGCCCACGGCCACGTTGCCTTGGGCATGTCCCAGCACGATCAGGCCATTGGCTTGCACCATGGAGCTGAGCACGCCCGAGCCTTGGTTGCCGGTGATGCTGACCTGCAATTGGCCCGCCGCGTTGGTGCTGACCACGCCGCGCTGGTATTCGGTGCGGCCCGGTTTCTTGCGCAGCGCCTCGGTACTTTGGGCTTTGAGCAGTGGCAAGGGCGGCGCTTGCCAGCCCATGAGCTGCTGCAGAGCGGGGCGCACAAAAGCGGCAAAAGTCACCATCACCGCCACCGGGTTGCCGGGCAGTCCAAACAACACGGCCGAGCGCTCGCTGCGTTGAATACGGCCCACCGCCATGGGGCGGCCGGGGCGCATGGCGATGCGCCAAAACGCCACATCGCCCAGTTTTTTCATCATGGCCTTGGTGTGGTCCGCCTCGCCCACACTCACGCCGCCGCTGGTGATGATGGCGTCGGCCTGTGCAGCCGCGTCCACAAAAGCTTGTTCCAGCGCCGCAGGCTCGTCGCGCACCACGCCCATGTCGATCAATTCACACCCCAGGGCCTGCACCATGCCGGCGACGGTGTAGCGGTTGCTGTCGTACACCGCGCCTTCGCGTGGGGCTTCGCCCAGGCTCAGGATTTCGTCACCGGTCGAAAAATAGGCCACTTTGGGTCTGCGCCACACGCTGACGCTGGGCAAGCCCAGGCTGGCCAGCAAGCCGCAGGCGGCGGGGGCCAGGCGCGTGCCTGCACGCAAGGCGGGCTGCCCGGCCATGAGGTCTTCGCCCAAAAGACGGCGGTTGTCGCCCGCTTGCAGCAGGCCGGGAGGGATATGCACGGTGTCGCCGTCCACCTTCACCAATTCTTGGGGGGCTACGGTGTCCAGCCCTGCGGGCATGATGGCCCCGGTCATGATGCGCACGCACTCGCCCGCATTCACGTTGCCTTGCCAAGCGGCACCGGCAAAAGCGGTGCCGACCACCTTAAAAGGGGTGGGGTGGTCACTCAAAAGTTCTGTACCGCGCAGGGCGTAGCCGTCCATGGCCGAGTTGTCGTGCGGCGGCACACTGATGGGCGAGACCACGTCTTGCGCCAGGATGCGGCCGTGCGCCTGCATCAGGGCCACGGTTTCTTGTTCGCGCACGGGCTGCACCAGTTGGGCCAAAAAGTCGTTCACATGGCGGGCCGACAGGGCCTGCGGGTCGTAGCCTTGCAGGCGTTCGGCGATCTCGCTCAAGGACAGTGCGGGTGACTGGGCGGTTGAAAGCGCAAAGGAGTTGGGCGTGGTCATGGTCTGCACGGCCAGGGCATGGCCAAGGAATTCAGAGGGCTTCGAGTTGCTGCAGCTCGGCCAACGTGTTGGCGTTGGCAAAGGCTTGCGGGTTGTCGCCGGGCAGGTCAAAGGGGACGATGGCGCAGCGGTGCTGGCTGGTCCAGGCGTCGATTTTGCGGCCACCGCCTTGGGTGAACTTGACCAGGCTTTCGAGCAGATCGATTTTGAGCAGGCAAAACACGGGCTGTGGGCGCACCGCGCCGTCAAGCTCGGGCGCGGCGGCCATGGCCATGTCGGCGTCTTGCGTGTCCATGGCTTGGACCAAGCGCTCCACCAGATCGAGCGGAAACAAAGGCGTGTCGCAAGGCACGGTGAGCAAGAGCGGGGTTTCGCAGCGCTCCAGTCCGGTAAGGAAGCCTGCCAGCGGCCCGGCAAAGCCGTCGATGCTGTCGGGCCAGACCGGCACGCCCAAGGATTCGTAGGCCGAGAGGTTGCGGTTGGCGTTGATCAGCACTTCTTGCAGCGGCATGCTTTGCACTTGCAGTCGCATCAGGGTTTGCAGGGCCAAGGGCAAGCCACGAAAGTTTTGCAGGCCTTTGTCGATGCCGCCCATGCGCGAACCGCGCCCGCCTGCGAGGATGAGGCCGGTGATGCCGGGTGCGTTGTGGTTCATGGCTTTCAGCCTCCGATGTAGCTCATCTCCACCCGACGGCCGGGGCCGCTGGTGGTGTCCGGCCCGCGCAGGCTGCGCAGGCGCGAGTATTGGTCGGTGCGCCCGCGCCAGATGGCATCGACCGTGGCGGCCAGTGTGGTGTCGCTTTGTGTGGGGTCGCGCAAGAGCTGACGCAGGTCGTAGCCTTGGCTGGCAAACAGGCACAGGTACAAACGGCCTTCGGTGGACAGGCGGGCGCGGTTGCAGTCACCACAAAAGGCCTGCGTCACGCTGCTGATCACACCCACCTCGCCCAAAGTCGGGTCGTACTCGCCTTGGGCGTTGGCATAACCCCAGCGCTCGGCGGTTTCGCCCGGGACTGAGGGGTCGAGTTGCACCAGCGGCAGCTCGGTTTGCAGCAGGCGGATCACTTCGGCGCTGGGCAGCACCTCGTCCATGCACCAGCCGTTGGTCGCGCCCACGTCCATGTATTCAATGAATCTCAGCACGATGCCCGTGCCCCGGAAATGCCGCGCCATAGGCAAAATTTCGTGCTCGTTGGTGCCGCGCTTGACCACCATGTTGACCTTGATCGGCCCCAAGCCCGCCGCCCGCGCCGCTTCGATGCCGGCCAGCACATCGGCCACCGGAAAGTCCACATCGTTCATCTGGCGAAAGACGGCGTCGTCCAGCCCGTCCAGGCTCACCGTGACGCGTTGCAGACCCGCGTCTTTCAGGCTTTGGGCTTTGCGCGCCAAGAGGGAGCCGTTGGTGGTCAGTGTCAAATCGAGCGGCTGGCCGTCTGGCGTGCGCAACGCGGCCAGTTGTTCGATCAGGATCTCGATGTTTTTGCGCAGAAGGGGCTCACCACCCGTCAGCCGGATTTTGCGCACGCCACGGCCTACAAACACGCTGGCGATGCGGGTGATTTCCTCAAAACTCAGCAGCTGGCTGTGCGGCAGGTAGGCATAGTCCTTGTCAAAGACTTCCTTGGGCATGCAGTAGCTGCACCTGAAGTTGCAGCGGTCGGTCACGCTGATGCGCAAATCGGTCAAGGGGCGGCGCAGGCCGTCCAGGGACAATGAGCTCAAGTCGTGGCTGTGCTCGGCGGCGGGCAAAGGCAGGCTGGGATGGCGCTGGTCAACCAGCGGAATGACGCGTTCAGACATAGCCAGCGATTGTGCCCGAGCCGCCACGCCCCTGAGACGGCATGGTCAAGGATGAAAGGCCGTCACGACAATCCCTCTGTTTCATCGCAAGTCCAATTTTTCCCGTCATTGCGAGCGAAGCGTGGCAATCCAGTCTTTGCGAATCAAATGTCGTTGAAGAGAACCAAGTCCAGTTGGCCACTCGGACGGCCTCAACCATGCTGAATAGCCACGGTTTTTAGGGTGGTGAAGCCCAGCAGCGCTTCCAGGCCTTTTTCGCGGCCGTAACCCGACGACTTGACGCCGCCAAAGGGCAGCTCCACCCCGCCAGCCGCGCCGTAGTTGTTGATGAACACCTGGCCGCTGCGCACGCGTTTGGCCATGCGAAACTGGCGACCGCCGTCGCGCGTCCAGATGCCCGCGACGAGGCCAAACTCGGTGGCATTGGCCAACTCGACGGCATGGTCTTCGTCTTGGAAGGCCATGGCCGAGAGCACTGGGCCAAAGACTTCTTCCTGCGCCAAGCGGTGCATCACCGGCACGTCGCGCAAGAGCACCGGGGCTTGGTAGAAACCACCTGCGGGCACGCCGGGCGCGATCTGGCCTTGCGCCACGGTGGCGATGCCGTCTGCGCGGGCCTGGTCCAGAAAACCGGTCACGCGCTCCAGCTGGCTGGCGCGGATCAGGGGCCCCAGGTCCAGGTTCATGGCGGCCGAGCCCACTTGCAAGCGGCTAAAAGCCTCGCCCAGGCGTTTGAGCAGTGGCTCGTAAATGCCTTGCTGGATCAGCACCCGCGAGCCCGCGCTGCAGGTCTGGCCCGAGTTCTGCACGATGGCGTTGACGATCACCGGAATGGCCGCGTCCAGGTCGGCGTCGTCAAAAATGATTTGGGGGCTTTTGCCGCCCAGCTCCAGGGTGACCGGGCAATGCCGCTCGGCGGCCACTTGCTGGATCAGTGTGCCCACGCGGGGGCTGCCGGTGAAACTGATGTGGTCGATGCCGGGGTGGCGGGCCAGCGCGTCGCCCACCTCGTGGCCGTAACCGGTGACGATGTTCAAGGCCCCGGCCGGAAAGCCGACCTCGGCCGCCAACTGCGCCACGCGGATCAAGCTCAGGCACGCGTCCTCGGCAGGCTTGACCACGCAGGCGTTGCCCGCCGCCAATGCGCCGCCCACGCTGCGGCCAAAAATCTGCATGGGGTAATTCCAGGGGATCACATGGCCCGTCACGCCATGCGGCTCGTGCCAAGTCAAGACGCTGTAGCCGTTTTGGTAGGGCAGGGTGTCGCCGTGCAGCTTGTCACAAGAGCCGGCATAAAACTCGAAATACCGGGCCAAAGCCACCGCGTCGGCCGCAGCCTGTTTGGTGGGTTTGCCGCAGTCGCGCTGCTCCAGTGCCGCCAATTCGCCCGCGTGTTCGGCCACTTTGCGCGACAGCGCCATCAGCAATCGCCCGCGCTCCACCCCAGTCAGTTTCCCCCAAGGACCATTAATTGCGGCCCGCGCCGCTTGCACCGCCTGGTCGATGTCGGCCGCCTGGCTGCGCGGGATCTGCTCGAACACCTGCCCGTCAGAGGGGTCCAGCACGTCGATGGTTTGGCCGGCCAGGGCGGGGGTGGATTGGTTGGCGATGAAGTTTTGTTTCATGGCTTCGATTGTGAACGGGTGGTGGATTTTGAAAATCACCGATGGGACATGGCGCAAGAACGATGGCCGGGGCATGGCCCATGAAGAAGGCTCGCCAAAAGCGAGCCTTCTTCATGAGGTCAAAGGGCCGGTCTCATCAAGTGCCGTGAAACCGCATCACCAGCGGCACGATCAACAGAGCCACGATGTTGATGATCTTGATCAGAGGGTTGATGGCAGGGCCCGCGGTGTCCTTGTAGGGGTCGCCAACGGTATCGCCCGTGACGGCAGCTTTATGGGCCTCTGAGCCCTTGCCGCCGTGGTGGCCGTCTTCGATGTATTTTTTGGCGTTGTCCCAGGCACCGCCGCCGGTACACATGGAAATCGCCACAAACAAGCCAGTAATGATAGTGCCCATCAGCAAACCGCCCAGCGCCTTGGGGCCTAGGATTAAACCGACGAGCACGGGTACCACCACGGGCAACAGGCTTGGGATGATCATCTCTTTGATGGCGGCGGTGGTCAGCATGTCCACAGCCTTGCCGTATTCGGGTTTGGCCGTGCCTTCCATGATGCCGGGGATTTCCTTGAACTGACGGCGCACTTCGACTACCACGCTGCCTGCGGCGCGGCCCACGGCCTCCATGGCCATGGCGCCGAACAGGTAGGGAATCAGGCCGCCAATGAACAGGCCAATGATCACCAGTGGGTCGGACAGGTCAAAGCTGATCGCTTTGCCGTAGGCCTCGAGTTTGTGGGTGTAGTCGGCAAACAGCACCAGCGAGGCCAGACCCGCCGAGCCGATGGCGTAGCCCTTGGTCACGGCCTTGGTTGTGTTGCCCACGGCGTCCAGCGGGTCGGTGATGTCACGCACGCTGCTGGGCAGCTCGGCCATTTCGGCAATGCCGCCTGCGTTGTCGGTGATGGGACCATAAGCGTCCAGCGCCACCACAATGCCCGCCATGCTCAGCATGGACATGGCCGCCACGGCAATTCCGTACAGGCCACCCAGGGCATACGCCGTCCAGATGGCCAGACAGACGAACATCACCGGCCATGCGGTGGAGCGCATGGAGACGCCCAGGCCCGCAATGATGTTGGTGCCGTGGCCGGTGGTCGAAGCTTGCGCGATGTGCCGCACCGGGGCGTATTGCGTGCCGGTATAGAACTCGGTGATCCAGACCAAGGCGGCTGTCAGCAACAGGCCCACGGTGCAGGCGCCAAACAGTTTCATTTGTCCGCCCGTTCCGCCCAGTGCGTTGTCGGGTATGAGCCAGGTGGTGACAAAGTAAAAGGCAATCAAGGACAGCACGCCCGAGATGGCCAGGCCTTTGTAGAGCGCGGGCATCACATTGGTCATGCCCGGTGAGGCTTTGACGAAGAAGCAGCCAATGATCGAGGCGATGATGGACACCGCACCGAGGGCCAGTGGGTACAGCACCGCTTGACCGGGCGCTGCAGAGATCAGCAGTGCGCCCAGCACCATGGTGGCGATCAGCGTGACCGCATAGGTCTCGAACAGGTCGGCGGCCATGCCAGCGCAGTCGCCCACGTTGTCGCCCACGTTGTCGGCGATCACGGCAGGGTTGCGCGGGTCGTCTTCAGGGATGCCCGCTTCCACCTTGCCCACCAAATCGGCGCCCACGTCAGCGCCCTTGGTGAAGATGCCGCCGCCCAGGCGCGCGAAGATGGAGATCAGCGAGGAGCCGAAGGCAAAGCCGATCAGGGGATTGAGCAAGGTCGCCAGATTCTTGTCGGGCGTCAGGTTGCCATTGCCCGTCAGGAACCAGAAAAAGCCGGTGACGCCCAGAAGGCCCAAGCCCACCACCAGCATGCCGGTGATGGCGCCACCCCGAAATGCCACGTCCAGCGCCGGGCCGATGCCTTTGGTCGCAGCCTGAGCGGTGCGCACATTGGCCCGAACGGACACGTTCATGCCGATGAAGCCGCAGGCGCCCGAAAGCACTGCGCCAATCACAAAACCGATGGCGGTGACGCCATCCAGAAACACGCCCATCAAGATGGCCAGCAAGACGCCGACGATGGCGATGGTCTTGTATTGGCGTGCCAAATAGGCCGCGGCACCGGACTGAATGGCCGCTGAAATTTCCTGCATCCGGGCATTGCCGGCATCTTGAGAAAGGATCCACCCTCGGGCCCAAATGCCGTAAGCCACGGCAATCAGACCACAGACGAGCGCCAAAATGAGCGCTGAATTACCTGTCATCGTTTTCTCCTCGATAGTTGTCGCTGAACAGAGGTGCAACGCGCTGGAGGCACCTCCATGGCGTTGCTTCCTCGGTCCCCGAAACCGGAGCACGATTGGCCAACAGTTCATTAAAGAGGCAGAGTCGGCCCGTGCGCAAGGCCTGTGAAAGTAAAATCGGGGTTAATCCCTAGCGATTCCGATTTTTCTTAACTTTTCACAAAGAGACCTGAAAGATGTCCCTCGACAATGTCACCCCCGGCAGCAAAGTGCCCGAAGCCTTCAATGTGATCATCGAAATCCCGATGAACGCCGATCCGATCAAGTACGAGGTTGACAAGGAAACTGGCGCCTTGTTTGTGGACCGTTTCATGACGACCTCCATGCACTACCCGACCAACTATGGTTACGTGCCCCAGACCCTGTCGGGTGATGGTGATCCGGTGGATGTGTTGGTGATCACGCCTTATGCCTTGCACCCCGGTGTTGTGGTGCCCTGCCGCGCACTGGGTATTTTGATGATGGAAGACGAGGCTGGTGTGGATGGCAAAGTGATTGCTGTGCCCACCAGTAAAATTTTGCCGATGTATGACCACTGGCAAGACATTGAAGATGTCAACGCCATGCGACGTAACGCTATTGCACACTTTTTTGAGCACTACAAGGACCTTGAAAAAGGCAAGTGGGTCAAGGTGCTGGGCTGGGAAGGTAAGGAATCTGCCCACAAGGAGATCTTGGACGGCATCGCGGCCTACAACAAGGCTTGATGCCTGATAGGTCGGTGTGCCGACCTGTGGGGGCCTTAGCCCCGTCAACGCCTGCCCGGTTTGCGCCGAGCAGGCTTTTTTCATGGGGTCTTTTTGCGGTGGATCGGTAGCTTCATCCAACATAGGGCCTGTGCGAAGCGGATCGCTGTCAGACCGGAAGGTGTCGCCCTACAAAAGACTTTTCTGTGTTGCCGGTCCAGGCGGTATGTGTTTTTTCAGCGGCGAGTGCTGTTGCAGCGCCTCCTTGTAGTTGTCAATGCCCGCTTTTTCGCGCTCCAGATACCGCGCCACCGCTTCTGAAAACGCCGGGTGCGCCAGCCAGTGGGCGCTGTGTGTGGGCGTGGGCAGCAGGGCGCGGGCCATTTTGTGCTCGCCTTGGGCGCCGCCTTCAAACCGGTTGACGCCATTCTGAATGCACCATTCGATGGGCTGGTAATAGCAAGCCTCAAAGTGCAGGCAGTCCACCCGGACCAGCGCTCCCCAGTAGCGCCCATAAGCCACTTCGGGCTGGCCAGCGGCGTTCAGGTGCAGGCCGATCAGGCTGATGCCCATGGCTTGTCCCTCGTGCTCGGCCACAAAGAGCAGCCAATTGGCGGCCATGTCACGGCGCATGGCGTCGAAAAACTCAGGCTTCAAATAGGGCGCGTTGCCGTGCTCCCAATAGGTTTGCTGGTAGCAGCGCAGCAGCAAGGCCCAGTCATCGCCCGTCATGTCGGGGCCACGCACGGCGCGAAACGTCACGCCCGCCTCCGCCACTTTGCGGCGCTCTTGCCGGATTTTTTTGCGCTTTTCCTGGTTCAGGCTGCTCAAAAAGTCATCGAAGTCGCGCCAGCCCTGGTTTTGCCAATGGAATTGCACCTGGCTGCGCTGCAGCAAACCTGCCGTCTCGCAAGCCTTCAAGTCTTGTGGGCTGCCAAACAGGATGTGCAGCGAGGGGATCTCGTTGGTTTGGCACAAATCCAGCAAGGCGGCCAGCAGGGCTTGGTGGGCGGCATCCGACTCGGCCAGCAAACGGCTGCCAGGCACGGGTGTGAAGGGCGACGCGACCAGGGCCTTGGGGTAGTAGTTCAGGCCATGGCGCTCGTAGGCGTCGGCCCAGGCGTGGTCAAAGACATATTCGCCGCGTGAATGGGTCTTGAGGTAGAGCGGGCAGGCGGCGGCAAGTCTTGGGCCCGTGGGGGTGTCTCGCCACAGACTGAGCACTTGCAGCGTCCAGCCCGTCTCGGGCACGGCCGAGCCGCTGGTGTGCAGGGCTGACAAATAGGCATGCCGCATGAAGGGCGATGGCGCATCCTGCTGGGCGAGCAAGCCGTCCCAGGCTTCAGGCGCGATGCCGCTCAGGTCATCCTCTACCCGGGTGACATAATTCAAGCTCAAATTTTCCAGCACCTGTATGACTCTCCAAATTCGTGTGGCCCAGCTCAACTTTGTCGTCGGTGACATGCCGGGCAATGCCCGCAAAATCATCGACGCCGCCACCTCGGCTTATGCCCAGGGGGCCAGGCTGTTGATCACGCCCGAGTTGTCGATTTGCGGCTATGCGGCCGAAGACCTGCTGCTGCGCCCGGCCTTCATTGACGCCTGTGATGATGCCCTGAAAACGGTGGCCCGCGAACTGGCTGGGTTAAAGGGCCTGCATGTGGTGGTGGGTCACCCCGAAGGTGGTGGCATGCGCACCCGCAGCGTGGCCGTGACGCGCCGCCACAACCGCGCGAGCGTCTTGTGCGAGGGCAAAGTCGTCTGCGCTTACGACAAGCGCGAGCTGCCCAACTACCAGGTGTTTGACGAGCGCCGCTATTTCACACCCGGCAACGGGGTGGGGGTGTTCGAGGTCGAGGGCGTGCGGGTGGGTTTGCTCATTTGCGAAGACGCCTGGTTCGACGAGCCGGCCCGCTTGGCGCGTGACGCTGGGGCGCAGGTGCTGGCGGTGTTGAACGCTTCGCCTTTTCATGCGGGCAAAGGCCCGGAGCGCGAGCAGCGCATGCGCGAGCGCGTGGCTGACAGCGGTTTGCCCCTGGTTTACGCGCACCTGGTCGGTGGGCAAGACGAGGTGATTTTTGAAGGCCGCTCTTTTGCGCTCAATGCCCAAGGCGAAACCGTGGCGCGGGCCGAGGGCTTTCGCGAGGCCGACTTGGCGGTGCAGGCAGCGTTTGGCCAGCAGGGTGTGGACCTGAGCGCTGCACCCGAGTCCTTGGTGCCCATGGCCGGAGCCGACGCCGAGTTGTGGGACGCGCTGGTGTTGGGTGTGCGCGACTACCTGGGCAAGAACGGTTTCAAGGGCGCGATTTTGGGTCTGTCGGGCGGCATCGATTCGGCGCTGGTGCTGGCCATCGCAGTGGATGCCATTGGCGCCGACAAGATCCACGCGGTGATGATGCCCTCACCCTACACGGCCGACATCAGCTGGATCGATTCGCGCGACATGGTCAAGCGCCTGAACGTGCGCTATGACGAAATCTCGATTGCGCCTTTGTTTGATGGCTTCAAGCTGGCGCTGTCGGCGCAGTTCGAGGGTTTGAAAGAAGACACCACCGAGGAAAACATCCAGGCCCGCATCCGCGGCACGCTGCTCATGGCGCTGTCCAACAAGACCGGGGCGATTGTGCTGACCACCGGCAACAAAAGCGAAATGGCCACGGGCTACTGCACGCTGTATGGCGACATGGCGGGCGGTTTTGCGGTCATCAAGGACGTGGTCAAGACCCGCGTGTTCGACCTGGCCCGCTGGCGCAACCTGAATGACCCCTACGGCACGGGCAGCCAGCCGATCCCCGAGCGCATCATCACCCGCCCGCCCAGCGCCGAGCTGCGCCCCGACCAGAAAGACCAGGACAGCTTGCCAGCTTACGAGGTGCTGGACGCGATCATCCAGCGCTATATGGAAAACGACGAGGGTGTGGAAGCTTTGATTGCCGATGGCTTTGAGCGTGCTGATGTGGAAAAAGTCACGCGGCTCATCAAGCTCAACGAGTACAAACGCCGCCAGTCACCTGTGGGCATTCGCGTGACGCACCGCAGTTTTGGCAAGGATTGGCGTTATCCTATGACCAACAAATTCCGCGCCTGAATTCGGGTGCTTTCCATTTTTTGAGGATTTTTTTCATGAAACAGATCACCGCCGTCATCAAACCCTTCAAACTGGAAGAAGTGCGTGAAGCACTGGCCGAATGCGGCGTGACGGGGCTGACGGTGACCGAAGTCAAGGGTTTTGGCCGTCAAAAAGGCCATACTGAGCTTTACCGCGGTGCCGAGTATGTGGTCGACTTTTTGCCCAAGGTGAAGGTCGAGGTGGTCGTCAAGGACGAAGACGTGGACAGCTGTGTGGACGCCATCGTCAAAGCCGCCCGCACCGGCAAGATCGGCGACGGCAAGATTTTTGTGACTTCGGTAGAGCGCGTGGTGCGCATCCGCACGGGCGAGCAGGACGAAACGGCCATCTGATCAGACGGTAAGTGCATGGCCTTGAATGGCCACACGGAAATCTATGAGGATGTAAAGAAGGGTGCGCTGACTGCTGTCTGGCCCTCAAAGTCGATCAGAGCAATTCGACTTTTGCCCGTGGAGAAAAGCCCGCTTTTTGCACCAAACTTTGCAGCAGCAGTCCGGCCTCGGTGCCCACGGACACCAGCTCGGTCTGCCAATGCCCCATGAAGCCTTGCTCGACCACTTGGCCAATGAAAGCCATCAAACCGTCGTAGTAACCGTTGCTGTTGAGGATGCCCACGGGTTTGTCGTGGTAACCCAGCTGGCGCCAGGTCCAGACTTCAAACAGCTCTTCAAACGTGCCGATGCCACCGGGCAGCGCCAAGAAGGCATCGGCTTTCTCGGCCATGAGTCGTTTGCGCTCGTGCATGGTGTCCACAACATGCAGTTCGGTGCAGCCGTGGTGCGCCCATTCCTTTTCGACCAGGGCCGTAGGGATGATGCCTACCACGGTGCCGCCTGCGGCGAGGGTGGCTTCGGCGACCAGGCCCATCAGGCCATTGCGGCCGCCGCCATAGACCAGTTGGCCGTCATGCTGGCCAATCCAGGTGCCCACTTGGACGGCGATTTGGGCAAATTCAGGCGAGTTGCCGGGTTTGGAGCCGCAGTAAACGCAGACCGAAAAGGCCGGCGATGTGCCCCGGGTGTAGTTCCCGGTCATGACAAGCGCTGCCAAAGCGCAGCCATCCAAACGCCAGCGCACATCAGCAAGCTGAGCAGCACCGCAGCACTGCCCATGTCTTTGGCACGTTTGGACAGGTCGTGCCATTCCGGGCCGATGCGGTCGATGGCCGATTCGACGCTGGTGTTGAGCAACTCGACGATCAGGACCAGCATGACCGTACCGGCCAGCAAGGCCCTTTCTACCCAGTTTTGCCCCAGCCAAAAAGCCAAGGGCACCAGCCCCATGGCCATGATGGCTTCTTGGCGAAAAGCGGTTTCTTCCCAGCCTGCACGCAGGCCCTGGATGGAGTAACCACCGGCATGCAGGATGCGAGTCATGCCTTTGCGCGCTTTTTGCGGGTTGACGACGTTGGTCGATGGCGATGTGGACTCTTGCATATCGGTGGCAATAAAAAGCGGGTCAAGGTGCAGCGGTGATCAGGCGCGTGCCCGCGAAAACGTCGTGCCAAAACTGACCTTGGGGGTGAAAGCGGCTGAGTACGCACCAAATGGCCACCCAGCCGAGCGTCAAGACCATCAGCTCAATCACGGAAAAACCCAGCGCATAAGAAACAGCAAGAGGGGGGATAAACCAAAGCCAACTGGCCAGGTAGCGTTTGAATGCGGTTTTACGGCTGATTTTTCGACCGGCTTTGTCCACGATTTGAATCCGCCAGGTTTTCATGGCCAGGGTCTGCCCACGTCGCCACATCCAGATGAAATACAAGGCCAGCACCAAAAAGCTGCTGGCCTGAAAGCCAGACTTGAATTGGGGATGAAGGTTCATGTCACCGGGCGCCAGTCCTGTCAGCCAATAAGCGGCCACAAAATACACCAGGCCCGAGGAGACGAGAACACCAAACAGCAACATGCCCTCATACAGCCAACAAGCCATGCGGCGGGACAATGAAGGCGCGATAAAAGGACAGATGGGTGATAAGGCGTCAGTGGCGTTGGGCGTCATGAAGGCGATGTTTCTGTGTGAGGGCGCACGCTGTCCAAAGGCGTCTCGGAAGAGGAGGGCGTTGGCGCCTGAGGGGGTATCGTCAACGCTGGCGGCAGGGGTAAAAGTGTTTTTCGATCAATGCTGGTGGAAGTCGCAGCTCGGGACGAGTCCAGGGGCGTGACGCGGGTTTGCACCACGCGATGTGGCTCGGGAGGTTTGGCCGTGCGGGCCGCACTTTTTCCTGGCGAAGTAGATGCGGTTGAGAGTTGACGTTTTTCGTCAGCAGACAGTGCCTGATAGGCTTCCCATTTGGCTTTTTTGTCTTCTTTTGGAAGGTTTTGCAAGCTGTTGAAGTTAAAACGGGCCACATTGCGCTGCTCTGGACTCAGTGCCACCCAGTCAGCCATTCTGGCGTGCATGGTGGATTGTTCGGCCGCCGACAGTTGGAAAAAATTGTGGGAGATCGTCAGCCATTTACTCTGTTGTTGGGCGGTCAGGGTGCCCCATTGCACCCCCAAAGGAGCCAGTGCTTGTTTTTGTCGCGGTGTTAATTGCTGCCAGCTGGCGGAGGGTGTTTGAGCTCCGTTTGGGGTGCTGTTGATGCCTAGCTTTTGGGGTGCTGGATAAGTTTGTGCCGTGGCTGCGGCCATGCTGGCCACAAGACACAAAGCACTGCCCAAGCGACAAAGAGAGCCAAAGGTATGGACAAAACAGTTGTGCATCTCAATCATGTGAGGCGCCGGAGTGGAGCCCTTGTTTGAGGAATTGAATAAAACCTGTGTCCGTATAGGCGTCCGGTGGAAGATCATCAGTGAGAAGCGCTGAGTCGATGGCTGCAATTTCAGAAGTGAGATTGTCTTGTTGTATCCATTGAATGGCCATCAATCCGAGCAGTAAAGCCAGCAAGGGCAGGGCCGAGGCCAGAATGCTCCAGAGGTTAAGTCCTTCGTCAGGCGACGCCGTCAAAGTGCTGTTGCTGTTGATTTGCTGGGCTTTGATCAGTCGTGTTTGGAGCTGGGGTTTGCGTTGCGCCAGGGCGCTTAAACGTGCCACCCGCAAGCGCTCGCTGATTTCATGGGGGAGTCCGGGTGTGGCCAGCGTCAGTTGGGCAGAGAAATGTCGGCCCAAAATGTCCAGTTCCAGTTCGTTCAATGTATTTTGGGTTTTCATGGTCGGATGCCTTGGGTTGCCAAGGTTTTACTCAATGCGTGAATGGCGCGAGAACAATGGGTTTTGACACTGCCTTCAGAGCAGCCCATCATGGCGGCTGTTTCAGCAAGGTCCATCTCCTCCCAATAACGCAGCAGGAAGGCTTCCCGTTGACGTGCAGGTAGGCTCATGATGGCTGTTTCGATGTGTTCAAGGGTCTGAAATCTGCCAATCCAATCTTCGGCGCTCTCGGCTAAGCCGTGTTCCGTTGCGTTGGAAGTGACCTCCAAAAGATCAAAGTTGCCATCCGCATCATCCGAGCCAAATTCACTGAGGTTGCTGAATATGGCTTTGCGGGTTTTTTGTCGTCGGAACCAATCCAACACGGTGTTGGACAAAATTCTCTGAAACAACATCGGCAGTTCTGAAATAGGCTTGTCCCCATAACTGCTGCACAGCTTGATCATGCTGTCTTGCAAGATATCCAAGGCAGCATCTTCGTCCCGAACATGGTAAAGGGCGCGCTTGAACGCCTTTTTTTCCACGTTTTTTAGAAAATCTGAGAGTTCAGAGTCGGATGCCAACTTGGTTTGGAGCAGTCGCGCCAGCGGTGCTTTTTCTATGTATACAAAAAATGCCAGGAACTTCGGGGTAATCCCTGATCACAGACCTTGAATTATGGCATTGCCCATGGTTTGTCTCCACCAGCTTGAAAAATGACGAAAGACAAGTGCGATAATGTGGGATTGCAATTGAAAAAAAGCAAACGGATCACCGTCCGGCACTTTTACAGTTTGGTGCCCATGTCTGTGGTCTTAAGTCCCAAAGCCACTTCACAAGAGTCGAGCCCAGGGGCACCCAAGGTTTTTCGTTAGAGAAATTCACAAAGGTTGAATATGGAAATGAACAAGGCTGATGCAGCCAATACTCCTGTGGGCGCTCAAGAATTGCGCGGTGCAGAAATCCTCGTCAAAGCGCTCCAAGCTGAAAACGTGCAGTACGTCTGGGGTTACCCTGGTGGTGCCGTGCTTCACATTTACGACGCTTTCTATAAGCAAGACACCATTCAGCATGTCCTGGTGCGTCACGAGCAAGCAGCCGTGCACGCGGCTGACGGCTTCGCCCGTGCCACGGGCGAGGTGGGTGTGGCGCTGGTCACTTCGGGCCCCGGTCTGACCAATGCCGTGACCGGCATCGCCACCGCTTACATGGACAGCATTCCCATGGTCATCATCAGTGGCCAAGTGCCTACTGCGGCCATTGGCCTCGATGCTTTCCAGGAATGCGACACCGTGGGCATCACCCGCCCGATCGTGAAGCACAACTTCCTGGTCAAAGACGCCAAGGACATGGCCGAGGTCATGAAAAAAGCCTTCCACATTGCCCGCAGCGGCCGTCCTGGCCCTGTGGTGGTGGATGTTCCTAAGGATGTGTCTTTCAACAAGACGCTTTTCACCGGCTACCCCGAGTCGGTGGAGATGCGTTCTTACAACCCGGTGCGCAAGGGTCACGGCGGTCAGATCCGCAAGGCTTTGCAGTTGTTGATGTCGGCCAAGCGCCCATACATCTACACAGGCGGTGGCGTTTTGCTGAGCAATGCCAGCGCAGAGCTGCGCGCCCTGGTGGACATGCTCAACGTACCGGTCACCAACACTTTGATGGGCTTGGGCGCTTTCCCGGCCACCGACCGCCGTTTCCTGGGCATGCTGGGCATGCACGGCACGCTCGAAGCCAACAACGCCATGCAAAACTGCGATGTGTTGTTGGCCGTGGGCGCGCGGTTTGACGACCGGGTTATCGGCAACCCCAAGCACTTCGCTTCGGTGGACCGTAAGATCATCCACATCGACATCGATCCGTCCAGCATCTCCAAGCGCGTCAAAGTCGACGTGCCAATTGTGGGCGACGTGAAAGACGTGCTGACCGAACTCATGGGCATGATCCGCGAGTCTGGCCAAAAGCCCGATCCACAGGCCTTGGCCCAGTGGTGGGAAACGGTTGAAGGCTGGCGCAAACGCGATTGCATGAAGTACGACAACAGCAATACCCAAGTGATCAAGCCCCAAAAAGTCATCGAGACCTTGTGGGACATGACCAAGGATGCCGACGCGTACATCACATCCGATGTGGGTCAGCACCAGATGTGGGCCGCTCAGTACTACAAGTTCAACGAACCACGCCGCTGGATCAATTCGGGCGGTTTGGGCACCATGGGCGTGGGCATTCCTTACGCCATGGGCATCAAGTTGGCCAAGCCGGACAGCGAAGTGTTCTGCGTCACGGGTGAAGGCTCGGTGCAGATGTGCATTCAGGAACTCTCGACCTGCCTGCAGTACAACACGCCCATCAAAGTGGTTGCCCTGAACAACGGTTATTTGGGCATGGTGCGTCAGTGGCAGGAGATTGATTACTCCGGTCGTTACAGCCACAGCTACATGGATGCATTGCCCAACTTCGTGAAGTTGGCAGAAGCCTATGGACACGTCGGCATCTTGGTTGAAAAACCAGAAGATGTGGAGCCTGCCTTGCGCGAAGCCCGCAGACTCAAGGACCGCACGGTTTTCCTGGACATTCGCACGGACCCGACTGAAAACGTGTTCCCGATGGTGCAGGCTGGCAAGGGCATCACCGAGATGCTCATGGGCGTGGAGGACCTGTAATCATGAAACACATCATTGCTGTACTGATTGAAAACGAAGCGGGTGCTTTGTCCCGCGTGGTGGGCCTGTTTTCGGCCCGTGGCTACAACATCGAGTCCTTGACCGTGGCCCCGACCGAAGACCCCAGCCTGTCGCGCATGACCATCCAGACCACGGGGTCGGACGACGTGATTGAGCAAATCACCAAACACTTGAACCGCCTGATTGAGGTGGTCAAGGTCGTGGACCTGACCGAAGGCGCTTACACCGAGCGCGAGCTGATGCTCGTCAAAGTGCGTGCTGTGGGCAAGGAACGCGAAGAAATGAAACGCATGGCCGATATCTTTCGCGGCCGCGTGATTGACGTCACCGACAAGAGCTACACCATTGAGCTCACCGGTGACCAGTCCAAGAACGACGCCTTTTTGGAGGCGATCGACCGCAGCGCCATTTTGGAGACCGTGCGCACGGGTGCGTGCGGTATCGGGCGCGGCGAGCGCATCCTGCGCGTCTAAACCCACTCATTGAACCTGTTTATTCCTAAGGAGAACCCTGTGAAAGTTTTTTACGACAAAGATTGTGATCTGAGCGTCATCAAGGGCAAGACCGTTGCCATCATTGGTTACGGCTCGCAAGGCCACGCACACGCCCAGAACCTGAACGACAGCGGCGTCAAAGTGGTCGTGGGTTTGCGCAAAGGCGGCGCATCGTGGGACAAAGTCGGCAAAGCCGGCTTGACCGTGATGGAAGTCAACGACGCTGTCAAGGCTGCTGACGTGGTCATGATCTTGTTGCCCGACGAGCAAATCGCCGACGTGTACAACAACAACGTGGCCCCCAACATCAAGGCTGGCGCTTCTTTGGCGTTTGCCCACGGCTTCAACGTGCACTACAACCAGGTCGTTCCCCGCGAAGACCTGGACGTGTGGATGGTCGCACCCAAGGCCCCCGGTCACACCGTGCGCAACACCTACACCCAAGGCGGCGGCGTGCCCCACCTGGTGGCGATTCACCAGGACAAGAGCGGCAAGGCCCGCGCTTTGGCCCTGAGCTACGCCATGGCCAACGGTGGCGGCAAGGCCGGCATCATCGAGACCAACTTCAAGGAAGAGACCGAGACCGACTTGTTCGGCGAACAAGCTGTTCTGTGCGGTGGCGCTGTTGAGCTGATCAAGATGGGCTACGAGACCTTGGTGGAAGCCGGTTACGCCCCTGAGATGGCTTACTTCGAGTGCTTGCACGAGTTGAAGCTGATCGTGGACCTGATCTACGAAGGCGGCATCGGCAACATGAACTACTCGATCTCGAACAACGCTGAATACGGCGAGTACGTGACAGGTCCAGAGGTCATCAACGAGCAGTCGCGCGAAGCCATGCGCAACGCCTTGAAGCGCATCCAGACTGGCGAATACGCCAAGATGTTTATCCTGGAAGGTCGCACCAACTACCCCAGCATGACGGCTCGCCGTCGCTTGACTTCCGAGCACTCCATTGAAGTCGTGGGCGCACAATTGCGCGCCATGATGCCTTGGATCGCCAAGAACAAGCTGGTTGACAAGACCCGCAACTGATCTGGCCCTTGGGCAAGATGGGAAAAGGCCACTCAGGTGGCCTTTTTCTTGGGCGCTGGGTCTGCCTTAAACTCGGCTGACATGGGATGGATCCAAAAAACCGCAACAGGAATGGACGATGAGCAAAACCAACAACACCGCTGAAGACGCAGACGGCCCAGCGCCGGTGCGCAAGCCCTCCAAGGGCATTTACATGCTGCCCAATATGATCACTTTGGCAGCATTGTTTGCGGGTTTTTATGCCATCGTCATGGCCATCAATGGCCGTTTTGACTTGGCCACCGTGGGCATCTTCAGTGCTATGGTGCTCGACAGCCTGGACGGCCGCGTGGCCCGCATGACCAATACACAAAGTGCTTTTGGCGAGCAGATGGATTCGCTGTCGGACATGGTGTCTTTCGGCGCTGCGCCTGCCTTGATCGCCTACGTTTGGACCCTGAAGGAGCTGGGACGCTGGGGCTGGATTGCGGCTTTTGTCTACTGCGCTTGCGCGGCCCTGCGCCTGGCCCGTTTCAACGTCAACACGGGCGTGGTGGACAAGCGTTATTTCCAGGGCCTGCCTTCGCCAGCGGCAGCGGCTTTGGTCATGGGTTTTGTGTGGATCATGTTTGAAAATGCCGTGCCCGCCAAAGCCGTGTCCTGGGGCATGTTTGCCGTGTGCCTGTTTGCGGGCCTGACCATGGTGACCAATGTGCCGTTTTACAGTTTCAAGGACATGCACATGAAAAAGAGCGTGCCGTTTGCCACGCTGGTGCTGGTGGCTTTGGGCATTGCGGCCGTCAACATCGACCCCCCCACCGTGTTGTTCGGCTCGTTTGTGGCTTACGGTTTGAGTGGTTACGTGATTTACGTCTGGCGCAAGGCCAAAGGCCAGCCCACCAGCATGATCAGCACCTCCACCGACGAGCCCGATGAACGGGGCCTGCACCAGTGATGTCCACTGCACGACAGTTCGGGTTTTGAACTGTGCTACAGTGTTTGTATGAAATTTTCTTTGTTTGCACTACTGCTAGCGCCCCTCGGGCGGGATGTGTAGCGCACGCAAACATTTTCCCAAAAGGCCCGAATGCCATCCGCATCGGGCCTTTTGCATTTTTGCTTGGACTTGCGGGTTTTTGACCAGGAGTGAACATGACTGACAAACTGATTATTTTCGACACCACATTGCGTGACGGCGAGCAGTCGCCCGGCGCTTCCATGACCCGCGACGAGAAGCTGCGCATTGCCCGCCAGCTGGAGCGTCTGCGCGTGGACGTGATCGAAGCCGGTTTTGCCGCCAGCTCCAATGGTGATTTTGAGGCCGTCAAAAGCATTGCCGACGCGATCAAGGACTCCACCATTTGCTCCTTGTCGCGTGCCAACGACCGCGACATCTCGCGTGCGGCCGAGGCCCTCAAAGGCGCCAACAGCGGCCGCATTCACACCTTCATTGCCACCTCGCCCCTGCACATGGAAAAGAAGCTGCGCATGACACCTGACCAGGTGTTTGAGCAAGCCAAGCAGTCGGTGCGTTTTGCTCGCAATCTGGTGGGTGATGTCGAGTTCAGCCCGGAAGACGGCTACCGCAGCGACATGGACTTTTTGTGCCGTGTGCTCGAAGCGGTGATTGCCGAGGGTGCCACCACCATCAACGTGCCCGACACCGTGGGTTATGCGGTGCCTGAGCTGTATGGCGAGTTCATCCGCACCCTGCGTGAGCGCATCCCCAACTCCGACAAAGCGATTTGGTCCGTTCATTGCCACAACGATCTGGGCATGGCCGTGGCCAACTCCTTGGCGGGCGTGAAGATCGGCGGCGCACGCCAGGTCGAGTGCACCATCAACGGTTTGGGTGAACGTGCGGGCAATTGCTCGCTCGAAGAAGTGGTCATGGCCGTCAAGACGCGGCGCGACTATTTTGGCCTCGACATCGGCATTGACACCAGCCACATCGTGGCCGCCAGCCGCATGGTCAGCCAGACCACCGGTTTTGTGGTTCAGCCCAACAAGGCGGTGGTGGGGGCCAACGCCTTTGCCCACGCCTCAGGCATTCACCAGGATGGCGTGCTCAAGGCGCGTGACACCTACGAAATCATGCGTGCCGAGGACGTGGGCTGGACCACCAACAAGATCGTGCTGGGCAAGCTGAGCGGCCGCAACGCATTCAAACAGCGTTTGCAGGACTTGGGCGTCACTTTGGACAGCGAGACCGAAATCAACAACGCCTTTGCCAAGTTCAAGGAACTGGCCGACCGCAAGAGCGAGATCTTTGACGAAGACATCCTGGCCCTGGTCAGCGACGAGAGCGTGACGGCTGAAAAAGAGCAATACGGCTTTGTCTCCATGTCTCAGCACAGTGAGACCGGCGAGCGGCCCCACGCTTCGGTGGTGTTCACGGTGGCCGGCAAAGAGGTGCAAACCCATTCCGATGGCAATGGGCCGGTGGACGCCTCACTCAAAGCCATTGAGTCGCACATCAAGAGCGGCGCAGAGATGGTGCTGTATTCGGTCAACGCGATCAGCGGCTCCACCGAGAGCCAGGGCGAAGTGACCGTGCGGTTGCAAAACAGTGGGCGCGTGGTCAACGGGGTCGGTTCTGACCCCGACATTGTCGTGGCCTCGGCCAAGGCGTATCTCAGTGCACTCAATAAACTTCACAGTAAGGCAGACAGGGTGGCAGCACAGGGGTAATTGAATTCTTTTTGGGTAATTATTGACTTCAATAAAGTCGCGCAAGTTATTGTTCTTGCGCGACTTTTTTATTTGAGTAAACTCTGGGGCACAATCGCCATATTCATATTTCAGACAATGCTGCCCATGTTGTTCAAATCAGCTTTTTTTGTTTTTTTGCCAATACGAGGTTTTTCCGCGCTGGCCGCAAGTTGTTTGAGTTTGGCCATGATTTCGCCTTTGATGTCTCAGGCCCAAACTCAACAAAAAACATTCAAAAAACAGGCAGTCACTGCTAAAAAGGCAGCGGTCAAACCGGTTAAAAAGCTCAAGTTCAATGGTGCCACTCGCAAGAGCTTGGTATCTGCTCGTGTTGCAGCTGCGCCTTTGAAAGTGTCGTATGGGCAAATGGCAGGTTTGCACAGCACTGCTGACCCGTTGGACTTGCGTTCCAGTGTGGCGTTGGTCATTGATCAGGACACTCAGGAAGTGTTGTTCCGCAAAAATGATCAAGCAGTTTTACCCATTGCGTCCCTGACCAAATTGATGACAGGTTTGGTGATCTCTGACGCCGATTTGTCGATGTCAGAGATGATCACGATCACCCAGGACGATGTCGATACCGAAAAAGGCAGCTCCTCACGTTTGGCCGTTGGTACCTTGCTCAGCCGTGGTGATTTGTTGCATTTGGCCTTGATGTCCAGTGAAAACAGGGCGGCTCACGCCTTGGGGCGCACTTTTCCGGGAGGCATGGATGCCTTTGTGGCACGCATGAATGCACGGGCCAGAACCTTGGGCATGTTCGATACACGTTATGTAGAGCCCACGGGCTTGTCCAGCCGAAACCAATCCAGTGCCAAAGACCTCGCTGCCTTGGTGGCTGCGGCTTACAAGGAGCCTGTACTGCGTGAGTTGTCGACCTCGCACGGTCGAGAAATTGAGGTGGGTCGTCGCACACTGCAGTACAACAACACCAACCGATTGGTCAAAAACCCCGAGTGGGATATTGGCTTACAGAAGACAGGCTACATCTCCGAGGCAGGGCAATGCCTGGTCATGCAGGCACAAGTGGCCGGGCGCAAATTGATCATGGTGTTTCTCGATTCCGCAGGAAAGCTCAGTCGCATAGGCGATGCTGAGCGCGTACGCCGATGGGTTGAACGCTCACCCGGCCTGTCGCCAATCAAGCATTCAGCCTTGGACAACCGTTTGCCAGGCTAGTTTTTTTTAGGTTGGAATGTCAAAAAGGCCCTTTGGGGCCTTTTTGAATGGGGAGTTCAAGTCTCAACGATTGGCGTCATAGCCCAAAGTGGCAGAAATCTCACGGGCGGTGGCTTGCAGTTTGGGTAGCCAGCCTTCGTCCAGACGGTCAGCGGGCGCAGAAATCGACAGGCCGGCCAGCAACTTGCCTTGGTCGTCATAGATGCCAGCGGCAATGCATCGCACACCCAGTTCGAGTTCTTCATTGTCACGCGCAATGCTGTATTGCTTGACCCGTGCCAACTCGCGTTCAAGCACCGGCAATTGCGTGATGCTGTTGCGTGTTTGGCCGGAAAGGCCCGTTCTTGTGGCGTAAGAGCGAACGCGAATGGGGTCGTCTGCCGCTAAAAACAGTTTGCCCACTGATGTCAGATGCAACGGCGCCCGTCCACCAATGGCGCGAACAACCTGCATGCCTGATCGTTCGCTGTAGGCGCGCTCGATGTAGACGATTTCATCGCCTTGGCGCATGCTCAGATTGACGGGTTGCTGGATCAATTTATGCAATTCGCGCATGGGCGTAAGCGCTGCATCACGAACGTTCAAGCGGCCTTTGACCAGATTGCCCAACTCCAGCAGACGCATTCCTAGTCGATAGTTGCCCGCTTCCGGGCGGTCCACAAACCGTCCGGTGGCCAAATCATTGAGTATGCGGTGTGCGGTGGACGGATGAAGGCCCGTTTTCTCGCTGATCTCTTTGAGTGAAATGGCTTCTTCGCGGGAGGCCAACACATCAATCAGACAGAAAATGCGTTCTACCACTTGAATCGTGGGCGTCTGAGTCAGGGTGGTGTCTTTTTTCATCATGTGAGCAGAGTACAACATCCATTTTACACTGTGAAAAATGGACTCAAAACATGGCTTGCCATGTGCCTTCGAGCCGGATTTCGCAGGGCCTGAAGCGTGATTTGTAATTCATTTTGGGGCTTTTTTCGATCCAGTACCCCAGATAGACATAGGGCAAGCCCAGCTGCGCGGCTTGCTGGATTTGCCAGAGTACGCCATAGGTGCCATAACTGGCTTGATCACCGGGCTCATAAAACGTGTAGACCGCAGACAAACCATGGTCCAGGATGTCCACGATGCTGACCATTTTCAGTGCGCCCCATGTTCCATCCAGGGTCGGTTCACGAAATTCGACCAAGCGCGTATTGATGCGACTTTGCAGCAAAAACTGGCTGTACTGATCGACGTTGTCCTGGTCCATGCCCCCGCCCACATGGCGGGCGTTTTGATAGTTCAGGTACAGGGCATAGTGCTCGGGGTCAAACTGCAAATCCCGAACGCGAACTTGTAAATCAGCATGGGCTTTTGCTGCGCGTCGCTGGCTTTTGTCGGGTTTGAAAGCTTGCACATTCACCCGCAATGGCAAGCAGGCCTGGCAGCCGTCGCAATAGGGTCTGTAAGTGAACATGCCGCTTCGACGAAATCCTTGCGCCACCAAATCCGAATACACCTCGGTGTGAATCAGGTGACTGGGTGTCGCTACTTGGGAACGGGCAGAGCGGTCCGCCAGATAACTGCACGCATAGGGCGCGGTGGCATAAAACTGCAAGGCTTGCAAAGGCAGGTCTTTGAGATGGGTCACCGCGTCTTCTCCAGTGCCATCAAGGCAGACCATTGGAGCGTTTGCGTCGCCCAGTCAATGTTGGGTTTGTGCTGTTCTTGGGTGATCAAACGGATGAATTCTGCGCGTGGAATTTCCCTGCCTCCCACGGATGCCAGGTGCCGGGTGTTTTGCTGGCAGTCAATGGCAGGCAAGCCATGTTGCAGGCACACGCTGACCAAGGTGGCCAGTGCCATCTTGGATCCATCGGTCACCGTGGTGAACATGGATTCACCAAACACGGCATGGCCAAGCGCCACGAAATACAAGCCTGCAACCAACTCGCCATGCAGCCACACCTCTGCGCTGTGTGCATGACCGAGCTCGTGAAATTCCTCGTAAGCGGAAATCATGGCCGGCAAAATCCAGGTGCCTTTTTGGCCGCTCCGAGGCGCTTGGCTACAGCGGCGAATGACTTGTCCAAAATCCCGGTCAAAGCTCAGTTCGAACCCCGGTAGCCGCCACCAATGCTGGAGGGTTTTTCGTAAGGATCGGTGGCATCTGAATTCGCGTGTATGCAAGACCATGCGCGGGTTCGGACTCCACCAAAGCACAGGCTGGCCCTGGCTGAACCAAGGAAAAATGCCTTGGCTATAAGCTTCGTGCAGGCGTGATGGGCTTAAGTCTTTGCTGGCGGCCAAGAGTCCGGGTGCTGGTGACTCGGGCCCCCATGCACAAGCAGCCCAAGGTAGAGCTTGGTTGGGCTCGATCCAAGGCAATTCGGGGGCGTGGGCATCTGTGTCCATGTTCGGGATTACACAATAAAAGTGGACGGGTGAATGTTCAGTGAGTATGCGTGCGTATTTTTCGGCTTATGCTTTTCATACTCCGGGTCTTGCGGAGTTTTCTGGACATTCCATGGTGCGCACTCATTTTGATTCTCACATTCCGCCCAGCTGGTTGAGACCGCAGTGGCCTGCACCTCCCAACGTGAAGGCCATCATGACCGATCGCCATGGAGGGGTCTCTGCCGCACCATGGGACAGCATGAATTTGGGCGACCACGTCGCTGACTCATTGGATGATGTGGCGCAAAATCGAGCGCTTTTGACCCAGGCCATAGGCCTTGAGCCTGTTTTTTTGAAACAAGTGCATGGCGTAGATGTGGTTTGGCTGGATGGCGAAAACCCCCAAGGCCAACAGGCTGACGCGTGCATCACCGATCGCACGGATGTGGCTTGCACCATCATGGTTGCTGATTGTTTGCCAGTGCTCATGTGTGATGCCGCTGGTCAGTGGGTGGCCGGCGCACATGCCGGCTGGCGAAGTCTTGCAGGGGAGAGCGGCGATGGCATTTTGGAGCGTGTGCTGCAATCCGTCCGGCCACGTCGTCCGGCGGATATTTTGGCCTGGCTTGGGCCGTGCATCGGGCCGCAGGCATTTGAAGTGGGCGCAGAAGTGATGGCGGCATTTTGCAAAAACGATGACAGCGCTCAAGCTTGTTTTCGTGCCCACGGGCAGGGCAAGTTCTTGGCTGATTTGGCGGGTTTGGCCAAAAGGCGCCTTCAGCGCATGGGCATCACGCAAATTTTCGGTAACAACAGCCTGCCAGACTGGTGCACGGTGTCGCAAGCATCACGTTTCTTTTCTCACAGAAGGGACAGTCGGCTCTTGGGGCAAACCGGTCGAATGGCTGCCTGCATTTGGCTGGACCGGTGATGCCGCGGCTTCGCCAGGTGTGGCGTCCCGCAATTCTTGCCGCTGGATTGCCTTGCGCCGCAAGGGCGTTCCAGCCAAATAAACCACCAGTGACATGGGCAGCAGGCCGTACAACAAGAAAGTCACAATGGCACCCAGCACGGTTCCCTGTGTACTAAAAGCCTCAGCCAAGCTCATCAGCAAGGTGACGTAAAGCCACGCAATCACGATCAAATACATTTTGTTTGCAACTTGTAATTTAGGCGACATCAAATTGAAAGATACTCGATTCATCGGAAGCCAAAAATTCGTGAATTTCAGGAGACATCCCATGAACGCATCTTCCCCCGAATTCTGGACCCAAATGAGTCAAGGGTTTCAGCAAAACCTCAGCAAAAGCTGGGGTCAAGCCATGCAGCATTTTCAGACCATGGATTTGGGTGGGCTGCCAGCCGGCACGTCTGAGGGCGCTGCGCAACTGAAATTTTCTCCCGAAAAGCTCAAGGATTTACAAGGTCAGTACTTCAAAGATGCCACTGATTTGTGGAATCAAAGCCTGAGCAACAGTTTGCAAGTCAAAGACCGTCGTTTTTCGGGTGATGCGTGGACCTCCAACCCTGTGGCGGCGTTCAATGCGGCCACTTACCTGCTCAATGCCCGCACCCTGATGGGCCTGGCCGATGCGGTGGACGCCGATGCCAAAACACGCTCACGCATCCGCTTTGCCATTGAGCAGTGGGTGGCCGCTGCATCGCCCAGCAACTTTTTGGCCTTCAATGCAGAAGCGCAAAAGAAAGCAGTTGAAACAAAAGGTGGTTCTCTTGAAATTTGAGTGGGTAAGCTTCTGCCATATTGATCAACTTTTGAGCGTGAATTGATGACTGCCAAGCTGTTTGAATCTGCCCTGGGCATCACTGACCCGTGGTGCGTTGCCTCGGTTGAGTTCGACGAAGGTGCCAAGACCTTGACGATATTGATTGACTTCAAAGTCGGCAGTCGCTTTGCAGTCTCGGGTCACGATGGGCTGCATGGTGTGCACGACACGGTGGCCAAGACGTATCGGCACCTGAACTTCTTTCAACACGAGTGCCATCTGCAAGTTCGCACGCCTCGCGTGAAACTTCCCAACGGTTCGGTGCGGTTGGTCGAGCCTGATTTTGCCGGGCGACTTAATGGCTTCACCTTGCTGTTTGAAGCCTTCATTCTGATGCTGTCTGGCCAGATGCCATTTGCCGCCGTCTCGCGTCTTGTCGGGGAGTCGCCGCACAAGGTTCTGGCCGTGTGCGAAAAGTATGTTGAGATGGCCTGTGGCTTGGCAGATCACTCGGATGTCACGGCACTGGCGATTGATGAGACTTCGCGTGCCAGGGGACACAGCTACGTCACGCTGGCCGCTGATGCCGTTGCCAGGCGCGTGTTGTTTGTAACCGAAGGGCGCGATGCTAAAACCATCAAGGAACTGGCGTCCTACCT
>NZ_CXOO01000061.1 GCF_001269385.1 Limnohabitans sp. DM1 | reverse complement strand
AACCAGCCGCCTTGGTTGAGCGGGGGCATGCTCAGGCCGTAGCTCGGTGGTGGCGGCTCCAGCGACAGCCAGAACAACTTTTGACCTGCGAGATGCTGGCGCCTTCGCTGCCCACCCAGCCCGTGAGGGCAAAGTGGCTGTTGCTCAAGTTGTTGGCTACGGTGGTGCCGTCATAGGTTTTTTCGACCGTGCCGGTCAAAGCTGCCTGCAAGCTGGCTTTGGTGATGTTGGCGGTGGTGGAGGCCGCGCCCGTGGTGGTCAGGGTGTAGTTGGCCCAGTTGCCGCTGCCGTTGGCTGGGGTCAAAGCCGTGACATCTGCCACATTGACCGCGATGCCGCTGGCGGCGTTTTTGTCAGCAAAGACACCAACGCCCGTGACGCTCAGGGTTTCGCCTGCAGCGGTGCCGCTGATCACACCCGAGGTGATGGCCGCGACGGTGTTGCCGTCATAGGTCTTGTGGGCCGCCACGATGGCGTCCAAAGTCACCGACTTGGGCGTGATGTGCGCGCTGGTGGACAAACTGCCGGTGGTGCTCAGGCTGTAGTTGGCCCAGTCGCCCGAGCCATTGGCCGGTGTGAGGGTGGTGACATCGGCGATGGTGACGGTTTTGCCGTTGGCCACGTTTTTGTCTAAGAAGCTGCCCGAGCCACTGATGGCCAAGGTCTCGCCCGTGACGGTGCCACTGAACGTGCCCGACAAGATGCTGGCCGTGGTGCTGCCGTCATACG
This sequence comes from Limnohabitans sp. DM1, assembly GCF_001269385.1. Lineage (GTDB taxonomy): Bacteria > Pseudomonadota > Gammaproteobacteria > Burkholderiales > Burkholderiaceae_C > Limnohabitans_A. The sequence continues at coordinate 10,808 of NZ_CXOO01000061.1, read as the reverse complement.
TTTTGTGGGCGGCGGTGATGCTGTCCAGACTGACGGTCTTTTTTGCGACAGCGACTTTCAGCTGCTGATCATTGGACAGCACGGGGGCGTACTTATTTCCGATGAGTGAGCCGTAGTTGTAGGCATTTTCGGTGTATTTCAGGTAGCCCGTTCCGCTGTAGCTGGCGTTGGACAGGGCTGCTTCACTCAGGTCATTGGCGAGGGCTGCGCCTGAAATGTGGAATGCACCTGTGTCAGTTGATTTGTCTACCGTGCCATTCGCAGCACCCAAAGCATTTTTCACAGTTGTCCACAACGCTGTTTGGGAAGTCGCATCGTTCTGAGTGTTGGCATCGCCATAGCTAGGGTTGACGCTGACACCCCGGGTTAATTCCAGCGCCACTTTTTCGCGGAACATGACTTGGGCTGTCGTTCCTGCACCGCTGATACCCATGCTGCTGGGGTCGTACTTCACAAATGAATCGGCATTCTGGCCATTGCTGCCAATAGCCGACAGGTACAAGTCGCTCAGCGAAGCATCCAGATTTGACAAAGCACCTGTTGCGCCCGTGCCTGAGGAGCCGGTGTAGACATGGAGTTTTCCTGTGCCGGTATTTGACACGCCTGCACCCAAGGTGGTTTTGACGTTTGAGGTCAAGCCAGCACCTGCCGCGCTGGCCACGCCCGCCCCTAGCACCACATCGCCCGATGCGCTGTTGCTGATGGTTTGGGTGATGCTCAGGTCGCCCGCTTGGGCGGTAACGACGACGCCTGTGGCGGCGCTGACGCCGTCGATGGCGGTGGTGCCGTCAATCAGTGTCGAGCTGCCCACGGTCAAGGCACCTGTGGTGGCGTCGATGTTGACGCTGCCTGCGGTGGACTTGGCCGCGACGGTGATGGCGTTGGCTTCGGTGACGTATTGGTCGCCAGCGGATTCCATCGACAAGGTGGCCACATCGGTTTGTATGCGGCTTGTGGATGTGCCGATGCCGCCACCGGCTTTGATGCGCAGCAGTGATGTGGCCGAGGCAGTGGCGTTGCCGTCACGCAGCAAGGACCCTGTGGCGTTCAGGTTCACATTCGCACCGGTGATGTTTTGCTTCAGGGTCAAATGGCCTGGCGTACTGCCTGCTGCGGTCGTGATCGACACGTCACCTGTGGCGCTCAGTCCGGTGGTGTTGACTGTGTCGACTTCCAGATCGCCTTGGTGGGTGAGCGCCACTGATCCGGTGTTGCCAGCGAGTTTCTGGACCGTGTTGTTGGCGTTGTTCAGGGTGTAGCTGCCGCCTGTGCCCAGCAATTCCAGACCTGCCGCGTTGATGGCCTGGGCCTGCGTGACCGCTGCTGTCGAACTCAAGGTGGTGTTGCCCGAGGTGCTCAGGCCCGCCGTGTTCACGGTGTCGATGGCAAAGGCTTGGTTGTTGGTCAGGCTGACCGTCTTGGTGTTGCCTGCGAGTTTCTGGATGTCGTTGCCTGTGTTGGTCAGCGTGTGCGTGGCGTTGGCGCCCCGCAATTCCAGGCCTGCGGCTTTGATGGCGGCCGTCTGCGACACCGCGCTGTTGGCGCCTGTGGCGTTCAAGGTCAGGGTTTTGGAGGCCTCAACCGTAGCAGTGGTCCCAGGGTCATCACCCGCAGTCAAGACCGCATTCACTTCGATGTTGCCACCCGTTTGCAAGGTGATGTTGCCCGTCGTTGCTGCGGTCGTTGTAGCACCTGAGACAGTGATTTTTCCTGTGCTTGCGGTGTCACCGATCACCAGATGGCCTGCGTTGATGCGGTTCAGTTCGCTTTGATCGATGCCCAGCTTTTGGCTCGCAAGTGTGGTGCTGAGCGTATCAGCGGCGCCCATCACAATCTCGTTGCCCGAAGTCCCCGTTTTGATATTGACGGTGCCTGTTGTACCTGCATCCACAGCAGTGGCAGCGCCCCCCAAGGTCAAGGTATTGGCATGGATGTTGATGGTTTTGCCGTCAGTCACTTTCAGGGTGCCATTCAAAGCACCATTGTTGGTGATGACGACGGCCCGATGGGCAGCTGATTGGGTTTGACCCGCGATGGTGAGGCTCTCGCCAGCCTCCATCTTGGCAATGGATCGGACACCATCGCCCGATGTCGATGCGCCCATGATGTTCAGGTTGCCGGTGGCATGGATAGCGCGGTTGTCAGCGAAGTTGATGACGTTTGTGTTTGTACCTGTGGCCCTGCCAGAGCCTGCAGTGATCGCCCCTGTGGTTGAATCAATGCTGCCCGAACCCAGGGTGTTGCTGGCTCCGGTGGTCATGCCCGCACCCGTGTTGTCAAAGGTGATGTTCTTGCCCGTGATTTTGGTGTCCGACGTCAACAAAGGCGTGCCGCCGTTGTTCAAGGTGCTTGACAGTTGGTTGTTCAACAAAATGCCGCCCTGATTCGACTGAACCAACACGTTGCCTGTGGCTTGAAGCGTGGTGTTGCCTTGCAAAGCGCTGGCACCTGCGGTGTTCCATGCCGTGGAGGCAGTGGCCGCCGAATAAAAGTGGATGGCGTTGGCCGCCGTGTTGTTCGTTTCACCCTGCACAAGGATGTTGCCCCCAGCAGTGACTTGAACACCGGAGGCGATGTAAACCGCTTCAAACACGTTCGTTGCCGATGCTCGGTTGTTGCCGCGCAACGTGATGTTGCCGGTCGCGATCAGTCTGGGCACTTGGGCACCCCAGCCGCTCTCAGCAAAGTGAAGGCCCCGGCCAGTGCCTGCACCTTGTACGGTGCCTAGAATGGCAATGTTTCCACTGGCGTTGACCGTTAAAAAGTTAGGTAATCGCTGCACAACAACACCAGAACCGCTAGAGCCCGAAGTGGTGTTGGCCACACCTGTGACCGTCAGATTTCTTGTCGTCCAGGTCGTATTTGAAGGGTTTTGAATATTCACACCAGTGCCATTGGCGCTTACTCCATCAACCACCACGTCAATGCCCGTGGCGCTGATGGTGGTGTCCCATATTTGAACCGCCGATGTGTTCAATCCCGTTTGCCCCAAGATGCTCAAGCCACTCAGATTGGATGTGTTTTGACTGACGTTGATGGTGCCGCGAACAAAGGTGGGTGCATTCACGCCAACCGTTTGCTGTCCAATCGTCACCCGACCCATCGCGTTAATGACGGCGGTGCTGGCATTCGCCGAAACCCTTACACCATTGCCACCGGCTGTATTCGTGTTTGAGCCCTTGACCGTGGTGACACCAGTACCTTGGTTTTCAAGTCCAACCGTGGCTGCATCCCACACACTCACACCCGCACCAAAATTGCCTTGTGCGTTGCTGTTGCCAGTGATGTTGCTGTCGGTGTTGCCCGTGGCTTTGAAGGTGACAGAACCATTCAAGTAAACGCCGTTGACGCCAAACGAATTGCCCGCCGCAACCGTGTGCGTGCCTGTGACTTGGAAGTTGTCTGCGGTGATGCCAGAGCCGTTGTTGAACACCACGCCGCTTAGACTGTTGTTGGTAACGCCGTATGTGTAGGTGGGGCCCAGTTGAACGCCAGAGGTGTTCTTTGACGTACCCGTCAGGGTCACTTGGCCACCGTTGGCGTCAATCACGTTATTCAGAGCAATACCCTGGCTGTTCGAGGTACTGGTAGCGTCGCCGTTGGCGGTCATGACGACGTTCAGCTTGCCGCTTGAAGTGGCGTCTGTAGCAGCACGGCCGATGCGTTGGTTCACCGTGATGCCGTTGTTGGCGGTCAAGGTCAAACTGGCGTCGCTGCTGCCTGACTTGACAATTGCTGCATTCACCACAATGTTCCCGTCGCTCAAGCCTGGTGAGCCGGCAAGACCGGTTTGGATGTTGACGCTGGTGCCCGAGTTCAGGTTGGCCGCGATGTCACTGGCCAGAATGAGCGAGTCCGCGCCCGGGTTGTAAGTGCTTGAATAAGCTGTACCCGATGGGCCACTGGGCGCAATAGTGATGTTGTAGGGGTCCAGCAACCAGTCTTTGGCCAAAACACGGGTGCCCGTGGTCACTAGGTATTGCCCTGAAGTCTCCACGAAGCCACCCTTGGATTCCAGTCGCGCCCCACTCACATCGCCCACCGCCGCCAACACATTCGTGTCTTTGTCTCGGCCAATGTAAATATCGCCGCCAGCTGTGCCCTGGGTGCTGTTGGCCTTGATGCTGCCGTCTACCCGGATGTGCCCGCCATCGGCCAGCAGGTGCACCGCGCCGCCTTGCTCGGCCGAGGTGTCTATGCTGCCAGACTGCAGCACGCTGGCCATGACATGGCCCATGGCCGCAACCTGCATATAGACCTGACCGCCTTCGGTGACGATGGTGCCGCCTTTTTGGTTGGCCACGGCCGCGTTGATGGCAGATGGGCTCAGTGCCATCTTGATGCGGCCCGTGCCCGTCATGGGCAGGGTGATGGCATCGGCTGCGCCCAGGGCGACGTTGCCCTGGGGGGCGTAGATCTGACCTTCGTTAGACACACTGGCGCCCAGCAGGGCCACATAGCCGCCGGGGGCTGCTGTCAGTGTGCCTTGGTTGACGACTTCGCCGGTGGCCCCGTCGCGGGTGAAGCGCTTGCGACCGGCCATGAAGTCGGCGTCTGAAATGTTGAGCGTGCTGGCCGTCAGGCCCGCTGCGCTGACCGAGCCGTCTTTGCCAAAAGTGACGCCGTTGGGGTTGACCAAAACGACCTGGCCGTTGGCCGACATCTGGCCAAAGATCTGACTGGGGGCCACCCCAGTGACGCGGTTGAGCAGCACGGCCTGTGCGTTGGGCTGAACGATGTTGACTTTGGCATCTTTGCCAATATCAAAGCTTTGCCAATTGACCACGGCGCGGGCGGTGCTTTGGTGGATGGCCATGTTGGCGCCGCTTTGGCTGATGGCCGCTGCGCCCTGGGCCACCTGGCCGCCAGAGGGCAGGGCGTTGTTGGCTGGGGCTGACCAGGCCAGGGTCACGAACGCAAACCCCATACTCACCACGCCAAAGTAACTGGCACCCGCAGTGGCACGGTTCCACAGTTTCTGATGTCCTGCACCGTGACCGCCCGTGGCTTTGCCTTGCCCGCTGGTGTGCTCGCCAACAGCAATCAATGCCCCCAAGCGCTGAGAAAAGACGGTCTTGAATAAATTTGAATTCATTTGTGAACACCAAAATTGGACAAAATAACAAATTGTGAAAATTATTTAATTAATTCTCAAATGTGTTTATATTTGATTTTGGTGAAATTAGTGTCAAAAGTAATCACCCATTTGGGGTACTCCACTGTGTTTTTGTGGAATTTGATAAAAATTTGATTTTTGATCACAAATGGTCCAAACCAAGCGCGATGTTTCTGGGCTTGTAGCTTGCCCTGCAAGCAAAAAAGCAAGCGGCCCCCAAGCGTTCTCTCGGATCGGCTCTTTGAAGTCTTGTGCGAAAGACTGCGGCGCATCTTTGCCGCTTGATTCAGACCAAAGATGTTTGTATTGATGCTCTCTTGCAGGAGCGGCGCCCTCGCCGCAATAGGCCCATGCAGACCCATACCCTTTGCTGTAGGCGTTGCGCCCTGTCGAGCTTCGCCCGCCAAGGCTGTACCCCGCAAAGCGTAGTAGGCTTGCGGCCCATTGAAGGAGTCACATGTCCATCGTTCGTGTTGAAAAATCTGCACCGGCTTCTGAGGCCCAACGGGCCTTTGATCGCCTGCTGGCCCGGGTGGCGCTGTTGTCGGGGCAAATGGCGCGGCTGCAGGCCTGGTCAGATCGGCACCGTTATGCCCACCTCCAGGTCTTGCGCGATGCGGCCGAGCAGACGCTGGCTCTGAACAAAAGCCTCATGTTGTTTGTGCATGAACGCGTGCAGAACAATGATTTGACGGCGCAGCAGCAGCGCATGGCGCGCAACAAAGTGCGCAGTCTGATCGCGGCCTTGCCAAGCCTGGCGGACCCGCAGGTGCAAGCGGTGGCTGATCTGTATGCCCAGGACGAAGAGGAGCAGGAGGCCGCACAGGCGCAGGCCGAGGCAGCGCAGCAGTTGCGCGAAAAGATCGAGGCGGCCTGGGGGCAGCCCATTCACAACCCCAGTTTGTATGACACCCCCGAAGCGATGATGCAAGCGGCCATGGGCCAGTGGCAGCGTCAACAAGAGGCTGATGAGGCGCGCAAAGCCGCCAAACGCGCCGCCCGCAAGGCGCAGAAAAAACCGGCAGCGCAGCAAAAGGCCCAATTGCAGCAAACCGACGCCCAAAGCGCCTTGCGCACGATCTTCAGGCAATTGGCCAGCGCTTTGCACCCTGACCGTGAACCGGACGAGGCCGAGCGTCAGCGCAAGACCGCGTTGATGAGCGAGGTCAATGCGGCGTATGAGCGGCAAGACCTGAGCACTTTGCTGCGCCTGCAGATGCAGCTCGCGCAAGCGGATGTGTCGGCCGGCCATGCGGTGGCCGATGCCAAGCTGGCCGCCATGTCCGTGCTGCTCAAGGAACAGGTGGCCGCGCTGGAGGAAGATCTGGCGCAATTGCAAGCGCGATTGACGCGGGAGCTGTGCATTCATGTCCGTGCAGAGATGCCAGAGGACTCCCTCACGCAAGCCCTGCAACGCTTGCAGGCCGATCAGCGGCACGCCGTGGACAGCTTGTCCGCCGATTTGCGCCGCATCCAGCGCGGGCCAGAGCTCAAGCGTTGGCTGAAAGAGCAAGCCCTGCAAGCCAAGCAGGCCGCGCGGATTGAGGCCGTGGATTCATCTTTGTGAAATGCGCATGGGATGCATGGGCCGTCGCGCCGGGGAAATGATGCGCATGGCTTGTATTCGCAGGTTGGTGGCAACAGGGCCGACATGAGGCCTGTGCCGAAGCGGGTAAACGTCGGACTCTTCGCGTACCGATCTACGGAAAGACAAAGGACTGGATGAATAGAAAAGCCCTCAGGCTTGCGCGCTTGCCGCCTGGGCCTTCGCAAATGTGGCCAGTCGCGCGATGGCTTCCTGGGCCGATGGCAAGACATCGGCGTGCATTTGAAAAACATGCCAACGATGCGCGGTGACCTCGCAGCGGCTGCTGACACCAGCTTGTTGCAGCGCGTGGTGCAGCGCAAGGGCTTGTGGGCAAAGCATGTCATCGGTGCCCACCTGAATCAGCGTGGGCGGTAAGCCGTGCAAGGGCTGGTGCAGCGGGGAGACTCCCGGCTGATCGGCCCCATGGCCGCCCAGGTAATGGGCTGCACAGGCCTTTGCCCAGGGCATGCTCAGCATGACTTCACCAGCGGGCACGGTGACCGGCTTGCTTGGCGATAAATCTGCCCAGGGTGCCAGCAGCAGGAGGGCTGCTGGCAGGGGCAGGCCCTGGTCGCGCAAGGCCAGGGCAGTGCTCAGGGCCAGACCGCCACCCGCAGAGTCACCCGCCAGCAGCACCGGGCCTTGGGCTTGCAGCGCCAGGCAGGCGGCCGTGGCATCTTGTAAGGCGGCAGGAAATGGGTGTTCTGGTGCCAGTCGGTAATCCAGCGACAGCACGCGCAGCCCGCTGGCTTGGGCCAGGCGTGCGGTCAATGCGCGGTGTGTGGCCGGGCTGCCCAGGCAATAGGCGCCGCCGTGCAGGTACAGCAGAGTGATGCCGGGTGTGGCCCCATTGGAGAGTGGCAAAAACCATTCGCCCGCGCAGCCTGCGATGTGGACCGATTCGGTGCGCACACCCGCAGGCATGCGCGTGGCTTGGGCCATCAGCCGCAGCCAAAGCCTTTGAAACCAGATCGGGCAGCGTGGCGACAACACGGGTTTGAGCAAGCAGCGCAGCGCAGTGCGCAGCACGTCCGAGGCCAGGGCCTCACGCCGGCCATGGGGCGTGAATGTTTGGGGTGCGCTCATGTGGAAGTCCTTGGTGGGGCGGTCATGCGTGTGCAGCATGTTTCCAAACGGATGGCGAGTGAGCAGCTGCTTACGGCGTTCGAGATGCTTGTGGGCTCAACTGGTAGAAGTCGCCAATCGCCTGCCAAGCGGCTTCGGGGGTGTCCACGTAGCGAAACAGTTGCAGGTCTTGCGGGGTCACGGTGCCTTCTTCTACCAGCACGTCCATGTTGATCAGGCGTTTCCAGTAGTCGGTGCCGAACAGCAAGATCGGCACTGGCCGCGCTTTGCGGGTCTGAACCAGGGTCATCACTTCAAACAGTTCGTCCAGCGTGCCAAAGCCACCCGGAAACGCCACCAGGGCTTTGGCGCGCATCATGAAGTGCATTTTGCGCAGTGCAAAGTAATGGAACTTGAAGCTCAAATGCGGGGTGACGTAGGGGTTGGGCTTTTGTTCGTGGGGCAGGGCGATGTTCAAGGCTACAGAGGGTGCGCCCGCTTCCTGAGCACCGCGATTGGCGGCTTCCATGATGCCGGGGCCTCCACCGGTGCAAATGTAGAGTTTTTCATCGTCGGGAAGGCTTGCGGAGGATTGCGCCACCAGGGCTGCAAAGTTGCGGGCGTTTTCGTAATGCTGGGCGTTGCGTACGAGGGTTTGGGCTTGGGCGATGGCGCTTGCTTGACCCATGCGTTGTGCGGCCTGCAATCTGGCTTGGGCGCTGGCCATGTCCAGAAAGCGCGCACTGCCAAACACCACCACGGTGTGGTCGATGCCGGCCTCGGTTTGCGCCAGATCGGGCTTGAGCATTTCCAGCTGAAAGCGGATGCCCCGTGTTTCGCGGCGCAGCAGGAACTCGGGATCTGCAAAGGCGAGGCGACCGGCTTGCGGCTCCAGCCAGGCGGCATCGTGAAAGTCGGTTTGGGTTTCCGCCCAGGCATGGGGCAGGGAAGGCGATTGGAGGTCTGGAGTGCTTGGCATGGGCTTGATTGTGCATGGCCTTTTGCGATGGTCCTTGCGACAACCTTGAAAACAACCACCTCTGCTTGGGCCCATGAAAAAAAGCCCCTTGCGGGGCTTTTGTCGGGAGTCGCCTTTGATCAGACGCGCTTGCGGTATTCGCCGGTGCGGGTGTCGATCTCGATCTTGTCGCCTTGGCTCACGAACAAAGGCACTGGCACTTCCATGCCGGTGGCGATCTTGGCGGGCTTGAGCACTTTGCCGGAGGTGTCGCCTTTGACGGCGGGCTCTGTCCAGGTGATCTCGCGCACCACGCTGGTGGGCAATTCGACCGAGATGGCTTTCTCGTTGTAGAACACCACTTCGAGTTCCATGCCGTCTTCGAGGTAGTTCAGGGCGTCGCCCATGTTGGTGGCTTCGACTTCGTACTGGTTGAAATCGGTGTCCATGCAAACGTACATGGGGTCAGCGAAGTAAGAGTAGGTGCACTCTTTTTTGTCCAAGATGACTTGGTCCATCTTGTCGTCAGCGCGGAACACGACTTCGGTGCCGAAGTTGGCGATCAGGCTTTTGAGCTTCATGCGCACGGTGGATGAGCCGCGGCCACCGCGTTGGTATTCGGTGCGCAGGACGACCATGGGGTCTTTGCCGTGCATGATGACGTTGCCGACGCGGATTTCTTGAGCGGTTTTCATAGGAATTGAGTCTGAAATGAAAGAGGGTGGCTTGAAGCCAAGCCCATTATTCTAACCTGTGGGGCCTGCTAAGGCCGAGGGCCCTTGCAGGCGCTCAGTCCCGCGCCGTCAGGCCATGGGCCAGTGCACCCAGCACAATGCCGCCCAAAGCCCACAAGATGTCGGTGTTGCCTGTGCCCAAAGCCGCAATGGCTGGGCCGGGGCACACCCCGCTCAAACCCCAGCCCACGCCAAAAATGGCCGAGCCGATCACGGTTTGGCGGTTCCAGCTGGCCGGTTGCGTCAGGAACTGACCACCCAGCAAGGGGCGGCCCAGCCAGCGCGGAAAACCTTTGTAAGCCAGCATGGCCAAGCCCGCTGCGCCGCCCATGACCAGCATCAGGCCCCAGTCCTGAAAGCGCAAAAAGCTCAAAACCACGTCGGGCTGAACCATGGTGGCCAAAGACAAGCCAAAGCCAAACAAGGCCCCGGCGATCAGGGTGACCAGTGCCTTGGGCAGAGAAAGTGTGTGAGGGTTCAGCGGGTTCATGCCAGGCCTTTCGTGAACATTGCCATCAGGTTGGCGGTCATGAAGGCGGTGGCCATGAAGGTCAGCACCGCGCCCAGCGAAGGCAGTTGCAAGGAGCCGAGGCCACAAATGCCGTGACCGGATGTGCAGCCATTGCCCAAGCGCGCACCGTAGCCGACCAAAAAGCCGCCCACCAGCAGCTGCCAGGCGGGCACGCTGGTGTGCTGCGCCTCGCCGTCCGCCAGCGTGAACCGCCAAACCAGCGCCCCCAGCACCACGCCCAGCGCGTAAACCAGCCGCCAGTTGCGGGTGCTGACAAAGCGCGCTTGCTGAAAAAACGCCCGTTTGGACACGAACGACCAACTGCTGGAAAAGACGGAACTCATGCCGCCAACCCAGCCGTTGAACAAATACAGCAGCGCCACGCCAGCGCCAATGGTCAGGCCGCCCAGCAGGTAGTGCTGCCAGCCGAGGGGGAAGAGGGTGTCGATCAGAGTCATGGGTCGGGATTATCGGGTACGCGGATCTGGTCAAATTTGCGGACATCCAGCTTGAAGGCTCTAGCAGGCTGCTGAAATACTCAACGATTCAGAGGGGCCACCTTGCCCCGAAGATGCATTTTCAGATTTTCATTTCGCATTTTGAAATTCCAGTGGTTTGGAACGCTTCAAAACCGCGTTTTGACGCACCTATCCCTGCTTTTTTCGCTCATCGGGCACCTTGCAGACGCACCTGTTCCAGCGTGCGCAGTCGCGTGAGGTTGTAGGCCGTCATCGTCAGCACAAACATCTGATCGACTTTCTCCAAACCTCGCACCAACACCTGGCGCATGTGGCCCACAGTCTTAGCCCAACCAAAGCCTTGTTCGATGCGCGGTC
>NZ_CXOO01000060.1 GCF_001269385.1 Limnohabitans sp. DM1 | reverse complement strand
CTACACGACGCTCTTCCGATCTCGCCTGAAAATCGAAAGCGTCAGCGGCCTGAGCCAGCAAGCCTGTGTCATTGATAGCGCCGCCAAAGTGTTGGCCGACAACCTGGGCGCTTTGCTCAGTTACTGTGCCCGTGGCATGCAAGAGCGCACTGATCGAATCTGCAACCGCAGCTACGCGGCCAGCCTGATGCAACGCATGCTGCCCCGTTTGCTGTTGCTGCCTAGCGCCCTTGCGACGTGCATCGCCCAGAGCATCGAACTGCTCAAGGGCAATCTGGTGCGAAGGGTTGAAGGCCGATCTCGGCCACGACCTGCGAGCAAAACAAAGCCGCATCCGCATTTGGCTTACAAGGCGTAGAGGCTTATGTTCGGTGGATTGGGTCTGGCGGCTGCTCTTTAACAAGCTAGCCGCATCGGGGTAAATTTGTCTCACCAGTGGTGAGAGTTTTGGCAATTGTGTCAGAAGTGGTGACACTAATTGCGGGGCAGGATAGGCCAAACCACTCATGAATGCACCTCACGCAGCAGCGCCATGATCTCTGCGCTCACGGCATCCAGATCGGCGTCAATTTCTTCCAGCGGCCGAGGCGGCTGGTACTGGTAAAAGTGGCGGTTGAACGGAATCTCATAACCGACGATGCCGATCTCGGCATCTTTGGCATCGCGCTTGCTGGCGTCTATCCACGCATCGGGCACATGCGGCTGCACTTCGGCGATGAAGTAGGCCTCCACGCTCTCGCTCACAGGGCGGCTGGGGTCTAGCGCCACGTTCTCAAAATCGCGCAGCTCGCCATCGGCTTGGTATTCGATGGCTTCTTTGTGCACGTCGAACAGGCCGTACAGGGGGTTCGCTTTGCCTTTGTGCGTTTTCTTGACCACCTTTTCGGCGGCGGGGTTCTTCCAGCTCACGGCATCGGCGATCTGCTTTTTCTCTTTGGCGTCCAGCGAAATTCCTGCCTTTTTGCTGGCGACTTTGATGGCTTCGTCATAGCCATTGAAGTCGTCGTGCTGCACTGTGTCGATCTCGCTTTGCAGGGCGCGGGCCTTGAGCAGCACGGCCTTTTGCGCCAGCCAGGTGCTGGCGTCGAGCAGGTCTTTGATCTGCTTTTCCTTGAGGTCGGCAAACTGGCTTTTGAGATAGGCGCGGATTTCGACGGCGTAGTCGTCAAGCTGGCCGTAGAGCTCGCAATCAGCCGCGTCTTGCCAGTGGTCCTGACCATACTCGGTGTAGATCCACTGCATGGCGCTGCCGAGCGCGCCGGACTCAAAGCGCAGGCTGGCGATGCGCTCATCGCTGAACTGCCACGACAAACGCAGTGGCCGCTCGATGGTGATGCGGCGGTAGCCAAACTCGTGCGAGGCAAAAATTTTGCTGGCGAAAGTTTTGACGGCTTCGGGCTTTGGGTTAGCGGCTTGGCGGCCACGGTTGCTTTTGACTTCAGCCGGTTTATCGAGCGCCTGCGCTTCGACCACCTCAAAGTTGCCGAAGCAGCGGGTGATGGTGGCGATATCGGCCTCGTCCATCACATGGCGCTTGCTGCCCAGCGATTTGCGCATCTTGCCGCAGAGATTGACCCCGTTGATGAGCTGCACCTTGCCTTTGCGCTCGGCGGGCTTTTTGTTCGAAAGCACCCACACATAGGTGGCAATGCCCGTGTTGTAGAACATGTCGGTGGGCAATGCGACGATGGCTTCGAGCAGATCACTCTCAAGAATATGGCGACGAATTTCGGATTCGCCCGAGCCTGCGCCGCCAGTGAACAGCGGCGAGCCATTGAGGATGATGCCGATGCGTGAGCCGCCGTTTGAGCCGCCGTCCGTGACATCGCGCAACTTGCTGATGAGGTGCAGCAGAAACAGCAGCGAGCCGTCGGACACACGCGGCAGGCCGGGGCCAAAGCGGCCATCAAAGCCTTTGAGGGTGTGTTCGTCGGCAATGTCGCCTTCGATCTTTTTCCAGTCCACGCCAAAGGGTGGGTTGGAGAGCATGTAGTCGAACTTGCTGGCGTAGAGGTGGTCGTTGGAGAGTGTGTTGCCAAGCTTGATGTTGCTGACATCCTGCCCTTTGATGAGCATGTCTGCCTTGCAGATGGCGTAACTTTCGGGGTTCAGCTCCTGACCAAAGGCGCGCATGACGGCTTGGGGGTTCAGCTCGTGCACATATTCCATGCCCGCCGACAGAAAGCCACCGGTGCCTGCCGTGGGGTCATAAATGGTGCGGATGATGCCGGGCTTGGTCAGGGCTTCGTCGTCTTCCATGAACACCAGCGAGGTGGTGAGACGCACGATGTCGCGCGGGGTGAAGTGTTCGCCCGCAGTGTCGTTCGAGCTTTCGGCAAACTTGCGGATCAGCTCTTCAAACACGAGGCCCATCTCGTAGTTGGACACGGCCTTGGGGTGCAAGTTCATGGTGCGGACTTTTTGCACCACCTTGTAGAGCAGGTTGGCGTCATTCAGCAGGCCAATGAATTCGGCGAACTTGAAATGGTCAAAAATCTCGCGGGCGTCTTTGGAAAAGCACTGGATGTAGCGCTCCAGATTGGCCTTGATGCCCGACTCGCCCAAGGTACTCAGGTCCATGGGCGAGGTGTTGAAAAAGCTCAGCCCTCCGGTAGCGCGCAGGAGCAGCTTTTCCTTGGCCTCTTCGGCAATGGCCATCTTCTCCACCTTGGCGGCTTCGACGAGCACAGCAGACTTGCTGCTTTCCAACACACATTACAGACGGCGCAGCAGGGCAAAAGGCAGGATGACGCGGCCATATTGGCTCTGACGGAAATCGCCGCGCAGCAAGTCGGCCAGCGCCCACAGGTCGGCGGCAAGGTTGTTGGTTTCTTGGGTCATTTTTTTTACTAACGTGGGGCTGGGGTTTCAACCTGATAGCCCACAAGTATTACACGGGGTAGAGGGGGCATTGAGCGTCCAAGCGCTCCATTCCTCAGATGCCCGACAGCACCGCATCCATCGCCGCCACCAGTGCGCTGGCATGCGCGGCCACGTTGTCCACCGGGTTCCGAAGCAGTTTGGCGGGCAGTGGCGCGGTGTAGTGCGCCAGCGCGTTGAGGCGCTGCCCGTTCACATGGATGGTTGGGCACAGCACAGTGGGCACTTTACCCATGGTGTCGGGCTGAGCGAGGGGCATCGTCAAGCGAGTGGCCAAGCCATCGAGCAAGTCGCTCTGGATCACCACCACATACGGAATACCCTCCGCCCCGCTGCGGCTTGGGTTGGGAAACACGTCGTACTGCGCCATGGGCCGCTCACCAGGGGCGAAGGTCAGCGCCCGGAATGCCGTGGGCTTCGACCCGGGCGTTCTGCGCAGCGATCCAGTCGCCAAATTCGGCTTCAAACGCCTGTTTGCGCGAAGCCCGGCTGGCCTTGTCGTGCCCTGCCTGCAGCGCCTGGTACTGCTCGGCGGACAGAATGACCGAGTCGAGCTGACCGGCTTTCTCCACAAACACGGGCTCGCGCTTGGCCTGAGCGCAGAGGCTTCCAAAACGGTTCTTGGCTTCGGTGGCGGTGACACGCATGAAAGACTCCTGATTCGATTGGCCATTTTAGCCATTCGTCAGCATGCCAGTCACAAAAAACCCCGGACAGTTACCCGTCCGGGGCTTTTGCTTCGTGCAGCGCTGAAGCCGATTATTTCTTGCTCGGCGGCAAATCCGTGCAGCTGCCGTGCGCCACCTCCGCCGCCATGCCGATGCTCTCGCCCAGCGTGGGGTGGGGGTGGATGGTTTTGCCGATGTCCACAGCGTCTGCGCCCATCTCAATCGCCAACGCGATCTCGCCAATCATGTCGCCAGCATGCGTGCCCACCATGCCGCCGCCCAAGATCTTGCCGTGGCCGTGGGCCTCGGGTGAATCGTCAAACAGCAGTTTGGTCACGCCCTCGTCACGGCCGTTGGCAATGGCGCGGCCCGAAGCGGTCCAAGGGAACAAGCCCTTTTTCACCTTGATGCCTTGGGCTTTGGCTTGGTCTTCGGTCAAGCCCACCCAGGCCACTTCGGGGTCGGTGTAGGCCACGCTTGGGATGACGCGTGCGTTAAACGCAGCGGCTGCCAGCTCTTTGTTGCCTTGCAGTTCGCCCGCAATCACTTCGGCCGCCACGTGTGCTTCGTGCACCGCTTTGTGCGCCAACATGGGCTGGCCCACGATGTCGCCAATGGCGAAGATGTGCGGCACGTTGGTGCGCATCTGGATGTCGACGTTGATGAAGCCGCGGTCGGACACCGACACGCCTGCTTTTTCAGCGGCGAGTTTTTTGCCGTTGGGCGTGCGGCCCACGGCTTGCAGCACCAGGTCGTACACCTGCGGCGCGGGGGCGGTGCCGCCCTCTTCTGCCGGTGCAAACGTGACTTCAATGCCTTCGGGCAAGGCGCGTGCGGACACGGTCTTGGTCTTGAGCATGATGTTGTCAAAGCGCTTGGCGTTCATCTTTTGCCAGACCTTGACCAAGTCTCGGTCAGCGCCTTGCATGAGGCCGTCCATCATTTCCACCACATCGAGGCGTGCGCCCAGCGTGCTGTAAACCGTGCCCATCTCCAGGCCGATGATGCCGCCGCCCAAGATGAGCATGCGCTTGGGGACTTCTTTGAGTTCCAAAGCACCTGTGCTGTCGACCACGCGTGGGTCGTTGGGCATAAAAGGCAAACGCACGGCTTGCGAGCCTGCAGCGATACCTATAATTTGGGCTGGTGACTAGTTGAGTCAAGCTGTCTAAATTTATCAAATGGAACTAAAAATGAAATTTAAATTTTGGTTGATGAGCATTTTGCTTTTGCTGCTGACTGGCTGCGCGGGCATGAATGAGCACATTGCTGAGGGTAAAAAGCTGCATCAGGAATATTTGATGAAGTTGCATGGTGAGTACCAAGCGCAACTGTTAACCGCTGATAAGCCTCATGCAACTTTGATAGGTTTTCCTTATCAAGGCTTCAACAATCTAAAGACGAGTGGCTTTATCCCTTCAAAAGTGGATGAGGCGAATGTTAAGAGTCTTTGGAAACTTACAGACGAATTCCCACATCCAGTAAATTGGGCTAATCGTCCGCAATACGGCTGGCATACACCTGACCAATCTCTGCTGCCACTTCGCATAAAACCTGGAATTTATGACTTAGAAGTTTGGGGTGGCGCGTATTCTCCAGTACCCACATTTATTCCGAGTGTTAAGATTGAAGTAGGCAAGACGTATGTTATTTACCCTCAAAGATATGAGAAATTTTGGAAAATATCAATTCGCGAATATAAAGTTGATGCAAAATTCAAATTGAATGAAAGTGAATATTACTTAGTTGGCAAGCCTGTTTCTGAAGAGGTTGTGTATGGCAATCGCAAATAAGAGACTCGTTGTTTGGACTCTCGCCTTAGGTGGTTTATTTGGACTTTCTGGTTGTATTAGACTGTTGTTGCCAACAAACGTTGAGGAGCTTCGCATTAAAGCCAAAACCAATGTTGAGTTCGTTATTGAGCGTGAATACTTGGATGTTTATAGAGACATCATGCGTGCTAGCAAATGCATTGATTATTTCGCTCAAAATACCCAGCGATCAACTAAAAATGAATTGAATCGTGAGCTGCGTGTCGGGGTTGTTTATGTTCAAAGAGAATTCGACACTTACATTCTAGAAGTGGAAATTCGAGAAAAAAGTCCTACGCAAGCATCTGTGCACGTTTGGTCGCATTACGCAGGTGATGGAGATCCTGTAAAAAAATGGGCATTAGGCGAATCGGCTTGTTCAAGATGATGCGTGTTTAATTTAATAAAACTCGTACAGACTGGAGCCGAAGCGGTGGATGAAGGCGACTGCGCCGATGTGCAGTGCTGTCTTGTCCACATTGGTCGCGCCGGGGCTGTTGGCTTGCAGCGTTTGCGCGATGACCCGCAAGAAAATACGCAGCACCATGCCCAGCACCGCGCCATCGCGTTGCATGAAGTAGCGCAGCCGCTTTGGCACCGACAGCACCCACTGGCGCACCGGCAGGCGGGGGAAGACGCGGTCGGTGAGGTGTGCCGCCATTTCTGCCATGCGCCCCGTGTTGCATGAAGGACATACGCCGCAGCCTTTGCAGGAGAAGGCCAACAGAAAGTCGTGTCCGCAATCGTCGCACCTTGCATGGGTAAAACCGCGCGCAAAGATGCCGCACTCCAGATATTTCTCGAAGGCTTTGCGCACACATGTCTTAGGGCTGTGGTGGTCTCCCTGGCCGCCCGACTGGCCCGCGCTGGCCAGGTCAAGCCAAGTCTCGTAGTGCTCGGCCACCATTTGGTAGAGCAGCGTGCGTTCGGGGTGGCGCGGGTTGAAGCACTTGGGTTGGCTCGGAGTGGGTATGAATACTGTGCAAATACACAGCATTCTGCGGCGCTTGTTTGAGCGCGCAAAGCACAAAGCCCAATCCGTTACAGGATCGGGCTTTGTGAGATTGGCCTGAAGACAGGTTTACTTCTTCGTCGGCGGCAAGTCCGTGCAGCTACCGTGCGCCACTTCTGCCGCCATGCCGATGCTTTCGCCCAGCGTGGGGTGGGGGTGGATGGTTTTGCCGATGTCCACTGCGTCTGCGCCCATCTCGATGGCCAAGGCAATCTCGCCAATCATGTCGCCCGCGTGCGTGCCCACCATGCCGCCGCCCAAGATCTTGCCGTGGCCGTGGGCCTCGGGTGAATCGTCAAACAGCAGTTTGGTCACGCCTTCGTCGCGGCCGTTGGCAATGGCGCGGCCCGATGCGGTCCAGGGGAACAAGCCCTTTTTCACCTTGATGCCTTGTGCTTTGGCTTGGTCTTCGGTCAAGCCCACCCATGCCACTTCGGGGTCGGTGTAGGCCACGCTGGGGATGACGCGTGCGTTGAACGCCGCCGCTGCCAGCTCTTTGTTGCCTTGCAGTTCGCCCGCAATCACTTCGGCCGCCACGTGTGCTTCGTGCACCGCTTTGTGCGCCAACATGGGCTGGCCCACGATGTCGCCAATGGCGAAGATGTGCGGCACGTTGGTGCGCATCTGGATGTCGACGTTGATGAAGCCACGGTCTGTTACGGCGACGCCGGCTTTTTCAGCGGCGAGTTTTTTGCCGTTGGGCGTGCGGCCCACGGCTTGCAACACGAGGTCGTACACCTGCGGTGCGGGGGCTGTGCCGCCCTCTTCTGCGGGTGCAAACGTGACTTCGATGCCTTCGGGCAAGGCGCGTGCGGACACGGTCTTGGTCTTGAGCATGATGTTGTCAAAGCGCTTGGCGTTCATCTTTTGCCAGATCTTGACCAAGTCGCGGTCCGCGCCTTGCATGAGGCCATCCATCATTTCCACCACATCGAGGCGTGCGCCCAGCGTGCTGTAAACGGTGCCCATTTCCAGGCCGATGATGCCGCCGCCCAAGATGAGCATGCGCTTGGGGACTTCTTTGAGTTCCAAAGCGCCTGTGCTGTCGACCACGCGTGGGTCGTTGGGCATAAAAGGCAAACGCACGGCTTGCGAGCCGGCCGCGATGATGGCGCGTTTGAACGCGATCACTTTTTTGCTGCCGTTTTGTTCTTGTGCGGTGCCGGTGGTCTCAGACACTTCGAGGTGGTTGGCACCCACGAACTGGCCCAAGCCGCGCACGGTGGTGACCTTGCGCATCTTGGCCATGGCAGCCAAGCCGCCTGTGAGTTTGCCAATGACTTTTTCTTTGTGGCCGCGCAGCTTGTCGATGTTGACCACCGGCTTGCCGAAGTCCACGCCGAGGTCGGCCATGTGGCTGACTTCGTCCATGACGGCTGCGACGTGCAGCAGCGCTTTAGAGGGGATGCAACCCACGTTCAAACACACGCCACCCAAGGTGGCGTAGCGCTCAACGATGACCACATTCAAGCCGAGGTCCGCCGCGCGGAATGCCGCCGAGTAACCGCCGGGGCCACCGCCCAACACGAGCACATCGCACTCGATGTCGACAGGCCCGTTGTGCGTTGAGGGTTGAGGGTTGGGCGTGGAAGACACGCTTGCAACAACCGGTGCAGACGATGTGGCGGCAGGCTGTTCACGCTCAACGCTCACCGCTGAACGCTCAACGGCCTGCCCTTCCAGTACCAACACCACCGAGCCTTGCTTGACCTTGTCACCGAGCTTGACCTTGAGTTCTTTGACCACGCCGCCGTGGCTGCAAGGAATTTCCATGGAGGCTTTGTCGCTCTCCACGGTGATCAGGCTTTGGTCAGATTTGACGGTGTCGCCCACCTTGACCATCAGCTCGATCACGGTGACTTCGTCGAAGTCACCAATGTCAGGGACTTGAATATCTATCAGTGCCATGGTCGGTCCTTAGAGCAACACGCGACGGAAGTCGCTGAGGATTTGACCCAGGAACGCGTTGAAGCGTGCCGCTGCGGCGCCGTCGATGACGCGGTGATCCCAAGTCAAAGACAGGGGCAGCATCAGGCGGGGCACAAACTGCTTGCCGTCCCACACGGGTTCCATGGTGCTCTTGCACACACCCAAGATGGCCACTTCGGGCGCGTTGATGATGGGCGTGAAGTACTTGCCACCAATGCCGCCGAGGCTGGAGATGGTGAAGGTGGCACCCGTCATTTCTGCGGGGCTGAGTTTGCCTTCTCGCGCCTTCTTGGCCAGCTCGCCCATTTCCTGGCTGATTTGCAACACGCCTTTTTTGTCGCAATCGCGGATGACCGGCACCATCAAACCGTTGGGCGTGTCAGCCGCAAAGCCGATGTGCCAGTAGTTTTTGTAGACCAGTGCATCGCCGTCGAGTGAGCTGTTGAACTCGGGGTATTTCTTGAGCGCGGCCACGCAAGCCTTGATCAAGAACGCCAGCATCGTGACTTTGACGCCGCTCTTCTCGTTCTCTTTGTTGGTGGAGACGCGGAAGGCTTCGAGGTCGGTGATGTCGGCGTCGTCATGGTTGGTGACGGCCGGAATCATGATGGCGTTGCGCAGCAGGTTGGCACCGCTGATCTTCTTGATGCGGCCCATCTCTTTGCGCTCGATGGGGCCGAACTTGGCGAAGTCCACCTTGGGCCAGGGGATCAGGCCCAAAGCTGCGCCGTCACCACCCGAAGCTGCAGGGGCTTTGGCCGCTTGCGCCTTGGTTTGGGCAGCGCCCGACATGACGGCCTGGGTGAAGGCTTGCACATCGGCCTCGGTGATCCGGCCTTTGAGGCCCGAGCCTTTGACTTCTGCGAGCGGCACACCCAGTTCGCGGGCGAATTTGCGCACCGAGGGCGATGCGTGAGGCAAGCCCTGCGGGGCGTTCAGCGTTGGGCGTTCAGTGTTCAGCGTGGCCACCGCAGCTGCGGCGACTGGCGAAGCAGCAACCAGGGCCACTGCTGCAGGTGCAGCGGGTGCAGCAGGTGAAGCGGGTAAAGAGGGCGCAGCCGTGCGCTCAACGCTCAACGCCGAACCCTGAACCGTCAACACAGCCAGCAGGTCGCCAATGTTGACCTTGTCGCCCACTTTGACTTTGAGCTCTTGAAGCACGCCAGCGTGCGAAGACGGGATTTCCATCGAGGCTTTGTCAGACTCGACCGTGATGAGCGATTGCTCCACCTTGATGGCTTCGCCGGGCTTGACCATGACTTCGATGACGACCACGTCTTTGAAGTCGCCGATGTCAGGCACATGCACTTCAATCGTTGAGGAAGCAGGGTTGGGCGTTGAGAGTTGAGCGTTGGGCGTGGGCGCTGCTGTGGGGGCTGCTGCGGGCGCTTGAGGCATTGCCGCAGGCGGCACGCGCTCAACGCTGGACGCCGAACCCTCAACGGACTGGGCTTCGACCACCAGCACGATGGAGCCTTGCTTGACCTTGTCGCCTAGCGCCACGCGCATTTCCTTGACCACGCCCGCTGTGCTCGACGGGATTTCCATCGAGGCTTTGTCGGACTCCACGGTGATCAGGGACTGTTCGGCTTTCACCGTGTCGCCCACTTTGACCATCAACTCAATGACGGTCACTTCGTCGAAATCCCCGATGTCCGGGACTTGTACTTCTACCAATGCCATGTGTGTCTCCCGAATTTACGCGTACAGCGGGTTGATCTTGTCGGTTTTGATGCCGTACTTTTGGATGGCTTGCGCCACCTGAGCGACCGGCACTTTGCCTTCTTCACTCAGCGCCTTCAAGGCCGCGACCACGATGTAATGGCGGTTGACCTCGAAGTGCTCGCGCAGCTTGCTGCGGAAGTCGGAGCGGCCAAAACCGTCGGTGCCCAGTACTTTGTAGGTGCGGTCTTTCGGGATGAAAGGACGGATCTGCTCGGCATAGGCCTTCATGTAGTCGGTGGATGCCACCACGGGGCCGCTGTGCTTGGCCAGTTGTTGGCCCACAAACGACACACGCGGTGTTTCCATCGGGTGCAGCATGTTGTGGCGCTCGGCGTCTTGGCCGTCGCGGGTCAGTTCGTTGAAGCTTGGGCAGCTCCACACATCGGCCTGGATGCCCCAGTCGGTGGCCAGCAGGGTTTGGGCGGCAATCGATTCGCGCAGGATGGTGCCCGAGCCCAGCAATTGCACGCGCTTTTCTCCAGCCGCTCCGGGCTTGCACAAATACATGCCCTTGATGATCTGCTCTTCGGTGCCGGGTGTGAGGCCAGGCATCGCGTAGTTTTCGTTGAGCAAGGTGATGTAATAAAACACGTTGTCTTGCTTCTCGACCATGCGCTTCAAGCCGTGGTGCAGGATGACACCGACTTCGTGGGCGAAGGTCGGGTCATACGACACGCAGTTGGGGATGGTGTTGGCCATGATGTGGCTGTGACCGTCTTCGTGCTGCAAGCCTTCGCCGTTGAGCGTGGTGCGGCCCGATGTGCCACCCAGCAAGAATCCGCGCGCCTGCATGTCGCCAGCAGCCCATGCCAAGTCGCCAATGCGCTGGAAGCCGAACATCGAGTAGTACACGTAGAAAGGCACCATGATGCGGTTGGACGTGCTGTAGCTGGTCGCAGCAGCGATCCAGCTGGACATGCCGCCCGCTTCGTTGATGCCTTCTTGCAGGATCTGGCCAGCCTTGTCTTCCTTGTAGTACATGACCTGGTCTTTGTCGACCGGCGTGTACTGCTGGCCTGCAGGGTTGTAAATACCGATTTGGCGGAACAGGCCTTCCATGCCAAAGGTGCGTGCTTCGTCCACCAGAATGGGTACGACTCGGGGCCCCAGGGCCTGGTCGCGCAGCAGCTGCGTCAAAAAGCGCACATAGGCCTGGGTGGTGGAGATTTCACGGCCTTCGGCGGTGGGCTCCATCACAGCTTTGAAGGTGTCGAGCGAAGGCACGGTGAAGCTCTCGTCGGCCTTGGCGCGGCGCTTGGGCAGGTAGCCGCCCAGGGCCTGGCGGCGCTCGTGCAGGTAACGCATTTCCGGCGTGTCGTCGGCGGGCTTGTAAAACGGAATCTGAGCCAACTCGCTGTCCGGGATCGGGATATTGAAGCGGTCGCGCATGTACTTGATGTCTTCGTCCGTCAGCTTTTTGGTCTGGTGAACGGTGTTCTTGCCCTCGCCCGCTTTGCCCATACCAAAACCTTTGACAGTCTTGATGAGCAGCACCGTAGGCTGCCCCTTGGTGTTGACAGCCTTGTGGTAAGCCGCATACACCTTTTGCGGGTCGTGACCACCGCGCTTGAGGTTCCAGATGTCGTTGTCCGACAAGTGGGCGACCATCTCCAGCGTGCGCGGGTCACGGCCAAAGAAATGCTTGCGCACATAAGCGCCATCGTTGGCTTTGAAGGCCTGGTAGTCGCCGTCCAGCGTGTCCATCATCAGTTTGCGCAGGGCACCGTCCTTGTCGCGGGCCAGCAGACTGTCCCACTCGCTGCCCCACAGCAGCTTGATGACGTTCCAACCCGAGCCGCGGAACTCGCCTTCGAGCTCTTGCACGATCTTGCCGTTGCCACGCACCGGGCCATCGAGACGCTGCAGGTTGCAGTTCACGACAAAAATCAGGTTGTCCAGGTTCTCGCGGGCAGCCAGGCCAATAGCTCCCAGCGATTCAACTTCGTCCATTTCGCCGTCGCCGCAGAACACCCAGACCTTGCGGTTTTCGGTGTTGGCGATGCCACGGGCGTGCAGGTATTTCAAAAAGCGCGCTTGGTAAATGGCCATCAAGGGGCCGAGACCCATGGACACCGTGGGGAACTGCCAGAACTCGGGCATGAGTTTGGGGTGCGGGTAGCTGGACAGACCTTTGCCGTCCACCTCCTGGCGGAAGTTGAGCAACTGCTCTTCGGTCAGGCGGCCTTCCAGGTAGGCGCGGGCATAGACGCCGGGCGACACGTGGCCCTGGATGTAGAGGCAGTCGCCGCCGTGGTTTTCGTTCTCGGCATGCCAGAAATGGTTGAAACCGGCACCAAACATGTGGGCGAGCGAGGCGAAGGAGCCGATGTGACCGCCCAAATCGCCGCCGTCAGCGGGGTTGTGGCGGTTGGCTTTGACCACCATGGCCATCGCGTTCCAGCGCATGTAGGCGCGCAGGCGCTCCTCGATCTCGATGTTGCCGGGGCAGCGGGCCTCTTCGTTGGGCTCGATGCTGTTCACATAACCTGTGGTGGCCGAAAACGGCAAATCGATGCTGTGCTGGCGGGCTTCTTCGAGCAACTCTTCCAGCAAAAAGTGCGCACGCTCAGGGCCTGCTTTTTCGATCACGGCGGACAGGGCGTCCATCCATTCACGGGTTTCCTGACTGTCCAGGTCACGGCCCGGTTGTTGTGGTGTTGCCGCTGTCATGCGTGTCTCCTGTTGAATGTTGGGATCAGTGGATGGCGTAAGTTTCGCATATTTTTTCTCATATTTCAAATAGTGCACGGTCGTTCCGCATAATGAAATTATTTGTATTTTTCAAGCTGGAACATTCAAGACAACTGAGTCCCTGCGCCAAGCTTGTCCTCTAAACTCAAGTGATGGAATTAAACAAAGCTGCTTCCGTTGTCAAAAAAGTGGGCCCCTGGGCATGGTGGCGCACCTGGTGGCAACGCCAAACCCCCAACCATCAAGACCGTTTTGCCAATTTGGCACCGGTTGCCGCTGTTTTACTTTTTTTAGCGGCCATTGCCAGTGCGTTTTGGTACCTTCGCGTAGAAGAAGTCGAACGCGAACAAGAAGCCATCAAACGTGATGTGGAATACGCCCAGCAGCGCTTGCGCTTGCGACTGATCGAGCGTCAGGAACAGGTCATGCGCCTGGCGCGGGATGTGTCCAACCGGGAAATTCGCGTGGACCAGTTCATGTCACGGGCAGAGGCCTTGGTGCAGCAATACCCGGAATACCAGTCGCTGACCTGGATTGATGACCGTCGGCGCATCATCGCCAATCAAAGCGTTTCCAGCCTCCTGACCGGCCAGCATTTGCGGGCAGGCACCGTACTCAAGGTGGGCGATACCGAAAGTAACTACAGCCTGGCGCGTGATTTGATGCAACCCATCTACGGCCAAATTGAAGCCGAGGATGAACGCGATGCCGGCAATGCCGTGCTGCAACTGCATTCACCCCTGAGTAACGACCAAGGCCGCTTCAGTGGCGTGATCCTGGCGCAGTACTCCATGGAAGGCTTGCTGCGCTACGGCATTCCCACCGAAGTTCTGGCCAAGTATGCGGTGGCCTTGCAGGACAGCAAAGGCAAGCTGCAAGCTGGCCAAACCATTCCCAATCGTGTGCACCTGTGGAATCTGCTGCCCGGCAGTGAGCGCATCAACAACGATTACGAGGTGCCTGTGGCCCCGGTGGGCAACGGCCTTATTTTGCGGGCGCAAGCATGGCGCACCTCACAAGGCCTGGTGGGCAGCGGCTTGTTTTGGCTGGTCAGTGTGCTCAGTGTCATGACCGCCTGGATGCTGATTGGTAACTGGCGGCACACGCGCCGGCGCCTGCAGGCACAAAAAGCCCTGGTCGCCGAAACCAACTTCCGCCGCGCCATGGAAAACTCTATGCTCACGGGTATGCGGGCCTTGGATTTGTATGGACGCATCACTTATGTGAACCCCGCTTTTTGTCAGATGACCGGATGGAACGAGACTGAGCTGGTCGGTGGTACGGCCCCCTTCCCTTATTGGCCTGACGAAGACCGTGAAATGCTGACCAAACGTCTGGAAGAAGAGATCAGCGGTCAGCACTCTGCAGGCGGGTTTCAGGTGCGGGTCAAGCGCAAAAACGGCAGCTTGTTTGACGCCCGCATGTATGTGTCTCCATTGATTGATGCGCGAGGTCAGCACACAGGCTGGATGACGTCGATGACCGACATCACCGAGCCCAATCGGATTCGCGAACAACTGGCCAGTTCATACGAACGTTTCACCATCGTGCTGGAAGCCCTGGACGCATCCGTGTCGGTGGCCCCTCTGGGCAGCCAGGAATTGCTGTTTGCCAACAAACTCTACCGCCTGTGGTTTGGTCAAGACACACAAGGCCATCTGCGTCTGGTGGCCCAGGCTGGAGCCAACACCAATGAGCACAAGAACGATGATGTGGATGACTTGGCGGGGCTGCCCACTGAAAGCCTGACCGTGGCCCGCTCTGAAAACGCCGAAATCTTTGTCCCCGAGCTGGGCAAATGGCTGGAAGTGCGCTCTCGCTACATCAACTGGGCCGATGGCCGTCTGGCGCAGATGGTGATTGCCAGCGACATCACGCCGCGCCGCCAGGCAGAAGAGCTGGCCGCACAGCAAGCCGAACGCGCCCAGACCGCCAGCCGCCTGATCACCATGGGCGAGATGGCCTCCAGCGTGGCCCACGAGCTGAACCAGCCCCTGACAGCCATCAGCAACTATTGCAGCGGCATGATCTCGCGCATCAAAAACAAGCAAGTCAAGGAAGATGATCTGGTCTGGGCGTTGGAGAAAACCGCCCATCAGGCGCAGCGTGCGGGGCAGATCATTTTGCGCATCCGCAGCTTCGTCAAACGCAGCGAGCCCAATCGCATGCTCTCGGACGTCTCGGCCATGGTGAACGAATCACTGGAATTGGCTGAAATCGAATTGCGCAGACGCCATGTCCGGCTGTCGCACTATGTGGCGGCTCGCTTGCCCCAACTCTTGGTGGACCCCATCCTGATCGAACAAGTGCTGATCAATCTGATGAAAAACGCTGCCGAATCCATTGACAACGCCAACCGGCCAATCGGTCAGCGGCATGTGGAGCTGCGCGTATTGCCCACGACCAGGGATGAGCAATCCGTGGTGGAGTTCTCGGTCAGTGACACGGGCCAGGGCTTGCCACCGGCTGTGATTGACCGTGTGTACGAAGCGTTCTTTTCGACGAAGGTCGAAGGCATGGGCATTGGCCTGAATTTGTGCCGCAGCATCATCGAGTCCCACCAGGGCAGGATCTCAGCCCAGAACATCTACAATGCCGATGAGGTGGTCGGATGCCGTTTTTGCTTCTGGATTCCCGTGCACACCACATTGACCGAAGAACAACCCACTGGGGTAAATGAATGAGTTTGATACCAAAAAAAGGCACCGTTTATGTCGTCGATGACGACGAAGCGGTGCGCGATTCCTTGCAGTGGTTGCTCGAAGGCAAGGACTATCGGGTGCGCTGTTTTGACAGTGCTGAATCTTTCATCAGCCGCTACGACCCCCGCGAGGTGGCCTGCCTCATTGCCGACATCCGCATGGGCGGCATGACCGGTCTGGAGTTGCAAGACCGCCTGATCGAGCGCAAATCCCCCCTGCCCATTGTGTTCATCACGGGTCACGGTGACGTGCCCATGGCCGTGAACACCATGAAAAAAGGCGCGATGGACTTCATCCAGAAGCCTTTCAAGGAAGAAGAACTGCTCGGACTGGTCGAGCGCATGCTCGACGAAGCCCGCGACTCGTTTTCCGATTACCAGCAGGCCGCCAGCCGCGACGCCCTGCTGTCCAAGCTCACGGGCCGCGAAGCCCAGGTGCTCGAACGCATCGTCGCCGGACGGCTCAATAAGCAGATTGCCGACGATCTGGGCATTAGCATCAAGACGGTGGAGGCGCACCGCGCCAACATCATGGAAAAGCTCAACGCCAACACCGTGGCCGATCTGCTCAAGATCGCGCTCGGGCAAAACGCACCCAAGGCCTGATCGCCCGGCCTCCCACCAAACGCCCGCACCTGCCGGGCGTTTTGCATTTTCTTTCTGACTTTTTGGGTTCTCTCATATGACCGCACAAATCATCGACGGCAATGCCCTCTCCAAACAACTGCGCACCGAAGTCGCCACCCGTGCCCAAGCCCTCAAAGCCCAAGGCGTGACGCCAGGCCTGGCCGTGGTTCTGGTGGGCGACAACCCGGCCAGCCAGGTTTATGTGCGCAACAAGGTCAAGGCCTGCGAAGACAGCGGCTTGCACTCGGTGCTCGAAAAATATGAGGCTACGATGACCGAAGCCGACTTGCTGGCCCGCGTGGAAGCACTCAACAACGACCCCAGCATCCACGGCATCCTGGTGCAGCTGCCACTGCCCGCGCACATCGACGCACAAAAGGTGATCGAGGCCATCAGCCCCGCCAAAGATGTGGACGGCTTTCACATCGCCAGCGCAGGGGCCTTGATGACCGGGATGCCCGGCTTTTGGCCCTGCACGCCGTATGGCTGCATGAAGATGCTCGAGAGCATCGGCTACGACCTGCGCGGCAAACACGCTGTGGTCATTGGCCGCAGCAATATCGTGGGCAAGCCCATGGCGCTGATGCTGCTGCAAAAAGACGCCACCGTGACGGTGGCGCACTCGCGCACCCAAAACCTCAAGGCCCTGACCTTGCAAGCCGACGTGATCGTGGCCGCTGTGGGCAAGCGCAATGTGCTGACGGCCGACATGGTCAAACCCGGCGCGGTGGTGCTGGACGTGGGCATGAACCGCAACGACGAAGGCAAGCTCTGCGGTGACGTGGATTTTGACGGAGTCAAAGAAGTCGCAGGCTACATCACCCCCGTGCCCGGCGGCGTCGGCCCCATGACCATCACCATGCTGCTGGTCAATACCCTTGAAGCGGCCGAACGCGCCTCCAAGTGATACAAAGTACCCACTGAACTGCTATTTGGAAGCCCCATGACCAACCCCTTGCTCGACACCTCTGGCCTGCCCTTGTTTGACCGCATTGCCCCCGAGCATGTGGCCCCGGCGCTAGACGAACTGCTGGCCGCTGCCGAAAAAGCCCTCGATACCGTCACCGCCGACGACTTTCCGTCTGACTGGAAAGCCATTGCCCAGACCCTGGACGTGAGCACCGAGCGGCTGGGCATGGCCTGGGGCGCGGTCAGTCACCTCAACAGCGTGGCCGACACCCCCGAATTGCGCGCTGCCTACAACGCCGCCCTGCCCCGTGTGACCGAGTTCTGGACGCGCCTGGGCAGCGACGAGCGCCTGTACGCAAAATACAAAGCCATTGACGCGGCCGACCTCAACACCGAGCAAAAGCAGGCCCTGAAAAACGCGCTGCGTGCCTTTGTCTTGGGCGGTGCCGAACTGCAAGGCCGGGCCAAAGAACGCTACGCCGCCATCCAGGAACGGCTGGCCGAAATCACGCAAAAGTTCAGCGAAAACACCTTGGACGCGACCGACAAATTTGCGCTGTACGTGAGCGAAGACCAGCTCCAAGGGGTGCCCGCCGATGTGATTCAAGCCACCCGCGATGCGGCCCAAAAGGAAGGCAAAGAGGGCCACCGCTTGTCGCTCAAGATGCCCGTGTACCTGCCGGTGATGCAATTTGCCGACAGCGGCGCTTTGCGCGAGCAACTCTACAAAGCCTATGTGACCCGCGCTTCGGACCAAGCCCCCGATGACGCCAAGCACTTCGACAACACCCCTTTGATGCAGGAAATCCTGGCGCTGCGCCAAGAAGAGGCGCGCCTCTTGGGTTTTGACAACTACGCCCAGGTCTCGGTCGTGCCGAAAATGGCCGAGTCGCCTGAGAAAGTCACCGCCTTCTTGCGCGACCTGGCGGCCAAGGCCCGGCCCTTTGCCGAAAAAGACCTGGCCGACCTGCGCGAATTCGCCGCCAACGCGCTGGGCATCACCGGCCCGCTCAACGCCTGGGACGTGCCCTACCTGAGCGAAAAGCTCAAAGAAGCCCGCTACAGCTTCAGCGAACAAGAGGTCAAGCAGTACTTCACCGCGCCCAAGGTGCTGGCAGGGCTGTTCAAGATCATCGAAACCCTGTTCGAAGTCAGCATCCGCGCCGACCAAGCGCCCGTCTGGCACCCGGCCGTGGGCTTTTACCGCATCGAGCGCGAAGGCCAATTGGTGGGTCAGTTCTACCTGGACCCCCCTGCCCGCGCCGGCAAGCGCGGCGGTGCCTGGATGGACGACGTGCGCGGTCGCTGGCAGCGCCCCGACACGGGCGTGCTGCAAACGCCTGTGGCACACCTCGTGTGCAACTTCGCCGAAGGCGTGAACGGCCAGCCCGCGTTACTCACACACGACGACGTGATCACCCTCTTCCACGAGTTTGGCCACGGTCTGCACCACATGCTCACCCAAGTGAACGAGCGCGATGTCTCGGGCATCAGCGGTGTCGAGTGGGACGCGGTCGAGCTGCCCAGCCAGTTCATGGAAAACTTCTGCTGGGAATGGTCGGTGCTGCGCCACATGACCGCCCATGTGGAAACCGGCGAGCCCCTGCCGCGTGCCCTGTTCGACAAGATGCTGGCCGCCAAAAACTTCCAAAGCGGCCTGCAAACCCTGCGCCAGATCGAGTTTTCTCTGTTTGACATGCTGGTGCATGCCGAACACGACCCGGCACAAGACTTCATGCCGCTGCTCGCACAAGTGCGCGACGAAGTGGCCGTGATGCGCCCGCCCGCCTTCAACCGCATGGCCCACACCTTCAGCCACATCTTTGCAGGCGGTTACGCCGCCGGGTATTACAGCTACAAATGGGCCGAGGTGCTGAGCGCAGACGCTTATGCGGCGTTTGAAGAAACCGCCGCAGACGACGGCACGCCCAGCGTGGAAACCGGTCGCTTGTACCGCCAAGCCATCTTGGAAGCGGGCGGCAGTCGCCCGGCGCTGGAATCGTTCAAAGCCTTCCGGGGCCGCGAGCCGAACCTGGATGCGCTGCTCAGGCACCAAGGCATGGTGTGACGGTTCGAGGCTCCACTCACCTGTGATTCAAAAAATCAAAAAATGGATTTAAAAGTGTTAATCTTTTGATTTTCAACAGGGAGCCCCCAATGACCAACCGTTCATTTCCACTTTTGTATAAAAACCCCCAACCGCTCAACCCTGAGCAGCATGGTCAGCTGTCACTCAATCCTCAAGCAGGTTATGGTTTTGCGCATGAGACCAACTCCCTGCCTTTGGTGATTGAGGAGTTCCCGGCCGCCTGCAGGGACTACGTGATTGTGTTCACTGCAGGCGAATCGGCCATGCCATTGGTCATGTTGGGCATGAACCCTGACCACAACGCCTACGTACAAACCAATGGTCAGTGGACCGAAGGCACTTACGTCCCTGCTTATGTGCGCCGCTATCCATTTATCCTGGCTGAAAACGAGGGTTCCGACGCGCTGACTTTGTGCATCGACTTCGATTCAACATGGGTCGCGCCAGGTCATGAAATGGCCTTTTTCGACGACAAAGGCGTCAAGACCGCTGTCACCGACCGGGCGCTGGCTTTTTGCCAGAGCTTCCACCAACAGATGCAACAAACCATTGAATTCAGCAAGGCTTTGCAAGCCGCTCAAATTCTGGTGGACCAGCATGCCAAAGTCACGCTACCCAACGGCGAATCCTTGAGTCTTTCTGGTTTTCGGGTGGTCGATGAGCAAAAGTTGCGTCAACTGTCCGCAAAAACCATGCAAAAGTTTGTCGAACGCGGCTGGATGGGCCTGATCTACGCGCACCTGATTTCGATGGGCAGCATGAACAAGCTGGGGAGTTTGCTGCAGGCCAAGGGCCAAGGGGCCTGAACAATCGAAAGAATGGGACAAGCGATGTGGGCGAAGGCCTTACACAGGCCATGAACCGAGGGATAAAAACCCCATAAAAAAAGCACTTAGCGTTTCCGCGAAGTGCTTTTTTCCTACCAAATTTGGTAGGCGCGACTAGATTCGAACTAGCGACCCCCACCATGTCAAGGTGGTGCTCTAACCAACTGAGCTACGCGCCTAAGAGACAGCAATTGTAGCAGTGAAAAAGCGCATTTCAGAGGCAGGCTTTGAAAGAATGAAGGAATTTTGATCAACGTCTTCGGGCGTGGCGCACGCCCTTGACGGCGCGCACGGTGCCCAGCACTTTGTTCAGCAAGGCAGAGTCGGAAATTTCTACCGTGAACGTCATCCAGGCCATGCCTTTGACGGACTGGGTTTGCACACCAATGACGTTCATCTTCTCTTTGGAAAAAACCTCTGAAATGTCCCTGAGCAAACCCTGTCGATCGTTTGCCTCCACGGCGACATCCACGGGGTACACCGAAGCTTCTGGCCCGGATTTGCGCTCGCCCCATCGCACTTCGATCACTCGCTCAGGGTTGCGGTGGTTCAATTCCCGGAAATTGCTG
The DNA here is from genome assembly GCF_001269385.1 of Limnohabitans sp. DM1. GTDB lineage: Bacteria > Pseudomonadota > Gammaproteobacteria > Burkholderiales > Burkholderiaceae_C > Limnohabitans_A. Next base: position 33,093 of record NZ_CXOO01000060.1, on the reverse strand, counting down.
CAATCTTGTCGGTGGATGCTGACGCCCTTGCCTCGCGTTATAAAGCCTTGAATCGCATCTGGCGGTGCAGGCTTGCAGCAGCGGGACAGCTGTGTGAGCAAGGACCCCACCCCCACCACCAACACCCCGGAAGGAGATTTGTGACGACTGCCCCGTGTTTTGCGCTGCAACACGATTTCATCGGGCGTGAGTGCGGGCTCCGGCGGCTTGAGCAAGACCTCGATGTTGCGCAGCGAATATTCGTCTTTGCCCACCACTTCGAACAGGCCATCCGCCGACTTGAACCCCAGTTGACTGGCCAGATCATCCAGCCGCATGGCAGTGCGGCCTTCGCGCTGCAGGAGCTTTTCCACCGCCTCGCGCCCACGAGCGATGTTTTCGCTGCTGATCTGCGCATTGAACCAGGCCCGCACCTTGGCACGCGCCCGGTGGCTGGCCAGGTAGCCCAACTCCGGATTGAGCCAATCCCGTGAAGGGCCACCTTCTTTGATGGCGGTGACCTCCACCGTTTGACCATTGGCCAATGGGGTATGCAGCGGGACCATGGCACCGTCGACCTTGGCACCACGGCAGCGGTGCCCCAAATTGGTGTGCACGGTGTAGGCAAAATCAATCGGCGTGGCGCCTTGAGGCAGCTCCACCACTGCCGCATCAGGGGTCAGCACATAAATGCGGTCATCAAACAGGCCCTGGGCATCAGTAGCGCCTGACAGGTCTCGCTCCCAGGCCAGAAGCTGCCGCAGAACGGCAATCTTGGCGTCGTAATCACTGCTGGCAGACACCCCTGCGTAGCCCTTGGCCCCCGCTTCTTTGTAGGCCCAGTGTGCAGCCACGCCATGCTCGGCATGGTCGTGCATGGCCTGCGTGCGAATCTGGATCTCGATGGGGCGACCATCCACGTCGCGCACCACGGTGTGCAGTGACTGGTAGCCATTGGGTTTGGGCTTGGCGATGTAGTCGTCAAACTCTTGTGCAATGGGTGAAAAGTGCTCATGCACCCAGCTGAGCACCTGATAACAATCAGACACATCGGGCACCACCACACGCAGAGCCCGAATGTCGAACACCTTATCAAACGACAGCGACTTGCCGCGCATCTTGCGCACGATGCTGTAGATGTGTTTGGGTCGCCCTTCGACCGTGGCATTGACGCCTTGCTCGGCCAGCGCCAGCTGCATGCGCTGACGCAAATCGACCATGAACTGTTCGCGCTCGACCCGCTTTTCGTCCAGGAGCTTGGCAATCTCCTTGTAGGTCACTGGCTCCAGAAAGCGAAAAGACAAGTCCTCCAGCTCCCATTTGATTTGCCAGATTCCCAGGCGGTTGGCCAAGGGGGCAAACACCTGCAGGGACTCTTTGGCCAAGGCCGCAGGCACTGGCAGTTTGGTGGCTGCGAAGTGTCGCAAAGTCTGCATGCGCGACGCCAGGCGCAACATGACCACACGCAAATCACGGCTGAAAGCCAGCAGCATCTTGCGCACGTTTTCGGTCTGCAACTTGGGGTCATCGAGCAACTGGGCGCTGCTTTGTGATGCACGAGACAAACGCTGCACATGCACCAACTGATTGGTGTGCATGGCCAGTTGAGCCAAGCCGGGATCAAAGGCTTTGGCAATGACCTCTTCGGGCTTATTCAAATGCGGGCAGGCATAGACCAGGTAAATGGCGGCCTGCATGAACGCGGAGCCGCCAATGTCGGCCAAGATGCTCGCCACGGCATCGGCATGCGACAAGATGTTTTCACCCGTGTCCAGCGTTTCACCGGCAATCAATGGCTCGGCAAAAGCCCGCGCACGGGCCAAGGTATCGGCCTGAGCGGCCCCCTCTGCGGCCGCGGCCAACAAAACGGGAGGCACAGCCGATGCGTGCATTTTTCCGGCAATGACGACCCGGCTGGCGGAATGACTGGAGGAGGGACTGACCATGGATTCAATCAGCAAGCAAGAATTTGGCCACCGCATCGATCTGGTCTGGCGCCGTCAAAGTTGGCGCATGTCCGATCCCCGCCCAAGTCTGCAGGTCTGCCCGAGGGCCACGTTGCGTCATCGCCGTGGCCGTCTCGGCAGTCAGCAAATCAGAATCAGCACCCCGAATGAGCAAAGTCTGCGCCTTGATCTGGTCATACAGCCCCCACAAGGCGGCCTCGCCTGCAGCCGCAGCTTCGGGCGTCAAGGCACGCAGGGCCTGACCAATGGCCGGGTCGTAATGCAAAGTCACGGCCCCCTCGGCGGCGGGGCGAATCATGTGGGACGACATGTCCAGCCAGACATCTTCGGGCACAGGGCCAAAGCCTTGCGAAATCTCGCGTATGGCCGCTGCTGCTTGAGCCAGATCACGAAACTGACCATATTGCCCCACATACTGCTGCATGCGCTGCACCGACGACCAGGTGATTGCAGGCCCCACATCGTTGAGCACCAGGCGACGAATAGGCGCAGGCAATGACAGACCCGGTTGACCGGCCACCACCATGCCGATCAGCCCGCCCATGCTGGTGCCCACCCAATCGAGCGACTGCCAAACAGCGCCAGCCCCTTGCTGCGCATGCACTTGCGCCAACAAAGCCAACATGTCCGCCACATATTGAGGCAGCTGATAGGCCATGGGTTCGCCCAGCCACTCACTGCGCCCACGCCCCACCACATCAGGGCAAATGACTTGCAAAGGCTGCGCACTGCGCGCCACCAAGGCTTGGGCCAGGCGGTCAAAATCCCGTCCCTGCCGGGTCAGGCCGTGCGCACACACCACCACACGGCTGGCCCGGGCATCGCCCCAGCGCCAATAGGCCATGCGGTGCTGGCCCTCGGCATGGGGACAGGTGACGAACTCAAGGGAAGGCGGTGTCAAAGAGTTGTGCATGACAATCCGAAACAAACAGATGACGCCTCGGGGAAAACTGCCCCTGTGCGGCGCCATAATGGACTTTTAAGCATCCTAATTCATCTTTCGGAGTGGAAAACATGTTGCAAGGTAAAACAGCACTGGTCACAGGTTCAACCAGCGGCATCGGACTGGGCATTGCCAAGGCTTTGGCCAAGCAAGGCGCCAACATTGTGCTCAACGGTTTTGGCGATGCCGAAGGCCCCAAGGCCGAAATCGCTGCCTTGGGCGTGAAAGTGGCTTACCACGGCGCCGACATGAGCAAAGCCGCTGAGATTGAGGCCATGATGAAGTTCGCCGCCGACACCTTTGGGCGTGTCGACATTCTGGTGAACAACGCCGGTATCCAGCATGTGGCCAAGATCGAAGACTTCCCCATCGAGCGCTGGGACGCCATCATCGCCATCAACCTGAGCAGCGCCTTCCACGCCACCCGTCTGGCACTGCCCGCCATGAAAGCCGCCAATTGGGGCCGCATCATCAACGTCGCGTCCATCCACGGCCTGGTTGGCTCGGCCGAAAAGTCGGCCTATGTGGCCGCCAAGCACGGTGTGGTGGGCCTGACCAAGGTCACAGCACTCGAAAACGCCACCACCGGCGTGACTTGCAACGCCATTTGCCCAGGCTGGGTGCTCACGCCCCTGGTACAAAAACAAGTAGACGCAAAGGCTCAGGCCATGGGTTTGAGCAACGAAGAAGCCAAAAAAGTCCTGCTGCAGGAAAAAGAACCCTCCATGCAATTCACCACCCCCGAAGAGCTGGGCGAGCTGGCCGTGTTTTTCTGCTCTGCAGCAGGCAACAACGTGCGCGGCGTGGCCTGGAACATGGACGGCGGCTGGACGGCGCAATAAGCCATGGCCACCTCCAACCGCCTTGACAAAGTCGTGATCGTCGATGACGACGCACGTATCCGCGACTTGCTGCGACGCTACCTTTCGCAAGAGGGTTTTGACGTGTTGCTGGCTGAAGATGGGCGGTCGCTGGACCGCATCTTGCAGCGCGAAACCATTGACCTGATCGTGCTCGACCTGATGCTGCCGGGCGAAGACGGCCTGAGCATCTGCCGCCGCATGCGCGGCGCTGGCAACAAAACGCCCATCATCATGCTGACTGCCAAAGGCGAAGAAGCCGAGCGCATCAACGGTCTGGAAATTGGCGCCGACGATTACCTGGGCAAGCCCTTCAACCCGCGTGAATTGTTGGCCAGAATCCAAGCCGTGTTGCGCCGCAGACCGCAGACAGAAGTCCCTGGCGCCCCCGCAAGTGACAAGGAAGTGGTGAACTTCAGTGAATTCACATTCGATCTGGGCGCGCGTTCTCTGAGCAAACACGGCAAAGACATCGCCTTGACCACCGGCGAATTTGCCATGCTCAAAGCCTTGGTCAGGCACCCGCGTCAACCGCTGACACGCGACAAACTCGCCCAATTGGCCCGAGGCCGGGACTTCGAGCCATTTGACCGCAGCCTCGACGTGCAAATCTCCCGACTGCGCAAAATGCTGGAACAAGACCCGGCCTCGCCCAAGATCATCCAGACCGTTTGGGGTGTGGGCTACGTGTTTGTGCCAGACGGTCAACCGTGATCAAAACGCCATTTTCCAGCGCAGACAACGACACTGCCGCCAAGCCGCCACGCAGGCTCAAATTGAGCCTGTTTTGGCGCACCTTCTTTTTGCTCACTTTGCTGATTCTTTTCAGCAGTCTGGCCTGGCTGCAAATGTTCCGCACCCAGGAATACGAGCCACGCATCTTGCGCAATGCGCACCAGATCGCCACTGTGGTCAACATGACCCGAAACGCCTTGATGCACACCGACGCCATCGCCCGGGTGTCGCTGCTCAAATCACTGGCCGATGAAGAAGATTTCAAGATCCAAATCCGCGAGCCGAGTGACCGCATCGTCCCATTTGGCGCCACGGGCATGGAAAAACGCCTGATCCTCGAAATGGTGGCACGCCTGGGGCCGAGCACCGTGATCGCATCCCGGGTCAACGATGCCACCGGCCTGTGGGTGGGCTTCGAAATCGAGCGCGACAGCTACTGGCTGCAAATGGACCCCGAACGCCTGCAACCCCTGGGCGGCTCGACTTGGTTGATTTGGTTGCTCCTGGCCATGGCCCTGTCGCTGGTGGGCGCCGCCGTGATGGCCGGCTTGATCAACCGCCCGCTCAAACGCCTGTCGCTGGCCGCCAGCCAGCTGCGCGAAGGCCACTTCAACACCTCGACACTGGACGAAGACGCCCCCACCAGCGAAATCCGTGAGGTCAACATCGGCTTCAACCGCATGGCCGAGCGTCTGGCCAAAATCGAAGCCGAACGCGCCCTCATGCTGGCGGGCATTTCGCACGATCTGCGCACGCCTCTGGCCCGCCTAAGGCTGGAAACCGAACTCAGCGTGAACGACCCCGAAACGCGCGAACTGATGGCGGCCGACATTGCGCAACTGGATGAAATCATTGACAAATTCCTCGACTACGCGCGCCCCGAACCCAGCAACTTGGGCCCAGTGCTGCTGTCGGGTGTGATCAGCCGCTGCATTGCGCCATTCCGGGCCAACCCGCGAATGCACATCACCGTGGATGTGGCCGAAGACCTGCATGTTCGAGCCGAAACAGTCGAACTGGGTCGTGTGCTGTCGAACTTGCTGGAAAACGCCCGTCGTTACGGCCAAAGCCCCAGCGACGGCATCACCCGCGTCGAAATCGTGGCCCGGGTACACGACGGCTGGGTGCTGCTGCGCGTGCGCGACCAAGGCCCGGGCGTGTCCGAAGACACCCTGAAAAACCTGACCCAACCGTTTTACCGGGGTGACACCGCACGCACATCGGCCACCGGTTCGGGCCTCGGCCTGGCCATCGTAGAGCGCTCAGTACAGCGCATGGGCGGCACGTTTTCGGTGTTCAACAACAGCGCAGGCGGCCTGATGGCGCTGATGAAATTCAGGCAAGCCGACATCCTGTGAACAGCGCCCTGACAGCCCACGTCGTCCTCTTCGAATAACGACCCACAACATCCTCGTAGGTCAGTCGTCGAAGACCCCTACAAATGACGGGTCAAGGTTTGGTCAACAAAGCCACCGCCCGCGCTTCCATGCTCTGGCCCATGCCCACGGGGCCAAGCTTCTCGGCGGTCTTGGCTTTCACGTTGACCTGATCGGCGGCAACGCCCAGGGCTTGGGCCACCGAGGCGTTGATCGCCGCCATGTGCGGCGCGAGCTTGGGAGCCTGGGCCACGATGGTGCTGTCCACATTCACCAACTCCCAACCACGCTCACGCACCCGGCGCATGGCCTCGGTCAGCAGCACGGATGAATCAGCGCCTTTGAACTGCACATCGGTGTCCGGAAAATGCCGTCCGATGTCGCCCAAACCCGCCGCGCCCAGCACCGCATCGGTGATGGCGTGCAGCAGCACATCGGCGTCTGAATGGCCCAGCAGGCCCGAGGTGTGGGGAATCTCCACCCCGCCCAAAATGAGCTTGCGCCCGGGCACCAGGGCATGGACATCCCAACCTTCACCGACTCTGAAACTCATGACCTGCTCCCCAAAATAGCCTCGGCCAACGCGAAATCGGCCGGGTAAGTGACTTTGAAATTCTGTGCCGAGCCTTCGACAAGACGGGGCTTCATACCCAGCCGTTCGATGGCACTGGCCTCGTCGGTGATGCCTGCAAAACCACTGCCCGCCACATCAGCCAGCGCATCGTGCAGCATCTGCAAACGGAACATTTGCGGGGTTTGAGCGAGCCATTTGTGTTCACGCGGTACGGTGGCAGTCACGCGCCCACCCTCTTCGGTTTTGAGCGTGTCGGGCAAAGGCAGGGCCAGCAGGCCGCCCACTGCATCGTGCTGGCAAGTGTCGATCAAGCGGCTCACCGAATCGGGCGACACCAGACAACGCGCCGCATCGTGCACCAGCACCCAGTCTTGCGGGTCAAGGCCTGCGGCCAGCATGGCTTGAAGGCCGTTGAAAACGCTCTCGGCACGGCTGGCACCGCCGCAAGCCAGGCGCTTGAAACGCTGGGGCCAACCCTGCTCGGCCCAGACATGGTCATCACCGGGCGACAAAATCACCCAACCACTGGCCAGTTGAGGCACCTGCGCCAAAGCCTGCAGCGTGTGCATGACCATGGTCTGTCCGGCCACCTGTTGGTATTGCTTGGGTTGCACCGTGCCCGCACGGCTGCCCGTGCCCGCACAGGGGATGAGGGCGTGGAAACATGTTGAGATGCTGCGGTCGGTCATAGGCTGAGATTGTAGTTTTGCAGGTTGGCTTCTTCGGCCCGGACAGGGTCTGATGTGACGTAAACAATTGTCGGGGCTGAAGCCGCCGACCTACAAATACCGTGGCGCCCCGTAGGTCGACAGCTTCAGTTCCGACATGGCCCGGTGCGCCAAAGGCCCGGTGACGGGACCCAATCCGACCCACCGACCACTGTGCTTATTGATTCGGCACGCGGAAGTTTGAATTTTTTGCGCCGTCACTGCTTATAGATTCGGCCCGATAAAGTCTGAGCCGTGTGTTGCCAGTTGGGAGGATTTTGTGGGAGATTGCCAGCCAAGCGAAAAGCCTGTGGTCCACAAGCGTCTGATCGCCAGCAGGGCTAGCTCCCACAAGGTGCAAGGTTGAAGTCACCCTGCAAACTTCACAGGGCCGGATCAATAAGCCGACCCACCGACGACTGTGCTTAACGAGCACCATCGGCCTGCCCAAGGTCACAAAGACTCTAAAATCACCCCCGACTTCCATTTCCACACCCCCCTCCATTTCGGCGGGGGGTGTTTTGCTTTTTTCATCGCCATTGCCCAGCGCACACACCATGCAACTGCCCAGCCTGATCACCGGCAAACGATTCACCCTGCCCCGCCCCGCCGGATCGGCCGATGCCGTGCTGCTGGCCCAACTGGCGCAGCGCGAAAAGAAAGCGGGCAAGCTCACCGCCATCGTCACGGCTGATGCGGCCGATGCCCAGCGCCTGATGGACGAGCTGGTGTTTTTTGCGCCCGATCTGCGTTGCGTGATGTTCCCCGACTGGGAAACCCTGCCCTACGACACGTTTTCGCCGCACCAGGACTTGATCAGCGAGCGCTTGGCCACGCTGTGGCGCATCAAGCAGCGCAACCACGCCGAGAGCGCCGACGTGGTGCTGGTGCCCGCCACCACGGCGCTGTACCGGCTGGCGCCGCCCTCCTTTTTGGCGGGCTACACCTTCGAATTCAAGGTCAAGCAAAAGCTGGACGAAGCCCAGCTCAAGGCCCAGCTCACGCTGGCGGGCTACTCACATGTGAGCCAGGTGGTCAGCCCCGGCGAATACGCGGTGCGCGGCGGCTTGATCGATTTGTTCCCCATGGGCTCGCTGGTGCCTTACCGGGTGGATTTGTTTGACGACGAGATCGACAGCATCCGCACCTTTGACCCCGACAGCCAGCGCAGCCTGTACCCCGTGCCCGAGGTGCGGCTGCTGCCCGGTCGCGAGTTCCCCATGGACGAGGCCGCCCGTGCGCGATTCCGAAGCCGCTGGCGCGAACTGCTCGAAGGCGACCCGACCAAGAGCCGCATCTACAAAGACATGGGCAACGGCGTGGCCACGGCGGGCATCGAGTACTACCTGCCGCTGTTTTTTGAAGAAACCGCCACGGTGTTCGACTACCTGGGCGCAGGGCAAGCCGATGCGGCCACCGTGGTGCTGCACGGCGATCTGGAACCTGCCTTTCAGCGCTTTTGGCAAGACACTCGCGACCGCTACCGTTTGGTGCAAGGCGATCCAGAGCGGCCCGTACTGCCGCCCGATGCGCTGTTTTTGAGTGCCGAGCAGTTCTACACCCTGACCAACGGCCACGCCCAACTGGCCCTGCGCCCCGGCACAGCCGATGTGGCCGACAACACCCTCGCCCAGCCCCTGCCGGAGTTGACGGTGGTGCGCGGTGCCGAAGACCCGCTGTCGCGCTTGCAAGCCCACATCCGCAGCAGCGCCAGCCGCGTGCTGATCCTGGCCGAGAGCGATGGCCGCCGCGAGAGCCTGCTCGACTTCGTGCGCTCCAGCGGCCTCACGCCCCCGGTGTTTGACAGCCTGCAAGAGTTTTTGGCCAGCGACGAAAAAATCGGCATGGCCACCGCCGCGCTGGTCAGCGGTTTCCACTGGTTCGAGCACAACATCGACCTGGTCACCGAAACCGAACTCTTTGCCGCAGGCCCCACCACGCGCCGCCGCAAAAAGCAGGAACAGGTCAGCGACGTCGAAGCGCTGATCAAAGACCTGAGCGAGCTGAATGTGGGCGACCCGGTGGTGCACAGCCAGCACGGCATTGGCCGCTACCGGGGCCTGATCAACATGGACATGGGCCAGAAAAACGAAGACGGCACGCCCGCCCTGCAGGAGTTTTTGCACCTGGAATACGCAGGCGATGCCACGCTCTATGTGCCCGTGAGCCAGCTGCAGTTGATCGGCCGCTACACGGGCGTGAGCGCCGACGAAGCGCCGCTGCACAAGCTGGGCTCTGGCCAGTGGGAAAAAGCCAAACGCCGCGCCGCCGAGCAGGTGCGCGACGCCGCTGCCGAGCTGCTCAACATCTACGCCCGCCGCGCCGCTCGCGAGGGCCATCCTTTCCGCTACAGCCCACAAGATTACGAAACCTTTGCCAACGACTTCGGTTTTGAAGAAACCGCCGACCAAAAGGCCGCCATCCACTGCGTCATTCAAGACATGATCAGCCCCCGGCCCATGGACCGCTTGGTGTGTGGCGACGTGGGCTTTGGCAAGACCGAGGTCGCGCTGCGGGCCGCTTTTGTGGCCGTCACAGGCGGCAAACAAGTCGCCCTGCTGGCCCCCACCACGCTGCTGGCCGAGCAGCATTACCAGACGCTCAAAGACCGCTTTGCCAAATGGCCCGTCAAAGTGGCCGAAGTCTCGCGCTTTCGCTCGGGCAAAGAAGTCACCGCCGCCCTCAAAGGCATTGCCGATGGCACGGTGGACATCGTGGTCGGCACGCACAAGCTGCTGAGCGAATCCACCAAGTTCCACGACCTGGGCCTGCTCATCATCGACGAGGAACACCGCTTTGGCGTGCGCCACAAAGAGGCCATGAAAGGCCTGCGGGCCGAAGTCGACGTGCTCACACTCACCGCCACCCCCATCCCCCGCACCATGGGCATGGCTTTGGAAGGCCTGCGCGATCTGAGCGTGATTGCGACTGCGCCGCAACGCCGCCTGGCCATCAAGACATTTGTGCGCAACGAAGGCACGGGCGTGATCCGCGAGGCGGTGCTACGCGAACTCAAACGCGGCGGCCAGTGCTACTTTTTGCACAACGAGGTCGAGACCATCGAGAACCGCAAGCAAAAGCTCGAAGAAATCCTGCCCGAAGCCCGCATCGCCGTGGCCCACGGCCAAATGCCCGAGCGCGAGCTGGAGCGCGTCATGCGCGACTTTGTTGCCCAGCGCTACAACATCTTGCTGTGCTCGACCATCATCGAGACCGGCATCGACGTGCCCACGGCCAACACCATCGTGATCTCTCGCGCCGACAAATTCGGCCTGGCCCAGCTGCACCAGCTGCGTGGCCGCGTGGGCCGATCGCACCACCAAGCCTATGCGTATTTGATGGTGCCCGAAATCGAAGGCCTGACCAAACAAGCCGCCCAGCGACTCGACGCGATCCAGCAAATGGAAGAATTGGGCAGCGGCTTTTATTTGGCCATGCACGACCTGGAAATTCGCGGCGCAGGCGAGGTGCTGGGCGAAAACCAGAGCGGCAACATGCTCGAAGTAGGCTTTCAGCTCTACAACGAAATGCTGTCCGAGGCGGTGCGCTGCCTCAAAGCGGGCAAAGAGCCGGACTTGCTCAACCCGCTCACCGCCACCACCGACATCAACCTGCACGCCCCCGCCCTGCTGCCCAACGACTACTGCGGCGACGTGCACCTGCGCCTGAGCTTTTACAAAAAGCTGGCCACTGCCAAAAGCAGCGACCAGATCGACGCCCTGCTCGAAGAACTGGTGGACCGCTTTGGCAAGCTGCCCCCGCAGGCGCAAACCCTGGTGGACGTTCACCGCCTGCGCGTGCTGACCCAGCCCTATGGCGTCATCAAGGTCGACGCCGCCCCGGGCGTGATCCAAATCACCTTCAAGCCCAACCCACCCGTGGACCCCATGGCCATCATTGGCCTGATCCAGAAAAACAAACACATCAAGCTGGCGGGCAACGACAAAATCCGCATCGAACGCGAACTGCCCGACCCCAAGGCAAGGGCGCAGATGGTGCGGGATGTGCTGCGGAGTTTGGGGACGCCGTTCGTGGAGTTGGCGGCAGTTCAACCGTGAGTTTGCAGGGGTCGTCAAACCCCTTGCGGTCATACCTATATAACCAAAAGTTATCTAAAATCCTTCACAATCTGCAACTGTGTGCTGATGGAATTGGCCATCTGTGTAAACGACCGGTCATTGCTGGCGATGGGGCACTTGTGGTCGACAGCCATGGCTTGCAGGACAAGTGCACACCCTCTCAAATAAATGGCCTGAGACACAGCAAAAGCTTTACTCAACACTGGACCTCATCTTTTCACCATGAGCATCAGCCACTACATCAAGGACATCGGACGCGGCAAAGACGGCGCGCGTGCACTCGGTCGCACACAAGCCGCTGACCTGATGGGCCAGATTCTTGACCAGCAAGTGAGTGACCTGGAGTTGGGCGCTTTTTGCATCGCCATGCGCATCAAGGGTGAGACGCCCGAAGAGATGGCGGGTTTCCTGGACGCCACGCATGCCCGTCTGAGCAAGGTGGCTACAGGGCAAGCGCCCACCGTGGTGCTGCCCAGCTACAACGGCGCCCGCAAACTGCCGGTGCTCACGCCCTTGCTGGCCCTGCTGCTGGCGCGTGAAGGCGTGGCGGTGGTGGTGCACGGCACGGTCACCGAAGACAAGCGGGTCAGCAGTCAAGCGGTCTTGGCCGAGCGGGGTATTTCAGCGTCCGGTGCCTCGACTCAGGTCAAAGCCGGTGAAGTAGCGTTTGTGCCCACGGGCGTGCTGCACGACGGGCTGGAACGCCTGCTGGCCGTGCGCCGGGCGGTGGGCCTGCGCAACCCTGGGCACAGCTTGGTCAAGCTCATGAACCCTTGTGAGGGTCCTGCCCTGGTGGTGAGCAGCTACACCCACCCCGAATATTTGCAGTCTATGTCAGCCACCTTTGCGTTGACAGGCCAGAACGCCCTGCTGCTGCGCGGCACCGAAGGCGAAAGCGTGGCCGATGCCCGGCGCACCCCAGCGATGGACGTTTTCAAAGACGGCCAGACACGGCGCGTGCAAGACCAGAAAGAAGGCTCACTGGTGCAAGTACCCGAACTGCCCACGGTTGACGCAGCAGCCACCGCTGTCTACACCGAACATGTGCTGCAAGGCCTGTTGCAGGTGCCCGAGGCCATTGCACTGCAAGTCCAACACATCCTGCGCGAGGTGAGAACATGAACACCCCCATCCAAGGACGTTGCACACTTGTCGGCGCTGGCCCCGGTGACCCCGATCTGCTAACCCTCAAAGCCGTCAAAGCCATCGCCAGCGCCACCGTGCTGCTGGTGGACGATCTGGTCAATGACGCAGTTCTGGCACATGCCTCGCCCAGCGCACGCATTGTGCATGTGGGCAAGCGCGGCGGCTGCAAGAGCACGCCGCAGGCCTTCATCGACAAGCTGATGATCACTGCCGTGCACGAAGGCGAACATGTGGTGCGCCTCAAGGGCGGCGACCCCTTCATCTTTGGCCGGGGCGGCGAAGAAGTCGAACACCTGCGCGAAGCGGGCATTGATGTGCAGGTGGTCAACGGCATCACCTCAGGGTTGGCCGGTATGAGCAGCCTAGGCGCCCCGCTGACCCACCGCGAACATGCACACGGCGTGGTGTTTGTGACGGGCCACGCCAAACCCGGCGACGCTGGCCCCGACTGGGCACTGCTGGCCAACACTGCGCACCAGGCCAAATTGACGCTGGTGATCTACATGGGCGTGAGCAGCCTGGCGCAGATCCGCAGCGGCTTGCTGAAGGGCCTGCCCGCACACACGCCCGTGGCCATCGTGCAGCACGCCAGCCTGCCCGAGCAGCGTGAAGCACTGACCACGCTGGACGCGTTGGCTGACACCATGGCCCGCGAAGGCCTGCAAAGCCCCAGCATCATCGTGGTGGGCGACGTGGTGCAAGGTGCGCGGGCATGGGCCGCGCAGCCACATGCTGCACAAAAACTGGCCTGAATTCAGCCCCAGCTGCGCGTGAGCAGCTCATCCAGTGCATCGGCAATCGCCTGACCCTGATCGGCCAGACTGCCTACGCATGGCCCCAGCTGATCGCTGGCAACAGACACCATGTCCAGCGGGTGCAAGACCAAGGCCTGGCCCTTGATCTTGAACACCGGGTTCATGCGCGTGCCTGCCAGTTGGGTGCCCGCAGGCAATGCCGAACGCAGTACCAGTGGGACGACGACACGGCGGCGGTAACCCTCAAACAAGGAAGACTGAACCACCACGACCATGGGCACAGTGGCCCGCATCGGGCCGGGGTTCAGATGAACGTCAAATTGCGGCATGTGCCTTGGCCGTGCGCGTCAAAGCGTGGAGTGGCCATCGGCGTAGGAGCCCGATGCGTCGTGAAGCGTATTCCAGTCGGCCACCGCCTGCTGCGCTTGCTGGCGGTGATTTTGGCGTGCTTGCCGCTGCGTGATCACATAGTCTTGCAGCATCTCTTCGACCTTGGCCGACAGGTTGCCGCAATAAGCGCGAGACTCTTGCACCAGGGCTTCACTGAGTGAGAGATTGACGGGCTTCTTGACTGAGGTTTCGCGATCTGGCATGACAGACACTCCTTTCATGCGCATTCTATGCGCATGAAAAACACCCCAAATTGTCAGCTGAGCAGACTCCAACCCTGCACTGCTTTGGAGCACCTAGCGCGGTCCGTATGGCTGGGGTCTTGCCGTGCAAGCGAACCAACTGCAGCCTCACCCAACCCTTAAACTCCCTGCCATGAATCAATGGGATGTGGTGATCGTGGGTGCCGGGGCTGCCGGTTTGTTTTGCTCAGGCGTGGCGGGCCAGCGCGGCTTGAAGGTGCTGGTCATCGACCACAGCGACAAAATCGCCGAAAAAATCCGCATCTCTGGCGGTGGGCGCTGCAACTTCACCAACCGGCTGCTTGACGCAACGGCCCCGCAAAAGCACTTCATCAGCCAAAACCCGCACTTTTGCCGCTCGGCCCTGTCGCGTTACACCCCACAAGACTTCATCGATTTGGTGCAAAAGCACGGCATCGCGTTTCATGAAAAGCACAAGGGCCAGCTGTTTTGCGACCACTCGGCCGAAGACATCATCCGCATGCTGTTGGCTGAATGCCAGGCAGGCGGCGTAGAAATCCGCACCGGGTGCAGTGTGAAGTCTGTCCAAGCGCCCACAGAAGACAACACCCACTACACCCTGGGCACGAGCGATGGCCCCGTGCAAACCACCACACTGGTGGTGGCCACAGGCGGCCTGTCCATCCCCAAAATCGGGGCCAGCGACTGGGGCTACCGCATTGCCAGCCAGTTTGGTTTGCGTCTGGTCGAGCGCCGCCCTGGCCTGGTGCCCCTGACCTTTGACGGCGAAGCCTGGGCGCCTTATGCGCAGCTGGCTGGGCTCGCTTTACCCGTGGGCATCGAGACGGGCGAGAAAAAAGGTCGCATGCACTTTGACGAAGACCTGCTGTTCACACACCGGGGATTGTCGGGGCCGGGCGTGCTGCAAATTTCAAGCTACTGGCAAGAAGGCACACCCATTCGCCTGAACCTGGCCCCCGAGGTGAACCTGCCCGAGCGTCTGCTAGAGGCCAAGCTGCGCTCAAAAAAACTGCTGGGCAATGAGCTGGCCATGCTGGTACCCAACCGCTTGGCCGAGGCCTGGGTGGACCAAAACCCCGCCTTGCAGCGCCCCTGCCCGGATGTGCCCGACAAGGCGCTCACTCAACTGGCCGAAGCCCTGTCGAGATGGTCACTCACACCCACGGGCAGCGAGGGTTACAAAAAAGCCGAGGTCACGCTGGGCGGGGTGGACACGCGCGATGTGTCTTCGCAAACCATGGAGTCCAAACAGCCCGGGCTGTACTTCATTGGCGAGGTGATCGACGTGACCGGCTGGCTGGGCGGCTACAACTTCCAGTGGGCCTGGGCCAGCGCCCACGCTTGTGCGCAGGCTTTGGCAGAAAAGCACTCGGCCTGACAAACCACCGCTCAGCTCAACACGGCAGCGGTCTTGCTGGTGTGGGGTTTGGTGGCTGCAAGGGGCTCGACCCCTTCCGAAGCCAGCAGCACGCCTTCGCTGCGAAAACGCATGCAAATGTCAAACATCAAATCGGAAATCAGGCCCTTGTGGCCGTTGTGCAGGTCGTTGATCCAGAAGCTGGTCTCCAGCGTCACCTCGCCAGCAGCCACTGAAGCGATGAGCACATCCCCAGCGGGATCGGGCAGCACGCGCGGCGCGTTTTTGAGCGATTGCAAAATCAATTCACGCGCCCGGGGATAATCGGCCACATCGGCGATTTTCAACAAAAAAGACACCCGGAAATCGTCATTGCTCAGGGTGTGGTTTTGCAGCACACCCTTGATCACGCTGCTGTTGGGAATCAGGCTTTCGGTGCCGACCGCATCGCGCACCACCAGGGCGCGGCTGCTCATTTGCACCACACGCCCAGTGATCTTGTCGATGGTCACGTAATCGCCCACCTTGAGCGCCCGCTCCAGCAGCACATATAAACCGCTGACATAGTTGACCACGAACTCCTGCAAACCAAAGCCCAGGCCAATGCCCATGGCACCGGCAAAAGCGGCCAAGGTGGTTAGATCAATGCCCGAGCTGACCAGCACGCCCACCAAGGTGAACACAAATATGCCCATGCTGAACAGGCGCGTCAGGATCAGGGCGTCGTTGCCCTGAATGGTTTCCTGGCGCGCATAGCGCTGCAGCAAGCGGTCCACCACGTCTGCAATTTGCCCTGCCACCGTGAGCGCCACCACCCCCATGAGCACGCCAGTGACGATGTTGGCCCCTTTGAACACCTGCTCGCCAATGGAAAATTCGATGGCCTGAATATGGCTGATCAAGGGCTGGAAAAGGCCGAAAAAAGTCAAGACAGCCACGACCACTGCGGCCCACTCGATCAGGTGCAAAAAAATGCGCAAGACTTCGTGCGGGTGCAAAACATAGCGGAAAAACCAGCCCGCGCTGCGGATGACCAGCACCCATAAAGTCAACGACAGGACTTTCCACAAAACCATCAGCTCATGGGCATTCAAGCCATACAGCCAGGCAGCCCCAAAAAGGCTGGACAGGCACCACACGGCCACCACCGCAGGTCCCATGACTTGCACAGCGTGATACCCATAAACAGACCAAGGGCCACGCACCGTCAAACGGACCAGCACCCAAGGCCGCACGGCATAACCGGTCGCAATGCTGAGCACGCACAGCAAACATTGCAGCGAAAAACTGCCCAAGGGCAAACTTTGGTAGGCGTGATAGGCCATGGATTGGAAAAACCCATCCCCACTCATCACCACCTGATCGATCTTCATGAAATTCATGGCCATGCGCTGACTCCCCATGTGCCTCAAAAACTGAAGCGCCTGCCCAGCTGAATAAACATGTTGTAAACATTGCCAGAGCCTCTGGCGGCACCCAGATAAATGTCTCCAATCTTGCTGTCCACCGCCACAAAAGCGGTTGCGCTGTAGCGGGTGCGAAACGCATCACCCTGCAGCCAAGCATCGCCGGCCTCCAGCACGGTGCCCACATAAGTTCTTTGCTTGAGCAAGCCACCTTCGGTCAATCGGTACATGTAGGTGCCTTGCACATGGGCCAGCTGAGTGCCTGCCAACTGCCCCATGCGGTAAGCCCCCATGAGCTGAAACCCCCCCAAAAACAGCAGCGTAGGAGATGAGCATTTTTGACAATCCCGGGTCAGTTTTTCCTGAGCCAGATTCATCCCAAGGTTGAAGATGTGCGGGCCAAAACCGTAAGCCACTTTGGCGCTCAGGCGCCCTGTCCCATAAGGGTTACCCGACAAGCCCTGCTCGACACTGGCATTCAAGTAATAGCCCTTGGTCGGGAAGCTCAGCGAATCCAACTGGTCAATGTGAAGTTGGGTTTTGATGGCTTGGTACCGAAAATCACTGCCGCCGCCACCTTGCGACGTTAACAATTCATTTTCAGTGTCAAAGCTGCGGCGAATGAAACCTGAAGTCAAACCCAGTTTGATATAGGCTTTGCGCTCCAAGTCATAAACCAGTTGCGTGTCCCAGGTTTGCACCGTTTGGTTGAAATAGGCCAGTTTTTGCGTACTCAGATCATCGCGGTCGATGGCCGTGCGGTAAATGGGCAGGTGGTTACGGTCCAAAGACACACCGGTTTCCACACTCCAGCGCCGGGACAAGGGCTGGTAAAAACGCGCGGCCAGTTCCGTCTGCGTGCCCAGCCGCGCATCCAGCGCAAACTCCAGACCCGACTCGGTCAACCACGGTCGACGATAACCCAAGCCGGTCGAAAACTGAGTGACCCCACTGGCTTCTGTGGAAAACCCCAAGGTGGTTTTCATGAAATGCGGGCTGTAGGGCTTTTCCCGCACCTGCACGATCAGCTTGTATTGCTCGCCTTGCTGTTGCTGAAGGCTATAGCTGACCAGGTCAAAAAAACCGCTGGTGTAGAGCTCATCAATGTAGCGCTCGATCTCAACGGAGGAAAACTCCTGATCCAGCATGGGCGACAACATCGAACGGATGTAAGCCTCTGGCACATCCTTTTGGCCTTTGGCTTCAATGGCCACAATGCGCTTTTCACGCTGATTGAACGACAAACGATGTGCGACAGGCTTGTCCGGGGTCTGCGCGAAATGCACTTTCAAAGCCACCCAGCGATCCGCCACATCCGATACGGCCACTTGGCCGCGCTGCACGATCTCGGCAGCGCGGTTGAAATCTGCAAACCCAATGTCCTGCAATTGGGGCTTGACCAGCACGTCCTGAGCACGCAGCAAGGACAGGTTCCTTTTTTCGTTTTGGCGAATCAAGATGTCGATCATCCGATTGGCCACCACCAGTGCATGATTGGCTTGTTCTGCACGGCCGTCATCTGTTCCACCGGCCAAAAACGAGGCAACGATCACATCCGCGCCCTCCTGCAAGGCCACCTCGATGGGCAAGTTGGCCACCAAGCCACCGTCGACATAAGTCTCGCCATCCACCTCCACCGGGGCAAACACCGCCGGGGCCGCCATGCTGGCACGAATGGCCAGGTGCAAGGCCCCACGGTCAAAGACCTTCATCTCGCCATCCCGGTAACGTGTGGCCACGGCCCGAAAAGGAATTTTCAGATCATTGAAATTCACCTGCGGCGGCACATGCGCGGTCAATTCCTGCAGCAAAGCCAAAAAGCGCTGCCCATCACTGACACCCCGTGCAAAACTCAAGGCCCCGCCCTTGACCCCGAATTCCAGTTCCACCGGATACTTTTGCTGGTAGGCACGGGAGCGCGAAGGCAGCTCCAGCCGGTTGAGTTGATCCAGCGCCACCTTGGCCGGGTCCAGCCCCCCGATCACGTGCTCGATGTCGTCTGTGGACAAACCGCTGGCGTACAAACCGCCAATGACAGCCCCCATGCTGGTGCCCACGATGCGGGCAATCGGAATGTGGTCCCGCTCCAATTGGCGCAGCACGGCCAAGTGGGCAAAGCCTTTGGCACCGCCACCGGCTAGCACCACCACCACGGAAGGCGGCTTGCCAGGAGCAAGTGCGGGCGCAGTCCCTTGCCCCCAGCTCAAACCACCCGCCAGGCACATCAGCCCTGTTAACAGCCATTTATGAAAGCTCATTGCGCAATACCCACAGGTTTAAATTTATTCATTTATGCTTCATTTTATTGATTTTCACAGATGAAACCCAAGAACACCCTTATTCATTCGTGACAAGCTGTGAGCCGATTTCAGCAAGCCCCGATCACAACCTGACGCAACAGCCTGTGTGCATTCCGGATGGGGCTATAATCGCAGGCTTTGCTGGCAAACCCCCGTCTGCCAAATACTAGTTCGTGACGGGGAACCGCTGGTATCGGGTAGCAAGGCTCGATCTTCCTTGCTGCAGCGACCGGCACACATTTTGGAAATTTGATTCAATGACCACCATCCGCGTGAAAGAAAACGAGCCGTTTGACGTCGCCCTGCGTCGCTTCAAGCGCACCATCGAAAAACTCGGTCTGCTGACAGACTTGCGTGCCCGCGAGTTCTACGAAAAGCCCACCACTGAGCGCAAGCGCAAAAAAGCTGCAGCCGTGAAGCGCCATTACAAGCGCGTTCGCAGCATGCAACTGCCCAAGAAGCTGTACTGATCACTTCTTGCATGGCCTGCAACAGGCCTGCGCACAAGCCCGCTGGAGGACGCTCAGGCGGGCTTTGTTGTTTCTGCACCCCCACTTTTTAACATCCAGGAGCCCCACCATGAGCCTGAAAGACCAGATCACCGAAGACATGAAATCCGCGATGCGCGCCAAAGACAGCGAGCGCCTGGGCACCATCCGCTTGCTGCTGTCGGCGATGAAGCAAAAGGAAGTGGACGAGCGCATCGAGCTCGACGACGTGGCCGTGGTGGCCATCGTGGACAAGCTGATCAAACAACGCAAGGATTCGATCGCCGCCTTTGAGCAAGCCGCCCGCCAGGACCTGGCCGACAAGGAAAAAGCCGAAATGGCGGTGTTGCTGGCCTATTTGCCTGAGCGCATGTCGGCCGAAGAAGTCACAGCTGCCGTGCAGGCCATCGTGGCCGAACTTGGAGCCAAAGGCCCCGGCGACATGGGCAAAGTCATGGGCGCGGTCAAAGCCCAGTTGGCTGGCAAGGCGGACATGGGCCAGGTGTCGGCAGCGGTGAAAGCGGCGCTGGCGGGTTGAGTTTAGTGGTCACGGCAGCAAAGGCATCAAACTAGCGCGTCAAAGCGGGCTCGGCGATTTCTTCCAGATCGCCCGGCTGCCGCCCTGTCGCCTTCCCGATGCACCTTCAGGCTTGTGCCTTTGCGCCACGGCCAAGGCGCGCACACGCAGGATGTGCATGGCCCGGGCCAGGGCCTCGCGTTCATCGGTGTTGAAGTCTTGCATGACCTCGTTGTGCACCTGAACCACGCGGGGGAAGATTTGCCAGTACAGCTGCATGCCGGACTCCGTCAGTTGAACCCTCGCCTTGCGGCCATCGCCAGGCACGGGCTGCCGATCCACCAAACCCTTGGTCATCAGGCCTCGCAGGGTTTTGGAGGCTTGCGATCGGTCCACCGTGGTGCGGGCCGCCAGGTCCGAGGGCGACATGCCCCCGAGTTCGGCCAGCATGGCCGCAAACTGCCACTCCTCGCGGGTGATGCCGTACTCGTTTTCGCAGATGCGGGTCACCAACGAACCGCTGATGCCCAGGAACTCGTGCAGCTGAAAATTGAGCAAATCGAAGATCGACTGCGGGTTTTCAAAATGAGGCAGCGGGTCGGGGACCGCCAAGGATGCTTTGGGAAAACCCATGTTTGCAACAGCCTGTCTACGGGAAAGACCTGAGGATAATGGATTTTTTCCATTACCCCCTTGCTGCCTATGCTTGGGGCATGAATCCCAACAGCATCGACATCCGCAGCGCCAACGCGCAACACATGTACCACCCCATGATCGACCCCAAGGCGGTGCAAGCTGCGCCGCCCTTGATCATTGACCGCGGCGAAGGGGTGCACGTCTACGACATCGACGGCAAGCGCTACCTGGACACCGTCGCCTCTTTGTGGAACGTCAACATCGGGCACAACCGACCCGAGGTCATCAATGCCATCAAGGCGCAGCTGGACAAACTGGCTTACTACTCCACCTTCCAGAACACCTCCAACCCGCCCGCCATCGAGCTGTCGGCTCGCCTGATGCGCATGTTCGCCCCGGAAAAAATGAACAAAGTGTTCTTTTCATCCGGCGGCTCGGACGCGGTGGAAACCGCCCTCAAACTGGCACGTCAATACTGGAAGCTCAATGGCCAGCCCGATCGTCACCAGTTCATTTCGCTCAAATGGGGCTACCACGGGGTGCATTTTGGTGGCGCATCCATCAACGGCAACCCGATGTTCCGCAGCGCCTACGAACCGCTCCTGCCCGGCTGCCACCTGGCCGAAACGCCCTACATCTACCGCAACCCCTGGAACGAAACCGACCCGGCCAGGCTCGCGCAGCTGTGCCTGGACCAGCTGGCCCAGCTGATCGAGCAAGTCGGACCGCACAACATCGCCGCCCTGGTGGCCGAGCCGGTGCAAGGCGCAGGCGGCGTGATCGTGCCGCACGACAGCTATTGGCCAGGCCTGCGCCAACTACTGGACCAGCACGGCATCTTGCTGATCAGCGACGAGATCGTGACCGGCTTTGGCCGCATCGGCGCCATGTGCGGTGCCCGCGCTTGGGGCGTGGCCCCCGACATCATGGCCATGGCCAAGGGCATCAATTCGGGCTATGTGCCTTTGGGTGCCACGCTCATCAATGAACGCGTGGCCAGCGCCTGGAACCAGCCCGGCGTGCCCGCTGCGCTGATGCACGGCTACACCTATTCGGGCCATGCGCTGGCCTGCGCTGCGGCCAACGCCAACCTGGACATCGTGGCCAGCGAAGACCTGCCGGGCAATGCCAGCCGCGTAGGGGCCTACATGCAGGGCAAGTTGCAGGAGCTGATGGCCTACGCCCATGTGGGCGAAGTGCGCGGCAAAGGCATGATGGCCGCCGTGGAACTGGTCACCGACAAGGCCAGCCGGGCCATGCTGCTGCCGCCCTCGCCCTACATCCAGACGCTGGTAGGCACGGCGCGCCAGGCGGGTGCCATCATCCGCGTACAAGGCAACCGCCTCATCCTTTCGCCGCCCTTGGTTTTCACGCGCCAGGATGTGGACGAGAGCCTGCGCATCTTGCACATCGCGTTCTCGGCCGCCGAAAAAGTTTGATTTCACTTCCCCCCACCCTCAGGAGACTCACATGAACCACCGCATCCGTTTGATCGCCCTGGCCGCCTTGGCCGCCGCCGCTGCCCTGCCCGCCATGGCACAAGACAAGTGGCCCAGCAAACCCATCGAAATCATCTACCCCTACCCACCGGGCAACGACATGGATGCGGTGACCCGTCTGGTGGCCGAAGGCATGAGCAAGCGCCTGGGCGTGCCCGTGCAGGTGATCAACAAGCCCGGCGGCGGCGGCGTGGTGGGCTTTGCCGAGATGACCCGCGCCAAACCCGATGGCTACACCATCGGCACCTGGACGCCTGGCCCTGGCATTTCGCAAATCATCGCCGGCAATACGCCCTACAAAATCAGCGACTACCAGTCGGTCGGCGGCATGCTGATCAACGACTTCGTGCTGGCTGCGCGTGGCGACATTCCGGCCACCAACCTCAAGGAATTTGCCGCCTGGGCCAAAAAGAGTGGCAAACCCGTGACCATTGGCAGTTATGCCCCTGCTGCCGTGCCCGCCCTGATTGCGGCCAAGATCGCCAAGCGCGATGGCTGGCCTTACAAAGTCGTGTCCTTCCCCAACCCCTCTCAAAAGGAACTGATGGCGGGTGATGCCGACGTGACGACAGCCGGCGCGATCGGAGCAGCTCCCTTCGCCAAAAACGGGCAGGTCAAGATCCTCTCGGCCTGGGGTCCACACCGCAACCCCCTGTTCCCGAACACCGCCACCCCGGCCGAAGAAGGCTACGGTGACCTCTACACTTGGGGCGGCATGGCTGCACCTGCGGGCGTGCCCAAGGACATCATCAACAAACTGTCAACCGTGATGATGGAGTCGCTCAAGGACAAGCCCGTGCAGGACCAGCTGAAAAAAGCCGGCATTCCGGCTTTCCCGATGACGGCTGAACAAATGAGCAAACAAGTGGCCTCGGACAGCCAGTGGATCGGCGAGCTGATGACCGAGTTGGGCTTCAGCAAAAAGTGAGCGCAGCACCTCGCACCTCGCCGCAGGGCGCAACCTGGGACCGGGCCTTGCTGATCTTGCTGGCGGTGCTGACCGCCAGCATGGTATTGGCCACGCGCCAGCTCATCGTGCCCTTTCCCCAAAACGCCGCGTGGTTCGAGTCATCGGCCTTGTTTCCTTCCCTGATGCTGGCGCTGGCGGCCGTGGGGGCGGTGGTGGAAGCCTTTCGCCGCCGCCTGCCCCAACCCACAACAGGCTCGGACGAACTGGACGCCAGTCAGGCCCGCATCGGCCTGGCCGTGGCGATCCTGGTTTTGTTTGGCCTGTACATGTGGGCCGTGCCTCAGTTGGGGTACATGAGCAGCACGCTGCTGTTTTTACTCAGCAGCAGCCGGGTGCTCGGATTTGGCTGGCGCACCACCTTCGCCTTGAGTCTGCCCATGGCCTTGGCCATGTGGTGGGTGTTTGCCAAGTTGCTCAAGGTGCACTTCGGACACGGCATTTGGCTGTGAATCCCCTCAACGGATCTGAACATGGAATTTTTTGACAGCCTGTCGCAAGGCTTTGCGGCCTTGGCCACCTGGCAGATCGCCTGGTCCTTGCTTCTGGGCTCGGCCCTGGGCATCGCCGTGGGCGTTTTGCCGGGCGTGGGCCCGGGCGTGACCATTGCGGTTTTGCTGCCCTTCACTTATGGCATGGCACCTTTGGCGGGCATCTCCTTGCTGCTGGGGGTGTACTGCGGCGCCTTTTATGGCGGCGCTGTGACCTCCATCCTGATCCGCACCCCAGGCGAGGCCTCGTCCATCATGACCATGTTTGACGGCTACCCGATGGCGCGCCAGGGCCAAGCACAGCGGGCCTTGTCGCTGGCCTTCATGTCGGCCTTCATCGGGGGCATTGCCAGCGCCCTGCTGCTGGGTCTGGCCGCACGGCCTTTGGCTGGTTTTGCCGCCAAATTTGGAGCCCCCGAAAGCGTGATGGCGATCTTGCTGGCCGCCGTGTGCGTGGGCAAAGCCTACAAACGCCAGTTTGCCTCGGCCATGATGATGATGTGCCTGGGCTTTTTCCTGGCCACCGTGGGCATCGACCCCAACTCCAACGAGCAGCGCTACACCCTGGGCCTGCCCGCCATGCTCAGCGGCATCCCCCTGGTGCCCGTGGCGGTGGGCCTGTTCGGCATGGCGCAAGCCCTGGTCATGGTCAGCTCGCCCGTGCCCAACTTTGACAACACCTTGATTGGCCGCGCGGGCGTGTCCTGGCGGGCATTTCTGGAACCCTTCAAGTACCCCAAAACCTTGGCCAAGGGCCTGTTTTTGGGCTCGGCCATCGGCATCTTGCCTGCGGTGGGTGCAGCCCTGTCGACTTCTTTGGCCTACTTTTGGGCCCAGCGCGGGGCCAAAGACAAAACGCCCTTTGGCGAGGGCAACCCCGAAGGCATTGTCGCGGCCGAAAGCGCCAACAACTCCAACTCGGGTGGGGCCATGATCACCGTGCTGACCCTGGGCATACCGGGCGACGCGATCACCGCCATCATCATGGGCGTGTTCATCGTGCATGGCATCGTGCCGGGGCCCTCGCTGTTCGTGGACCGCCCGGAAATCATCAACGGCGTGCTCTCGTCCTTGCTGGTCATCAACGTGCTCATCCTGGTCTTGTTGGTGCTGTGCGTCAAACCGCTCGCCCGACTGGCCTATGTGAACCCGCGCATCCTGGGCCTGGCCATCCTGGCGCTGTGCTTTGTGGGCGCCTATTCGGCGGCCAACTCGATGTACTACGTGCTGATCGCCACCGTGTTCGGAGTCTTTGGACTGGTGTGCACCCGGGCCAACATTCCCACCATTCCGCTGATTTTGGGCATGGTCATGGGCGACACACTCGAAGCCACCTTGCGCCAAACACTGGGGCGCAGCGACGGCTCTTTGATGCCTTTCATCACCCGCCCCATCTCGCTGAGCATTTTGGCGATCACCCTCCTGGTGCTTTTGTGGCCCTGGATCTCCCGCCTTGTCTTTGGCCGCAAAGCCTGAAACACCATGACCTCCACCACCGCTTACATCACCGACGAAATCTGTTTTTGGCACGACCCGGGCAACTACGCCCTGATGCTCAAGCCCGGCGGCTTTGTCGAGCCCTACAACCGCCACATCGAAAACGCTGACCCCAAGCGGCGTCTGCACAACCTGATCCAGCAATCGGGCCTGATGCACGACCTGAAGGTGATCCCAGCACGCGACGCGCAGGTGCACGAACTCACCCGCCTGCACAGCGCCAGCTATGTGGCCAAGGTCGAGCAAATCGCCCTGGCCGGTGGGGGCGACACCGGCATTGGCGCGCCCATCTCGTCCAACGGCTGGGCGGCTGCCCGCCGCTCGGCCGGTTGCGCCCTCACGGCTGTGGACGCGGTCATGCACGGGCAAGCGCAAATGGCCTATGCGCTGACACGCCCACCTGGCCACCATGCCGAACCTGAGCAAGGCATGGGCTTTTGCGTGTTCGCCAATGCCGCTTTGGCCGCTGCCCACGCCATCGAGGTGCATGGGCTGGAGCGCGTGGCCATCGTGGACTGGGACGTGCATTTTGGCAACGGCACGCAAAAGTGTTTTGAGCAACGCAGCGATGTGCTGACGATTTCGGTGCACCAGCAAGCGGGCTATCTGTTCGTCAAGGGCGAGGCCGACGAACTGGGCCAAGGCGCGGGCGCGGGTTACAACATCAACATTCCGCTGCCACCCGGCTGCGGCTTTGGGGCCTACCGCGAGTCGTTTGAGAAAGTCATCCTGCCCGCCCTGGACGCCTACAAACCCCAGCTGATCATCGTGGCCTGCGGCTACGACGCCGGGCGTTTTGACCCCCTGGGCCGCATGATGCTCGACGGCGTGGCCTTTCGCTGGATGACCGATGCGGTGCTGGCCATGGCCCGCAAGCACGCCCAAGGCCGCGTGGTCATGACACACGAAGGCGGCTACTGCCCGGTGTCGGTGCCGTTTTGGGGCATGTCGGTGCTGGAACAGATGACCGGCTTAAAGACCGAAGTGGTCTGCCCCTTCACCGGGCAACACGACCAGATGCTTGCGCAGAAACTGCAAACCGAACAGGCCCGCCTGGTGCAATCCTTGGCCGGGTATTTTGAAGACATCCGGCAAAAACACTGGGCCTGAGGCGAAAGCGGCCAGGCAACGGCCTCCTCACTGCACCAAAATCAGCCCCGCCCCGGCCACCGCCATCACCGCCCCACCCCAGGCCCCCCAGGCCGGGTGGCGGCGGTAAACCACCCACAGCAGCGGCAAAAGCAAGATCGGGGTGAGCGACGAGAAAATCCCCACCAGATTGGCCTGCCCGGTTTTCAGCGCCTGGGACACCAGGGTCATGCCCAAAGCCATCGCCACCACAGCACTGGCCGCCGTGTTGAACAAGGTTTTGAGGTTCAACGGGTTTTGCACGCGAGCCACTTTGACGCCCAGCCATAGCAAGGCCAAGTGCGCCAGAAAACTGGCCGAGGTGCGAACGGCAGACGCTGACACAGCGTCCACACCCGCCACCATCAAAGGCTTGATCATCAAGGTGGCCGCGGAATGGCTGGCGGCGGCCAGCAGGCCCAACAAAACGCCCGCCATCAAAGAGCCGCGCGTGTTTTCCCAAGCATGGGTTTCGCTCTCGCGGCGGCCCCAGACAATCGCCACCATCACACCCGAAACCAGCAAACTGCCGCCCACCAAGGTCCAGCCCCAGAGGGTTTCGCCCAGGAACAACCAAGCGAGCAAGGTGGAAAAAATGGCGTGTGTGGCAAACAGCACACCGCTGCGCCGCGGCCCCAGCCGGTTCATGCAGGCAAACAGCGCGGTGTCGCCGATGAAGATGCCAATGAAGCCCGACAGGGCCAGCAGGGCCACATTCGAGCTGTCCAGGCTGCGCCATTGCCCAGTGAACAAGGCCAGCGCCCACAGCAAGGTCAGCGCGAAAAACAAGCGCCAGCGGGTGAAGGCAAAGGCACCCATCTGGCTGGAAGCCGCCGCGGAAAACAAGCTGACCACCGCCCAAGACAAGGCGGCCAGCGCCGCCAGAAGTTCAGCCTGCACAGCGCAGCCGGCCTTAACTGCCCGCCAACTTCATGCGGTTGACCAAAATGGAGCCGGTCGTTTTGGCCCCCATGTTGTAGGTGTCAGCACCCACGGCTTCGATGCCCATGAGCATGTCCTTGAGGTTGCCCGCGATGGTGATCTCGTGCACCGGGTAGGCGATCTGGCCGTTCTCCACCCAAAAGCCGCTGGCCCCGCGTGAATAGTCACCCGTCACGTAGTTCACGCCCTGGCCCATCAGCTCGATCACGAACAAGCCCGTGCCCAGCTTTTGCAGCATGGCGTCCAGGTCGTCGGTGGACTGCGTCAAGCGTGAAGTGAGTGTCAGGTTGTGCGAACCACCCGAGTTGCCGGTGGTCTTCATGCCCAGTTTGCGGGCCGAATAGCTGGAGAGGAAGTAGCCCTCCACGCGCCCGCCTTTGACCACCTTGCGGCGCACCGAGCGCACACCCTCGTCGTCAAACGGCGAGCTGCCCTTGCCGCGCAAGAGGTGCGGGTCTTCTTCGATGTCGATGTGCTTGGGGAAGACCTTCTTGCCCAGCGAGTCGAGCAAAAAGCTGCTCTTGCGGTACAGCGCCCCGCCACTCACGGCCTGGACAAAACCGCCCAGCAAACCAGCCGCCACAGGCGACTCAAACAGCACCGGGCACTCGGTCGTGGCGATTTTGCGGGCCCCCAGGCGAGACAAGGCGCGTTCAGCGGCATAACGTCCCACTGCCTCGGGCGAGGCCATCTCATCGGCCGAGCGCATCGAGGTGTACCAGGCGTCACGCTGCATCTCGGCGTTGCGGCCTGGCAGCTTGGCAATGGGGGCCACCGAAATGCTGTGGCGCGAGCTGGCATAGCCGCCGCGAAAGCCGTGTGTGTGGGCGCTGAAAAAATGGCTTTGCTGCGCCGACACGGCCGCGCCGTCGCTGTTGGTGATGCGGCGGCTGGTTTTGAGCGCAGCGGCCTCGCACTGCAAGGCCAGCTTGGCGGCTTCTTCGCTGTTGATGGCCCAGGGGTGGAACAAATCCAGATCGCGTTGGTTCGTTTCGATGTCGGCTTCGTCGGGCAGCCCGGCGGTCGGGTCTTCGGCGGTGAAGCGGGCGATGTCATAGGCCGCTTGCACCGTGCGCTCGATCGCTGCCTTGGAAAAGTCCGACGTGCTGGCGTTGCCCCGGCGGTGGTCCACGTACACCGTCACGCCCAGCGACTTGTCGCGGTTGCGCTCCACGTTTTCCAGCTCGCCCTTGCGCACGCTGACCGACAGGCCACAACCTTCGGACGCTTCGGCCCCTGCGTTGGTGGCGCCCAGCTTTTTGGCGTGGTGCAAGGCGATGTCGACCAGCTCTTCAAAATGGTCACGCGAGTAGCTGAAGCCGTCGTGCGCATGCGCATGGGAGGCGGTGGCGGGGGTGTTTTTTTTCACGGAACTTTTCACGGAAGTGTTCTCAAAAAAAATGGCGGGCGCTGGGCCCGCAGTGGCCGCTATGATACTTGCCACCCAGCCCCAGCGCTGCATCTGAAAAAGAGTTCCCCCCAGTCATGTCCCGTAAACCCAAAAAAGGCTATTTCGTCCGTGGTCAGTTTGTTGCCGAAGGCAGCGAGCTCGACCTGGAGTACAAGCGCGAGCTCAAAGGCGGCCTGGATGGCCCCAGCCGCACCGAACTCAAGCGCGAAAGCACCGAACTGCAAGAACTCGGCACTGCCTTGCTCACCCTGCGCCGCGACCTGATGGAGGGCCTGGCCCTGCCCGACAAACTGGTCGACGGCCTGGCCGAAGCCAAGCGCATCACCAACTTCGAAGGCAAGCGCCGCCAAATGCAGTTCATCGGCAAGCAAATGCGCCTGCTCAGCCCCGAAACCCTGCAAGCCGTGCGCGAGGCCCTGGACATCCAGCGCCTGGGCAGCGCCAAAGACACCCAAGCCCTGCACCTGGCCGAAGCCTGGCGTGACCGCCTGATCGCCGACGATGCCGCTGTGGGCGAATGGATCGAACACCACCCACAAACCGACATCCAGCAGCTGCGCGCGCTGGTGCGCCAGGCCCGCAAGGACGCGGTGCCCGTGACCAACGCCGCCGTCTCGCAAGGCCTGGCCCCGCGCCAAGGCCGCGCTTACCGCGAGCTGTTCAAGCTGGTGCGCAGCGTGCTGACAGGCGGCCAGAGCGATGAGACCCCCGACGAGGAAGCCGAAGATGAGTGAACCCAACGCCACGATCCCTTTTGACCCGGTCAAGATCGGCATCGTGTCCATCAGCGACCGTGCCAGCACGGGCGTTTACGAAGACAAAGGCCTGCCTGCACTGCAAGACTGGCTGACCCGTGCGCTGCACAACCCCATCACTTTCGAGCCGCGCCTGATCCCCGACGAAAAAGACCGCATCTGCGCCACCTTGATCGAGTTGGTCGATGCCGGTTGCAGCCTGGTGCTGACCACCGGCGGCACCGGCCCCGCCCTGCGCGACGTGACCCCCGAGGCCACACTTGCCGTGGCCGACAAGGAAATGCCCGGTTTTGGCGAGCAAATGCGCCAAATCAGCCTGAAATTTGTACCCACAGCCATCTTGTCGCGGCAGGTGGCCGTCATTCGGGGCCAAAGCCTGATCATCAACCTGCCCGGCCAGCCCAAATCGATTGCCGAAACGCTCGAAGGCCTGAAAGACGCCGACGGCAAAGCCGTGGTGCACGGCATTTTTGCGGCCGTGCCTTACTGCGTGGATTTGATTGGCGGGCCCTACATGGAAACCCGTGACGAGGTCTGCAAGGCCTTCCGCCCCAAAACGTCGATCCGCCCCGCCCGCTGACCGCAGACGGCAATCAGAGCAACGTCCGACGCTTCAAGTACTGACCTACGAGTAGGGTTTTGTAGGACGGTGGTCGAAGACCCCGACAAGTGCATGCAAACCCATACAGCCCCTCAACCGCATTGGCGCACGTTCCGATGCGGTATAATGCGGTTTTTTTCGGCAAGAGCGACAGCAGCACCTCCGGCTAGACCCCCGCCATCAGCGCGAAGCCCCCATGTGGGCCGGTCACCATTCCCGCAAGGACTGCACTCCAAATGATCGCCCCAACATCTTGCCATTGCAGATTTGACGCCTATATAGGGTGTTGAAGCTGTGTCCCAACAAGCCCGCGCCGGGATGTATGAGGCGCTGACTGTGTCTGTTTCCTTGTCTGTTTTGAAGTCTTGAGGTTGCCATGCCCGCTCAAAAGCCGAAGAAGCCTGCCCAGGCCCCTGCCCCATCGAAAACCGTAGCCAAAACCGCTGCTGCCCAAAAAGCTTCTGCGCCCAGCGCCAAAGCATCTGCCAGCAAAGTGACCGCCAAAGCACCGACCCAGTCGGGGGCCAAAGCTGTCTCCCCAGCGGCCAAGGCGACGAATGCCCCTGCAACTCCTGCCAAGTCCGAGAAGAAAGCCGCCTCCGTGCCCTCCAAAAAATCCGAAGTCACCGACAAGAAAACCACTGCCAAAGCCGCTGAAACCGAAGTGGTCACTAAGAAAACCAAAGCCGCCAAAGCCGCAGAAACCGAGCCAGCGGCCAAAAAACCTGCCGCCAAAAAAGCCGTGACCGGCGCCAAGCGCGGCCCCAAGAAAAAAGGCAGCATCGCTGAGCCTTCCTTCGACGATGAGATCATCGATATCGAGGAAGAAATCGAAGCCGAACCCATCTCGGACACCGCCGAGAAAGTCAAACCTCTGCGCATGAAAATCAGCAAGGCGAAAGAACGCGCCTTGATGAAGGAATTCGGCCTGGACGAAACCGTCCTGACCGAAGCCGAGATGAAGCAGCGCCGTGACCGTCTGAAAGCCCTGATCAAGTTGGGCAAGACGCGCGGCTACCTCACCAACGGCGAAATCAGCGATCACTTGCCCGACAAGCTGGTCGATGCCGAAACCCTGGAAGTGGTGATTGCCACCCTCAACGACCTGGGCGTGGCAGTGTACGAGCAAACGCCCGACGCCGAGAGCATGATCATCACGGACAACGCGCCCACCGGCTCGACCGAAGAAGAAGCCGAAGAAGCCGCCGAAGCCGCCCTGTCCACCGTGGACAGTGAATTTGGACGCACCACCGACCCCGTGCGCATGTATATGCGAGAGATGGGCACCGTGGAACTCTTGACCCGCGAAGGCGAAATCGAGATTGCCAAGCGCATCGAAGGCGGCCTGATGGACATGATGGCCGCGATCAGCGCGTCCCCCGCCACCATCGCTGAAATCCTGCGCATGGCCGGTGAAATCCGCGAGGGCAAAGTCGTCATCTCCACCGTGGTGGACGGTTTTGCCAATCTGAACGAAGCCGATGACTACGTGGCCGAAGAAGACTTCGACGAGTTCGACGAGGCCGACGATGACGATGGCAAAGGTGGCTCCAAAGCGCTGACCAAGAAGCTCGAAGAGCTGAAAAATCAGGCCCTGGAACGCTTTGACCGTATCACGGATTACTTCGAAAAAGTGCACAAGGTGTACAACAAGGAAGGCTGGGGCACGCCCGCCTACGTGAAAGTCCAGACGGCACTTTCCGAAGAGCTGATGACCATCCGCTTCACGGCCAAGACCATTGAAAAGTTGTGCGACATGGTGCGCGGCCAGGTGGACGATGTGCGCAAGAAAGAGCGGGAGTTGCGCCGCATCATTGTGGACAAATGCGGCTACCCGCAAGAGCAATTCATTGCCGACTTCAGCGGCCGTGACAAAAATGGCAAACGCGTGGAATCGCAACTGCTCAACCTCAAGTGGATTGAAAAGCAAGCTGCGGCAGGCAAGAGCTGGAGTGCCGTCATGGGCCGCAACATCCCGCCAGTGCAAGACATTCAGCAAAAGCTGATCGACCTCCAATCGAAGGTGGTCGTGCCGCTGGATGAGCTCAAGGACATCAACAAGCGCATGAATGCTGGCGAGCGTGCCAGCCGCGATGCCAAGAAAGAGATGATTGAGGCCAACTTGCGCCTGGTGATTTCGATCGCCAAAAAGTACACCAACCGTGGCCTGCAGTTCCTCGATTTGATTCAGGAAGGCAACATCGGTCTGATGAAGGCTGTGGACAAGTTCGAATACCGCCGTGGCTACAAATTCTCGACCTACGCCACTTGGTGGATCCGCCAGGCCATCACCCGCTCGATTGCGGACCAGGCCCGCACGATCCGCATCCCGGTGCACATGATCGAGACCATCAACAAGATGAACCGCATCTCGCGCCAGCACTTGCAGGAATTTGGCTTCGAGCCCGATGCCTCCATCCTGGCCGAGAAGATGGAAATTCCTGAAGACAAGATCCGCAAGATCATGAAGATCGCCAAAGAGCCAATCTCCATGGAAACGCCGATCGGCGACGACGACGACAGCCATCTGGGTGACTTCATCGAAGACAGCATCCACACCGCCCCCATGGACGCAGCCCTGCAAGCCGGTCTGCGCGACGTGGTCAAGGACATCCTGGACAGCCTGACCCCCCGCGAAGCCAAAGTGCTGCGCATGCGTTTTGGCATCGAAATGTCCACCGACCACACCCTGGAAGAAGTGGGCAAGCAGTTCGACGTGACGCGCGAGCGCATCCGCCAGATCGAAGCCAAGGCACTGCGCAAGCTCAAGCACCCCAGCCGCAGCGACAAACTGCGCAGTTTCATCGACACGATGTAAGCCAGCTCCGGCCCACAAAGCAAAAAGCCTCCCGACTGCGAAGTCGGGAGGCTTTTTTCCTTGCGCCGTTCAACGCGACTGCGATTTGTTGTCGTCAAGGCAATGGTGAAGACGACACCTCACTTGGGGGTGGAAGGGCTCTATGCCGTTTAGTGTGGAACTTGACATCAAAGGCAGCGGTGGATTAGCACGTTGTATTTGGGCACAGCCCGCTCCAGCGGGTTGCTTGGCAGATGCTTGAGCTTGGACATCCGCAAATACGCAATGGCGATAAAGTTGCTTGCAGTTTTGAAGCCACGCGCGGCGCGTTTAGCCTGTTGGAGCAAACCATTCATGGCCTCCACATAAGCATTGCTGCGGTTGTCCAGCATGCCCCGCACCACTGCGTCCAAGCGCTGCTTTAATGTGCTGGCCAACTTCTTAAAGGGTGCCAGACGACAGCGCGCGGCCCAACTCAGCCACGCCTTCAATTCAGACTTGGCTTGTGTCGCGTTGTTGTGCCTGGCCGCATTGGCATAAACCGTACGCAGCGCCATCTTCAGCCG
>NZ_CXOO01000059.1 GCF_001269385.1 Limnohabitans sp. DM1 | reverse complement strand
GTTTCCTGCTGAGGTTTTTGGGCAGCTGTACCACCAACGCTGGCGCATCGAAGAAGCCTTCAAACGCCTTAAGCACCGCCTGAAAATCGAAAGCGTCAGCGGCCTGAGCCAGCAAGCCTGTGTCATTGATATCGCCGCCAAAGTGTTGGCCGACAACCTGGGCGCTTTGCTCAGTTACTGTGCCCGTGGCATGCAAGAGCGCACTGATCGAATCTGCAACCGCAGCTACGCGGCCAGCCTGATGCAACGCATGCTGCCCCGTTTGCTGTTGCTGCCTAGCGCCCTTGCGACGTGCATCGCCCAGAGCATCGAACTGCTCAAGGGCAATCTGGTGCGAAGGGTTGAAGGCCGATCTCGGCCACGACCTGCGAGCAAAACAAAGCCGCATCCGCATTTGGCTTACAAGGCGTAGAGGCTTATGTTCGGTGGATTGGGTGGCTGACTACGCCCCATACTTTTTGGGATCAATCATCACTTCTGCCGAGCAAGGCGGAAAGAAACCGCTCATTGACGGGCAACAGCGACTTACTTCTACCTTCCTACTGTTGGCGTATTTGGAGCGCTACCGAAAGGATCATAGAGTTGGGAACGCACTCGACCTTTCAACATACCTCGGCAGCGTGAGTTACGGTGCAATGGACTACGCAATTGAGTTTTCAAATTCACGCAAGGCAATATTTGATCGCTATCTGGATACTACTAAAACCGTTGCAGAAGCAATGGACGACGCTGAAGACGTGGTTAATCTAGACGATGGCGACCGACGACTTTTGGAGGCATTGCGCACAACCGACTCGCTTTTGAACGCAACCGTAAAGGCGGCCATCGCGTACTTCATTGACTATGTGGTGGAGCGAGTGCTACTCATTGATATTTCTGTGAACAGTGAGTCTGAGGCACACCGCGTTTTCGTCACAATGAATGATAGAGGTCTACGCCTCGGGCCAATCGACCTATTGAAGGGTCAAATTCTTTCTAAGATACCAAATGCTGTCGACAGCCAGTCATGCCTCGCCATCTGGGTCCAGACAATAAACAAACTTCGTGAGCTAGGGGCTGAGGAAGACTCCCTCTTTTTCCGAAATTTATTCCGGGCAAAGTGGGCTACAACAATGCGCGGCAAAGCAAAGGGAGACCCTGCGGGCGATTTCGATCTCATTGGTGAGGCTTACCACAGATGGTTTGATGACAACATCTCAAACCTGTCGATTAAAAACGCAGACGGCTACGTTCAATTCGTCCGTGTTGACATTCCTCGATACGCTGAAATCTATGCATTCATCAAGGATGCCGAAGCGAACCTGAAGACAGGATTCGAATGTCTTTACTACAACTCAGTGAGAAAGTTCAGCTTTCAGCCGATGATTCTTCTGGCGGTGGTAAAAGTTGAAGATACGGTAACCGACTGGCAGAAGAAGATTTCACTGGCTTCGCGCTTCATAGATCTGATGTTGACGATCCGAACGATAGAGGGCAAGGAAAACAATTACGACAACTTGAAGGACATTGCATTCACTCTTGCCAAGGAGATTCGAAACAAGACTTCCGCAGAATTGCTGTCCCATGTTCGCGCGGAATGGCTGAAGAGTGCGCCGATCATCCCAGAGCTTTCGAAGCTGACCTACAAGAAGGCTGACAAGTCTGATCTGCTATTTGTGCTGGCTCGGATTGCAGACAATTTAGAAGAGGCTTTTACATTAACAAATCGAGTTGGGTTTCCAACATACTGGCAGCGAGATCGTAGACACAAGACATTCGACATTGAACACCTATTGAAGGAGGCCTTCGATCCGCAAGCGCTACCGACTAACCACGGTTTCGTCGATGCAAAGGACTATGCGGAACATCGTAACTTGATTGGGGCTCTCGCACTCTTGCCGAGATCGAGAAATCGTTCGCTTAAAGACCAACCATATAGAGAAAAGTTGGTGGCATACGCAACGGAGAATGTCCTTACGCAAACGCTTTGCGATGCCTTCTATCAGAGCAATCCGAACGTAGCCAGATATGTACAAAACAACCCGAACTCTGGGTTGTCAGCTGTAACAGATTTTGGGAAGAGCAACATCATGGAGAGAA
Source organism: Limnohabitans sp. DM1 (assembly GCF_001269385.1). GTDB lineage: Bacteria > Pseudomonadota > Gammaproteobacteria > Burkholderiales > Burkholderiaceae_C > Limnohabitans_A. The sequence continues at coordinate 8,172 of NZ_CXOO01000059.1, read as the reverse complement.
CGGCAATGTATGTAGCCATAGCAAAAAGGGCGTGGGCCGCGCCTTGATGTTCAACAATTTAACAATTTCGTCAAGCGCCGACGCCTTCGGCGCGACTTTACCTCCGATAAGCTTCAAATATGACCCCACAAGTTCGCTACGTTTATATTGCGCACCAAAAAATTCAGCAATTTGAACGACAACTGAGCATTTATAGTGAGCCTTGATTGATATCAACTATCTTGACCGCTCAGGAACAACAATCCTGATTTGAGACCAATCAAACCTTCTTCCTCGGCGGCAACCCCGTATGCTGCGTCAGCAACTGCCCCTTCTTCGGCTGCCCCATGCGCTTGGGCGCTGTCGACAAAGACACCGACGACTTGGCCCCCGCACCCGTGCTGTTTTTCCTGCGGGCGCTTTGGTAGCCTTCTTCGGCCAACGGCTGCCAGCTCGGAATCAAATGGTGTTTGCCGTTGCCAATGAGGTCTGACCGGCCCATGGCTTTCAAGGCTTCGCGCAGCAGGGGCCAGTTGTTGGCGTCGTGGTAGCGCAAAAACGCTTTGTGCAGGCGGCGGCGTTTGTCGCCTTTGACCACGTCCACTTTTTCGCTGTCGCGGGTGATTTTGCGCAGCGGGTTGCGGGTGGAGTGGTACATGGCCGTGGCCGTGGCCATGGGGCTGGGGTAGAAGGTCTGCACCTGGTCGGCGCGGAAACCGTTCTTCTTGAGCCAGACGGCCAGGTTCATCATGTCTTCGTCGCTGGTGCCCGGGTGGGCGGCGATGAAGTACGGGATGAGGAACTGCTTTTTGCCCACTTCTTCGCTGTACTTGTCAAACATCGACTTGAAGCGGTCGTAGGTGCCAATGCCCGGTTTCATCATCTTGGACAGCGGCCCGCCCTCGGTGTGCTCGGGCGCGATCTTCAGGTAGCCGCCCACATGGTGCTGCACCAGTTCTTTCACATACTCGGGCGACTGCACGGCCAGGTCGTAACGCAGACCAGAGCCGATCAGAATCTTCTTGATGCCCTTGAGGTTGCGCGCCCGGCGGTACATGTTGATCAGCGGGCCGTGGTCGGTGGTCAAGTTCTGGCAGATGCCGGGGAACACGCAGCTGGGTTTGCGGCAGGCCGATTCAATTTCGGGGCTGCGGCAGCCCAGGCGGTACATGTTGGCCGTGGGGCCACCCAGGTCAGAGATGACGCCGGTGAAGCCTTTGACCTTGTCGCGGATGTCTTCCACCTCGCGGATGACCGATTCTTCGGATCGGCTTTGGATGATGCGGCCTTCGTGCTCGGTGATGGAACAGAAGGTGCAGCCGCCAAAGCAGCCGCGCATGATGTTGACGCTGAAGCGGATCATTTCCCACGCGGGGATTTTGGTCGAGTGGTCATGGCTGCCGTTTTCGTCGGCATAACGCGGGTGCGGGCTGCGGGCATACGGCAGGTCAAACACATGGTCCATCTCGGCCGTGGTCAGTGGGATGGGCGGCGGCGTGATCCACACGTCGCGGGCGGTGGCACCCTCCCCGTGGGCTTGCACCAGGCAGCGGGCATTGCCGGGGTTGGTCTCCAGGTGCAGCACGCGGTTGGCGTGGGCATAGAGCACGGCGTCTTGCTTGACTTGCTCGTAGCTGGGCAGGCGGATGACGCTCTTGTCGCGCGGCGGGACTTTGTGGGTGCCTTTGCCACGCAGTGCAGGGTTGGGCACAAAGGTGAGCGGCTGAGTGATGGGCTCAATAGCGGCTTGCACGGTGCGGGCTTGGGCCACGGCGGCAGACAAATCAGCTTCAACGTTTTTAGCGTTGTGGCCTTCGGCCACTTCCTTGGCCTCTTCCTCACGGGCGCAAGTGGCGCCCTGCTCCCGCGCTTGGTCCGAAATCATCAAATACGGGTTGATGTGCGCCTCCACATGCCCGGGCGTGTCCACGCTGGTGGAGTCGATCTCGAACCAGCCTTCTGGCGTTTCGCGGCGCACAAAGGCGGTGCCGCGCACGTCGGTGATCTGTTGCACCGGCTCGCGGGCGGCCAGGCGGTGAGCGATCTCGACAATCGCCCGCTCGGCGTTGCCATACAGCAGCAAGTCGCACTTGCTGTCCACCACCACCGAGCGGCGCACTTTGTCTGACCAGTAGTCGTAATGCGCGATGCGGCGCAAGCTGCCTTCAATGCCGCCGAGCACGATGGGCACTTCAGGAAAGGCTTCGCGGCAGCGCTGGCTGTAGACGATGGCGGCGCGGTCGGGCCGTTTGCCACCCACGTCGCCCGGGGTGTAGGCGTCGTCGGTGCGGATTTTGCGGTCCGCCGTGTAGCGGTTGATCATGGAGTCCATGTTGCCGCTGGTCACGCCCCAAAACAGGTTGGGTTTGCCCAAGGCCTTGAAGGGCTCGGCACTGGTCCAGTCGGGCTGGGCGATGATGCCGACCCGAAAACCCTGGTTTTCCAGCATGCGGCCGATGACCGACATGCCAAAGCTGGGGTGGTCCACATAGGCGTCGCCCGTGACGATGATGATGTCGCAGCTGTCCCAGCCCAGTTGGGTCATTTCTTCGCGGCTCATCGGCAAAAACGGGGCCGTGCCAAAGCGCTGCGCCCAGAACTTGCGGTAACTGGTCAGCGGTTTGGCGTCACGCGGGAAGAAAGAGACGTCGACAAAGGCGTTCATGGGCGGGCATTCGGGATAACCCGCTAGTGTAGGGGTTTGGGGGTGGGCTCACGGGGCTGGTGGGTATTGTGCTCAGGCAAGGTCTGCCCCACACACAGGCACATCACCCTTAAAACCACCGCCTCCAGACCGCTGATCGCAGCAAAAGTTGTGCGCAGATCAGACAAATCAAGACGCTCAGTCCTGCACTCACAACAAATTTGAGCAGCACAGGCCAATCCAATCCTTGCAGCGCCAAACCCAAACCCACCACGATGGGGGCGTGAATGAGATAAACAGTCATGGCACTTTGACCCATCGCCCTGTAGGCGCCAGACGGGCTGGTAAACCGCTGCTGGGCCCATCGCAGCAGTCTCAACAGGACACCCCATGCCACCAAGGGCTCCCAAAATGCATAGACGAACGCCTGCACTTTCCAACCACCCACAGCTGGCCCAGCCAACCAAGGGATGAGACTGCCAGCGATGGCCACCAAGGGAAACAGCCAAACCGACCATCGCATCACCCGTCGCCAAGTGTTGGCCGCTGGGGCAGGCACGTCAAACCACCAACGCGACTTTGCGCCTGCCACGCCCGCTACAAACAGCAAAACATAACCCGGGAAGTAGCCCAATTGCCAGCCGATCCACCAGGTTTGTCCGACGGGCCAAACCAAGCGAATCAGAAAGGCCGAGGCACCGACCAACAAGGCTGCGACCCACATCATGGCCATGGAGGGAAACGGGCGCACACGTTGCAGCCAGGGCACAAACGGCGTGATCATGCAGGTCATCACCCACAAAGCCGCCACAAACCACAGCGGGCCGGATTCAAAGTGCGACTGACGCCACAACGCCATCAGCGTGTCTTGGATGGCAAAGCCTTTGCTTGTGAAAGCCAAAGCGATGGTGAATGGCCCCAGCAAACAGCCAAACACCAGCAGCGGCAGGCCCAAGCGCACAAGCCGATCCAGCAAATACAGGTTTGCCCCTTTGCGAGCGAGGGCCGTCGGCACATAAGCCCCCGCCAGCAAAAAGAACAAGCCCATGAACCAAGCTTGGTTGAACGTGCAAAAGGCGGTCAGCAGCAGCGAAGAAAACGAGTTGTCTGGACTTTTCTCATGCCAAAACCACGACCCAATGGCGCCGTACATCAAGGCGGTGTGGTGAACCACCACCAGCAGCGCGACCAAGCCCCGCAAAACGTCTACCCACTCGTCCCTGGAATCAAGATGGTTCATTGGCGATGGTGAATTGAATAGTGTTCGTCTATACAGATCATGACTGATGTCTGGCCACGAAAATATCCCCTCGTGTTGAAATAGCCAGCCTGCTGAGGCTATCGATTCGACCCCGGGAAGTTTTCAATGCTCAAGGATGTTGCAGGCCGGCGGTCGAAGACCCCGACATGGGCCAGTGCCAAAACCCATCATGTCGGACTCTGCGAGTACAGACCTACGAGATGACATTTTGCACACATTTCAAACTTCAGCTTGCCGGATAAACAGTCAGAATTTCCAAACCCCGCCCTGCCCCGCTGATCGCCCATGCCCTTTTCCCTTGCCACGCCCGCCCACCACGAACTGATCATCAAGAAAAGCCGTTTCATCGCCTGCGTGGAGCCCATGCCCGGGCGTGAAGAAGCGATGGCCCGGGTGGCGCAGCTCAAGGCTCTGCACCCCGATGCGGCGCATGTGTGCTGGGCGCTGCTGGCGGGCGGCCAGTCAGCCGCCAATGATGATGGCGAGCCCGGCGGCACTGCCGGGCGCCCCATGCTGGACGTGCTGCGGCACCAGGACTTGCAGGGCGTGATGGCCTCGGTGGTGCGTTACTTTGGTGGCGTCAAGCTGGGCGCGGGCGGCCTGGTGCGGGCCTACACCGATGCGGTGGCGCAGGCGCTGCTGACGGCCGAAAAGATCCCCTTGATCAAGAAAACCGAGCTGGCTTGCAGCGTGCCTTATGCGCTGGAAGGACTGGTACGCCGCGAGGTGGAGCTGGCCCAGGCCCAGTTACAAGAAGTCACGCATGGCAGCGTGGTCACTTTGCGCTTTGCCCTGCCCGCGTCTGACGCAGCGGCCCTGATGCACCGCCTGAGCGAAAGCGGCCGGGGGCAGTTGGTGTGGCTGGATGGTGACACCTTTGAGTGAGCCCGCACAGGGATAATCCGAAACATGCCCGAACACCAACCCCTGCAGCAACCACGCTCCAAAACCGATTTGTTTGTGTCTTTTACCTGGCTGGCCTTGCAGGGCTTTGGCGGGGTGCTGGCCGTGGTACAGCGTGAATTGGTCGAGAAAAAGCGCTGGATGACGCGCGAGCAATTCGTCGAAGACTGGGCCGTGGCCCAGATCATGCCCGGCCCGAATGTGGTGAATCTGTCGCTGATGATTGGGGGGCGTTACTTTGGCTTGCCCGGCGCACTGGCGGGCTTGGCGGGCATGCTGGCCGCGCCTTTGGTGGTGGTGCTTGTGCTGGCCATCGCCTTTGGCGGTGTCTCGGATGCAGCCTGGGCGCAAGGCGCTTTGCGGGGGATGGGGGCCGTGTCCGCAGGGCTGATCGCTGCGGTTGGCCTCAAACTGATCGGCGCACTCAAAAGCAACCCCATGGGCATGCCGGTGTGTATGGGCCTGGCAGCGGCCAGTTTTGTAGGGGTGGGCGTGATGCGCTGGCCGCTTGCCTTTGTGCTGCTCGGCACGGGCCTGCTGGCTTGCAGCTGGGCTTATTGGCAGCTGGCGAAACAAGCCGCATCGTCGGGAGCGCAGCCATGAATCCGGTCCTTGCCTTGACGGCCAGTGATTGGCTGAGCCTGTTCAACCACTTTGCCTCGCTGTCTTTGCTGGCGGTGGGTGGCGCCATCACCACGGCGCCCGACATGCACCGCTATCTGGTGGATGAAACCCAGTGGCTCAGCGATTCGCAGTTCACCTCGTCGATTGCGCTGGCCCAAGCCGCGCCAGGCCCCAACATCCTGTTTGTGGCTTTGATGGGGTTCAACGTGGGCATGAATGCCGGTGCAGGCTTGGCCGACGGCTGGCTGCGTGTGGGCCTGGCCTGCCTGGGTGTGATGGTGCCCATGCTGGGCATCATGTTGCCGTCTTCGGTGCTGACCTACACGGCCACACGCTGGGCGCACCAGCACCGCGACAACATCGGCATTCGGGCGTTCAAGTCGGGCATGGCGCCCATCGTGATTGCCCTGCTGCTGTCCACGGCCTGGCTCTTGACCCTGAGCCACAACGAGCCTGCGCGTGACTGGCCGCTGTATGCGCTGACGGGGCTGACCACTTTGGTGATTTGGCGCACACAGATTCACATGCTGTGGCTGATTGGCCTGGGTGCCCTGCTGGGGGCCATGGGCTGGGTATAGGGCAGATCAGCGCGGGTTTTCGAAGAACACCGTGTTCGAGTAATCGCTGACCTCGAAATAGACCTTCTTCTCGCCCGGGTCCACCTGCATGTTGAGGTTTTCATCCAGCACGCCATAACCAAAACGGTAGGCGCGTGGCTGTTTGTCATCGGTGCCCAATGCCGTGCTGACTTTGTCCACCTTCAGAAAACGGCGCACGACCTTGTCACCCGCATAGACCTCCATCACGCCGTTGGTGCCGGTCCAGTTCTGGATGTCACGACTGATCTTGTTTTGCTGCTCTTGCGTGCAGGCGGCCAACAAGCTGGCGCCGATGACCGTGGTGATCAGGGCTGTGTGTTTGATCTTTTGGAACATGGAAAATTCCTTGTGTGAAATGGCTATAAGGGTCATGTCGGGGTTGAAGCCACCGACCTACGGATGCCGTCAACTGCGCTGGCGCAAAGCTTCATACAGACACACGCCGCTGGCCACCGAGACGTTCAGGCTCTCCACGGCACCGCGCATGGGGATGCTGACCAGCTCGTCGCAGTTTTTGCGCGTCAACTGGCGCATGCCATCGCCCTCAGCGCCCAGCACCAAGGCGGTGGGTACTTTGAGGTCGGCTTGGTAGATGCTGCGCGGCGCGTCGCCGCTGGTGCCAATCACCCAGATGCTGCGCTCCTTGAGCTCGCCCAGGGTCCGCGCCAAGTTGGTCACCATGAAATAAGGCATGGTTTCGGCCGCGCCGCTGGCCACTTTGGCCACGGTGGCGTTGATGCCGGCCGCGTGGTCCTTGGGGGCGATGACGGCGTGAGCGCCCGCGCCATCGGCCACGCGCAGGCAAGCGCCCAGGTTGTGCGGATCGGTCACGCCGTCCAGCACCAAAAGCAAGGGCGGGCCTTGCACGGTGTCGAGCAGGTCATCGAGCGAATGGTTTTGCGGCAAAGGCGCGACCACGGCCACCACGCCCTGGTGGCCGTGGCCACCGGCCAGTTTGGCCAGGCGCTCGTTGTCCGACTCGATCATGCGCATGCCCGAGTCACGGGCCTTGTCGATGAACTGCCGCATGCGGGCGTCGCGGCGGGTGACCTCGTAATGGATTTCAACAACGGATTGGGGGGCGATCTTGAGGCGAACGCCCACGGCATGGAAGCCGAACAGCACTTTGTGGGATGACATCCCCGGATTATCGTTGGTCCCACCACCCTGGCCTATCCAAGAGTTGAACGATAGGCATTATTTGTAGGAGCCCACCCCTGTGGGCGATGGGCATGGAACAGGCCCTGCAAACCATCGCCCACAGAGGTGGGCTCCTACAGGAAAAACGACCGACTTATCAGGCTGCTGAAATACTCAACGATTCAGAGGGGCCACCTTGCCCCGAAGATGCATTTTCAGATTTTCATTTCGCATTTTGAAATTCCAGTGGTTTGGAACGCTTCAAAACCGCGTTTTGACGCACCTATCCCTGCTTTTTTCGCTCATCGGGCACCTTGCAGACGCACCTGTTCCAGCGTGCGCAGTCGCGTGAGGTTGTAGGCCGTCATCGTCAGCACAAACATCTGATCGACTTTCTCCAAACCTCGCACCAACACCTGGCGCATGTGGCCCACAGTCTTAGCCCAACCAAAGCCTTGTTCGATGCGCTTGCGTTTTTCCCGCGACATGGCGTAACCCTCACTGTCGGCCACTGCATCGGGTACGGCCGATTTACGCCCTGATTTGTTCTGCGCCACATGCGGCAACACGTTCATCTGCTGCAAGGCCTTGATGAATTCTTGCGCGTCGTAGCCTTTGTCTGCCCCCAGCGTTGTCCTTCTCTCTTCGTCATTCGCCTGCCCCACCTCGTTGCTCCTCTCTTTCTCCTCTTCCCTCTCCCCTTTGCCGTCCGCTTGCGTGACCATGGCGTTGACCACCAGGCCGTTTCGGTTGTCCTTCCTTGTGTGGCCCCTGAATCGCAGTTCGCTGGCGGTCTTGCCTTTGCGATAGAGCCGGGCATCACCGTCCGTCTTGGATTCGTGCGTCTCGTTGCTGCAGTGCTGCCCGTGGCGGCACTGCCCTGCGTTTGGCTGACGGTGGTGCTGGCTTGCGATGCCTTGGCTTGGACTGTTTTCGACGTGGTGGGGGCGCTGTGCACCTGGCCAGTGGTTGCGGTTTCTTGAGCGGCTTTGGTTTGTACTGAAGTCAGCGCCACACTGGTG
>NZ_CXOO01000058.1 GCF_001269385.1 Limnohabitans sp. DM1 | reverse complement strand
GTTCAGACGTGTGCACWYCSGWKCYRGTGGCACGGCCACGCGAGCTCTGACCATCGACAGCGATGGCAGCAAGACGCAGCCCGGCGGTCAAACCGATCCCAACACCGCGGCCACTGTCACGATCACCAACATCAGCGACGACACTGGCGTGAGCGCCAGCGACTTCATCACCACAGACAACAGCCTCACCTACAGCGGCGCAGTCACAGGCTTTACCAACAACGGCGATGTTGTCAAAGTTGACATCAAAAACGCAGCTGGCGAAGTCGTCAATACGGCCTACGTCAAACCCGTCAACAACGTCTGGACGTGGACCGATACCAACACCAGCCGGGCTGATGGCAACTACACCGTCGTTGCCACGGTGGTGGACCCAGCAGGCAACCGCGTCAACACAGGTGCCAACGGCCAAGCCACGCAAAGTGTCACCATCAACACCAGCGTTCCAACTTTGAGCATCACCAAAATCGCCGGTGATGAAGTGAGCGACGCTGGCAATGGCACCTACGATTTCACAGAGCGCGGCAGCGACGCCACCACCGTGGTCACCAAGCCCGTCATCAGCGGCACCACCACCAACGTGGAGCAGGGTCGCACCGTGACGGTCAGCGTGAACGACAAAAACTACACCAGTTCCGTGGGTGCGAACGGCGCATGGTCCATTGAGATCCCTGACGCTGACGCGGTTGGGCTCAACCACGGCAACACCTTCTCCGTGCTGGCCTCGGTCAGCAACGTCGCGGGTTCTGTGGCCAGGGACAACAACAACGGTTTGGTGGTCAACGTGGCGGGTCCCGGCACCCCCACGGTCAACAACCTCAAGACCAACGACACAACACCCGTCTTGACCGGTTTGGCTCAAAAGATTGTGGTGGCCACTCCCAACCAAGGCATCGCCTTGGAAACGGGTGACAAGATCACCATCACCGTGGGTGGGGCCACCTACACGGGCACACTGGATACCGCCGCGACCAACAACGGCTTGCCCACAGGCCTGAGTTACGACACGGCCACCAAAGCCTGGTCGCTGAACACGGAAACAGCAACCCCCACCTCGGGCACCTTGAGCCTGCCATTGACCAACGGCGCTGGCACCTTCAACGTGGGCGTGAAGGTCCAAGTAGGCGGAGTTGGGAAAGACGACATCAGCAGCAACGAGCTGCAGATCAACACCACCGCCCCGACGATCACATTGAATGAGATCTCGGACAACTTCCTCAATGTCTCGGAAAAAGACCAGAGCCTGAACATCACCGGCACCACCACGGCGCAAGTGGGCGACCAGGTCAGCATCACTGGCCTGAATGGCAGCACCTACACTGGTTTGGTCACGGCGGGTGCCAGCGGCCAGCCCAATGTGTTCAGCGTCTTGGTGCCATCGGCCGATGTCACGCAACTGAGCAACGGTGTGAAAACCGTGACAGCCAACGTCACCAACTCGTTTGGTGTGGCGGCCACGCCTGACACCGAAGACGTGACGGTGGACTTCACTGCGCCCGACATCACTTCGGCAGCCACGGCCAGCGTTTTTGAGAACGTGGCCATTGGCACCGAGATCTACGATGCCAATGCGACCGACACCAACCCTGTGACGTTCAGTCTCAAGGCGGGCACCGGCGATGCGGCGGACTTCGACATCGACAGCGCCACTGGCAAAGTCACGATCAAAGAGTCCCCCAACTTTGAGGCTCAGGCCAGCTACAGCTTCACAGTCGTTGCCACCGATACGGCGGGCAACAAGACTGAAAAAGCTGTCACCCTGACGGTCAACAACGTCAACGAAGCCCCCACAGGTGCCAACCAGACGATCGCCATCAACGAAGACAGCAGCAAGACCTTTGCAGCCAGCGATTTCGGATTTGCCGATGCCGCGGATACCCCTGCGAACACGCTCAGCGCGGTGCTCATCACAACTTTGCCTACCGTTGGCACGCTCAGGCTCAATGGCACAGCGGTCACGCTGAACCAGGAAATCGCCGCCAGCGATTTGGGTAACCTCGTGTTTGCGCCAGCGGCCAACGCCAACGGCACGGCTTACGCCACCATTGGCTTCAGGGTCAAGGACAACGGCGGCACCGACAACGGTGGGGCCAACACCAGCGTCAACGCCAACACCCTGACCTTCAACGTCACTGCTGTCAACGACGCGCCTGTCATCTCGGGCGGAACGACCAACGGTCTGACCGAAGACACTGGCGCGATCCTCACAGACGCACTCAAGTTCAATTACGCCGACGCCGATGGCCACGCACAAGCGGGTGTGATCTTCACCGAGCTGCCCGACGCGGCCAAAGGCACTTTGCGCCTCGACGGTGTGGCGATCACCGCCAACACCTTGGTGACCATTGCGGACATCAACGCGGGCAAAGTGGTGCTCCAGCCAGCGGCCAACTTCTTTGGTGCAGTGGAGGTGAAGTTCAAGGCGGTGGACACCAGCGCGACCAACAACGAGTCGGCGGTGGTGACCAGCACCTTCAACTTCAACAGCGTCAACGACACGCCGGTTGGTGTGAACGACACAGCCACCATTGGCGAAGCCGGTGGCACGGCCAACGCCACGGCAGGTGCTGCCTTGACCTCCACGACCAGCGGCGTGAGCGCCCTGAACGTGTTGACCAACGACACCGATGTAGACAGCGGCGACACCAAAGCGGTGCAAGCCATCAAGGCGGGCACCGCCGCTGGTGCCGGCTCGGCAGTCGCCGCGGCCACCACCAGCGCCAACGGCACGGAAGTGGTGGGCAGCTTCGGCACGATCAAGATCGGCGCTGACGGCAGCTACAGCTACGTGTTGGACCAGGCCAACGCCACGGTCAAAGCCCTGGCGGTGGGCAGCACGGCCATCAACGACGTGTTCACCTACACCGTCAAAGACACGGCCGGTGCCACCAGCACGGCCACCGTCACGGTGTCCATCACCGGTGCGAACGACGCGCCCGTCATCTCGGCGGCCACCATCAACAACCTGCCAGAAAACACCGGCGCGTTCCTCACGGGCTCACTCAAGCCCAATTACGCAGACGACGATGGCCACGCACAAAAGGGCGTGATCTTCACCGAACTGCCCGACGCAGCCAAAGCCACTTTATTGCTCAACGGCGTGGCGATCACCGCCAACACCTTGGTCACCATCGAGGACATCAACGCCAACAAAGTTGAACTCAAGCCCGTGACCGACTTCTTTGGAGCGGTGACCTTGAAGTTCAAGGCGGTGGACACCAGCGACTCGAACAACGAGTCTGCAGTGGTGACCAACACCTACAACTTCGTCAACACCAACGACGCGCCCGTGGGCGTGAACGACACGGCCACCATCGGCGAAGCCGGCGGCACGGCCAACGCCACGGCAGGTGCTGCCTTGACCTCCACGACCAGCGGCGTGAGTGCCCTGAACGTGTTGACCAATGACACCGACGTCAACAGCGGCGACACCAAAGCGGTGCAAGCCATCAAGGCAGGCACCGCCGCAGGTGCAGGCTCGGCAGTCGCCGCCGCCACCACCAGCGCCAACGGAACGGCCATCACCGGCAGCTTCGGTACATTGACCATCGGCGCGGACGGCAGCTACACCTACGTGGTGGACCAGGCCAACGCCACGGTCAAAGCCCTGGCGGTGGGCAGCACGGCCATCAACGACGTGTTCACCTACACCGTCAAAGACACGGCTGGTGCCACCGGCACGGCCACCGTCACGGTGTCCATCAGTGGAGCCAACGACGCGCCCGTTATCTCGGGCGGAACGACCAACGGTCTGACCGAAGACACTGGCGCGATCCTGACCACGGCCCTCACCAACGGTTACGCCGACGACGACGGTCATGCACAAAAGGGCGTGATCTTCACCGAACTGCCCGACGCGGCCAAAGGCACTTTGCGTCTCGACGGTGTGGCGATCACCGCCAACACCTTGGTGACCATTGCCGACATCAACGCGGGCAAAGTGGTGCTCCAGCCAGCGGCCAACTTCTTTGGTGCGGTGGAGGTGAAGTTCAAGGCGGTGGACACCAGCGCGACCAACAACGAGTCGGCGGTGGTGACCAGCACCTTCAACTTCAACAGCGCCAACGACACGCCTGTTGGCGTGAACGACACGGCCACCATCGGCGAAGCCGGTGGCACGGCCAACGCCACGGCAGGTGCTGCCTTGACCTCCACGACCAGCGGCGTGAGCGCCCTGAACGTGTTGACCAACGACACCGATGTGGACAGCGGCGACACCAAAGCGGTGCAAGCCATCAAGGCGGGCACCGCCGCAGGTGCAGGCACGGCAGTGATCGCCGCCACCACCAGCGCCAACGGCACGGAAGTGGTGGGCAGCTTCGGCACGATCAAGATCGGCGCTGACGGCAGCTACACCTACGTGGTGGACCAAGCCAACGCCACGGTCAAAGCCCTGGCGGTGGGCAGCACGGCCATCAACGACGTGTTCACCTACACCGTCAAAGACACGGCCGGTGCCACCGGCACGGCCACCGTCACGGTGTCCATCAGTGGAGCCAACGACGCGCCCGTTATCTCGGCGGCCACCATCAACAATTTGCCTGAAAACAAAGGTGCGATTCTCACCGGCTCACTCAAGTTCAATTACGCCGACGACGACGGTCACGCACAAGCGGGCGTGATCTTCACCGAGTTGCCTGATCCGGCCAAGGCCACCTTAAAGCTTCAAGGCGCGACCGCCAACGTCTTCACTGACATCACAGCCAACACCTTGGTGACCATTGCGGACATTAATGCGGGCAAAGTGGTGCTCCAGCCCGTGACCGACTTCTTTGGAGCGGTGACCTTGAAGTTCAAGGCGGTGGACACCAGCGCGACCAACAACGAGTCGGCCGTGGTGACCAACACCTACAGCTTTGACAACACCAACACCGCCCCTGTGGGCGTGAACGACACGGCCACCATCGGCGAAGCCGGCGGTACGGCCAACGGCACGGCAGGTGCTGCCTTGACCTCCACGACCAGCGGCGTGAGTGCCCTGAACGTGTTGACCAATGACACCGACGTCAACAGCGGCGACACCAAAGCGGTGCAAGCCATCAAGGCAGGCACCGCCGCAGGTGCAGGCTCGGCAGTCGCCGCCGCCACCACCAGCGCCAACGGAACGGCCATCACCGGCAGCTTCGGTACATTGACCATCGGCGCGGACGGCAGCTACACCTACGTGGTGGACCAGGCCAACGCCACGGTCAAAGCCCTGGCGGTGGGCAGCACGGCCATCAACGACGTGTTCACCTACACCGTCAAAGACACGGCCGGTGCCACCAGCACGGCCACCGTCACGGTGTCCATCAGTGGAGCCAACGACGCGCCCGTTATCTCAGGCGGAACGACCAACGGTCTGACCGAAGACACTGGCGCGATCCTCACAGACGCACTCAAGTTCAATTACGCCGACGACGACGGTCATGCACAAAAGGGCGTGATCTTCACCGAGTTGCCCGATCCAGCCAAAGGCACTTTGTTGCTCAACGGCGTGGCGATCACCACAGGCACCTTGGTCACCATTGAGGACATCAACGCCAGTAAAGTGGTGCTCCAGCCAGCGGCCAACTTCTCTGGTGCGGTGGAGGTGAAGTTCAAGGCGGTGGACACCAGCGCGACCAACAACGAGTCGGCGGTGGTGACCAGCACCTTCAACTTCAACAGCGCCAACGACACGCCTGTTGGCGTGAACGACACGGCCACCATCGGCGAAGCCGGTGGCACGGCCAACGCCACGGCAGGTGCTGCCTTGACCTCCACGACCAGCGGCGTGAGCGCCCTGAACGTGTTGACCAACGACACCGATGTGGACAGCGGCGACACCAAAGCGGTGCAAGCCATCAAGGCGGGCACCGCCGCAGGTGCAGGCACGGCAGTGATCGCCGCCACCACCAGCGCCAACGGCACGGAAGTGGTGGGCAGCTTCGGCACGATCAAGATCGGCGCTGACGGCAGCTACAGCTACGTGGTGGACCAAGCCAACGCCACGGTCAAAGCCCTGGCGGTGGGCAGCACGGCCATCAACGACGTGTTCACCTACACCGTCAAAGACACGGCCGGTGCGACCAGCACGGCCACGGTCACGGTGTCGATCAGTGGAGCCAACGACGCGCCCGTCATCTCGGCGGCCACCATCAACAATTTGCCTGAAAACAAAGGTGCGATTCTCACCGGCTCACTCAAGTTCAATTACGCCGACGACGACGGTCACGCACAAGCGGGCGTGATCTTCACCGAGTTGCCTGATCCGGCCAAGGCCACCTTAAAGCTTCAAGGCGCGACCGCCAATGTCTTCACTGACATCACAGCCAACACCTTGGTGACCATTGCGGACATTAATGCGGGCAAAGTGGTGCTCCAGCCCGTGACCGACTTCTTTGGAGCGGTGACCTTGAAGTTCAAGGCGGTGGACACCAGCGCGACCCACAACGAGTCGGCCGTGGTGACCAACACCTACAGCTTTGACAACACCAACACCGCCCCTGTGGGCGTGAACGACACGGCCACCATCGGCGAAGCCGGCGGTACGGCCAACGGCACGGCAGGTGCTGCCTTGACCTCCACGACCAGCGGCGTGAGTGCCCTGAACGTGTTGACCAATGACACCGACGTCAACAGCGGCGACACCAAAGCGGTGCAAGCCATCAAGGCGGGCACCGCCGCAGGTGCAGGCACGGCAGTCGCCGCGGCCACCACCAGCGCCAACGGCACGGAAGTGGTGGGCAGCTTTGGCACGATCAAGATCGGCGCTGACGGCAGCTACAGCTACGTGGTGGACCAAGCCAACGCCACGGTCAAGGCCCTGGCGGTGGGCAGCACGGCCATCAACGACGTGTTCACCTACACCGTCAAAGACACGGCCGGTGCCACCAGCACGGCCACGGTCACGGTGTCGATCAGTGGGGCCAACGACGCGCCCGTCATCTCAGGCGGAACGACCAACGGTCTGACCGAAGACACTGGGGCGATCCTCATAGACGCACTCAAGTTCAATTACGCCGACGACGACGGTCATGCACAAAAGGGCGTGATCTTCACCGAACTGCCCGACGCGGCCAAAGGCACTTTGCTGCTCAACGGCGTGGCGATCACCACAGGCACCTTGGTCACCATTGAGGACATTAACGCCAGTAAAGTGGTGTTGCAGCCAGCGGCCAACTTCTCTGGTGAAGTGGCGCTGAAGTTCAAGGCGGTGGACACCAGCGCGACCAACAACGAGTCGGCCGTGGTGACCAGCACCTTCAACTTCAACAGCGCCAACGACACGCCTGTTGGCGTGAACGACACGGCCACCATCGGCGAAGCTGGTGGCACGGCCAACGCCACGGCAGGTGCTGCCTTGACCTCCACGACCAGCGGCGTGAGTGCCCTGAACGTGTTGACCAACGACACCGATGTGGACAGCGGCGACACCAAAGCGGTGCAGGACATCAAGGCGGGCACGGGTGCCGTTACGGCTGTGACCGCGGGCACCACCAGCGCCAACGGCACGGTAGTGGTGGGCAGCTTCGGCACGATCAAGATCGGCGCTGACGGCAGCTACAGCTACGTGGTGGACCAAGCCAACGCCACGGTCAAAGCACTGGCGGTGGGCAGCACGGCCATCAACGACGTGTTCACCTACACCGTCAAAGACACGGCTGGTGCCACCAGCACAGCCACGGTCACGGTGTCCATCAGCGGGGCCAACGACGCGCCCGTCATCACGGGCACGACCATCAACAATTTGCCAGAAAACACCGGCGCGTTCCTCTCTGGCTCACTCAAGCCCAATTACGCGGACGACGACGGTCACGCACAAAAGGGCGTGATCTTCACCGAGTTGCCCGATCCGGCCAAAGCCACTTTGTTGCTCAACGGCGTGGCGATCACCACAGGCACCTTGGTCACCATCGAGGACATCAACGCCAACAAAGTTGAACTCAAGCCCGTGACCGACTTCTTTGGAGCAGTGACCTTGAAGTTCAAGGCGGTGGACACCAGCGACTCGAACAACGAGTCTGCAGTGGTGACCAACACCTACAACTTCGTCAACACCAACGACGCGCCTGTGGGCGTGAACGACACGGCCACCATTGGCGAAGCCGGTGGCACGGCCAACGCCACGGCAGGTGCTGCCTTGACCTCCACGACCAGCGGTGTGAGCGCCCTGAACGTGTTGACCAACGACACCGACGTCAACAGCGGCGACACCAAAGCGGTGCAAGCCATCAAGGCGGGCACCGCCGCAGGTGCAGGCTCGGCAGTCGCCGCGGCCACCACCAGCGCCAACGGCACGGCCATCACAGGCAGCTTCGGTACATTGACCATCGGCGCGGACGGCAGCTACACCTACGTGGTGGACCAGGCCAACGCCACGGTCAAGGCCCTGGCGGTGGGCAGCACGGCCATCAACGACGTGTTCACCTACACCGTCAAAGACACGGCCGGTGCGACCAGCACGGCCACGGTCACGGTGTCGATCAGTGGGGCCAACGACGCGCCCGTCATCTCAGGCGGAACGACCAACGGTCTGACCGAAGACACTGGCGCGATCCTCATAGACGCACTCAAGTTCAATTACGCCGACGACGACGGTCATGCACAAAAGGGCGTGATCTTCACCGAACTGCCCGACGCGGCCAAGGGCACTTTGTTGCTCAACGGCGTGGCGATCACCACAGGCACCTTGGTCACCATTGAGGACATTAACGCCAGTAAAGTGGTGTTGCAGCCAGCGGCCAACTTCTCTGGTGAAGTGGCGCTGAAGTTCAAGGCGGTGGACACCAGCGCGACCAACAACGAGTCGGCCGTGGTGACCAGCACCTTCAACTTTAATAGCGTCAACGACACGCCTGTTGGCGTGAACGACACGGCCACCATCGGCGAAGCTGGTGGCACGGCCAACGCCACGGCAGGTGCTGCCTTGACCTCCACGACCAGCGGCGTGAGTGCCCTGAACGTGTTGACCAACGACACCGATGTAGACAGCGGCGACACCAAAGCGGTGCAAGCCATCAAGGCGGGCACCGCCGCAGGTGCAGGCTCGGCAGTCGCCGCCGCCACCACCAGCGCCAACGGCACGGAAGTGGTGGGCAGCTTCGGCACGATCAAGATCGGCGCTGACGGCAGCTACACCTACGTGGTGAACCAAGCCAACGCCACAGTCAAGGCCCTGGCGGTGGGCAGCACGGCCATCAACGATGTGTTCACCTACACCGTCAAAGACACGGCTGGTGCCACCAGCACAGCCACGGTCACGGTGTCGATCAGCGGAGCCAACGACGCGCCTGTCATCTCGGGCGGCACCGTTAATGGTCTGACCGAAGACACCGGCGCGATCCTGACCACGGCTCTCACCAACGGCTACGCCGACGACGACAACCACACGCAAGCGGGTGTGATCTTCACCGAGCTGCCCGACGCGGCCAAGGCCACCTTGTTGCTCAACGGCGTGGCGATCACAGCCAACACCTTGGTCACCATTGCGGACATCAACGCGGGCAAAGTCGAACTCAAGCCAGCGGCCAACTTCTCTGGTGAAGTGGCGCTGAAGTTCAAGGCGGTGGACACCAGCGCGACCAACAACGAGTCGGCTGTGGTGACCAGCACCTTCAACTTTAATAGCGTCAACGACGCGCCTGTGCTGGCCGACACCGCTTTGAGCTTCGCGGGCTTGACCCAATCGGCCAACCCCATCACACCCACCGGCGCGGTGGGTGTGTTGGTCAGCAGCTTGATGGGCGGGGTCAGTGATGTCGATACCGGCGCTGCCAAAGGCTTGGCCATCACCGGCACTGACTCCAGCAAGGGCACGCTGTTCTTCAGCACCAACGGTGGCACCACCTGGACAGCGGTAGACACCAGCACAGCGCTCAGCGATGGCCGCGCCTTCTTGCTCGGCTCAGACGCTGACAACCGCTTGTACTTCAGGCCCAACGCCAACGTCAGCGGTGACATCGATGCGGTGACTTTCCGTGCATGGGACCAGACCGCAGCCACCGAAGGCACATTCGTCAACATCACCACCACGGGTGGCAGCAGCACCTTCTCGGCCGCGACCGACAAAGTCACGCTGAAAGTGGACATGCTCATGGTCAACCTGGCCGATGTGGATGCGGGCAAAGGCGGCTTTGCCATCAATGGCGAAGCCGTGAACGACGAAAGTGGCTTTGCCATCAGCAACGCGGGTGATGTGAACGGCGACGGTTTTGACGATTTGTTGATCAGCACGCCGTTTGCCGATGCGGGCGGGGCCGACTCAGGTAAGGCCTACGTTGTGTTCGGCAAATCTGGAGGCACCACAGGCAACACCAACATCGAGCTGTCCACCGTGGCCTCGGGTGTGGGTGGCTTTGTGATCAATGGCGCTGGTGCTTCCGATTGGACGGGCACCAGGTCCAGCCCAGCGGGCGACGTCAACGGTGACGGCCTGGCCGATGTGATCGTCAGTTCTGAATTGGCAGATTTGACGGCAGGCGATAACCGCGGTCGCGCATATGTGATCTATGGCAAAACCAGTGGGACGGCCGTCAACCTGGCGTCCGTGGCCTCCAGCGCTGGCTTCTCGATCAACGCGGTCAAAGCTGGCGATGGATTCTCTTACGTGAGCGATGCTGGCGACGTCAACGGCGACGGCCTGGCCGACCTGATTGTCGGCACCATCAATGCCGACGAGGGCAGCACGATTGAAGTTGGTAAAGCCTATGTGGTGTTTGGCCGTTCGGACAACAGCACAGCGGTCAACCTGTCGGCCATTGATGCCGGCAGTGGTGGCTTCGTCATCAAGAGTGGCACTATGAACGAACGTTTGGGCGTGAACCCTTCGAGCGCGGGCGACTTCAACGGCGATGGCCTGAACGACTTGATCATGGGCTCGGACTTCAACGGGTCGACGACGGACACCGGAAGGACCTACATCGTTTACGGCAAGACCAGCACCACCACGGTGAATTTGTCTAGCCCCGGCACAGCCGCTTTTTCCATCGTGGGGCAGGGCGCAGGCGATCAGGCGTTCCGTGCGGCCAACGCAGGCGACGTCAACGGCGACGGCCTGGCCGATGTGATCATCGGCGCTGCAAACTCAGACCCGGCATCGGGCGAAAATGCGGGTCGCAGCTATGTGGTGTTTGGCAAAACCGATCCTTCTGCGACGGTGAACCTGAGCGCCATTGCCAATGGTGTGGGCGGCTTCGTGATCAACGGTGAGTCCGCAAATGACCGCGCGGGCAGCGTGAGTTACGCGGGTGACATCAACGGTGACGGTCTGTCGGATGTGATCGTTGCCGCACCAGGAAACGACGGTCCGAGTTTCGACGCAGGCCGTGCCTATGTGGTCTATGGTCAGACAGGTACGATGGCGGTCAATCTGAGCACGGTGGCCAACAGGGTGGGTGGTTTTGCCATCAACGGACAGGTGACAGACGATAGGATTTCTTCGATTTCTTACGCTGGTGATCTCAATGGTGACGGCTTTGACGATTTGCTGGTGGGAAGCAGGGTTGCCGATCCAGCCGGTCGCACCAACGCCGGCAAAACCTATGTGGTCTTTGGCGGCAGCCAGTTTGCCAGCACGGTGGACTTTGTGGGCGACGCCACGGCCAACACCCAAACCGGCACCACAGCGGCCGAGACCTTCGCCGCAGGCGACGGCAACGACACGCTGGTGGGCGGCGGTGGTGCTGACGTGATGTACGGCGGCCGGGGCAACGACACCTTCGTGCTCAACGCCAGCAACGTCACGGCGCTGACCAGCGCCCTGGGTGCCGGTGGCAACACCACGCAGCTGGCCCGCATCGACGGTGGCACGGGTTACGACACCTTGCAGCTGACGGGTGGTGCTTCACTTGACCTGGCTGCAGTCTCCAACGTCTCTGCCATGTCGGCCGACAACACCAGCCGCTTCAGCAGCATCGAGCGCATTGACCTGGCCACCGACACGGCAGGCAACACCTTGACGCTGACAGCGCGTGACGTGAACGATATGGCTGGCTTCAACGCCATCAAGTTGGGTGCCAGCGCCGATGGCAAAACCTGGAGCAACGTTTCGGGTAATGCGCTGCTCAACACCACCAAGTTCCACCAACTGGTGGTGGACGGTACCAACGCCGACAGCGTGTCGATCAAGTCGACCACCGGCACCTGGACGAATGCCGGCACCGTGAGCGATGGCACATCACAATTCGTGGTCTGGCAGAACACCACGACGAGCTCGCAAGTGATTGTGAAGTCGGGCGTGACGGTGAACGCCAACGTGGCCCCGATCGTGCTGGACCTGAACCGCGACGGCGAGCTGAGCTACGCCAACGTGGTGATGGACGTGAACAGCGACGGCGTGGTGGACAACACGCTGTGGGCGGGCGTGCAAGACGGTGTGCTGATGTGGGACAAGTACCGCGACGGTCAGGTGCACAACCGCAGCCAGTACGCCTTCACCGAGTACGGTGGTAGCACCGACCTGGAAGGCTTGGCTGCGGGCTTTGACACCAACCGCGATGGCGTGTTCAATGCGCAAGACGAGAAGTTTGGCGAGTTCATGGTCTGGCAAGACGGCAACCAGAACGGCGCGAGCGACGCAGGCGAAGTGCGCAGCCTGGCCGATTGGGGCATTGCCTCCATCGACTTGGTGAGCGACGGCGTGCAGCGCAGCCCGGTGGATGGTGTGACTGAAGCGGGCCGCAGCACCGCGACCACCACCGATGGCCAGTCCATCTTGGTGTCCGATGCGGCCTTTGCCTTCCGCGATGCGACGGCCGACGAGTTGGCAGCGCAAGCTGTGAAGTCGACCGCCTTGAGCGATGCGACTGCGTTGGGCGATGTGGCCGAGGCAGCGCCGAGCGACGAGTGGCAGAACAAGCCTTACGACTTGAGTGACGCGGAGTTGGCAGCGATGGGTTTGCCATCGACAGCCGATGCTTTGACTGCGAATCTTTATTCTTTGAACAATGGCCAGAGTCTGGACTTGACCACTTTCCTGATGGGCATGAACTCGAAAGGTGTCGTGAAGGGCATCGAGCATGTGGACATGGCCACTGACACTGCCGCTAACGTGGTGTCATTGACCTTGGCCGACGTGTTTAAATTGCCCGCCATCGACGGTCTTCATGAGCTCACGCTGACGGGTGATGTCAATGACAAGCTGACGCTTGCCGAAGGCGAGTGGACTGACGCCGCCGCCGCCATGGCCAACCAGGCTGCTCATTCTTACGCTGTCTACAACGTAGCCACTGACGCATCAGCCCAGCTGTTGATCGACCAGCAATTGCTACAAACCCTTTAAGCCCAATCGCCAGAGTGGCTGGCTCCTATCGAGGTCAAGGGTCTTCGTAGGGGCTTGCCTTCAAGCGAAAAGGTTTGGAGCCCAAGTGTCACAACGCCAGCGGGGCTGCTCCCCGCAAAGGTAAGGGTATTTGCCGGATCCTGCCCTGCTGGTGTTTTGAAACTTATGGGTGCAGATTGATATAAGGAAAACTGCGCGTGTGTTAATGCTGCGTTTTATATTGCTGAGTGCAAGCAGGCAAGCAGGCAAGCAGGCAAGCAGGCAAGCGGGCAAGCGGGCAAGCGGGCAAGCGGGCAAGCGGGCAAGCGGGCAAGCGGGCAAGCGGGCAAGCGGGCAAGCAAGGAGAACCATACTTGTTTGACTGATTGCCATGGTTTGGCTTCCTATAATTTGCGCATACTGCAATACCAAACCATCCCCGTCACGCCCTTTCAACAAAACTGCTCATTGATCTGAGACGACCAGACGCGTCAGGCGGCGGTCATTGACCCGGGGGAGACCTCGACGTTTTGCTGGATGCGGTGCAAAAACTCAAGCTCAAGCTCGAGCAAATCTGGATCACTCACGGCCATGTGGACCATGCGGCGGGCAACGCCGATCTGGCAGAGCACTTGCAATTGCCCATCATTGGACCCAATTCGGGGGATCAGTTCTGGATTTTGGGCTTGCCGCAGGCCGCCGCCGGATATGGTTTTCCTCCAGCACGTACCTTCACCCCCACGCGCTGGCTGAACGATGCCGATACGGTTACCTTGGGTAACTACACCTTGCAGGTTCGCCATTGACCCGGACATACGCCGGGTCATGTGGTGTTTTACTCGCCCGACATCACAAGGGCGTTTTGGGGTGATGTTTTGTTTGCAGGCAGCATTGGCTGCACCGATTTTCCGCAAGGCAACCATGACGATTTGATCGCCAGCATCACCCAGCGCCTGTTGCCCATGGGGGACGACACGGTATTCATCCCCGGCCACTGCCCCGAGAGCACTTTTGGCCGCGAGCGCAAAGCAACCCCTGCGTGGGCGGCACCTGAGGTAAGCCCTTCACAGTTTCGTAAGTCGGTGCCTATGGCCCCGACATGGGGTTGAGGATGAGGCGCTGAGCCCCTCAGCCTTGGCGGGCTTGCTCGTACAGGTGCTGCACTTTGGGCAGATTGGCTTCGAGTTCCTGGATGCGGTTGGCGCCGCTGGGGTGTGTGGACAGGAAAGAGGGGCTGCCGTTGCCGTTGGCGGCGAGCATTTTTTTCCACAAGGCCACGCTGGCTCCGGGGCGAAAGCCGCCGCGTGCGGCAATTTCCAATCCGACCAGATCGGATTCGGTTTCGTCGTCACGGCTGTATTTGAGCGTCAACAGTTGCGTGCCCAGATTGGCGGCCGCGTCGCCCAAAGAGCCCAGGCCCAGCAGTTGTGAGGCGATGGACAGGCCCATGCCGGTCATTTGGCTTTTGGCCAGCCGCTCACGGGCGTGTTCGCGCAGGGCATGGGCCATTTCGTGGCCCATGATCATGGCGACTTCATCGTCGTTGAGCTGCAGCTGTTCAAGGATGCCGGTGTAAAAAGCGATCTTGCCGCCGGGCATGCACCAGGCGTTGATTTGTTTGCTGCCGATCAGGTTGACTTGCCAGCGCCAGTCGCGTGCGCGTGGGTTCCATTGGGCCGTATGTGGGATGAGCCGTTGGGCAATGCCGTGCAGGCGTTTGAGTTGTGGGTGGCCTTCGGGGGCCAGGGCGCCTTTGTTGCGCGCTTCGGTCAGCACTTGGTTGTATTGCTGGCGGGCTGAGCCTTCCAGGGTTTCGGCAGGCACCAGATTGCGCAAGCTGGAGGAAGAGCCCACATCCACCTGTGCCAGCGCTGAACCGGCTGCTGTGGCGCCTGCGGCCAGCAAAAATGCACGCCGCGCTTGCCAGCGAGGCGACGGAACATCAGCTGCAGTGGAGGAGGATTTGAGATCGCAAAGGAAGCACATGGAGAGAAATCATACAGAAAGCCCTGTGAGTGCAGGCCCTGATAATCGCGTGATGCCCACATTGACCCCATCCCCTTTGCCCCAATAACGCAGCTGGCGCGAGGCCTGGCGTTTGTATTTGCAACCCGCCAGCTTGCGCATGTTGTTGCTGGGTTTTGCGGCGGGTTTGCCGCTCTTGCTGGTGCTGGGCACCCTGAGCTTCAGGTTGCGCGAGGCGGGCATTGACCGCAGCACCATTGGTTATTTGAGCTGGGTGGGGCTGGCCTATGGCTTCAAGTGGATGTGGGCGCCGCTAGTGGACCGCCTGCCCATTCCGTGGCTCACGCACCGCCTGGGGCGCCGCCGCAGCTGGTTGCAGGCTCTTTTATGCCGAAAAGTGACAGTGGATTGGTTCACAAGTGATGCCAATCTTGGGGATTCATATGGATCGAATGTTGTGGAGTGTTTAGTCATAGCAAGGATTTTCATTGTCATTTTTTAAATTTGCGTGTTATGGATGTTTTTTAATTCATTTAAAATATTCAATCAATTTCAATATTGAAATTGTAAATTCAATAAAAATCACTCAAAACATGAAAATACACCGCATTCAAAATTGCATCTGCCAAATTCTTGAGTGCATGTGATGCCGTACAGGGGGCATTTCGAATGTTAAAACTACACTTGGATTTTTTCAGTGGTAATGAATTGTTACAGCCGTTAAATTTAGGGAATTTTTATGTTTTTAAAAATTTTTTTAGTACTTAAATTGTGTGAAAATGACATTTGCGTTTTAAAAGTTCGTTCAATCGGCACTGACTAACGCTGATTGCAGTGCGGAATGGTCACTAATGTGTGCTTTTGCACTGCTTGGAAAAATTGGA
This sequence comes from Limnohabitans sp. DM1, assembly GCF_001269385.1. Taxonomy (GTDB): domain Bacteria; phylum Pseudomonadota; class Gammaproteobacteria; order Burkholderiales; family Burkholderiaceae_C; genus Limnohabitans_A. The sequence goes on along the minus strand of NZ_CXOO01000058.1, from coordinate 53,681 downwards.
ACAATTGCATATTTGTTGAGTAGCGAAAAATGACCCCTAAAACGTTCATGAAAAATTCCTGTTTCTCATCCTTGTACGTCGCTTTCCGCGCGCTTTTCTGCATCCAAGTTGCGCTGATGGTCCCTTGGTCCCACGCGCAAAGCGCATCTTCAAACAACACGGGTGCTGATGGCAAATTCGGTGGGTTCGAGGTTGGCTCGGTGTTCAAAATCCCAGCCAGTGTGGTCGAACAGCAATCTCGGATGATTTTCTACAGACCCAACACGTCGGATTTCAAAGGCGCTGCAACCATCTACTTCAATGGCATGTACCACGCGACCTTGCCCCGCAATGCCTACACGAGTTTGTGTGCCAGTCCAGGGGTCGTTAATGTCGGGGTCATATCTGTTATGGCTGCTGGACAGAATAACGCAAGCTTGGAGAGCATCAGTGCAATAGCCTTACAGGGTGGGCGCAACCATTATTTGCGGGTCGTTGAGGACCAAGGCCTCAAAGTTTTGCAGCTTGTCAGTGAGCAAGAGGCCCTGGCCGAATTGGCCTCAAGCCGGGAGCAAATCCACACGATTTCCCGCGTCACACCTGCTCAAGCTTGCCGTACTGCACTGGCACAGGCACAGGCACAGGCAGCACCGAGCAGCCCACAAGTCAATGCAGCAGCGCAAGTTGCAAATGCGCAAGTTGCAAATGCGCAAGTTGCAAATGCGCAAGATGCAAAGCCCGCAGTCCCATCCGTGCAGACCATCACCTTGGGCGCTGACGCTTTGTTTGATTTTGCGGGTTCGGATCGCAAAGCGTTGGGACCACAAGGCCGCGTAGCATTGGATAACTTGATCGCCAATGTCATGTCCAACTACAACAGCGTTGAGCGGATTCATGTGCTTGGCTATGCAGACCCGATTGGAGAGTCAGCGGTCAATAATCGCTTGGCAAAAGAGAGGGCACAAACAGTGCGTGATTACCTGAAAGAAAATGGTCTGCAAACGACCTTCATCACCTCGGAAGGTCGCGGCTCCAATGCCCTGGTTCAGGCAACTTGCGGTCGCAAACCGACCGCTGAAGACATCGCATGCAATGCGCCTAATAGGCGCGTTAAGGTGTTGATCAGTGGTGTCGTACGTTGATACATTGGTTCCGTACGTTTTAACGCCTTTTTTGAGTTGCTCGCATCTTCCATTGATGGTGCCCCAGCATCTTAAGAATAACACCCTCAGGCACCACATCCCGGACCGCCCAACTGGCAAGGCCATTCAGGTTTGTGGTCTTGAACTTCAATTCTTGGTGCATCGTTTCCAAGCATCTGTTTCTGTTTTTGGTCTTGGGGTGTACCGCCAACCCGGCGCAGTCAATGTGTGCAGGCCCATCAAACGCCGCAAATTGATCAAATTTCCAGCCTACTGGCAGTCTAAGTAGCATCAGTCGCCGTTGCGAAATGGCCGGGGTTCCAATTCAATAATGATTTTGAAATTTGATTAAACTGTCCAAAGTTACATACTCACGCACATGCCATCCGCATGATTGATTTTCCTAAACAATAAATTTATCAGATGAAAAAAATTAACTTCAAAAATGGTTTTCATTGGATGATTGTTTGCTCAGCAAGCTGGCTAGCAGTGGGAGCTTTGATAGGACCAGGTGCGGTGGCCGGGGAGTTGAAGCTCTCAGAGGCTCTGCGGATGGCGGGTCAGGGACATCCCTCTGTACAAGCAAAACTTTCTGAATTACAGGCGGCCAACAAAGAAGTCGACTCAGCCAAGTGGGGAAGATTTCCTTCACTCAGCGTACAGGGAACTTCATCAAACGCACAACCGCAAGCCGCTCTTGTGATTCAGCAACCCTTGTGGGAAGGCGGCCGAATCGACGCTCAAATCCAAGTGGCACAAGCTACCGTTCGTCAGGCTGAGGCGGCGCTTCTGGAAACGCGGCAGTCATTGTTGCAACAGACTGGGTCGGCTTTTTTTGAAGTACTACGCCTTAGAGAGCGTTTGGTGCTGGCGCAAAAAAACGAGTCTGAACATCAAAAGTTGGTGGATTTGATTGGTCGACGAGTGAAGACGCAGATCAGCCCTGTGGCCGATGCCATTTTGGCCAAAGCGCGCAAACAGCAGTCCAGCAGTGATCGTATGCAAGTCGAGCGGTCTTTGCAGACGGCGTTATTGACTTTGAATCAGCTGGTGGGGCCGGACTCCGGAATCCCTCAGTTGCCCAGGGAATTGGAATTGGTCACTTGGCCTGATGAGCAGTGGGTGGAATCATCCAAATCGTTTTCTGGCGAATTGAGTCGACTTCGTGCTCTGGTCGATGTGGCAGAAGCCCAAATTCAGATCGCAAAATCAACAAGTCGGCCCGGTGTGTATCTTGTCAACCGCCAGGCATTAGGCGGCTCAGGTTACGCGATCGGAGGTGAGCGTAATCAAACTTATTTGAGTATGAATTTTTCACCTGGTGCAGGCTTGTCGTCTGCTTCTGCGGCTGATGCTGCAAAAGCCCGTATGGATACGGCTGGCCAAGGTTTAGCTTTGTATGAGCGCCAGCTTGAGCAACAGGTCCGCAATAACTTGTCGGATGAGAGATCGCTGCAATTGCAGCGAAATTCATCCAAAGAGCTCGTTAAGGCCAGCGAAGAGGTGGTTGCCTCTTATCTTCGGCAGTACCAAATTGGTCGAAAAAATTGGCTCGATGTATTGAATGCGTTGCGCGAAAGCACCCAGGCCGCCAATTCTGCGGGCGAAATTGAATACGGTCTGCAAGCTGTCAAGCTGCGCTTGTTGCTCAGCAGCGGGCTAGTCCATTTAGAAAATATGCAATTGATCCATGACTGACCCCCAAAACTCCGCTCCCCCCATGCTGGACCCCGCCTTGGCCACCTTGCTGTCGAGACTGGCCGGGCTCCAAGGCCAAGCCGTACCGGTGCACCGCTTTGGCATGATGGGGTCCACTGATTCGGGCTTGTCTGTCGATGCCTTGAACAGAATCGAGCGCATGAAAGCCTGGTGGCGTGCACGTTTTCCCAGTGCTGAAATCACCGAATTGAGTCTGGCACAGGTGCAGCCGGACCAATTTCCCTTGCTGTGGGTTTCTGCCGATGAAAAGCAGGTGCGGCTGGTGCGGGGGCGTTCTGGGCGGGGTGCCTTGATCACCCAAAATGAAAGCGGCGAAACTTACGCAGTCACCGTCGACGAGGCGCAAAAAGGTTCGCTGTACCAATTGACCACAGCGCCTGCCTTGCCCGGCGAGAGGGGGCATCAGGCCATGTCGGCCACCGAGTGGTTTGCTTTTAGCCTCCGGCGCTACCGATTTGTTTTTTTTGAAGGCGTGGCGGCGACCTTTGTTTTGAGCACCCTGGGGCTGGTTGCGGCGATGTATTCGATGCAGGTGTATGACCGAGTCATTCCCTCCAAGGGCTACTCGACGCTGTGGGTTTTGACCATCGGGGTGGTGATTTCGATCATTTTGGAACTCATCATCAAACAGGTGCGGGCCTACATGGTGGACAGGGCCTGCAAACTGATTGATCAAGAACTGTCGGCTGTTTTTTTTGGCAAAGCGCTGGACATTCGTCTGGATGCCCGTCCGGGGACGGTGGGCACGTTTGCTTCCCAAATTCGACAATTTGAATCGGTGCGGAACTTTTTGACATCTTCGAGCCTGTTCATCATGGCCGATTTGCCGTTTGCCCTTTTGTTCATTGGCGTGATCGCCTTGTTGGCGGGGCCTGTGTCCTTGGTGCCACTCGTCATGGTGCCAGTTTCAATACTCGCAGGTTTGGCGTTTCGCCGGTCGATGGAAAAACTGACCGCAGAGCACATGGAGGAGTCCAACCTCAAAAACGGCTTGCTGATTGAAGCGATTGATGGCATTGAGTCGGTCAAGGCGGCCAACGCTGAATGGAAGATGTTGACGCGCTGGCGGGCCATGACAGCCCATTTGGCATCCAATGAACTCAAGATGCGCATGATGTCGTCGATGTCCAGCAACGTGACCCAATCGCTTCAGCAAATCAGCTATGTGGGCATGGTGGCCGTGGGCGCGTATGCCATCAATGCTGGCAATCTGACCATGGGCAGCTTGATTGCCTGCTCCATCATTTCAGGGCGTGCCCTGACCCCTGTGGCGCAATTGTCCAGTCTGATCGTGCAATGGGAGCATGCCCGTTTGGCCCTCAAAGCACTCAATGCCATTATGGCCATGCCCAGTGACCGGGATTCACAAGAACGTTTGGTGGTGCCTGAGCAATGTTACGGGCAGTTGCGCATGGACAAAGTGGGCTTTGCCTATGCCAAAGACGCGCCCACGGTAGATATTTCTGCCTTGCAAATTCGTCCTGGCGAGCGGATTGCCATATTGGGCGCAGTCGGATCGGGCAAGTCCACCTTCATCAAGTTGCTCTCTGGTCTTTACAAGCCCATGACGGGGCATTTGTTTTTGGATGATGTGGATGTGACGCATCTGGCCCCGGAATATGTGCGTGAAAGCATTGGGTATTTGCCTCAAGATGTGCGGCTGTTCAACGGCACTTTGCGTGACAACCTCACTTTGGGCTTGCCCATGCCCAGTGATTCTCAAATTCTGCGCGCGGCGGCCATGACGGGGCTCGACAGCGCCATCCAAAATCACCCCAAAGGTCTGGAGTTGACCATTGCTGAGGGGGGCCGGGGTTTGTCGGGCGGGCAGCGTCAATTGGTTGGACTGACCCGCATGTTGCTCGCTTGCCCCAAAGTCTTGCTGCTCGATGAACCCACGGCGTCCATGGACGGACAGCTTGAGATCAAGGTCATGCGCCATCTGTTCCAGGAAATGCCCAAGGATGCCGTGATCGTGGTGGTCACCCACAAGCCTGCGTTGCTGCCGCATGTGGACCGTATCTTGGTCATGGACCGTGGCCGGATTGTGCTCGACGGTCCGCGTGAAGAGGTTCTGACACGCCTGAGTCAACACACGCCCACGCCCACCCGCTCGGCGCCAAGCGCCGTAGCCATCTCGCCCGGAGGGGCCAAAGCATGAAAATTTTCTGGTTTCTTCAATCCCAGGACGCTGGCTCTTCTTCGGATGAACTGTCCAGCAGCCTGCGCCGTTCACGCTGGCTGTTCTGGACGATCACTTTGACGATGGCCGTGTTTGTGACCTGGGCCTACTTTGCCGAGGTGGATCAAATCACCCGTGCGCCCGGCTCGGTGATTTCCAGTGCTCGTTCGCAGGTCATTCAGTCACTCGATGGCGGTGTGATTGAAGACCTGTTGGTCAAAGAAGGCGATGTGGTGCAGCGTGACCAGGTCCTGGTCAAGCTGGAAAAAACACGCCAAGAGTCGGGCTTTCTGGAAACACGGGCCAAAGCGGCTGCGTTGACCGTGACCGTGGCACGTTTGCAGGCCGAAGTATTGGGACGTGAGCCCAAGTTTCCGCGCGAGACCTTGAAGTACCCTGAGTTTGTGCAATCCCAGATGGTGTTGTTCAAAAAACGCCGATCAGCCATTCGAGAAGAAGTTCAAGCCCTGCAGTCCATGGTGCGGCTCACGCAAAAAGAGCTGGACATGACCCGACCCTTGCTCAAAACAGGGGATGTGAGCATGACCGATGTGCTGCGTCTGGAGCGTCAATTGGCCGACATCCAGGCGCAAATCACGAACCGAAGGAACAAGTATTTTCAGGATGCGCAGGCTGAACTGAGCAAGGCCCAGGAGGATTTGGCAGGCATCGAGCAAGTCATGGCTCAAAGGCAAGATCAGATGGATCAAACCGTGCTGCGTGCGCCCATGCACGGCGTGGTGAAAAACGTCCGTGTGACCACCCGTGGCGGCGTGCTGCGTCCGGGCGAAGAGGTCATGCAAATTGTGCCTTTGGAAGAAGACCTGGTCATCGAAGCCAAGGTCAGTCCGACTGACATCGCCTTCATCAAGCCCGGCCTCAATGCGACCATCAAAATTGATGCCTACGACTACGCCATTTACGGCACCTTGTCGGGCAAGCTGGTGTACATCAGTGCCGATACGCTCAATGAAAATTTGAACGTGCAGCAAGGCGAACAACCTTACTACCGGGTGCGGGTTCAAACCGAAGGTCGACGCTTCAGTGGCAATGCCGAGAAAGACCTGGCCATTCAGCCGGGCATGACCGCCACCGTGGAACTCAAAACAGGCACCAACACCGTGCTGCGCTATCTGGTCAAGCCCATCTTCAAAACCCTGACGCAATCCCTGAGCGAACGTTGAGTCAGGCAGCGGCCGGGCATCGCCAGCCCGGCTGGTTTCAGCTTTTGACTTTGGGCGTGCGGCCCATCAGGTAAAACTCTGGATTGGGCATCATGCCGCTGAAGCTGGCCATGCGGTTGCTCAGTCCAAAGAAAGCCGTGATAGCCGCGATGTCCCAGATGTCCTCGTCATTGAAGCCATGCGCGTGCAAGGCGGCAAAGTCGGCGTCTTCCACCTCGTCGGAGTGCTGGCAGACCTTCATCGCAAAGTCGAGCATGGCGCGCTGGCGCGGGCTGATGTCGGCCTTGCGGTAATTGATGGCCACCTGATCGGCCACCAGCGGTTTCTTTTCATAGATGCGCAAAATCGCGCCATGAGCCACCACGCAATACAGGCAGTGGTTGGCCGCGCTGGTGGTGGTCACGATCATCTCGCGCTCGCCTTTGGAGAGGCCACTCTCGCGCCCGACCGACTCGGGCACCATCAGGGCATCGTGGTAGGCAAAAAAGGCCCGCCATTCGGCCGGGCGGCGGGCAAAAGCCAAAAAGACGTTGGGCACAAAACCGGCTTTTTCCTGCACCTCCAGCACCTTGGCTTTGATGTCATCGGGCAAGTCATGGATGTCGGGGGCAGGGTAGCGAGTGCTCATGGGGGTCTCCAGTTGGGGGGGGGCTTGCTTTTGATTATGCTCACAGATATTTCAGGAGCCTGTCATGTCCCCAACACCCCAACATTCATCCACACATTCCCCCACTCAACAAGCCCGCGATGCCCGTCCTGACGACGCCGCTTTTCAAGCTGGCCTGACCACCCGCAGCCAGGTCATGGGGCCGGACTATGTGGACCGTGCTTTGGCAGGGGCCACCGACTTCACCGAACCCATGCAGGAATTCATCACCCGCAACGCCTGGGGCAACGTCTGGCAGCGCCCAGGGCTGGATCTGAAAACCCGCAGCCTCATCACCGTGGCCATGCTCACCGCGCTGGGCAAGCAGCAGGAACTCAAGGCCCATGTGCGCGGCGCCTTGAACAACGGCGTCACGCCCGAAGAAATTCGTGAATTGATGCTGCACGCCACCGTGTATTGCGGCTTTCCCACCGCCATCGATGCCTTTCGCAGCGCCACAGAGGTGATCGAACCCAAGGCCTAAGAAGTCGCGGCTCCCGTAGGTCGGTACCTTCAGGTCCGACGTTTGCCCGCTTCGGCACAGCCCCAAGTCGGCTCGGTTGCCGCCAACGAAGACCTGAGCCTTATTGCGGCTATTCTTCTTGCTTTCCTTTGATGCCCCCGCCCGTTTGCATGACTGATTGCATGACCGATTCCTTGATTCCCCCCGGATTTTTGGCTTTGCACAGCCACCGCTCTGAAGTGTTGGCCGAGACTTTGTCGGGTTGGCTGGTGCGTCAGCCTTTGGCGCCGCTGGAGCAAGAGGTGGTGCTGGTGCAAAGCAACGGCATGGCCGAGTGGATCAAGATGGCGCTGGCACAGCAAGGTGGGGTGTGCGCGGCCACCAAGGTGGAGTTGCCCTCGCGCTTTTTGTGGCGCACCTACCGGCAGGTGCTGGGTGTTCAGAACGTGCCGCCTGATTCGCCGCTCGACAAATTGCCCATGACCTGGCGCTTGATGGCCTTGTTGCCCAGCTGCGTGGGGCAGGAGGTGTTCAAGCCCGTGGCCGGTTTTTTGCAGGGCGATGAACCCGACCGCCTGCTGCAACTGGCCAGCCGCCTGGCCGACTTGTTTGACCAGTATCAGATTTACCGCCCCGACTGGCTCGAAGACTGGGCCGCCGGGCGCAATGTGCTGCGCAAACAGCCCGGGCAGGCCGTCTTGCCCGGTGCTGCCGCAGGTCAGCTGCCGCCAGACCAGCTGTGGCAAGCCGAACTTTGGCGGTGCGTGCTGGCCACCCTGTCAGACGCTGAAAAACAAGCCACCCGGCCCGCCTTGCATGTGCGGGCCGTGGCCCACCTCCAATCTGGCCAGGCCCTGGCCAGCCCGGTGGCGCGGCGTGTTTCAGTGTTTGGCATGAGCCACATGCCCGGCCAACTGCTGGACATTCTGGCCGCCTTGGCTAGGCACAGCCAGGTGCTGCTGGCCGTGCCCAACCCCTGTCAGTACCACTGGGGCGACATCATGGACGGGCGCGACGCCCTCAAGACCGAGCGGCGGCGTCACGCCTACAAGGGTGACCAAGACCTGTCGGACACGCCGTATGAGCAGATGCATTTGCACGCGCCGGCCTTGCTGGCCGCGTGGGGGCGGCAAGGGCGAGACTTCATTCGGCAGCTGGATGCGTTTGATGATGTGCAGGCTGCGCAGGCCTGCATGCCGGGCCAGCGCCTGGACCTGTTTGACGACGCGCCCGGGGCCGACGGCACGCGGCTGCTGACGCAACTGCAAAACCGCATCCGTGATCTGAAGTCTGCCCAAGACCCGGTGGATGCGCCCTTGCAAGCAGATGACCAATCCGTGGTGTTCAAAGTGGCGCACAGCCCGGTGCGCGAGCTGGAAGTGCTGCACGACCAGCTGCTGCAGTGGTTCCACGAACAGCCCGACCTGTCGCCCCGCGATGTGGTGGTCATGGTGCCCGACATCGAAACCATGGCCCCGGCCATTCGTGCGGTCTTTGGCCAATACAAACGCAGTGACGCCCGTTTTATTCCGCACGACATTGCCGACCTGGGCGCCCAGGCCACCAGCCCCTTGATCCATGCGCTGGAATGGCTGCTGGCCTTGCCCCAGCAGCGTGGCCGCATGAGCGAGCTGGTGGAGCTGCTTGAAGTGCCTGCGCTGGCGGCGCGTTTTGGCATCCAGCCCGAACAATTGCCCACGCTCACGCGCTGGATGGCGGGCTCGGGCATCCGCTGGGGCTTGTCGGGCGGGCACCGACAGGGCCTGGGCCTGGCCGCCTGCGGTGAAGACAATTCGGCCCTGTTTGGCGTGCAGCGCATGCTCATGGGCTATGCCTGCGGCGCCGACCCCATGCCGCCAGGCGCAGCGGGCATGGACCCTTATGCCGAAGTTGGCGGGCTCGATGCTGAATTGGCGGGTGCGCTGGCGCACCTGCTGCAAGCCTTGATCGACTGGTGGCAAACCAGCGCCACACCGGCCACGCCCGCCCAATGGGCCGAACGCGGCCGGGCCATGCTGGCGGCGGTGTTCAAGGCCCAGGGCGACGCTGACCGCAACGCCTTGTCAGCGCTTGACATGGCCTTGAACGACTGGGTCAAAGCTGCCGATCAGGCCACTTTTGAGCAGGCTGTGCCGCTGGCTGTGGCCCGCTCGGCCTGGCTCGAAGCCCTGAAAGTGCCCAAGCTGGAGCAGCGCTTTCGGGCCGGGGGCGTGACTTTTTGCACCCTCATGCCCATGCGCGCCATTCCTTTTCAGATGGTGTGCCTGCTGGGCATGAACGATGGCGACTACCCGCGCCGCAGTCCGCGTGCCGACTTCGACCTGCTGGGCCTGCCCGGCATGAGCCGCCCAGGTGACCGTTCGCGCCGCGACGACGACCGCCAGCTCATGCTCGAAGCCCTGCTGTCGGCCCGCCGCACGCTCTACGTCAGCTGGAGCGGCCGCAGTGTGCGCGACAACAGCGAACAACCGCCTTCGGTGCTGGTGTCTCAGCTGCGCGACGAGATTGACGCGCTGTGGGGAACGGGCACCGCAGAGCGCCTGACCACGGTGCACCCGTTGCAGCCCTTCAGCCGGGCTTATTTTGAAGCGGGCAGCGGCTTGCGCACGTATGCCAAAGAGTGGCGGGCCGCACAAATCGCCAGCCATTCTCCCGTAGGAGCCAGCCCTGCTGGCGATGGGGCGTTTGACGGCCACGAGCCGTCCATCGCTTGCAGGGCAAGCGCCTACAGGGGGGCGGTTGATGCCAAGTTTCCAGTCCTGCTGCCACCACTCGATGCAGCCCAGGGCATGCCCGTCATCTCGCTCGCCCAACTGGCCCGCTTCCTGCGCAGGCCGGTGGGCGCGTTTTTCCGTGAACGCCTGCAGGTACATCTGGAAGACGAACGCAGCGAACTGCACGACGAAGAGCTGTTTGGCCTGGCCGGGCTGGACCTGTACCAGTTGCTCGACCACGGACTGCAGCATCTGCCGGTGGATCTGGCCAACGCGCAATTGCCCTTGCATGTGCAGCATGCGGTGCAACGCCTGCGCAAAGCCGGGGCCTTGCCTTTGGCGGGCGTGGGCCTGCTCGAAGCCCAAAAACTCTCGCACAGCCTGCAGACCCTGCTGACCGCCGCCCTGCGTGAGCGCGAGGGCTGCCCCGATGCGGCACCGCGCGTGCTGGTTGATTTGCCGCACGCGCATGTGCATTTGCAAGACGCGCTGGGTGGCTTATTGGCAGGTGAAGGTGAACAAGTGGCCCTGACCCTGCGCGCCAGCAGCATCGCTCGCATCAAAGATGGCGGGGGAGCCCTGGCCTTGCCCGACAAATTGATCGATGTGTGGCTCACCTCGCTGGCTGCTGCGGCCATGGGCCAGCCGCTGCCCTGCGTGGTGGTGGGCCGCAACGCCGTGGTGCGTGTTCCGCCGCAAGACCCCGAAGCGGCCCGCGCCCAGTTGCAGGTGCTGCTGGACACCTGGGTCGAAGGCATGCGCTGGCCGCTGCCCTTGCCGCCTGCGCTGGCCCTGAAATGGCTGGAGAAAAAAGACAAGGCCAACGCGCTGCTCGACCTGTACGAAGGCAGCAGCCACCAGCGTGCCGAAGTCAGCCTTGACCCGGCGCTGGCGCGGACCTATCCCACGCTCGACAGTTTGCTGGCCACGGGCGCGTTTGAACGCCTGGCCGAGGCGGTTTATGCGCCCCTGAAAGCCTGGGCCGCCCAAACCGTGGTCGAGGCTTTGCCCGATGCGCCTGCTGATACAGATACCCAGGAGGTGCTGGCATGAGCAGCGCACACGCCCTGAATGCAAACCGCTTTCCGCTGCGCGGCAGCCACCTGATCGAAGCCAGCGCAGGCACCGGCAAGACCTGGACGATTGCCGCGCTCTATGTGCGCCTGGTGCTGGGCCACGGCACACAGGCAACAGATGGCGCAGAAGGGGGTACCGCGCCCGTGCGACCCATGCTGCCGCAAGACGTGCTGGTGATGACCTTCACCCGTGCCGCCACGCGCGAGCTGTCCGACCGCATCCGCGCCCGCCTGACCGAAGCCGCACAGGTGTTTCGCGGCATCGCCCAGACGGACGATGCTTTCCTGATTGAACTGAAAAACGAATACCCCGAGGGCCCACTGCGCGAGCAGGCCGCTTACCGCCTGGCCTTGGCCGCGCAGGCCATGGACGATGCGGCCGTCTACACCATCGACGCCTGGTGCCAGCGCATGCTGCGCGAGCACGCCTTTGACAGCGGCAACCTGTTTGAAGAAAACCTGGTGGGCGACGAAGCCGCCTTGCGCATGGACGCCGTGCAGGACTATTGGCGCCAGCAGCTGTACCCCATGCCCCCCAACTTGGTGGCGCAGGTGCAGGGCATCTGGCGCGATGTGGACACGCTCGAAGCCGACATGCGCGCCCTGATGGGCGTGCCGCTGGCCGATGCCGAGCCGGGCACACTGGGCCAGGTGCTGTCGGCAGCGCTTGATGCCCGCCAAACGCAGTTGCAAGCACTCAAGCAAGGCTGGGTCGAGCGGGCCGACGACTTGCTGGGCTGGATCGAGGCGCAACTGGAACACCACAAGTCCAGCTGGGATGTCCGCAAGCTGACGTACAAAAAATGCGCCGAGTGGCTGGGCGTGCTCAAGGCCTGGTCGCAAGGCCCGGCCGATGCGCAGGCCTTGCAAGCCGATATGAAAGCCGGCTGGGACCGCTTCACGCCCGAAGGGCTGCTCGCTTGCCGCAAGCCTGGCGAAGCACCCGTGGATTGGCCGCCCGAAAGCCAGGCCTATGCCGACTTGCAAGCGGCCTTACTGGCCTTGCCCGACCCGGCGCAGGCCGCCCGCCTGCACGCTCGCCAGCATGTGCAGCAGCGCATGGCCGAGCTCAAACGCCGCAGCGGTCTGTTTGGCTTTGCCGACATGCTGCAGCGCCTGGATGTGGCGCTGGCCGACCCGCAAGCGGGCGAGCGCCTGGCCCAGCGCCTGCGCGAGCAGTTTCCGGTGGCCCTGATCGACGAGTTTCAGGACACCTCGCCGCTGCAGTTCCGCATCTTTGACCGCATCTACCGCACGGCGGACAACCGGCAAGACATTGCGCTGCTCTTGATCGGTGACCCCAAGCAGTCGATTTATGGCTTTCGCGGGGCGGACATCCAGAGCTATCTGGCCGCGCGCCGCGCCACGGCGGGCCGTCACCATGTGCTGGGCACCAATTTCCGGTCCACCGTGGCGGTGGTCGATGTGGTCAACCGCTGGTTCAACATCCCGCAAGACGCCTTCGGTTACCGCCAAGGCGATGAAGACCCCTTGCCTTTCCAGAGTGTGGACGCCAAGGGCCGCGCCGAAGTGCTGACCGACAGCACTGGCCCCATCCCGGCCATGACCGTGGTGCACGACGACACGCTACGCAGCCAGCGCGATGCGCGTGCGCATTTGTCGGCCTTGTGCGCCGAGAAGATCGTGGCCTGGCTCAGTGACCCGCAGGCGCGCTTTGTCGATTCACAAAAAGGCGACACCGCGCTCAAGCCCAAAGACATTGCGGTGCTGGTGCGCACCGGCGTGGAGGCCGCCGCCGTGCGCGATGCGCTGCGTTGGCGCGGTGTGGCCTCGGTGTATTTGTCGGACCGCGATTCGGTGTTTGCCAGCGACGAAGCGCAAGACCTGTGCCTGTGGCTGCGCGGCGTGGCCGAACCGCAAGACATGCGCCGCGTGCGCGCTGCCTTGGGCACGCGCACTGTGGGTTTGTCTTTGGTCGAGCTGCATGACTTGGCCACCCAAGACGAGCTGCTGGACCAGCGCGCCGAGCAGATGCGCGAGCTGCGCCAGACCTGGCAAAACCAGGGCGTTCTGGCCATGCTGCGCCAGTCGTTGCATGTCTTGCAGCTGGCCGGGCGCTGGCGCGGGCAGGCCGATGGCGAACGCCGCCTGACCAATGTCTTGCACCTGGCCGAACTGCTGCAAACCGCCAGCCACCAGCTGGACGGCGAACAGGCCCTGATCCGCTGGTTGAGCCAGCAGATTGACGAAGCGATGGACGGCAGTGCAGGTGAGAACGAAGAGCAGACCGTGCGATTGGAAAGCGATGAAGACCTGGTCAAGGTCATCACCATCCACAAGAGCAAGGGCCTGGAATACCCGGTGGTGTGCCTGCCCTTTGCGCACAGCCACCGCGTGGTCACGGCCGACAAGGCCGCCGTGCTGCAAGTCAATGACGCGCAGGGCGAGCGCCGCTGGACGCTGGCGTTTGACAAGCAGGACGCCAAAGGCGCAGACCTGGACCGGCTGCGCGAAGACCTGCGCCTGTGGTACGTGGCCTTGACCCGTGCGCGGCACGCCCTGTGGGTGGGTTGGAGCGCGGTCAAGCGCGGCAACGGCAAGGCCTGTGTCAACCACGACAGTGCCCCCGGCCATTTGCTGGGAGCTGGTCAGCCATGGGATTCAGCGCAATGGCTACCCAAACTACAGGCGCTGCAGACCAACGCCCAGGGCGCGGCTTTGTCGGTGCAGTTGACGCTGGCCCCAAGCGATGTGCCCTTGACCCGCTGGCAGCGGCCTGCACAGCAGTCGGCCTTGCAAGAGGCGTTGCACAGCACCGCCCGCATCGACAAGAGCTGGACGATTGCCAGCTTTTCGCGCCTGGCGCGTGACTTGTCTTCGCAACCCGTGCTGCAAACAGCTTCGAACATGACGACGCCGCGCCCGGCCGATGACGAACCGCCAGAGGAGGGCGCGGCGCAGGCGCTGACAGCGTTGAGTGTCAGTCTGGCAGGCACCCCGGCGGCGGCGCCCTCCGAGCCCTTGTCTGTGTCGCCTTGGCACAGCTTTGCCCGAGGCCCCAGCGCGGGCAACTTTTTGCACGACCAGCTGGAGTGGCTGGCCGCAGACGGATTTGCCCTGCAGCCGGGCACCCCCTTGGCCCAGCGCCTGGCCAAGCGCTGCGAACGGGCGGGCTACTCGGCGCAAGCGGGCGAGGTGGTGCAGTGGCTGTCCCGCGTGGTGGCCCAGCCATTGCGCGGGCCGGACGCGCCGCTCAATGCGCTTGGGACTTTGTTGCCCGAGATGGAGTTCTGGTTGCCCGCACAGCGTCTGCACGCCCAGGAAGTGGACGCCCTGTGCCGTGAGCACCTGCTGCCCGGCGTGAGCCGCCCCCAACTGCCCGATGCCCAGCTGCACGGCATGCTCATGGGCTTTGCCGATTTGGTGTTCGAGCACCAGGGCCGCTATTGGGTGCTGGATTACAAGTCCAACCACCTGGGGCCAGATGATGCCGCCTACAGTTCGCAAGCCTTGGACAAGGCCATGGCCCACCACCGCTACGAGGTGCAAGCCGCGCTCTACATGCTGGCCCTGCACCGCCTGCTGCGCGCGCGTTTGGGCGCGGCCTACGACCCGGCGCAGCAACTGGGCGGCGCGGTCTATCTGTTCCTGCGCGGCATCGACGGCCCCGCCGCAGGCTGCTGCACTTTGCCCGCCCCCGTCGCCCTGATGGACAGCCTGGACGCGATGCTGGGGGCGGACCCATCGTCCGACAACGTATCGCAAGTGAATGAGGTACTGTGATGGTTGACCTTGTTGTGCAGCAGGGTGATGCGCTTGCTGCTTTGTTCTGCAGGAGCTTGCCCTGCATGCGATGGCCTGTGGACCACCTGGGTTCTATCGCCAGCAGGGCTGGCGCCTACAAAGATCAGGCTGCGGCTGATCACCCGCAATCCACTGATGCAGGGGTTTTCTGTAGGAGCTTGCCCTGCAAGCGATGGCCTGCGGACCGCCTGGGTTCTTTTACGAGCAGGGCTGGCTCCTACAAAGACTGGGTCGCGACATTAAAGGGTCTGAAGAATGGTTCACAGGAGATGAGCGCATGAGCTTGCGACAAAACCTGCTCAATCCGGCGCAGCAGGCGCACCAAGCGCATACCTCGGCGCAAAAAGCCGCCCAGATGGATTGGCTCAACGACCTGCCCGTTGGTGGTTTGAACGCCGAGCAAACCCTGAACTGGCTGCACGGCTGGTCCGAGTTGGGCTGGCTGCGCCGCCTGGACAGCGCCCTGGCTGCGCAATTGCTGCGGCTGCAGCCCGACGCACCGCCCGCGCTGCTGGTGGCCGCTGCCGTGCTGGCCCAGATGGAAGGCCGGGGCCACACCTGCCTGTCGGTCAACGACTTGCTCACGCCTCCCGTGACCTTGCTGGCCTGGCCCGCTGATGCGGTGCATGGCCCGCAAGGCTTGCTGGCACTGTGGGCACATTTGCCCTCAGATCGGGCAGGCTGGCTGGCCGCCTTGCGTGCGGCACCCGCTTGTTTGCTCGATGCCAGCGCCCCCGATGCGGGCCAGCCCTTGGTGCTGGGCGGCGCTGCTGATGCGCCCTTGCTGTATTTGCGTCGCTACCAAGCTTACGAAGAACGTGTGGGCCAAACCCTCTTGCAACGGGCCCAAAGTGCGGTGGACGTGCCCACGGCCCAGGCCCGCGAATGGCTGGACCGGTTTTTTGTGACTGCGCCCCGCACGGGGGGCTCGCCTGAGGATGCCACCGACTGGCAAAAACTCGCCTGCGCCGTGGCCCTGCGGGCGCGGCTGTCGGTCATCACCGGTGGCCCTGGCACGGGCAAAACCTACACCGCCGCACGTTTGCTGGCACTGCTTTTGGCGCTGCATGAAGGTGCCAGTCCCTTGCGCGTGGCCCTGGCCGCGCCCACGGGCAAGGCCGCTGCGCGACTCAAACAATCGATTGACGGCTCACTCCAGGCGCTCAAGGCGCAGGCCACCGGGCAGGCCGGTGCCACGCTCGATCTGGACACCCTGATCCAGCGCATCGGCGCGGCCCGCACCCTGCATTCGCTGTTGGGGGCGCGTCCCGATACGCGCCAATTCCAGTACCACGCCGCCCATCTGCTCGACGTGGACGTGCTGATCGTGGACGAAGCCTCCATGGTGCATCTGGAAATGATGGACGCCTTGCTGCAAGCGCTGCCGCCCACTGCCCGCCTGGTGCTGCTGGGCGACAAAGACCAGCTGGCCTCGGTCGAAGCCGGTGCGGTGCTGGGCGATGTCTGCCGCGACGCTGCCCAAGGCGGCTACACCGATGACACCTTGCGCTTTGCGCAAGAGGTGGCCGGGCAAACGCTGGCCGCGTGTTTTCACGCATCGGCCGCGCCCGCGCTGCCCGCCTTGGCCCAGCAAACCGTGATGCTGCGCAAAAGCCGCCGCTTTGACGGCCCCATTGGCCAGCTGGCCCTGGCGGTCAACGCAGGCGATGCGGCCCAAGTGCAGCAAGCCTTTGCGCTGCCCGGCAAGGCCTTGACCGCCTGGCAGCCTGAAAGCCCCCAAGCGGTGTGTGATCTGGCCACCGGGCAAGGCGCTCGGGCGATCGGCGGCGCTTCGTATGCCGACTACCTGACATGCGTCAACGATCCACCCGCGGCAGGCGATTTGGCCGCGCACGAGGCCTGGGTCAAACAAGTGCTCAAAAGCTTTGACCGCTTTCGCATTCTGTGCGCGGTGCACCAGGGCGAGTGGGGCACCGCCGCACTCAATGCCGCCGTGCAAAAAGCCTTGGCCGATGCAGGCTGGCTGCAGCCCCAGGGCGAATGGTTCACCGGCCGTCCGATCATGGTCACGCGCAATGACACGCAACTGGGCGTCTTCAATGGCGATGTGGGCGTCGTTTTGCCCAACCTGCACAAAGTGCCCAAAGCCTGGTTTCTCGACGGCGAGCAACTGCGCTCGGTCAGCGTGGCGCGTCTGGCCCATGCCGAAACGGCCTTTGTCATGACGGTGCACAAAAGCCAGGGCTCGGAGTTTGAACACACCGCCCTGGTCCTGCCGCCCGGCGCTGCCGAACTGCTCTCGCGCGAACTGGTTTACACCGGCATCACCCGCGCCCGAGAAAAATTCACCCTCATCGAAGCCCAGGAGGGGCTGCTCCACGCCGCCATCGCCCGCCCCAGCGTGCGCGTCAGCGGATTGCGGCAGTGGTGGGGCGGGGCAGAGCGGTAGTTTGCGTGCCATACACCTGCGGACTCTCGCAGGTCGGCGGTCGAAGACCCCGACATTGACCCTTGAGCCAGGGCACCCGATTTGGTTTCTGCTGAGTTGCTTGATCCAGCAACGTCGGACTCTTCGAGTACCGACCTACGGAACAGCCCGGTCACTCGCAGGTCGGCGGTCGAAGACCCCGACATGTCAGTTGACCTCAGCGATCCACCCCACAGACCGTGTCAGCCCGCATACCCCTCACAAGCCCCCGCATTGGGCTTGCCGCGGCATTCGCGCAACAGGCGTTTGTCGCGTTCGGCCTTGTTTTCGCCATAGCCCTTGTCTTTTTGGGGCTTGGGGGCTCGGGCTTTTTTGGCCTTTTTGGCTTTTTCGGGGACAGCGCCAGCGGTGGCGGTGAAGTTGTCGCTGGGGGCCGCTGCGAGGCTGGTGCCGCCCATCACCCAAGCGATCAAGCCGACCAGAATCAGCTGCTTTGTCATGCGGGTCTCCCTGTGTGTGATTTTTTGTTGTCCATCATATGCAAGCCTTCAACTTGTGCAAGCCCGTGACAGCCCCGACTTTGGCTTGCCTTTACGATGCCCGCATGAACACCCCCTCCACCCCCTTTCTCACCCCTTTCATGCGCCAGACCGTGCTCGATCTGGAAGAGTCCCGCATCCGCGAAGTGGCCAACGCGGGCATGGGCCGTCCCGATGTGCTGGCTTTCTGGTTTGGCGAATCTGATGAAGTCACGCCCGATGTGGTGCGTCAGGCCGCCATCGACTCCATGCAGCGCGGCGAGACCTTTTATTCGCACAACCTGGGCCTGCTCGAGCTGCGCCAGGCCGTGGCCGACTACATGTCGGCCCTGCATGGCCCGATAGGCGTGGACCGGCTGGCCATCACCTCGGGTGGCGTCAACGCCCTGATGCTGGCCGCGCAAGCCTTGATCGACGCGGGCGACGAGGTGGTCGCGGTCACGCCCGTCTGGCCCAACTTGACGGCGCAGGCGCTGGTGATGGGGGCGAATTTGAAGTGCGTGTCATTGCGCCCCGTGGCTGGCCAGTGGCAGCTCGACATGGCCGCGCTCAAAGCTGCCATCACGCCTGCCACGCGCATGCTGATCGTCAACTCGCCCAACAACCCGACGGGCTGGACCTTGAGCCGCGCCGAGCAGGCCGAAATCCTGGCCCACTGCCGCAGCACCGGCACCTGGGTGCTGGCCGACGAGGTGTACGAACGCCTGTACTACGAAACCGACACCCCCAACGGCTGCGCGCCTTCCTTTCTGGACGTGGCCGAGCCCGACGACCGCCTGGTCGTGGTGCACAGCTTTTCAAAGAGCTTTTTGATGACCGGCTGGCGCCTGGGCTGGTTGGTCATGCCGCCTGCCATGACGCCCCACATGGGCAAGCTGATCGAGTTCAACACCTCATGCGCCTCGGTCTTCACCCAACGGGCGGGCGTGGCCGCTTTGCAAAACACCGCCGACATCACGCCCCGCGTGGTGGCGCACCTCAAAGCCTGCCGCGACACCCTGTTGCCGCTTTTGCAAGCCGTGCCCGGCGTGCAAGTGGCCCCGGCCAAAGGCGGCATGTACGCGTTTTTCCGGCTTGAAGGGCACCCCGACTCGGTGGCGACTGCCAAACGGCTGGTGGCCGAAGCCGGTCTGGGCCTGGCCCCCGGCGAAGCCTTTGCCCCCGAGGCGGCAGGCTGGCTGCGCTGGTGCTTTGCGTCTCAGGATTTGGCGCGGCTGGCGCAGGGCGTTGAGCGGCTTCGGTCTTGGTTAGACAAGAATTCATTGCCCGAAGCCTGAACGGCCATCGGCGGTGGCGGCTATGGCGTTGGCGTTCCGTGCATCTATCTTGAGGTCATTGCGAGGAGCCCGCGACGCGGCAAACCAGCAGCTGCGCTCGCTCAAGGCAGTTCTTCACTTCATCATTCGGTGCTGCGGGATGGATGCCTGACCGTGAGCGCAAGCCCCAGCGCCTCCCAGACCCGGAACGCCGCATAGGCGTCATTGGCGGCATAGACCAGTTGCGCTTCGCTGAGGTGGGCATTGGCCCAGTTGCTGGTGGCGGCTTTTTTGGACTTGATGAAGCGTTGGTTGAACAACACGGCCACGGCGCCTTTGACGCCCATGTCTTTGCGATAGCCGCGTTGATGGAATACGGTGTTGAGTTCCAGAATGCCTTGGGGCTCTATCCCCAATTTGTGGATGATGCGTTTGCGGTCGTCGCCCAGGCCAAAACCGGCTTTGGCAATGCCGCCCAGCGCCATCAAGTCGGCGGCCACGGCGCGGCATTCGGGCTCGTGCAGCTGAAAGACCCAGGCTCGCTCAGCGGTGGACAGTTGAAGAATGTGCGGGCCGTCAGAGGCCTCGCCCACCCGAAACGTGGGTTTGGATTCGGTGTCAAAACCCCAGGCGCTCGCTTGTGTCAGATGGCTGTGGGCTTGACGAGCTTGGGTGGCATTGCTGACCAGGGTGATGCGGTCCAGGCCCAGCCGTTCAAACGGTGGGAGCAGGGCGATGGCGTCTTTGTCGGGCGTGGCGAGGCGGGTGTTCATGAGGGTGTTGCAAAGTCCGTGTCATCAAGCGTGGACTTTATCGCCTTGCGCAAGCCATGGCGCCAAGATGGCCTGTGCCCTGCTGGCTTTGAGCTCTGATTGAGCTCTGATGATCGGAACGCTGACGCTTGCCATTTTTTTCACCGTCAACCCACAGGCCAGTACCTTCAGGTCCGACATCGCTGCCCCGAACTCGCTAAAGCGCAGGCGCCATGTCGGCTTTGATGCCGCCGACGCACCACATTTTTGTTCACTGAAGGCTTCTTGGGGCCGCATCCATGAGGCGCAAGTAACGCTTGCGGGGCGCAAACCCGGCACTTCATTTGCGGGGTGACTTCTTGGCCTTGTCGATGGCCTCTTTGCGCACGGCGCGCTCGGCATCGGCCTTTTTGCCTTCGGCCAGCCACTGGGCAAATTGCTCGGGCGTTTCCAGGGTGATGCGGCCCAGCGCCGCCGAGCGGAAGTCGTGGATCACGATGTGCGCGGCCTTGGTGGTGTTGATGCGCCCGCCGC
Source organism: Limnohabitans sp. DM1 (assembly GCF_001269385.1). Taxonomy (GTDB): domain Bacteria; phylum Pseudomonadota; class Gammaproteobacteria; order Burkholderiales; family Burkholderiaceae_C; genus Limnohabitans_A. Next base: position 33,341 of record NZ_CXOO01000058.1, on the reverse strand, counting down.
TTTGCATGGCGCCGCGCACGCGGCCAATGGCTTCGAGCAGGGTTTCGTCGGTGTGGCTGGCCACGTCGGCGATCTTGTAGCGGTCGGTCAGGGCTTGCGGGTAGTGGGGGATCAGGTAATTGAGCAACTCCAGTGCCACCACTTCCTCGTCAAAAGCGTTCACGCCGATCGCCCCGCTGACGGCCAGGTTGAACCCGCTTTGCTCGACGATGATGCGCGGCCACAGCACGCCGGGCGTGTCGTACAAATAAAAGTCGTCGGCCAGGGCGATGCGCGCTTCCTGCTTGGTCACACCGGCTTCGTCACCGGTCTTGGCGGCGCGTTTGCCCTTGAGTGTGTTGATCAGCGTGGATTTACCCACGTTGGGGATGCCGCAGATCAGCACGCGCATGGGTTTGACCATGCCGCCCCGGTTGGGGGCCAGCTGCTGGCAGGCTTCGATCAGCGCCTTGGCGGGCTGCGTCATGCTGGTGTCCAGGCCAATGGCGCGCACGCCGGGTAGGGCGTTGTAGTGGGCCAGCCATTGCGTGGTGCGGGCCGGGTCGGCCAGGTCTTGCTTGCTCAGGATCTTGAGGGCGGGTTTGCCCTTGATCAGCTCGGCCAGCATGGGGTTGGCGCTGGAGCCGGGCAGGCGGGCGTCGAGCATTTCGATGACGACATCAATCTCTTTGATGCGCTCCCCAATCGCCTTGCGCGTGAGGTGCATGTGTCCGGGGAACCATTGAATCGCCATAGAAAACCGCTGCTGAAAGGGAAAGGAGCAAAGGGGTGATTGTCGGGCAGTTCGTTACAGGCTTTCTTGGGTGCCTCAGACTGGCCAAATGATTGCGCAGCCTGTGCGTCAGCACAGCAAGCGGCTTTACTTGCGCCCGTAGGTGCTGTCGTGGTCGGGAGACAGCGTCAAGAGCCGCAGGAAATCACCGTCACGGTGGGCTGTGCATCGGCGGCTTTGGGTGATGCGCATTGAATAGATGGCGTCAATGCCTGGCGGTGGTTTGACACTCGCGATCTTTTCCCACTTGAGGCCGTTGTCGCGGTAAAGCTGGTTCCAGCTCATTTGCCGGATTTTCCTCAGGGTGTCGATGGCTGCATGGCGCTCCGGTTTCTGTAAACCGAACAGGTTTTCCTGAAACACCGGGTTGTTCAAATCCAGTCGAATGGGGTGGTCGTTCGCGCCCATCTCCATCACTCGCTGGGTGATGGGGACGACAAAACAGAAGACAAAAGGGCGTCGGTCTGTGCGTTTGAGGCAGGGTTTTGTGCAGACCAAGCCAATGCCTTGGACAGATCGGACGCGGCTTGCGTCTCGTGCAACCAACGTTCGTTGTCTGGAATGACCGTTGCGGTGCGAATCAGCCAAACTCCGGCTTCTTTTTCTTCGACCAAAACCTGACGGCCCGCAAACTGCTTGCCCAAAGAAATCTGGCCATTGGCACCGATGATTTTGACGCTGGGGGGGGAAGTGAGGCTGGCCATGGCTGCTCCTGGATCAATTGCTAAATTAGTGCGGCACGAAAATAGTGTACGTCAAGGGTTGGGACTGTCAAGGTGTTGTGTGGGCCATGGTTGGCGGCCTTATCAGGGCGAATCAGTTCAATGCCCAAGGGTTGACGACTTGAACGCCCGTGCCCAGGAAGTCCCGCACGTTGCGGGTGGCCGCGATAAAACCCTTGGTTTTGGCAACCGCTGCAATGACAAAGTCGGTAAAACCTATGGGATTGCCCTGGGCCTGGGCCCCGGCCAAGCAGGCTGCAAAGCTTTGCGCGGCACGGGTGTCGAAGTTCAGCATCCGGTCTTCAAAGAGCGCCGTCAGATGGCTGGTCAAGGCTTGCCCCAATGCATCCCGCCGTTTGACTTGGGGCAGGGTTGCAATGCCTGCCAAAAGTTCGGTTAAGTTGATGCTGGTGATAAACAAGCTCGCTGGCTCTTGCGCATTGAGCCGATCGACGACACCCGGATGCGGCAAGGGCTTGAGCGGTTCGGACACCAGGTTGGTGTCGAGGATGATCATTCAAAGCTCGCGGTTTCTGCGGGGCGCTTGTCGCGTACGAAGTGCAGCTCGATCCCCCCCCACTTTTGCCCGATGGCCACCAAGGCAGAACCCATGCCGATTTTGGGGGCCACGGCATTTTCCAGAATCAGGCGAATCTCGGCCTCGGTGCTGCGGCCATGTTGTGCTGCGCGCAGTTTGAGGGCGCGGTGTGTGGCTTCGGACAGGTTTCTGACGGTGACCGCTGACATGGCGCACTATCCTCAATAAGACTGAATGACAGCAATTGATAAATTTGCTATCAAATAGCCCTTTTCATGAGCCGCAGGTTGCCTTGCGCGTTGGCCTGACGAACCTTTTACAAGCTTTATTGACCCGTGAAATTGGCCGCGATGAGGTTGCCCGGCAAGGTGAAGAACATGTAGAGCGTCTTCTTGGATTTGTCTTTGGCGGTGGCGTCCTTGAACGTCACTTTCCATTCCTTGCCCTTTTTGCCATTAACGGCTTCGATGCTGGCAGGCTTGACGGCGCTCCAGACGGCCTGGAGTTTGCCGGTTTTGACCAAGCTGTCTTTGTGTTGGAGCGCACAGCCGGTCACGGTGGCGAGGGTGATTTTGGTCATGTTGTGTCCAGTCGGTGTTTGGATCAGGTGATTACTTCAAGGTGTGGCGGCTGTCGTCGGTGGTTTTTGAATGTCCATGTCTTCGTGCGCGTGCTGGTGCTCTTTCGCCGTGAAGCGGAAGCTGTCGGGGTGGCTGTCGTGTTGGTAGCCGTTTGGCTCGCGGTGTACCGTGAGCCAAACGGGCAATACCGGCAGCTCGATCATCGGCAAGATGAACTTGACCGTGGGGTCGGAGTCATCTATCAGGTGCTCGCTCACGAAACCCACTCCCTGCCCGGCTTGCACGGCTGTCCAATGGGCGATCAAGTCATCGGTACGCAGGCCGTGTCGCAGGCGGCTGGCTGGATAACCCAGCGCCGCAAAGCCGTCTCGATGTCGTTGTTACGGTCACCGGTGATCAGGTCGTGCGCCAGCAGGTCGGCCGGTTGCTGCGGCGTTCCCCTGCGCTGCAAAGAGCTTTAGCTGGCGCATGCTCGCAGTGCAACTTGGCCAATGTGCTTGGCCACCATGCTGCGTTGCTCGGGCCGCACCATGCGCAGCGCCATGTCGGCCTCGCGCATGAGCAGGTTGCTGACCGAATTGCTGACCAGCAGATCCACCACCACATCGGGCAGGGTTTGGCGCATGCAGGCTAGGATGGTCGGCAAAACAAAGCAGGCTGCAGGTTGGCCCACGCCTCGGCCCCGGAAAGCTCTGAAATCACGGGCCAGCTGGAGCTTTTTAACGCCGCAATTGCCAGCACCCCCGCTTTTTCGACTGATCACCGAGCGCAACGATCGCATCAAGTAGCGGCTGACCGGCCATCCCTATGTGCGGGCGCAGCTGGCGGCTATGGCGAAGGGCTTGTCCATGCACCCCTTGCCGCAGGCTTTGCAGTAAAAACCCGAGCAAAAGCCGCACTACCAGGCCGTGCACCAGTTGCTGGGTCCTGCCGAGCGTGGGCACACGGTGCGGATGTGAACGCGTATGGGCCATGCCCCGGCCGACGGGCCTGCGCCGCGTCGGCGGCTAGATGCGCTTGTGATCCAGGGCGTTCGGTCTTCGTAGCTTGGTGGCTTCAGCCTCGACATGCCTGGCGGACCACAGCTGTTTGAAGGTGTCGCTGCGCGATGTGAAGGATGTCGAAGTGGAAGGTCCGACCTGCGGCGATGGATCGGTCACTCATGACACCCAACTGCGTTGCACAATCTTCCTTGGTTAAAAAAATCACATCAGACAGGGGGAGCCCATGAACACATCCAACAATTTGCAGGCTCAAGAGCACACATCCCGCACATTCGCGGAACACCACATGCACACCATCCTGGCCCGCTTGGCCGGGCCGGGCGCGGTGCCCCGCACGGATCAGGTGGACGCGGTGCATGCGGTGGTGCAAGCCGCGTCCCGTGTTTTGGTGGTCCAGGCCACGGGCTGGGGCAAATCTGCGGTCTATTGGGTGGCCACGCACGCCATCCGCAGCACGGGCGCGGGGCCCACGCTGGTGGTCTCGCCCTTGCTGGCGCTGATGCGCGACCAGGTCAGTGCCGCCGAACGGGCGGGCCTGAAGGCGGCCACGGTGAATTCCACCAACATCGACGATTGGGACGATGTGTTCCAGCGGCTGGACGAGGACGCCATCGACGTGCTGCTGGTCTCGCCCGAGCGGCTGGGCAATCCGCGCTTTGCGGCGCGGCTGGGCGCTTTGCTGGCGCGGGTGGGCTTGATCGTGATCGACGAGGCGCATTGCATCAGCGATTGGGGTTTTGACTTTCGGCCTGACTACCAGCGGCTGGCGCGGGCGCTCTTGTCCACGCCCACGGCCAGCGTGCTCGCCACCACGGCCACGGCCAACGAGCGGGTGACGCTGGACATTGGCAAGCAGTTGGGTGCGGGCACGGTGACCTTTCGCGGCACGCTGGCACGCACCTCGCTCACCTTGTCGGTGGTGCCGGGTTTGTCGCCTTTGCAGCGCTACGCCTGGATTGCCGATGCGCTGGAGCAGTTGCCGGGCTCGGGCATTGTGTATGTGCTGACGGTGGCCGAGGCCGAGCGGCTGACGGCTTTTTTGCGCAGCTGCGGCCATGCGGTCGACGCCTACAGCGGGCAGATCGACGCCGACACCCGATTGAAGGTGGAAGACCGTTTGCGCCACAACCAGGTCAAGGCGGTGGTGGCCACTTCGGCACTGGGCATGGGCTACGACAAGCCGGACTTGGGCTTTTGCGTGCATGTGGGCTCGCCCTCCACCCCGGTGGCGTATTACCAGCAGGTGGGCCGGGCGGGCAGGGCGGTGGCGCATGCCGAAGGGGTGTTGTTGCCGTCTGATGCCGATGAACGCATTTGGGATTACTTCGCCACCGCCTCGATTCCCGATCCGACGACGGCAGCCAAGGTGTTGCAAAGCCTGGGCGATGATGAGCGCAGCCTGATCGAGATCGAAGCCGACACGGGCGTGCGGCGGGGGCGGCTGGAAGCGCTGCTCAAAATTTTGGCGGTGGAGGGGGTGGTGGACAAAGACGGCTCGGCCTGGCGGGCCACCGGCGTGCCCTATGTGCACGACACGGCGAAATGGACGGCGCTGGCCCAGGTGCGCCAGCAGGAGGCGGGCATCATGCGCCAGTACGCGCACGGTGCGGGCTGCCTGATGGCGTATTTGCAAACCGCGCTGGACGACCCGTCGCCTGCGCCTTGTGGGCGGTGTTCGGTCTGCACAGGGCATGTGCCGTTTCCGGGCCAGACGCCCTCGCCCGAGAACTTGATGGCCGCCCGCAACTTTTTGCGGGGTGTGGACATGGACATCGAGCCGCGCAAACGCTGGCCATCCGGTGTGCGGCGCAAGGGCAGCATTCAAGGCTTTGATGTGGGCCGTGCTGTCTCGTTTGCCGACGATCCGGGTTGGGTGGCCGAATTGCAGGCCCTGCGCACCGCCGCACCGGGTGATGTGCCGGCCGAACTGCTGGCGGGCGCGGTGGCCACGCTGGGGCGCTGGGCCAAGCGCTGGCCTGCTCGACCGGTGTGTGTCGTGCCACTGCCTGCGCTCGACATGGCGTCCAACCGCCGCATGGCCGAACACATCGCGCGAAAAGGGCGGCTGCCTTTGTTGGATGTGTTCAGCTGGACGGATGGCCCCGCTCCGGATGATGCGGCGTCAACCCCGGTGGTGGCGCATCTGGAGTCGGCCATTCGCTGCACAGACGACACCACCATGCCCGACGGGCCGGTGCTGCTGGTGGCCACCGATGTGCGAACCCGCTGGACGGCCACGGTGGCGGCAGCACTTTTGCGCGAGCGGGGGGCCAGTCAGGTGTTGCTGCTGGCCTTGCATTTGCGGCCATGATGGCTGTATCCGGAAGGGCGGCGGCTTCAGCCCCGACATGCGACCTGCGCCAATCCCACAGATGCCGACCCTCTGGGACGCCTTGAGGCATGATCGAACATGATTTCAATGGCCTTTTCAACATGACCGAAGACACGCAAGACTCCCCCCTGATTCAAGAACCCCGTTTCTGGCAAAACGAGCAATGGACCGCCCAGGTCATCAAGAACGACGATGACGACGGCTGGGCGGTGGCCATGTTCAAAACCGGTGAGTCCGAGCCCGCACTGGTGGGGCCTTGGACCATGGGCCGCGACAAAAAGAACCCCAAGCCGCTGGATGGCTCGGCCTTCATCACCTTGGTCAAAACCGCCAGCGAGTTTGTGCGCCGCAGTGAGCAGCAATTGCACGCCACGCTGCACCAGTCGGTGATCGTCAACGGTCAAGGGCAGGGCCGCGTGACGGTGCTGCTGGACATCGTGCCGGACGAGGACAACCCCTATGCCCTGTTGAGTGCGCAGGACGAAGGGGGCGACGCGCTGGCCGAGGTCAAGGTCGATGCCGGTTTCAAGCTCAACCGCCAGACCGCACAAGCTTGGGTGGATGCCGATTTCGCCAAACCGGGCAGTGGGCGCAGATAAGGGTCGAAGAAAAAAGGTAGACGAAAAAAAGGGGGCGCTTGGCCCCCATGGGTAGGCCTCACATGGCCCGGTTGCGCGCCAGCGGCGGGTTGCGTGAGAAGTAATGCACGATGCCGCGCAGCAGCGCATCGGTCAGTTGTTGCTGGTAGGCGTCGCTGCGCAGTTTTTCTTCTTCTTGCGGATTGCTGATGAAGGCGGTTTCGACCAGCACGCTGGGGATGTCGGGGGCTTTGAGCACCGCAAAACCGGCTTGTTCGACCCGGGGCTTGTGCAGGCGGCCCACGCCGCCAATTTCGCGCAACAAGCTGCCGCCCAATTGCAGGCTGTCCTTGATTTGCGCGGCCGTGCTCATGTCCAGCATGGCGCGCTGCACTTGCGCGTCTTGAGCCCCAAGATTGAGGCCACCGATCAAGTCGGCTTTGTTTTCCTTTTGCGCCATCCAGCGGGCAGCGCTGCTCGAAGCTGCGCCTTGGCTGAGCGCGAACACGCTGGCGCCGCTGGCCTGGGGTGTGAAAAACGCATCGGCGTGGATGCTGACAAACAAATCGGCTTGCACACGGCGGGCCTTTTGCACCCGCACATGCAGGGGCACAAAAAAGTCGGCATCGCGCGTCAAGAATGCCCGCATGGGACTGCCATTGACGCTGCTGGCGTTGATGCGGTCACGCAGCAGTTTGGCGATTTTGAGCACCACGTCTTTTTCCCGCGTGCCGCCAGGCCCCACGGCACCTGGGTCTTCACCGCCGTGACCGGGGTCCAGGGCAATCACGATGAGCCGGTCGGTGGACTTGCCCGTGGCCGCTCTGGGAGGGTGGTTGGGGCTGTCCATCTCGGCGCCGGGGAGCTCGAAGCCTTGCCTGCGGGTGGAGGGCGTGAGCAAAGGGGGCGCAGACGGCGTTGAGGGCGCAGTGGGCACGGCGGCAGGCAGGCCTTGACGAGCGATCAATTCGCCCAAAGGGTCATTCAGCGGCGAAGGCGTGGGCAGTTGGCCTGCTGCAGAGGGCGCAGGAGCTGGCTCGGCCTTGGCCATGACGCGCTCCTGGATGAGTTGCTCCAGCGGGTCAACAGCTTGGCTGGGGTACAGGTCGAGCACCAGCCGGTGCGCATAGTTGGCCACCGGCTGCAAGGTGAACACCTGGGGAGCGATGGGGCGCTTGAGGTCGATCACCAGCCGCACCACGCCAGGGCTGAACTGGCCCACGCGAATGCCTGCGATGTTGGGGTCTGAGGCCTGCACTTTGCCCACCAGTTCGCGCAAGGCGGCATTGAGTTCCATGTCTTCAATGTCGACCGCGAGCCGGGGAGGCGACTGGATGAAGGTTTGCCGGGTTTTGAGCGCCGTGTCTGATTCAAGGGTGACGCGGCTGTAGTCGGGCGCTGGCCAAATGCGCACGGCCAGCATGCTGGCGCCCCGCGCCAAGTGCGAGACCCCCAGGCTCAGCACCACGAGCCCGGTTTGCAGGAGTTGGCGACGGTCAATCGGCATGGCAAGCCCCGGGGGCTGAGGCCATCCAGGCCTTCAGCCAAGTTTGACCCTGCGGCGTTTGGGCGCTGATGTGCACGCGGCGGCTGTCTTCGTTGATGGCCTCCAGGCCAATCACCCAGTCGGCGGGGGGCAGTTGTCCGGCCACTTTGTCGGGCCATTCCATGAGCTTGAGGCCCGGCCCGGCAAAGATGTCCCGAAAACCCGCGTCTTCCCATTCTTGGGGGTCGTTGAAGCGGTAAAAATCAAAATGCCAGATCGGCCAGGTACTCTCGCCCGAGCCCGCCTGGTGGGGTTCGACCACGGCATAGGTCGGGCTTTTGATGCGGCCTTGCACCCCGGCGGCGCGCAAAAGGTGGCGCACCAGCGTGGTTTTGCCCGCGCCCAGGTTGCCGCGCAATTCGATGCGGGCATCGCGCCCACCCGGCCAGCCGGGCAGGGCAGCGGCCAGCGCAGTGGCAAAGGCCTGTGTGGCGGCTTCATCCGGCCAAATGCCATCCCAAACCAGCGTCTGCGCCGAATGGGGGGCAAGGGCTGAGTCGGGAGTGAGGGCAGGGGAGCCGGGGCTTCCTACAATCGGCGTGTGACTGCTCAACGTATTCAAATCGACCTTCTTGAACTGTGGCCCCAGATCCAGATCTGGGCGCGTGAGCTGGGATTGTCCCAAATTGGCGTGACGGGTATCGATTTGTCCTCTGCAGAGCCCGGGTTACAGGCCTGGCTGGCCGCCGGTTTTCACGGCAGCATGGGCTATATGGCCAGTCACGGCATGAAGCGCGCGCGCCCCACCGAGCTGGTGCCGGGCACGGTGAGCGTGATCACGGCCCGCATGGATTACCTGCCCGAAGGCACGCCGCCCAACTGGCTGGCCCGCGAAACTGAGCGCAGCCTGCAGCCCGGTGAAGCGGTGGTGTCGCTCTATGCCCGGGGGCGCGATTACCACAAGGTTTTGCGCAGACGTTTGCAAAAGCTGCAAGACCGCATTGCTGAGGCGATAGGCCCGTTTGGACACCGTGTGTTCACCGACTCGGCCCCCGTGCTGGAGGCCGAGCTGGCCAGTCGCAGCGGGCTGGGCTGGCGCGGCAAACACACCTTGGTGCTGAGCCGCGAGGCGGGGTCGATGTTCTTTCTGGGCGAGTTGTTTGTGGACTTTGCGCTGCCTGAAACGCCAGCGGTGTCTGCACATTGCGGCCAATGCACCGCCTGCATGGACTTGTGCCCCACGCAGGCCATCGTTGGCCCCTACCGGCTGGATGCACGGCGCTGCATTTCTTATCTGACGATCGAGCATGCCGGGCCGATTGATGAAGCGCTGCGCCCGCTGATCGGCAACCGCATTTATGGTTGCGATGACTGCCAGCTGGCCTGCCCCTGGAACAAGTTTGCACAAGTCAGCGCCTTGCCCGACTGGCAGCCCCGGGATGGCCTGCAGGCTTCGAGCATCGTTTCCCTCATGCGTTGGGACGAAGCCGAGTTCCTGCGCCGCACCGAAGGCAGCGCCATCCGCCGCATTGGCCATGCCCGCTGGCTGCGCAACCTGGCGCTGGCGGCGGGCAATGCATTGGCGTCGATGGGCATGAACACAGAGGACCGACTGGCTTTGCAACAAGCCCTGACCACACATGCGGCGCATCCCGACCCGGTGGTGCAAGAGCAAGTAGCTTGGTCTCTGGCCAAGGTTTGATGCAAAGATCAATCCCGAGATTGGCGGCTTGAGCATCTGAACGAGGTTTGCGGCTAAGCCCGCAATGTCGGAGTTGAAGTTGCCGATCTGCAAGGCAAGGCGTGTGGTTTTTTGTAGGTCGTTGGCTTCAGCCCCGACATGTGCCTGAAGTCCTTCAGCCCAAGTTGCAGCTGAAACTTGCGTTCTGCAAAGTCAGTTGCTCGATCACTCAACGCTCAACGCTCAACGCCCAACGCCCAACGCCCAACGCCCAACGCCCAACGCCCAACGCTCAACGCTCAACGCTCAACGCTCAACGCAAAACACCTAAAGCAAAGGGCAAGCTCAGCATGCCTGCCAGTGTGGACAGTGTGACCAGCCCGGCCACATAAGGTCCGTTGTAGCCCATGCGGGCGGCCAGCACATAGCAAGTCGATGCTGTGGGCAAGGCAGAAAAGGCCAGTAAAACAGTGGTCTGAGACGGATTGAGCAGGAAAAGGTGCGACATGCCCAGCGCCCCTATGGGCAGCAGCAGGTGTTTGATGCTCAGCACGCTCAGGCCCAGCAGCTTGCCTTGGCGCAGGGTGCCCAATTGCATGCCCGCGCCTGCAGCCATCAGGCCCAGCGCCAAAGAGGCCGCGCCGATGCGGCTGATGGTGGGGTCCAGCCAATCGGGAATGCGAAAGCCCAGCAAATTGCCCAACAGTCCCGAGCAGGTGGCCATGATCAAGGGGTTGCGTATCAGTTCTTTGAGAAATCCTGAATTGGCATGCCGAGCCATGGGCCAGACCGCAGCCACATTGAACAGCGGCACGCAAACGCCAATGAGCATGGAAATCATCAACAGGCCATCCGGCCCCGCCAGCCGGTCGGCCAGTGCCAGGGCGATGAAGGAGTTGAAGCGAAAGGCCACTTGCGCACTGGCGGCGTGGTCGCGCTTGTCCAGCCGTTTACCCAAAATGGGCCAGAAAGGCAGGCTGTAGGACAGGGCAATCGCACACAGCCCCAAGCAAACGCCTGCACCCATCAGGCTGGAAGCTGCGTTCACATCTATGGGGCGTTTCAAGATGGAGTGAAACAGCAGCACCGGAAAGAGCAGGAAATAGACCAGTGTTTCGACCTGTTGCCACAGCGGCCGGTTGAGCGCCGTGAAGCGGCAAATCAGATAGCCGCACAAAATGAGGGAAAAGTCTGGAAAGAGAAGTTGTGCAAAGTTCACGGCGATAGGATAACCGCCGGTGTTCGCCCTGGTCTGCGCTGGCTGTCGCTTGGGTGCACGTTCAAGTGTGTGTTTTGATGGTTTTGTGGGTTTCCCCTTGATGGATAGGTTGATTTATTGCCTATGATCAAGGATTGTTTTAGGAGTATCTGTCAATGAAACGTCGTGAATGGATTTCGGTGGCCGCTTTGGCTGCATCGGCTGTGGCCAGTGGCTCTGTATGGGCGCAAGCCTATCCCAATCGAGTGATCAAGTTGCAGGTGCCTTTTGCGCCAGGCGGCACCACCGACATCGTGGCTCGGGTGATTTCCGAGCCCCTGGCCAAAGCCCTGGGGCAGTCCGTGATCGTTGAAAACAAGGCGGGTGGCGGTGGCGTCGTGGGTGCTAATGAGACAGCCAAAGCAGCCCCCGATGGTTATTCACTGGGCATGGCCACGGTGTCCACCACCGCGGCCAATCCGGCCATCAACCCCAAAATTCCGTACAACGTCCTGACCGACTTCACGCCCATCATCAATATTGCGGCGACGCCCAATGTGATTGCGGTGCACCCCAGTTTTCCGGCCAAGGATTACGCCGGTTTTGTGGCTGAATTGAAGAAAAATCCCGGCAAATATTCCTACGCTTCTTCGGGCACGGGTGGTATCGGCCACTTGCAAACCGAGTTGTGGAAGAGTTTGTCGGGCGTTTTCATCACCCACATCCCTTACCGTGGCGCAGGCCCTGCCCTGAACGACACCGTGGCCGGTCAGGTACCCATCATTTTTGACAACCTGCCCTCGGCATTGCCTTTCATCCAAACCGGCAAGTTGGTGCCGATCGTGGTGGCTGCGCCTCAGCGCTTGCCCCAGTTGCCCAATGTGCCGACTTTCAAGGAAATTGGCTTGGAGCCGGTCAACCGCATGGCTTATTACGGCATCTTGGGCCCCAAAAACTTGCCCAAAGAGGTGGTGGATAAGGTCAGCGCTGGCGTGAAAAAAGCCCTGCAAGATCCTGCTGTCGTCAAGCGCATCAACGACACCGGCTCTTTGGTGATCGCCAATACGCCTGAAGAGTTCACGGTCCAAATCAAGGCAGAGTTTGAGGTCTACAAGAAAGTCGTTGAACAGCAAAAACTCAAGCTCGATTGATGCACGCAGCCAGCCTGGGGGTGATTGACCGCTTTGCAGACGCCCTCTGGCTGGAGGATGGTCTGGCCGCCAACACTTTGGCGGCTTACCGCCGGGATCTGGGGCTTTTTGCCACTTGGTTGTTTGTGCAGCACCGACTGGCACTCGACGATACGCAAGAGCACCATCTGCAAGCTTATTTTGCCGAGCGCCATGGCCAGACCAAGGCCACTTCGGCCAATCGGCGGCTGACGGTGTTCAAACGCTATTTCCGCTGGGCCTTGCGCGAACGCCTGATGTTGCAAGACCCGACGCTGCGCCTGCTGGCTGCCAAACAGGCTTTGCGGGTGCCCAAGACTTTGGGTGAGGCGCAAGTGGACGCCTTGTTGCGTGCACCGGATTTGGCCACCGATCTGGGCTTGCGAGATCGCGCCATGCTGGAGCTGATGTATGCCAGTGGCCTGCGCGTGAGCGAGTTGGTGGGGCTCAAGACGCTGCATGTATCGCTCAACGAGGGTGTGCTGCGCATCACGGGCAAGGGCAGCAAAGAGCGCCTGGTGCCTTTTGGCGAAGAGGCGCGTGAATGGTTGCAGCGCTACATCGGCCAGGCCCGACCTGCATTGCTAGGCCGACGCCAGACGGAAGACCTGTTCATCACCACCAGCGGCCCTAAACCCGGCACGGCCATGTCGCGCGTCATGTTCTGGAACCTGGTCAAGCGCTACGCCATCGAGGCAGGCATTACCTCGCCGCTGTCGCCGCACACCTTGCGCCACGCCTTTGCCACGCATTTGCTCAACCACGGGGCCGATTTGCGCGCGGTGCAAATGCTGTTGGGTCACGCCGACATCTCGACCACCACCATCTACACCCATGTGGCGCGTGAGCGGCTCAAGACCTTGCATGCTCAGCATCACCCCAGGGGGTGAGGTTCAGCTCAAGGCTGCCAATTCGGCCTCTTCAAACCCCGCCAGCCGCCGCGCCGCCATGTTGAAGGGCGGGCGCAGTTTGGGGGCGTCGTATTGCGCGATGAGCTCGGCATAGGTGCGCACCGGGTCCAGGCCGCGCTGTTCGCAAAGATAGCGGTACCAGCGGTTGCCAGCGGCCACATGGCCAATTTCTTCTTCCAGAATGATGTCCAAAATCTCGCCCGCTCGGTGGTCACCCACACTGACCAGTTTGTTTTTCACGCCCGGCGAGGCGTCCAGGCCCCGCGCTTCCATGGTGCGTGGCACGATGCCGATACGGGCCAGGATGTCGTCCTTTGTGCGTTCGGCCATGTCCCACAAGGTGTTGTGGGCCGGAAAGTCGCCGTAGTCAACACCTAAGCTCACCAAATGCTGGCGCAGCAGCCTGAAGTGCTTGGCCTCTTCCTGGGCAATGCGCACCCAGTCGGTATAAAACGCCTCGGGCATGCCCGCAAAGCGCCAGACCACGTCGAGCGCCAGGTCGATGGCGTTGAGCTCGATGTGCGCGATCGAATGCACCAACATGGCCCGGCCCTCGGGCGTGGCCATGGATTTGGCTTTGAGCTGGGTGTGTGGCACCAGCAGCGGGCGGGCAGCGCGGCCGGGGCCAACAGAGGGCGCGCTCAGGCTGTCGAGCGTGCCCACGGGCAGGCTCAGGTCCAGCGCCAAAGTGGCCTGGGCCTTCAGGTTCGGGTCGGTTTGCGCCCAAGGGATCAGGGCGGCGGAGCGCAGGGTGTGCATGGTGATCGTTGGCAGCGCCCACAGCAGGGTTTGGGCATCCCTACAATTGTAGGTTTTCAAGAAAACCCAACCGACAGGAGACCGCCATGGCCATTTACCAACTGGATGATCAAACCCCTGAACTTGCCGAGACCGCATGGGTGGCCGACAACGCACAGGTCATGGGCGCGGTCAAGATCGCGGCGGACGCCAGTGTCTGGTTTGGTGTGACGGTGCGCGGGGACACCGAGACGATTGAGATCGGCGAGGGCAGCAACATCCAGGACGGCAGCGTGATGCACGCCGACCACGGCAAGCCGATCAAGGTCGGCAAGCATGTCACGGTGGGCCACATGGTCATGCTGCACGGCTGCACGATTGGCGACGAGTCGCTGATCGGCATTGGTGCGGTGGTGCTCAACGGTGCGAAGATCGGCAAGAACTGCCTGGTGGGTGCCGGCTCGCTGGTGACCGAGGGCAAGGAATTCCCCGATGGCTCCATGATCATGGGCACGCCTGCCAAGGTGGTGCGCGAACTCAGCCCCGAGCAGATCGAAGGTCTGCGCCAAAGCGCCAAACATTACGTGGAAAACGCCCGCCGCTTCAAGGCGGGCCTGAAAAAAATCAGCTGATGGGTTGGTTGTCGCAAACGCTTTTTAACTTTTGAGGATCGGCCCCACGGGGCTGTTGATTGCACTTTGTCCGAACTCCATAAATTCATTTTCGAAGGCCTGCCGGTACGCGGCATGCTCGTGCGCCTGACCGATGCCTGGCAAGACATCCTGGCGCGCCGCGCCGCCAACTCCGAAACCGGCGCTTACCCCGCGCCCGTGCGCCAGTTGCTGGGCGAGATGGCCGCGGCCGGCGTGCTGATGCAGGGCAACATCAAGTTCAACGGCGCTTTGGTGCTGCAGATTTTTGGCGACGGCCCAGTCAAGCTGGGCGTGGTCGAGGTGCAACCGGATTTGAGCCTGCGCGCCACCTGCACCCAGGTGGGCGAGGTGGCCGACAACGCCACCCTGAGCCAGATGGTGAATGTGAACAACGAAGGGCGTTGTGCCATCACCCTGGACCCGCAAGACCGCTTACCCGGCCAGCAGCCCTACCAAGGCGTGGTGCCGCTGTTTGGCGATCGGGGTGAAAAGCTCGAAAACATCAGCGAGGTGCTGGAGCACTACATGCTGCAGTCTGAGCAACTGGACACCGTGCTGGTGCTGGCGGCTGACGACAAGGTGGCGGCGGGCTTGCTGATCCAGCGCCTGCCCATCGAAGGCGAAGGCAACCTGGCCGGCAAGACCGACTCACTCATGCGCGAGTCGGTGCTGGGCCAAAGCGAAGACTTCAGCCGCATTTCGATCCTGACCAAAAGCCTCAAGCGTGAAGAGCTGCTGGGCTTGGATGCAGAAACCATCTTGCACCGTTTGTATTGGGAAGAGCCCCTCGCACGTTTCGAACCCTTCATCGGTGAGACCGGCCCGCGCTTTGCCTGCCGTTGCAACCGCGAGCGCGTGGGCAACATGATCCGCAGCCTCGGCACCGAAGAGGTCGAAGGCATCATCGCCGAGCAGGGGCAGGTGGAAGTGGGTTGCGACTTTTGCGGTGCGCAATACCGGTTTGATCCAGTGGATGCGGCGGGCCTTTTCACGGGCTTGCCTGCCGATGTGTCAGGCGGCTCCTTGCACTGAAAACGTCGGACTCTGCGAGTACCGAGCTACGGGGCGTTGCCATTTCCTAGGACGGCGGTCGAAGACTCCGACATGGGGCCTGTACCTGAGGCTGTAAACGTCGGACCCCTGCGTGTGCCGATTTGCGGGGTCAAGTTGAACGCTGCGCCAGCAGACCTGTGAACAGCTTGTGTTCGCACTCGGGGTCGCTGCATTCATTGCACTGCCACACTGTGCGGCCCTGGTTGATGGCAAATTGCGCGTTTTCACGGTTCAGGCGGGCAGCATCGTCTTCACCTGGCAGTCCCAAAGCGAGTAAAGCATTGTTCAGTCGTTGATGGCCTTGTCCGTAAATCACACGGTAGCTGATGCCTGCCCGCTCCAGCGCCTGGCGCACCAGTGTGTCCACCGGGCCGCGCACATGCGGGCCATCGCGCTGCAGGCCATCGGCCACCCAGGGCAAATCCAAGCCAGTGATCAGGGTGTGGTCGTACAGGGCTTGATGCGCCAAAGCCATGGGGTAGAGGCTCTCGTCTGCAAACAACATGTGGCTGTAGACGGCGGTCATCAGGGGCGTGGTGTCTGAAATGACCCAGCCCGGCGGCGCCTGTTCAACGGCTTGGGCTTGCGTGTGCGCAATGCCCGCTTGCTCATGGGGCTGGGGTGTGCGGCCTTCACGGTCGCACCAGCTGCGCAGGACTTCATCCACGGAGTGCACCGTTTGTCCACGCATGCGCATCACCGAGGTCAACGCTTGCGTCAGCCAGGATTTGCCGGTGCTTTCGGCACCGACAATGGCAATGCGCCGGGCATTCATGGATGCGCTGCCTTGAGCCGGGCTTGCCAAACGCGCCAACCCCACACACTCATGAGCGTGAACAGCGCATACAACACGCAAGTCAGCCACAGTCCTTTGTGGGCAAACAGCGCCACACTGATGACGTTGACCACCAACCAGACCAGCCAGTTTTCGATGTATTTGCGCCCCAGCAGGGCTTGGCCCACCAGGCTCAGGGCTGTGGGCAAGGCGTCCCACCAGGCCACATCGCTGTCGGTGAAGTGTTGCAGCAGCAGGGCCAGCGTGGGCCACAACAAGGCGCTGACGATCAGCACCAACCACCAGCCCCGGGTTGGCAGCCGCTGGATCACAAGGGCCGGTTGAGCATCATCGCCCTTGCGCAGCCATTGCCACCAGCCCCAGAGCGCCAGAGCCGCGAACACGATTTGCAGGCCGGCTTCGCCATACAGCAGGCTGTCCTTGAACACAAAAAAGTAGAGCAGAGAGCTGGCGATAGCCAGTGGCCAGCTCCAGTGCAGTTCGAGGATGCTGCACACCACCATCACCAAGCCCAGCACGAAGCCGGTGATCTCGGTCAGGGACATCATTTGGCGATTTGCACGAAGATTTCGTTGGGCTTGACCATGCCCAGCTCGTGCCGGGCCCGCTCTTCCACCATGTTGAGGCCTTCCTTGAGGTCGTTGACCTCGGCGCTCAGCTGCTCATTGGCGCGGCGGGTTTCTTCATTCGCGGCTTTTTGTTGCTTGACCTGACGTTCCAGGTCTGCCGCGTTGGGCAAGCTGCCCCGTCCGAACCACAGTTGGGCCTGGATGATCACCAGCAAGGTGACCAGCACGATCGGAACGAGGCGGTTGCCCATCGGGTTTTACCGCAGGTTGTAGAACGCGCTGCGGCCGGGGTACACGGCCACGTCGCCCAAGTCTTCTTCGATGCGCAGCAGCTGGTTGTACTTGGCCATACGGTCAGAACGGCTCATCGAACCTGTCTTGATCTGACCCGCGTTCAGGCCCACGGCGATGTCGGCAATGGTGCTGTCTTCGGTCTCGCCCGAACGGTGGCTGATCACGGCGGTGTAACCTGCGCGCTTGGCCATTTCGATGGCTTCGAAGGTTTCGGTCAGGGTGCCGATCTGGTTGATCTTGATGAGGATCGAGTTGGCGATGCCTTTGTCGATGCCTTCTTTGAAGATCTTGGTGTTGGTCACGAACAGGTCGTCACCGACGATCTGCACGTTTTTGGCCAAGCGGTCGGTGAGCACTTTCCAGCCGTCCCAGTCGCTTTCGGCCATGCCGTCTTCGATGCTGATGATGGGGTACTTCGCTACCCAAGTGGCCAGCATGTCGGTCCACTGCTCGGATGTCAGGCTGATGCCGCCTTCACCCTCGAGCACGTACTTGCCGTCCTTGTAGAACTCGCTGGCCGCGCAGTCCAGCCCAATGGCGATTTGCTCGCCAGCGGTGTAACCCGCAGCGGCAATCGCGTCGAGCACCATCTGAATGGCTGCTTCATGGCTGTCGATGTTGGGGGCAAAGCCGCCTTCGTCGCCGACGGCAACGCTCATGCCCTTGTCGTGGATGATTTTCTTCAGGGCATGGAACACCTCAGCGCCCCAGCGCACGGCTTCGCGGAACGACGGCGCACCCACGGGGATGATCATGAACTCTTGCAAGTCCAGGTTGTTGTTGGCGTGGGCGCCGCCGTTGATGACGTTCATCATGGGCACGGGCAGCTGGTTGCCGTTCATGCCGCCAAAGTAGCGGTACAGGGGGAGGCCAGACTCTTCGGCCGCAGCGCGGGCCACGGCCATGGACACGGCCAGCATGGCGTTGGCACCCAGGCGGCTTTTGTTGTCCGTGCCGTCCAGGTCGATCAGGGTGCGGTCCAAAAAGGCTTGCTCGGAGGCGTCGAGACCCAGCACAGCCTCACTGATTTCGGTGTTGATGTGCTCGACGGCTTTGAGCACGCCTTTGCCCAGGTATCGGCTCTTGTCGCCGTCACGCAGCTCGATGGCTTCGCGGCTGCCGGTCGATGCGCCGGACGGCACAGCGGCGCGGCCCATGACGCCCGACTCCAGCAACACGTCGCATTCGACGGTGGGGTTGCCACGGCTGTCGAGGATTTCACGGCCGACGATATCAACGATTGCACTCATTTTTGAACTCTCTCAATTTAAAAACAAAACGGGTCTTCAAAGCCGGCGTGTCAGACGCCTTCGACGGCCACCATGCGCATGATGGCAGCGCCTTCGCGGGCTTCGCGGGCTTCGCGGGCTTGGAGGTATTCGGGCAGTTCGTAAAAGGCCTTGGCGGCCTCGAACGAGGGGAACTTCAGGACAACGATGCGCTCAGGGGCCCAGTCACCTTCGAGCACTTGCACCTGGCCGCCGCGCACGCAGACTTCGGCACCTGCGGTTTTCATGGCGGCGGTGGACCACTTTTTGTACTCTTCGTACTGGGTGGGGTTGGTGACCTGGACGTGGGCGATGATATAGCCGCTCATGAGAAATCATCCTCTAAAAAGGGGTTCTTTTTGGTGACGGAATCGAGTTGTACCAGCGTCTCCAGCAGGGCTTTCATCTTGCCCAGAGGCACGGCGTTGGGGCCGTCAGACCAGGCCTCTTGAGGCTTGGGGTGGGTTTCCATGAAAAGACCTGCCACGCCAGCGGCCACGCCCGCGCGGGCGAGCACCGGCACCATCTCGCGCGCACCGCCGCTGCTGGTGCCCTGGCCGCCAGGCTTTTGCACCGAGTGGGTCACGTCAAACACCACGGGTGCGCCGGTCTTGCGCATTTCGGCCAGGCTCGTCATGTCGGCCACGAGGTTGTTGTAGCCAAAGCTCACGCCGCGCTCGCAGGCCAGGAAGTTGTCTTCGGGCAGGCCGACTTCGCGGGCAGCGCTGCGGGCTTTGTCGATGACGTTTTTCATGTCCCAAGGCGCCAAAAACTGGCCCTTCTTGATGTTCACCGGCTTGCCCGACTGGGCCACGGCGCGGATGAAATCGGTCTGGCGGCACAAGAACGCGGGGGTCTGCAGCACGTCCACCACGCTGGCCACGGTCTTGACCTGCGACTCGTCGTGCACGTCGGTCAGGATGGGCACGCCGATCTGGCGGCGCACTTCGTCCAGGATTTTCAGGCCTGCATCGATGCCCACGCCACGTTGGGTGCTGCCCGAGGACCGGTTGGCCTTGTCGAACGAGCCTTTGTAGATGAGGGGGATGCCCAAGGCGGTGCAGGCCTCTTTGAGGCGACCGGCCACTTCGAGGGACATCTCAAGGCCTTCGATGGAGCAGGTGCCCGCGATCAAAAAGAAGGGTTGGTTCAGGCCAACATCAAATCCGCACAGTTTCATGGTGGACCTCAATGGGGGTTTCAGGCAGCGGCTTGGTGCTCAACCGCCGCCTTGACGAAGGCGTTGAACAAGGGGTGACCATCCCAAGGCGTGGACTTGAACTCGGGGTGGAACTGTACGCCCACATACCAAGGGTGCACGCTTTGTGGCAACTCGACGATTTCGGTCAGTTGCTCGCGCTGGGTCAGGGCCGAGATCACCAGGCCAGCTTTGCGCAGGTCGTCCAGGTAATTGACGTTGGCCTCATAGCGGTGGCGGTGGCGCTCGGTGACCACGTCGCCGTAGATTTTGTGGGCCAAAGTCCCTTTGGAAACGTCGGAGCTTTGTGCGCCCAGACGCATCGTGCCGCCGAGATCTGAGTTCTCGTCGCGCTTTTGGATCGAGCCGTCGGCATCTTTCCACTCGTTGATCAGTGCGATCACCGGGAAGGGCGTTTCGGGTTCGAACTCGGTGCTGTTGGCGTTCTTCATGCCGGCCACATGGCGGGCGTATTCGATGGTCGCGACCTGCATCCCCAAGCAAATGCCCAGATAAGGCACTTTGTGGGTGCGGGCGTATTGCGCGGTCTCGATCTTGCCTTCGACACCGCGCTTGCCAAAGCCGCCGGGCACCAGCACGCCGTCAAAGTTGGCCAAGCTGGCCACGGTCTCGGGGGTGATGGTTTCTGAGTCGATGTGCTCAATTTTGACGCGCACATGGTTGCGCATGCCCGCATGGCGCAGTGCTTCGTTGACCGATTTGTAGCTGTCCGACAGCTCGACGTATTTGCCGACCATGGCAATCGTCACTTCACCCTTGGGGTTGGCCGTCTCGTACACCAGATCGTCCCAGCGTTTGAGGTTGGCGGGTGGGGTGTTCAGGCGCAGTTTGTCGCAGATCAGGCCGTCCAGGCCCTGCTCGTGCAACACGCGGGGCACTTTGTAGATGGTGTCCACGTCGGGCATGGAAATCACACCCCAGCCTTGCACGTTGGTGAACAGTGAAATTTTGTCCCGCTCATCATCGGGGATGTAGCGGTCAGCGCGGCACAGCAGCGCGTCGGGCTGGATGCCGATTTCGCGCAGTTTTTGCACCGTGTGCTGGGTAGGCTTGGTCTTGAGCTCACCGGCTGTGGCAATCCAGGGCAGGTAAGTCAGGTGCACAAAGGCCGCATTGTTGGGCCCCAGGCGCAGGCTCAGCTGGCGCACGGCTTCCAGAAACGGCAGGGACTCGATGTCACCCACGGTGCCGCCGATTTCGACGATGGCCACATCGACCGCTTCTGGCGTGCCATAGCCCGCGCCGCGCTTGACGAATTCCTGGATTTCATTGGTGACGTGGGGGATGACTTGCACGGTCTTGCCCAGGTAGTCGCCACGGCGCTCTTTTTCGAGCACGCTTTTGTAGATCTGGCCGGTGGTGAAGTTGTTGGCCTTCTTCATCCGGGTGTTGATGAAGCGCTCATAGTGGCCCAGGTCCAGGTCGGTTTCTGCGCCGTCGTCGGTCACGAACACTTCGCCGTGCTGGATGGGCGACATGGTGCCGGGGTCGACGTTGAGGTAGGGATCGAGCTTGATGAGGGTGACAGACAAGCCGCGCGATTCAAGGATGGCGGCGAGCGATGCGGAGGCGATTCCCTTGCCCAGGGAAGACACCACACCGCCGGTGACGAAGACGAATTTGGTCATGTCCAAGACGGGAACCAGGGGCTCCCGGAAGGTGGAAATCGCGATTATAGACAGTCGGGTTGGGGGGGGGCCGGTCTGCAGCCGTTTCTTGTGGGTTTACTTGACGTGGCGGTCTGCTACATTCCCCAGCCATGAGCACATTGGCTGGAAAACACATCGTTCTGGGCTTGTCAGGCGGCATTGCGGCCTTCAAGTCGGCAGAACTCTGCCGCGCCTTGGTCAAGGCGGGCGTGACGGTGCAGGTCGTCATGACCGAGGCGGCCGAGAAATTCATGACGGCGGTGACCATGCAGGCCCTCTCGGGTCGGCCGGTTTACACCTCGCAGTGGGACCCGCGCGAGGCCAACAACATGGCACACATCAACCTGAGCCGCGAGGCCGATGCGATTGTGGTGGCGCCGGCCAGTGCCGACTTCATGGCCAAACTGCTGCACGGCGGCGCGGACGAACTGCTCAGCCTCATGTGCCTGGCGCGGCCCATCGACCAAGTGCCTTTGATCGTGGCCCCTGCCATGAACCGAGAAATGTGGTCCAACCCGGCCACGCAGCGCAATGTGGCCCAGCTCAAAGCCGATGGCATCCATGTGCTGGATGTGGGGCAGGGCGATCAGGCTTGCGGCGAGACGGGCGACGGGCGCATGCTCGAAGCCGAAGAGATTCTGGAAGACCTGGAGGCGTTTTTCACACCCAAGGTGATGTCCGGCAAGCAAGTGCTGGTCACGGCTGGGCCCACTTACGAGGCCATCGACCCGGTGCGCGGCATCACCAACTTGTCGAGCGGCAAGATGGGTTTTGCCATTGCGCGCGCGGCCCGGATGGCGGGGGCGAGCGTCACGCTGGTCGCGGGGCCCGTGCATTTGCCCACGCCGCGAGGCGTGCAGCGCTTCGATGTGCGTTCGGCCCGTCAGATGCTCAATGCTGCGGTGCTGCATGCGGATGCGGCCGACGTGTTCATCGCCACCGCCGCCGTGGCCGATTGGCGGCCTGCCCATTCGGCCGATCAAAAAATCAAGAAAGACGGCTCAGGCCAAACGCCCGAGCTGAGTTTTGTCGAAAACCCGGACATCCTGGCCACCATCGCGCAGTCCCCGCGTGGCGCGTCGGGCGACTTGTTCTGTGTGGGCTTTGCGGCAGAAAGCCACGACCTGCTGGCGCACGCCACGGCCAAGCGCCTTCGCAAGGGCGTGCCGCTGTTGGTCGGCAATATTGGCCCAGCCACTTTTGGCCAGGACGACAATGCCTTGCTCTTGGTGGATGCATCGGGTGCACGCGAGTTGCCCCATGCCAGCAAGCAGGCCTTGGCGGTGCAGCTGATCGACGATATCGCAGTACGCTTGACCCGATAAGCCATGTTTGGGTTCAGCGTCCTGCGTCCTGCGTTCAGCGTCCTGCGTTCAGCGTTCAGCGTTCAGCGTTCAGCGTTCAGCGAGAAGAGAAAAGCCTGAAGACAACGCACAACGCACAACGCACAACGCACAACGCTCAACGCACAACGCACAAGGCACAACGCTCAACGCTCAACGCTCAACGCACAACCTCACATGAACATCGACCTCAAAATCATCGACGCCCGCATGGCCGATCAGCTGCCTGCCTATGCCACATCTGGCAGCGCAGGCCTGGATTTACGCGCCTGCCTGAACGAGCCTTTGACCCTGCTGCCCAACGCCTGGCAATTGGTGCCCACGGGCATTGCGGTCCACCTGAAAGATCCCGGATATGCCGCCATGCTGTTGCCGCGATCTGGTTTGGGCCACAAACATGGCATCGTGCTGGGCAATTTGGTGGGCTTGATTGACAGCGACTACCAAGGACAGTTGATGGTCAGCGCCTGGAACCGCAGCGACGTGGCCTTCACCATCGAGCCGATGGAGCGCATCGCGCAAATGGTCATCGTGCCGGTGGTGCAGGCCACGTTCAACCTGGTCACCGAATTTGACGTGCCCAGCGAGCGCGGTGAGGGCGGTTACGGCTCTACCGGCAAACAATAAGGTCGGGGTGAAGATGTCGGACTCTTCGAGTGCCGACCTACGGGATGATCTTTTGTAGGTCGGTACTCGAAGAGTCCGACGACGACTTTTGATGGACCGGTGCATGTCGTAGCGGAAACCGCCGATATGCCTCTGTCGGAATTGCCCAGATGGATCAATGCAAAGTAGGCCCAGTGGGCAGGCCTTCATCACCGACTTCGATTTTGAAGAACCCGGTGCCGCAGCTGCCGCTGCCCACTTCGGCCTCGGTGGGCTCGCGCACCGACTCCACCTTCAGGCTCAAGCGCAGGGCAATGCCCGACAGCGGGTGGTTGCCGTCCAGCACCACATGCTCGGGATAGATTTCAGTCACGGTGTAAAGCACATTGCGCGGCGCATCGGGGTGGCAGCCCTCGGGCAAGGCGGTGCCTTCAATGGTCAGTCCTTCTTCCAAGCCTTCAGGAAACAGCGCAAGGGGTTCCAGAAACAGCAGGTTTTCATCAAAGTCGCCAAAGGCATCTTCGGGCTCGAGATGCAGGTCGAGCTTGGCGCCTTTTTCGTGGCCTTGCAGGGCTTCTTCGATCTTGGGCAGCAAATCCTTGCCGCCAATGAAAAATTCAACGGGCTCGTCCAGGGTGTCCAGAATTTCGCCCAGCGTGTCTTTGAGTGTCCAGGTCAGTGCGACCACAGAAGGTGTCTTGATTTCCATAGGACAATTGTCGCAGTTTGGCGGCCGGTTTTGGCCGCTTGTGCTTTGAAGAGGCCGCGCATTGTTGGCCTCAAAGGAACCAACACATGAACACAGAACAACCTCTGGCCCTGCTGGGCGGCCTGACACCCAAGCAATTCATGAAGCGCCATTGGCAGAAAAAGCCTTTGTTGGTGCGCAATGCCATCCCGGGTTTTGTGCCTTGTTTGGGCAGATCGGAGTTGGTGGCTTTGGCGGGTGAGGAGGGGGTTGAGTCGCGCCTGATCATCGACTCGGACAAAGGCTGGAGGATCAAGCACGGCCCTTTCCCGAAACGCAGCTTGCCGCCTTTCAGTCAGAAGAAATGGACATTTCTGGTGCAGGGCGTGGACTTGCACCACGATGGCGTGCACGCGCTGATGCAGCAGTTTCGATTTGTACCCGATGCGCGGCTGGACGATGTGATGATCAGCTACGCCACCGATGGCGGTGGTGTCGGTCCGCACTTTGACAGTTACGACGTGTTTTTGCTTCAGGCCCACGGGCAGCGTCGCTGGCGCATTGGTCGCAACCAAGACCTGAGCCTGCAGTCGGGCGTGCCGCTCAAGATTTTGCAAAATTTTGAAGCTGAAGAAGAGTTTGTGCTCAACCCCGGCGATATGCTGTATCTGCCGCCCAAATATGCGCACGACGGCATCGCGCAAGGCGAATGCATGACCTGGTCGATTGGCTTTCGATCGCCGCAAGAAGGCGAGTTGGCCCGCGAGTTGCTGCTCGGCTTGGCCGATGAGGCCTTTGATGGTGTGGGCGATGCGCTGTACCGTGACCCGAAGCAGCCTGCTGCCATTGCCCCTGCAGCCATGCCGCCTCCATTGGTTGATTTTGCACGGCAGGCCATCGCCAAGGCTTTGAATAACCCCCATTTGATCGACAGCTTGCTGGGCGAATACCTGACCGAGCCCAAGGCTCAGGTGTGGTTTGACCCCGTAGACGATGAACCTGATGTATCAGCGGGTGTGCAACTGGATCGGCGCACCAAAATGATGTATGACGAGCGTCATTTGTTCATCAATGGCGAGAGCTTCAGGGTGGGCGGACGCGATGCACGGCATTTGCGTCAATTGGCCAATGAGCGCCGGTTAACCGCCAAGGCGGTGGGAGCATTGAGCCAGGACGCACAAAACGCCTTGCGTGATTGGATGTCTGCAGGGTGGATGAAAACCCTCTAAGCAACTACCCTAGCAAAACCTCTTATTGAAGGATTCGTGTCAGTTTCCTGATTTTTGTTTAGGGAAAACGCTATAATATGCGGCTGTGCGCAAGAGAGCTCGAGTGCTTTTGCCGCAGTCCAGACAAATAATCAAAAACCTGTCTGACAATTTCCGGAAATTGTTTAACCCCCTTAAGGAAAATCATCATGAACAAATCTCTCGTTTTGGCTGCTGTGATCGCTGCTGCTGCTTTGGCTGCTTGCGGTAAGAAAGAAGAAGCCGCTGCTCCTGCTCCTGCTGCCCCCGTGGCCGCTCCTGCTGCTGAAGCTTCGGCACCTGCTGCTGAAGCATCTGCCGCTGCTGCGCCTGCTGCTGACGCTTCTGCCGCCAAGTAATTGGCCAAAGCTGCCCCGACCTCAGTCGGGCAGACAATAAAAAACCCCGCATTGCGGGGTTTTTTATTGTCCAAGCACAGGCCCGTGAGGGCCTCTGGGCTTTACCTTACTGCAACTCATTGGCTATGAGCTTCAAGATGGTGCTGGCATTGGCGGTGCTTTCAGCCTGTCCTTCGGCATTCAGGACGCGAATCTGGCTGCTGCCATTGCCTTTGTCCGACAGCGCAATTCGGTAGCGGGACAAGGTCGAGACTTCCTTGGGGCTGCTGAACAAACGGGCAAAAAAGCCGGGTTCCTTGTCGGCTGTGCCTGGCGCCACATAACGCACAAAATAAATCCCTTTGGCACGGTCACGGTCTTCAACCGTGAAGCCGCTTCGGTCCAAGGCTACGCCTGTGCGGCGCCATGCGCGATCCATGCTGTCAGTCAGCGCAATGGTCGGTTGGCCGTCAACTGTTGTGATCTCGGTGCCCTTGGGGGCGCTGGCCGTCAGGGTTTCTGCTTTGGCTTTTTCTGGGGAAGCCCCCAGCTTGACCATCAGGCGGCGCAAGAATTCAATTTCCAGCTCGGGATCTGTGGCGCGGGGCTTCCAGATGGTTTTGGTTTTTTGGGCGTCCGTGTAGTCTTCGACCATGCCGCGATGGGTGATGTAGATTTCTACCCCGCCTTGTGCATTGCGTTCGATTCGGGTGCGAAATTTGTCCCGCTCGCCGGTGGAATACAAAGAATCGAGCACTTTGCCCAAAGTTTTACGAATGAAGTCCTGGGGCAACTTGGCGCGGTTTTCTGCCCACTCGGTTTCCATGATGCCCACATCGGGCGAATCGGTCACCAAACTGAAACCATTGCTTGTCCAGAACTCGCGCAAGGGATCCCACAACTTGTCGGCTGAACGCGATACCACCAGCCAGCGCTGGTTGCCCTGGCGTTCCATGCGCACATCGCCCAAACTGTTGGTCGCTGTGCCAGCATCGGAAACCTTGCCCGCTGCGCTTTGGAATCCAGAGGCCGTGGCGGAGGTGCTTTCCAGTGCGTAGCGCGATTCTTTGCGCAGTTGAGTCAGATCGGGCGGTATCTCCAGCGTTGGCGCCTTGGTGGCGCTTTTGTAATTGATCTTGTCTTCTTCAAGTACAGAACAGGCACTGAGCAAAACAGCCAGACCCAACACCGATAGGGTGCGTGGCGCGAGCAATTGCGGGGCAGTGCGATGGTTGGAAAATTTCACAGGCATCCTTGGGTGGAAATCAAATCAGGCCGCTGGCCTTGAGTGCGGCTTCGACAACGGGGCGTTGGGATTCTGACAACTCGGTCATGGGCAAACGCAAAGTGGGGCCGCACAGGCCCATGCGGTTCATGGCCCATTTCACGGGGATCGGATTGGCTTCGACAAACAGGTTCTTGTGCATGGGCATCAACTGGAACTGGATGCGCATGGCTTCTTGGATGTCGCCACGGATGGCGGCCATGCACAACTCGTGCATCAGGCGAGGGGCCACGTTGGCTGTGACGCTCACGTTACCCGCGCCGCCGCACAGCATCAGGGCCACAGCGGTCGGGTCATCGCCCGAATACACCGCAAACTCTTTGGGCAGATCGCGGATCAGCCATTGGGCGCGTTCGATGTTGCCGGTGGCTTCCTTGATGCCGACGATGCCAGGCACCTGGGCCAGGCGCAGCACGGTGTCGTGCTGCAAATCGGCGACCGAACGACCGGGCACGTTGTACAAGATCACGGGCAAGTCGGGCGTGGCTTCTGCAATGGCGCGAAAGTGCCGGTACTGGCCTTCTTGTGTGGGTTTGTTGTAGTAGGGCACCACCTGCAGCTGGCAGTCGGCCCCGACCTTTTTGGCGAATTTGGCCAGCTCGATGGCTTCTGCCGTGGAGTTGGCGCCACAACCGGCCATGATTGGCACGCGGCCTGCAGCTTGCTCAACCGAGACGCGAATGATTTCGCAATGCTCATCCACGGTGACGGTGGGCGACTCGCCCGTGGTGCCGACCACACCAATGCAGTCGGTGCCTTCGGCCACATGCCAGTCGATGAGTTTTCGCAAGGTGGGGTAATCCACTTTGCCGTCTTCCAGCATGGGGGTGATCAGGGCAGGAATACTGCCACGGATGGGGCGAAATTCGGAGGTCATGTCAGGTGCTTCTGAATGAAAAAAGACATTCTAACGATTGCAGCCCGTTTTTTCGGGGGCTGCGCGTGAGCTTGTCACAGGAAGTGACAACTTGGGTCCTGCCGAAATCAGTCAGGACGCAAATCAAAGCGTTTGAGACCGTTGTCGGTGTGCTGGCGAACGGCCGCGATGCGTTGCACAAATCGATCGGGCGAGGTTTCAAAACCATCTTCATAGGCCACTGTGTGCAAACCAACCGACACACGCAGCAGTTCGCCCGCTTGCAGCAAAAAGTCGGGCCGCGAGGGTTTACCCACCGTCTCGTTGCCTGCGGCAAAAGTTTCGTAAATCAGCACGCCCCCTACGGCCACACTGCCAATGATGTCGGGCCACAAGGGGCGCCACAGGTAATTCGTCACGATGACTGCATCGAAGGTTTTTCCCGCAAAAGGCCAGGGGCCGGTTTCAATGTCAGCCAAAACGGTGTCGCCGCAAGGTCCCACCCGCGCCAAAGCTTCGGGGTTGCGGTCCACGCCTGTGATGTGGTGACCCCGTTCTGCCAACCAGCGCATGTGACGGCCTGCGCCGCAGGCCACGTCCAGAACGCGCCCGCCTGGGGGTATCAGATGTGCCCAGCGCTGGACCCAGTGGGAAGCTTGTTCAGTTCCGTGCATGAAAGAAACTCAAAAACAGCCCCACAGCTGGTCCGACAACTGAATCAGCATTTCCGGGCGTTGATAAAGAAAAAACACAATGGCCGACACCCCCGCTACCAGGCCCCAGGCCAGGGCGCGGGTCCACCAGCGTGGGTGCATGGGGCGGTGTCGTTGCGAGGTCATGGCGTGCAAAACACGTCAGGCCGCCTGGGCTTGACTGCGGGCAATCGGGCTTTCACGCACCGGTAAATTCACCAGTGCAGCCATCACGCCCAAGGCAATGGCCAGGTACCACACGATGTCGTAGCTGCCCGTTTTGTCATACAGGTAGCCGCCCAGCCACACGCCCAAGAAAGAGCCAATTTGGTGGCTGAAAAAGATGAAACCGCTGAGCATGGACAGGTGCGAGATACCAAAAATTTGGGCCACCGCCGCGTTGGTGGGCGGCACGGTGGACAGCCACAGCAAGCCCATGACGGCCGAAAACAGGTACACGCTGGCGGGCGTCAGGGGTGCCCACAAGAACAACACAATCGCCACCGAACGGCTTGTATAAATGAAGGCCAGGATGTTCTTTTTGGCAAACTTCTGGCCGAGCGTACCTGCAATGTAGGTCCCAAACACGTTGAACAAGCCGATCAAGGCCAGCGCGTAACTGGCCACCTGCGGGGCCAAGCCGTGGTCCTTCAGGTAGCTGGGCATGTGCACGCCAATGAACACCACTTGGAAACCGCACACGAAATAACCCGCCATCAGCAACTGAAAACTGGGGTATTTGAAAGCTTCCTTCAAAGCTTGACCGATGGTTTGGTCTCGCTTGACTTGGCCGGGCGCGTTCAGTGCAGGTTCGCGCAGTCCCCAGGCCAGCGGGATGATCAGCATCGCTGCTGCCGCCAAAATCACCAAGGCGGTTTGCCAGCCCATTTGGCTGATCAGCAAGCCCTCCACCGGCACCATCAAAAACTGGCCAAAACTGCCGGCTGCAGCCGCCACACCCATGGCCCAAGAGCGGCGTTCGGCGGGCACGTTGCGGCCAATCACGCCGTAAATGACCGCGTAGGTTGTGCCGGCTTGGGCCGTGCCAATGATCACCCCGGTGAACAGGGCAAACACCCACGGATCGGTGGCCCAGGCCATGCCCAGCAGGCCTACGCCGTAGACCACGGCGCCCAAGGCAATCACGCGAAACGCACCGAATTTGTCGGCCACCATGCCCGCAAAAATACCCATGAAGCCCCAGGACAGGTTCTGAATGGCCATGGCAAAGCCGAACTCTTGGCGGCCCCAGCCTTGGGCTTGGGTGATGGGCTGCAGCCACAGGCCAAAGCCGTGGCGAATGCCCATGGAGAGGGTGACGATGGCCGCGCCGCAAATCAGCACCTGGGTCAGGGAAAGGGGTTTGTGTTGCATCCTCTGACTGTAACCAATGTCATGCAGCACCGAGGTCGCTCAGATGCCTGCATGTCATGCGGAGTCTGAATACTGTTTTTGCATCCAGTGCCTCGCCTGAAATCCCACTACAATCCGCCACCATGGCCACCCACTCAACTGTCAAAACCTCTAATGAGTACTCCGAAGGCTCGATCCGCGTCTTGAAGGGCCTCGAGCCCGTCAAGCAACGCCCGGGCATGTACACCCGCACCGACAACCCCCTGCACATCATCCAGGAAGTGCTGGACAACGCCGCCGACGAGGCGCTGGCGGGTTACGGCAAAAAGATCAAAGTCATCCTGCACTTGGATGGCTCGGTCAGCATCGAAGACGATGGCCGGGGCATCCCCTTTGGCCTGCACCCTGAAGAAAACGCCCCGGTGATCGAGCTGGTGTTCACCCGTTTGCATGCGGGCGGCAAGTTCGACAAGGGCAAGGGCGGGGCGTATAGCTTCTCGGGCGGTTTACACGGCGTGGGCGTGTCGGTGACCAACGCACTGTCCAAGCGCCTGGAAGCCACCAGCTACCGCGAAGGCCAAGTGGCGACACTGGTGTTTTCGGGCGGCGACGTGACCGAGCCGCTGGTCAAGCGCGCCACAGGCGAAGGCGACCGCAAACAGGGCACCACCGTGCGTGCCTGGCCTGACGCCAAATACTTCGAATCCAGCGCCCTGCCCATGAACGAGCTGACGCACCTGCTGCGCAGCAAAGCCGTGCTCATGCCGGGCGTGACGGTGACCTTGGTGAATGAAAAAACCAAGGAAACCCAACAGTGGCAATACAAAGCCGGTTTGCGCGACTACCTCACGCAAACCCTGAACGGCGACCCGGTGATCCCGCTGTTTGAAGGCGAAGGCTTTGCCGACGGCAACAGCGAGAGCTTTGCCGAAGGCGAGGGCGCCAGCTGGGCTGTGGCTTTCACCGAAGACGGTGCGCCGGTGCGCGAGAGCTATGTGAATTTGATCCCCACCAGCGCGGGCGGCACGCACGACAGCGGTTTACGCGATGGCCTGTTCACCGCCGTCAAAAGTTTCATCGAGCTGCATGGTTTGCTGCCCAAGGGCGTCAAGCTGATGCCCGAAGACGTGTTTGCCCGCGCCAGCTACGTGCTGAGCGCCAAGGTGCTGGACCCGCAGTTTCAGGGCCAGATCAAGGAGCGGCTGAACTCGCGCGACGCGGTGCGGCTGGTGTCCAGTTTTGTGCGCCCGGCCTTGGAGTTGTGGCTCAACGAGCATGTGGACTACGGCAAAAAACTGGCCGAGTTGGCGATCAAGGCCGCGCAAACCCGCCAGAAAGCCGGCCAGAAGGTCGAAAAGCGCAAGAGCTCTGGCGTGGCTGTGCTGCCCGGCAAGCTGACCGACTGCGAGAGCAAGGACATCCTGCACAACGAGGTTTTTTTGGTGGAGGGCGACTCGGCGGGTGGCAGCGCCAAGATGGGCCGCAACAAAGAGAGCCAGGCCATCTTGCCTCTGCGCGGCAAGGTGCTCAACACCTGGGAAGTCGACCGCGACCGCTTGTTCGCCAACAACGAAATCCACGACATCTCGGTGGCCATTGGCGTGGACCCGCACGGGCCCAATGACAACCCCGACATGAGCAACCTGCGCTACGGCAAGGTCTGTATCTTGAGTGACGCGGACGTGGACGGCTCGCACATCCAGGTGCTCTTGCTGACTTTGTTCTTCCGCCATTTCCCCAAGCTGATCGAAGCGGGACATTTGTATGTGGCCAGGCCGCCCTTGTTCCGCGTCGATGCGCCTGCACGCGGTAAAAAGCCTGCCTCCAAAGCCTACGCGCTGGACGAGGGCGAGCTCACCGCCATCATCGACAAGCTGCGCAAAGACGGCGTGAAAGAAGGCGGCTGGAGCATCAGCCGCTTCAAGGGCCTGGGCGAGATGAGCGCTGAACAGTTGTGGGACACCACGCTCAACCCCGATACGCGCCGTTTGCTGCCCATTGAGCTGGGGCCGCTGGACAACGCGGGCACCGAAAACCTCATGACCCAGCTCATGGGCAAAGGCGAAGCCGCCGCCCGCCGCGAGCTGATGGAGCTGCATGGCGACTCGATTGAGATCGACGTGTAAATCGGTGCCAATTCTTACTTGGTAATACAATTCAATGGTGCTTTCACCCGCACCCAGATCAACCCGGAGGTCAACCATGCTTTCCACACTGACCAGCAAAGGCCAAGTCACCATTCCGCAAGCCCTGCGCCAGCAACTGGGCTTGATGCCGGGGCAAGCGGTGACGTTTGACCTCAGCGCCGACGCCAGTTTTATCACCTTGCGCCCCGCAGTCCCTGCCAAAAAGTCGCCCCAACCCGGTTTTGGCATGGTCAAAGTCAAGGGGCCGCACGTGGCGGCCGATTGGGATGCGGCTCAAGCGCTCAAGCCATGAAGCAACGCACCTCGCAGCTGACGGCGTTGGACACCAATGTGTTGGCGCGTTATTACGTGCAGGCCGAGCAAACCGATGCTGCCACGGCGCTCCAATGTGAGCATGCCCGTGCCTTGCTCGAGAGTGGCAAGCCCCTCTTTGTGGCCACCACTGTGGCCTTGGAGTTGGAGTGGGTTTTGCGTGGGTTCTATAAACTGGAGGCACGCACGGTGGTCAAGGTGTTCAACCACTTGCTCAGCATGCCCCAGGTGCAAATGCAAGACCGTCAAGCCTTGCAAAGTGCCTGCGATGCCTTGAGCCAAGGTTTCGACTTTGCCGATGCCTTGCACCACGCCAGCAGCCGCCATTGCGATGCGCTGGTCACCTTTGATGCCAAAGGCTTTGCCAAGCGGGCCACTGCAAAAGGTTGGGTGCCCAAGGTGCTCGTTCCATAAACCCTGAGCTTCACTCACCCATGACTTTGGCTTACCAACTGCGCATTGAATTGCGCGATTTCAAACCCGCTATTTACCGCGATGTGCTGGTCGATCCGGCCACGCCATTGCCCAAGTTTCATAAACTGATCCAGGCCGCCATGGGCTGGGAAGACGTGCACATGCATGGTTTTGCTGTGCCTATCAAAAGCGAACGCTATTACAGGGTTCAGGCCAACCGCCGCTTTGAAAAGCCCTATGCCGACAGCTGGGGCGAACCGTCCAACAACGAATCACGTTTCAAACTTCAAGACGTGATGGCCGCACCCAAAGACAAATTGCTTTAGGTTCTCTTGAAATTTGAGTGGGTAAGCTTCTGCCATATTGATCAACTTTTGAGCGTGAATTGATGACTGCCAAGCTGTTTGAATCTGCCCTGGGCATCACTGACCCGTGGTGCGTTGCCTCGGTTGAGTTCGACGAAGGTGCCAAGACCTTGACGATATTGATTGACTTCAAAGTCGGCAGTCGCTTTGCAGTCTCGGGTCACGATGGGCTGCATGGTGTGCACGACACGGTGGCCAAGACGTATCGGCACCTGAACTTCTTTCAACACGAGTGCCATCTGCAAGTTCGCACGCCTCGCGTGAAACTTCCCAACGGTTCGGTGCGGTTGGTCGAGCCTGATTTTGCCGGGCGACTTAATGGCTTCACCTTGCTGTTTGAAGCCTTCATTCTGATGCTGTCTGGCCAGATGCCATTTGCCGCCGTCTCGCGTCTTGTCGGGGAGTCGCCGCACAAGGTTCTGGCCGTGTGCGAAAAGTATGTTGAGATGGCCTGTGGCTTGGCAGATCACTCGGATGTCACGGC
>NZ_CXOO01000057.1 GCF_001269385.1 Limnohabitans sp. DM1 | reverse complement strand
GGTTTAGGCAAAGCTTAAATGCCTGGCGCARGGCCCAACCAAGTCTGGTCGTGGGACATCACCAAACTCAAGGGTCCAGCCAAATGGACGTGCTTCCATCTCTACGTCATCCTGGACATCTTCAGTCGCTACGTCGTTGGATGGCTGATTGCGCCGCGTGAGAGCGCTGAGCTGGCCCAGCAACTGATTGCCGATACCGTGGCCCGCCACGACGTGATGCCCGGTGCGCTCACGCTGCACGCGGACCGGGGTACCTCTATGCGCTCCAAACCGGTGTTGGTGGACCTGGACGTGGCCAAGAGCCACAGCCGTCCCTACACCTCGGATGACAACCCCTACTCGGAATCCCAATTCAAGACCATGAAATACCGACCCGACTTCCCAGAGCGCTTTGGCAGCATTGAGGACGCCAGATTGCATTGCCAGACATTCTTTGCCTGGTACAACGGGCAGCACTGCCACTCACGAATTGGCCATATGACACCCCACAGCGTGCACTACGGGCTAGCGCAGGCAATGAGGGAGATCAGGCAAGCAACGCTGAATGCGGCATTCGATGCCACACCCAACCGATTCAAGGGGGTCCGCCCTTGCCTAAAACCCATGCCCACAGCGGCCTGGATCAACTCACCGCCAGCGCAAAGGAAGCCGTCTGAAACAGAACAACCCTGCACCGTAAATTTATGAAGCAAGGTGTAGCAAAGTCATTGACACGTTCCGAGGGCAGGCCTTGGCCTGCGGGCGCTTGGTGGCCGCCCAGCATGAATCCGCTGACGGTGGACAGCACGAAGGTGAGCACCAAGCCCACCACGACGCCCCATGCAGTGACGGTCAGGCCTTGAGGGCCACGGGCTGACCCAATCTCCCAGGCCAGCCAGAGCTGTGATGCCGTCAGCCCGACCGCCGCCAGGCCCATCAGTCCAAACATGAAGGCGTGAAACGGGTCGCTGGTGTTGTAGTGCGACGCCTCGCCTTGCGATGCCTGGTAGCTGATGTAGACGACTTCAAACAAAGAGGTGAACAAGATCAACAGGCAGATGCCTTTGTAGGCATCGCCTTGCGCTACAGCGGGATTGGCCCATTCGCTGAGCCACACGGTGGTCCAGACAAACAGGGCGGTGGCGGCCATGAACTTCATGGGCTTGACCCAAATGCCCACATCGCGCAGGGTGCGTGCATCGCCCAGTGACAGCCAATAGGTGAGCCCCAAGGCCAGCCCCATCAAGCCGCCGTAGATCAACAAAGCCTTGGAGGCGAAGGACAGCGTTGTCAGATCAGCCATGGATTCCATGGCCGATGTCCACAAATCATTTTTCATCGCCGTCCTTTATGTCAAAGCTTGGAGCACCCAGCCCACCCCCACACACAGGCCCAGCACCTGCATCACATGGCGCTGCCGGGCGATCAACAGCCACGCCGCCACCGCAGTCAGCGCGATGGCGCTGTAGTCGGGGCTTTGTGGCCAGCCTTGCGGCCACCAGGTGGCGTAGGCAAACACACCGGCCAGGTGCAGCACCACGCCGATCACCGCTGCCGTGATGGCTTGCAGTGGGCCGGCCAACGAGGGCATGTGACGCGTGGCTTCCACCAGCGGGCCACCTGCCAGGATGAACACAAACGAGGGCAAGAAGGTGAACCAGGTCACCACGCAGGCCGCCGCGATGCCGCCCAGCAAAGGGTTGCCCAAAAGCGCCTGGCTGTGCCCGCCGATGAAGCCCACAAAGGCCACCACGATGATCAGTGGCCCCGGTGTGCTTTCGCCCAGGGCCAGGCCGTCCATCATTTGCGTGGCACTCAGCCAGCCGTATTGCATGACGGCCGCTTGCGTCACAAAGGGCAGCACCGCATAAGCGCCGCCAAAGGTCAGCAATGCCGCTTGCGTGAAAAAGCCGCCCATCTGCGTGAGGGTGTGGGCCGTGCCCAGCAGCAGCGCAATGGTGCCCAGGCTCAGCGCCCACAGACCCACGCCCAGCAACAGGGCGCGCACCAGGCGGGCATGGCTGCAATGGGTGTGAGTCGGTTGTGGGGTGTCGTCGTCCAGCCAGGCAGGCGCGTCGGGCGTTGCGCTGGCCGCGCCGTGCGGCGCTGCAGCTGCAGGCCGATGGCGTGCCATGCCATGGCCCAACAAGGCCGCGCCCAAGATGATCCACGGGAAGGACAAGCCCCACAGCGTGCCCAGCAGCGATGCCGCTGCCAGTGCCCACAACCACGGCGCTTTGAGCGTGCGTTTGGCCATGCGGTGCACAGCTTGAAGCACCAGCGCGGTCACGGCGGGCTTGAGGCCCCACAGCAGCGCTTGGCCCCAGGGGTGTTGGCCCCACACGGTGTAGGCCCAGCTGAGCCCGATCAACAGCACCAAACTCGGCAGCACAAACAGGGCACCGGCCGCGATGCCGCCGCGTGTGCCGTGCATGAGCCAGCCGGTGTAGGTGGCCAGTTGCTGGGCTTCTGGGCCGGGCAGCAGCATGCAGTAGTGCAGCGCGTGCAGGTAGCGCTTTTCTGAAATCCAGCGGCGGCGCACCACCAGTTCTTCGTGCATCAGCGCAATCTGCCCCGCCGGGCCGCCAAAGCTGACGCAGCCCAGCCAGAACCAGAATTTGAGGGCCTGCGCAAAGCTGACCGGGGCAGGGCGATGGGGGTGGCTCAAGGCGCGTTCCAGTGTTCTCGAAAGGCTTGGGCAAATGCGGGGGTGCCGCTGATGCTCAGGCTCAGGGTGATCTCGTCGTTTGTCGATGGTTTTGGCGACAGCGCCAGCGTCTGGTCGGCGCTGTTCCAGTGGGCGGTGATCGGGGCGTTGCCACAGCGGATGTGCAGGTCAAAGTCCCAATCCGCGCCGTCTTCGATGGGGCCGGGCGCTTGCGGGCCAAAGCGGTGTGCCCAGGCCAGCAGCTGCGTCACCTCGTGCAGCAGTGCGGGGGTGTGGCGTGCAGCGGGTTGGGCCAGCGCGTCCCAGCAGACCACGCCTTCGCTGTCGTCGCTGCAGTCAAATTCCAGAAATTCCAATGTCATGTGGTGTGTGGATCCCATGCGTCGATTGTCGCTTGCAGGGCAAGCTCCTACGGGGGCGATGTTTGTAGGAGCCAGCCCTGCTGGCGATGCGGGGCGGGGGCTATCGCTTGCAGGGCAAGCTCCTACAGGGGGGGGCTATTTGTGGGAGCCAGCCCTGCTTTCGATGCGGGGCGTGGGCTATCGCTTGCAGGGCAAGCTCCTACAGGGGGGCTGTTTGTGGGAGCCAGCCCTGCTTTCGATGCGGGGCGTGGGCTATCGCTTGCAGGGCAAGCTCCTATAGGGAGGCTGTTTGTGGGAGCCAGCCCTGCTTTTGATGTGGGGCGGGGGCTATCGCTTGAACCCAAATGCTGCCTGTCGCGTTGGATACATAAACGCCGCCGAGCGGGGTGTGCGCCCTGCCTTGATCCAGCAAGCGCGGTTCTGCTTGGAACGAATTGATGCGGTGCTGCAGGCATAGGCCCTGGACGATGAAACGTTTTCGGCCTCTGTTGAGCTGAACGGTCAGTTTCACAAGCAGTTGTCCGTGATGGCCTACAGCGCGGTGTTGGCCCGCGAAATTGAACGGGCATCCAGCTTGCCCTTTGCATCGGCCTCGGGCTTTGTGGGTGTGCATGTGCAGGACCCCCACGCCCGCTACACCCCGGTGGTGGCGCAGCACCAGCACCGGCAGGTGCTGGACGCCATCGAGCGGCGCGAGGCGGGCCGCGACGAGGCCCTCATGCGCGAGCACTCGCGCATTGCGCGGCAAAACATGCAGGTCGCCTTGCGTGACCCTGCCGCACCGGGCACGCCCGGTGTGCAACTCATCAGACCTTCATGAATTCGGGCTTTTTTGAAAATCCCACTTGGACCTATGGCGGCGGGCTCTATCACGTCAAGGCCAATGACCGATTGATGATCGACAACCTGATGGACTTGACACACGAGACCTGTGTGCACGCCAACAGCATCGGCCAGCCCGAGATCGACGAGGCGCCTTGCACCACCATGGTGGAGGGTGATCAGGTTATTTTGCAGCGCCACATGACCGGGATTCAGGCACCGCCGTTTTGGCAAATGGACATGAGCGCCAATGGCCTGGACCCGCAGGCCCAGGTGAACCGTTGGCAAATTTGCCGATTCATCCCCCCCACCCACATCATGATCGACGTGGGCGTGGCTCTGGCAGGTCAGGGTGGTTTTGATGCCGCGCCCGAACGCAAGGCCTACAGCGTGGTGGTGGACTTCATCACCCCCGAGACCGAGACCTCGCACTGGTACCAATGGGGCATGGCACGCCAGTTCAAACCCCATGATGCGGCGCTGACCGACAAAATTCGGGCGGACCAAGGCGGCATCTTCAATGAAGACATGGAGATGCTCCAATTGCAACAAGCCAACATCTGCCAATGGCCAGACCGCAAGCTCTTGATGCCCAACATTTACTCCGATGGTGTGCAATCGCGCCGTATCATCGAACGCTTGCTGGCCTTGGAAAACATTCCCGTCGTCACCGCATGAACACCACAAACTTGACCCAAACACCGCTCAATGCCGATGGCCGTTTTGAAGTGCAGTTGCAAAAGAGCGGCCAAATTTTGCAGGTCAACAAAGACCAGTCCATTTTGAAAGCGCTGCAAGACGCCGGGCATGACGTGCCGTTTTCTTGTGCTGAAGGCATCTGCGGCACTTGCCTGACAAATGTGGTGGCAGGCACACCCGACCATTGGGACAGCTACCTCACCCCCGAAGAGCAAGCCGCCAACGACCAGATGCTGATTTGCTGCTCACGCAGTCAGACAGCAAGACTGGTGCTGGATTTGTGATGCGCAAAGCCTGAGAGCATGCCCTGTTTCAAGCTTCCGGGCGTCATTTTTTCGGCTTGCGCGGCATGACCTCTGCGCCCTCAGCGCTTGCATCGCCAGGCCAAGGCTGGCCATACCATCGGCGACTGCCCATGCATGCGTCGGGCGCAGACACAAACTTGACTGATTCATGAACGCCATTCTTCCAATTTTGGGCATCACTGGCCCGATTTACCTGGTCATTGCGCTGGGCTATGTGTTCACCCGTCAGGGCATGTTTGCCAAGGCCGACATGCAGGTGTTTGGCAAGTTCACCCTCAACCTGGCCTTGCCGGCCTTGCTGTTCAATGCCTTGTCGCAGCGCAGCCTTGGCGACATCCTCAATGCCGACTACTTGCTCGCTTATGCGCTGGGCTCGATGGTGATGATTTTGGGAGGGCTGTTTTGGGCCCGCAAGGTGCTGGGCCACAGCCTGAGCTACAGCAGCATGATGGCCATGGGCATGTCGTGCCCCAACAGTGGTTTTGTGGGCTATCCGATCATCTTGTTGAGCTTTGGTCCCGTGGCCGGTGTGGCGCTGGCGCTGAACATGATCGTGGAAAACCTGCTGCTGATCCCGGTGTTGTTGGCTGTGGCCGATTCAGTAGACGGCCAGCGCGGGCAGTGGAAACAGGTGCTGCGGCAAACGCTCACGAACTTGGCGAAGAACCCCATGATCTGGGGTATCGCCGGTGGGTTTGTGCTTTCCTGGTCGGGCTGGACCCTGCCGGCAGTGCTGGGCCGCACGATCAACCTGTTTGCGCAGGCCAGCGCGGTTTTGTCCTTGTTTGTGATTGGCGGCGCGTTGGTGGGTCTGAAGGTCGAGGGTCTTAAGGGCACGGTGTCCCAAATCGCGGTCGGTAAATTATTTTTGCATCCCCTGGCCATGTGGGCCGTGGTGGCTTGGTTCGTGCCCATTGCCGATCCCGCCTTGCGCTCGGCGGCTTTGCTCACTGGGGCTTTGCCCATGCTGGGCATCTACACGCTTTTGAGTCAGCGCCACGGCCACGGCGCGATCAGCGCTGCTGCCTTGCTGGTGACCACTGTGGGTTCTTTTTTCACCCTCAGTGGCTTGTTGTGGTTGTTGCAGCAACACCCTTGAACCACCGTGGAAATGGTTCATGCCGCCTGGGCTGGCCTGCCCAATTCCCGTTCACAGCAAGATGGCGAGGTCTGTGCAAAGATGCCCCTTTTTTTGACCGAAATCACAGGAGACACACAGTGAACCATGATCTGATGAATGACACGCAGGCCTTGCTGGGAGGCCGCATCGAATCTTCCGGGGCCACCCGCCGCTTGGCCTTGCAAGCGGCTTTGGGCGTGGGCTATGCCGCGGCGGCTGCGCCTGTCATGGCGCAAACGGCCATCAAAACACCAGCTGCCGGGCTGGTCTCGGGCGAGGTGACCATTGATGTCAACGGCTTCAAGATGCCCGCTTACCGCAGCGCCCCTGCTGGCAAAACAGGCTTGCCGGTGGTGCTGGTGATTTCCGAAATTTTTGGCGTGCATGAATACATTGCCGATGTCACACGCCGCCTGGCTCAGGCAGGCTATATGGCGATTGCGCCCGAGTTGTTTGTGCGCCAGGGCGATCCCAGCTCATATGGCGAAATTGCCAAACTGCAAGCGGAGGTGATTTCCAAAGTGCCTGATGCGCAGGTGATGGCTGACCTGGACGCGGCGGTGGCCTGGGCTGGCGCCAACGGCGGCGATACCCAAAAACTGGCCATTACCGGTTTTTGCTGGGGTGGGCGCATTGCGTGGTTGTATGCTGCGCACCAGCCTAAACTCAAAGCCAGCGTGGCCTGGTATGGCCGCTTGGTGGGGGCTGCAACTGCCCAAACGCCTAGTCATCCGCTCGATCTGGTGGACAAGATCAAGGCGCCGGTGCTGGGGCTTTATGGTGCAGCCGATACCGGTATTGCGCTTGACACAGTGGATAAGATGAAAGCAGCCTTGGCCCAAGGCAGTGCCGCAGCCAAAACCAGTGAATTTGTGGTTTATCCTGATGCACCGCACGCATTCCATGCCGACTACCGTCCCAGCTATCGCAAAGCGGCGGCGGAGGACGGTTGGCAGCGATTGCTGACCTGGCTCAAACGTCAGGGCGTGGCCTGATTTTGAAAAAGCAACAGCCGCCCTTCGGGGCGGTTAGTTTGACGTGTGCCTGGTGCACTCCTAGGAAAAAGATGACTTTCTTGGCGATTTTGTTGGGTACTTTGGTCGCGGGCATTGGCAGCGTCTGGCTGGCGGCTTGGTTGAGCTTTGGGGTCATCAGCCGCTACACGCAGCACATGCTCAGCCTGGCTGCAGGCGCTTTGCTGGCGACGGCTTTTTTGCATCTGCTGCCCGAGGCTTTTGAAAGTGGCATCGAAGCGCATGCCTTGTTCATGACCTTGCTCTTGGGCTTGGTGTTCTTCTTTTTGCTCGACAAGGCAGAGTTGTGGCACCACGGGCATGAACACAACCATCATCATGGACACCACTCAGCAGGGCACCCTCATGCTGAAGAAGCTCACCCCAGTCATGTCCATCACACCCACGCCCCAGCCCGAGGCCACGCCGGTCAGTGGGCGGTGTTGGCAGGCGACAGCGTGCATTGTTTTGGCGATGGCATCCTGATTGCCTCTGCCTTCATGGCTGACATGCGTTTAGGCTGGCTGGCGGCGCTGGCCGTGCTGGCCCACGAGGTGCCGCACCACATGGGTGATCTGGTGGTGTTGCGCGAAGGCAGCGGCAACCGTCAGGCGGCGGTGCTCAAAGTGTCCATGGCCGGTGCCATCACGGCCTTGGGCGGTGCAGTGGGTTATGTGCTGGTGGATGCCTTGCACGATGGACTGCCTTATTTTTTGGTGGTGGCCAGCAGCAGTTTCGTTTATGTGGCCTTGGCTGACTTGATTCCTCAACTGCAAAAACGCCTGACGGCCCACGAGACGGCGGCGCAAGTCATGTGGTTGGCGCTGGGCATGGGCATGGTGATGCTGGTCAGTGCTTTTGTGCATACCCACTGATCTGACGGGCGCTCTCACCATCGAGCTTCACATCAGCGCAGACTTCTTGGCTGGGGCGGCACTTGCAGTGCCCGAGGTGTGACTCCACTGATCTCTTCGCCCCTTGGGGATGCACACAAAAAAAGGCCTTGCGCGTGAGCGCAAGGCCTTTTGACTGAAGCAGAGTGTCAACGAACGGGGCTGTGTAAAGCCCAGCCAGTCCCATCTCAGCCGCGTGTGATTTTCAGCACGCGTGTGCCGCCACGCTTGCCTGCAGGGCCTTCGCCTGCGGCGTGGGGTTTGA
This sequence comes from Limnohabitans sp. DM1, assembly GCF_001269385.1. Classification (GTDB taxonomy): domain Bacteria; phylum Pseudomonadota; class Gammaproteobacteria; order Burkholderiales; family Burkholderiaceae_C; genus Limnohabitans_A. Next base: position 17,190 of record NZ_CXOO01000057.1, on the reverse strand, counting down.
AGTTGCCGGCGCCAAACTGCTTGGGGCCGCGGGCGAACTTGTCACCGGCTGCGCCGCGTGGGGCAGGGCGGGCGGCATTGCGGTTGTCACCACCACGGTCTTCCCAGCGGCCGCCTTGACGTGGACCGTCCTGGCGGGCGTCTTGGCGCGGGGCAGGGCGGCTGTCGCCTTTGTCCCAAGGGTGCGCAGGTGCGCCGCGCTGTTCAAAACGGTCACCACCGCCGCGGTGCTCGCCACGGGGGGCGTCAAAACGGCCGCCGTCTTTGCGGGCATCGAAGCGGGGTTCGCTGCGCTGCTCAAAGCGGGGCTGCTCGTCGCGGAAATTGCCACGCGGGGCGCGGTTGTCAAAGCCACCGCCATCGCGGTCACGGTTGCCACCAAAGTCACGGCCACCCGCTGGGCGACCACCACGGAAGCCACCGCCAGCGTTGGCGTAATTGCGCTCGCCGCCAAAACGGTCACCGCCACGGCCCATGGGCTTGCGGGCTTCGGGCATGCGAACTTTGGGCTCGAGGCCTGGAATCACTTCGGCCTTGAAGGGCTGGCGAGTGTAGGACTCGATGTCACCGATTTTGCGGCGGTCACGGATTTCGGCAAAGGTCACGGCCAGGCCATCGCGGCCAGCGCGGCCTGTGCGGCCAATGCGGTGGGTGTAGTCCTCGGCCTTCATCGGCAAGCCGAAGTTGAAGACGTGGGTGATGGTGGGCACGTCAATGCCGCGAGCGGCCACGTCGGTGGCGACCAAAATCTGGACTTGGCCATTGCGCAGCGCCATCAGGCGGCGGTTGCGCATGCCCTGGCTCAGGGCGCCGTGCAGGGCCACAGCCGAGAAGCCGTCTTGCTGCAGGTCAGCGGCCAAGCCGTCGCACTCGATTTGGGTGCTGGAGAACACGATGGCCTGGTCGATCGTGGCGTCACGCAACCAGTGGTCGAGCATCTGGCGCTTGTGTTGGGCGTTGTCGGCCCAAAACAGCACCTGCTTGATGTTGTTGTGCTTTTCCTGGGGGTTGTCAATCTGAATTTTCTGGACCGAGGAACCGCCGTCGTGCATCACGCGCATGGCCAGTTGCTGAATGCGTGGCGCAAAAGTGGCGCTGAACATCATGGTCTGGCGGCGCTGGCTGGTCATGTCGTTGATGTCGGCCAAGTCGTCCGAGAAGCCCAAGTCGAGCATGCGGTCGGCTTCGTCCACCACCAAAAACTGCACCTGGTCCAACTTGATTTGCATGGAGCGTTGCAGGTCGAGCAAACGGCCTGGGGTGGCCACAACCAAGTTGGCGTTTTGCAGCTTGGCAATTTGCAGCTGGTAAGGAATGCCGCCGACCACGTTGGCCACGCGCAGACCGCGTGTGTGCTTGACCAGCTCAATGGCGTCTTGCGCCACCTGCTGGGCCAACTCGCGTGTGGGGCACAAGATCAGGGCACCGGGCGTCGGGGCCTTGAAGTTGCGTGGGTTGGTGGGGTCTTTGCGCTTGGCACGCTTGGGGGCGGGCTCGCCCTTGGCGGCCGCGTCGGCGCAGGCTTGTTCAAACTCGGCGCGTTCAGCGGCTTCCTGTTCGGCCATCTGCTGGATCAGCGTGTGCAGCACGGGCAGCAAGAAGGCGGCGGTTTTGCCGCTGCCGGTTTGGCTGGAGACCATCAGGTCGGTGTAGCCATTCGACTTGCCATCCTTGGAGCCACCCGCGGTGGGCAAGGCCAGAGGAATGGCGCGCAATTGGACCGCAGTAGGCTGCGTGTAGCCCAGATCGGCCACGGCTTGCACCAGCTCAGGGGCCAGGCCCAGTTCGATGAAGCCATTGGGCACGTCGGCGACGGATTCCACTTCTTCGGCTGCTTCAGTCGAGACTTCAGCGGCTGGCTCGGGCGTGATTTCGGCTGCAGCGGCGGCCATGATTTCAAGGGCCAAGCTGCTTGCTGCAGGCTGTGCAGTCGACTCGGTGGCCATGGATGTGATTTCGGCAGGCGACAAGTCGCTGTGCACTGGGTTCAAAGTGTCAGTCATGTGTATGTATAAAACTCGCACGGAACAACGACCGTCAACAGAAAGACTGTTGCATAAGGTCTTAGCACCGCAAGGTTGAAAAAACATCAACCATCAAACGGTGCTCGCGAGGGGCGCTTGGCTTGGAGCCTGGCCGCTGTGAGTGACCCTATCGTTGGGTCAAGGCATGAAGGGAGATGTAAGAAATGCTGCATCTGAAATGCAGCAAGCCCGCGATTATGGCACGTCTGCGTATAAATCGCTAGGGTTTTCCCTGAAAAAATCACAAACGGATGAAATGCTCGCGGTAATGCGCCAGTTCGTCGATGGATTCGTGCACATCGGCCAAGGCGGTGTGCTTTTGCTGCTTCTTGAAGTTGGCATACACCTCGGGCTTCCAGCGGCGTGACAGTTCCTTGAGGGTGCTCACATCCAGGTTGCGGTAGTGGAAAAACGCTTCGAGCTTGGGCATGAACTTGACCAGAAAACGTCGGTCCTGGCTGATGGTGTTGCCGCACAGCGGTGAGCTGTTTTTGGGCAGGTACTTTTTCAGAAAGGCCAGGATCTGTTCTTCGGCATCGGCTTCGCTCGTGGTAGAGGCTTTGACCTTGTCGATCAAGCCGCTTTTGCCATGCGTGCCCTTGTTCCACTTGTCCATTTGGTTGAGCAACTCGTCGCTTTGGTGAATGACCAGCACCGGCCCTTCGATGCGCGGTGTGAGGTGGGGCCCGGTCACGATGACGGCGATCTCCAGCAAGCGTTCTTTTTCCGGGTCCAGGCCCGTCATTTCACAATCGATCCAGACCAGGTTTTGGTCGGATTTGGGCAGCTCTGCCGCTTCTTGGGGGGTGGTGTTCACATCAGACATGCGGGGATTGTCGCTGATGCACATGAGCTTCATCGCCCAACGATGGACATGCGCGCATGCATGGATGCTGCCAAGGCCCTGTGGACTCAAGCCCTTGCCAACAACAGCCAGACAAGGCGGCTTCTACAATACGCCGATGAATCCTTCCCTGACTTTGACATTGACGCTGGTGCTCGCTTTGTTGGCGCATGTGGCGCTTAAATTTTGGCTCAATATCCGCCAAGTGCGGCATGTGGCGCGCCACCGAAGCGCGGTGCCGCAAGCCTATGCCGACACCATGAACTTGGTTGACCATCAAAAAGCGGCCGATTACACCCTGGCCAAAGCGCGACTGTCGCAAATCGACATCGCCCTGGATGCCGCGGTGCTGCTGGGCTGGACGCTGCTGGGTGGGCTCGATGCGCTCAACCAGGTGCTGCTGGGCTGGATCGGCCCGGGCATGGCGCAGCAAATCGCGCTGGTGCTGGGCTTCACGCTGGTCGGCGGTCTGATTGGATTGCCCTTGTCGCTCATGCAAACCTTTGGCGTGGAGCAGCGCTTTGGCTTCAACAAGATCACGCCAGCCTTGTGGCTCGCCGACATGCTCAAGGGCCTGGCGCTGGGTTTGGTGTTGGGCTTGCCGCTGCTTTGGGTGGTGCTGTGGCTCATGCAAGCCGGGGGCGCCTGGTGGTGGTTGTGGGCCTGGGGCGTGTTGGTGGGCTGGCAGCTGTTTTTGATGGCGATTGCGCCCAACGTGATCATGCCCCTGTTCAACAAATTCACGCCCCTGGAAGATGAATCGCTCAAAGCCCGCGTACAGGGCCTGATGCAGCGCGCAGGCTTTACCGCCAAAGGTTTTTTCGTGATGGACGGCAGCCGCCGATCGGCGCATTCCAATGCGTTTTTCACAGGCTTTGGGGCCAGCAAGCGCGTGGTCTTTTTCGACACCTTGCTCAAGCAACTGAGCCCGGCCGAAATGGAAGCGGTGCTGGCCCATGAGCTGGGCCACTTCAAGCACAAACACATCGTCAAAATGATGGCGACCAGCTTTGCCATGACGCTGGCGGGCCTGGCGCTGCTGGGCTGGCTGGCGCAGCAAGTCTGGTTTTACACGGGCCTGGGTGTGATGCCGAATTTGTCGGGCAGCAACGATGCGCTGGCACTGGTCTTGTTCATGCTGGTCACGCCCGTGTTCACTTTGTTCTTTGCGCCCGTGTCGTCCTGGCGCTCGCGCCAGCAGGAGTTCGAGGCCGATGCCTATGCCGTGTCGCAAACGCCGGGCAAGGACTTGTCTTCGGCCCTGCTCAAGCTGTATCAAGACAATGCCTCGACCCTCACGCCCGACCCTTGGTATGTGAAGTTTTATTACTCGCACCCACCGGCCAGTGAGCGGTTGCTCAGGATGAAAACCGCATGAGCGCCCCTGAAGTTCGCGCCCTCAAACCCACTGAGGTGATCATGGCGCTGGCACAGGTTCCTGGCTGGGGTCTGTCGGGCGATGGTGAACAGGTGGCGATCGAAAAAAGCTTTGCCTTTGAGCAGCACACACACGCTTTGCTCTTCGTCAACAGCGTGGGCTGGTTGTCTGAAAAGCTCAACCACCACCCCGAGCTGGTGCTGACCTACAAACGTTGCGTGGTGCGCTGGAACACGCACGATGTGCGCGGTTTGAGCCGACTCGATTTTGAGGCCGCGACCCAGACCGACGCTTTGTTACCGGCATGATGCGGCATGAATAAACCCAAAGCGCGCCCGGCCTTGCCCCAGGCCAATGATCTGGAGCCGGGCTTGGTGGTGGCTACCTATGGCCGACATTGCCTGGTCGAGACACCCGAAGGCCGACGCCTGATTTGCCACCCCCGGGGCAAGAAAAACCAGGTGGTGGTGGGCGACCAGGTGCTGTGGCAAATCGCGGGCGACGAGGGCAGCATCGAAAAACTGCAAGAGCGCCGCAACCTGTTTTACCGGCAAGACGAAATCCGCACCAAATCCTTTGCTGCCAATCTGGACCGCGTGCTGATCCTGATCGCGGCCGACCCTGAGTATTCAGAAAGCCAGCTCTCACGCGCCTTGGTGGCGGCCGAGGCAGAGCGCATCACGCCCATCATCGCGCTCAACAAAAGCGACCTGGCCCAGCCTTTTGCCCAAGCCTGGGAGCGCCTGGGCCCCTATCGCGCCATGGGCTACAGCGTCATGCCCATCAGCCTGAGCCCGCGCAGACCGGTGGCCGACGATGGCGTGGCTGCCTTGTGCAAGCATTTGCAGGGCCTGACCACTTTGGTGCTGGGGCCGTCGGGCAGTGGGAAAAGCACGCTGATCAACCGCTTGGTGCCCGATGCGCAGGTGGAAACCGGTGAAATTTCGCTGGCGCTGAATTCGGGTAAACACACCACGACCAGTACGCGTTGGTACTGGGTGCCGGCGCTCGACGGGCTTGCTCAAGAAGGTGCTGCAACTGGCGCTGGTCGCACCGCCTTGATCGATTCACCCGGCTTTCAGGAGTTTGGGCTGCACCACATCGAGCCCACCCGCCTGGCCGACTGCATGCCCGATTTGCGCAAGCATTTGGGCGGCTGCAAGTTCTACAACTGCACGCATTTGCACGAGCCCGGTTGCGCTGTGCTGGCGCAGGTCGAAACCGAGCAGCACCCCGGCACCATCAGCGTGCGGCGGCACCGCATTTATGCGCAGCTGTTTGATGAACTCAGCCAGCAGCGCTGGTGAGGATCAACGTCGGACTCTGCGAGTACCGACCTGCGGAGCACGGTATTTGTAGGTCGGCGGCTTCAGCCCCGACTTGGTTCAGCCCATCAATTTGGCCATGGTCAGCAGAGCGACCAGGACCAACCACATGATGACCGAGCGCCAGACCAGACCGACCACTTGCGCAAAATGCGCCACTTCGGGCGCACGCCCCGGGGTGCTGCTGCCGCCTGCGCTGTCGGCGTTTTCGGCTTCGGTGTTGCTGGGTTGCAATGCTGCGCCGCCCAAACGGATGTTGATGGCACCCGCCGTGGCCGCCAGGATGACGCCGTCGTTGTCTTCCGGGAAGTTTTGCGCATGGTTGCGCCAGCCGTCCATGGCGTCCTCGAAGCTGCCCACAATGGCAAAACCCAGGGCCGTCATGCGTGAGGGCAGCCAATCCATGGCTCGCCAGGCGCGAGAAGATACCGACTGCAAAATGTCACTGACCAGCGAGCCATCGTTCTCCGGGGCATGCCAGCGACGCTGCGCAAATTCGGTCAGGCGATAGACCACGGCGCCGACCGGCCCGAGGCCCACCATGGACAAGGCCGCGTACCAGAAGAAAACCCCAAAGACATGGCGATGCGCCGCGATCATCGAGTACTCGATGACATGGCGCACGATTTCACTGCGGGGCAATTGGCCCACCTGCACTTGTTGCCACTCGGCCAGCAGCTCTCGGGCCTTGGTTTCGTCGCCTTCTTCCAGAGCCTCCCGGATTGCCGTGAAATGGTGGCTGAACTGGCGAAACCCCAGCGTGATGTAAAGCAGCGCCACATTCCATGCGACTGCAAAAAACCAGCCCAAACCCAACTCCAGCAGCCAATGCACCAGCATGGCCACCAAGGCCGGTCCCAGCACGGTGATACCCCAAGTGATCCAGGCCTGGTGCCGCACGCCCGCATCAAAGTTGCGCGCAACCCAAGCCACCCAGCGGTTAGCTGTGGTGTAAACCACATTGCCCGTGTGCAGTGGGCGCGCTTGTTCAAGGACCAAAGCCAGAAGAATTGCAAAAAAACTCATGTCGTCCTCAACCTTCAGGATTGACTGCTAAAAACCGATAAAAATTGCGCAACATCGCTGCAGTTGCACCCCAGATGAAGCGCTCCACCAGCGCCACTTGGCCATCCGGTGTCACACGCGATTCCTGGTAGGGCATGGAAAACCATTGGCGCTGCCCCCCTTGCCAGTCCACTGCATGCAACCGGTGGTGTGTTGGATTCATCAGAAATGCCAACGGCACCTCGAACACATCCGCAACCTCATCCGCATTGGGCGTGAGCACTACCTCGGGAGAAACCAGTCCAATGACGGGTGTGACCAAAAAAGAAGTTCCGGTGATGTAGACCGGCATCTCGCCAATGATTTGCACATGGCGCGGGTCCAGGCCTACCTCTTCTTGTGCCTCGCGCAGTGCGGTGCTGCGGCGGTCGATGTCCTCGGGGTCCACTTTGCCGCCTGGAAACGCGATTTGCCCTGAATGCGTGGACAAATGCGCCGCGCGTTGAGTCAACAACACCGTTGGCCCTGAGGCATGCGTGCCTCGCATGACGATGGGGATCAGCACTGCCGCATGCGTGGGCGAGCGCTTTGAAAACTGGGGTTCACGTTGAACTTCCGGCACCCAAGCGTGCAGCTGAGCAAACCGCGCCTTGAGGGCTTCAGGTTGCAGCTGGGCCCAAGGCACTGCGGGCAGATCGTGGTCGATGCGCGCAATCGGGACTTGGCGGGGGTCAAAAGTCAAAGGTGTAGACACAATGGGTATTTATAACCGACCCAGCGCAGCATCCACCATTCTCGGGCGCCATGAAGGGGCCTTGTTGCACAATATCTTCAGGAGAAATGACATGAAACTCAATTTGCGTGTGGGGTTGCCAGGGCTCATGCTCTGGGGCCTGGGTCAAGGGGTTATGGCTCAAGAGGCCTTCCATGACCGTTTTGTGGGCGAGGCCGGTGGCATGCTGGTGGGCGCGCAGCCCCTGGTCCAGGGCCGCACGGGTTCTGTCACCGCCTTGCCCTATGTGTATGGCGACTGGGGGCGCTTTTTTGCCCGGGTCGACACCCTGGGCATCAAAACCCTGGCTATGGGGCAAGGCCATCTGGAGCTGGCTGCGCGCGTCAGCACCGAAGGCTTCAAGGCCCGCGACTCGGCTTTCCCGGCTGTGGGCGACCGCTCATCGCCTGTGCCCATCGGTGTGGGCACTTTTCAGCGCACCTCGGTCGGCGGCATTTTTGCCTATGCGCTGCACGACTCGAAATCGGACGGGCAGTTGCTGGAGCTGACCTGGGCCGGTCGCGTGCCGCTGGGCGCAGCCACCTTGTACCCGCAGCTGGGGCTGGAGCACCGCACGGCCGCTTATGTGCAGCACCTGTACGGGGTGTCGACCGCGCAAGCCGCAGCCAGCGGTTTGTCGGCCTACCGGGCAGGCGCATCCACAGTGCCGGTGGTCTCGCTCCATGCGGCTGTGCCCCTCAACGGCCCCTGGGCCTTGCAGCTGCAGATGCGTTATCGCCGCTGGGATGACGTCGTGCGCCAAAGCCCCCTGGTCGAGAGAAGCAGCCAGTTGTCCGCTTATGTGGCGCTGACGCATACCTGGAATTGATGAGCGCAGGCCGCGAATCGCCGTGGCCCGTGTACTTGAAGCTTTAAAATGGCAAGCGCTGCGTTTCTTAGCAGCGTTAGTTCACTTTTATTGATTTAGGTTGACCCATGAAGCGCGATTATTTTTCCCAAGGTTCACGTTCTGACCGCCGTTTTGGCGAACAACGCAGCGGCACCTGCATGGCCCTCATTGATGGGCGATTCCTGATCTGGATGGCCCAACAAGGCGCCATGGGCGCAACGGGCGAGTCCGTCAACCGTCAAGGTTTGCTCGGTTTGCTGTCCCAGGCCCTGTCCCATGCGGCGCTCGATGTCGATTTGCGCCGCATTTACTGGTACAGCGACCGCTCGGATGGCCTGGTCATCGACGACCAGATCGTGCGTCTGGTGCAGGCCCACGACGCTGACGGCGGTGCTTCCTTGCTGCGCTCTTTGGGCCATGACCTCAAGCAACTGGCCGAACACCACGCATGCGACCATGTGCTGGTGGCCAGCGATGACGAGCGTTTCCTCGCCACCATTGACGAAGCCCAGCTCAGTGGCCTGAGCGTGCACCTCCTGGCCGACGAATCGGCCCGCAACATGCCCCAAATGGTGCGCACCGATCCGGGTTGGGCTAGGTTGCTGGCCCAGGCCGACCGCCGCGTGGTGGTCAACTCGCAAGCATTGGCCGAAATGCTCCAGGGCAAAACGCCCACCGGCATGGGCCTGGCCGTTGAAGACGTGGAAGAACTGCGCAAATCCATGCATGAAGTCATCAGCGCCTGGTGGGATGAAGAACCCGAAGACCTGCGCGAAGACCTGCGCGATGCCTTGCAAATCAGCCGGGGCATTCCGCAAGAAGTGGACCGCCAGCTGCTCTTGCGCATGCGCCAACGTCTGGCCCGCGCACTGAGCTTGCCCGAGAAAAAAATGCTGCGCGAAACCTTGCGCATCGTCGTCACCGGGCCTGCCGTGGCGCCCGCAATGGTCGGTGACGGCTTGCCGCCAGACACCGACGAGTGACCGCGTCCACTGCCCGCTCAGCCCCCTTGACTGAGCGGCTGACCCAGCGGGCTTTCACCGATACGGCCTTTCGCTTCAGACTTCAAAGGGCAGGGACTGTCTGTGTGTTTTTGCTGTCGCGGCGCGATCATTTGCGGCGGTTGAACGGGCCGACGTGACGGCCTGGTCACATGAAGAAAAAGAAATAGACCACCAACTGCATGCGCCTCAAGCCATCGGCGCGGCCGATCTGCCGTCCTGACGCATCGTAGATCCGCTCGCCGTCCAGGCGGCCCATGGGTGAACCCGAAGCGCTGTAAAGCCGCTCGCCATCCACACGCCCCATTGGCCTGCCCGACGCGTCATACACCCGCTCGCCATCGATGCGCCCCAACGGCCGCCCCGAAGCGTCATAGACACGCGTGCCGTCTAGCCGCCCGATCTGCTGGCCCGATGCGCTGTAAAACCGCTCGGCATCGACCCGGCCCAACTGACGGCCACTGCTGTCGTACATGCGCTGGGCAAAGGCGTTGCCCAGGCCAAAGGCCAAGAGCAGCAGGGCGGCAATAAGTCGGATGGGTTTGTGCATGGGGCTTGCAATGGCAGTTCGCTCGCAATTTACCAAATCCGACCAGGGGGGACTTCAGCGCGTTTTGCTCTTGCCCGAACATCCAGCGCACAGCCCGCAGCGGGCACACCCACTTGCAGCGGAAAAAACAATCGAGGCTTGGGTCATCACATTGGCTGGGCTTGTACCTGTGCGCAGGGGGTGTAGCGTGGGTTGTCTTGCTGTTGATGCATTGGCGTGACCGCCGTGGCAGCCAATCCAGTGCTCTTCTGGCCAGTTGACAAAAGCCTTGGAGTTCGCGTCAGTGTTTTCTGGAGAAGGTGCTTGTGCCCGAGTTGGCCAGCGTGGCCGCTGTGCTGGGCTGGCCTTTAGCGAGTGTGCACAACCCCCTGGTTGGACATGCCAGACCTGTCCCTTGGTCACCTGCATGGGGTGTGGCAAGTCTTTGCGGCCCAACGTCCACCCAACGCCGAGCTGTGGACCTTTGCCCGCGACTGGACCAGCGAATGGGGCACCACCTTTGCCCGTCAGGGCTCTGTTTGAGTGCGCGGCGATGAATGCGCGCCGTGGATGCTGACGCAGGATGCGTGAAAGGAGGAAGAGGGAGGGTAGAAAGGTGAGTTCAAATGGTTTGGGTTATTCGTGGTTTAAATGTGCTTAAATTGTGTTTTTAACGTGTATTAAACGTCCATGCCTGCAGCAGAAGCGATCCCACTCAAAGGGTTTTCCCTTTTTGACACGGTTCCACCAGACCTGATGGGGTTTGGCTTGGGGACTTCGTTCAATGCGAAGTCGGTGCAGGCATTTTTGAGTCTGAAAAAAGAAGAGCTTGCTCGCATTTCAGCGGTGTCGCCCAAGTCGGTGCGCTTTGACGGTGCCATGCCTGATCCTGTGCGTGAGCGCTTGCAAGACATCGCGATCAGCATCAATTGGGTGGCCAAGGTTTTTGGCGGCGACATGGACAAGACCGTGGCCTGGTTTCAGGCACGTAATCCCTTGCTTGACGACATGTCACCCAAAGACATGATTCGTTTGGGGCAGTTTGAGCGCTTGCGCAAATTGATTTTGGTGGCATTGCAAGAAGGGCGCACCGCCCCTGTGGTGCATGCGCACCAGTTGGACTCGGCCACGGCACAGGCGGTGCAGCAGTTTCGCCAACGGATAGTGGCGGACTTTGCTGCCAATGAATTGATTGTGTATGGCAGCCGGGCGCGTGGTGACCACCGCCCAGACAGCGATGCGGATGTGGCTGTTTTGCTGGATGGTCCGCACCAGCGTTTTTTGGACACCAAGTTAAAAATGTCTGATGCGGCTTACGACGTGTTGCTCGACACAGGCATCAACATTTCACCCCTGCCGATTTGGCGGGATGAATGGGAGCATCCAGAGGCGTACAGCAATCCGGCCTTGTTGGCGACCATTGCCCGTGAAGGGTTTCGGGTGTGATGCAGCCCAAGTCTTCCACTTCGTTGATGGGCAAAGCCACACAGGCTGTTGCTTCTGCACGCGTGTTACTCGAGTTGGGGGATGAGGATGGTGCATGCAACCGTGCCTACTACGCGATGTTTGATGCGGCCCAGGCTGCATTGCTGGAGTCAGGCGTACCTGCGCCCGACGCCTTGGGCAAGATGCATCGCGGCTTGATCAATACTTTCAGCGCTTTTCTGGTCAAGGACGGTCCCGTGAGCAAAGAGTTGGGGCGGCAACTCAAACGTGCTGAAGAAATACGTTTGGTCGCAGACTACAACGGTGAATCGCTTGTGCAGGCGGATGCAGCCGAGTTGGTGGTCCAGGCAGCAGCTTTTGTGACAGCGATGCAGGTCTTGTTTTTTGAGCGCAAAGCTGCGCCAGGGGATGCTGTTCAAGCGGGTGACTAGATAACTGGAGCATCAAGAGCCCTGGGGGGCGTGCGTTGCCTGCTTTTGAACATCGACGTTTGAGACCATTTCCGTTTAGCCAAAAGTTCCAAAGCTTGACATGTTGACTGCCGAAAAATTTCTCGCCGCCCAAGCCCCCGTGATGGATGTCGTGATGGCCGAGTTGCGTGCTGGCCGCAAGCGCACGCACTGGATGTGGTTTGTGTTCCCGCAGCTCAAGGCCCTGGGCCGCAGCGCCACGGCGCGGCACTATGGGCTGGACGGCCTGCAGGACGCCCGCGATTGGCTGGCGCACCCGGTGCTGGGGCCACGTTTGCTCGATTGCAGCCGCGCTGTGCTGTTGCATCCGCACGAGCCCATTCTGCGCATCATGGGCTCGCCCGATGACCTCAAGCTGTGCTCGTGCATGACCTTGTTCGAGCAGGCAGACCCCGATCAGCCCCTGTTTGGCGAGGTGCTGCGTGTGTTTTATGGCGGGCAGCGGGATGCGCGGACGCAGGCCTTGTTGGGGGGATGGGCAGGTGATGTGATCTCGAATGGCATGGACAAGGCCTGAAATTTCGAAGCCTGCATTCATGCCATTGGGGTTTGTTCAAGGGGGGTGACAATTTGCCCTCCCTTGCCTTGGGGTACGAGACTGAATCTGGTCAAAAAATGACGCACGCCACACCTGAAGGGCTGTGTGAATGAAGTTTGAATTTCAGACGGACGCTCTGGTGCCAGCGCATGAGAAGATCGTCCGATCCATGAACGCAGAAAACCACTTATTCCCCGCGCCGCAGCCACCCCAAGCACCTGGCCCCCATGGCACTTCGCCCGATTGGGCGGCCATTTGGCAGGGCCTGGAGGCCGAAGTGTTGGACCATTTGAAAAGCGCTGTGCAGGCCATGCCCGACAGTGATTTGGTGGCGGGTGCCAAAAAGTTGCCCGAGCTGATGCAGGGCCTGAAGCAAGACAAGCCCAACACCGATTTGCTGCGCCAACGCGTGCTGGCCAAGATGCAGCTCAAAACGCTGCCGCCTTTGATTTTGGAGTTGCTCAGAAGCGCCACTTTGTCCGAGCCGTTGGTGGCGGTGCTGAGCGACAAGGCGATTGAGCAGGGCCTGGCGGCCTTGATGGAGCGCTTTGGCCGGGTGCCGGTGCTGGCGGCGATGTGGCTAGATGAGCGCGATTCGGTGCGGGCCTTGGCCCAATCGTGCACCCCTGCCCACACCAAACCCAAGCTGGGCAAGCCCAAGACGGAAGAAACTTTCAAGCAGCGATTCAAGCCTTTGCTGACGGTGCTGCAGCCGGTGCTGGCAGATGTGCCCTACGAGCCGCCCACAGCCCGCCCCACCACGCGCCAGATACCCGCCGCAGCGGCGACGCAGCTCCAAAGCCGCGAGCAAGCCGAGCGCGAGATCCGGGCCAGTTCGTTGTTCAAGCAAGTGCAGCGCGAGCGCAACGAGTTGCAGGACGAACGCGATGGCCTGATGCGCCAGCGCAACAAGCTGAGCAAGGACGTGCAGGCACTGGACGAGCAACTCAAGGCAGCGCGTGCGGGGCTGGCCGAGGTGGAGGGCGATTGGCGCGTGCGGGTGGCGCAGGGCATTGCCGATGGGTTGAACAAGCGCATGGCGCCGTGGCTGACGGCCAGTGAGGCCCTGGCCTTGCCGGTGTCACACCAGGCCGATCCGCTGGAGCGTGCTCGGCAATTGCTGGCGCGGCAGACGCAAGAGGACAAGCGTTTCGGTACGCGCAGCGCCGTGGGGCAGCAACTGGCCGAGGCACAGCGCTTGCTGGCGGCGCTGCAAGAGGCGCAGGCCGAGGCTTTGCGGCCTTTGCCTCAGTTGGCCGAGGAACAGCGTGCGCTGGCCACCCACATCGAGGCCTTGCAGGCGCGGCTGGCGCAAAGCTCGATCCAGCCCACGCGTCAGCCCGTTCGGCAACTGGGGCAGGCGCTGCTGGCCATCCACGACATGGACGAGTTGCAGGAGAAAAAACGTCAGGTGGAGCGCAGCATGCTGGCCGAAGCCTGGAGCATGGCCATGTGCCAGCAGGCCTACGATGCGCTGGACAGGCGAGCCATGCAGATTTATGACCTGCACCACCCGGCCACTGGCGTGCACAAAGACGAACACCCGCCCGTCACGCCCAAACAGCATTTTGAGCACGGGCTGCGCCATGCGCGACCGATTCGGCTGATCATCGATGGGCACAACCTGCTGCCCAAGCTCAAACCCTTGATTGGGGCCGAGTATTTTTCTGCCGGACAAGGGCCTAATGCGCGGGCGCGGGCTTTGCTGATCGAGCGGGTGCAGCGCCTGACCGAGTTGCACCCACTGCTCAGCGCCGACATTGTGTTTGATGGCCCGGATGACCAGCACTGGAGCGAGACCGAGAGCTTGTGGGTGTGGTTTTCTGGCGGGCAGGGCAGCGACCGGGCGGACGGCCGGATTTTGGAGGCGCTGCAGGCACAGCTGCATCTGGGGCAGCGTTTTCAGGGTCAAGATGTGGCCTGTTTTGTGGTCACTGAGGACCGGGATTTGCGGCTCAAATCACAGGCCTTGAAGGCCATGGTGGTCTCGCCCCTGGAGATGTGGGCCATGGTGTATTGAGCCTGGTGTGGTGCTTGATGGTGAGGTTCTTGTGAAGACTTGATCCATAAGTCAATCGCACATCTGGCTGCAGGAGCCCACGCTGTAGGCGATGGGCGTGGTGCACACCCCTTTTCAACCCTCCACAGCGAGCGAATTTTCAAGGGCGTTTGGTGCACACCGCGTCTTGCGCTTGTTGCAGGCTTTGCCGCCGAGGCAGTGGGCTTTGCTGCAACCACTGCTCCAGGTCTTGCAGCACTTCGCGGGTTTGCAGTTGGCGCGTCAAGAGGTGCCAGCCTTCGGGATAGACCACAAAGTCCAACGCTGCGCTGGGGGCGCCTGCCGCGTTCAGGTGGGTGAGCCAATCGCACACAGGCGATGACGGGATGATGCGGTCGCGCAGGCCATACAACACCAAGCTGCGCTGCGGCGGCGAGGTGCTGAGGTTTTGGGCGCGGCCCATCAGCTGAGTCACCCCGGCCAGGCTGCTGACGCGGGTGGCTTTGATGAAGAGCGGATCGCGCCCAAGTTCGCGCGAGACCTCGGGGTCATTGGTGGGGGTGATGCCCAGCGACTGCACGCCCCGGCCGGTGAAGATCATGTCGGGGGCCACGGCGTTCATGAATTGCAGGCTGAACCGCTGGTACCAGGGCATGCTGTTCGCGCCCCAGACGGCGGGGGCTTTGAGCACAATGTGGTCGGCCACCAAGCCGGGTGTTTCAGCCGCTGCCATCCACACCAGAGCGCCGCCCATGCTTTCGCCTACGACCGTCAGCGGCAAGCCGGGGTGCCGAACACGCAATTGCGTGGCGATGTGGCGCAGGTCGGCCAGCAGCGTGTCTGTGCCGGGCCAGATGCCAGGCTTTGGGTTGGCCCCAAAGCCACGTTGGTCGTAGGCGTAAACCGTGGCACCGAGTTCACCCGCCAGGTGCTGCGCCAGCGGCTCGAAGGCCTTGCTGTAGTCGTTGAAGCCATGCACGCCCAGCACGATGTGCCGGGGCGTGGGTGTGGCCCAGACCCGTGCGGTCAGGCTTTCGCCACCGGGCAAATCAAAGCGCATGGGCCTGGCCGGCAGCACTTGGGCAGGGGTGATTTTGTCGGCGGTGACAGCCGTACGCGATGGGGGTGTGGGGGCGCTGCAAGCTGCCAAAAGCAGCCAAAGGAGCAAGGCGATCAGGCCTTGGGTGTTGAAGATGCGGGTCGTTAACAGGTTCATCCGAAAGTGCTCCATCGTGAAGGCCCAAGCCGCCAATGAGTCACGGCACCTGCGCTTGGGCATCAAGCCGTGTAAGTCGACGTCATCATTCATTGCACATGGTTTGTCAGTCCATGCCCGCAAGCATTGTTCAGGCGGTTGTGCTTGTAAGGGCTGAGTGCATCTTTGGGGGTGATGCTGTCGCTTGAATATTTTTTGCGGTCCCATCGCTTGAGCGTTTTCTTGCAGTTGGCTAGTCTGGCAAGGTCTCAAGGCGTATCCGATAAGCACTCGGCCAGCGCCCGCGCCGCCCGCTCGCTGAGCACCACGTCCACCCGCATTTGGGCACGGGTGAGGCCGACGAAGAGTTTGCGTTTATCGCGTTCGGTCAGGGTTTCAAAGTCGACTTCGCACAGCACCACGGCGGGGGCGCTTTGGCCTTTGAAGCGGTACAGGCTTTCGGCCATCAGTGGGCCGTCGCTCCACAGCGGGTTGCCAGCGCTGTCGTATTGGCCCGTAAAGCGCTTGGTGGCGTGCCCGCCCAGGCGGTCTTGGCGCAGGGCTTCAGATTGCTGCACGCCCCGGTAACTGATGACGGCCACTTGTTCTGGCGAGTAGCCGCTTTGCCACAGCTGCTGCAGGCATGCGTTCAGTTGGCCTTGTGCGCTGCTTTGGCCTGATTCCCACACATGAAAGTGCGGCAGTTCTCCGGTGTGGGCGCTGCGGGCCAGCACGGGCTCGGGGGTGAGTTGCAGGCGGTTGATCATCTGCACCACGCGTTGGGGGCTTCTGAAGTTGTCCATGCAGCGCACTTGCACGGCGTTGTTCAGCGCAAAGGGTTCGCGCTCGTACAGCTGTTGCTGGCTGTCGCCCATCACATACAGCTGCCCCTCGGGCAGCATGGCTTGCGAGAGGGCGTCGACCCAGGCAGGGTCCAGGTCTTGCGATTCGTCCAGGATGAGCAGGCCCAAGCGGGCAGGCAGGGTGGCGGCGTCTTGCAGGTATTGCTGCGTCATGCGGGCAAACACTTGCGGGTCTGCAAAGTCCAGGGTGTGGCCTTGGCGTTCGGCGTGGTCGCGGCACAGTTGGTGGAAGGTGGTGACTTCGCAGCAGGCCGGGGCCAGGCGGGCCAGGTGGTCGGCCAGTGGGCGGTTAAAGCACACATAGCGCGCTTTGTGGCCTTGGGTCACGGCTTGGCGCAGCAGGGTCAGGGCCAGCTGTGTTTTGCCCGAGCCTGCGGTGGCCTCGATTTGGTAAAGCTGGTCGGCGTGGCTGATGCGGGGCACCCAGCTGGCCAGGCCGCTGGCCAGTTGGGTGGTGGCGTGTTGCACTTGCCCAATGTGCGTGGCCACGTCGGGCTGTACGTCAAAGCGGTTGGCCAAGAAGTCCAGCACGCGTTGGCGTTGGTCGGCCGGAACGTGTCAATGACTTTGCTACACCTTGCTTCATAAATTTACGGTGCAGGGTTGTTCTGTTTCAGACGGCTTCCTTTGCGCTGGCGGTGAGTTGATCCAGGCCGCTGTGGGCATGGGTTTTAGGCAAGGGCGGACCCCCTTGAATCGGTTGGGTGTGGCATCGAATGCCGCATTCAGCGTTGCTTGCCTGATCTCCCTCATTGCCTGCGCTAGCCCGTAGTGCACGCTGTGGGGTGTCATATGGCCAATTCCTGAGTGGCAGTGCTGCCCGTTGTACCAGGCAAAGAATGTCTGGCAATGCAATCTGGCGTCCTCAATGCTGCCAAAGCGCTCTGGGAAGTCGGGTCGGTATTTCATGGTCTTGAATTGGGATTCCGAGTAGGGGTTGTCATCCGAGGTG
>NZ_CXOO01000056.1 GCF_001269385.1 Limnohabitans sp. DM1 | reverse complement strand
ATCCAAATCCACGCCCATAGGTTCTTGGGCGTACAGTCTGCGGGCTCGGTCGATCAATCGCATCGCCAGAGCATGGTAAATGCGCCAGTCTCGAGAATTCAGGGCATCGGCCAGCGTCGAGCGTGCAGGAATGTGGCGCATGCCCATGTTAAAAATTTTGGACTGATTGGCCGTCAAAGACGCTTCGATGTCGCGCAAAGACTCGGGCCAAGTCAGTTGGGCAAACGCCATGATGCGAAACAGCTCGGTACAGCTGAGCGTGCGCACCCCGGCATCGCCTCGATGGCGCAGGGCGATGCGGCCAAAGGTCTTCCAAGGCACAAAGTCCATGACCTGCGCGAACAAGGTTTTGCCTGCGTTCATGGGCATCCCCAGGTGATTGAACCCCTGGAGCATGCCTAGTGCGCAAAATCAAATTCAAATCGTGGACACCCATGAAACCTCTGAAACCCTTGCCGTTACTCGCTTGCAGCGGGTTGGCTGTCAAATAAATCGGACACTACTGATGGATGAGATCGTTCAAAAAGCCATGACGAAGTGGCCAAACGTGCCTGATTGTTATGGTTGGCTGGGCTTAGACAATCGTGGTCAATGGCGTATGCGTGATGACAGTGTTCAAACAATGGGGGCATTTCAAAGCGCAGAACCGGGGGCCAGGGGATCGGTGCTCCGTCACGAAAAACTCATTGAATTCATTAACCGCAACTATGATGCAGATGCCAAAGGTCGCTGGTATTTTCAAAATGGACCGCAACGAGTCTATGTTGAACTTGAATCCACTCCGCACATATTTAGGCTCGACGCTAGTTTTAACGCCACTTCCCATACAGGTCAAGCAACGCAGGTCCTGAGCTGTCTGGTAGATGAATGGGGGTATGCATACTTGAACACCACAATGGGACTGGGCCTCGTGCACACACTGGATGTCTTGATGCTGGCCGAAGCCATTACACAAGGCTTGTGGGAAGCAAAAGAATGCCGAGTCAAGGAGCTGTCTGAACACTACAATTTCAGAAAGAGTCCACAAACAGAATTTTTATTGACTAAGTTGGGATAAAAAAACCGGCCACAGGCCGGTTCAAACTGGGTGCAATACCCTATTTATTTTTGATCGCTTTTTTCAGCGACTGCTTTGGGTTCATCAAATTTACCGCCTGCACTGTTGGCCATGTAAACCACAGCGCGGGCAATTTCTGTGTCATTGAAATCACCACCACCTTGTGCACCCATGGCACCCTTACCCTTGAGGGATGAGTTGACAAGATTTTCCAGACCTTGTTTGATCCGTGGTCCCCAAGCACTAGCGTCAGCAAACTTAGGAGCTCCAGCCGCGCCAGTAGCATGGCAAGCTGCGCACTGGGCTTTGTAAACTTCATCGGCAGATTTCAGGGGTCTATTGGCATCACGCACCTCAACTGAACCAATCTTCTGAATGCGTTGTGCAACTGCCCTTTCAGCATCGCTGCTGCCAGGGGCATTCTTGTTTGCTGAAGTGACATAAAACACTAAACCAATGATGATGAAAACGGGAATTACAAAAGATGCAATGCTCAACATCAGCATTTGCTTGGGTGTTTTCACCGGGCCGGTGTGGGCTTCGTGTTGGTCGTGGCTGTTGTTGCTCATGGGATCCTCTTTTGGGGCTAGTCCGCTCGGGCCAGGGGATTGACCGGAATCAACCAACTATTATAGCTGCCCACCATTGGGAAAAGCTTGCAAAGAAAAGCCACAGCGTCAGGCCGTGAGATAATGCAGATGGATCTGTGAAATGCGGCTGTAGCTCAGTGGATAGAGTATTGGCCTCCGAAGCCAAGGGTCGTGGGTTCGATCCCCGCCAGCCGCACCATACTCAAGTTTGCCACCCTTCGCGGTGGCGTTTTTGTTTGTGTTTAAAAGATCAAGGGAGGCGTTACGAGGGCAGCCTGTACGACCGTATGGCTCAAACGCATGGGCAATGCTCTGAAAAAGACCATATGCATGCAGCAACATTTAGGTGGCTCCATTGATGCAAGACATGGCGCTAATAAAAAATCGGTTCTTCGTCAATTTCACTGTGATTTTTCGCTTGCTGCGGGACAATCCAGTGATTCAAAATTTCCAGCTTGAACATGAAAGATGCCGCACTGTATGAGCATCTTCTTGAATTGAAGGCCCCATGGTCTGACAAGAAGGTGGACCTGTGCTTAGCCGATCAGCGTGTTGTGGTTGAGGTGGTTTTGAAGAAGGGCCAAGTGTGGGGCGACCCCACTGACGCCACCAAGAGGGCTCACATCAACGGATGGACCGAGCGCCAATGGCGCCACCTGGACACTTGCCAGTTCGAGACCCTCATCAAGGCACGGGTTCCCCAGCTCAAATATGCCGACGGCACGGTTGAAGAACTGACGGTGCCATGCGCCGAGCGCTACAGCCGCGTGACCACCTTGATGGTGGCCTTCGTGATCAAACTGCTGCAGGCCTGCCCCACCAAGCAAGCTGTTTTCACGCTCACCCGTCTTTCCTGGAGCACGGTCAATACCATCATGAACAATGCCGTTGTGCGCGGCATGCTGCGCAGAACCGAGGACGAAATCAGTTACATCGGTATCGATGAGAAGAGTTCTGAAAGAGGTCACACCTACGCCAGCATCTTGACTGATATTGACAGCTGGAGGGTGCTGGACTTGGTGCCAGACAGAAAGCTGGCGGCGGCCGTGAGTTTGTTGSAAACGCTCACGCCTGCGCAGAGTGCGTCGGTCAAAGCGGTGGCCATGGACATGTGGCCCGCATACACGAGTGCTGGCA
>NZ_CXOO01000055.1 GCF_001269385.1 Limnohabitans sp. DM1 | reverse complement strand
CAACGCCCGGATCACGTTTGACAAGTTTCACATCATCGGGCACGCAAGCACTGCAGTGGACAAGATGCGCCGGATCGAGCAGAAGACCGACAAGTCTGTCAAGGGCATGCGCTGGACTTTGCTCAAAGACACAGCCAAGCTCAAACCGGAGGCGGCAGCTGAACTGGATGCGKTGATGGCCAAGATGACCGTCAAACGCACGGCCAGGGCGTGGTCCTACAAAGAGCAGTTGCGTGAGATCCTTGATCGAAAGCAGATCAACGTTGTGCGAACCATGCTGGATCACTGGTGCACATGCGTGATGCGCTCCAAGGTCGAACCGATGAAGGACGTTGCCAAGATGATCCGCGCTCATATGGAAGGCATCGTGGCCTGGGCGCAGACACGCCAGACCAACGGATTCCTCGAAGCCATCAACGGTTTGTTCCAGGCATCCAAGCGTCGTGCGCGTGGGTTTACGCGAATCACAACGATCAAGACTGTCATCTTCTTGATCGCCGGGAGACTCGACTTCCACGCTATCAATCCTCATGCTGGGCAACCCACTTGAAATTCATCAGAGCCATTTCTTTCATTGCTGACCAAATCAGCGACTTTCGTCACTGAGGTGGCGCTGTCATGGGTTGTTCATAGTGACTTGCGATCTCTTTGGCCGCTCACGGTTCATGTCCAAGATCAACACGCTTTCCTCACCCGGCCAGTTGTTGCTGGGGTGTTAGCCGATGCCGTCGATGAAAGTCAACCCGCGTTTTTTCAAGGTGGCTTTCAACTCTTGCTGCCTCACCTCGTTCTCTTTTCCGCTCAGCTTTTGACTGAACGGATTCCAGGCGGTGATGTGTGCCGCACCAAGGCATTGCGGTCCGCCATCAGCTTTTTAAGGTCAGGGTAAGGCTTGCCAATGTTCATCGTGAAGGCGGTTCATGGTGAACGATGTAATGGGTTTCTCTGAATGCCTGCACAAACTCCGCGGGCAAAGAGGAATGTGTCATGTCGGACTTTCAACGCTCTTGCGTTTAGGGCTGTCGTTGTAACTTGTGTTTTCCTGCATTTGATTTTCATGCATGTTCGACAAGAAGCCTACCGATCAGTCATGAATTCTGGCGGTAACGGTTCATCCCTAGCTTGCTCCTCTGGTGTACGCGTGTCATACACACGCTGCATGAATTGCTTTACAGATTCACCATCGCGCCGGATGAAGGCAGGCACGTCTTGCTGCTCCCAATCCACTGGGGCTGGCGGCTTCCTCTGAGGAATTCGGCCGACAAGGGTCAAATCATCCAGATTCACTTCTGCCTTGCAGGCTGAACACGTGACGGATTTTTTAGCGCTTTGATTGACCTGGTCAGGGTTGTAATTCGCACCTGCACATTGAACAAAGGCAGGTCTGATGTGTGGTGTTTCACAGCACGGTGGGATCACCACTAGGGCGTCGGCGGTGTAGATAAAGTTCATCACTCTGTTTTGTACGGAAAAGCGCTTGAATACTCAATTGCCTTCTCGAAAATTTCGCGATAGCAACCATCCATGTACACCATTTCTACAGTGTGAAAGTTGTGCTTAAGTGCGTTAGCCATGTTTAAAAAAACTCGATCTTTCAAAGACTCTCCCGCCTTATCTGCAAAGTGGTTGTAATCAGCATCGTTATATCTGGCGCGAATGATCCACATGGTCTGTACGTCATCAATGGCCCATTGCAATTCTTCGATGGTGAACATTTGAGCCAACTGCAAAGCAATTTCGGTCAAGACACCAGTTCGCCACCGAATCCTGTCAGCTGGCGTCAGGTCTTCGAGTTGTCCGGCGTGTCGAATGTGCATGGCTATCGCTCCTTCATGAATATTGAGAGGTGAGAGGCTCAAGGCATGAGCCTCTCACTCGCAGTCGGTCAGTTGAAAGTTCAGGCGGATTTACAGCGCGGCTGAAAACTGGTTGTACCGTGCGATCTCGGCACGCCTGTTCGCATCAAACTCGTTGAGCTTTTGCTTCAACTCAGGCAGGTGATGTGTGATTAGGTCCGGCGTAGTCCCATCAGCAATAGGTGCCGCACTGAACAGACCCGATGCCGGGTTGTAAAAGCAGTTGTCGGTTTCCGGCAAGATCACGCGGATCAATCCCGAGCCGGGCACGGTCTGGATGTTGATGGATTGGTTTTGCAGCTGAATGGTGGCGTTGGCCATGATGATTTCCTTTACCCGCAGACTTTGGAACGTCGGCGGCGTGCGGGATAAGGGCGCTGCGTGACGCTTTAGCCATGTATTTGTTATGCGCCCAGGCAAGTGGTCTGGAATAAATCCGGCGCACCGAAATTGTATCCCTAATTTTTACTAATTCACCACCGCCAACCCCTCCCAATCCGTCGTAAACCCCGACGACAACCGATCTTGTTTCATCGCCCACAGCTTGCGCGTACGCGGTGCGCCTGCGCTGGCCAGCTTGAGGGTGCCGCGTCCGTAGCGCTGGTTCACTTCGTCCATGGCTTGCATCAGGCGGATTCTGTTTTCCGGCATGTCGGCATCCAGATCGAGCGTGAGTTGTTGCCGCGTGGCCGGCTGCAGGTCCATCAGCATCACGCCCGCTTTGGCGTACTTGTAGCCGGGGCGGTAGATGTGTTTCAGGATCGCATTCGCGGCCTGCGTGATGTGCGCGCTGTCGCTGGTGGGCGAGGGCAGGGGGGTGCTTGCGCTGCGGCTGTATTGCGGGTCTTGTTTGCGGAACGGGCTGGTGCGGATGAAGACCATGATGTGGCCGGTGTGGCTGTTTTGTTTTCGCAGTTTTTCAGCGGCGCGGCAGGCGAATTCGGTGATGGCTTCTTGCAGCTTGCGCCGTTCGGTGATGACAACACACTGACCAACACGGCCACCTGCGCCAACGAACACCAGGAGGTGGCCGTTGGCGTTCCCCGCTTGTCAGCGAGGCTGGGCTTTACAGGGCGACTGGCACCGCTGGGAAGTCGACGTCGGTGTCGGCAATGTGGTTGGTGTAGTTGGTCAACACGTTGAGGGCCACGTTGGCGGTGACTTCGATCACCAGGCCATGGTCCACACCCGCTGCTGCGGCATCGGCCAGATCGCTGTCGGCCAACACGCCACGCTGACGGACGATTTTGATGGCCAGCTCAACCAAGGCCTTGTCTTGTGCGCCTTCGGCGGTGCCGCTTCGGGCTGCGCGGATGGCTGCTTCCGACAAACCAGCGCCTTTGCCGATCAGGGTGTGTGCAGACAAGCAGTACTGGCAGGCGTTGGTTTGGCCCACGGCCAGTGCGATCAACTCGCGCTGGGCGGCGCTCAAGCGGCCTTTGCTCAGTGCGTCGGAGAAGGCCAGGTAGCCGTTCAGGGCGGCTGGAGCCTGGGCGAAGGTGGCAAACAGGTTGGGTACCATGCCGAGCTTGGCCTTGACGCCGTTGAGGGTGGCTTGGGTGGTGGCGTCGGCTTGGGCAAGTGATACAGGTGCGATACGTGTCATGGTGAAACTCTCGTTTTGAATGGCTGTGCGACATGCACCAGTGAATTGTGCGATACGTATAATCACTTAAAGTACACTAAAACATACCCAAAGTATCAAACAACGCCATGGACCGACTTTCACCTTTGTTTGCCCGCTCGGTGCCCAGCGCACGCGTGTTCTATTCGGGCAACCTGTGCCAGATCTCCACCTTTGAGGCCGAGGCGCATGTGGGCCATGTGCATTTGATGCGCAGGGGCACCATGAGCGTGATCGACCGGCATGGGCGCGCCAGCAGGGTTGAAGAGCCCAGCTTGTTGTTTTTCCCGCAGAGTTCTGCCCACCGTCTGGTGCCCGATGGTGCAGACGGTGTTGACCTGGTGTGTGCGTCTGTTGATCTGGGCGACGAGGCCCGTGGCGCGCTGATCTCTGCAATGCCCGAAGTGCTGGTGATTCCGCTGAACCAGTCGTCCAGTCTTTCACCCGCGTTGGACCTTTTGTTCCAGGAAGCCTTTGACGAAAAGTGTGGCCGACAAGCTGCGCTGGACCTGTTGATGGAATACCTGCTCATCTTGTTGCTGCGCCACCTGCTCGACAGTTCATCGGTTACCACCGGCATCCTGGCGGCGCTGGGCGACCCTCGTTTGTCCAAAGCGGTCACTTCCATGCACGACCGGCCCGGCCATGCATGGACGCTTGAATCGTTGGCCGAAACCGCAGGCATGTCGCGCGCACGCTTTGCCAACCACTTTCGAGAGGTGTCGGGCCTGACCGCGCTCGACTACCTCACGGCCTGGCGCATCACAGTAGCCAAGGGTTTGCTCAAACGGGGCAAGCCGCTCAAGTCCATCGCGCCCATGGTGGGTTACGCCAGCGCGGTAGCGCTTACCCGCGCTTTCACCCACCGCGTCGGCATGCCGCCACTTGCCTGGCTGCAAGCGCACACCAATCAGGACTGAGGCTGCACCAACAAGGCCATGCCATTTTTTGCGCCGATACGTTCAGCACAACAACCGAGACGATCAAGCCACACAGCGACGCTGGCGATTCCTAAACTTTCTACATGCCCTCACATGTTGTGGCGGCCACAGAAGCAACAAGGAATCGTCATGCCAATCAGCCCCCGAGTCGCCCCGCTGCAAGCCAGCGAATTCGACACCTTCATCAACCAGCAGGCTGGCCCCGTGGTCATCGATTTCTGGGCACCTTGGTGTGGTCCATGCCGCGCTTTGGCGCCCACGCTGGAACGCTTGGCCAAAAACCTTGAGGGTGTTGTGGCCGTGCGCAAGATCAATGTGGACGAAGCCGCCGAGCTGGCATCCGCCTTCGGCGTGCGCAGTATCCCCACCCTGATTTTGTTCAAGGACGGACAAGCCTTGTCGCAGGTGGTGGGCAGTCAGACCGAATCCGAACTGGTGAAGTGGGTAGGCTCGGCGTTTTGAGCCCTGTAACCATGCGCTTACCGGAGGATGTGGTGGACTTTTGCAAGGGCATGGTCGATGAATCCGGTCGCGGTATGCCGGGGATGGACGAAGAGATGGACGGGGCGGAGCAGCACCATGGTGTCCAAGGGCCAGAAAGATAGGGTGAAAGTTGTGCTGGACAACTCATCAGCGGAGACTTGACATTGAGCCCTCAACCTAAAATGCTGTGGATATCAATGTTGAATATTCAGCTTCATGACCACCCAAATCCTCATCCGCTTGCCTAATGAGGTTGCACGGCGTTTTCGCAACGCCATCCCTGCTCGTCAGCGAAGCGAGTTTGTGCGCAAGCTGCTGGAGGAAAACCTCCCGAATGTGGATGAACAGATGTATGAACTTGCCGTCAAGGCAGAGGCGTTTGACCGTGCCAATCCAGAAGATGTAAGCGAGCTCGACGCAACCCTGATGGATGGTCTTGACCCCAACGAAACTTTTGACAACGCCAAATTGCTTGCCTTGTGCCAAAAGTAAGGAAAGAGATCGAACGATGGGGTGTTTTTTGGGCAAGATGTGATCCGGCTGTGGGCTCAGTCAGAGCCTGATCAATTTGTACTTGCGAGACGGCCTTGCCAACAGTCGAAAAGTGCAAATCAACTAACCAAATGCTTCGACAGCGGCCTGACCTTCACCCCGGCCGCGTCAATTCCTCCAGCCGCATCAACCAAGCCCGGACGTGCACCCCGCCATCGGCCACAGCACCACACATCTCCACCGACGCTTGCAGTTGCCCACACACCGCAGGCCGTTCGGGCTGCCCAAAAATTTTGCAGCGCAGTTGGTCGTCGAGTTGCACGCAGGGCACGCCCGCAGGTTTACCGTTGGGCATGCCGGGGATGGGCGAGGAGATGGTGAGGCATCTTGAGGTCTAAGGAAAGAATTTCGATTGCTCACGATTAGCGTTTTTGCTAACATGATGCATGGCTTTTGAAATTCAATACTTCCATGAGCGTGTGTACGCAGAAGTGCAATCATGGCCTGTTGATGTCCTCGCCGACTATGCGCGATTGGTAGAACTTCTCACGGAACATGGGCCGAGCCTTCGCTTGCCACATTCGCGCGCTTTTGGTGATGGCTTGTTTGAACTGCGCCCGCGCGGCCGATCGGGAATTGGTCGGGCCTTTTACTGTTTCTTGGTGGGCAAGAGAGTGGTCGTTTTGCATGCCTTTATCAAGAAGTCGCAGCAGACGCCCGATAACGAATTGAAGATGGCACGAAAACGATTAAAGGAATTGATGCATGGCTGATTTGACGTACAAACCCATTCCTCACAATCACACTGAATTTTTGGCGGCAGCACGGCTGCGCCCTGGATTCAATGATGCTTACGACAGTCTAGAGCTCGAATACACCGTTGCAAGCCAAATGCTGAAAGCCCGAACAAAAGCTGGCCTGACGCAAGATGCCGTCGCAGAGCGCATGGGCACAACAAAGAGTGCCATTTCACGCTTAGAAGGTTCAGGGCGGCACGCCCCCTCATTGGCGACATTGAAAAAGTACGCCGCTGCGGTGGGCTGTGATTTACAGGTCAGGTTCGTACCTCACAAAGCGAGATAAGCCCGAGCTGGTCATTTCATCGAATGGCAATACGAAACCTTGAGGTTCAAGGTTAAGTGCCTAAGCCAGGCATCCCACCCATCACCCCGGCCGCGTCAATTCCTCCAGCCGCATCAACCAAGCCCGGGCGTGCACCCCGCCGTCTTCCACCGCCCCGCACATCTCCACCGAGGCTTGCAGCTGCCCGCACACCGCAGGCCGTTCGGGTTGCCCAAAAATTTTGCAGCGCAGCTGTTCGTCAAGTTGCACGCAGGGCACGCCCGCTGGTTTGCCGTTGGGCATGCCGGGGATGGGCGAGGAGATGGATGGGGCGGTGCAGCAAGCGGCGCAGCCGGGGCGGCAGGTCAAAGTCATCAGGTTTTGGGCATCCGGCTCAGCGTGGCCACAGGGCCCACATTTGCAGGGGCTGCTTCAGGCGTCCGGCCAGCTCGCCCGCTGCCGGGCCGGAGCCTGCGTAATAGTCGGCCCGCACGGCGCCCACGATGGCTGCGCCCGTGTCTTGCGCCAGCACCAAGCGGTCCAGCGAGGTTTGCGGTCCGGGCGAGCGCAGCCACACCGGCGTGCCGTAAGGAATGCTGCTGCGGTCCACGGCAATCGAGCGCCCGGCTGTCAGCGGCACACCTTGCGCGCCTTTGGGGCCAGGCGGGACTGCATTTGCGGACAAGGCTTCTTCCTTGAAAAACACCACACGCGGGTTTTGCCAGAGCAATTCGTTCACTCGGGACGGGTTGCGCGCGATCCAGTCCTTGATGCCCGGCCAGGAGGCATCGCGGATCAGGCCCTGGTCGAGCAGCCACTTGCCAATGCTTTTGTAGGGTTGATCGTTGGTGCCCCCAAAGGCCAGGCGCACCATGCGCTGTCGGCCATCGGGCTCGGTCACGTTGACCAGGCCGGAGCCCTGGATGTGCAGCACCATCGCATCGACCGGATCGGCCAGATAAACCAGCTCTTTGCCCCGCAAGGCGGCGCGCACGGACGAATTCGTCTCCATCTCTTTGCGCGTGTACCAGGGTTTGCGTCGGGCCAGATCGGCAGGGGCGGCGTACAGCGGCACATTGAACGCGCCACGCGCCAAGCGAGACGCATTGAGCACCGGCTCGTAATAGGCTGTCAGCAAACCCTCGGCCCGCTGGTCGTGCGATTCGACGCGGTAGGGCTGCAGCTTTTGCCGCATCCAGCTGCGCTGGGCTTGCACCGAATCCCCCGCCAACTGCTGCACTTCGGGGCACAGTTGTGCCCAGGGCTTGGTCGGGCGCTGACAGCTTTGCAGCCAGGCGGGCCAGGCTTCGTGCACGGCGTCCGCCTCCACGCCTGGTAGTTCGGACCAGCGCACGGGCACCCAGCGGCTTTGAGCTTGCGTGATCATGGGGGGCAAAGTGGAGGTGTCTTCCACGCTGGCAGGCGGCGGTGGGTAGCCCGAACTGGGCGGGGCTGTTGGCACCGGGGCGGTGCCGCAACCGGCCAGGCTGCCTACAATCGCGGCCACCGCCGCAGCGGCCCACCAGGGCTTGAATCGGAAAAACAGGAGTTGACGCATGGGACTGATTTTGTTGGAAGCTTTGGCTGCAGGCTTGATTTTCGTGCTGATTGTCTGGTGGACCATGTTTTCCGGTCGCCCCAAAGGTGAAAGACCCCAGACAAAGGACAGCTCAGACGAGCCTAAATAACACCGGTTCAATTGCCCTCCCTCTCTAATGGATCGGCGCCACCGCCGCGGTAAACCTTCGCAAACCTTCGCAAACCTCCGCCCATCGCCCCGAGCGGCAGCTCGTATTCAAATACCGCAGCGGGCAGCATGGCATGGTGTGCGGCTGTTGTTGGTTTGAGCTTCAGGGACAAGCGTCTTGTGCTCGCTGGCGCACAAAAAATGCCTGACATTCAGCGGCTTGTCATCTGCGGGTTTTAGACTTGCCAGCTACAACATTCAAAGGCCTGTAGTGAATTGCCTGCTTGATTTTTCGCGCCTGCATCGCATGACAGGCGTTTGCAACGCTGTGTGGGGGCGAGGTTTGGTGTGTCTGCTGGGCGCTGTTTGCCCTGTGCTGGCGGCGATCGCGGCCGAGCCTGTACCCACACCCAACACCCCCATCCGCTGGAGCGCGGCCCAGCAGCAAGCGGCCGGGGTGCAGACCCAGGTGCTCAAGCTGCAGGCCGGGGCGGCGGCGCAGGACATGGTGCTGCAAGGCACGGTGGTCTTGCCGCCGCAGGCCACGCAGGTGCTCAGCGCCACCGTGACGGCGGTGGTGCAGGAGCTGCGCGTGGCGCCGGGCCAGACGCTCAAGGCCGGGCAGGTCGTGGCCCGCCTCATGAGCCCGCAGGTGCTGGAGTGGCAGCGCGAATGGCTGCAAGCCCAGGCGCAGGCCCAGCTGGCCAGCAGCAAACGCCAACGCGATGAAAAACTGTTTGCCGAAGGCATCATTGCCGAGCAACGCGTGCAGGAGTCGCGCAGCCTGGACCAAATGGCGCAGTGGACGCTGCAAGAGCGCACCCAGGCCTTGCGCCTGGCCGGGGCCGACACCCGCCAGCCGCAACTGCAGCCCGAACTGCTGCTGCCCACCCCCTTCGCAGGCACGGTGCTGGAAGTGCTGGCCAGCCCGGGCCAGCGGCTTGAAGCGGGCATGCCCATCCTCAAGCTGGCCCGAGCAGGCGCTTGGAGCATCGAGCTGCAAGCCACCCCCGAGCAGGCCCGCCTGCTGCGCGTGGGGGATCGCCTGAGCTTGCCCGGCTGCCAAGGCCAGGCCCGGGTGGTCAGCGTGGCGCCGCAAGTCAGCGCGGACAACCAGGCCGTTTTGGTGCGCGCTGACTTCAATGCGCCAGACCCGGCGAAGGACGCTTGCCTGCGTCTGAACCAGTTCATCCAGGTGCAGGTCAAAGGCAGTTCGCCGAGCAAGTCCCCTGGCCAGGCACCCGACAGCCTGTGGCTGCCCACGTCCGCAGTGGTGCAGCAAGGCGGCCAGCCGCATGTGTTTGTGCGCACGGCCCAGGGCTTTGCCCTGCAGCCGGTCACGCTGGGCGCCGGGCAGGGCGATCAAAGGCCGGTGCTGGGCGGCATCGCGGCCGGGGCCGAGGTGGTGGTCAAAGGCACGGCCGCGCTCAAGGGCGCCTGGCAGGGCCTGGGCACCGGGGCACCATGATGCTGGCGCGCCTGATTGCGGGGGCGCTGTCGCAGCGCCTGCTCATGGTGGTGTTGTCGCTCATGCTGGTGGCGGGTGGCTACATGGCCCTGCGCGAGCTGCCGATTGACGCCTTTCCCGATGTCTCCAGCACCCAGGTCAAGCTCATCCTCAAGGCACCAGGCATGACCCCGGCCGAGGTCGAGACGCGCATTGTCGCGCCCATCGAGCAAGAGCTTTTGGGTC
This sequence comes from Limnohabitans sp. DM1, assembly GCF_001269385.1. Classification (GTDB taxonomy): domain Bacteria; phylum Pseudomonadota; class Gammaproteobacteria; order Burkholderiales; family Burkholderiaceae_C; genus Limnohabitans_A. The sequence continues at coordinate 71,266 of NZ_CXOO01000055.1, read as the reverse complement.
TGCCGCACCAGGTCATGCTGCGCTCGCAAAGCAAATACGCGATTGCCGACATCACCCTGGACTTTGCCGATGGCACCGACATTTACTGGGCGCGCCAGCAAGTGAGCGAACGCCTGTCGGGCGTCATGGGCGATCTGCCGCAGGGCCTGTCGGGCGGGCTGGCGCCGATCACCACGCCGCTGGGCGAGATGTTCATGTTCACCGTGGAAGGCCCTGCCAGCCTGACCGAGCGGCGCAAGCTGCTGGACACCGTGATCCGCCCGCGCCTGCGCTCGGTGCCCGGTGTAGCCGATGTGAACACCCTGGGCGGCCTGGTGGAAACCTTTGAAGTCGTGCCCCAGCTGGGTGCCATGGCCGCGCGCCATGTGACGCTGGCGCAGCTGCAGCAGGCCCTGGACAGCAACAACCGCAACGACGGCGCAGGCCGTCTGGTGCAGGGCGAAGAATCGCTGCTGGTGCGCAGCGAGGCCAGCGTGCGCACCCTGGACGATGTGCGCGCCATGGCCGTCAGCAGCCAGGGTGGGCAGGCCGTGCGTGTGGCTGATGTGGCCACGGTGCAGCTGGGCAGCCTCACGCGATATGGCAGCGTGACCCGTGACGGCCAGGAAGAAACCGTCGAAGGCCTGGTGCTGGGCCTGCGCGGTGCCAATGCCCAAAAGCTGGTGCACCAGATCAAGGAAGAACTGGCCGCGATAGAAAAAACCTTGCCCCCCGGCATCCGCATCGTGCCCTTTTATGACCGGGGCACGCTGGTCGAGCGTGCCGTCAACACCGTGGTCAAGGCCTTGGCCGAGGCCATCGTGCTGGTGCTGGTGCTGCTTTTGCTGTTTCTGGGCAATGTGCGGGCGGCTTTGGTGGTGGCGCTGATCTTGCCGCTGTCAGCGCTGGCCACCTTTGTGCTCATGCAGCAATGGGGCCTGTCGGCCAACCTCATGTCGCTGGGCGGCCTGGCCATTGCCATAGGCATGCTGGTCGATGCGGCGGTGGTGGTGGTCGAAAACATCGAGGCGCAGCAGGGCCAGTCGGTGCCGGGCTGGCCGCGTGCGCCGCTGCACGGCATTTACCGTGCCACGCACGAGGTGGCCCAGCCGGTGGCCGCTGGGGTGTTCATCATCATGGTGGTGTTTTTGCCGCTGCTGACCTTGCAGGGCCTGGAGGGCAAGATGTTCGCCCCCGTGGCCCTGACCATCGTGTTTGCGCTGGGGGCGTCCTTGCTGCTCTCGCTCACGGTGATTCCGGTGCTGGCCTCATTGCTGCTCAAGCACGGTGCGCACGCCACGCCCTGGCTGGTGCGCAAGCTGGATGCCGCTTACATGCCTGTGCTTGACTGGTCACTGGCCCATGTGCGCTGGGTGCTGATCGCCACTGGCGCGGCGCTGGCGCTGGCCGTGGTCTTGTTCATGGGGGTGGGCAAATCCTTCATGCCGCAGCTCGACGAGGGCGACATCATCATGCAGGTCGAAAAGCTGCCTTCCATCCAGCTGGACCAGTCGAGCCAGACCGACCTGCAGATCCAGCAGCGCATCCTGAAAAACGTGCCCGAGGTGCAAAGCATCGTGGCGCGTGCAGGCTCGGACGAGCTGGGCCTGGACCCCATGGGCCTGAACGAGACCGACACCTTTTTGGTGCTCAAGCCACGCGCCGAATGGCGATTTGCTGACAAGGCACAACTGGTGGACGCCATCCGACAGGCCGCCGAAGGCATGCCCGGCGTGAACCTGAGCTTCACCCAGCCGATTGAGATGCGCACCTCCGAAATGCTCTCGGGCGTGCGCGGCGATCTGGCCGTCAAGGTCTTTGGCCCCGACCCCGCCACCTTGGCCCAGCTGGCCGAGCAGATCGTGCAGACCCTGCAAAGCCTGGACGGCAGCGAAGACGTGATCGCCGCACAAAACAGCGGCGTGCAATACCTGCGCGTGCAGATCGACCGCGTGGCCGCCGGGCGACTGGGCCTGTCGGCGCAAGACATCCAGGGCACGCTACACGCCCTGGTCGAAGGCCAGCGCGTGGGCACCGTCATGCAAGGCATCCGCCGCGTGCCGCTGGTGGTGCGAGGCGATGCCGCGCTGCGCATGTCGCCCGAGCAGTTCAAGCAAGTGCGCCTGCCCATGGCCGGTGGCGGCTCGGTGGCGCTCAGTGATGTGGCCCAGCTCAGCCAGGAAGACGGCCCAGTGCGCATCGAGCGCGAACAGGCCCAGCGCATGACCGTGGTGCGCGCCAATGTGCGCGGGCGCGACCTGGTGGGCTTTGTGCAAGAAGCGCAGGCCACCATCGCGCAAAAGCTCAGCCTGCCGCCGGGTTACAGCCTCAAGTGGGGCGGCCAGTTTGAAAACCAGCAACGCGCCGCCAGCCGCCTGGCGGTGGTGGTGCCGGTGGCGCTGCTGCTGATTTTGGGCATCCTGTTTGCCACGCTGGGCTCGCTGCCCCAGGCCCTGCTGGTGTTTGCCAACATCCCGCTGGCCCTCATTGGCGGCGTGGTGGCCCTGGCCGTCACGGGCGAATACATGTCGGTGCCCGCCTCGGTCGGCTTCATCGCCCTCATGGGCATTGCCGTGCTCAACGGCCTGGTGCTGGTGACCTGCTTCAACCAGCTGGCCGAACGCGGCCTGCCCATTCTGGACGTGGTGCGCCTGGGCTGTCAGCGCCGCCTGCGCCCGGTGTTGATGACCGCCAGCATCACCGGCCTGGGCCTCATCCCCTTGCTGCTGGCCACCGGCCCGGGCTCCGAAATCCAGCGCCCGCTGGCCATCGTGGTCATCGGCGGGCTGGTCAGCTCCACCTTGCTCACCTTGGTGCTGCTGCCCATCTTGTACCGGCATTTTTTTGGAGGCGCACGCCATGCAGCCTGAACACGCCCCCACCCAACGCAATGAACAGCCCGATGTGCTCTTGACCCTGGCCCTGCCGCAGACGCTGGAGGACGACGTGCTGAATGTGTTGGTGGTGCACGCCAGCCAAGCGCTGGGTTTCATGGTGATGGATGCTCAGGGCATGGGCCGCCATGAACACCTGGGCAGCGCCATGGAGCAAATTCTGGGCCGTTCACGCCGCCGCCTGGTGCAAGTGGCCATGCTCCAGCAAGACGTGGCACCGCTGCTGAGCGCCCTGCGCCAGGCCTTGCAAAACCCGGCCATCCGCTACTGGGTTACGCCTCTGCTGGCCTTTGGCCATCTGGGCGCAGAGTCCCCAATGGCGAACCCGACCCCAGCCGGAGTCGCCCAGTGAAGCGCCCTGACCGTTTTTGGCCCCTCGTGCTGAGCCTGAGCGCCAGCACCTGGCTGCCGCTGCATGCCCAAACGGCGGCGGCCCCGCATGCCGCACTGCATGGCCCATCTGTTGGCGCTTGGCGCGCTGCCTTGCCCCCCGCCGAACAAGTGCAGCGCTGGCTGGCCAACCACCCCCAGGTGCGCGCAGCACAGGCCGGCATTGAACTGGCTACGGCCCAAGCCCAGCGCCTGCAAGCCGGGCCGCACGAATGGACGCTCAAAGCCGGTCTGCAGCAACGCAGCGCCGAAGGCAGCGTCGCAAGCCTGCGCGAACACGACCTGGCCATCGAGCGCGGTCTGCGCTGGCCACACAAAAAAGCACAAGACCACCAACTCGGTGAGCTGCTGCAAAGCGAAAGCCAGGCCGCCCGCCAAGACGCCCGCCACGAAACCTCACGTGGCCTGCTGCTCGACTGGTTTGAACTCCTCAAGGCCCGCGCCACCGCCCAGCGCCTGAACGCCCAGCTGGCGCTGGCCGAGCAGCAACTGGCCGGGGTGCGCCAACGCGTGAAAGCGGGTGAAGTGGCCCAGCTCGACCTGCTGGCCGCGCAGGCCGAACAGGCCCGCACCCAGGCGCTGGCCAGCCAGGCCTCGCACCGCGGGCAAGTGCTGCAACGCCAATGGCTCACCCGCTACCCCGAACTGGCCGCGCCCGACACCGCCGCGCTGCCCAGCCCCCAGCCGCCTGACGACGACGCCCCCACCTGGGTCGATCGCATCATGGACCACAACCACGAGTTGGCATTGGCGCAGCTGCGCGCCCAAACCGCCCAGGCCCACGCCGAGCGCCAACAGCAAGAGCGCAGGGCCGACCCGCTGCTGGGTGTGCGCAATGCCAATGAACGCAACGGCGCCGAACGCGTCTGGGGCGTCTACATCAGCCTGCCCATTGGCGGCAGCGCCCGCCAGGCCCAGGCCGCCATCGCCCAGGCCGAAGCCGAGCAAGCCCGCCAACGCCTGACCCTGACCGAGCGCGAAGTGCGCTCCAAAGCGCAGCAAGTTGCCAGCACCGCCTTTGACACCCAGACCACCTGGCAGCAACTGCAACACGCCAGCGCCCAGACCCGCCGCAGCGCCGACCTGCAGTGGCGCGCCTACACGCTGGGCGAAAGCAGCCTGGCCGATGTCCTGCAAGCCCGCCGCCTGGCCCAGGAAGACGCCCAAGCCGCCGAAAACGCCCAACTCGACGCCCTCTACAGCCAAGCCCGCCTCCAACTCGACGCCCACCGCCTCTGGCCCGAAGACTGAACACTGCGGCGGGCTCTCATGGCTCTGCAGCTTGCAGGTCGGCGGCTTCAGGATCGACATGTCAGCCGTGGTGGACTGAGTCCACCACGGCTTTTTGCAGTTGTCAGTGGCCCAATTCAACGTACAAGTCATAAAACGCCGACAAATTGATTAAAAATAGCCTTTCGCCACAAACCACCTTCCACGAGCCCCAGCTTGGACAAGAAACAACTCACCGAGAGCGACATCCGCGCCCGTTTCATCACGCCCGCCATTGAGCAGGCCGGGTGGGACCCGATGACGCAGGTGTTTCATGAGTTTGGTTTGCGGGCAGGGCGCATCAGCGTGCGGGGCAAAACGGCCCACCGCGATCCATCCACCATCCTCAAGGCTGACTACGCCCTGTTCTTCAAGCCCAACATCCCCATCGCGGTGGTCGAGGCCAAAGACAACAACAAACCCATGGGCTCGGGCATGGCCCAGGCCATCCACTACGCCCAGCTCCTTGACGTGCCCTTCAGCTTCTCCAGCAACGGCGACGGCTTTGTGTTCCGCGACGCCACGATGGCCGATGGCGTGCTGGAGAAAAACCTCACCCTTGACGAGTTCCCTTCGCCACAAGAATTGTGGAGCCGCTATTGCACCTGGAAGGGCTGGACGCCCCAAGTGCGCAGCGTGACCGAGCACGACTACTACCCCGGCAAGACCCCGCGCTACTACCAATTCACCGCCATCAACCGCACGGTCGAGGTCATCGCGGGCGGGCAAAAACGCGTACTGTTGGTCATGGCCACAGGCACCGGCAAAACCTACACCGCGTTCCAGATCATCCACCGCTTGTGGAAATCCACCTGGCGCAACGACCCCACCAGCACCAAACCCAAGCGCATCCTGTTTCTGGCCGACCGCAACATCCTGATTGACCAAACCATGGTCAATGACTTTCGGCCTTTCAAAGGCGCGATGGCCAAGCTCAGCCCCAACGCCAAAGGCATCGAAACGGTCAACGCACAAGGCCAGGTTACGGTCGAAGAGGTGGACCTGGCCATCCACAAAACCACCAAGCTGGTGGACAAAAGCTACGAGATTTACCTCTCGCTCTACCAAGCCGTGTCGGGCACCGAAGAAGAACGCAACATCTACAAACAGTTCAGCCCCGACTTCTTTGACCTGATCGTGGTGGACGAGTGCCACCGAGGCAGCGCCAACGAAGACTCGGCCTGGCGCGACATCCTCACCTACTTTGGCAGCGCCACCCAAGTGGGTTTGACCGCCACGCCCAAAGAAACCCAAGACACCTCCAACACCGAATACTTTGGCGAGCCGGTCTACACCTATAGCCTCAAGCAAGGCATCGAAGACGGCTTTTTGTCGCCCTACAAAGTCGTGCGGGTGGACCTGGACAAAGACACCTTTGGTTGGCGGCCCACGCAAGGCATGACCGACAAACACGGCCACCTGATCGAAGACCGCATCTACAACGCCACCGACATGAACCGCAAACTGGTTCTGGAAAAGCGCGACGAAGTGGTGGCCGCCAAGATCACCGAATACCTCAAGGCCACCGACCGCTACGCCAAGACCATCGTGTTTTGCGAAGACATCGACCACGCCGCCCGCATGCGCCAAGCGCTGGCTAATGCCAATGCCGACATTTGCAAAGACCACCCCCACTACGTGGTGCAAATCACGGGCGACAACGCCGAAGGCAAATGCCAGCTCGACAACTTCATCGACCCAGAAAAGCCCTACCCGGTGATCGCCACCACCTCCAAGCTCATGAGCACCGGGGTGGACGCGCAAACCTGCAAGCTCATCGTGCTGGACCAAAACATCAAGTCCATGACCCTGTTCAAGCAGATCATTGGCCGGGGCACCCGTCTGCGCGAAGACCTGGGCAAAACCTGGTTCACCATTCTCGACTTCAAACGCGCCACCGAACTGTTTGCCGACCCCAAGTTTGACGGTGAGCCTGTGCAGATTTACCAGCCCAAATCTGATGAGCCTGTGACACCGCCAGACGAGCTGGCAGGCACACCGGGCATGGCACCTTTGACGACTGGCCAGCCCAATCCACTGACCGACCCCTTTGGCGCACAAGCAGGCGGTTACACCGCGCCCGGAACAGGCGGTGATGCCGAACCCAAGAAATACGTCCTTGGCGGCATGGTCACCGTGGCGGTGGCGCGTGAGCGCGTGCAATACCTCAGCGCCGACGGCAAGCTCATCACTGAAAGCCTGCGCGACTACACCCGCATCAACCTCACCAAGCAATACGACTCGCTCGACAAGTTCCTCCAGGCTTGGAACGACGCCGACCGCAAAGCTGCGCTGGTTGAAGCTCTCGAAAGCCAAGGCGTGCTGATCGACGCGCTGACCGAAGAAGTCGCCCGCACCGGATTGACCAACCTCGACCCCTTCGACCTGCTCTTGCATGTGGCCTACAACCAGCCACCCCTTACCCGTCGCGAACGCGCCAACCGCGTCAAAAAGCGCAACGCCTTCACCCAATACGGCCCCGTGGCCCGCAAGGTGATCGACGCACTGATCGACAAATACGCCGACGAAGGCATTGCCACCATCGAGAGCAACGAAGTCCTGAAGGTCCAACCCTTCACCGACTTCGGCAGCCCGGTTGAACTCATCAAAAGCTTTGGCGGCCGCCCCCAATACCTGGGCGCACTGCACACCCTAGAGCGCGAACTGTATGCAGCGGGCGAATGAATGAGCGCTTGGCTCATGGTCGAATTATCTGAAAATATCCATATATGGATAAAATATCTAAATTCGGATATTAAAGGGTAATTCCATGCTCTACCACGCACGCACCTCCTTGGCAGCAGGCTTGGCCGACGCCCTGCAAGGCAAAACCCCATTCAGCGATGCCCCCAATGGGCTGTTTTTGGCAGCACCACGCCGCACGGGTAAATCCACATTTTTACAAGCTGACCTGATGCCCGAGCTGGCCCGTCGCCAGGTGGTGGGCGTCTATGTGGACCTGTGGGCAGACCAGAACCGTGACCCGGGAGCCTTGATTGCCGAGGCCGTGGGCCGTGCCCTGCTCAAGCAACTGGGGGTGGTGGCCAAAACAGCCCGATCAGCGGGGCTGGAAAGCATCAACGTGGGGGGCATCAAAATTGACACCTCCAAAATCGGCAAAGTCGATGGCACCACCCTGGCTGATGCGCTCAGGGCATTGGTCGAAGCCGCCAAAAACCCGGTGGCCTTGATCATTGACGAAGCACAGCATGCCCTGACCAGTGAAGCCGGTGAAACCGCCATGGCCGCGCTCAAATCGGCGCGTGACCAGCTCAATCGCCCAGGCCAGGTTCAACTCATGTTGGTCATGTCGGGCTCCGATCGTGACAAGTTGCTGAGGTTGGTCAACACCAATGCGGCACCGTTTTATGGCTCTCAAATTCAACGCCTGCCGGAGTTGGGGGCCGAATTCATCGCGCACATTGCCGAACTCATCGTGCGTCAGCGCCCCGAGTTGGCACCGGTCAATGAAGCCATTTTGGGTGAAGCATTTCAGCATTTTGGTCAGCGTCCGCAATTTTTCATGGAGGCTTTAGGTCAAGTGCTCAGCCCCTTGGCCACCGACACCGGTCGGTTTGAAGAAGCCATGCTCGCCAAGGCCCTGCAGCAGCTGCAAGACGACGAAGATCAAATGGCGCGAGATTACGCCGCCTTGAAACCTTTGGAGCAAGCCGTGCTGTGGCGCATGCTGGAACTGGGCACCCGTTTTCGGCCCTATGACGCAGAAGCACTCCAGTTCTACAAAGACAAAACCGGCGACAAAGTCACCGTGGCCAAAGCGCAAAAAGCACTGGAAAGCCTGCGTGCCCACCAGCCCAGCCTGATCTGGAAATCGGCCCGCAGCGAATACACCGTCGAAGACGCCACCATGGCCCGTTGGTACGCGCAACGAATCGCAGCGGGCACTTGGCCGCCCGAGAGCCTGCAGCTCGATTGGCTTGAAGAGTAACGAAGCCGATCAGCGAAATTTCGATACAGAACAACATGGGTCAAGCCCACACCAAAACGCATGTCCAACCTCTCCTCCGTCATCAAATCCATCCAAGACATCATGCGCCAAGACAGCGGCGTGGATGGCGACGCGCAGCGCATCTCGCAGCTCACTTGGCTCTTGTTCCTCAAAGTGTTTGACGCACTCGAAGAAGAGCTGGAGCTGACCCGCGACGATTACAAAAGCCCTATCCCCGAAGCCATGCGCTGGCGCAACTGGGCCACGGACGCCGAAGGCATCACGGGCGATGCCCTGCTGGACTTTGTGAACAACCAGCTCTTTGCCACCCTCAAAAGCCTGAGCGGTGACGCCCAGCGCAACCCCCGTGGCTATGTGGTGCGCGGCGTGTTTGAAGACGCCTACAACTACATGAAAAGCGGTCAGCTGCTGCGCCAAGTCATCAACAAACTCAACGCGATTGACTTCAACCGCCAGGCCGAGCGCCACCAGTTCAACGACCTCTACGAAAAAATCCTCAAAGACCTGCAAAGCGCAGGCAACGCGGGCGAGTTCTACACGCCCCGCGCCGTGACGCAGTTCATGGTGGACATGGTCAACCCCCAGCTGGGCGAGCGCGTGATGGACCCGGCCACTGGCACAGGCGGCTTTCTGGTCTGCGCCATCGAACACCTGCGCAAACAAGTGCACAACACCGCAGAAGAAGCCACCCTGCAAAACAGCATCTTGGGCGTTGAGAAAAAACAAATGCCCCACATGCTGTGCGTGACCAACCTCATGCTGCACGGCATCGAGGTGCCCAGCCTGGTCCGCCACGACAACACCCTGGCCCGCCCACTGCGCGACTACACCCCAGCCGACCGCGTGGACGTGATCCTGACCAACCCGCCCTTTGGCGGCATTGAAGAGCCGGGCATCGAACAAGGCTTTCCGGCCGATGTGCGCACCAAAGAAACGGCAGACCTGTTTTTGGTGCTCATCAAACACATCCTCAAAACCAATGGCCGCGCCGCGCTGGTGCTGCCCGACGGCACGCTGTTTGGCGAAGGTGTGAAGACCCGCATCAAAGAACAACTGCTGGACGAGTGCAACCTGCACACCATCGTGCGCCTGCCCAATGGCGTGTTTGCGCCCTACACCGGCATCAAAACCAACCTGCTGTTCTTCACCAAAGGCAAGCCCACCGAACACGTTTGGTACTACGAACACCCCTACCCAGCGGGCGTGAAGAACTACAACAAAACCAAGCCCATCCGCATCGAAGAGTTTGACGCCGAAAAAGCCTGGTGGGGCCTTGAAGCCGATGGCTTTGCCTCCCGCGTGGAAAACGAACGCGCATGGAAGGTGAGCATTCAGCAGATCAAAGCCGCCAACTACAACCTCGACCAAAAGAATCCCCACGCCGCCGAAGTGGTGAGCCACGACCCCGAGCAACTGCTGGCCGACTACGCACGCCTGCAACTTGAGGCCCAAAGCCTGCGCGACCAACTCAAAAGCATCCTCGCCCAATCGCTGGGAGCCAAAGCGTGAGCGCAGTGCTGACGGCGCAAGCACCACTGGTGCAGCATTTCGATTTGATCGCCCAAGCCCCCGGCGGCGTGGCCCGTCTGCGCGAACTTATCTTGATGCTGGCCGTGCAAGGCAAGCTGGTGCCGCAAGACCCGAGTGATGAACCGGCGAGCGAACTGCTCAAGAAAATCAGGGCTGAGATTGCGGATGATGAGACGCCGTTTGAGTTGCCAGATGGTTGGCAATGGGTCCGTCTAAATGCGCTGCTTCAAAAAATTGGCGCTGGCAGTACACCTCTTGGTGGAAAAGAGGTTTATGTCTCGTCTGGCGTGAAGTTTTTGCGATCGCAAAACGTTTGGGACGATGGGCTAAGGCTTTCTTCTGTGGCCTACATCAGACCAGAGACTCACGCCAAGATGGCTGGCACTGTCGTGCTTCCGAACGATCTACTGTTCAACATCACTGGTGCATCTATTGGACGATGTGCGCTGGTTCCGTCTGACTTTGATGAAGCGAACGTTAGTCAGCACGTCACGATTGTGCGAACAGTCTTGCCTGTGTTGAACGCATTTCTTCATAATGTACTCGTTTCACGGCATGTGCAACAAACGGTCATGGATGTGCAGGTGGGTGTGTCACGCGAAGGCTTGAGCATTGCAAAGCTCGGCAACTTTTTGATTCCAGTGCCGCCACTCGCCGAACAATCCCGCATCGTCACCCGCGTTGAAGAACTGATGCAGCTGTGCGACGCCCTCGAAGCCAGCGGCCAGCTCGAAGCGCAGCAACACGCCCAACTCGCGGGCACCCTGCTGGGCACGCTCATTCAAAGCGAAACGCCCGAGGCGCTGGCCGACAACTGGCAACGCATAGCCACCCACTTCGACCTGCTGCTCGACCGCCCCGAAGCCGTAGACGCTCTCGAACAAACCATCCTCCAACTCGCAGTCCGCGGCCTTCTCGTCCCCCAAGACCCTAACGACGAGCCCGCAAGCAGCCTCCTGCAAAAAATCCGCACCGAAAAAGACCGCCTCATCGCCCAAGGCAAGATCAAACGCGACAAACCCCTGCCGCCGATCACTGATGAAGAAAAACCGTTTGAATTGCCTCTGGGGTGGGAGTGGGTGCGTCTTGGTGAAGTAGCTGATAACCGGCTAGGGAAGATGTTGGATAAAGCCAAAAACACGGGAAAGCGATATCCATACCTTCGAAATACAAATGTGCAGTGGCGATACATTGATCTCGACGACATCAAAGAAATTAGTCTTGAGGAAAGCGAGTTAGACGAGTTTCTACTTGTGCCTGGTGATCTGTTGATTTGTGAAGGCGGATACCCAGGCCGATGTGCAATTTGGGACCACCCAGAGCGAAAAATGTATTTTCAAAAAGCGCTACATCGTGTGCGGCCAAGAGCTGGCATTGCAGTAGAGCTAATCGCCATTTCATTGGAGGTCGACTCAAAGTCTGGAGAATTGGACTCCTACTTCACAGGCGCGACGATCAAGCATTTTGTCGGCCAAGCACTTGACCGCTACGTGTTTCCACTGCCACCACTTGATGAGCAAATCCGCATCCTCTCACGTGTCAATGAATTGCGAAAAATTTGTACCGTCTTGCGTCAAAGGATGGTTGCTAGTCGTGCATTGCAGTCGCACTTGGCAGAGGTTTTTCAGGGAGATAACTACAAATGGCATTAAAGAGTTTTAAGGTTTTTTTCACACGAACTTCCGTGGGGCAAGATGGCATTCCATTGGCGTCAGGCATTCAAGCTGCAGTAATGGAGCACGGCAGCAATTTACCGACTATCGATTTGAGTGGTGACAAATTCCAGATTCGTGGTTTGTCCAAAGTGGGATCTGTTTGGAGAGGAACGTTTGTCAAGTTGCGCGATGATGCGCCTCACGTTGTTGCGGCTGACGATCAAGAGCGCGAATTAGATTTGGAAGAAGGCGATCACCTTATCGAAAAATGTCACTTTATATACCGTGAGCGTGGAAACGTCCTTGTCTGGCAGGCTAATCGTTCGGCGGGCGGATTGAGTCGAGTAGAAGATTATTTAAGCGCGTTGCTTGAACAGGTTGTCACATTGCCGTATGTGATGAATGACGCTGAAATCGAACAAGTTTTGCGTGGCAATCTTTATGAATTAGATTTCGCGTATGACCGCCCTGAAGCGCCAACTAGGCAATCACCTAGGTGGCATCAGGAGGCGTTTGACATGATGTCTGGTGTTGATGCGGCTCATGCAAAGTTCACTTTGCGTGCCCCTCGCGGAGGATCACTCGCTGACCGGACAAAGCAAATGGTGCGCGAGATGATTCCAGCCCTTGGTGTGAGCAAAGTGCGCGTCAAGCTGACAGAAGATAAAGAGCTGATAGAACTCTTTATGGCACCACTTAAGGACGAAATCCGTGTTGAGATGATCGGACGTTACCCAATCCCCTTGCATGTGTTTGGAGCCTTAGAGCAAGCATATGACCGATGCAGGGGCGATATTCCAAGAATATCTACAACGTAAAGGAGCATGTCATGCAACCGCTCTTTATTCCTTTGTTAATAGGTGCAGCCGCATCTAGTGCATGTTGGTTTTGGGACGTCTATCCGTCATTTAAAGAAGAGGCAACGCTGAGCGCTTTCGGAGGCTCTGTTGCATCAATTAGTACAACGATGCTTGGTTTTCTTTTGGCGGTCTTGGCTGTGTTGGCAAGTATCAGTCACACGCATCTGCTCAAAGTGATGCGCGAACAAGGCTACTACCGCGATTTGCTAGACACGATGTTGATTGGATTTTTACTTTTCTTGTTTTGTGCGATCTCTGGTTTTGGATTGCTTTTTGGAATCCAACTCACGCCCAAGATCGGATTCATGCTGGTTGGGTTGCATACAGCCGCAGTGATGTCTTTGCTCGACATAGGACGAAAGCTCTGGCTGGTTCTTCGTAATTTGAAGTAAGCAGAAATTGCATGCTCTTTCAGCACTCCATCAATCAATCACGAGTTAGGGCAGCCACATTGACCTATAAGATGGCGCAATGAGTATGAATCAGCCCGTTGTCGTCATCGAAGAGGTGATCAGTCGTTCCCATCAAGGTGCGACCAAGCCGTTCATTTGCCGTGGCGAGGATGGTTTGATTTATTACGTCAAGGGGATTGGCGCTTCGCGGCACAGTCAGGTGGCTGAGTGGGTTTGCGCCCAGTTGGCTACGGCGTTTGGGTTGCCCCTTGCGGATTACGCCTTGGCCGATGTGCCCCAAGCCTTGATTGATGCCAAGGTACGTGCAGATATTCGTGAGTTGGGTGCCGGCTTGAGTTTTGCATCTTGCCAATTGCCGCATGCGCAAGAGTTCAGCATCAGCATGGCAGACCGTGTTTGGGATGATCTCGCCATGGATGTTTTGGTGTTTGACTGGTGGGTTCGCAACGACGATCGCAAGCTCACCCATCTAGGCGGTAACGTTAATCTCTTATGGGATGTGCGTGCAGATGAATTGAAAGTCATTGACCACAATCTCGCTTTTGATCGGAATTTCAAGCCAGATGAATTCTTGGCTGGACATGTGTTCCGTGAACATTGGAACCGGGTTTTTGGTGACCTGGATCTGAGGCAGCACTATCTGAGCCGTATAGAGGGCTGTCTCCAGAACTTGGCTGCGCTGCGTGATAGCATTCCGGATTCCTGGTGGTGGCTGGACGAGGATGTCCCTGCTGATGTCACCTGGGATGAGATTGAAGTTGTTTTACTCCGCGCCCGCCAACCTCAATTCTGGGACTGCCAATGACCAAGTTTGCTTGCCAATACGCTTTGCTGCGTTTCCGCCCGTTTGCGGAGACGGGTGAGTTTGCGAACGTCGGTATTGTGTTGCTGGCACCGGAGGCCCGCTTTTTTGGGTTCAGACTGTTGAATCGTTATGGACGGATCACCCAGTTTTTCAAAGAACTGGATAAAAAGGTTTACCTAAACGGTCGGGAGTTGTTCAAAGAAGAGTTGGAGCGATTTGCAGCCCAGTTACGAAAACTGGCGTTGGATGGTCGCAAGACCGTACCCGATGTGCGCTTGGCCGTTGATCTGTTTGCCGAGTTGGTGCGTCATCGCGAGGCGATTCTTCAGTTTGATGAGCGCCGTGTTGTTCTGGCAGATGACCCCAAAGCCAAACTCAATGCGCTGTATGACTATTACGTTGAGCGAAATTTCGTCACCAAAGAGTACCAAGAGCGATTGATGGAAAGCAGCATTCGCAAGTTACTTTTCAGCGCTCGGTTAGGTGAAAACTACCGCCAAGAAAAGCTGGGTGATGCCGATTTTGCGGTGAACTTTCCATTCGTTCGCATGGCCGAAGGACACGCAGATCGGGTCATCAAGCCTTTGTATTTGGCTCAGAACGACACCACCAAAATCATCACCCACGGTGGTCAATGGGTCGACAAGATTCGCCGCTTACGCAAACGCCAGGCGCTGCCTGAGAGCGTGATGTTTCCTGTCACTGCTCCTGCTTTTGATACAAGGGCTTATCGGGCTTTTGAGGAAATCAGTGAAGACTTGGCAGCAGAGCGCGTGCAAATCGTCACGGCTGTCAGCGATCAGCAGATTCTTGAGTTCGCTCAGGCACATTGATCCGGGCTTGCTTGATAGACCGTGCGGGTCTTGTCTAAAAGCGCGCAAAGCTGAATCAGGTTTGGCAAAGAAAGTCCCGTTTTCTCGGCTAAGCCATTGATTTGTTTGATGTCTAAATTCTTTGCGTCGATAAATTTAGACATGAATCTAGTCGGATCAACGCTGAACATGCATGCCGAGCTAAAGAAAAACCCCCAAGCAGCTTGACGCCGAAGCGCTACGCCGAAGGGGGCCGTGTAGCAAGGATTTTACAAAAATGAAACAAGCGCCTGCCAACCCCGCGCCACCAAGTGGCGTCATACGGTGGCGCTGTTGAAGGCGGTGTTTATGAATTGGAACTGCACGAGAAAAGTTGATTAAAGTTGATTTATCACGTTTGTGATGCATAATTCCCCGCCTATGCAAAAAGTTATCCACAGCGAAAACATCAAGCAATCACTGCAAGCGCGTGGGTGGAAGCAAAAAGACCTGGCCGAAGCGCTGGGGGTCACGGCGCAGTCGGTGACCAACTGGCTCAGGGGTTCAGACTTTCCTCGGCCTGACAAATTGCTCAAACTGGCCACCACTTTGCAGCTGGGTTTTGACAAGCTGGTCAAAACCGACACGGTCGGCCAGCCTGTGGTCGCGTTCCGCAAAAAAGCAGGGGCCAAAACCACCGACGCCCACATTGACAAAGCTATGGTGATGGGCGCCTTGCTCAAGGCATTGGTGCCTTTCTTGCCACCCATGCCTGCCTTGCGACTGCAATTGACGGCACCCAGCACCGATTACGAGCCTTTGCAGACGGTGGTCAGCCAAGTCCGTGCGCGTTTGGGTCTGGGTGAAGAGGCCACCGTGGCGTATCACGACCTGATTGGTGAATTTGCGGCCAATGGCGCAGTGGTCGCCCCCGTGCTGTGGGGGCAAAAACAGAACCACAAAAACGCATTGCATATCTTGTTGCCTCAAGAGAATGTCACGTTCATCTTTTTGAACCTCGACACCCATCAGGAAGACTTCAAGTTCTGGATGGCGCACGAGCTGGCACATGTCTACACCCCCGATTTGGCGGGCAAAGATGCAGGAGAAGACTTTGCCGATGCCTTTGCAGGAGCATTGCTGTTCCCTCGGGCGGTGGCACGCAAGACCTATGAACACGCCAGGACCGGGACCAAAACGGCTGAAGGCAAGGTGTTGACGGATCAAGCCAAGGCTTATGGCATTTCTCTTTTCAGTGTGTTCTCAGAGGTGAACAGGTATGCCGATTCGGAGGGTTTGCCGCCACTTCGTCACACACAAGAGCAAATCCACCAGATGCGCCAGATTCAGCGTGGCAAAACCATGAGCGAAGAGTTGTTTGCACCCGTGCAGACAGCGCCCGGGGCATACATCGCTGCAACGAAGAACACCTTCAAGAGTGCGTTTTTCGAGTCGTTGCAGAAGATGATTAAAAACAAAGAAACAGGGACGGGCTATATCCAACAGGTGATGGACATACCCATGCAAGACGCGATAGCACTGCATGGGGAGTTGATGGATTGACGACGCTTGTCCTGCTCGATACCAATACTTACCTTCGGCTGGCCAAGCGCGTAAGGCCCTTTGTTGGGTTGAAGTTCGGGCAGATGCCTTATGTACTGACCATCCTCAAAGTCACCGAAGACGAGGTGCACCGCAACCCGCATCTGCAGTTTCGCAATCCGTGGTTTGACCAGACCGAGCATGCGCAAGAGCGGATCGCCAAACAGGTCAGGTTGACCGCTTCTGAAAAGGCTCAAGTTGAAGCCGCGCAGAGTATTTTGCTGGGCTGGGCTCGGATGGATTTGGACAGATTCACTTCTTATGGGCGGTCACCACCAGGGGAAGCTGATTGCTGGTTGCTGGCGTTTGGTCAAGTCAGGCCTGCTGTTGTTGTGACCGATGACTTGGGCATGCACGAGTTGATCAAGGATTTTCCAGACATGAAGGTCTGGCATGGCTACGAGTTACTGGCCAAGCTTCGGACGGCCAAGGTGGTGGATGATGCATTGATTCGTGCCATTTACGAGGCGCTGGAAGCGAATGGCGATATGACCCGAACTTGGCGGGATGCCAAGCACACGACATTCAAGAGAGTCTTTGGTTCAGGGCCGAGGGTCTGAACGGTTAAAATCCCGACCTCCCCAAGGAGCGTTGCAGCCCGCCGCCTTTCAGGCGCAGCAGGTCAGGCTTGGGGCCGTTCAATGTCTGAATGATCTTGCACAACGACGCTCACCTGTAAGCCCAAGGTGAGCCTGTGTCTGTTGTCGCGTCTTCCATCGTGTCTGTTCCCCCCATGAAATTGTCCGGTCTGGAGCCTGTCTCCATCGGCACCGGTTCGCTGTTTGTCAACGTGGGTGAGCGCACCAACGTGACCGGCTCCAAGGCTTTTGCCCGCATGATCTTGAACGGCGAGTACGAGCAGGCTTTGGCCGTGGCGCGTCAGCAGGTCGAAAACGGTGCGCAGGTCATCGACGTGAACATGGACGAAGCCATGCTCGACAGCCAGGCGGCCATGGTGCGGTTTTTGAACCTGATGGCCGGAGAGCCCGACATCGCCCGCGTGCCGGTGATGGTGGATTCGAGCAAGTGGACCGTGATCGAAGCCGGTTTGCGCTGCATTCAGGGCAAGGGCATCGTCAACTCGATCAGCATGAAAGAGGGCTTGGATGAGTTCAAGCGCCAGGCCAAGCTGGTCAAGCGCTATGGCGCGGCTGCGGTGGTCATGGCGTTTGATGAAAAAGGTCAGGCTGACACCTACGAACGCAAGATCGAAATTTGCGAACGCGCTTACCGCGTGCTGGTGGACGAGGTGGGCTTTCCGCCCGAAGACATCATTTTTGACCCCAACATTTTTGCGATTGCCACCGGCATCGAAGAGCACAACAACTACGCAGTGGACTTCATCGAAGCCACGCGCTGGATCAAGCAGAACCTGCCGGGCGCCAAGGTCAGCGGTGGTGTGTCGAACGTGAGCTTTTCATTCCGCGGCAACGACCCGGTGCGAGAAGCGATACACACCGTGTTCCTGTACCACGCGATCAAAGCGGGCATGGACATGGGCATCGTGAACGCCGGCATGGTCGGTGTGTACGACGACCTGGAGCCCACCTTGCGCGAACGCGTGGAAGACGTGGTGCTGAACCGCCGCCCTGATGCGGGCGAGCGTTTGGTGGAAGTGGCCGACAGCGCCAAGGGCGCGGCCAAAGACGAGACCACCAAGCTGGCCTGGCGCGGCACGCCCGTTGCGCCCGTGAACGTGGCGCAGCGCTTGAGCCACTCGCTGGTGCATGGCATCACCGACTTCATCAGCGACGACACCGAAGAGGCCTACCAAGAGATTCTGGCCAAAGGCGGGCGCCCCTTGCATGTGATCGAAGGCCCGCTGATGGACGGCATGAATGTGGTCGGGGACCTGTTTGGCCAAGGCAAGATGTTCTTGCCGCAGGTGGTCAAGAGCGCCCGCGTGATGAAGCAGGCCGTGGCGCATTTGCTGCCCTACATCGAAGCTGAAAAACTCGCGCAAGAAGCCGCTGGTGAAGACGTGAAAGCCAAAGGCAAAATCGTGATCGCCACCGTCAAGGGCGATGTGCACGACATCGGCAAGAACATCGTCACGGTGGTCTTGCAGTGCAACAACTTCGAAGTGGTGAACATGGGCGTGATGGTGCCCTGCCACGAAATTTTGGCCAAGGCTAAAGAAGAAAACGCCGACATCATTGGCCTGTCGGGCCTGATCACGCCGAGCCTTGAAGAGATGCAGTACGTGGCCGCAGAGATGGAAAAAGACCCGTATTTCCGCGAGCGCCAAATGCCCTTGTTGATTGGCGGCGCCACCTGCAGCCGCGTGCACACCGCCGTGAAAATCGCGCCCAACTACACCGGCCCCGTGGTCTATGTGCCCGACGCGTCGCGCAGCGTGGGTGTGGCGCAGGGCTTGTTGTCTGAGCAAGCGGCCAAGTTCATTGCCGAGCTGAATGCCGACTACGCCAAAGTGCGCGAGCAGCACGCGGGCAAAAAGCAAACCCCCATGTGGACGCTGGCGCAGGCCCGCGCCAACAAGACACCCATCGACTGGTCACAAGGCGTGCCCGCCGCGCCCAAGTTCATTGGCCGCCGCATATTCAAAAATTACGACTTGGCCGAGATCGCGCAGTACATCGACTGGGGCCCCTTCTTCCAGACTTGGGACTTGGCCGGGCCTTTCCCTGCGATCCTCGATGACGAAGTGGTGGGCGAGCAGGCGCGCAAGGTCTTTGCCGATGGCCAGGCCATGCTGCAAAAAATCATCGACGGCCGCTGGGTCACGGCCAACGCCGTGCTGGGCCTGTACCCCGCCAACAGCGTGAATGACGATGACATTGCCCTCTACACGGACGAGACTCGCCAGCAAGTCGCCATGACCTGGCGCGGCCTGCGTCAACAAACAGAAAAACACATGATCGATGGTGTCATGCGCCCCAGCCGTTGTCTGGCCGACTTTGTCGCCCCGCAAGGCACAGCGCCAGACCATGTCGGCGTGTTCGCCGTCACGGCAGGCATCGGCGCCGACAAACGCGCCGCCGCCTTTGAAGCCGCGCACGACGACTACAGCGCCATCATGCTCAAGTCACTGGCCGACCGCCTGGCCGAAGCCTTGGCCGAGTGCCTGCACAAAAAAGTGCGCACCGACCTGTGGGGCTATGCCGCAACCGAGGCGCTGAGCAACGAAGAACTCATTGCAGAAAAATACCAGGGCATCCGCCCCGCACCCGGCTACCCCGCCTGCCCCGACCACAGCGCCAAACAAGCCATGTTCGACCTGCTGCAATGTCAGGACATCGGCATGGGCCTGACAGAAAGCCTGGCCATGACGCCTGCAGCCAGCGTGAGCGGCTTCTACATCGCCAACCCCGATGCGCAGTACTTCAACGTAGGCAAGGTCGGTGACGACCAGGTGCAAGACCTCGCGCAGCGCAGCGGCGTGGAGGTCAAGGCCCTGCAGCGCCTGCTGGCCCCTAACCTCTGAAACCTTTGGAAACTGCCTAAACCTGTGCGCACCGCACAGGCCGCAGAAGGTGGATGCGTTAAGCTTTTCCCTTGTTGTCACACTTGGAGAGATGCCACATGAACCGATTTGCCACCCGAGCCAGCGCCTGGCTCGCATCACTGGCCTTGGCCCTCAGCCTGACCGGCTGCGGTTACAACGATTTCCAGCGCCTGGATGAGCAGACCACTTCTGCCTGGTCCGAAGTGCTCAACCAGTACCAGCGCCGAGCCGATCTGGTGCCCAACATCGTGGCCACCGTCAAGGGCGAGGCCAATTTTGAGCAGGAAACATTGACCCAGGTGATCGAAGCGCGGGCCAAGGCCACGAGTTTCCAGATCACCCCCGAGGTGCTCACCAATCCGCAGGCGATGCAGCAGTTTCAGGCCATGCAGGGGCAACTTTCCAGCGCCTTGTCGCGCTTGATGGTGGTGTCTGAGCAGTATCCCAACCTCAAGGCCAACCAGGGTTTTGCGGATTTGCGTGTGCAGCTCGAAGGCACCGAAAACCGCATCACCGTGGCGCGCAACCGCTACATCGCTGCGGTGAAAGACTACAACGTCTTAGCTCGCAGTTTTCCCACCAACTTGACGGCCAAGGTGTTCGGCTACGCGCCCAAGGCCAACTTCACGGTGGCCAACGAAGCGGCCATCAGCGCGCCGCCCAAGGTGGACTTCGGCAAGTGACCCAACCCCACATGCCCCAACCTGGGCCGATGGGCGGGGTCAACGCTCAGGCCCTGCCCAAGGGTTTGACCCGGCTGTTGTTGGCTGTGTGGGCTTGGGTCATCTTGAGCTTGTCGCCCGCATGGGCCCAAGCACTCGTGCCCGTGCCACCCCTGACCGCTCGGGTCATGGACCAGACCGGCACCTTGGCCGCCGCCGATGTGGCGGCTCTGGAGCAGCAACTCAAGACCTTTGAACAGCAACGCGGCACCCAGATCGTG
This sequence comes from Limnohabitans sp. DM1, assembly GCF_001269385.1. Classification (GTDB taxonomy): domain Bacteria; phylum Pseudomonadota; class Gammaproteobacteria; order Burkholderiales; family Burkholderiaceae_C; genus Limnohabitans_A. The sequence goes on along the minus strand of NZ_CXOO01000055.1, from coordinate 50,699 downwards.
GTGCTGGTGCTGCCCAGCACCGCGCCCGAGGACATCGCCGACTTCACGCAACGTCTGGGCGACGCCTGGAAAATCGGTCGCCGCCAGGTGGGCGATGGTTTGCTGCTGGTGGTGGCCCTGAACGACCGCCGTTTGCGCATAGCGCCAGCCAAGTCGCTGGAAGGCGCGGTGCCCGACTTGGCGGCCCAACGCATCATTGACCAGGTGATCACACCAGCCTTTCGCCGGGGGGATGTGGCGGGTGGCTTGCGTGAAGGATTGACGCACCTGCAAGCCCGCATCGAGGGCGAGGCTTTGCCCTTGCCCGAGACAGGCGTTCAAGGTGCCCAAACCGCTGGGGATGCCGGGGTGGATTGGCTCAACCTGGTCGTGTTGTTGCTGGTGGCTTTGCCGGTCGTGGCGGGCGTGCTGCGCCGGGTGCTGGGGCAGCGCTTGGGCGCATTGGCCAGCGGGGGCGTGGTCGGTGTTGTGGTTTGGAGCATGACCGGTCTGCTCTGGCTGGGGGGCATCGCCGCCATGCTGGGCCTGATGTCGGCGCTGTTCATGCAGGCCCTGCCCAGTGCTGCAGTGCGGCGCAGTCAGAGCCGTGGGCGTGGCGGTGATTTTTCCGGTTGGGGTGGCGGCCACGGTGGTCACGGCGGCTGGGGCGGGTCGGGTGGCTCCAGCGGCGGTGGGTTTTCGTCGGGCGGCGGTGGTGATTTTGGGGGCGGTGGTGCCTCCGGGAGCTGGTGACATGCGTGAATCGCTTTTGAGCTTTTGGGCGCGTTGGTGGCGACACCGCTGGATGGACGAGCGCGCCGCCGAACGGGCGGTGCCCCCAGCCATGGCCGAGCAACTGCAGGCCAGGGTGAGCGCCAGCGAGGCGAGGCACAGCGGCGAAATCGTGCTGTGCGTCGAAGCGGCCTTGCCCAACAGCTATCTGTGGCGGGCGGGGCGCGAAGCACCCTTGCCTGTGGTGATACGTGAGCGCGCACTGTCTTGGTTTGGCAAGCTGCGCGTGTGGGACACCGAGTACAACAATGGCGTGCTCATCTATATGCTGCTGGCCGAGCGCCGCGTTGAGATCGTGGCCGACCGGGGCATCAGCCGCCATGTGCCCGATGCGCACTGGCAAGCGGTGGTGCAGCATTTGGGTGAGCACTTGCAGATCGGCGACTTCGACAGCGGTCTCACGCAGGCCTTGCAAGAAGTCTCGGCACTGCTGGTCCAGCATTTCCCGCTGCAGCCCGGTGAGGCCAATCCGAACGAACTGAGCAACCGGGTGGTGTGGGCCTGAGTCCTCGGCCAGCGCCTGTTCGCCATTCAAAGGACGTTTTTTTGTAGGAGCCCACCCCTGTGGGCGATGGGCGTGGAACACGCCCTGAAAACCATCGCCCACAGGGTGGGCTCCTACAAAGATAACAATAGCCGCATGGCCGACAAAAAATGGGCCATTCAAACTTCATCGGGCCGGATCCATCAACAAAAGTCGTTAACAATATTCAAAGGACGGTTTTTTTTGTAGGCGCCCACCCCTGTGGGCGATGGGCGTGGAACACGCCCTGAAAACCATCGCCCACAGGGTGGGCTCCTACAAAGATAACAATAGCCGCATGGCCGACAAAAAATGGGCCATTCAAACTTCATCGGGCCGGATCCATCAACAAAAGTCGTTAACAATATTCAAAGGACGGTTTTTTTGTAGGAGCCCACCCCTGTGGGCGATGGGCGTGGAACACGCCCTGAAAACCATCGCCCACAGGGTGGGCGCCTACAAAGACAAAAATAGCCACATGGCCTACAAAAACATGAGCAATTCAAACCTCATCGGGCCGGACCCATCAACAAAAGGCAAACCATGCACAACTTCTGGACCGCCTGCGGCCACCAACACCTGACGCGCAACGCACGCGGCTGGATGAGTCCTACGCCCGACTACTGGCGCCTGTGGTTGCAGCGCCCCGAAATGGCGCTGGTGCCCGAATCGTGCAAGGAAGAAATTCGGCTGCATCAGGCGCTGCTGGACAACCCCTTGATGCTGGTCGCGCCCACGCAACTCCAGGCCTTCAAGGACGACGATGCGCGTGAGAACTACGAACTGTTCCTGCGCTTTCGCAGCGATGTCGAAAGCGCCGGTTCGCTGGAGTCGGCCTACATCGGCTGGATGCGAAGTGGCCAGATCCAGTTGCCCCCCCTGTTCATTGATCTGGTCGTGCAGGCCATCGTCTGCAATGTGCTGGCCGATGTGGAGGACGCCTGGGTCTGGCGTGCGGCCGAGTTGCTGTTTCGCCGCCAGCGCATCACCATCGAAGGCGGCCGCGTGCTGTCGGGCGACGGCGACACGCTCGACAGCCTGAAAGCCACTGGTGGCTTGGGCGAGATGGGGCGCCTCTTGATGGAGGGCGGTGCCACCCTGAAGGCAGTGGATGTGAAAGTGCTGCACCCCGACAACGCCGAGCGCTACCTGGCGCAGCGCGAAGGCCTGGGGCGCTACGCCTTTTTGCTCGACATGACGCACGAGCTGAAGAACGAATTGCCGCACGGCTTGATCCTGAGCATGGTCAACGCCCGCTCAGGGCTCAAGGCCTTGTCGGTGGTGCTGGCCCGCTGGGTGCAGCACTTTTTAGGCGTTTCCGTCAGCATCGAGCCGGTGCAACAGGTGGACGACCCGGCCTGGCGCTGGCATGTGGGGCTGGACGTGACCGCCACCGCCTTGCTCAATGACTTGTATCAGGGCATTGAGTTGGACGCCAAGCGCCAGCAGCAACTCATCAGCTTGTTCAAGTTGCGCTTTGACAACCCGCAAGACATGCGTGCCGATGTGCAGGGCAAGCCGGTGTATCTGGGCCTGGCCATGAACGAGCAAGGCCTGCTCAAGCTCAAGCCGCAAAACCTGTTGCTCAATTTGCCCCTGGCCCGCGAAGTCTGAGTTCACCAGCGCAGCAAACGCGCTCCCAGCAATGACCCCAGGGCGCTGACCAGCAGCATGCCGCCGCCATACCAAGCGCTGAAAAAAGCAAAGCTCGTTTCGGTGCAATGCAGCGAATAACAAGCTGCGGCCACACTTCCCGCCATGGCGCCGGCTGCGGCACCTGCTAACGCAGGGCGCGTGGGTGCCAATTGGCGCAGCGCCCACAGCAGCCCACCCAACACCGGCAGTGACAAACCCAAAATACTCACTGAACACACTTGCCAGGAGCTGCCCATCCAAAGGGCCAGGCGATGTTCGGAGCTGGCTTGCATCGACTGGATCAGACCCAGACCCATCATGGCCAACAGCGCCAGGGCCAAGCCCCAAAAAGTGGTGCCAGCGCTCACGCCCGGACGCGCCAAACGCAGCAGGCCGTAGCCACTGAACACCGCCACAGCGGCTAGCCACAGCATTTTCGTCAAAAAAGCCGGACTGACGGCCATGGCCCCCATGTCCGGGTTGATGCCGAAACCCACCAGCACCAAGGCCGTGCACACCATCGCCGCCCCGATCAAAGATTTGGCCAATTGCTGGTGTACCGGGGGGCCAGCAGGCATCGGGTCTTGGGCCAGCAGGCCGATCAGGTCTTGTGTTTTCATTTTTGGACTCCCCAAATGGCCATCAGTGATTTCAGGCCCCGGTGGATATTGACTTTGACGGACGCCTCGCTTTGTCCGGTCAGTCGTGCGGTTTCGCTGATGGACAGGCCTTGCAGCCGCGTGTGCTCAATCGCCTCGCGCTGCTTGGCAGGCAAGTCGGCCAACATCTGCGTCAAATCGCGCTGCGCATCGCTGGCCTCTTCATCGCTGTCCACCGACAAAATGTCGGCCCAATCGTCGATGTCGTCGTGCAGGCTTTCTCGGCGCCCGTGTGCGCGCAGATGGTCCACCCACTTGTAGCGCGCTATCGCAAACACCCAGGCCGTGAGCGCTTGATCGCTTTGGTAGGTGTGGCGCTTTTGATGAATGGCCATCAAGGTTTCTTGCACAAGGTCCTCGACATCACTGAGTTGGGATTGCAGGCGTTTTTTCAAAAAGCTGCGCAGGTAATGACTGAGCAAAGTCAAAGCACGCGCATAGCAGGCGCTGTCACCTTGCAAAGACTGCATCCACAAGGGGTGCAGTTCAGCTTCGATGGTGTGGAGTCTTTCGCTCATACAGAGATTTCGTGTGCGGCGCAGAAAAAGTTACACCGCGTGGCAAAAAAATTAATCAAAAAATTATGTAACTTTTGTTGAGGGCGAGACGAATTACACCATGACCACCGTGCATGAGTGCCAACCGGCGCTGAGCCCGGCGGTTCATTCAACCGACTGACTTCACAGGAGATTTTCATGAACAAGCAACAACTTTTGACCATCGCTTTGGGTTCTGCATTTGCCGCCGTGGCCACCTTGCCCGCACAGGCCGCTGGCAACCCCTTTGCCGCCAAGCAGCTCGATGCGGGCTACCAAGTCGCCCAGGCCGACACCAAGGCCAAAGACGGCAAGTGTGGCGAAGCCAAATGCGGCGCTGACAAAAAAGCCACCAAAGCCAAAGACGGCAAGTGCGGCGAAGCCAAATGCGGTGCCGACAAAAAAGCCAAAGAAGGCAGCTGTGGTGGCGACAAGAAAAAAGACGCCTCTTGCGGCGCCAAGAAGTCTTGATGCCGGGCTGAACCGGTGTGTGAATGTCATGCGCTCACAGCACGCAAGAAAAGGGCGCCTGAACAGTACGCCCGCATCAAGCGCATGACGTTCACCCACCTGGCACTCCACAAAACCAAGGCAAAGGCCATGATCGACAAGCATCCCATTTCAGCCGGTTTGGGTTTTCGGCGTGAGCTGATCCCGGCATTACAGCAAAGCGTGCCATCAGCACTGCAATTTTTTGAAATCGCCCCCGAAAACTGGGCTGGCATGGGCGGGCGCTCGGCCCACACCCTGCGCGCCTTCACCGAGCGTTACCCCTTTGTGTGCCACGGCTTGTCATTGTCCTTGGGCGGACCCGGCCCTCTGGATGAAATCCTGCTGCGCCGCACACGCGATTTCATGCGTGAACATGGCATGCGCCTGTTCACCGAACACCTGTCCTGGTGCGCTGATGACAGCCACCTCTACGACCTGCTGCCCATTCCCCAAACCGAAGAGGCTGTGCGCTACACCGCCGAGCGCATCGCCCGCGCACAAGACATTCTGGGCATGCAAATCGGCGTGGAAAACGCATCCACATACATCGCGCCCCCGGGTGCTGAAATGAGCGAGCCCGAATTTGTGCGGGCCGTGGTCGAGCGGGCCGATTGCCTGCTGCACCTGGATGTGAACAACATCTATGTCAACAGCCGCAACTTCGGCTTTGACCCACACGCCTATCTGGCGCAGCTGCCGCTGGAGCGCACCTGCTACGTGCATGTGGCGGGGCACTATGTCGAAGAAGACGGCTTGCTCATTGACACCCATGGCAGCGAGGTGATCGACCCGGTCTGGCAATTGCTGCAAGCCGCTTACCAGCGCATAGGCCATCCGGTACCCACTTGCCTGGAGCGCGACTTCAACATCCCCGATTTGCCGATCCTCGCCCAAGAGGTGGCGCACATCGCGCACTTGCAGCACCAGGCCTTCGGCGCGCAAGCTGTTGGGCAATGGGGTGCGCAAACCCAATCCGTCAACAGGCAGGTGGCGTGATGCTGGCCTTCCAAAAATTCCAGCACCAGATGGCCGCGCACCTGCGCGACCCGCACCACACACGCCGCCCACCGGGCGTGCCCAAGCGGCGCATGGGCGTGTACAACGATTTGTTGTTCAACAACGTTTGCGGTTTTCTGGACAGCTGCTTTCCGGTCAGCCGCCAACTGCTGGGCGAGGCCCGTTGGCGCAGGCTGTGCCGCACCTTTTACCGCGACTGGCCTTCGCACACGCCTTGGTTTCGCGAGATCCCGCGCGAGTTTGTGCGCTACCTGAGTGAGCACCACATCGCCCAGCCCTTGCCTGTCTGGCTGCCCGATCTGGCGCGTTACGAATGGGCCGAACTGGCGGTGGATGTGATGGACGTCGCGCCTCCCGCGCACGACCCGCAGGGCGACATGATGCTGTCAAGCGTGTGCCTCAACCCCGCACGGGTGGATGTGGTCAGCCCCTGGCCCGTGCACCGCATCGGCCCCGACTGGCAGTCGCGCCAGGCGGAGCCCACATTTTTGGTGGTGTTTCGCGATGCGCAGCTCGATGTGCAATTTACCGAGATCAACGCCGTCACGGCCCATGTGCTGGGTTTGCTGGACCAAGGCCTGAGCGGCCAACAAGCCTTTGCGCAACTGGCCACCGACATGAAGCACCCCGACCCGCAAGCCTTGCAAGGCTTCGGCCAGCAACTCCTCATCAGCCTGCGCGAGCAAGGCGTCTTATTGGGCACACGCACATGAACAACACCTTTCAACTCGCCCGTCGCGGCATTCACGCACTCGACCATGTCGGCTTGTGGATCGGCCTGCTGAGTTTGCGTCTGATCCTGGCTTGGGAATATGGCGAAGCCGGTTTTGAAAAGCTGCATGGCAGCAACTGGTTTGCAGACATCCAGGACCAGTTTCCTTGGCCTTTCAAGCTGATCCCGGCTGACCTCAACTGGGCCTTGGCCACCGGTTTTGAAATCGTGGGGGCCATCGCCTTGGTCATCGGACTGGGCACACGCTTTTTTTCTGCCTCCTTGATCGTGCTCACCGTTGTCGCCATGCTCAGCGTGCATTGGCCCGAGTCATGGTCCAGCCTGGGTGAACTGCTCCAGGGCTATGCCCTGACCAATGACGGCTTTGGCAACTTCAAGCTGCCCGTGATCTACATGAGCATGTTGCTGCCGCTGGTGTTCATGGGGCCGGGGAGACTGTCGCTGGATGCTTGGGTGCGCGCACGGTACTTGCGCGACTTGGCCTGAACGCCTAAGCGCAAGCGCAATCCACCATGCTGAAAAATTTTTGCAAGGCCCCTGATTCAAGTGCTGCAGTGGGCCGGCTCATCGACAGTGTGTTGACTCTGGACTGCACGGGTTTGAATACCTCGCAACAGCAAGACCTGGCTGACGTATTGCCTTATCTGGCTTGCGGAGAGGCATCGGCAGTGCATGCCTTCACCGGTCGCTTGTGCCAGAAATTGCCTGAAGGGACTCAAGCCACCTTGAGGGCCATTGCACAAGATGAGATGGCCCATGCGCGCTTGATCGAAGCGCTGCAAGCGTCTTTGCCATCACCGCAACAGGCACCCCACCCGGCGCGGGTGGCCATGTTTTTTCGCAAGCTGGAGTCCAGCCAGCCAGCCGAGCATTTGGCGCACATCGCCGCACTGGACCGCGCTGTGTGTCAACTGCTGCACCCCCTGTTGGCCACATCGTGTGCCATCAGCCGTTCACCGAATCTGCACCGTGCTTTGTGTGCACTGCGTCAAGACGAGGCACGGCATGTCAACCTGGCGCGCAGCCTGGCCCGCCAAATGGGCATGTCGCAGTCCCGGCAAAGCGCCTTGAACCGGGACATCCGCCAACGCCTGCAATGGCTGTTGCAACCGGTGTCATCGGCGCTGGGCCGATTGGCCATGCCGTGTGTGGATCAAACCCCGCAGGAGAACACCTGATGCAAGCCGGACGATTGCGCATGGAGACGGGCCGCCGTTGTCTGTTGGGCTGGGGCAGCGCCTACCCAGGCGAGCCGGTCAGCACCGCCCAGTTGTGTCAAAAAGTGCAGGACCTGACAGGCCTGAGCACCCTGAGAAAAGGCCAATGGATGGCTGCGCGACTGGGCGTCCAAAACAGACATCTGTGCCGGGATTTCTTGCACACACAAGAAGTGCCCCGGCCTGGAGCCCGCAATCCGCAGTTGGCTGCTGCTGCCTTGCAGCAAGCCATGGATCGCGCTGCCTTGCCTGTAGACACCTTGGGCTACCTGATCAGCCACACCAGCACACCCGCACAGTTGTTGCCTGCTGGCTCGGCTGAAATCGCACGTCTGACCGGCCACACCGGCGCCCACATGGAGTTGCGCCAGGCGTGCACGGGCTTTGCCAACGCCTTGCAAATTGCATTTGCCATGACCGCCCAGCCGGGTTCGGCACCGGTGGGCATCGTCGGTGTCGAGACAGGATCGGTTTTTTTTGATCCCCTCAACCTGGCGTCAGACACTGCCCAATGGGTCAATTTTTTGCAAATGGGCGATGGCGCAGCAGCCGTGATCATCGGGCCCGATGATGCCGAATCGAGCCAGCCGCGCATAGCGCATGCTTACTTTGGGCAATGCCAAAACGCGCCCGCACCGGGTTTGTGCTTGCGACCGGGCGGATCGGATGCCAGTTTTTTCGAAGGCGGCGTGCTCAACTTTGAACACGACTACACCGGCGTGCAGCAACATGGCCTGGCCCTGTTGGCTCAGGGTCGGCGCGCACTCGAAGACGTGGGGTATTCGCTGACCGATGCCGATTGGGTGGTGCCCCATCAGGCCAGTGGCGCATTGGCGCCATGGCTGGCCAAACAATGGCATTTGCCTGTTGAGCGTGTGTGCGCCCATGCCGCGCAAGTGGGCAATCTGGGCAGCGCCAGCATTTGGGCGGCACTGGGGCATGTGCTGGATCACGCGCGCCCACAACAGTCCGCAGCGGCCTTGTTTTTGGGGGCAGAAGCCACGCAATACAGCTTCGGAGGATTTGCGCTTGAACTGCCCTGATGCCACGGTGATCTTGCGTGATTGGTCGTGTCGTTCGGGCACAGACTACCGCTTGAAAAATATTGACATGCAGTTGCCGCCCGGGCAAATCTGTCTGCTTTATGGCGCCAACGGTGCAGGCAAATCAAGCTTGCTCAAATTGCTGGCCGGCTTGTTGTCCCATCAGTCGGGCTGGGTCATGAGCGGTGAGGGCCATGTGCTGGGCCAGCCCCTGCTGGCTCGCTCTGGACAAGACAGGGCGCGCCTGGGATACATGCCCCAGCAAGGCGGGCTGTATGAAGAACTCAGCGCCGTGGACAATTTGCACTTCAGGGCGCAGGCACTGGATTTGCCACACGCGCAGTCACGCGTGCAAAACCTGGTCGATGCCCATGGGCTAGGGCCCGTGTTGCGCCGACGGGTCAGTCATCTGTCGGGCGGCTGGCGACAACGGGTGGCCTTTGCGGTGGCCTTGCTGGCGCAGCCTCGCTTGCTTTTGTTGGACGAACCCACTGCGGGGGTGGACCTGGACGCCAAAGCACAGCTGTGGGAACACATCCACCGGCTCGCCCACCAAGGGGTGAGCGTGCTGATCAGCACGCATGACACGCAAGAGGTGATGTCCTGCCATGCGCTCATGGCCTTGGCGCATGGGCGTGTCTGCCACACAGGCTCACCCATGGCGCTGGCGCAGCAAGCTGGCGGGCTGGAACAAGGCTTGCGACGCTTGCTCAGGCAAGGGGCCGTGTCATGAGCCTGCGCTCGATGTGGTGCAGCCTGGCCCGCGCGGCCCGTTTGTGCGGCGCTGTGGCCCGCAAAGAGTGGCTGCAACTGCGCCAGGACCGCTTGACCTTGGCCTTGCTGGCAGGCGTGCCCTTGGCCCAGATCCTTTTGTTTGGCTTTGCCATTTCTTTGGCGCCCAAACATTGGCCCGCTGCCTGGGTGCTCGATTCATCGCCGCCTGCCGCCAGCAGCATGGCACCCGACCCAGAGCTGGATCGGCGATTGACCCAGGCCATGCTGCAGCACTTTCAGGAGGGCCGATTGCTGGCCTTACAGGCCCAGCCCATGTCGGCCCAAGAAGCGACTTTGGCCATGCAACGCGGCGATGTGCGTCTGGTGCTGCATTGGCCCGCTTCGCCCTCAACATATGTGCTGGCCGGGCAAGCCTTGCCGGTTCGCCTGGAGGCTGATTTGTCAGACCCTTGGGCACAAGCGGTGGTGTCTCAGTGGGGGGACAGCCTGTCGTGGGGGCTTGCCCGTGCTGCTCGTCAACCTGCTGCGGCCCAGCTCATGGATTGGCAGGGCTTGCCCGTGCGTGTGCAGATGCAAGGGCGTTACGCATTGACGGAGCAAGACGGCGCCTACATGATGCCCGCGCTCAGCGGCGTGATCCTGACCTTGACGCTGACCTTGATGGCGGCCCTGTGTGTGGTGCGAGAACTCGAACGCGGCACCTGGGACGCACTTCGCACCACACCGCTGACAGCCGGGCACATCGTGGTGGGCAAATTACTGCCTTACCTCTTGCTGGGGCTGGCCCAATACGCCCTTCTTCAGGCCATGGCCTGGGCCCTGTTTGGCACACCCTGGGCCAGTGTGGCCTTGTGGTTTTTGGCCTTGGTCTTCATGTTGGGCCAGTTGGGCTTGGGGCTTTGTTTGTCATTGTTGGCGCGCCAACAGTTGCAAGCGGTGCAGCTGGGCATCTTTTTCTACCTGCCTTCTTTGCTCTTGTCGGGCTTCATGTTTCCGCTGCACGCCATGCCGCAATGGGCCAGAACACTCGCAGAGTTGTTGCCCCTGACCCATTTTTTGCGGGCCATGCGGGCAGAGCTGTTTCGCCATGCCGAGCCTGCTCAGGTGTTCAGTCTGGGCTGGCCCGTGTTGCTGTTTGCCGCCACGGTGTTGACGGCCAGCTGGGTCGGTTACCGGCGGCGACTGGCCTGACAAGTTGCGGGGTGCCCCCCTGATGGGCATTCATCATGTTGACGCTGTAACTTTTTGGGCCTGCACAGCGAATTCAAAAAGGCAACCGTGGGCAGGCCTCTCGCCTCAACTTCACAACACCCCAGCGGCGCATTTTTTTCACCTAGGATTGACCATGCACAAAACACTCGCCCTTTTAAACCTGACCTTGACGCTGTCCCTGAGCGCCTGGATGGCCCCAGCACACGCACTGGACATCGCTGCTTACAGCGCACAAACCCTGATGGCCAAACAACAAGCGGGTGAAACCGTCGGCCTGCACTTCCACGCCGCTTGGTGCCCCACCTGCCGCGCACAGGAAAAAGTGTTCAACACCTTCAAGGACGATGCCACCGTCCCGGGCACATTGCTGGTGGTGGACTATGACCAAGAGCGCGAACTCAAACGAGAGATGGGCGTGCGCTCGCAATCGACCTTGATCATCTACAAGGGCAAAGAACAAAAGCACCGCTCTGGTGGGCAAACCGATGCCCAGGCCCTGCGTGCAGCCTGGTTGTCGGCCAAATAAACCACAGGCCTCAGCAAGGAATACATCATGGATTTGGCCATCAGCCACCTCGGATTGAGTTTGTTGGCGGGGAGTTTGACGACCCTCTCGCCTTGCGTTTTTCCCATCTTGCCCATGGTTTTGGGTGGGGCCGCGCAGGGCAACCGCCTGGCCCCTGTGGCCATGGGTGTTGGCATGGCCCTGTCTTTTGCGGGCATCGGTGTCTTGCTCGGTGCGGTGGGGCCCGCCATGGGCCTGGACAGCGACCATGTGCGCCTATTTGGCGCGGTGCTGCTCATGGCGCTGGGCGTGATGATGTGGGTGCCGGTGCTGAATGAGCGCTTCACCCAATGGATGATGCCGCTGGCCAGCGGGGCCAACGGCGTGTCCTCGCGCTTGAAAGGTGACACTTTGGGTGGGGCCTTGTTGCTGGGTGCGGTGCTGGGTTTGGTTTGGAGCCCTTGCTCTGGCCCTTTGTTGGCCTCGGCCCTGACCTTGGTGGCCAGCGAAGGTGGCGCAGTGCGCGGCGGGATTGTGTTGGGCCTGTTTGGCATGGGCGCGGCCATTCCCCTGGTCGCGGTGGCCTATGCCTCACGCCGTGGTTTTCAGGCGGTCCGCGACAAGGTGTTGGCGCAGGGTGATCGGGTCAAGAAAGTGTTTGGGGGTCTGATCTTTCTGGCGGGCGTGGCCATTGCTTCGGGCGCTGATAAATGGCTCGAAGCCCAAATCGTGCCCCTGTTGCCAGACGCCTGGTTGCGAGCGACTACCTTGTTTTGAGGTTTTCTTTAACCTATTGATCCGGCACGCTGAAGTTTGAAATGTGTGAGAAAGGACATCTTGTAGGTCGGTACTCGCAGAGTCCGACGTTAATGGTTTGGGCAAAGGCCCATGTCGGAGTCTTCCACCGCCGACCTACAAGATCTTTGATGCATTCAAAACTTCACCGGGCCGAATCAATAATGGCCCGGGTCATGCAGCGGATTGGCCTGCTGCGAAAATGCATACCTTTGGCTTTTAACCGTGAACAGCGCCGTGCAGGCGGTCCCCTTCAACATGAGTTCTTCATTCCAGATCAACCGTCGCCAGACCTTGACTCTTGCAGGTGCCGCCGCCTTTGCCCCTTGGGCCGCGCAGGCCGCTGCCCCCGCAGCCGCAGCCGCAGCCGCAGCCGCAGCGGCCTGGGCTGACACCGAGCGCGCAGCCCGTGGCCAGACGGTGTACTTCAACGCTTGGGCAGGCAGCGAACGCATCAACGCTTACCTGCAATGGGTGGCGGGCGAGTTGCAGCGGGACTTTGGCGTCAAGCTGCAGCACGTCAAGATCAGCGATGCGGCCGATGTGGTCAAGCGTGTGCGCGCCGAAAAGCAGGCCGGACGCAAAGACACCGAAGGCACGGTGGACCTGATTTGGATCAACGGCGAAAACTTTGCCGCCATGAAACGCGATGGCTTGTTGTCTGCGCCGTTCGCCCAAACCCTGCCCAATTTCCAGTGGGTGGACACGGTGGGCAAGCCCACCACGTTGGTGGATTTTTCGGTGCCCACGGATGGTCTGGAGTCGCCCTGGGGCATGGCCCAACTGACGTTTTTTGCCGATGCCAAACGCCTGCCCCAACTGCCACAAAACATGAATGAGTTGCTGGCCCTGGCCCGCAGCCAGCCTGGGCGCATCACCTACCCGCGCCCGCCTGAGTTCCATGGCACCACCTTCGTCAAGCAGGCCTTGATCGAACACGCGCCCGATGTGAAGGCGCTGGCCCGGCCCGTGACCCCCGAGGCTTTGCAGGCACAAGCCGCGCCCTTGTGGCGCTTTCTGGATGCGCTGCACCCACACTTGTGGCGCGGCGGCAAACAGTTCCCGCAAAACTCGGCGGCCGTGCGCCAGAAGATGGCAGACGGCGAGCTGCTGTTGGCCCTCACGTTCAACCCCAACGAAGCCGCCAACGAGATCGCCGCCAAGCGCCTGAGGGCCACGGTGCAGAGCTGGCAATTTGCCAAGGGCACGATTGGCAACACGCACTTTGTGGCCATCCCCTACAACGCGCCCAGCAAAGCCGGTGCACAAGTCGTGGCCAACTTTTTGCTCTCGCCCGCCGCACAAGCCCGCAAGGCCGACATCGATGTGTGGGGCGACCCGACGGTGCTGGATGTGGCGCGCCTGCCTGCCGCCGAACGCGCCCGATTTGCTTCGGCCGTGCGCCCCGGGCAACTGACCCAAAGCGCCCCGGCGCTGCCCGAGCCCCACGCCTCATGGGTCGATGCGCTCGAAAAAGAATGGACGCGCCGTTACGGTGTGTGAGATGACGCTGGTGTTTCGCAGGTCGGTGGCTTCAGCCCCGACATATTGATCAGGCACGCTGAAGTTTGAAATGCGTGAGACATGTCATCTCGTAGGTCGGCACTCGCAGAGTCCGACGTTATGGGTTTCGGCACAGGCCCATGTCGGGGTCTTCGACCACCGACCTACAACAGCTTTGCGCATTGAAAACTTCACAGGGCCGAATCAATAGGTCCCTGATGGGTAGATCTCGCAGCTCAAGCCCCGACCTGCAAAAATGGCTTACGCCTGATCAATCCCTGAGCAATTCCGCCAATGCGGAGGCATCCAGCACAGCCGAGCCGTCCTGGTCGTTGAGCATGCTGTCGGCCAGGCTGCGTTTGTCGTGGTGCATTTGCAAGATGCGCTCCTCCACCGAGCCCTGGGTGACCAGGCGGTAGACGGTGACGGGGCGTTGCTGGCCCATGCGGTGGGCACGGCCGCTGGCCTGGTCTTCGGCGGCCGGATTCCACCAAGGGTCGACGATGATGACGTAGTCGGCCACTGTCAAGTTCAGACCAAAGCCGCCCGCCTTCAGGCTGATCAGAAACACCTCGCCCTGCCCTTGCTGAAAGGCGGCCACCCGCTTGCCTCGCTCGGCCGCCGGGGTGCTGCCGTCCAGGTATTGGTAGGCCACACCGAGGGCCTCCAGGCGCTCGGCCAAGAGCTTGAGGTAGTCGGTGAACTGGCTGAACACCAAGGCTTTGTGTTGGCCCGCCACCAGCTCTTGCACCAAGCGTTCAAATTCCTCGATCTTGGCCCCGGAGAGCCCCATCTCGGGCACCACCAGGCGCGGGTCGCAAGCGGCGCGGCGCAGCTTCATCAGTTCGGCCAACATGCGAATTTGCGGGCCTTTCTTGTCTTGGGCGGCTTTTTCAACCTCCTCGCGGGCTTGGCGGCGCATGGCTTCTTGCAAGGCGCGCTCGGCCTCGCTGGGTTGCACCAGGTGAACGATCTCGGTGCGCGGCGGTAGGTCTTGCAAGACCTGGGCCTTGGTGCGGCGCAGCAAGAAGGGCGCAATGATGCGGCGCAGGCGCTGGCGCACCGCCGGGTCTTGCTGGCGCTCAATGGGGCCGGCAAAGCGTTCTTGAAACTGGCTGGCCGAGCCCAGCAAGCCGGGGTTCAAGATGTTCATCAACGACCACAACTCAGACAGCCGGTTTTCCACCGGTGTGCCCGACAGGGCCAGGCGAAAGCCCGCCTGCAGCTGGCTGACCACTTGCGCGCGTTTGGTGGCGGCGTTTTTCAAGGCCTGGGCTTCGTCCAGCACCAGCGTCGCCCAGGCGGCCTGGGTGAAGGCTTCACTGTCTTGCTGCACCAGGCCGTAGCTGGCCACCAGGACATGGCCGGGGCCGAGCTCAGCAAAGACCTGGCGGCGGTCTGCGGCTTCGTGATAAATGTGCACCTCCAGGCTGGGTGCAAAGCGGTGGATCTCGTCGCGCCAATTGCTGCACACCGAGGTGGGTGCCAGTACCAGAGCGGCCCCTGCCTTGCTGCGTTGCAGCAGCAGGGCCAGGGTCTGCACGGTTTTGCCCAGGCCCATGTCGTCGGCCAGGCATGCACCCAGCCCCGAGCGCGACAGGCGCGCCAGCCATTGGTAGCCTTGGCGTTGGTAGTCTCTCAACTCTGCCTGCAGGGTGCGCGGCACGGGGGCCTCCCATTGACTGGCTTTGGCCAGCTCGTCCACGCGCTCGCGCCAGGCTTTGTCGCCCTTCAGTTCCACGCCATCGAGCTGTTCGCTCAGCCAGGCCGCTGCGGCGTGCGGCAGTTGCAGGCCCGCCTTCTTGCTGCTTTGTGCCAGGCCGTCCAGGTCTTTGAGCTGCTGGCGCAGGCGGTCGCTGAGCGCCAGGACCTGACCCTCGGCCAGGGTCACAAAACGGCTGCTGCTGCCGCGCATCAGGGCCAAAAGCTGCTGCAGGCCCATGACCCGGCCTTCGTCGAGCTGCACCTCGCCGTCCAGCGCCAGCCAATCGCGGCCGCTGCCCACGGTGATCGACATTTGGGCGCTGTGAACTTGCTGAATGTTGACGGCTCGCCCTTTGGGCCAGTCGATGGCGGCAACGCCGGGCTGGCCCGGCAGTTGGTCCAGCGCACTCAAGGCTTCGTCGGGCGTGTCAAGCAACACCGTTTGGTCGGCGCTGTGCTCGGGGTCCAGCATGGGCAGGCTTTCGAGCACGCTGGACAGCCAACGCCGCTCTTCGCTCAGGCTGCGCTCGCACCACAGGCTCTCGCCCTCGTGCACGCACACCATGCGGGCACGGCCCATGCCGGGCACCACCAGGGGGCCATAGTCGCCAAAGGGTTGCACCACCAGGCGCAGGCTCAGGCCCTCGCCTGCAGGGGCCAGTTGTGCGCGCAAACGGCTTTCGGCGGGCACTTGGCGGCCCGTTTGGGCGTCGCCCTGCAACTCAAAATGCGAGGCCAAGGCTTGCAGTGCGGCGTTCAACTCGGTTTGCGCCTGGGCGGGCACCCGCCAGCCGTTGGTGATGAGGTCGGCCACCTGCTGCTGCGCCGGGCTGATGTGGATGAGCTTGGCCACGCCAGGGCTCACGCGCACGATGCGCCACTGGGCCCGGTCTTCTGCAGCGGCATGGCGGTCGTCACCCCACAGATTGAAATGATCGGGCAACTGGGGCGGTGTCTTCAGGTTGATGGGCGGGTCAATCTCAAACACATAGCTGGCGTTTGCGCCGTCGCCTTCTCGTTTGACCACTAAGCGCGGCTGGGCGGGCACCATCTCCAGCCACTGCTGAGGCGCGTCTTCCAGCATCAGGAGGGGGTGGCCCTTCAGGGCTTGCAGTGCGCCGGTGATATTCAGCACGGGATGGGTGCTGTTGCGTGGGCGCTGCAGGTGGCGCAGCACCGCACTGTCGCGGGCGGGTAAGCCTTGGCGCTTTTGGGCTGCCAGCCAGCCTAGGGGTTTGAGCTTGACGGCCCCACGCGCCCCTGTGCTCATCTCCAACATGTTCAGGTCTATCGGGCGACCCTGTTCATCGATGCTCAGGCTCCACGCCCATTGCAACGCAGGCTTGTCGGCCACTGCGGCAGGGTCGCTGGAGGCGCTGAGGTTCAGAATGGCTTGCAGTGCGTCGCGCCAAGGCTCAGGCGGTGCCCCAAAAATGCGCGCGGGCCTTGCCGCCACGGGGTGAACCCATTCAGCGCTGGGCCAGCCCAGGCGCTCGCAGGCCTCTAGCGTGGGGGCCAGCAGGCTGCCCAGGCACTGGTTTTTGAGAAACGCCAGCGTGATGGCGACCTTGTTGTCGTTGGGCGGCTCACCGGCAGGCTTGCCCAGCCAGGCCAATTGCAGCAGGTGTTCAGCCTTGATGTCTCGCTTCAAAAAGTCGGTGAAGTGCGGGTGCCAAGGCGACTTGCCCAGGCGCGCATCAATCGCTTGAACCCACACGCCAAAAATACCGTCGTTGATGTCCGGCTGGCGGCGGCCAGACGCTGCCACACACAGCTTGCGAGCCACCTCCCAATCTTTGTGGTCGTCGCTGCTCAGCCAGGCCAGCAGTTCGAGCTGCTGCAGCCAAGGTGGCAGCAGCTCGGCCCATTTGACTTTGGCCGCACGCAGCGCTTTGCCATTGGTCGCAAAGGCCTGACGCGCGCCACCGTGGTCGCCCGCTTGCAGCAGTTGCAGGCCTTCAATGGCACCCGCCAGCTCGGGCACATAGCACCAATCCGGGCCCAGCAGGGCGGTGAGCTGCGCGCCGCGCGCGTCACCCGCCATAGAGATGCCCAAGGCCAGGCGCGTGATGCGTTGCGGCACCAAGCGGCCCGATGGGATCTCGGTCTCCAGCCAAGCCATGGCCAAGGGGTAATTCGGCTCGTCCATGCTGCTCAGGGCCGTGAGCAGCAGCTTTTGCAGCCACAAGGGGTCGGCCTGGCCCATCAACTCGGGCAACCAGGCATCTTCAAAAATCTGATCGGCCCATTGCGGCAGGTAGTTCGCCAGTGCGTGGGGTGCAAGCATGGCCATGGCCTCGGCCTCGCTGCGCCCTAACCAGAGATGGGCCCGTACCACGCAATAGCCCAAAGCCACGCGCTCTGGCTGAAGCGACCAAGAATGGGTCCGAGTCGTGCTGAGGCGCTGCACCATGTGTGGCCACAGCGCCGTGGGCTGCACGGTGGTGTAGATCCGCACCAGATTCTTACGGTAAGCCGGTGCTGCAAAGTTCAACTCTTGGCGGCCACTGTAGCCAGGGTTGACCCAGCCGCGCTCGCGCAAAACCACCAGTTGGGCACGCACGCTGGTTTCAGTCACCGAGCCCGTCCACCCCACCAAGTCGCCATGCAGTCGCAACAGCTGGGTCATCTCGGCGGCCGTGGTGCTTTGCGACAGCAGCACCATCATGTCCAACACCTGTTGCACCCGCGCCTCGTCCACAGGGCGCTTGTCCTGCGGGTTGGCATCCACCTTGGCATGTGTGTCAGTGGGCGGCCATGGCTGGCCTGAGGGCGTGGTGTAACCCTGAGGGGCAGGTTTGAACTTGGCCACAGAGGGCTCCTTCATGAATGGGTCGGCAAGCGGGTTGAGGACATGCACAGAGAATTTGGCGGGTGGCCCGACCACCCACGCGGCATTTTCCCAGAGGTTCATGAACACGACGGCAGTCTTCCACGCCGGTGCCGCAACCCGTTTGCTTGATACTTCGTCCAAAACCGAATGGAAAACCCCATGACCTCACGCATTTTTGAACTGGGCCAAACCCTGCCGGGCTGCGACGTGCCGTTGCCCCACCAAAACGCCGAGCGCTGCCAAGTAGCGGGCTTGGCCCAAGCCATGGGCCACCAAACCATCGGGCAACAGCTCAACGCTGGCCTGTGAGCGCCTTCGCCCTTATTGCTGCGGGGCTGTTGGCGCTGATCGCTGCTATGCCCATTGGCGCGGCGCTGTGGGCGGTGGCCGCGCAAATGCTGGACGCCGCCGCTTGGCAAACCCTGTGGGCCGACCCGCAAACATGGCGCGCCTGGGGCATGACGCTGTGGACCGGGCTGGCTTCGACCGCGTTGGCGTGGATCACGGTGGCGCATGTGTTGGCCAGCGGCTTCATCCGCCAACAACTGGGTCGCTGGTTGTCGCATCTGCCGGCCTTGCTGGCCACACCGCACGCGGCTATGGCCATCGGGTTGGTGCTGTGGCTCTCGCCCAGCGGCTGGGCGCTGCGGCTGCTGTCGCCTGGCTTCACCGGGTTTGATGCACCACCGCCCTGGTTCACTACGCAAGACCCGTGGGGCCTGGGGCTGATCTTGGCGCTGTGGCTCAAAGAGGTGCCGTTTTTGCTCTGGGTGGCCGCCACCCAAATGCAGCGCGAAGACCTGCGCCGCCGCTGGCAAGCCGAATACGCCCTGGCCCAAACCCTGGGCCGCACCCCCGCGCAAGCCTTTGCACAAATCATCTGGCCGCAACTGGCCCCGCGCCTGCGCTGGCCGCTGCTGGCGGTGTTGGCCTATGGCCTCACGGTGGTCGACATGGCGCTCATCATCGGCCCCGCCACACCGCCCACCTTGGCCGTGCTGGCTTGGCAATGGCTGAGCGACGCCGACCTGATCACGCAATCGCAAGGCGTGGCGGCAGCGGGGTGGTTGACGGGCACGGTGCTGGTGGCGGGTGTGGTCACGGCTTGGCTTGTAGGAGCCGCGCCCTCGCGGCGAATGTTGGGGCATGGCAAGCGCCTGAAGTTGGCCGGGGCAAGGCGCCTACCTAAGGCAGTTTTTGTGGGGGTTTGGCCGCCGAATGTCATGTGGACCACCATCCTCACCGCCTACGCCGCCGTCTGGTTCGCCCTGACCGTGGGCAGTGCCTCGGGCGTGTGGCCTTTCCCCCAAGTGTGGCCCGAGTTGTGGACGCTGGGCGCCTGGCAACAAGTGGCCAGCAGCGCGCACACCGTGTGGACCACGCTGGGTCTGGGCGTGGCGTCGGCCAGTGTGTGTTTGCTGTGGTCGGTGGCCTGGTTGGAGCTGGCCCCCCGCCGCTGGCAGCAGGCCCTGCAACCCTGGTTCTTGTTGCCGCTGGTCTTGCCTTCGGTGCTGTGGGTGGTGGGCTTGTACAGCCTGGCGCTGCACACCCGCCTCGAAGGCCAATGGCTGGGCCTGAGCCTGGCGCACGCGGTCATGGTCTTGCCCTATGTGCTGCTGGCGCTGGTACCCGCGTATCAGGCGGTGGACCCGCGCCAAGCCGCGCTGGTGGCCAGCTTGGGCCATGGCCGTTGGGTGTATCTGTGGCGCGTGAAGTGGCCTTTGCTCAAACGCGCCATCGCCTCGGCCTGGGCCGTGGGCTTTGCGGTCAGCGTGGCGCAATACCTGCCCACGCTCTATGTGGGCGCGGGCCGCTTTGCCACCGTCACCACCGAAGCCGTCACCTTGGCTGCGGGCGCGCAACGCTCGCTCATGAGCGCCTACGCCGCGCTGCAAATGCTCTTGCCCATTGCCGTCTTTGCGCTCGCCGCGTGGCTGGGCAGGTCACGCCGATTTGAGAAGATCGCCCCCATGAAAGCCACACCATGACCGACACCCCACAAGATGCCGTGCATCACGGCATGAACGACGGCCTGCACGTTCACATCGAACGCTTGGGCAGCGCGCTTCACGCGCTGGTGAGCGGCCTGCACCTGCATGTGCCGCCCGGCGAAATCCTCACACTCATGGGCCCGAGCGGCTGCGGCAAAAGTTCGGTACTCGCGGCAATAGCGGGCACACTGGCGAGCGTGTCCGAAGGGCTGCAGCCCCTGCAATTGCAAGGCTCGGTGCAACTCAATGGCCGCGAACTTTCGCACCTGCCCACCCACCAACGCGGCGTGGGTTTGGTGTTTCAAGACGCCTTGCTCTTCCCGCACATGACGGTGGCCGAGAACCTGCTGTTTGCCGTGCCCGCCAGTGACACCAGGGGCACCAGCCGCACCAGCGCGCAACGCCAAGCCCGCGTGCAACAAGCGCTGCAGAAAGCCGAGCTGAGCGGTATGGGCGAGCGCGACCCGTCCACGCTCTCGGGCGGGCAACGTGCGCGTGTGGCGCTCATGCGCGCCTTGCTGGCCGAGCCGCAAGCGCTGCTGCTTGATGAGCCGTTCTCCAAACTCGACGCCACCTTGCGCGCCCAGCTGCGGCCGTGGGTGTTTGCGCATGTGCGCGAGCGGCGCATTCCGGTGGTGCTGGTCACGCACGACGAACAAGACGTGGCCGACCCGCAGCGCGTGCTGCGCTTGCGCGTAGCCGCCGAAGAAGGGTCAGCCCATGTTTGACCGCCACGCCCAAACCCTCTTGCGCCCCGCGCTGAACGCTGCCGCACGCGGCTTGGTGCGCGCAGGCATCAGCGCCGACGCGCTGACCTGGCTGGGCTTTGCCATCGGCATGGCCGCCGCCGTGTCCATTGCGCTGCAAGCGTGGTGGTGGGGCTTGGCGCTGCTGCTGGCCTCGCGCTTGCTCGACGGCCTGGACGGCAGCGTGGCCCGCCTGACCCAGCCCACCGACGCGGGCGGCTTCTTGGACATCGCACTCGACTTCGTGTTCTACGCCGCCATCCCCCTGGCCTTTGCGGTGGCCCACCCCACCGCCAACGCACTGCCCGCCGCAGCCCTGCTGGCCAGCTTCATCGGCACCGGCAGCAGCTTTTTAGCTTTCGCCGCTCTGGCCGAAAAACGCGGCCTGACGGACACCGCCTTGCCGGGCAAAAGCTTTTACTTCTTGGGTGGCCTGACTGAAGCCACCGAGACCATCACCGTCTTTGCCGCCATGTGCATCTGGCCTGAACACTTTGCGGTGTTGGCTTATGGGTTTGCGGGGTTGTGTGCAGTGACGACGGGGATGCGGGTTTGGTGGGGGTATTGGCGGTTGGGGTGAAGTCAAGCCGTGTTGCCCTGATGCGCCCCATGCAGCATGCTGGGTTGCTCGAACACAGGGGGTCTTGTTGCGGACCCTGAAAAGCAACAACATGGTTTGTAAATCATCATGCGTGTCAAAGCCCCATCTTTGTAGTAGTGTTGAGGCTTTGTTCCTCAGTAGAATGATTGACTCATGTTCTCGCTCGACTTCACCCAAACTCCGCGTAAAGCCTTATTAAGAGGTTTTCTCAAGGGTATGGCCGCGCCTGCTTACATCTACCATGCCAAAGACTTGCCAAATCTTCCATTGGTCTTGACGGTTGACATCCCCAACGTCGATGTTTCAAAAGCGCTTGCTTCTGATTGGCGCGCCATAGGACTTGATTTTGATAAAGTCATTGCAGCCTATGACCAAAAAACCACGCCATAAATCATCGGGTCTTCCCTCCGCTTCAGCGGCCAAGGCCGCTGCTGCCATCGGGGTGCCAGTTCAACCCGTTCAGCTGACGACGGCGCATTACCAAGGGCCTATTCCGCCTCCATCAATTCTTGAAGGGTTTGACCGAATTGTTCCTGGCGCTGCACACCGATTGATTCAACTGGCTGAGGATGAATCGAAACACCGACGTGAGTTAGAAAATAAGACACTGGAAGCCAACATTGCAGCGCAGCGTCGGCAGCTTGAAATTGGTGACTACCAAAGCAAAGCCGTTTTCAGGAGTGACTTACTGGCACAAATTTTTGGTGTGCTGGTGACGTTGACGTGTATCGTCGCGGCGATTTGGGCATCCTTGCACGGACAGGTCACTGTCGCTGTGATCTTGGCTGGCATTCCAACTGCAGCAGTGATTCAGGCTTTTTTCCGTCAAAAACCTGATCAAAAGAAATGACATTTTTTCTCCGCCAAGTGTCAAGAACATAGCAAGAAAATGCATGTCTAATGCCTTTGTTGGGTGACTTTTGGCCTTCGCTGGACTCGCCTAAAAACGCGGCCTGATACCAGAGTCTTCGGAGTACATCTTTTTTTTTGCTTTTGGTCAAGAGGCTCGAACTCTCTTCGGTCTCGGCCTTGGCCTTCCGTGTCTGAACATATATTCGAAGTCTAGAAGCGTTGATTCGAAGTCAGCAGCTGCTAGATTGCCAGTCGGGGAATTCTTTTGTACGGTCTGCAGCCAGCGTTCGAGGCCATGGCTGTAGATTTCATCATGAACCAACTCGGCAATTTCCATCGGTTCGCCATGGCGACGGCAGTAAGTCTTTCCTGCCTTCGCAAGAACTGCCACCAAACTGGCGTATTCGTAGTCCGGCATTAGCATCTTCACGAAGTGCTTGTGAAGTTCGTCTACGCACGCCTTTATCGACTGACTGGTATTAACTGTATCCATGACGCTGGGGGGGGGATTTTGATGCCTAACGCGAAAGTTGGACGAAGCCACTACGCGGAGCGGGTGTGCCGCAACGGCTGTTGGTGAATTCATAAGCTGTAGGCTCATACCTCAATTGTGGGGCATGTGATCTTCAACTTATCTGGAGTTTGCCCATGTCGATGTATCCCGGTGGCTATGACTCCGCTATTTTCCCCGAACCATTTTCCAGCGCGTACCGCACCCACCTGCAACACCTCAAGCTCAAAGGCCTGCAGCCCAAGACCATTGACGCTTACGCCCGTGCCATTCGGCGCATGGGCGACTACTTTGATTTTGCAATTGACAAGCTCTCGCCCGCACAACTGTGGTTTCTTGCATCCGAACAGCAAAAGGCTGATCACCTTATTGAAGTTACTGGTGTTCAAGCGCCCAAGTGGCACCGCACCCCCATCAGCGACATCTCAGACCACGCCTCGTGCGCAATGGAAGTGCGCGTGCTGCGCCGGTGCCATGAGGGTGCTACGCCGCCGAATCTTGCCATCAACCAATGCGCCGCCACCGCAACACAGTCAGGCCACCACGCACCAGTGACACGGCCGATCTCAGCTTGAGGATCGCGCAACAGTGACCCCAAAAGCACTGTGCATGTGCTCGACCAAAAACAGCTACACACTTTCCAAAAAGTCCCGCAATGGCATAAAGCACACCTCAGTCATACCGCTTGAGCAAGCGTAAACGCTCAATTGCACAGGCAAGACAAAAAAGATAATTTTTGCCGGGCAAATACCACCGCCCAGAACCGAGCTCGTCTAACAAACGGAGACTTATCCTCACTCGTTAGGCCTCACTTGGCTCCGCTCCAAAAAGGATAACGCCTAGTGCTTGGCGATTCGGTGACCCCACAGCCGGTGCCGGACCAGGGAAAGTATAAGCAATGAAGCTTGGCTCTTTTGCCTGAATGAACCGCAAGAGGCGCTCCTGATATTCAACAAGCGCGTCAGCATCGAATTTTTTAACCTGCGTGTTGGTCAGTGTTGGGACGACAAATGTCACAGCTATTTTTCGGTCGAAACGGTCGCCAGATTCTACAGACCGGGACGCATCATCAATTGATTTCTCAGCCGCTTTAGTAAGTCGCGTTGTTGACGATGAGGCAAGTGCTACTCGCAGAAATTTCGCTTCTATTTCGTGGTGTCGCTTGTCTCTCCAAATGCGCAGATCCGATCTACCTTGGTAGACCTCGTCGCTGTTGCTCGATGCGTATTTTTCGGAACGGCACTCTTCTAGCGCTATCCAGCCGTTGGCTGTTGCAGCCGCTGCGAGAAGACCGACGTTCGTTCGTTCTTTATATGAGTACACGGAGTGCTTCTGTGCCGTAACTCTGTGAATGCGTTCCACGAGAAACAGCCACTGTTCCAGAAGTTCTCGCCAGTAGCCATAACGCCGTTGGGTTATAACGTTTCGCATGTTGTAGTTCTCATGAGGCCTATCGTTAGACGTGAGGGGCCGCCGTAGCGGCGAAGCCGCGAAGTGAATCCGCAAGCGCAGCTTGTGGGCGGTCCCTCTCGACGGAATGGTTAGCGACTTTGATCACCCTACTGGCGCCTTTGCTCTTCGATCCATGCGCGAGTTTCTGCTTCCTCTTGAGCCCGGTTCACTTCGCTATAGACATTAACCGCAAGTCGGCCATTTGAGTGGCCGGTTATTTTTCCTACATATTCTCTTAGCTTCTTAACTTCGCTAGAAATCTGATGCATGGCATCGCCACCAAGCTCGGTAATTCCTTCGTATTGGGCAAAATCAATTGCGAACTCGTTATGGTATTGCGTCCCTTCCACATCTTGAAAATCGATATGAATACTCAGGAATGGTTTGAAAATTTCGCCGTTAAGCTCTTTTCCGAGCTCTATGAAGCTAAACAAATAGCTTGAAATTGATTGACCGATGCCGATTGATTCAACACCAAGATTGAAAATGGCTAATTTTTTGAATTTTGAAGCAACGATATCTTCGGGTTGTGAGAGTGGCTTGCCATCTCGGCCAAAGAACGTAAATTTTGTTTTACGCGCAATGCCTTTCCCGTGATTGGTTATTTCAATATTTATGAAACTCATACCAACAGGACTGCTCTTTAGGGCAACCCCAACGTTTGGGCGAATGTTTTCTCTTTTTAACTCTTGCAGCTGTTGTATTTGCGCTTCACGCAAATACCAAGTTTCTTTCGCAAGAATGAATGTAAGGATTGCAATGGCAACGGTGGCGATTGCTGATAGCCACGATGAAATTGAATCTGCTGTTAGCGTAGTGTTTCCTTGAAGTTGATTCCCGACGACAAGCCCAAGAATGAATAACAACGGCGCTATAACTGCCATGCTTGTAATGAGCAACGGCATAAGGCTACGTTCTGTTGTGGAAGATGTAGACATATAAATAACTCGTAGGTGCTAAAGTAGAGGTGAGGGGCGGCTGGAGCGCGAGGCGCGGAGGGCACAAACATTGGACATAAAATGCCGAATGCATCGCCAGTGTTGGCGTCCGCGTTGAACACACAGTTAGGCATTTATTGTTAACGAAACAGATGCCTCGATTTGAGATACTATTTTCGTTGGTGCGACCATGAAAAGTAGCATTTCTAATTTATAAGGTTTGCTACCTTCGCCAAATATTTGCGGTGAGAGTATGTTTAAGAGTGCACAGTATTCGTGAAAGGCCACGTTGTTAGGCCTATAACTAAACTGGCGGTTGGACAGCCTAAATATTGTTTGCATGTCATATTTTGACAGCGCTGCACTGCGCCCGATTGGTTGTGGAAATAGCTCACTTGAGCTTGAATTGTTAAAAATAAGCCAGTTAAGTGTGTAGATTGCTCGAGAGTCGTAGATTGAATATTTTCCAGGATTTATAAAAGACGCAATCTTGGATAATGATGAGATGCACTCAAATGTGTTTCTGGTGAGTGAATTTTGTTTAAGCTCTTGAAGAAAATTTTTGATGCGAATATTGTTTGTGTCCTTTTTCTTGAAAGATACTATACATCCCCAGTCTTGAACTGCCCAGTAATGGGAGCTTAAGGTTTTGTCGTTGCAAATGGTTTCTTTGAAGTTTTCTTTGAGGTAAATATTTTTTAGATAGCCAGAGTTGCACTCTTTGGGGATGGTAATCGGACAGTTGCTCGGGATATCCCACTGAAAATTCTCCAGTGGATATTCTTTGGATAATTTCTTAAGTGCTTTTACCAAACGATCCACAGACTCATCTCCAATGATGGATAACGTAATGCAGACCGCAAAACCCAGTTGATACACCCGGCCCGTGTCAATACATCTTTTTGTTGAAATCGTCGCAAGCGGCTTGTGACATGGGTTTCAGGCCAGACACTGCATGTACATGCAGGTATAAATTTGCAGCCCAAACCCGGCATCCAACCCCTTGCAACATCCCCACCGCACCATCAAGCGCAGCAGGCCCGAAGCGCCCAACTATAACCAAATAACTAACAAAAATTACCTACAAAACGCCTTTACGCGTAAACCCCCATGCGCCCGCCAACCCCACCCCAACCCCCAACCAAAGCTGGGCATAATCATTCAAGCCCCCGCTGGCCACCCCGCCCAAACGCCCCTCCGGCAAACCGCCAAAAACAACAATCAGCCCCCGCACAGATGACCGCCAACGCCTTCCACAACATCGCGCAAATTGAAACCAGCCTGTGGGAAGCCGCCGATCAGCTCCGTGCCAACTCCAACCTCACGGCCACTGAATATTCCATGCCGGTGTTGGGCGTGATTTTTTTGCGGCACGCCACCAACCGTTACCAAACCGCGCTGCAAGCCATTGAGGCCGCGCAGGCGGAGGGCACCATGCCAAAGCGCCCCTTGGTCAAGGGCGACTTCATCAAGCGCCGGGCTTTGATGCTGCCCGAGGCCGCACGCTACGACACCCTGCTCAACCTGCCTTCGGGCGCCAGCTTGGGCGGCGCACTGGTGGCGGCCATGAACGCGATCGAGGCGGACTTTGCGCCGCTGCAAGGCAGCTTGCCCAAAGACTACGACCGCTTTGACAACAAGCTGCTCGAAAACCTGCTGCGCTGTTTTGACAGCCAAGCCCTGCGCCAAGCCACGGGCGATGTGTTTGGCCGCATTTACGAATATTTCTTGATGAAGTTCGCCATGCAGGGCGCACAAGACAACGGCGAATTTTTCACACCGCCTTCGCTGGTGCAAACGCTGGTCAACATCATCGAGCCCGACCACGGCGTCGTGGCCGACTTGGCTTGCGGCTCGGGCGGCATGTTCGTGCAAAGCAGCCACTTCATCGAGCAATTGGGCCAAGAGACCATGAACCGGGTCACCTTTTACGGCCAAGAAAAAACCCCCACCACCATCCGCCTGGCCAAGATGAACCTGGCCGTGCACGGCCTTGAAGGCGACATTCAAGAAGCCAACACCTTCTACGACGACCCACACCGCCTGCAAGATGGCAAGCCGCTGTGGGGCAATGTCGATTTCATGATGGCCAACCCGCCCTTCAACGTCGACAAAGTCGATGCCGAAGCCATCAAAACCGACCGCCGCCTGCCCTTTGGCCTGCCCGGCATCAACAAAGACAAACACGTCTCCAACGGCAACTACCTGTGGATCTCGTACTTTCACAGCTACTTGTCGCCCACGGGCCGCGCCGGGTTTGTCATGTCATCGCAAGCCAGCAGCGCAGGCCATGGCGAAAAAGAAGTGCGCCGCAAACTGGTCGAGACCGGCGACGTGGACGTGATGGTCGCCATCCGCTCCAACTTCTTCTACACCCGCACCGTGCCCTGCGAGCTGTGGCACTTTGACCGGTCTAAACCCGCAGCACTCAAAGACAAAGTGCTCATGCTGGACGCCCGCAACGTCTACCGCAAAGTCACCCGCAAGATTTACGACTTCTCGCCCGAGCAACAAGCCCACCTGGCTGCCATCGTCTGGCTGTACCGGGGCCAGCAAAGCCGCTACCTGGGCTTGGTGCACAGCTACATCACCCGCCTGAACGCCGAGGCCCAAGGCGTGGACGCCACCCTGGCCCCGCTGCTCGACCAGCTGACCCAATCGCAAGTGGCGCTACAAACCTTCAGCCAAGCCATCAGCGCATTGAAAGACGCACCACAGCCCGTGCAAGAAAGCTTGACGGCCCTGCAAGCCGCTCTGGCCGAGCAAAGCCAAGCCGCCCAAGCCTTCATGACCGACCGCGCCAGCCTGGTCACCGGCCTGCAAGCGTATGGCCAAACGGTGGTGGCCAGCGGCACCCAAGCCAGCACCGACAACGCGACTCAAATTCAACTGCGCCAAAGCTTTGACAAACAAGCTGAAGCCGCCAAGGGACTGGTCAAGCAAATCGACCTGCTCTACAAACTGGCCGCCCGCAGCGCACAACAGGCGCAAGCCCTGGCCGCACAGCTGAGCCAACACGAAGGCAAGTCAGACAAAGACGCCGCCATCCAAGCCGCCGCCGACCTGCTCGACCGCCGCGCCGTCAACAAAAACATCAAGCAACTCGACGACGCACGCCACACCGCCGTGGAGCAACTCAAGGCCTGCGCCTACACCCACCGCCAGATGGTGTGGCTGCAAGAGCGCTTTCCCAAAGCCGAGATGCAAGACGTGCCCGGCCTGTGCAAAGTTGTCAGCCGTGCCGACATCGAAGCCGCCGACTGGAGCCTGACCCCCGGCCGCTACGTGGGCGTGGCCCCGGCCGAAGTGGACGATGACTTCGACTTTGAACAAACCCTGCGCGACATCCATGTGGAGCTGGCGGATTTGAACCGGGAGGCTGTGGAACTGGCGGCGAAGATTGCGGCCAACTTTGAGGGCTTGGGGGTATGAGCACGATGGAACCGACGAAGGGGAACATGCCCGCCGATATGCCCGCCGACAAGCCCGCCGTTTTGCTGGGCGATCTCAAAACGCTGATTGATCAGGCGCGGTCGCGCATTGCAAGCACCGTCAACGTGGGCTTGACCCAGCTTTATTGGCAAATCGGGCAGCGCATCCAACGCGACTTGTTGCAAGAGAAAGACCGTGCGGCCTATGGCAAACAGATTTTCGCGACACTGTCGCGAGAATTGAGCCAGCGTTACGGCAAGGGGTTTACGGGGTCGGCACTGCATCGCATGGTCAAGTTTGCGGAAGTCTTCCCGGACCCGCAAATTGTGGCGACACTGTCGCAACAATTGAGCTGGTCACATTTTTTGCTGCTGCTTCCCCTGGAAAAACCCATGCAGCGCGACTATTACGCCGAAATGTGCCGCATAGAGCGCTGGAGCGTGCGCACCCTGAGCGCCCGCATCGACAGCATGCTTTACGAGCGAACAGCCCTCTCGCGTCAGCCCGATAAGCTCATTGCGCATGAGCTGGGCACATTGCGAGAAACCGACCGCATGACCCCGGCCTTGGTGTTTCGCGACCCCTACTTTCTGGATTTTTTGGGCCTGGACGACCACTACATTGAGCGGGATGTGGAAGACGCCATCATGCGTGAGCTGGAGCAGTTCTTGCTGGAGCTGGGCGCTGGCTTCAGCTTCATTGCCCGGCAAAAGCGCATGACTGTGGGCGGTGAAGACTACTTTCTCGACCTCTTGTTTTTCCATCGCGGACTCAAGCGTTTGATCGCCATTGAACTCAAGCTGGGCGATTTCAAGCCCACAGACAAAGGTCAAATGGAGCTGTATTTGCGCTGGCTGGACAAACATGAACGCCAACCCGGTGAAGACGCACCGCTCGGACTGATCCTGTGCGCAGGCAAAAATCGCGAAGCCGTGGAACTGCTGGAGCTCGAAAAAAGCAGCATCCACATCGCCGAATACCTGACCGCGTTGCCACCCCGCGAAGTGCTGGAACGCAAGCTGCACGAAGCCGTGGCCAGCGCCAAGGGGCGACGTAGTTTGCCGCCGGGTGAGCAAGAGGAGGGGGTATGAATGGCAAGTTTGTGCATTGCACTGCAATGGCGGTGATGAAGACTCAAGCCAACTTTGAGGGCTTTGGGGTATGAGTCGGGCTGGTTGGGAATTGACAACCTTGGGGCAATATTGCGAAGTCTTTAGCGGCTATCCATTTAAAAGTATCGGTTTCACTGACGATCCGAACGATATTCCATTGGTCAAAGGTGAAAACATCGGTCAGGGTGAGGTGCTCTGGGATATATCAAAGCGCTGGCCAATTCAGGACCTAGCAGAATTAGAACGCTACAAGTTGATTAAGGGTGATGTCGTTCTCGCCATGGACCGGCCATGGGTACCTGCGGGACTTAAATTCGCAAAAATCACTGCTTCTGCACCAGACGCATTGTTGGTTCAGCGAGTCGCACGTCTGCGTGGACTTAAAGGTCTTGATCAATCTTTTCTTGCTCAACTTATAGCGTCACCTAGCTTTGTTGGATATGTGCAGAGTGTTGGCCGAGGGGTAGGTGTTCCTCATATCAGCAGCAAGGAGATTGGTGCATTTACGTTTTGGTTGCCCCCGTTGATGGAACAAGAAAAGATTGGGAATACCCTCTCCGCCTACGATGACCTCATCGACAACAACCGCCGCCGCATGGCCCTGCTCGAAGACTCGGCCCGGCAGCTCTACCGCGAATGGTTTGTGCGCCTGCGCTTTCCCGGCCATGAGCACACCCCCATCGTGGACGGCGTGCCGCAGGGGTGGGAACGTGCACCTTTGGAATCGGCGCTGGTTTTGCAGCGTGGTTTTGACTTGCCTACGCAAGACAGGCAAGACGGCGAAGTTCCAATCTATGGCTCGACCGGCATTCTTGGTCATCACAACCAAGCCAAAGCAGCAGCGCCAGGCGTGGTGACCGGTCGAAGCGGTACTTTGGGCGAGGTTCAATATGTGGACCAAGATTACTGGCCGCTCAACACCGCGTTGTGGGTGAAAGGGTTCAAACGCGTGACGCCGTTGTTCGCGCTCTTCCTGCTTCGCGAAATGGACCTCAAGCAGTTCAACGGTGGCGCATCGGTGCCGACCTTGGATCGCAAGTCGGTGCATCGCGTGGATGTCTTGATTCCTTCGACACAGATGCTTCGAGCATTTGA
This sequence comes from Limnohabitans sp. DM1, assembly GCF_001269385.1. Lineage (GTDB taxonomy): Bacteria > Pseudomonadota > Gammaproteobacteria > Burkholderiales > Burkholderiaceae_C > Limnohabitans_A. The sequence continues at coordinate 20,056 of NZ_CXOO01000055.1, read as the reverse complement.
TGAATTTGCCGTTGATGTTTTTGCGCAAGTCAAAAAGCTGGCATCACAAAACCAAAAACTCCGCCAAGCCCGCGACCTGTTGCTGCCCCGCCTGATGAACGGAGAATTGGCCGTATGACCCGCAAAGACCAGCACACCGACCTGAAATCCCTGCGCACCGTCACGGGCAAGTCGGCGGACTGGGCGGATTTGGCTCAAAAAGCGCTGAATCACCATCAAGTTTTTGGCTCAGTGAGCCAAATACCAAAGTGGTCATCTGGCAAGTCATTGATTTCAAATGATTTTTTTCTTGGCTCAGTGCTCCAAATGAGCCAAATGCGAGCCAAATTTGAGCCAAATGCGCGTCAAATTTTCATCAATAAACCAAGGCAGACACCCGTTCATTGATCTGGTTTCTAAAGGACAAAACAGGGGTAATCATGAAGAGGCAAAGACCTTTCGGGTTGATAGAAATTGCTAAGTCTTTGATTTGTATGAATTTTTCTAAAGGACAAATCTGCAGTTTGTCCTTTAGAAACCGTGGCTTTGGCCAATAGACGCCATGGCCTACACCGACATCCACATTGATCCCTTGTCGGTTCTGGTGGGCACCAATGCCAGCGGCAAATCCAATGCGCTCGACGCATTGTTGCTGCTCAACCGGGTGGCTTCGGGTTCCATGCTCACCTCGGCCTTGAAGGGCGACGGCACGCAAGCCGCCTTGCGCGGCGGTGTGGAGTGGTCTGCGCGGTGTTGGTCCTCGAAGACGCCTTGGTCGTTAAAACCGTCATGCACGAATTTGTATTGGAGGATTAACCCATGAAAACCACCTACTACGACCAAGATGACATCTTGGTGATTCATCTCTCGGATAAACCCATTGCACGCGAGGTGTCGCAGGACTGGAACACACATGTCAGCTATGCCGCTGATGGAACAGCCGTAGAAGTTGTCGTATTGGACGCCAGAGCCAACGGCGCACTCCCGGTAGAAATCCTCCACGGCCAAGCCGCCTGAATAGACACCATGGCCTACACCGACATCCACAGTGAAGACCGCCTGGTGCAGGCCACCTTTGCCGAGCAAGCTGAGGTCAGCCGATTCAGCCGTAGCATGGCTTATCCTTTCGGTCAGCAAACCCTGCTGGAGCACACATGATCACCGAGTTGAAACTGGAAAACTGGAAGAGCTACGAAAGCGCCTCCATCCACATTGATCCTTTGTCGGTTCTGGTGGGCACCAATGCCAGTGGCAAATCCAATGCGCTCGACGCATTGCTGCTGCTCAATCGGGTGGCTTCGGGTTCCATGCTCACCTCGGCCTTGAAGGGCGACGGCACACAAGCCCCTTTGCGCGGCGGCGTGGAGTGGGCGGCGCGGCAGCCGGGTTCTGTGTTTGCACTGAGTGTGGTGTGCCGTTCTGATGAACTCACCGATTACGAATACAGGCTGGAAGGAAAAATCATCGACAGCAGGTGCGATCTGTTTTCTGAAAAGCTCACGCGCACAAAGTTCAGGGCGGGCAAAGACGGACGTCGTAAATCAGAGGCGGGTCACATTCAGCTGCTGCGCACCGATGCGTGCACAGACGATGCCCCCACCATCATCGCCCGCCTTTACAACGAAAAACAGGGCACCCCACGCCAGCTGAGCCGTGCAAACTCCATCCTGTTTCAGTTGATGGGTCAAAAGCTGCGTCAGGAAATTCAAGATGGTGTGCAGGCTGTCATTTCAAGTCTGCGTGAAATCTTCATCCTGGACCCGATCCCTTCGCACATGCGCGGGTTCTCGGCTTTGTCTGAAAAGTTGGAGTCAGACGCTTCCAATATTGCGGGCGTGTTGGCCGCATTGCCGAAAGACAAACAACAAGAGATCGAATCGGTGCTGACGCAATACGCCAGCCAGCTGCCTGAACGAGACATTCGGCGCGTGTATGCCGAAACAGTCGGCAAATTCCAGTCAGACGCCATGCTGTATTGCGAAGAGCACTGGCTGGACGCAGGACCGCCACCCACCGTGGATGCACGCGGCATGTCGGATGGCACGCTGCGATTTCTGGCCATCTTGACGGCGCTGCTCACTCGGCCGCGGTACAGCTTGCTGGTGATTGAAGAAGTGGACAACGGCCTGCACCCCTCTCGGGCCAAGTTGTTGCTCGACATGCTGAAAACCGTGGGCGCAGCGCGGGGGGTGGATGTGTTGGTGACCACGCACAACCCGGCGCTGTTGGACGCCATGGGCACGCAGATGGTGCCCTTCATCACCGTGGCCAACCGTGATCCTGCTACGGGTGACAGCGTGTTGACGCTGTTGGAAGACATCGCGCAATTGCCCAAGTTGCTGGCGCAAGGATCGATTGGTCGCTTGTTCGGACAAGGGTGTTTCGAATTACGGGGTGCCACCATCTGATAGATGAGCAGGGTTTCTAAAAGACAAAACAGGGTGAATCATGAAGAGGCAAAGACCTTTCGGGTTGATAGAAATTGGTAAGTCGTTGGTTTGTATGAATTTTTCTAAAGGACAAATCTGCAGTTTGTCCTTTAGAAACCGTGGCTTTGGCCAATAGACACCATGGCCTACACCGACATCAACAGTGAAGACCGCCTGGTGCAGGCCACCTTTGCCGAGCACCTACAGCGGGAGTTGGGCTGGGACAGCGTCTATGCCTTCAACCAGGAAACCTTTGGCCCCCACGGCACGCTGGGGCGCAGCAGTGAGCGCGAGGCGGTGTTGGTGCGCGACTTGCGCGAGGCGCTGACCCGGCTCAACCCGCAGCTGCCGCAGTCTGCCATCGAAGACGCGGTGTCGCAGCTCACGCACCACGATTTTTCGCGTTCGCTCTTGCAGCACAACCAGGCTTTTCACAAGCTGGTGCGGGATGGCGTGCCGGTGAGCTTCAAGAATGCGCAGGGGCAGCTGAGCCACACGCAGGCCAAAGTGATCGACTTTCGCAACCCGGCCAACAACCGCTTTTTAGTGGTGCGTGAACTCAAGCTCACGGGTTTGCGCACGCCCAACTACAACCGCCGCGCTGACTTGGTGTGTTTCGTCAACGGCTTGCCGTTGGTGTTCATCGAGCTGAAGGCGGTTTACAAAAACATCCGCGCCGGGTTTGACGGCAATTTGCGCGATTACATGGACGAGAACGTGGTGGCGCACGCCTTTCACCACAACGCGTTTTTGGTGGTGAGCAACGGGCACAACGCCCGGTTTGGCTCCATCACCAGCACTTGGGAACACTTTGGCGAGTGGAAGCGCCTGAGCGAAAACGATGTGGGCAATGTGGCGGCCGAGGTCTTGCTCAATGGCATGCTGGCCAAAGACCGCTTGCTCGACATCCTGGAAAACTTCATTTTGTTTGACGCCAGCAAGGCGGGCCACACGCGCAAGGTGGTGGCGCGCAACCACCAGCTGCTGGGGGTGAACCAGGCCGTGGCCTCGGTGCTGCGGCAAGAGGCTTTGAAGCGCGAATTCCCCACACGACTGACGCAGCGCACTTTTGAGCTTCCCTCTGCCGGTTTGAGCACAGCGGCCAATGAGCCGCAAGTGCTTTACCCCCTGGCCGCAGAGCCGGTGCCGCAGTATTTGCAAATCATCGAACGGGCGCACCCCGACCTGGGCCGCTTGGGCGTGGTGTGGCACACGCAGGGCAGCGGCAAGTCGTATTCGATGGCGTTTTTTGCCGAGAAGGTGCGCCGCACGGTGCCTGGCAATTTCACCTTTGTGTTCATGACCGACCGCGACGATCTGGACAGCCAGATTTACAAAACCTTCATTGGTTGCGGCGTGGCCGACGAGCAAACGCCGCGTGCCAGCTCGGGCCGCGAGCTGCAGCGCTTGCTGGCCGAGAACCACCGCTTTGTGTTCAGCCTGATCCACAAGTTCAACCAAGAGGTGAAGCCCGACGCGCCCTACAGCGAGCGCGACGACATCATCGTCGTGTCGGACGAGGCGCACCGCACGCAGTCGGGCAAGCTGGCGCGCAACATGCGCATGGCGCTGCCCAATGCGGCGTTCATCGGCTTTACTGGCACCCCCCTGTTCAAGAACGACCAACTGACCAAGCGCATTTTTGGCGACTACGTGTCACGCTACGACTTCAAGCGCAGCGAAGAAGACGGCGCTACGGTCAAGCTGGTGTACGAGAACCGGGGCGAAAAGCTGGGCCTGGCCAAGCTGGATTTGAACGACAAAATTGCCGAAGCGGTGGATGCCGCCGATCTGGACACCGACCAAACGGCCTTGCTGGAAAAGCTGCTGGGCAAGGACTACGAAGTGGTGACCGCCGACGAGCGGCTGGAACGCATCGCCGCTGACTTTGTCGACCATTGCAGCACCCGCTGGGAAGCGGGCAAGGCCATGCTGGTGTGCATCGACAAAATCACCTGCGCCCGCATGTTGCAGCTGATCGGGCCGCTCTGGAAAACCAAAGCCGCCGCCGTTCGAGCCGAAGCGCAAAACAAGCTGCAAGCCATCAACGCCACGACCGATGACGAAGCGCGGCAAGTGCTGCACGCCCAGCGCGACCGCCTGCTGGCCAAAGCCACTTGGATGGACGAGACGCTGATTGAGCTGATCATCAGCGAGGCGCAAAACGAGGTAGCCGATTTCAAGGAGTGGGGTTTCGACATCATTCCCCACCGTGAGGTGATGAAGCTGGGGTTCGAGACCGCAGACGGCCAGCGCGTGGATGTGGAAACCGCCTTCAAAAACCCCAAGCACCCGTTCCGCGTGGCGGTGGTATGTGCCATGTGGCTCACGGGTTTTGACGTGGAATGTTTGTCCACGCTCTACATCGACAAGCCCATGCGGGCACACACCCTGATGCAGGCCATTGCCCGCGCAAACCGGGTGTATCCGGGCAAAGACTTTGGCCTGATCGTCGATTACAACGGCATGCTCAAAAGCCTGCGCGAAGCCTTGGCGCAATACGCGCTGGGCGACGATGGCGGCGAGGCCGAGATTGTGGCCCCCATCGAAGAGCGCGTGGCGGCCCTGGCCGATGCCATTGCCGTGACCGAGGCGCATTTGATGGGCCTGGGCTTTGATGCCAGCCGCTTGCTGGGCACCAAGGGGTTTGCGCGCATTGCTTTGTTGGCCGATGCGGTGAACGTGGTCTACACCAGCGATGAGACCAAGCGCCGGTATGAAATTTTGTCGCGCGTGGTGTTCAGTCGCTTCAAGGCTTTGTTGGTGGAGCCTTCAGCGCTGGTCTATGCCGAGCGGCACGACAACATCGAAGCGATTTACAAAAAGCTGAGCGAGCGGCGCGACACCGCCGACGTGAGCGAGTTGCTCAAAGAGCTGAGCCGCATCGTCAACGAAGCGATTGCCACCCATGCATCCGGGGTGGATCAGGCCAATGGCCTCACGGTGGATTTGTCGCAAATCAACATGGAAAAGCTGCGCGACGAATTTGCCAGCAAGGTCCAGCGCAAGGCCACGGCCATTGAAGACATTCGCCAGATCGTGGAAGAAAAGCTGGCGCAGATGCTGGCGCAAAACCCGCTGCGCATGAACTACGAGAAAAAGTACCAAGAGATCATCGCCGCCTACAACCAGGACAAAGACCGCGCCACCATTGAAGACACCTTTGCCAAGCTGTTGGATGTGATGGCCGCGCTGGATGTGGAGCAGCAACGCGCCGTGCAAGAGGGCTTGAGTGAAGACCAGCTGGCGCTGTTTGATTTGGTGCAACGCGGCGACTTGAACAAGACCGAACGCGAACGCATCAAACAAGCCAGCCGCGATTTGCTGGCGGGCGTGCTGGCGGTCATTGCACCGCTCGACCGCTGGACCGAAAAGGAACAGACCCAAGCTGAGGTGGAAATCTTCATCATGGATCAGGTCTACCTGTCACTGCCCGAGCCGCCTTACTCTCCACAAGACAAAGCCGACGTGGCGCAATTGGTTTACCAGCACATTCGGCAGCAGAGCTTGCGGGCATAGGCAAGCGGGTTTCAATTGAATGGGGATGCGGCTTGGGTGTGAGCAAGCAGTGTTAAGGCACTCAGAGCTTATGCGACAACAGGCTTGGGTGTGCCCTGCTTGGCGCGGCTCGTTAAATTACCAGTTGTCCGAGGCCTGCGAACCAGCCTGATCTCCAGCTTGCAACCCAAGGCATCTGCATACTTGGTCAACGTTGCCAGCGATGGCGAGTGCTTGCCACTGCCGGACTCCATGCGAGCCACGGCAGATTGGGTGGTTCCGATTTTTTCGGCCACTTGCGCTTGGGTCAGGCCTTGCGATGTGCGGGCCTTCAAGAACTCATCCAGAAGAGAAAACTCGTCGCTCAGCTTGTCAAATTCTGCTTTGACAGACGCATCGGCCAGTGCCTGGGTGCGCAGTTGTTTATGCGTCAACATCTTTCCACTCCTTCATACGCTTGCGCGCAAGTGCCAATTCTTTGGGCGGTGTTTTTGTAGATATTCGCTGTCCCACTTCATGGGATAAATATAGCGTGTTTGAGATAATTTGTTCCTCAGGCTTGCTGGTCATGGATGCGCGCTTGAATACTTTGCCGCTCTGTGTGCACCCCCCACTTGGTTGCGAGTTGGTTGAGGCTATGGGAGATTGCGGTGAATACGCCGCATATTCACCGCACTATCTGCGGCGAATAAAGCGCATAATCACCGCATGTTCGCCGACAAGACCCCCCGCAAACGCACTTACATCTGGCAGCGCCCCGACTGGCCTCAGTGGCGTTATGACGCGACTGCACTGGCCGGGCCGTTGGCACAGTTGCACCGTGCGCAAGGTGAGTTGGTGGGCCGGATGGCGCACTTGGGGTTGGCGCAGCGCGATCTGGCGACTTTGCAGGTTTTGACGCAAGAGGTCATCACCACCAGCGCCATTGAGGGCGAAACACTCAACTTGGAGGCTGTGCGCTCGTCCATCGCCCGGCGCTTGGGTGTAGACATTGGCGCGCTCGCGCCCGCTGACCGCCATGTGGATGGCGTGGTGGACATGGTGCTGGATGCCACCCAGCAATATGCCCAACCGCTCTCGGCCGAGCGCTTGTTTGGCTGGCACGCGGCGCTGTTTCCCACCGGCTTCAGCGGCCGTCTGCGCATTCAGGTGGGCGCGTGGCGCAACGACTCAGCAGGGCCGATGCAAGTGGTCTCGGGACCGGTGGGGCGCGAAAAAGTGCATTTTGAGGCACCGCCCGCCCATACCTTGCCCGCACAAACAGCCGCGTTTTTGGAATGGTTCAATGCCGGGCCTTTGGGTGATGCGCTGGTGCACGCTGGTTTGGCGCATTTGTGGCTGGTGACATTGCACCCGTTTGACGATGGCAATGGCCGCGTCAGCCGTGCCGTGGGCGACATGGCCTTGGCCCGAGCAGAAGGCTCTGCACAACGGTTCTACAGCCTGAGTGCGCAAATTCAGCGCGAGCGCAAACAGTATTACGAACAACTCGAAGCCACCCAACGTGGCACGATGGACGTGACGCCATGGCTGCAGTGGTTTTTGGCCTGCTTGCTGCGTGCGGTGCAGGGTGCTGATGGTTTGTTGGTGGGCGTGCTGGACAAGGCGAAGTTTTGGCAACGCTGGGCAGACACGCCGATGAATGCACGGCAGACGCTGGTGCTCAACCGCTTGATCGACGGCATGGATGGCAAGCTGAACAACGCCAAGTGGGCCACCCTGGGCAAATGTTCGGCAGACACGGCGCTGCGCGATATCAATGACTTGTTGGCGCGAGGCGTATTGCGCCGCTTGGAGGGTGGCGGACGCAATACGGCATACGAGTTGGCATCCTGATGCGGTGCGAGGCCTGCAACACTGTGCGTCAATTTCCTGCGCCTCTGGGTCCGATTTGGTTGACGAACTTGTAACTTCTCAGGGCATTCAGCCGAATAACAAAGCATCAGCGTTTATCGTTCATGGCTCTTGGTTCACTGTGACCATGAGCATCACCGGAGTTTCCCCTCATGCGTCTTCGTCAAATTGTTTTGCTGCTCTTGTTGGCGCTGGCCATCGGTGCATTTGTGGCGCTGGACTTGGGGCGTTATCTGAGCTTTGAGCAGCTCAAGGCCAGCCATGCCAGTTTTGACCAGCTCTATGCACAGCAGCCTGTGATGGTGGCCGCCGTTTACTTTGGGGTGTACGTCTTGGCCACGGCGCTGTCGATCCCGGGCGCGGTCATCATCACCTTGGGTGGCGGTGCCGTGTTTGGCCTGTGGCAGGGTTTGCTGCTGGTGTCGTTTGCCTCCACCCTCGGCGCCACTTTGGCTTTTCTGGCATCGCGCTTTGTGCTGCGCGAGTGGGTTGAAGCGCGTTTTGGGCAGCGTTTGGCCGACATCAATGCCGGTGTGGACAAAGAGGGCGCGTTTTACCTCTTTACCTTGCGCTTGATTCCGGTGGTGCCGTTTTTCCTGATCAACCTGCTCATGGGCCTGACGCGCATGAAGACCTGGACGTATTACTGGGTGAGCCAGCTAGGCATGCTGGCGGGCACCGCGGTGTATGTGAATGCGGGCACGCAGCTGGCGCAACTCGAATCACTGCAAGGCATTTTGAGCCCCGCGCTTTTGGGCAGCTTTGTGCTGCTGGGCATCTTCCCGCTGATCGCGCGCCGCATCGTGGCCGCGGTGCAAAAGCGCAAGGTTTACGCCCGCTGGGCCGACCAGCGCCCCAAGACCTTCGATCGCAACCTGATCGTGATTGGCGGTGGCGCGGGTGGTTTGGTCAGCGCCTACATCGCGGCAGCCGTCAAGGCCAAGGTCACGCTGATCGAGGCGCACAAAATGGGCGGCGATTGCTTGAACTACGGCTGTGTGCCGAGCAAGGCACTGATCAAAAGCGCCAAGCTCGCACATCAGATGCGCCACGCTTCCAAGTACGGCCTGAGCGACTCGGCCCCGAGCTTCAGCTTCAAAGCGGTGATGCAGCGCGTGCATGACGTGATCAAGGCTATCGAGCCACACGACAGCATCGAGCGTTACACCGGTTTGGGTGTGGAGGTGTTGCAGGGTTACGGCAAGCTGGTGAACCCCTGGACGGTGGAGGTGGCTTTGAACGACGGCACTACACAGCGACTCACCGCCCGCAGCATCGTCATCGCCGCCGGGGCCAGCCCCTTCGTGCCGCCCCTGCCCGGCTTGGACGACGTCGGCTACGTGACCAGCGACACCCTGTGGGACGAATTCGCGAAGTTCGATGAAGTGCCCAAACGCCTGGTGGTGCTGGGCGGCGGCCCGATTGGTTGCGAGTTGGCGCAAAGCTTTGCGCGACTGGGTTCACACGTCACCCAAGTGGAAATGGGCGCACGCATCATGATCCGCGAAGACGTGGAGGTGAGCGAACTCGCCAAAGCCTCACTCGAAGGCGACGGCGTACAGGTGCTCACTGACCACAAAGCGCTGCGCTGCGAGCGGGTCAATGGCGAAAAGATCCTGGTGGTGGAACACGCCGGTGCAGAAAAACGCATCGCGTTCGACCAGTTGCTGTGCGCTGTGGGCCGCGTGGCGCGTTTGCAGGGTTATGGATTGGAGGACTTGGGTATCCCCACGCACCGCACGGTGCAGACCAACGAGTACCTGCAAACCCTTTACCCCAATATCTACGCCGCCGGCGATGTAGCCGGGCCGTTTCAGTTCACCCACACCGCTGCGCACCAAGCGTGGTACGCCGCCGTCAACGCGCTGTTTGGCGAGTGGAAGCTGTTCAAGGCCGACTACTCGGTGATCCCGTGGGCGACTTTCATCGACCCCGAGGTGGCGCGTGTGGGCTTGAACGAGCAGGAAGCGAAAGAGAACAACATCCCCTACGAAGTCACGAAATACGGCATCGACGATCTGGACCGCGCCATCGCAGACAGCGAAGCGCAGGGTTTTGTGAAGGTGCTCACCGTGCCGGGCAAAGACAAAATTTTGGGCGTGACCATCGTCGGCGCACACGCCGCCGACCTGCTGGCCGAGTACGTGCTGGCTATGAAACACGGCCTGGGCCTGAACAAGATTTTGGGCACCATCCACACCTACCCCACGATGGCCGAGGCCAACAAATACGCGGCAGGCGAATGGAAGCGTGCGCACGCGCCATATCGCTTGCTGGCGTGGGTCAAGAAGTACCACGACTTCAAACGCGGAGCCTGAGCATGGCACGGCACCTCACCGCACTCGCCGCTGCAGGGCTCTTGGCCTTGAGCGCACACGCCACATCGCCACTGCCCTTGTCAGGGCCGTTGTGGCCCTTGACCAGCCAGCACAGTGCGCAGGCGCAAGGCTGGCGCTTTGTGGGCTTGCCCAACAAACCCCAGATCGCGACCACCCGTTTTGAATTGGGGCAGATCGATGGCGTGGCCGGTGTGCAGATACAGACCGACAAGTCCTATGGCACCTGGGCCCACGACTGGCGCGGCACAGCGCGCACGCTGCAGTGGCGCTGGCGTTTGGACCAGGCCTTGAGCGGTGGCCTGCGACCGGCCGACTTGCGGCGCAAGGACGGCGATGACGCGGCGCTCAAAGTCTGCGTGATGTTTGACCACGCGCTCGATCGAGTGCCCTTTGGCGAACGCACGCTGCTGCGCGTGGCGCGCTCGGTGAGCGGCGAGAACCTGCCCGCCGCCACCGTGTGTTACCTCTGGGACCCGTTGCAAGCCAGCGGCACCAAAGCCGCCAACCCCTACAGCCGACGCGTGCGATACGTGGTGCTGCAAGGCCCCAGCGCACCGCTTCAGCAGTGGCTCAGCGAATCACGCGATGTGGCGCAAGACTTCCTCATGCTTTTTGGCGATGAACTGCCTGCAGGCAGTGCCAAAGCCGCTGTGCCCCCAGTGAGCGCGGTGGTGATTGGCGCAGACAGCGACAACACGCAAGCCCACAGCAGCGGCTGGGTTGCTCAACTGCAATGGCACTGAAGACCAAAATGTCTGCCCGCCAAGTCGGCTCTGCTGCAGTCGGCCGACCGTGAATGGGTATTTGCAGGTTGGCGGCTTTTCAAAGGGGTTTGCGCATGGCTGCTTCAAACAAGGGGCTGATCAACCACCGGGCTAGCCATGCCTGCACTGCGGGCAGGGCTTGTGCGGCCCACCATGCGGCATCGGTGGCGGCGAACTGGCGCACGAAGGGAAAGATGCCGATGTCGGCGGCGCACGGCTCGTTACCGCCCAGCTGGGGTGCTGTTCGCAGCTGCTCATCCAAGGGCAAGAGCAAGGTCTGCAGGGCTTGTTCTCTGTGCCAGTCTCGGCCTTGCGCATCCGTAAAACGCTCGGGGTATTTGGTGCGGTCCAGGTGGTGTTTGAAGGGCCCGTCACAAGCGGCTTGCAAGGTCAGATTGATCGGGGTTTGCGCGCGTGCCCACCAAGCACCGACATCGCCCGTGTGTTCAAAGGCCCAACGCACAATGTCCCAGCTTTGCTCCAGCACAAGGCCGCCCGTCAGCACCAACACCGGCACCGTGCCCTTGGGCGAGACGGCCAGCATCGCGGCGGGCTTGTCGCGCAGCACGATTTCACAGGCCTCAAAGCGCACCTGTGCTTGCAGCAAGGCCATGCGCGCACGCATGGCGTAGGGGCAACGCCGGTAGGTGTACAGCAGCGGCAACGCCGCCTGTGTTGTCGTTGTCTGCGTGATCACACCAAATGCCCCGTCTTCACCAAAATCAAGCAGCCCTCGTGGCTGAAGGGCTGGTGCTGGCTCATGTGCGGGCTGCGCAACCAACTGCCTGCGGGGTAGTCACCATGCTCGTCTGAGAACACGCCTTCGACCACAAAAATTTCCTCCCCGCCCCAATGCCGGTGCGGGTTGAAAAATGTCTGCGGCGCCCAGCGCACCAGGGCGGTGTTTTGGGTCTCGAAGGTGTTCAGCGGCAAGACCTTCAAGCCCTCCACCAGGCCTTGTCGCCACTCGCTGCCGCGCGAGTCCACCACCACACGCTCGTCGTCGCGTGCGTCCAGATGGCGCAGCTTCACAAACAAAGTGCAGCCCTCGGGTGATGACGGCGCGTGCGAGGTGCCCACCGGGTTTTTGATGTAAGTGCCGGGGCCGTAAACACCGTGCTCGTCGTGCAGCGTGCCTTCGAGCACCAAAATTTCTTCGCCCCCGCCGTGTGTGTGGCTGGCAAAAGCCGAGCCGGGCGCATAACGCACGATGGACGTGGCCCGCGCCACCTCGCCGCCGTCGCGCTCGAGCATGCGGCGCGACACGCCCAAGGCGGGTGAATCCACCCAATCGAGGGCGGGGCTGTGCACGATGCAGCGCTGGGTCAGGTCGGCATTGAGGGTGATGTGTTCGTGGCTCATGTCGTTTCAGGCTTTCAGGTTTTCAGCAGCACCGGCTCCAAAGCTTCGCCTTGCGCGGTGATGCGGCCAATGATGGCGGTGTGTGCATAACCGGCTGCCTGTAGCGCGGCCACGCAAGCGTCGGCCTGTGCGGCAGGCACGCTGGCCAGCAGGCCGCCCGCAGTTTGCGGGTCAAACAGCAGTGGATAGCGCGGATCGCCCACAAACTCATCGGCGTTGCGCAGGGCGCGGCGCAGGCGCACGTTGGCCGGTTGCAAGGAGCTGACGATGCCTGCTTTCACGCAGTCCACCGCGCCGTCGAGCAGGGGCAGGGCGCTCAGTTGCAGCTGGGCATCCACGCCGGACGGCCGCGTCATCTCTACCAGGTGGCCCAGCAGGCCAAAGCCGGTCAGGTCGGTGCAGGCGGTGGCCCCGTGTGTGCGCAAAATTTCAGCGCCCAATTGGTTGGACTGCACCATGGATTGCAGCGCCGCATCGATCCAGCGGCCCTTGGCGGCATGGCGGGCGTGCGCGGCAAACAAGGTGCCGGTGCCGATCGGCTTGGTCAGCAGCAGCACATCGCCCGGCTGCATGCCGCCCTTGCGCATCACGCCGTCCATCTTCTCGTCGATCAGGCCGTTGATGGCAAAGCCCAAAGCCAGCTCAGCGCCTTCGCCCGTGTGCCCGCCCACCAGGGCGCAGCCTGCGGCGTTCAGCACTTCGATGGCGCCAGCCATCATCTGCGTCAGCAGGTCTTCCACCTTGCGCTCCAGGCCCGGCGGCACGGTCACCACGGGGGTGGCGGTTTGGGGCTCGCCGCCCATGGCAAAAATATCGCCCAGCGCGTGGTTGGCCGCAACTTGGCCGAACACATACGGGTCGTCGATGAAGGCCCGAAAAAAATCCACCGTCTGCACCACGGCCATGCCGGGCGGCACGCGCACCACAGCCGCGTCATCCGGCGAATGCAGGCCGATCAACACATCGGGCCGTTCCACCGGCTTCAAGCCGCCCAAAGCGCGTGACAAAACGCTGGCGCCGACTTTGGCACCGCAACCACCGCAGCGCATGGCGATGGCCGATATGGCTTGCAGCGACTCTTCAGACGTCAAGCGCAGGCGCGTGCTGGGCGCTTGGCCTTGGCCCGTCATCGCCTTGAGCGCTTGGCCCATGGCCCGCACGGCATCGCGCCAATGGGCTGCGGCTGGCCTCATGTCTGCGCTGGGCATCACGGGCAACTCTGTGAAGCGGCGCATGAACGTGCGGTCAATCCGGTCCTTCCAACGCCAGACCCAGGCCCCGGCAAAGCCCAGCGGTCCGCGTGAGGCCACGGCAAAGCGGTTGCCGGTCGAGATCAAGGCCAGCCAATGGCGTTGCGGCTTGTAGGCCAGCAACCGTTGACCGCGCAAACTGCGTCGCAAATTCTCGGCCAGCGGTTTGGCCATGCGCACGGCAAACACCCCCGCTTTTTCAAGAGGACGCTCCACAAACGAAGCGATGTCACCGGCTGCAAACACCAGCGGGTCGTTCAGACATTGCAACTGGGGGTTCACCACAATGAAGCCTTTGTCGTCCAGCGCCAAGCCGGTGCTGTTCAGCCAGGCCGGGCCACCGGCTTGCGTGACCCACATGGTTTCATCGGCATCCATAGTGCGGCCATCACGCGTGAGCAAGCAACCGGGCAAGACCTGCACCACCTCGGCCTGCGTGTGCACCTCCACCTTGCGCGCCTGCAGCACCTTGGCAAAGCGCTGGCGCACGCCTGCGTTGTGCGTGGGCAAGATCGTCTCGCCCGAAGTCACCAGCACAAACTTCAGGTCTTCGGGGCTGCGGCCCAGCGCCTTCATCTCATGGCGCAAACGGTGCTGCATCGACAGCACCAGCTCCACCCCCCCGGCGCCGCCACCGACCACCGCAATCGTCATGCGCCCCCGGTGGGCCGGCCACTGGCGGGCTTTGTCCAGCAGGGCCAGCCAACGCTGGTTGAACTGCGCAATCGGCTTGACCGGCACCGCCAGCGCCTGCGCACCCAGCACCTGTTGCACCTGCGGGGTCGATCCAATGTTGATCGACAACACGTCATAAGCCACAGGCGGGCGGTTTTTGCAAATGACCGTTTGGTTTGCACGATCCAGGCCAACGACCGCATCGTGATAAAGACGCGCCCCGGCAAAAGCGCACAGGCGCCCCAGGTCAATGTGCACCTCGTCAAAGCTGTAGTGGCCCGCAATGTAGCCGGGCAGCATGCCCGAATAAGGCGTGTCGATGTCGGTGCAGATCACCGTGATGCGCACGCCCGGTTCGGGCCGCATGGCGAACATGCGCAGCACGCCCACATGGCTGTGGCCGCCACCGACCAGCACCAGGTCGCGCAGCACGGGTTGAGGAGAGGCTTGCATTCTCAAAAGGTCCAGAGCTCGTGCACCCAGCGGTGCAAGGCAGCGCGTTCGCCGCTTGTTACCAACAACGGAGCGCGCAAAGCGCCCCCACGCCCCAAGTGTGCCACCAGGGCACATCGGGGCTGAAGCCGCCGGCCTGCGCGTGATCTTGGTACGCATTCAATTTGTCATTAAAGACAAATTTCGCCAAAAAATTCATCAAATACATCATGTGGCTTACCCCAATTGGGGGTTTGTTTATGTCATTTTTGACGATATCTTGGAGTTTGAATTAATAAATCCATCAAAAAAATTATAGATTTAGCATTGGGAAATATGTCGTTTTTTGAGTTTAGAAACGCTGAAATCATGGGTCAAAAATGAATTTCAGACGTCTTCACCAGCGGGGCACCGCACGGCCTTCTTTAGAGGGGCGTGGGGTGCTTTTGTGCGTCCGTTGGCGGTCCATGTGTGGCCATGCACCAAGACAGGGCGCAGTGCTGGAACTGCGGGCTGACTCAGCGATGACAGCCACGCCAAAAAACCACCCGATGCGCGCCACACAGGGACGGCCATGACGATCAACAGCGACAGTTACACGCTCAATTTAGGTGTTTTTACAACACAAGCCCTCACGCTTTCGGGGGCTGACCTGACAGCGGCCAACACCTTGCTCCAAACCGGGCAAAGCCTGAAGGTGGACGAGGCGATCCGCCAATCGCTCACGGCGCACATCGTCATGCTCGGCGCCCAAGGGGGCATCGACCCACAAAAAGCCGTCCAGGAACTGATCCACGTTGCCGCCAACGAACTGGTCGCCGCCGTGCCTGATCTCCTTGCCCATCCCGACACCGCGCAGGCCCTGGCGCAGCTGGGCGCGGACAAAACCAGCGCCCTCATGGTGCAGTGGCTGGGTTTTGCCGACCACGTCAGCGCCACCTTGCAAGCGCAGCACAGCGACCCCGCTTTGCAGCTGGCCTTCCAAAACGCTGCGCCCAACAACGCGCTGGTGCAAACCTTTGGCACCGAGACCCTCTGGCCTGTGCTGCCCAACACCCCCGTCCCCATTGACCCCTCCATGCTGCGCGAAAACCCGCTCACCAGCATGAACGACCTGAGCTTGATGACCCCCATGGCCTCCACAACAGACAGCCCCGGCACCGCGATGACCGACCCCGCCCTGACCCTGACCGATCCGGGTCTCGTCACCGGACTGAGCACCCAAGTCACCATGGGCATCAGCGCCCTCGTGCAAAGCGCAGAAATGCAAGCAGCCTTGCAAGGCGCCGTGGACAACGCCATCACCGGCAACAAACTGCCGCTCATCGCCCCCACCCTGGTGGACCCCGTGCTCTATGCCGAAGTCACCACCACTGCCGTCCTCAACGACCCGGCCCTGCTCAAAGTCATAGACACCGTCCTCACCGACCCGGTCTTTGTGGCGGGCGTGGGCAGCGTGGGCCTGCCGCAAATGCGCAGCCTGCTCGTCAAGCAACTGGACATTGGCGCCACATTGACCGAAACCCTGGCCACCCAAGGCGCCAACGCCCAGCTGGTGCAGCAAATCGGCACTGAAATGAACTCCAGCGCTGTCAATCAGATCATGGTTGACAGCCTCCCCGTGGCCATGGCCAACGGCAGCGCCAACGTCATCACCCCCATCGCCATGCCCACCGGCACCACCAACACCCCCAGCGTCAGCAACACCGTCACCAACACCGCAAGCAACACAACAACATCAGCAGGAACCACAGCCATGAACACCAGCACCAACCCCGTCATCGCCATCAACGCCAGCAAAAACAACCTGGCCATGGGCGAAACCGCCACCCTGTCGTTCACCCTGTCCCAAGCCAGCACCAACTTCACAGCCTCTGACGTGACGGCCATTGGTGGCACGCTCAGCAACTTCACCGGCTCGGGCACCAGCTACTCCGCCACCTTCACGCCCAGCGCCAACGTGTCGAGTGCCTTCGTCATGGTCGGCAGCGACACCTTCAGCAACGCCACAGGCACGCTCAACAAAGACGGCGCAGACGCCAACAACGCCGCATCGTTCAGCGTCGGCCTGCTGTGCAACACCAACGCCCCCGCAGACACCACGGCCCCCAGCGTGATGATCAGCAACACCAAAACCCGCGTGAGCCCTGGTGAAACCGACCTCATCACCTTCACCCTGTCTGAAGCCAGCAGCAACTTCACGCAAAGCGACGTCACCGTCATCGGCGGCACGCTCAGCGGCTGGATGCAAAGCGCCACCAACCCGCTCGTCTACACCGCCACCTTCACGCCCAACCCCAACGCCCTGAGCGCGGCCCTCTTCATTGCCAGCGAAAGCTTCACCGACGCCGCAGGCAACTTCAACCAAGACGGCATGGAGCTCAACAACATGGCCTCGATCGCCATCCAGTGCAAGATCGACACCACACCGCCCACCATCATCGTCACCGCCGACAAAGCCACCTTGGCAGGAGGGCAGAGCGCCCTCATCACCTTCACCCTGAGCGAACTCTCCAGCAACTTCACTGCTGCCGACGTCACCGTCTCCGGCGGCACGCTCAGTGGTTTTGCCCAAAGCGCCACCAACCCTCTGGTCTACACCGCCACCTTCACAGCCTTTGACGTGACCGTCTTGGGCGGCTTGCAGGCCCCCACAGGCGGTGTGATCAGCGGAAGCGTCACCGTGGCCAGCAACAAATTCACCGACGCCTCGGGCAACCAGAACGCCGATGGCGCAGACGCCAACAACACCGCCAACTTCACGATCAACCTCGACGTCACGCCGCCCACCATCATCGTCAGCACCGACAAAGTTGACCTGCTGGTCGGCCAGACGGCCACCATCACCTTCACCCTGTCTGAAGCCAGCAGCAACTTCACCCTGAGCGACATCAGCGTCAACGGTGGCTCGCTCAGCAACTTCCAGGGCTCGGGCACCCGCTACACCGCCACCTTCACCCCCACCACCGGTGCCAGCAGCGCCATGATCGTGGTGTCCAGCAACACCTTCACCGACGCCGCAGGCAACCTCAACAAAGACGGCGCAGACCTGAACAACGCCGTCAGCCTCAAAACCAACTGCCCGCCAGAAACCACCCCCGACACCATCGCCCCCACCGTGGCCATCAGCAGCAACAAAACCACGCTGGCCACAGGCGAAACCGCCACCATCAGCTTCAGCCTGTCCGAACCCAGCACAGACTTTGCCGTGGGCGACGTCACCGTGGTCGGAGGCACGCTGAGCAACTTCCAGGGCTCTGGCACCAGCTACACCGCCACCTTCACCCCCACCAGCGGGGCCAGCAGTGGCACTGTCATGGTCAGCAGCAACACCTTCCGCGACGCCGCAGGCAACAACAACCAGGACGGTGCCGAATCCAACAACACCGTCTCGCTGAGCATCGGCAGTGCGCAGCCATCAGGTACGGGCACCCCCACGCCACCTGCCGACACCACCGCCCCCACCGTGTCCATCAGCAGCGACAAAACCATGCTTGAAGCGGGTGAAGCGACCACGCTCACCTTCACCTTCTCCGAAGCCACCAACGACTTCGCCCTGAGTGACATCACCGTCATCGGCGGCACCATGAGCAACCTGGTGCGCAACCCCACCAACCCTCTGGTCTACACCGCCACCTTCACCCCCTTTGCCACCACCATGGGGGCCATGGTTCTCGTCAGCAGCGGCCAATTCAGCGATGCCGCAGGCAACTTCAACAAAGACGGCGCCGATCTGAACAACGCCGTCTCGCTGGGCTTCAACTGCACGCCCACCGACACCAGCGTTCCCACCATCGCCATCAGCGCCCCCAAAACCGCGCTCGGCGTCGGTGAAGTCACCACCGTCACCTTCGTGCTGAGCAAAGACAGCACCGACTTCAGCCTGGCCGACATCACCTTGCTGGGCGGCACGCTGACCAACTTCGTGGGCAGCGGCAAGGTCTACACCGCCACCTTCACCCCCGCACCCACCGCCAAGAGCGCCATGATGTTCGTGGCCAGCGACAAATTCACCGACGCCGCAGGCAACTTCAACAAAGACGGCGCCGACACCAACAACGCATGGTCCTTCGGCCTGCAATGCACACCCATCACCCCAGTTCCCGTGGCGCCCGCAGCCCCCGGCGCCATCCTCAATGCCATCAGCGACAGCGGCACACAAGGTGACAACNACCACCACCGACAMCACCCCCACCTTGTCTGGCACCGGCACCCCCGGCAACACCATCGCCATCAAAGACGCTGCTGGCAACGTCATTGCCACCGCCATCGTCGCGGCCAACGGCACCTGGATGGMCACGCCCGTMAAMCCGCTGCCCCAAGGCCTGAACAACCTCAGCGTCATCGAAACCAACCCGGCGGGCCTGGCCAGCGCCGCCACCGCACTGCCGCTCACCATCCAAAGCGCAGTCGTTCCCGTGGCGCCCGCAGCCCCCGGTGCCATGCTGAACGCCATCAGCGACACCGGCACACAAGGTGACAACACCACCAGCGACAACACCCCCACGTTGAGCGGCACCGGCACCCCCGGCAACACCATCAGCATCAAAGACGCTGCTGGCAACGTCATCGCCACCGCCATCGTCGCGGCCAACGGCACCTGGATGGCCACGCCCGTCAACCCGCTGCCCGTGGGCCTGAACAACCTCAGCGTCATCGAAACCAACCCGGCCGGTCTGACCAGCGCCCCCACCGCACTGCCGCTCACCATCCAAAGCGCAGTCGTTCCCGTGGCCCCCGCAGCCCCCGGCGCCATCCTCAACGCCATCAGCGACACCGGCACACCAGGTGACAACACCACCAACGACACCACGCCCACCCTGAGCGGCACCGGCACCCCCGGCAACACCATCGCCATCAAAGACGCCGCTGGCAACGTGATTGCCACCGCCGTGGTCCAGCCCAACGGCACCTGGATGGCCACCCCGAGCACCGCGCTGCCCCAAGGCCTGAACAACCTCAGCGTCATCGAAACCGGCCCCACGGGTCTCGCCAGCGCCGCCACCGCGCTGCCCATCACCATCGACAGCGGCGCCCCCACCGTCATCGTCAGCGCCCCCAAAGGCCTGCTGGCCGCAGGAGAGGCCACCACCATCTCCTTCACCCTGTCTGACGCCACCAGTGACTTCACCGTGGCCGACATCACCGCCATCGGCGGCACCCTGAGCGGCTTTGCCCAAAGCGCCACCAACCCGCTGGTCTACACCGCCACCTTCACCCCCACCGTCGGTGCCCGCAGCGCCATGGTCTTCGTGGGCAACGACAAATTCACCGACGCCTCCGGCAACCTCAACAAAGACGGCGCCGACCTCAACAACCTCGCCAGCTTCAGCATCAACGCGGCTGTTACCCCTGTCGCCCCCGCAGCGCCTGCCGCCATCCTCGACCCCACCAGCGACAGCGGCGCCAAAGGTGACCAACTCACCAACGACACCACCCCCACCCCCAGCGCCACCGGCACCCCCCGCAACACC
>NZ_CXOO01000054.1 GCF_001269385.1 Limnohabitans sp. DM1 | reverse complement strand
CAGGGGACACAGCTACGTCACGCTGGCCGCTGATGCCGTTGCMAGGCGCGTGTTGTTTGTAACCGAAGGGCGCGATGCTAAAACCATCAAGGAACTGGCGTCCTACCTGGAAGACCATGGCTGCCCGTGCGAAAACATCATCCAGACCAGCATCGACATGTCGCCCGCCTTCATCTCGGGGGTTACCCAGCATTTGCCCAACGCCCGGATCACGTTTGACAAGTTTCACATCATCGGTCACGCAAGCACTGCAGTGGACAAGATGCGCCGGATCGAGCAGAAGACCGACAAGTCTCTCAAGGGCATGCGCTGGACTTTGCTCAAAGACACAGCCAAGCTCAAACCGGAGGCGGCAGCTGAACTGGATGCGTTGATGGCCAAGATGACCGTCAAACGCACGGCCAGGGCGTGGTCCTACAAAGAGCAGTTGCGTGAGATCCTTGATCGAAAGCAGATCAACGTTGTGCGAACCATGCTGGATCACTGGTGCACATGCGTGATGCGCTCCAAGGTCGAACCGATGAAGGACGTTGCCAAGATGATCCGCGCTCATATGGAAGGCATCGTGGCCTGGGCGCAGACACGCCAGACCAACGGATTCCTCGAAGCCATCAACGGTTTGTTCCAGGCATCCAAGCGTCGTGCGCGTGGGTTTACGCGAATCACAACGATCAAGACTGTCATCTTCTTGATCGCCGGGAGACTCGACTTCCACGCTATCAATCCTCATGCTGGGCAACCCACTTGAAATTCATCAGAGCCACATTGTTCATGCGCACGTTGTGCGCGGCGTGCTCATCGGCAAACAGTTTGGTGAAAGCGGCGAGACCTGCACGTGCCACCGCAGACGTTGGGAACATGGCGCTGGGCTCGACCACCCAGGCGCTGGAGATGTTGACGATGGCCCCCGCTTTTTGCTGGACCATGATGGGCGCCACCAGGCGCACAGCGCGCACCACGTTCAAGAAATACATGTCGAGCCCCAAGTGCCACTGCGCATCGGTCAACTCCAGCACCGGGCCCTTGGGGCCATGGCCTGCGCTGTTGACCAACACGTCGATGCGGCCCCAACGCGCCATGGTTTGATCGACCAGCTTTTGCAGGTCTTCGCTCGACTGGTTGGAACCCGTCAGCCCCAAGCCGCCCAACTCGCGGCCCAGCGCCTCGCCCTTGCCGGACGAAGACAACACCGCCACCTGAAAACCATCGTGCGCCAGCTTGCGCGCTGCGGCTGCGCCCATGCCACTGCCACCACCCACCACCATCGCCACTTTGCCGTTCATGTCTTGCTCCTTGTTTGTGTGATTTTTCTCAACATGCGGCCAGACCACTGGCCCAAATCATCCAGGTAAGTGAACACCACCGGGATCACCAACAAGCTCAGCACCGTGCTGGTGAGCAGGCCACCGATCACGGCAATCGCCATGGGCGAACGGAAGCTCGCATCGGCCGCGCCCCAGCCCACGGCAATCGGCAGCATGCCTGCGCCCATGGCAATGGTGGTCATGACAATCGGTCGGGCGCGTTTGTGGCACGCGTCGAGCAACGCGTCCCAGCGGCTCATGCCGGGCACTGCGGGGTGATCACCTTCAGCGGGTTTGCCGCGCCGCGCTTCAATGGCGTATTCGACCAGCAAGATGGAGTTTTTGGTCGCGATGCCCATGAGCATGATGAGGCCAATGAGCGAGGGCATCGAGAAGCTCTTTTGTGCAATCAGCAAGCCCACAAACGCGCCGCCCAGCGACAGCGGCAGCGCCGCCAAAATGGTGATGGGGTGCAAAAAGCCCTTGAACAACAACACCAGCACGATGTAGATGCACAGCACGCCGATCATCATGGCCAGGCCAAAGCTGGCAAAGAGTTCGCCCATGACCTCGGCGTCACCCACTTCCACGATCTTCACACCCGGCGGCAGGCTTTGCAGCGCAGGCAGCTTTTGCACCGCCGCTGTCACATCACCCAGCGGCATGCCAGAGAGTTCGATCTCGAAGTTGATGTTGCGCTGGCGGTCATAACGGTCAATCACCGCCGGGCCGCCCGCCACCTCGATGCTGGCCACTTGGCCCAGCATGACCGGGCCACGGCTGCCGGGCACCATCAGGCGCTCGAGCGTGGCCAGGTCTTGCCGCGACTCGTCGCCCAATTTCACGACGATGGGCACCTGGCGCTCTGACAAATTGAGCTTGGGCAAAGCCTGGTCGTAGTCGCCCAAAGTGGCCACGCGCAAGGTGTCGCTGATGGCTGCGCTGGTCACGCCCAAATCGGCGGCTTTGGCAAAGTCGGGGCGCACCGCGATCTCGGGGCGCACCAGGCTGGCAGTGGAGGCGATGGAGCCTAAGCCTGAAATGGTGCGCAGGTCGCGCTCCACCGCCATGGCGGCGGTTTGCAGGGCCTGCGGGTCTTCGCCGGTGAGCACCAACACGTATTTCTCGCCCGAGCCGCCCAGTCCCACCTTGGTGCGCACGCCGGGCAGTTGCTGCAAGGCCACCCGGATGTCGTTTTCAATCGCTTGCTTGCGCGGGCGTGTGCCGCGTTCGCTCAGCTGGATGGTGAGCGTGGCTTTGCGCACCTCGGCCGCACCGCCACCAGCAAACGGGTCAGAGCCCGCGCTGCCGCCGCCAATCGTGGTGTAGACGCTTTTCACGTCGTTCACCGTCATGAGCAGTGTGCGGGCGTGTTCGGCACTGGCCTGGGTTTGCGCCAAGGTGGAACCCGGAGGCAACTCCACATAGACCTGGGTTTGCGAGTTGTCGTCCGGCGGAATGAAGCCCTTGGGCAAGAGCGGCACCAGCATGATGGAGCCGATGAAAAACAGCGTGGCCAAGACCATGGTGACCAGGCGGTGCCGCATGCACCAAGTGGCCCAAACCATGTAGCGCTTGAGCCAGCCCGGCTCGTGCGCGGCCGTGACGATGGGCTTCAAGATGTAAGCCGCCATCATGGGCGTGAGCACCCGCGCCACCACCAGCGAGGCAAACACCGCCAGCGACGCCGTCCAGCCAAACTGCTTGAAGAACTTGCCCGGAATGCCGCTCATGAAAGCCGTGGGCAAAAACACCGCAATCAAAGTGAAGGTGGTGGCAATCACGGCCAGACCAATTTCATCGGCCGCCTCCATCGCTGCCTGATACGGCGACTTGCCCATGCGCAAATGGCGCACAATGTTTTCCACCTCGACAATCGCGTCGTCCACCAGCACGCCGATCACCAAAGACAGCGCCAGCAAAGTCACCACGTTGATGGAAAAGCCCAAGTAAGCCATGCCAATGAAGGCCGGGATGACCGACAGCGGCAGCGCCACCGCTGACACAAACGTGGCCCGCCAGTCGCGCAAAAACAGCCACACCACCAGCACCGCCAAAATCGCGCCTTCGTAAAGCAAAACGAGCGAGCCGTTGTATTCCTCTTCCACCGGGGTCACAAAGTCGAAGGATTCGGTGATCTCGATGTCCGGGTTTTGCAAGCGGTATTCGGCCAGCGCCTGGCGCACCAAACGGCCCACGGCCACCTCGCTCTCGCCCTTGCTGCGCACCACTTCAAAACCCACCACGGGCTTGCCATCCAGTGCGGCGGCAGACCGCGCATCGGCCAGGGTGTCGCTCACCGTGGCCACTTGGTCCAGGCGCACACTGCCGCCCCGCGATGTGGCCAGCTCGATTTGTCCGACTTCTTGCGCGGTCTTGACGGTGGCCAAGGTGCGCACGGGTTGTTCACCCGCGCCCACATCCATGCGCCCGCCCGAGCCTTCTTGCTGCACCTGCTTGAGCTGGCGCGACACTTCGGCCGCTGTGATGCCCAGCGACTGCAAGCGGTTCACGTCGAGCGCCACACGCACTTCGCGCGTCACGCCGCCCACGCGGTTCACGGCCCCCACACCGCGCAGCGACAAGAGTTTGCGGGTGATCTCTTTGTCCACCAGCCACGACAAGGCCTCGTCGTCCATGCGCGCCGAGCGCACGGTGTAGGCCAGCACGGGTGTACCGGCCAGGTTGAGCTTTTGCACCACCGGGTCACGCAGGTCGCCGGGCAAATCGGCCCGCACGCCCTGGATGGCCGAACGCACATCGTCCACCGCCTCCTGGCTGGGCTTTTCCATGCGGAACTCGGCGGTGATCGACACCACACCGTCTTGCACTTTGGTGGTGATGTGCTTGAGACCCTGCAGCGGGGCCATCGCGTTTTCGAGCTTGCGGGCCACATCGGTTTCGAGCTGCGAAGGCGCCACACCGGGTAGGCTGGCCGTCACAGAGATGGTGGGCACATCCAGATCGGGAAAGTTCTGCACCTTCATCGAGCCGAACGCGATCAGGCCCGCCACCGTCAGCAGCACAAACAGCATGACCGCCGGGATCGGGTTGCGGATCGACCAGGAAGAGACGTTGAGCATGGCGTCCCTTTTATTTGGTGGCTGGAGCTGTTTGAGCGGCTGGCGCATCCACCACGCGCACCGTGTCGCCGTGGTTCAGAAATGCACCACCACTGGCCACCACACGGGCATCGGCTTTCAGGCCGCTCGTCACCTCGACGCGGCCTGCACTTTGGCGTCCGGTTTGCACCTTGATCTGGCTGACTTTTTGGTCGGCCCCCACGGTGTAGACATAACTGAAACCGTCGCGCACCACCACCGCCGCTTGCGGCACGGTGAGCGCCTGGCTTTGGCCCAGCGCGATCTCGCCTTGGGCGTACATGCCTGCGCGGGCGCTGCCGGTTTGCGCGGGCAAGTCGACATAGACCAAGGCGTTGCGGGTTTGTGCATCGACCGAGGGCGCCACCATGCGCACTTTGCCCTGCAACAGCTGGCCACTGGCGGCTTTGACTTCCACGGGCGCACCCACCTGGATGCGGCCAATTTCGGCAGCCGTCACTTCAGCCCGCCACTCGATACGGCCCTGGCGAATCAAGCGGAACAACTCGGTGCCTGCGCCCACCACGCTGCCCACCGTGGCCTGCCTGGCCGAGATGACGCCCGCATCGGGCGCACGTACCTGGGTTTGCGCCAGGCGCACGTTTTGCAGCTGCACCATGGCGCGGGCGGACTGCACGCGGGCCACAGAAGAGGCCTCTGCGGCCAGCGCTTGGCTCAATTGCGCGTTGCTGAAAAAGCCTTGCTGCTGCAGGCTGCGGGCGCGTTCGGCCTGGGCTTTGGCCTCTTGGGCGCTGGCTGCAGCTTCGGCGAGCAGGGCTTCGGCCTGCGCCAGCTCGGCGCGCAAGCTGTCGGCCTGCAACACCGCCAACACATCGCCACGCTGCACCCGGTCGCCCACGTTCACACGCACCTCGGTGATCTTCAGGCCATTGGCCTCGGCCCCGATGACGGCTTCTTGCCAGGCGGCCAGATTGCCGTTGGCGCTGATCTTTTGCGCCAAACTGGCCGTTTGGGGGGTGGTCACGGTCACAGTGAGGGAAGGTTTGGCGGCGCTGGGGGCGGCAGGTGCCTGGCCTTGTGCCTGGATGCTCGCAAAAAAAGTCAGCCCGCACAGCAGGCCGATGATCCGGTATGGCTTGGTCATTGTTTCTCACACAAATAGTCGTTGAGCAAGTTTACGACCTGTGTCTTTTTACAGACGGCTTCCGTGGTTTTGGGCTCACGGGCCAGCGGCCATTGCGCTGCCGTGCTGCGCGCCATCCGGCCTCCCCTGTCCGTCGCAGCCCGTGCCAGGGTCAGAATCTGGCCACCAGGCCCACGCTGAAATTCCTGCCCCATAAAGCGTGCTCACGCGTGTTGAAGCCAAAAACCTGCCCAGCCGTGCTGGTGAAGGCTTGTGGCGCTTGGCGATTGAGCGCGTTGCCCAGGGTGGCCCGCAAACTCACAGCCGGGCTGATTTGGTAGGCCGCATGCAGGTCCAGCGTGGTGAAAGACGGGACCGCAAAACCCGTGAGGGGCGTGCTTTGCAAGGTGGCCAAGTTCACGCCGGATCGGTCCTGATCGGCATAGCCGGAGGTGTAATTGAGCGCCCCATGCAGGCTCCAAGTGGCCGTGCTAAGCCCCGCTATCCAGCGCAGCCGCAGGCGCGGGGTGATGGTGTCGGTGATGCTGTTGTAACGCGCCAGATCCGACACAAAAGCCTGACCGGGTGCGGACTGGTCTTGGGACTTGAGGTTGTACGTGCCCTGCACAAACAGGTTCCATTGGCCCATGTCGGTGGGCGCACGCCAGCGCACATCAAAATCAATGCCGGACTTTTTGCGCTGGCCAATGTTGTAGTTGGGCAAACGCATGGCCAGTGTCCCATTGCTTTGCATCAAATAGAACTTTTCATATTGGATCGGATCGGCGTACACGGCAGCATCGGCCATGGTGGAAATCACATCGCGCATGTCGATGGACCACCAGTCGGCGGTGACCGAGAAGTTGCGTGTGGGCCGGTAGGCCAAGCCCAATGACTTTTGTGTCGACAACTCGGGCTTCAAATCCGGATTGCCCGTGCCGTAAATGGTCATCGCACTTTTGGCACAAGACACCGTGCGGTCCTGACTGGTGCTGAGCCTGGCCGCCACCGACAGCATGTCCGGGCTGCATTCATTGATGTACGTCGTTGTGCCAACGGCATACAGTTTGCTGACATCCTGCATTTGCGCCAGTGACGGTGCCCGAAATCCGGTGCCCCAGGACACCCTGGCCGACCAGCCGTTGTCGAAGTCGTAACGCGAGGCCAGTTTGCTGTTGTGCGTGGTGCCCAAATCGCTGTAACGGTCCCAGCGTGTGGATGCGGTCACGTCCCACTGCGGGGTCACAGGCAGCTGAAGCTCCAGATATGCGGCCTGAATGTCACGTTCGGCCTGAAAACTCGGCTGCTGCTCCGTGTTCGACACGTGCCGATAGTCCGTGCCTTCGCGCCGCCACTCCAGGCCTGTGCCCAACATCACATCCTTGCCCTCGATCTCCATGAGCGGGCGCGATGCCCTGACATGGCCGACGGTGGTGTGGGTGGTGCCCTCGTCCCAGGTGTTCCAGACGTTGCGCAAGCCATTGAGTGTGGCCGTCAAGGGGTTGTCAGCCGTCAGGGGTTTGAGCATGTTCGGATCGGTCAAGACCCGGCCACTGACCAAGCCCTGACCCACAAAGTCCGTGACCTCCAGTCTGCGGGTCACTTTCGCCTGAGCCCTGTACAACTCGGCTTTGTAGTCCCAGCCGGCCCATTCCCCTTTGAGACCTGTGGCCACACGCCAGTTGTTTTGTTCATAGGCCCGTTTGAGGCCGTGCAGCAAACTCGGCGACCACAGAAACTGGGTTTTGGCAGGATCAAGGCCCGCACGCAGTGCCTCTTGGACACCCACCGAATCGGGGGACGGGCCCAAGCTGTAAACCAGTTGCCGCCAGCCTTGCCCCGCCATTTCGCCGTCAGTCAGTTGTGCGTGCAAGACTTCGGCATAGGCGGTGGTGCCATCGCCCAGCCATTTTTCCCCATGGAGCAAGAGCTTGCGGCTGTCTTGTTGGGGGTAAATGGTCAATGCCGAGTAAGCGTTGTACTGGCACGATGGCTGGCCGAGCATGGGCACATAGCCGCTGGGGCACTGTCCGTCCTGGTGCAGCAAGCTGAACACCTTTCTGGGCGTTCCGTCGGCCGCATTGGCAGGCTGAAAGAACACACCCGGGGTGGCGTACGAGGTCAGGCGTCCGCCGTCGATGGCGTACTGCTGCCCATCGCGCTCCACCACATACCGGCCTTGGGCGTATTGGGGTCGCTCGCTGCCTTGCAACGGGTCCCGATGAAACAACTCGGCCGTCAGCCGCAGGCTGTAGCCATCTTTTCTCAAACTGCCCTTGCCCGCGTTCAAGGTGATTTGATGGCCTTGGCCACCGCCTTGCGAGGTGCCCAATGTTTCCGCCGCGATTTCAAAACCCTTTTGCTCGGTGCGCGTGATGATGTTGATCACCCCCGCGATGGCATCCGATCCGTAGAGCGACGATGCCCCGTCCGACAGGATCTCGATTTTTTCAATGGCCGACAAAGGCACGGTGTTGATGTCCACACTGGGCCGGTCCACACCGAACACACTTTGGCGACCATAAGAGGACAGCCGTTTGCCATTGAGCAAAAGCAGCGTTCCGGCGGGCAAGCCGCGCAAGGAGGCCGTGGTGTAACCGCCAATGGTTGTGGTCATGGCGGCGCTGTTGACCACCATGGACATGATGGGCAGCTTGTGCAGCACGTCAACCATGCTGCTGGCGCCGGAGCGCCGGATGTCGTCGCGCGTGATCACCTGCACCGGCAGGGCCTGGGTCTGCTCCTTGCGCACGATGGACGAGCCGGTGATTTCGACCTTTTCAAACTGGCGGTATTCGAGGGCCGTGTCCACCACCTGGACAGGAGGGTAGGTGGTTGGTGACTGCGCCATGTTTTGCGCCCAAGCGACGGGCAAAACGCAAGTGGACGCCAACAACAGGGAAACCCGTTGTATTTTGTAGGGTGAGAAAGATCTTTTCATGGCCGACTCCCAGCGCGCAATTGGGCTCTGAAGAGTCGGATTTTGACACCTATAAAACTTTAAGTCTCATAAATTGAGAAATTAGTCTCTTTTGTGTTGACTTGTTTGCATTTTTCAAGCCTGTCTGACGCTTGGCCAGGCCCTCGGGCATGAAAGCATGAGGCAGGAGAGCGGGCCGCGCTCAGCCCATCACCACGCGCCACAGCGCCAGCACCGCATCGCGCTCGCTGGCCAAGCTGGCCATCGGCACGTCGGTGGGCTCTTCGTTCAGGCGGGCGCGGTGTTGCACCCGGCGCAGCTCGCGGTAGGCGTTGGCGGCGGCCTGCCCCATGCCCAGAGGCAGCAACCCCACAGCCTCGGCGCGAATCAGCAGGGCAATGTTGCCCACGTTGTCGGCCAACTCCGGGTGGGCGGCGGTATGCAGCAACACCAGGTATTGCACGGCAAACTCCGCGTCCACCATGCCGCCAGGGCTGTGTTTCACGTCAAAGCGCTCGGCCTTGACCGGGTGGCCCTGGCGCACTTTGTCGCGCATGGCCACGATTTCGGCTTTCAGGCTGGCCGCATCGCGCGGGGCACTGATGACGGCGTGGCGCACCGTGTCAAATTGCGGGGCCAGGCTGGGCAAGCCCATGACAAAGCGGGCGCGGGTCATGGCCTGGTGCTCCCAGGTCCAGGCGGTGTTGCTGCCGCGCTGCTGCTGGTAGTCGGCATAAGCCTCAAAGCGCGTGACCAACAGGCCCGAGTTGCCGTTGGGCCGCAGCGCCGTGTCGATTTCGTACAGGTCGCCATCGGCCGTTTTCACCGTCATCCAGTTGATGAGTTTGCGCACATAGGCGGCGTAGATTTCCTGGGCCCGTTCGTCCTCGTCTTCGTACACGAACACGATGTCCAGGTCGCTGCCATAGCCCAGCTCCTTGCCACCCAACTTGCCGTAACCAATGATGGCAATGGCCGGCTCTTCGCGGTGGCGGGTTTTCAGGCGGCTCCAGCACCAGCGGGCCGTCACGCGCAGCACGGCATCGGCCAGGGCGCTCAGGTCGTCGGCCACTTGCTCCACCGTGAGCACGCCTTCCACGTCACGCGCCAAGGTGCGGAACTGCTCGGCATGGTGGGCGCGGCGCAGCAAATTGAGCAGGCTTTCCTCGTCGTCTTCGCCCGTGCGCTGCAGCGCCACCAGGCGGGCTTGCAACTCGGCCTCGAATTCGGCGGCATCAAAGCGGCTGTCAAACAGGTTGCCCCCGGCCAGCTCGTCGATCACACCCGGGTGTTGCAGCAGGTAGCGGGCAGGCCACTTGGCCGCGCCCAGCAGGCGCAGCAAGCGTTCGTGCACCGAAGGGCGCTCCAGCATCAGGGCCAAATAACTTTCGCGGCGCAGCAGCGGCTCGATCCAGTCGGCCATGCGCAGCACAGCTTCTTCGCTCACGCGCCCCACGTCCAGCCACTGGGCGGTGCGCTGCAGCAGGCGCATCAGGCGGCCCCGGGCGTCGTCGCGCAACGACTGCACGCGCGGGTTGTCGGCCCACTGCGCCAGGCGCTCGCGCACCGGGCCACTGAAGTCGCCCAGCACCGCGTCCAGCTCGGCGTGTTCGCGGCTGTTTTTGCCGTTCTTGCCATTGCAGGTTTTGCATTCGCGGTCGCCGCCCAGCAAGATGTCGAACTCTTGCGCCACCACCTCGCGGTGCGCGTCCAGCTCGCTCAAAAAAGCGCAGGCATTGGGGTGTCCCAGCGTCTGCGCGATCCAGGCCAGGTCGTCGTCGCGGGTGGGCAGCACATGGGTTTGCTGGTCGTCCAGGTACTGGATGCGGTGCTCCACCTGGCGCAAAAACACATAGGCCGCGCCCAGCGCGTCGGCCGTGGCCTGCGGCATGAGCCCGGCTTTGGCCACGCGCTGCAGGGCGTCCAAGGTAGGGCGGGTGCGCAGCTCTGGGAACTGGCCGCCGCGCACCACCTGCAGCAGCTGCACCGTGAACTCGATCTCGCGGATGCCGCCGCGCGACAGCTTCACGTCGTTGGCGCGTTCGGGGTGGCCCGCGCTGCGCTTGGCCGCGTGGTCGCGGATTTGCTGGTGCAGCGTGCGCAGCGACTCGAACACGTTGTAGTCCAAATATCGGCGGAACACAAAAGGCAGCACCACGCCGCGCAGCGCCTGGGCCGAGCCATTGAGCATGGCACTGCGGGGCGCCACCACACGGCTTTTCATCCAGGCAAAACGCTCCCACTCGCGGCCTTGCACCAGCAAATACTCTTCCAGGGCATCGAGCGAGACCACGCTGGGGCCAGAGTTGCCGTTGGGGCGCAGGGCCAAGTCCACCCGGAACACAAAGCCGTGTTCGGTGGTGTCGCCGATCAGGGCGTACATGCGCTTGACGGCGCGGGTGAAGTACTCCTGGCACGAGACCTTGTTGCGGCCTTCGCTGTTGCCCAGGGTCTGGCCGTCTTCGTCGTAGACATAAATCAGGTCGATGTCGCTCGACACGTTCAGCTCGCGGGCGCCCAGCTTGCCCATGCCGATGATCCACATCTCGGCCCGCTCGCCGTTGGCCTTGGTGGGCGTGCCATGCAGGCTGTCCAGATCGGCCATCACTTGCTGCCAGGCGATATCGAGCGTGACTTCGGCCAGCCAGGTCATGCTGTGGGTGACCACCTCCAGGGGCAGGCGACGGCTACAGTCGAGCAAGATGAGCCGCTCCAGGGTGAGCTGGCGCAGCACACGCAGGGCAGCGCCAGTGTCCAGGCCTTTGGCGCTCAGGGTCTTGAAGGTGGCGTACAGGCTGTCGCGGGTGGGTTGGCCCGGGGGCAACAGGGCCAGCCAGTCAGCATAACGGCGCTGGAGGCGCTGCACAAAGCGGGAATACGAGGCCCCTGAATCGGGGAATGCACCAAGGCGCGCTGGGTCACTGCCTGGGGTTGGGCTGCCGGTCATAATTCCTGCTGACTTTCTGATTCAAAACTTTTGTGCTGACTTTGCCCCGATTTCCCCGTCTGACCGCTGTGTGGGCCCGTTGCTGGCGGGTGGTGGCCTGGGGTTTGCTGAGCCTGGGACTGTTGCTGGGCATGGCCTGGGGGGTACTGCATTTGTGGATTGTGCCGCGAATCGGCGAGTACCGCCCCGCCCTGGAGCGCTTGGCCGGGCAAAGCATCGGGGTACCGGTGCGCATCGGTCAGTTGACGGCCGAATCGACCGGCTGGGCCCCTTCTTTTGAGCTGCGCGAGATCGAGCTGCTGGACGCGCAGGGGCGCACCGCCTTGCGCCTGCCCCGGGTGCTGGTGGCCATCAGCGTGCGCTCGGTGCTGAGCCTGAGCCTGGAGCAACTGGTGCTGGATGCACCCGAGCTGGATGTGCGGCGCACGGCCCAGGGCCACTGGCAGGTGGCCGGGCTGGAACTCCAGCACAGCCCGCAAGGCGACAGCCAAAGCGCCGATTGGCTGTTTGCGCAGCGCGAGGTGATCGTGCGCGGCGGCACGGTGCACTGGACCGATGAGCTGGCCGCAAGACCCCCATCCCTGCCACAGACCGCGCCCCAAACCCTGGCCTTGCGTGAGCTGGACCTGGTGCTGCGCAATTCGCGTCGACACCACGATCTGCGCCTGGACGCCACGCCGCCCGAGGCCTGGGGGGCGCGATTTGTGGCCATGGCGCGCATGCGGCGCGGCATTTTGTCCACGCATCCCGGACGCCTGGCTGACTGGTCGGGCCAGGTGTATGCCTATTTTTCGCACGTCGATTTGCCCCAATTGCAGCAGCAACTGGGGCCGCAACTGCAGCGCGCCCTGCCCCAGGGTCTGCAGATCCTCAGTGGGCAAGGGGCTGTGCGGCTGTGGAGCGATGTGGCACTGGGCCAGTGGACCGGGGGCACGGCCGATGTGAACCTGACGGATTTGCAGGCGAACTTGCAGGCGCACTCACCGACACATTTACAAGCGCCAGCACCGACCTCAACCCTGGAGGCGCGCAGCCCCTTGGTGTTTGAACGCCTGTCGGGGCGCGTGGCCGGGCGGCTGAGCGACAGCGGTTTTGAGGTGTCCACCCGCGACCTGGCCTTTGCCAGTTCGCACATCAGCGCGCACGACCTGGCCTGGCCGGGCGGAAACATGGCCCTGGATTACACCCACGCCCAAGGCAGCACCCCGGCGCGGGGCCGTTTGCAGGCCGACCACCTGGACTTGCAGGCCCTGCGCGAAGTGGCCCTGCACCTGCCCTTGCCCGAGGTGTTGGCCACAACACTGGCCCAGCACGAGATCAGTGGCGAATTGGCCGCCCTGCAACTGCGCTGGCAGGGCGACTGGCAAGCGCCCAGCACCTACAGCGCACAGGCCAGCCTGAACCGGCTGCACCTGCCGCCAGCGGCATGGGATGTGGCCCATGGTTCTGGGCATGTCCAAGGTGCCTTGAGCGGGCCAGCTCAACCACCTTCCGCATCCGCATCAACCACATCAACCGCAACAACCAGCCCCCCAACAGCCCCCGCCACAGCCACGCCCCCACTACCGGCCTGGCCCGGCGTGCGCGGCGCACAAGTCAAGCTGGACCTGAGTGAAGCAAGTGGTCGCGTGCAGCTGAACATGGGCGAAGGCTCGGCCCTGTTTCTGCCCGGCGTGCTCGAAGAGGCCGAGGTGCCTGTGCGCAGCCTGAAAGCCGATGCCACCTGGAAACGATTGAACGGCCGCTGGGACGTGCCGCAGTGGCAGCTCAAATTTGCCAATGCCGATCTGCAAGGCCAATGGCATGGCCAGTGGCACAGTGCCCCCAAGGTGAAAGTGCCAGGCCAAGAACAAGCCCCAAGTGCGGCCCCGGTGCAAGGCGCGGGTGTGCTGGATTTGCAAGGCCAGTTCACGCAGATCCATGCTGCCCGTGCCCACCGCTATTTGCCCACCACGCTGCCTGCGCAGGTGCGCCACTATGTGCGCGATGCGCTGCTCAAGGGCAGCTACAACAACGTGCAGGTCAAAATCAAGGGCGATGTGTCGCAGCTGCCCTTTGCCAATGCCAAAGAGGGCGAGTTCCGTTTTGCCGGGCGGCTGCGTGATGTCGATTTTGACTATGTGCCTGCGGCTTTCACCCCCGCTTCCGTCCCGCCCAAAAGCCTGCCCTGGCCGCGCCTGACAGGCCTCAATGGCCAGCTGGTGTTTGACCGCCTGGGACTGAAGCTGTCCGATGCGTCAGCACGCTTTGGTGAAGGCCGCACGGCGCCGGTGCTGAGCGGGGGGCAGGCCGAGATTGCTGACCTGTTGCACAAACCCACGGTGAATGTGTCCCTGGACAGCAAAGGCCCGGCGGCCCCGATGCTGGCGGTGGTGCAGCAGTCGCCTCTGGACCGCCTGCTGGGCGGCGTGCTGCACGAGGCGCAGGCCAGCGGCACGCTGCAAACCCGCCTGAAACTCAGCCTTCCGCTGCAAGCCCTGACCAGCAGCAAGGTGCAAGGCAGCGTGCAGCTGGCAGGCAACGATGTGCACCTGACGCCCGGCACGCCCATGCTGGGCAAGGTCCAGGGCACGCTGCAGTTTTCCGAAAGCGGATTTGCCCTGCAAGGCGTGCAAGCGCGGCTTTTGGGCGGGCCGGTGCGCATTGAAGGCGGCATGCGCCCGGTGGCGGACAACACCGGTGAGCCGGCCGTGCTGCTGCGCGTACACGGCCAGATCAGCGCCGAGGGCCTGCGCGAAGCCAAGGACGTGCCCTTGGCGGGCCTGCTGGCCCAACACGCCAGCGGCAGCACCAGTTACAGCGCCACGCTGGGCTGGCGCCACGGCCAGCCCGAGGTCTCGCTGCACAGCACGCTGGACGGCCTGGCGCTGAAGCTGCCTGCGCCGCTGGGCAAGAGCGCGGCCAGCAGCTTGCCGCTGTCGCTGCGCACCCAGGTTCTGGACCGGGGGGTGGGCCAGGGCACCCAGCTGCGCGACCAGATCCAGCTGGAGCTGGGGCGCATCGCTTCGGCCCATTACCTGCGCGACCTGTCGGGCCCGGCCCCGGTGGTTTTGCGCGGTAGCCTGAGCTTGGGCACCACCGGCGTTCAGAATCAGCCCCTGCCCGATGCGGGTGTCTTGGCCACAGTAGCGCTGCAGCAGTTGTCGGTGGACGCGTGGCAGGCGCTGTGGGCCGAGGCAGCAGGTACAAGGAGTGCGTCGGTGACTTCTGCTGGGTCGAGCGCCACCGCCCCCCCCACCGCGCGCCCCACCCTGTCCGCTGGCTTGCAAAGTTATGGGCCCACCCGCTTCACACTGCAAACGGGCACGCTCACGGCCGATGGGCGCAGCTTGCACCAGGTCGTGGCCGGGGGCACACGCGATGACCTGACCTGGCGCGTCAATGTAGACGCCCGCGAACTGAGCGGGCATTTGGCCTATCGCCAAGCCACCGAAGAGCAGCCCGGCCAGTTGTATGCACGGCTGGCGCGGCTGAACCTGCCGCCGTCCAGCGTGGTCGAAGTGGAGGCCCTGCTGGAGGCCCCACCCGTCAACCTGCCTGCACTGGACATCGTGGTCGAGCAGCTGGAATTGCGCGGCAAAAAGCTCGGCCGCGTGGAGATTGAAGCCGTCAACAGCGCCCCACCGCGCACGCGCAGCCCATTGCTGCGCGAATCGGTGCGCGAATGGCAACTCAACAAATTCGACCTGAGCGTGCCCGAGGCCACGCTGCGCAGTTCGGGCAAATGGCTCACAGCGGCCGACGGCAAAAGTGCACGCCACACCGAGATGAATTTCTACCTGGACGTGAACAACGCTGGCGCCCTGCTCACGCGCCTGGGCACACCTGGGGCTTTGCGCGGTGGCAGTGGCCAGATCGAAGGACGCATCGGCTGGCAGGGCTCGCCCCTGGCGCTGCATTACCCCAGTCTGAACGGACAATTCGCCCTCAAGATGGGGCGCGGCCAGTTCCTCAAGGCCGATGCAGGCGCGGCCAAGTTGCTGGGCGTGCTGAGCTTGCAGGCCTTGCCACGGCGCTTGTTGCTGGATTTTCGGGACGTGTTTTCCGAGGGCTTTGCCTTCGATTCGGTGCAAGGTGATGTGAGCATTTTGCAAGGCATTGCGCACACCCGAAACCTGCAAATCAAGGGCGTCAACGCGGTGGTACAGCTCGAAGGCCTGGCCGACATCGCCCACGAAACGCAAAAACTGCATGTGCTGATCCTGCCCGAGCTGGACGCGGGCACCGCGTCTTTGGTGGCAGGCATTACGGTCAACCCCTTGGTGGGCCTGACCTCGTTTTTGGCGCAGCTGTTTTTGCAAACTCCGCTGACCCGCGCCAACACGCAGGAATTCCTGATCGACGGCAGCTGGGCCGAGCCCCGCGTCACGCGCCTGGAAACGCCGGTGCCACCCCCCACCTCCACACCGCGCACGCCATGAAGCACAGGGTGTTCGATTTTTCGTGTCTTTCAGGAGCCAGCCCTGCTGGCCATAGTGCACTTGCGGTCCGCAGGCGTTTCGCTTGCAGGGCAAGCTCCTACAGAACACCCTCTTACAGATCACACACCTGTATGACAAACCTTGACGCTGGGCACGACCTTCGACCCTCACCGGATCGCAGCCATGCGTGACAGGATGGGCAATCGTCTGCGCAGGGCTTTGGCGTCCTGGACTGCGGCTGAAAGCGCATCGCCCTGGAGTTTGCGGCGGCGCTCTTTGTGGGCGGCGCTGGTGGCACTGGTGATTGCCGTGCTGGTGACCCTGGTGTGGCTGGCCGGACGCTACGAAGCCAGCCAGGTGCAAGCCGAGCTGGAGCGCGACGCGGCCGACGCGGTGAGCGATTTGCGCAGCAGCTTGTCGCGCCATGTGCAGGCCGTGCAGGCCCTGCAAGCGCAATCGGCAGAATTCAGGCAGGCCGCCGCGCTGGCTTTGTTGCGGCAAAACCGCGAGTGGCTGCGCGTGGAATGGCGCGACCCCCAGTGGCATGTGCACCAGCATGCCGACTCACCCCTGCGCGCCCCGGCCTTTGAACGCACGCCCCGACAAGAAGTGGCCAATGATGCCTTGCAAGCCTGCCAACGGGCACGCCGCTTCAATGGCCCGGCTTATTCAAGCACTTACTTTTTGCCGCAGTCCGACGGGCTGGGCATGGAAGTGATGGAGCTGTGCCTGCCGCAGCTGCAACTGGGCCAATTGGTGGGCTTCACGGTGGTGACCTACGGTCTGCAAGAGCTGCTGGCCGAACGCGTGGGGGCCACCTTTGGGCGGCGCAACGAGATGTCATTTGTCGAGCCCGATGGCACACGGCTGGCCATCACCGGTGCACACCGCCGGGGCTTGCGCATGTTCACCACCCAGCAACTGCTGGATTTGCCGGGCCACACCCTGGTGCTGCGCATGGACGGGCGGCGCGCCGAGCCCGACCTGTTTCCCAACGTGCTCACCGCGCTGGTGACGGGCATGTCAATTGCGCTGATCACGGTGATGGTGCTGCTGGTCAAGGACTCGCGCCGGCGTCTGAAGGCCGAACGCGACCTGGCCGAGGCCCTGGCTTTTCGCAAGGCCATGGAAGATTCGTTGGTCACCGGCCTGCGCGCGCGTGACCAGCAAGGGCGCATCACCTATGTGAACCCGGCGTTTTGCCAGATGGTGGGCTGGGAAGCCGAAGACTTGCTGGGCCGCAATGCCCCCATGCCCTATTGGCCCCCCGAGATGGTGGACGAATACCAGCAGCGCCAGGCCATCCGGCTGGCGGGCAATGCGCCGCCGCGTGAGGGTTTCGAGTCGGTATTCATGCGCCAGGACGGCACGCGCTTTCCGGTGCTGATCATCGAGGCGCCGCTCATCAGCGTGCAAGGCGAGCAGACCGGCTGGATGGGCGCGGTCATCGACATCAGCGAGCAGCGCCGGGTGGAAGAACTCTCGCGCGCCAGCCAGGAACGCCTGCAGGCCACCGCCCGCCTGGCGACCGTGGGCGAGATGGCCTCGCTGCTGAGCCACGAGCTGAACCAGCCGCTGGCCGCCATTGCCAGCTATGCCAACGGCTCGCTCAACCTGCTGCGCGACCCCGGGGCACAGCCGCAAACCCTGGAAGACGTGCACATGGCGCTGCGCCGCATTGCCGAGCAGGCGGGCCGGGCCGGGCGGGTGATCAACAGCGTGCACGACTTCGTGCGCCGCCGCGATCAGGCCCGCGAAGCCGTGGCCCCGCAAGCCTTGCTGGACGCCATTGCGCCCCTGGTCAACCTGCAAGCGCGCAAGCTGCAAGTGCGGGTGCTGACACGCGTGGAGCCCAAACTGCCCGCCCTGTGGTGCGACCGCACCATGGTCGAGCAGGTGCTGCTGAACCTGGCGCGCAACGGCATGCAGTCCATGGACAGGCCCGACTGCCTGGACCGGGTGCTGGTGCTGCAGGCCAAACGCGTGACCTTGAAGGCCCAGCAAAGCTGGGTCGAATTTGCCGTGACCGATGTGGGCACAGGCATCGAAGCGGACGTGGCCACGCAGCTGTTCACCCCGTTTTTCACGACCAAAGCCGAAGGCATGGGCCTGGGCCTGAGCCTGTGCCGCACGGTGGTGGAACAGCACGGCGGCCACCTCGAATTTGAAGCCCAACAGCCCAAAGGCACCGTCTTCAGATTCACCCTGCCTGCGGCCGCCCCGTAAACGACGATGAGGTGTTACACAATGGGCAGCAGACGCTTTTTTGCAGGCGCACGATTCACAGCCCTTTCCCTTTTCCCCTCAACGGCTGTAAGCCAGGCCAGAGGCCACGCCGCCGAACAGGTCACCTTCCACCAGCGGCACGCCCGGGAACTCGCTTTGCAAGACCCGTTGAAAGGTGCGCAGCGCCGAAGACCCGCCGGTCAAATAGATGGCGTCGATCTGCTGCACTTGCAAACCGGCACGCGCCACACAGTCGCGCGCACACGCCACGGTGCGCGCCAGCAAGGGGGCCAGATGGGCTTGCATGTGGGCCACACCCAGGGGCGCTTGCAAGTCACGCGCCAGGCAGCTCAGGTCTATGGCCGTGTCCGCATCCGACACCGAGCCGCGAATTTTGGCCTGCTCGACCTCATGCGCGATGTGGTGCCCGTGCCGCTCGGCCAGCACCTGCATCAGGCGCTCATGCAGGCGCGGGTCGGTGTAGTTGCTGCGCAGGGTTTTGGCATGGGCCATGGCCTTGGGCTGGTATTGCCAGTGGATCAGGTGCCAGGTCGAGAGGTCAAAAAACACCCGGCTGGGCACTTCGCGCAGCTCCGGGCCGATGTGCCGGTAACCGAGCAAGGGCATGACCTGCTCCAGGCTCAGCTTCTGGTCGTAATCGGTGCCGCCAATGTGCACGCCCGTGGTGGCCAAAATGTCGGCACTGCGGTCGGTCTGCTGCATGCGCTCAGGCCCCAGTCGCACCACGGTGAAGTCAGACGTGCCTCCCCCTAAGTCCACCACCAGCACGGTGCTGTCCTGGGTCAGGCGGCGTTCGTAATCCAGGGCTGCGGCAATCGGCTCCAGCTGAAACGACACGTCTTCAAAACCCACGGCTTGCGCCGCCTGGCGCAGCGAGGCCTCGGCCTGTGCGTCGCGCTGGGCGTCATCGTCCACAAAGTGCACGGGCCTGCCCATGACCACCTGGGTGGGCGCAAAGCCCAGCGCCCCGGTGGCGCGTTCGCGCAGCGCCGTCAAAAAAGTGCCGATGATGTCCTGGAAGCTGATCTGCTGGTGGTTGATGAGCGTGGTCTCTTGCAGCAAAGGGCTGCCCAGCAGGCTTTTGAGTGAACGCATCAAGCGGCCCTCGGTGCCCTCCAGATAGTGGCCAATGGCCTCGCGCCCGAAGTGCGTGCTGCCCTCTTCGGCGTTGTAAAACACAGCGGTGGGCATGGCCAGGGCCTGGCCTTCCAGAGGAATCAGACGGGCCTTGCCCTGCGGGTCGGCCCAGGCGATGGCCGAGTTGGAGGTGCCAAAATCAATGCCGAGCGTGCCGGAAAACGTGGGGGTCATGAGCAAAACAAACGAAGCACGGGCCGGTGCTGCAAAGCGGAAAGCAGCAACGCCCAACGGACGCCCTGCATTTTGAGGACCGGCGATTGTGCCACCTCAAGGGGCGCTGCCCGCCGTGGCGGCGGTGTAAATGGTGGAAAATCAGGCCTCGTTTTTCCATCACACCCCCATCCCCATGACCGAAGCCACCCAGCGCCCCGAATTGCCCGATCACCTGTCCATTGACGCGCGCAGCCCTTTTCACAACCGCGCCGTGTTCGAGCACGACATCGGCATCCGCTTCAACGGCAAAGACCGCACCGACGTCGAGGAATACTGCATCAGCGAAGGCTGGGTCAAGGTGCCCGCAGGCAAAACGCTGGACCGCAAAGGCCAGCCGCTGCTGATCAAGCTCAAAGGGCAGGTCGAAGCGTTTTACCGCTGAGTCTGCACATGAACGCTCCCGCCCGAAAACTCCCCCTCGAAGGCCTGCGCGTCGTCGAGTTCACCCACATGGTCATGGGCCCCACCTGCGGCATGGTGCTGGCCGACATGGGGGCCGAGGTCATCAAGGTTGAGCCCATCGAGGGCGACCGCACACGGCATTTGCTGGGCTCGGGCGCGGGTTTTTTCCCGATGTTCAACCGCAACAAAAAGAGCATAAAACTCAACCTGCAGTCACCCGAAGGCGCCGAGGTGGCGCGCCGCTTGTGTGCCACCGCCGACGTGGTGGCCGAGAACTTCAAGCCCGGCTCCATGGCCAAGTACGGCCTGGACTACGCCAGCCTGTCGGCCAGCAACCCCAAGCTGATTTACGCCAGCCTCAAGGGCTTTTTGCCGGGGCCGTATGACCACCGCACAGCGCTGGACGAGGTGGTGCAAATGATGGGCGGCCTGGCCTACATGACCGGGCGTCCGGGCGACCCTTTGCGCGCAGGCACCAGCGTGAACGACATCATGGGCGGCATGTTTGGTGCGATTGGCGTGCTGGGCGCACTCATCCAGCGCGGCATCACCGGGCGCGGGCAAGAGATCCAGTCGGCCTTGTTTGAAAACAACGTGTTTTTGGTGGGCCAGCACATGTTGCAGTACGCCATCACCGGCAAGGCGGCCGAGCCCATGCCCAACCGCATCTCGGCCTGGGCGGTGTACGACGTGTTCACGGTCAAGAACAGTGAGCAGATTTTTCTGGCAGCGGTGAGCGATGCGCAGTGGGCCACTTTCTGTGATGTGCTGGGTTTTGCCGACCTCAAGGCCGATGCGCGCTACTTTGACAACAACGCCCGCGTGTCTTTGCGTGCCGAGCTCATCCCCGAATTGCGCCGCCGACTGGAGGCCTTCACGGCGGCCGAGCTGACAGCCATTTTTGAACAAGCCGGTCTGCCCTTTGCGCCCATCGTCAAACCCGAAGAACTGTTTGACGACCCGCACCTGCAAGCCACCGGCGGCTTGGCCGATGTGCGATTGACCGATGGCGCCAAGGCGGGCCACAGCGCCCCTGCCGCCTTGCTGCCCTTCACCATGGGTGGCCAGCGTTTGGGGGTGCGTCATCAACCGCCCCATCAAGGCGAAAACACCGACGAACTGCTGCGCGGCTTGGGCATGAGCGCTGCAGAGATTGATCAGCTGCGTGCATTGAAAGCAGTAGCTTGAAACTTGTTTTCTTGCCAATCCCCTCGATGCCCATCACAATCGACGCATGTCCATCCAGGTTTTGATTTTCGGTATCCACCTCGCGCGCAGCACGCGGGGCAAGCCTTGCGCACCGCCGCAGGCTTCTTAAGCGTCTTCCCTTTTGTTTGACCGATTTCAATTCGGGCCGCGCTCAGTCAGCAGTGCGGTCCCGATCATTGCTGGAGATTTTCATGACCGATTTGTTTGACAACCCCATGGGTTTGTGTGGTTTCGAGTTCGTCGAGTTTGCTTCCCCCATCGCCAACACCCTGGAGCCCCTGTTTGAAAAAATGGGCTTCACGCTGGTGGCCAAGCACCGTTCCAAAGACGTGGTGCTTTACCGCCAGGGCGACATCAATTTCATCGTCAACCGCGAGCCCAAAAGCCTGGCCGGTTACTTTGCTGCCGAGCACGGCCCTTGCGCCTGTGCGCTGGCGTTTCGGGTGAAGGATTCGCACAAGGCGTATGAGCGTGCCCTGGCACTGGGAGCGCAACCGGTTGACATTCCTACAGGCCCGATGGAGCTGCGCCTGCCTGCCATCAAAGGCATTGGCGGCGCGCCCTTGTATTTGATTGACCGCTTTGAAGACGGCAAGAGCATCTACGACATCGACTTTGAATTCATCGAGGGCGTGGACCGCCACCCGCCCGGGCACGGCCTGAAGCTGATCGACCACATGACGCACAACGTCTACAAAGGGCGCATGGCGTACTGGAGCGGTTTTTACGAAAAACTGTTCAACTTCCAGGAGATTCGTTACTTCGACATCAAGGGCGAGTACACGGGCCTGACCAGCCAGGCCATGATGGCTCCGGACGGCATGATCCGCATCCCGCTGAACGAAGAGTCGGGCAAGACCGGGGGCCAGATCGAAGAGTTCTTGATGCAGTTCAATGGCGAGGGCATCCAGCACATCGCGCTGCTCACCGACGACCTCTTGAAAAGCGTGGACGCGCTGCAGATGGCCGGCATCCCGCTGATGACTGCGCCAAACGACATCTATTACGAGATGCTAGAAGAGCGCCTGCCGGGCCATGGCGAGCCCGTGGCCGAGTTGCAGACGCGCGGCATCTTGATGGACGGCTCCACGGCCCATGGCGAGAAGCGTTTGCTCTTGCAGATCTTCAGCCAAACCCTGCTGGGACCCGTCTTCTTCGAGTTTATCCAGCGCAAAGCCGACGAGGGCTTTGGCGAGGGCAACTTCAAAGCCTTGTTTGAAAGCCTGGAGCGCGACCAGATTCGGCGTGGGGCGATTCAGGTCGACACGCCAGCCCCCAGTGACGCGGCCCAGTGAAGGCTTCAATCTTCATACCCGTTGTAGATCGGCGGCAACAGCGCCGACATGGACCTGCGCCGAAGCGGACAAGCGTCGGACCTGACGGCGCCGACCTACGAGGGCTTTTGTAGCTCGGCGGCTTCAGGCTCGACATGAGGCCAACGCCCAAGCCTGGATGCAAGATGGATCTGAGTCTGGGGTGATCTGCGCGCACTGCCGTTTCATGGCCCGTCAGGGATGGTGGCGCCCGCGGGCCATTCGTACACAGGCGCAAAGCCACCGCCCAGAGTTCTGAAATTGGTGGTCTGGCCCTGATAGACCCGGGCCGCCGACCACAACACCTTGGCGTCATAAACATACTGGCGCACGTCGAATTTCATCACCCGTTCGCTGCCCGGCTCGACTGGGATGCGCATGTGCCCTGGCGCCACCCTGTGCTGCGCGATGTAACCCCCTGCGGCAATGTCTTGCCAAACCCGGTGTGTGAGCTTGTCGCCCCGATAGGCTGCACGCCCGCCATAACCTGCAAAGGGCTTGAAAAACAGCTGCTTGCGCTCGGTCCACAAGCGTTGTGCATTGGCGGCGTCCACCGTCTCGGATTTGGGAATCATCTCCAGCAAGGACTGCTGGTGCTGTGGTGCCAGCGCCAGCCGCTGCAAAAATGCCGCATTCGACAGCAGCCCCAGATTGCGTTTTTCGGCATACAAAGCATGCGCCCGGGGATGAGGCGTCAGCACAATGGCCTGTCGTTGGTAGGCCTGACGCAAGACTGAGCAATCGGGGCTTTCGAGATAAAAATCCGTGAGCCGGTTGTAAACCAGATCAATGGGCACATCGCCTGCACGCAGCACGCCCTGGTTGTAGCTCAGTTCTGTCGGGTCCACGATCACGGTGCGCAAGCCATGGTGCTCAAACAGGTATTTGAAGAGCAGGAACTCCGGGTACAGGTATTGCGCCTGCGGCTGCTCGTCCACAATGGCCACCGTACGCAGGGGCCGGGGCATCCTGGCCAGCGCCCATTCCTGCTGGAACATCTGGACAAATCGCATTTCGAGCGCATGCACGGCCTGAGCCGTGGGTATGAACGGTGCCATCCTGTCGCAGCAGGCCCGCTGAGACCGCGCCAGCACCGCGTTGAGCATGGCGCCACCGGCGTTGGTATTGATTTCGATCAAGCCCATGCCCGCTTCGGACACATGAAAGTCGTAGCCCAGAAACACCCCTTTGGCGCCGCCACCAGACCAGCTGGCAATGTGGGGTGCACGCGCCAGCACGGTTTGTTGATAGATCGGATGGGCAACGGCCGCTTCCACCGCTTCGATCAGCGCCTGCATGCGCTGCAAGTGGGCACTGGCCACGAACACCGGGGACGCTGAAAACAGGTAGTCGCAACGCTCACGCACCAGCGCAAAAACCTCCGGGCGGCCCATCTCCTGCTCCAGGGCACGGCAGACCGCATCCCGGTCCAGGCTGACGCAAAAGGAATCCTGAATCATGAAACTCCGATCAGTGACAACAGCTGTGCATTGTTGAACAACTCGGCGTCAACCAAAGTGTCTGAACGAACCGACAGGCCCAGACCCACTGACCAGTATCGGGACTTTCATTCTGAAAGCCGTGCGTCATGAACCTGTCCAGCTTGTGTCAACGCGACATCCTCTCTGTCAGCTCTGAAGCCTCGGTCCAAAAAGCCGCCGAACTCATGCGCGTCAACCATGTTGGGGCCTTGGCCCTGACCGACCCGGAAGACCCGGCGCGCGTCGTGGGCGTGGTGACCGACCGCGATCTGGTGGTCAATTTACTGGCGCAAGGGCGCTTGCCGGGCGAGCTGCCTATTGGGGCATACAGCCATGCACAGCTCATTGGCGTGCCCGGCAGCGCGACGGTGCATGAAGCCATTGCGGCCATGCAAAAGCACGGCGTGCGGCGTGTGTTTGTGACCGAACCCAATGGCCGCTTGTTGGGCCTGCTGTCCATGGACGATGTGCTGAGGGCGCTGGCCGATGATCTGAGCGGCCTGTCTCAGGCGCTGCGCATGGGCATCGACCTGGAAAGCACCCGCACCTCGCCGATGTTCAACCCCAACGAGCTGGCCGGGGGCATGTACCTGGCGCAGCACGAGCCGTGACCTCATGGGCTCGAACAAGCCCCACGTCGGGGTCTTCGACCACCGACCTACAAGTCCGACATTTGCCCACGGCTGAAAAAAACCAGCCCCACAAATGACAAGCCCGACCAGCGAACTGGTCGGGCTGATGGGCGTGTCACGAGAGGATCACCCCCAAAAATGCCCAAAAGAAGAGTTGTCGTTCTGATGGGCGGGGCGCATGAATGCGCCCCAAAAATGCTTCAGTCAGTTTCCCGACGTCAGCGGTGCCACTTTAAGCCCGCCGGACGATGGCGGTCAAGGCACTGTTACATGTTTTGCAGGACTTCATGGCTGCCCACGCCGTATTTGCACCGCCTGCGCCAGCGCCTGCAGCACCGGCGTGGTCTGCGCAAAGCTGATGCAGGCGTCGGTGATGGACACGCCATGCGCCAGGGGCTGGCCTTCTTGGAGGTCTTGCC
This sequence comes from Limnohabitans sp. DM1, assembly GCF_001269385.1. Lineage (GTDB taxonomy): Bacteria > Pseudomonadota > Gammaproteobacteria > Burkholderiales > Burkholderiaceae_C > Limnohabitans_A. The sequence goes on along the minus strand of NZ_CXOO01000054.1, from coordinate 38,880 downwards.
GACCCTCGTTCAGATGGCTTTCGATCATCAGGCCCATGATGCGGTGGTCGCCCGCTGCGATTTGAGCGGCCACGTCGTGCGCCACCTCGATCTGCTTGGCGTGCTGCTTGCTGCTGTTGGCGTGCGACACGTCCACCATCACCTGCGGCGCAATGCCGCAAGCTTGCAGCGCCTGGCAGGCGGCATCCACATCGGCGGCCGAGTAGTTGGGGGTCTTGCCGCCGCGCAAGATGATGTGCACGTCCTGGTTGCCGCGTGTCTCAAAAATCGCCGCATGGCCCATCTTGGTCATGCCCATGAAGGCATGAGACGCCTTGGCCGCCACCACCGCATCGGCCGCCACTTTGACGCCGCCATCCGTCCCGTTTTTGAAGCCCACCGGGCACGACAGGCCGCTGGCCAGCTGGCGGTGGCTCTGGCTTTCGGTGGTGCGCGCCCCAATCGCGCCCCAGGTGACCAGGTCGCTGATGTATTGCGGGCTGAGCAAGTCCAGAAACTCGGTGGCCACGGGCAGGCCCAGGTCCAGGATGTCCAGCAACAACTTGCGCGCCATCTCCAGGCCTTCATTCATGGCAAAGCTGCCGTCCAGGTGCGGGTCGTTGATGTAGCCCTTCCAGCCCACGGTGGTGCGAGGCTTTTCAAAATACACGCGCATGACGATTTGCAGGTCTTGGGCGTGCCGGTCGGCCTCTGCCTTGAGCAATCGGGCGTAGGCAATGGCCTGGTCGTGGTCATGGATCGAGCACGGGCCGACCACCACCACCAGACGGTCATCTTGGCCCTGCAGCACGTTCGAGATGTCCTGACGCGAACGCTCCACCAGCGCCAGGTGCGCGGGCGATGCAGGCAGGCGCTCTTCGAGCAGCGCGGGCGTCATGAGGGGGCGCACCGAGGCGATGCGGGTGTCGTCGATGCGGATTTTGTCTTGGGTGGAAAGCATGGGGAATGTCAGAGGGGAAGGTCCAAATTGGAAGGGCCAAAGTGTAAAGCGCCATCACAAGGGCAAACACGCTCCCTGCTTGATGTCGCGCATCACGATGCTGGAGCGCACATGCGCGACGGCGGGCAACTTGAACAAGGTTTGCATCAGGAAATGTTCATAGGCGTCCATGTCTTGCACCATGATGGTCAGCACATAGTCTGCTGGCCCGGTGGTGGAGTAGCAATGCACGATGTGCGGCGTGGCTTGCACGGCGGCTTCGAATTCAGCCACGGCTTTTTCGGTGTGCTGATTCACATTGATCTCGGCCAGCACCATCAGACTCAGGCCCACTTTTTTACGGTTCACCCGCACGGTGTAGCCGGTGATGATGCCTTGCGCCTCCATCTCCTTGATGCGTTTCCAACAAGGCGTGGTGGACAAGCCCACACGTTCAGAGATTTGCTGTACGGTCATGCGTGAGTCTTCCTGGAGGACTTCCAGGATTTTTTGGCTATAAGTGTCTTTCATTCTTATATTTTATTGTTTCATGGAAATTAATTCTCCAAATTGGAGATAAAAAGGATCAATCAGGGTGTTTATTCCTGACATAGAGGCCTATTCTTACCCCTCTATTTGCAAAACCCTCATGCTGCACACAAGCCCTGACAACACCCCGAACAAAGCCCTTGTCGACGCCCTTGAAACACCCCTCCTGCGCGACAACCGACTCCATGACAACATCTGGGCGCCACAAGGCCAGGTGTTCTTATCCGGCACACAGGCCTTGGTGCGCATGATGCTGATGCAGCGCCAGCACGACGAGCGCCAGCACCTGAACACCCGGGGTCTGATCAGCGGCTACCGGGGCTCGCCGCTGGGCATGGTGGAGCAGGTCATCTGGCAGCAAGGGGTGAAATTCCAAAACGCGGGCATCGAATTTGTGCCTGCCATCAATGAAGCCTTGGGGACCATGCAATTGATGGACACGCAGCGGGTGGCGCCCAACACCACGCGCACGGTTGATGGCGTGTTTGCCCTGTGGTGCGGCAAGGGGCCTGGGGACGAACGGGCCAGCGAAGCGCTCAAACACGGCAACGCCTTCGGCGTCTCCCCCCACGGCGGCGTGTTGGTGGTGGCGGGCGAAAACCGCGCCAGCGTGTCACCCGCCAGGCCCGCGCACAGTGACCAGGTGTTCCAGTTCTCGCACATGCCGGTGGTCTCGCCCGCCGATGTGTCGGAGCTGATGAGTTTTGGCCTGTATGGCTTTGCGCTGTCGCGTTACTCGGGCGCCTGTGTAGGCATGACGACCTTGTCGGAAGTGGTGGACAGCAGCGCCACGGTAGATCTGGCCGCAATCCACATTCAAGTGAACGGTTGGAAAAGCCCGCAAGTCGTGCAGACCCAGACCGGGCATGTCGCCCCTGAGCAGCACAAGCGCTGGCCCGATCTGCCTGCACTGGGCAGCGCATCGCGCCAGCAAGACAAATTGGCTGCCGTGGCCGCGTTTGCGCAGGTCAACAGCATTGACTGCAGGGTGATTGACAGCCCGCAGGCCCACATCGGCATCGTCACGGCAGGCAAGACGCACCACGACCTGATGGAAGTGTTTCGCCGCCTGGGCCTGAGCGAAGAGGCGCTCTCGGCAGCGGGTGTGCGCGTGCTCAAACTGGGCCTGACCTACCCCATCGACAGCCCACGCATGCACGCCTTTGCACAAGATTTGCGCGAGGTCTTGGTGATTGAAGAAAACGCCCCCAGCGTGGAGCAGCAAATGCGCGAGCTGTTCAAGGACGAAACTGCACGGCCCAGCATCGTTGGCAAGCACGACGCCCTGGGCCTGCCCCTCCAGCAGCCTTCTGACCTGATCGTGCAAGTGGCGCACTGGTTGCAGCAATACACGGGCAGCGCATTGGGCATCCCACACCTCCAATATGAAGGGCTTCGGCGTGAGCCCTTGTCGGGGCTGAAGCCGCCAACCTGCGATTACCTGACTTCCTATTGATTCGGCACGCTGAAGTTTGAATTTTTTGCGCCATCACTGCTTATAGATTCGGCCCGATGAAGTCTGAGCCGTGTGTGGCCCGTTTGGAGGAATTTGTGGGAGCTTGCCAGCCAAGCAAAAAGCCAGTGGTCCACAAGCGTCTCATCGCCAGCAGGGCTAGCGCCCACAAGGTACAAGATTGAAGTCACCTTACAAACTTCACAGGGCCGGATCAATAGGTCGGTACTCAAAGAGTCCGACGATGCACGCTTGGCAAAAAGCGCTGGCTGCAGACGAAGGGGGTCCATCAGGCCAAACGTCGGGGTCTTCGACATCCGAATTACGAATACCGTGGCCCTTGTAGGTCGGTACTCGAAAAGTCCGACATGGGTGGCTTCGGCACAGGCCCATGTCGGCCCCCCTTTTCAGGAGACCCGCGCCACATCAACCAAAGCGCGCTGGCAAATAGGGTGCCGGGTCGATCCAGGGCTGCTGGCCGTGGACCATTTCGGCCAGCAGCCGCCCGGCCACAGGCCCCAGCGTGAAGCCTTGGTGGGCGTGGCCGAAGTTGAACCACAGCCCTTTGTGGCGTGGCGCTGGCCCCATGACGGGCAGCATGTCGGCGGTGCAAGGGCGTCCGCCCATCCAAGGCGGCTCGGGCAGGGGCTCGCCCAAGTCCAGCAGTTGGCGTGCCAGGGCTTCGGCTTTGGCCAGTTGCACAGGCGTGGGCGGGGCATCCAGCGGTGCAAACTCTGCGCCCGTGGTCAGGCGCAGGCCGCGCTGCATGGGGGCCAGCACATAGCCACGCTCGGCATCGAGCAGCGGCTGGCGCAGCTCAACAGGTGCCCGGTAATGCTGGTGGTAGCCGCGTTTGACGAACAGTGGAAAGCGATAACCCAGGGTGCGGATCACGCCATCGGACCAAGGCCCCAGCGCCAGCACGGCTTGTTCGGCCTGCACGCGGCCCTCGGGGGTCTGCACCGACCAGCCTGCGCCCTGCGCCTGCAAGCCCGTCGCCTCGCCCTTCAACAGACGACCGCCCCGGGCGACAAACAGATCGGCATAGCGCTGCACCAAAGCACCCGGGTCCTGCACGGCCCAGGGATCGAGCCAATGCACCGCCCCTGCCAAAGGCAGGCGCAAGGCGGGCTCGGCTTGCGCCAGCTGGGCGCTGCTCTCGGCTTGGTGGCGCACGCCAAAACGCGCTTGCAGCAACGCCGCCCGCTGCACGGCTTCATCGAGGGCCTGGGGCGTGTGAAACACCAACCTGAAACCGTCGCGCTGAACAAGCTCCTGGGCACCCGCCGCTTTCAGCAGCAGCTCGTGTTCATCCGTGGCGTGGGCAATGAGGCGGCTGTAGGCCTCGGTGGCGCGTGCATGCGCGGCAGGCGATGACTGGCGAAAGTAACGCAGCAGCGAGCCGCCCATTTGCCACAAACCCCGGGCATGCCAATTCACTTCGGCCCCGCGCCCCAAGGCGGCGTTCAACAAAAAACCCGGCTCACGCGGAAAAGCATAGGGCTCTACCGCCTCGCGCTGGATCAGGCCCGCGTTGCCAAACGAGGTCTCCTGACCCGGTGCACGCCGATCCAGCAGCAGCACCTCAAAGCCGCGCTGCTGCAAATGCAATGCCGTGCAGGTGCCCACCATGCCGGCGCCCACAACAAGGATGGAGGAAGTCATGCGTTTTTCCATTGCGTTTCGGATGTGCTCACAGGCCTCAGGCGCTGCGACGCAGCGCCATGAAAAAGTCCAGTATAGAAAGCTGCCCCCTTTGCGAATGCAGCGCTGCTTGCGCGCCTGATGAGGAGCCCTGTTTAAACTGTGCGCATGAGCACCGACACCACCGACACCCTGCAGCAATCCCTGTCCGACCTGTTTGCCCCCTGGGTGCAGGCCCTGAATCTGAAAGTGGAGCGCTTTGATGCCGACAGCGTGACGCTGCGGCTGCCACAAAGCGACCAGCTCTCGCGAGTGGGCGGCATGTTGTGCGGGCAGGCCATGATGGCTGCGGCCGACACGGCCATGGTGTTGGCCCTGATCGCGCACTTTGGCACGTTTCGCCCCTGCAGCACGGTGCAACTGTCGAGCACCTTCATGAAGCCGCTGTCGGGGCAAGATGCCCTCATCACCGCCCGGGTGCTGCGCGCAGGCAAGGCCATGGCCTTTGGCGAGATTGACCTGGCGGGGGCCGACGACGGCAAGAGCGTTTTTCGGGCCAGCACGACCTATGCCTTGATGTAAGACAAGCGCCCGGCGGGCTTGGCTACAATACGCCCATTCTTGTTTTGAGGTTCCTCATGTCTGCTCACAACGACGCCCCTGCTTCTGACGATCCCGTTGAAAACGTGGTCAAGCACATCCCCGTGGTCATTCCGGCCGCTGGCGCATTGCTGATTTTCCTGCTGGCTTTCATCGCCGTCTTCATGGCCTGAGGCTTTTGCACTCTGAGGTGCACGCCTTTGGGCAGCACTGTCAAGCCCCACGAAACCCGCAACAGCTCGCGCTTTGCGGGTTTTGTTTTGCGCGGGCTTGGAACGCAGGGGCTGCGATGGGCGTCATCTCATGCGGATCGTCCCTGTAGGCCGGCGGCAACAGAGCCGTCATGGGCCTATTGATTCGGCATGCTGAAGTTTGAATTTTTTGCGCCGTCACTGCTTATAGATTCGGCCCGATGAAGTCTGAGCCGTGTGTTGTCAGTTGGGAGGATTTTGTGGGAGCTTGCCAGCCAAGCGAAAAGCCAGTGGTCCACACGCGTCTGATCGCCAGCAGGGCTAGCGCCCACAAGGTGCAAGAGGGAAGTCACCCTGCAAACTTCACAGGGCCGGATCAATAAGCCGAAACCACCCACGTCGGACCTGGCGTTACCGAGCTACAACATCGCAGGGCAGCAGCAATCTTGGTGTTCAGCACCCAAGGATTCGGCCCCTGTCACATCCCCTGGCACACCCGCAGCACCTGCGGGCCGTAGGCTTCGAGCTTTTTCACGCCCAGTCCACTGATGCCTTGCAGGTCTGACAGGCTTTGCGGGGCGTGTTCGGCAATGGCGGCCAACGTGGCGTCGTGGAAGATCACATAGGCGGGCAGGTTGTGTTCTTTGGCCACCTCGGCCCGCCAGGCCTTGAGGTTGATGTAGCGCACCATCGCGTCCTGCCCCAGATTGGCGGCAGCGGGCGCTGGGGCGCTGCGCGTGCGGCTGCGTTTGTCGCCGCGTTGGCTGGTGCTTTCGCGCAGCTGCACGGGCACATCGCCTTTGAGCACGGCGCGTGACGCCTCGGTCAGGTGCAGGGTGCTGAAACCCTCTTCGGTGTGCACATGCAGCGCGCCAATCGCGATCAGCTGGCGCATCACAGCGCGCAGTTGCTGCTCGCTGTACTCGGCGCCCAGGCCAAAGGTGCTGATGCTTTCGTGGCCGCGCTGCGCCACCTTGTCGGTTTTTTTGCCGCGCACGATGTCCATGGTGTGGCCCGCGCCAAAGCTGTGACCGCTGCTTTGCTGCGTGCGGTAGACGGTGGACAGCAGCTTGCGGGCCGCATCGGTGCCGTCCCACACTTGGGGCGGGTGCAGGCAGTTGTCGCAGTTGCCGCAGGGCATGCTGGGCTCGCCAAAGTAGCCCAAAAGCCGCACGCGGCGGCAGTCGGTCGCTTCGGCCAGGGCCAGCAGCGCGTCGAGCTTGCCGCGCATGACTTGCTTGAAGTCTTCGCCCGCCGGGCTCTCGTCGATCATGCGGCGCTGGTTCACCACGTCTTGCAGGCCGTAGGCCATCCACGCGTCAGACGCCAGGCCGTCGCGCCCTGCGCGGCCGGTCTCCTGGTAATAGCCTTCGATGTTTTTGGGCATGTCCAGGTGCGCCACAAAGCGCACATCGGGCTTGTCGATGCCCATGCCAAAGGCCACGGTGGCCACCATGACCACGCCTTCTTCGCGCAAAAATTCGTTCTGGTGGCGCTGGCGCACGGCGGCGTCCAACCCTGCGTGATAGGGCAGCGCATGGATGCCCGCTTCACACAACATGACCGCGATCTCTTCGACCCGCTTGCGCGACTGGCAATAGACCACACCCGCTTCTTCGGGGTGTTCGCGCTCGATGAAGCGCAGCAGCTGGGTGCTGGCGTCTTTTTTCTCGACGATGGTGTAACGGATGTTGGGTCGGTCAAAGCTGCTGATGAACAGCTCGGCGCTTTCCAGTTGCAGGCGCTCGACGATATCGGCGCGGGTCAGCGCATCGGCCGTGGCCGTGAGCGCCACACGCGGCACGCTGGGGTAGCGCTCGTGCAGCACCGACAGGCCCCGGTATTCAGGCCGGAAGTCGTGGCCCCATTGGCTCACGCAATGCGCTTCGTCGATGGCAAACAGGCTCAGCAGTCCGCGCTCGAGCAGCGAATCCATTTGTGCCAGAAAACGGGCGTTGGTCACGCGCTCGGGCGCTGCATACAGCAGGGTGATTTCGCCGCGCAGCAAGCGCCGCTCGATGTCGCTGGCTTCTTCGCTGGTGAGGGTGGAGTTGAGGAAGGCGGCGCTCACGCCTGCTTCGTGCAGCGCACCGACCTGGTCGTGCATCAATGCAATCAGGGGCGAGACGACCACGGTGATGCCGTGGCCTGCCCGCTGGCGCGCAATGGCGGGCACCTGGTAGCACAGCGACTTGCCCCCGCCCGTGGGCATGAGCACCAGCGCATCGCCGCCAGCAGCCACATGGTCGATGATGGCTTGCTGCGGGCCGCGAAAGGCGTCGTAGCCAAAAACTTCGCGCAGGATGGGGAGGTGGGGGGACACTGGGGATTGACGGGCTTTTTGAAGGCTTGATTGTCCTCTATCGATGGCTTGGGTTTAGCGTTTGTCGCTTGAGTTTTTGCGGGTGTGGTGTGGGTGGGTGAGGGCAGGCACAGGGTTCCTCATACGGCGGGGGTACGCCAAAATCGTCACCCTGTGCCTGCCCTCACCCACCCACGCAAAACCATGGGCTGCGCGGCTAACACACCCAAGACTGTCGACCACCACCAGTGTTTGGAAGGGGCCGGCGGCGGGCGACGATTTTGGCGTACCCCCGCCGTATGAGGAGCCCGCCGCCGGCCCCTTCCAAATGCGCTCCGCCGCGCCCAGACTCTGACAGCTCCCCCTTCATGGACAGCGTTACCATCCCAGCCCATGCACACCTCCGCCCTTGTCCTGTTTTCCGGTGGTCAGGACTCCACCACCTGCCTGGCCCAGGCCTTGAGCCGTTACGGCCGTGTTGAAACCCTGGCTTTTGACTACGGACAGCGCCACAAAGTCGAGTTGGACGCCCGCCTGAACGTGTTGGCCGCCATCAAGGCGAAGTTCCCGCAATGGGCCCCCAAAATGGGCGAAGACCATTTGCTGGACGCTCGCATCCTCGGCCAGATCAGCGAAACCTCATTGACCCGCGACACCGCCATCGAGATGGAAAGCTCGGGCCTGCCCAACACCTTCGTGCCCGGGCGCAACCTGCTGTTCCTCACGCTGGCGGCGGCGCTGGCTTACCGCCGGGGCTTGCAGGTCATCGTCACGGGCGTGTGCGAGACCGATTTTTCGGGCTACCCCGACTGCCGCGACGACACCATGAAGGCCATGCAGGTGGCCCTGTCGCTGGGCATGGACCGCAAACTGCTGATCGAGACGCCGCTGATGTGGATCGACAAAGCCCAAACCTGGCAGCTGGCGCATGACCTGGGCCAAAAGGCTCAGCCCCAAGGCGGCGGGCAGGCGCTGGTGGAGGTGATCGTGGAGCACACCCACACCTGTTACCTGGGTGAACGCACGCAACGCCACGACTGGGGTTATGGCTGTGGTCAGTGTCCGGCTTGCCAGTTGCGGGCTGCTGGGTTCGGGCGGTGGACAGGCCGCTGAAACGGTCAAGGCCCTCCACCCAAAATGCCTGCCCTGTAGGTCGGTACTCGAAGAGTCCGACGATGCACGCTTGACTCAAAGCGCTGGCTGCAGGCAAAGGGGGTCCATCAGGTCAAACGGCGGGGTCTTCGACCGCCTACCTACGAATACCGTTGTTCCCCTGATGTTGGCGCTTGTCAAGCTTTGGGCATGGGCTTTGTGCGGTAACTAACAAAAACCACCTGTCAATAGATTTTATAAATTCATGTAATAAAATTAATTGGATCGTAAAAGCTTATTAATATTTTTATACTTGGCGCCTGACGTTTTTTTCGGAGTTCAGCATGACTGTCACCGCCGCCCCTCTCACACCTCAGCCCCTCTGGCTGGAAGTGCTGGCTGCGATGGCACAAGCGTTCTGATCCAACATTTTTTTCACATACAGGAAAGCCCTATGACTGCCCCATCCCAATGCCCTTTTCACGCAGCGACTGGCGCCCGCGCCACCCATGGCGCGCAATCGAATGCCGATTGGTGGCCCAACCAGTTGAACCTGAGCATCCTGCACCAGCACCAGCCGGTCTCCAACCCCATGGACCCGGATTTCAATTACGCCGAGGCCTTCAAAAACCTCGACTTTGCCGCGCTCAAACAAGACCTGGTCGCGCTCATGACCGATTCGCAGGACTGGTGGCCCGCTGACTGGGGCCACTACGGCGGTTTGTTCATCCGCATGGCCTGGCACAGCGCAGGCACTTACCGCACGGCCGATGGTCGCGGCGGCGCCAGCACGGGCAATCAACGCTTTGCGCCGCTCAACAGCTGGCCGGACAACGGCAACCTCGACAAGGCACGCCGCCTGCTGTGGCCCATCAAGCAAAAGTATGGCAACGCCATCTCGTGGGCTGACTTGTATGTGTTGGCGGGCAATGTGGCCATGGAAACCATGGGCTTCAAGACCTTTGGTTTCGGCGGTGGCCGCGAAGACATCTGGGCCCCCGAAGAAGACATCTCCTGGGGTGCCGAAAAGGAATGGCTGGCCACCAGCGACAAACCCGACAGCCGCTACAGCGGTGACCGCGAACTGGCCAACCCCTTGGCTGCAGTGCAAATGGGCTTGATCTATGTGAATCCGGAAGGCCCGGACGGCAAACCCGATCCGGTGGCCAGTGGCCGCGACGTGCGCGAAACCTTCGCCCGCATGGCCATGAACGACTACGAAACCGTGGCGCTGATCGCTGGCGGCCACACGTTTGGCAAGGCCCATGGCGCCGGTGACCCCCAGCTGGTCGGCCCCGAGCCGGAAGCCGCCCCCATGGAAGCCATGGGTTTTGGCTGGATCAACCAGCACGGCAGCGGCAAAGGCGCCGACACCACCACCAGCGGCATCGAAGGCGCCTGGAAACCCAACCCCACCACCTGGGACATGGGCTACTTCAAAGTGTTGTTCAAGTACGAGTGGGAACTGGTCAAGAGCCCCTCGGGCGCGCACCAGTGGCTGGCCAAGGACGTGGCCGAAGAAGACCTGGTGGCCGATGCCCACATTCCCGGTAAAAAACACCGCCCGATGATGACCACGGCCGACCTCTCGCTGCGCATGGACCCCGCTTACGAAAAAATCTCGCGCCACTTCCTGGCCAACCCCGACGAGTTTGCCGATGCCTACGCCCGTGCATGGTTCAAGCTGACGCACCGCGACATGGGACCCAAATCTTTGTACCTGGGCCCCGAAGTGCCCGCAGAAGACCTGATCTGGCAAGACCCGGTGCCGGCTGTTCAGCACCCCTTGATCGACGCCCAAGACGCCGCAACCCTCAAGGCGCAGGTGCTGGTCTCGGGCTTGACGGTCAGCGAGCTGGTGTCCACCGCCTGGGCCTCGGCCAGCACATTCCGCAGCTCTGACAAGCGCGGCGGTGCCAACGGCGCGCGCATTCGCCTGGCCCCACAGCGCAGCTGGGCAGTCAACCAGCCTGAGCAGCTGGGCAAGGTCTTGGCTGTGCTGGAAGGCATTCAGCAAGCCTTCAACGCCGAGCACAAGGGCGGCAAGCAAGTGTCGATGGCCGATTTGATCGTGCTGGCAGGCAACGCAGGCGTCGAAGCCGCAGCCCGGGCGGCCGGTCATGCCGTGGACGTGCCTTTCCACCCTGGCCGCACCGATGCCACGCCCGAACAAACCGATGTCGAGTCGTTTGCCGTGCTCGAACCCGAAGCCGATGGCTTTCGCAACTACCGCAAACAGGCCTACACCGTCACGCCCGAGGCCATGCTGCTGGACAAAGCCCAGCTGCTCACCCTCAGCGCCCCCGAAATGGCGGTGCTGGTGGCCGGTCTTCGCGTGCTGGGCGCCAACCACGGCGGCAGCGCACAGGGCGTGTTCACACAGCGCCCTGGCCAGCTGACCCCTGACTTTTTCGTCAACCTGGTCGACATGTCCACCGCTTGGACACCCGTGGGCGACAACCGCTATGAGGGCCGCGACCGCAAGACTGGCAACGTGAAGTGGACAGCCACCCGCGTGGACCTGGTCTTTGGCTCCAACTCACAGCTGCGCGCCTTGGCCGAGGTCTATGCGCAAAACGACAACCAGACCAAGTTCGTGCGTGATTTCGTCACCGCATGGCAAAAAGTCATGGAACTGGACCGCTTCGATCTGAAGTGAGTCTTTGCGGTGGGCGCGGCTTGTGCGCCTGCTTGAAACCTGAGTCCCTGCGGGCAGCCGCAGGGACTTTTTTACAATGTGGCGATGAAACACCTGAATTACACCCGCGCCCAGGCGCTGCCCGAGATCCTGAACACCCGCATCGCCATCCTCGACGGGGCCATGGGCACCATGATCCAGCGCTTCAAATTGACCGAGGCCGACTACCGGGGCGAGCGTTTCAAGGACTTCCCCAAAGACATCAAGGGCAACAACGAACTGCTGAGCCTGACCCGACCCGACGTGATCCGCGACATCCACGAAGGGTATCTCGCCGCTGGTGCCGACCTGATCGAGACCAACACCTTTGGCGCCACAACCATCGCCCAGGCCGACTACGACATGCAGCACCTCGCCCGCGAGATGAACCTGCAATCGGCCAAACTGGCCCGCGCTGCTTGCGACAAATTTTCCACCCCCGACAAACCCCGCTTTGTGGTGGGCGCTCTCGGCCCCACGCCCAAGACCGCCAGCATCAGCCCCGACGTGAACGACGCGGGCGCACGCAATGTGAACTTTGAAGAATTGCGCGCTGCCTATTACGAACAGGTCGAAGCCTTGGTCGAAGGCGGCTCGGACGTGCTGCTGGTCGAGACGATCTTTGACACGCTCAACGCCAAGGCCGCGCTGTTTGCCATCGAAGAATTCTTTGAAGCCAGCGGCCAGCGCCTGCCGCTCATCATCAGCGGCACGGTGACCGACGCTTCGGGCCGCATTTTGAGCGGCCAAACCGTGACCGCCTTCTGGCACAGCGTGCGCCATGCCCAGCCCCTGGCCATTGGCCTGAACTGCGCTTTGGGCGCCACGCTGATGCGCCCCTACATTCAAGAATTGAACAAGGTGGCGGGCGACACCTTCATCAGTTGCTACCCCAACGCCGGTTTGCCCAACCCCATGAGCGACACCGGCTTTGACGAAACGCCCGAAGTCACCAGCCGCCTGCTGCACGAGTTCGCCGCCGAAGGCCTGGTCAACATCGTGGGCGGCTGCTGCGGCACCACGCCCGAGCACATCGGCGCCATCGGCCGTGCCGTGGCACCGCTGGCGCCGCGCAACGTGCACGGCGGGTTTTTCTACAAAGAAGCGGCCTGAGACTGTGTACCGCGATCGACGACAAAACGCTGATCTGCGGGAGATGGCCTCTGGATACGGCAGCTAGAAGCCAGGGCCTGTGCCTCGCCCCATCGCGGGGCGCAAATCCGACATTTGTCGGCTATCGCGCAGGGTGATTCGCCCTACGCGCAAGCCCTTCACGCACATCCATCGGTGACGCTGATCACACCATGACGCACGGCCAAGAGCGTCAGTTCGGATTGGTTGTTGAGCCCCAGTTTTTGTTTGATGTTGTACAGGTGCGTGCCCACCGTGGAGGCTGACAAGTTCAGCAACTCGGAAATTTGGGCCACCGATTGGCCGCGGGCCAATTGTGCGAACACTTCAAACTCTCGCGCAGACAGTTTTTCGACAGGATTTTCCCGGCCCTTGATGGACTGCATGGCCAGGCGCTGAGCAATTTGAGCATCCATATAGGGCTGCCCTTTGGCGACTGAGCGGATCGCGTCCATCAAGGCCTCGGGCGCGCAGCGTTTGGACAAATAGCCCAATGCGCCGGCTTGCAAGGCGCGCATCGGGTGACTGATGTCTTCGTGCGCGGACAGGGCCAAGATGCCCAGCCCGCTACATTTGCTGCTCAGGCGTTTGATGGTTTCAATGCCGCCCATGCCGGGCATGGCGATGTCCATGATGACCACATCCGGTGTGCTGGCTTCGACCGTTTGGCAGGCCTCTTCACCCGAGCTGGCTTCGGCCACCACGTCGATGTCGGCAGTCGCTTGCAACAAAAGGCGAAACCCCATGCGCACCACGGCATGGTCATCAACCAACATGACTTTGATTTTTTTCATGAGCTATTTTTTGGAATGACAGGCAGTGTGGCCCGGATCACCACGCCCGTAGGGGTTCTTTGCAGCCATCGGAGTGTGCCCCCGAGGGCTTCAGCACGCTCACGCATGCCCGGCAAGCCAAAGTGGCCATGGGTCTCAAAATGCAGCACTTGTCCGAGGCCGTCGTCCACCACTTGGATGTCCAGTTGCCCTGCTTCTGCTGTCACGGTGATTTCAATGCATTGGGCCTGGGCGTGTCGCAACGCATTGTTCAGCGCTTCTTGGATGATCCGATAAATGGCCGTGGCCAATGACGCATGCAAGTCGGTCAAGGGCGCCCTGATGAGCGCCTCGATCCGCACCTTGGGGTGGCGCATCCGGCTGTCGGCCAGCAAGTCGAGCAGGGCGTCGTGCAATCCAAAACGGTCCAGCGCCAGCGGCCTCAAAGTGGCAATCAGGCGGTGCATCCCATCGTAAATCTGATCGGCGCACGCCATCACCAAGCGCGCAGAAGACTCAATCGACGGGTCTGTTTTTTCGGCACGCTGCGCAATGGCCAGGCTGACACTTTTAATGGCCGTGACTTGCTGTCCCAACTCGTCATGCAACTCGCGTGAAATCGCGCCGCGCTCGATCTCAATGCGGTCCTGGATCATTTGCGTCAGTTCACGGTTTTCGGCCAGTTCTTGTGCCGCTTTGCGCGCCTCTTTGCGCGCTTCGATGCTGTCTTGCACCGACTTCGCCATGCGGTTAAAGGCCAATCCCATTTGACGTCCTTCGTGCCCCGTCATCTGTGTCAGCCGGGTGTCGTAGCGGCCATCCGCCATGCTCAACAAGCCCTGACTCAACTGGTGCATCGGCTTCAAGGCGCGGCGCATGAGGGCATACACGAGAGCGTTGCCCAGCAAGAAACACAGCAGCACAGTCCACAGCATGGGGCGCAGTTCGTCCCAGCCATCGAGCACGGCACGCGAGGTGTCAGCTTGCAAAATCATGCGCCCGTTGGGCAGTTGAATGACGCGAGCAGGCAGTGGGGGCGAGACGATGCGGCTGTACCACTCGGGCGCTTCGAGTCCGGCTTTGTACACAGATGGAGGTGAACGGTAAATGAGCTGGTCGCTGTCATCGCGCAGCTCAATGGCGTTGGCGCGAATGCGCCCCACTTGGCGCAAAAATTCGGCAATGCCCGTCATACCATCGTTGCCATAGATCCATTGCAAGCGCGACAAAAACTGACCAGCCACCACATTGGCTGAAACCACCTCTTCACGCACGCTTCGGCGTGTGTTGTCGAGTTGCAGCCCGATCAAAATGGACGCAAACACCGCCATCATGGCGATGATGATCAAGTTGACTTGGAGTCTGAGGCTCATGGTGTGTCCCGTGCGGGCATTGGCAAGTCGGGGCGCCCAAAATGGCCATGCCGGGCAAAGCCATTGAGTGCATTCACCACGGCCTGCGCCATGACAGGTTCATACGGATTGTGGCCACTTTGGGCCAGCAGATTCAGAGTGCTGTGCGGCAAGCGGCGGTGCACCTCCAACGCCGCTTGCGGGCTGCACACCGTATCGCACTGGCCATGCACCAGCGCCACAGGCAGACTGTGCAGCGTGTAGATGCGTGACAGCAAACCGTCATCGCCCCAAAAGCACCCATGATGCAGATAGTGACTTTGCACTTGGTATTTGCGCACCAGCCGCTGCACCTCATGGAGCGGCAACTGAGCCGCTCGGGCGGGCACAAGCTGCTGCTGCTCCACCGATGCCTCCCAGGCTTCCCAGCGCAGGGCGATGTCTAGGGCCTTGGCCGCACTGCCGCTGTGCAAGTGGTGGTGAAGCCATGGCACGATGCGCGACTTTTGCGCCTCTGACGCGCCACGCGTCAATGCGGCCCAAGCTTGTGGCAGGCGTGGCTGCATGCCCTGAAAAAATGCATCGATGTCGCCAGGCCGACCCAGAAACACGCCCCGCAGCAGCAAGCCCAGGCAAGCCTCGGGGTGGGCTGCGGCATAAGCCAAACCCAGACCTGCCCCCCACGAACCGCCCATGACCAGCCAGCGCGACAGGCCCAAGTGTTGGCGCAAGACCTCCAGGTCAGCGATCAAATGGGCCGTGGTGTTGTGCGCCCAGCCGGGTGGGGCCACGCTGCGACCGCAAGCGCGTTGATCCATCAAGATGGCGCGAAAAATGCCGGGATCAAAAAACGACCGGTGACCTGGGCTGCAAGCGCTGCCTGGGCCACCGTGCAAAAAGACCACCGGCAAACCCTCAGGGTTGCCGCACTGCTCCACATACAAGCGATGGCCTTGGCCGACATCCAGCAGGCCTGCCTCAAATGGCTCACGCGCCGGATCCAGGCGACCATGGGCAGACAGGTGAACTGGGGGGACGCAGCGTTGCAACATGGTCAGGATGCTATCGGCATTTGTGCTGGGCACCCGGGCCTGCCCAGAATGCTTTGGCTGCACCCCGCCAAACTCATGAAATTCATGAGGTGCAAATCCATGAATTCAGGATGGCTAGAAGGCGCCCACCCCTCCAAACTGCATCTGATGCGGGCAGACAGGCTGTCCGCACATTCAAGGCACTTTGCCTGACAACACCAAGGAGATCGACATGACATGGGAAAAACCAACGGCAACCGACATGCGTTTTGGCTTTGAAATCACGATGTACATTGCCAACCGCTGAGTGCATGTGCCGATCAGCCCACGGGATGTTCCCGTTGGGCTGATGTCCTTTTGACCCGTTTATCTCGTCCTGTACCGTGAAAATTCATGTCTTGGGTTCGGCCGCTGGTGGCGGATTTCCGCAATGGAATTGCAATTGCCCACACTGCGCAGCCTGCCGAAACGACCACCCGGATTACCAGCCTCGTACCCAGTCTTCGATAGCCGTCAGTGCCAATCAGACCGATTGGGTGCTGTTCAATGCTTCCCCTGATATCTTGCAGCAACTCAAAGCCTTCAAGACCTTGCAACCTGCACGCGCCCTGCGCGACACAGCCATCCAAGCCATCTTTTTGATGGACGCCCAAATTGACCACACCACGGGCCTGTACATGCTGCGCGAGCACCGCCAGCCTTTGCCCATTTGGTGCCACCCCCTGGTGCGCGATGACCTGGTCACCGGCAATCCGCTGTTCAAAGTGCTGTCGCACTATTGCGGGGTCGACTGGCACGAGGTGCCCCTGACGCCCACGGGCTTTGACATGGCGACCGTGCCCGGCCTGCACTTTGCCGCCCTGCCCTTGATCAGCAATGCGCCGCCTTATTCGCCCCACCGCGACCAACCGCAGCCCGGCGACAACGTCGGCGTCACCCTCACCGACACGGCGACTGGCAAGACCTTGTTTTACGCCCCGGGCCTGGGGGCCATGGAGCCCCACGTTTGGCAGGCCATGCAAAGTGCCGACTGCGTGCTGGTCGATGGCACCCTCTGGAGCGATGACGAAATGATTGCGCTGGGGGCATCGGCCAAAACGTCCCGGTCCATGGGCCACATGCCGCAAAGCGGTCCAGGGGGCATGCTCGAATGGCTAGACCGCCTGCCCGCGCACACCCGAAAAATTCTGATTCACATCAACAACACCAACCCCATCCTGAATGCCCAAAGCCCGCAACGCCAAGAACTCACGCGCCGCGGGGTTGAGGTCTGCTTTGACGGCATGGACATTGACCTATGACCGACACCCGCGCCCCTTGGAGCCCCGAAGCGTTTGAAGAACGCCTGCGCGGCAAGAGCACCAGTTACCACATTCACCACCCCTTCCATGTGATGATGGGACGGGGTGAATTGACGCCGCCCCAACTGCGCGGCTGGGTGGCCAATCGTTTTTACTACCAAATTTCCATTCCCATCAAAGACGCGGCCATCCTGTCGAACTGCGACGACATCGCCATTCGGCGCGAATGGATTCAACGCATCCTGGACCACGATGGCTGTCACATCGGCGGCGTGGACGACGCCGGTGGCATCGAGGCCTGGATACGTTTGGGCCAAGCGGTCGGCCTGTCGCGCGACGACGTCACCTCCCTGCGCTATGTGGTACCCGCTGCCCGCTTTGCGGTGGACGCATATGTCAACTTTGCCCGGCAAAGGCCATGGCAAGAGGCGGTGGCCTCCAGCTTGACCGAGTTGTTTGCGCCGCACATTCACCAGCAACGCATTGACACTTGGCCCACCCACTACCCTTGGGTGGATGCGGCGGGTTTGCAGTATTTCAAGCAACGCCTGACGCAAGCGCGCCGCGATGTCGAACACGGTTTGCATTTCACCTTGCAGCACTTCAGCCAATCCCGTGCCCTACAAGAGCGCGCCCTGAACATTTTGCAATTCAAGCTCGACGTGTTGTGGGCACTGGCCGACGCCATTTTGCTCAGCCAATGCACCATTGAAATCACCGGGCCCAAAGCATGACAGCCGCAGCCCGTATGGACTTGAGTGCCTGCCCTAAGGTGGCGGCGTTGTACCGCTTGCAGTACGAAGAAGTTCAAAAAAGCTGGGTCTTGCTCTACCCCGAAGGCATGGTCAAGCTCAACGCCAGTGCGGGCGAAATCATGAGCCGCCTGGACGGCCAACGCCCCGTGAGCGAGATCATTGCGCGCTTGGAGCGCGACTTCAACACCGGTAATTTGAGCGAGGATGTCTTGGATTTTTTGGCCATCGCTCAAAACCAAGGCTGGGTTAAAGCATGACAGACACCCCGCACACACCCGGACCGCCCCTGTGGCTTTTGGCCGAGCTCACTTACAAGTGCCCCCTGCATTGCGTCTTTTGCTACAACCCGGTTGACTTTGCCCAGACCCGCAACGAGTTGAGCACCGACGAATGGCTGCGCGTGTTGCGCGAAGCCCGTGCGGCGGGCAGCGTGCAGTGCGGATTTTCGGGCGGTGAGCCCATGCTGCGGGACGACCTGGAAGTGCTGGTGGCTCAGGCGCATCGCCTGGGGTTCTACACCAATTTATTGACCTCAGGCGTGGGCCTGACCGAGGCCCGAGCTGCCGCCCTCAAAGCCGCCGGGCTGGACCACATCCAGTTGTCTTTTCAAGATTCCACCCCCGAACTGAACGACTTTTTGTCGCACACCAAAACCTTCGATCTGAAGCAGCGCACGGCGGCCCTCATCAAGCAACACGGCTGGCCCATGGTGCTCAATTGCGTGATCCACCGTTTGAACATTGACTACATCGAAAACATCATCGACATGGCGGTGCAATTGGGGGCCGAGTTTCTGGAGCTGGCCAACAGCCAGTATTACTCCTGGGCCGAACTCAACCGCGACCAATTGCTGCCCTCACGCGCCCAGCTGGAGCGGGCCGAAGCCGTCACCCAAACTTGCCGCGAGCGCTATGGCGACCGCATCAAAATCATTTTTGTGGTGCCGGATTACTACGAAACGCGCCCCAAAAAGTGCATGAACGGCTGGGGCAATGTGTTTTTGACCGTCACCCCTGACGGCACAGCCTTGCCCTGCCACACCGCCAAGATGCTGAAAAACATCCAGTTTCCCAATGTGCGAGCCATGAGCGTGAGCGACATTTGGTACCGCTCGGACGGTTTCAACCATTACCGGGGCGATGCATGGATGAAAGACCCCTGCCGCAGCTGCCCGGACAAAGAAAAAGACCACGGGGGTTGCCGGTGCCAGGCCTTCATGCTGACTGGTGATGCAGACCAAGCCGATCCGGTGTGTGACAAATCGCCCGCCCATGCCCTCATCACCGACGCAGTGGCCCGCGCCCAATGGCCAGACGCCGAGCGGGTGCCGAGTCAGCCCTTGATTTTCCGGAACCCCAAAAACTCTCTCAAATACGCCCCTTGAGGGGCTTGCCGAGTGGGCAGCCCTTCAGCAAGGCGTGTGTCACGCCCGTCGCGGCGGGGGCGCCGCTGTTCTTACAGGGCTATCACGCACGGAGTGCGTTCATCTATGGCTTAACGGCTGTCAGGCTCGGGGTGCGCTGCCCGACTGACGGTTTGATCACTGCTGTCATTTTGTAACCTCTTACAAAATAATACACATTAAAGTGTCAATAATTGATGATTTAGACTGTTTCAGTGAATCACTAAGGTAACATTTGTTCATCTTTGAAAAATTTGTTTTGAATACAAAAGATGAACTTCAATACTTCGGTTTCATGGCATGTGGTGGGTATGTTTCAGCGCGTGTGGGCACTGCTGGGGCGTGTGGGTGTCAAAGTGTTTGGCGGAGTTCAGTGGTTTGCGTTGGCGCGGTGGCGGGTGGCGCGGATTTGTTGGCGTGATTTGGGCAGGGCATTGTCCAAGTCCTCGCAGCCACCAGAGGCTTCGCCGGAGTATTTGGGTGGTTGGTGGTGGCAATCGCCCGCTTCGCAGCGCACCACGGTGCGGCGGCGGGCTGGGGTTTGAGGTTCATTGCGGATCGGTCAGAGCAAGTTGCGATGAGACGCGTTGTATCCCGTCATTCAATGATCACCGACGTGGTGTTCGGCGCTTCATCGCCAGCAGGGCTGGCTCCTGCAAAGAAAGTTGTTGGCCCCAATGACAACAGCGCCACGAAGGGCGCTGTTGGGTTGCGGGCAGGTGTCGGACTCTTCGAGTGCCGGCCTGCGAGAGGCCGGCCTTCGAGGGGCGCTGGCTTAGACCTGCGAGACCACCACCAGATCGTCGACCAGCAACTGGACGGCGGAGGTGTTGTGGTTGTAGGCCGTGTAGCTGTCACTGCCCACGACGACTTTGGTGGCCGAGGCCGTCCAGTTGGTCAAGTCGCTCAGGACCAGCTTGTCGCCTGCATCGCCATCGACCATCAACTGGTTTCTGGCCACCTGGGCGGTCAGGCCGCTGGTGGTGTTGGACGCGTTGAAGACGTTGGAGCTGTTGGCGTGTTCCAGCATGTCGGTCAGGTTGAGCTTGAAGGTGTTGTTGCCTGTACCCGTCAAGTCGATCTTCTCGATGCTGCGCAAGGCTTCGCCCGTGGCGGCGCTCAGGTCCATCACGATGGCGCTGCCATCGAGCTTGACCGTGTCGACACCGGTGCCGCCGTCGATGCGGGCAATGTTTTGAGCAGTGCCTGCGTCGTCGAGCTTGGCCACGTTGTCGGCGTTCAGCACGAAGGTGTCGTTGCCACGACCGCCGTACATCACGTCCTGACCGCCGCCACCGATCAAGGTGTCGTTGCCGTCACCACCCACCAGCTGGTTGTTGGCCGTGGTGCCGGTCAAGGTGTCAACACCAGCGGTGCCGATCTTGTCGTCCACGCCAAAGACCATGTTGGTGACCTCGGACATGCCGCCAAAGACGATGTAAGCGCGTCCCAGGTTGACGCCACCGATGTCCGACAGGATGGAGCCCATCATGATGTCGGAGAAACCGTCACCGTTGTAGTCCCCAAAGCCCAGCACTTCATGGTGATCGTTCATGCCACTGGTCGATGTCGTGATGCCGTAAGGGCCGTTGTAACCCAGCTGTTCGCTGGCACAAGCACCGTTGATGACAAAGCCCTGTTGCTTGGTGCTCAAGTCAGAGACTTGCACGATGGTGGTGTCTGTGCGGCCATAAATCACATACACAGAACCCACGCCTGCACCCGCCGTACCGTCAGCGGCATAGGCCGAGACCAGGATGTCGGACAAGCCGTCCCCGTTGACATCGCCTGCGTTGTAAACCGCCATGCCCAACTGGCTGCTGGCTTCCATGCCCGCGATGCCAAAGCCGCCCACACCCACAGTGCTGGCCGCCTGAGCCACCGTCACATCGGTCGGCATGATGCTGGTGGAAAGCACTGTGGAACCACTGGTCTTGCCAAACACCACAAACGCCTGGCCCGCAGAGGTCAGTCCGTTGGCGTTGCTGTTGTAGCTGCCAATGATCAAGTCGGCCAGGCCGTCACCGTTGACGTCGCCCGCACCCGAAGACGAGTAGCCCAAGTTGCTGATGCTGCTGCCCCCCAGAATGCTGAAGCCTTCGGTACTGGTGCCGCTTTGCAAAGCGCTGATCTTGACGATGTTGTTGTTGCTGCTCTTGCCGAAGATGACATAGGCGGCGCCGTTGTCGGTGCCTCCGTTAACGTCGTTCATTGGCGCAGTCACCAAAATATCGGCCAGACCGTCGCCGTTGACGTCACCAGCAATGTCGGCTTCCCAGCCCAGGGTCGTCTGGGTGCTTGCGTTGTTGTTGACGATGGCAAAACCGCCGGTGCCCACAAAGGTGGTGCTGGCCTGCAGGGACACCACGGGTGAAATATGGCTCAGGTTCACAGCATTGCCGCTGGACTTGCCATACACCACATAGGTCACACCACCGAAATCGGCCGTGGGCGAATTGGCGTAAGGCGCACTGACGATCAGATCATCCAAGCCGTCGCCGTTGACGTCACCGCCACCCGAGACCTGATGGCTGGAACGGTCAGACGTGCAGTGGCCATTGATCACAAAACCAGGGGCATTGGTCGGGTTGACACTGGCCACCACGTTAATGCTCGACAGTTCAATGTTGGTGCCTGAGGTCTTGCCGAAAATCACATAGCTGCGACCGGCATCCGTTTGTGTACCAATGTTCGTGGCTTGACCGTTGATGATCAGATCACCCAGACCGTCGCCGTTGACATCGCCTGCTTTGGCCACACCGCTGCCGACATAGTCACCGGCCACGATGGAGTTGATGCCAAAGCCGTTGGTGCTGGAGCCGCTGGCGATTTCACTCAGGTTGACGGTGGTCATGGTGCTGCGTCCGAACACCACATAACCCTGACCGGTGTCGGAAGTCGCGCCGAAATTGGCGTAGGCAGCACCGATCAAAACGTCTTCATAGCCATCACCGTTGATGTCTCCAATACCCGCGATGTCGCCGGTATTGCCCTCATAACCGGCGATCGAGATGCCGTATTGGGCTGTGGGCAAGGTGTTGGCTGTGCTGCCTCCGGCCAGGAAGAAGCCTTCAAGCTCGAACTGGTAATTCACGGCCACATCGGCTGACTTGGCCGACAAACTGCCGTCGCTCCACTCGAGCTGGGTGCTCACGTTCACGTTGCCTGTGGGTTGGTTGCGAATCACATCGGCACTCACGTTGACGGTCACACCGCCAGCGTCCAGATCCGCCTGCGTGATGGTCTTGACCACATCGGCCGTACCCCAGTAAACATGGACCTTGTCACCCACCTGCGGCGACAGATCTGCACGCACGGAAGGCAGTTTCACCAACACATCGGTTCCACCGTTGATGAACTCGTAGGTGAAGAGCGCGTTGTCGGCCGTGGTCGTCACTGCGCCTGTGGTCTGGTTGATGGTGAATTTGGCTTCGGGAATGCCGCTCAAGTCGCTGGTCGCGCCAACGCCAGTGGCGCTCCAGGCTGTCGCGTTGATGGTCGGTCCAGCGGGCTCAAAGTCCACCAGGATCGAGTAGTCCGCTGACTGGGCCAGCACAGCCGCATCGGCTGCGCCACTGGCCAGCAAGGTGGTGCTGGAAGCCATGTAGCCCATAGCATCCTTGGCACCCACGGTGGCCGAAATGGCGTTCAGCTCGGCGGTGCTCATGAAGATTTCCACATAGCCGGCAGCCACATCCGCCGCAGTCAGAACCACAGGCGTAAAGGACTTGCCACCCAGGGTGTAGGTCACGGCATTGCCTTCCACGGCGCCGGTGCCAGTCAGCTCCAGACGGGCCTTGACGCCGCCGTCCGAGGTCTTTTCAGTGGTCGAGATGCCGCGCGCCATCTCGCCTGCGGCCAGGTTCAAGGTCGGGGCAAAGTGCAGCTTGACATCGCTGTCCACCAGCACCTGCTCGGTGGTGTAGACGTTGCGCAAGACACGGAAGGTGTTGCCGTTGTTTTGCACGGTGCCGGCCAGGTACCAGTCGCCGTCCACACGGGCTGAGTCGGTGCTGCCGCCTTCGATCAAAACCTGGCGACCGGTGTTGACCGCGCCCCAGCCTGCTGTGCTGGTGGCCGCTGCGTTGGTCGCGGCGACCCAGCCCGTGAAGCCGGTGTTGGTGTTGAAGACGTTGGCATTGCCCAGCTGGCGGGTGTCGAACTCGTTCACGGTCAAGGTGTTGCCACCGTTGTTCATGTCGATGCGTTCGACGCCCTGGATCACGCCTTCCATAGCCTGGCGGAAGTCCACATTGATGCCCGTGCCATCGAAACGCAGGGTGTCGATGCCGGTGCCGCCGTCCACGCGGGCCAGGGTCTGGCCTGCGGACAAACCGCCTGACGGGATCAGCAGGTTGACGAAGTTTTCGCCATTGAGCATGAACACGTCATTGCCCTGACCGCCGTACAAGACGTCAGCGCCGCCATTGCCGACCAAGGTGTCGTTGCCCTGTCCGCCGACCATGTTGTTGTCGCCCGCGGTGCCGGTCAGCGTGTCGTTGGCGGCGGTACCGATGGCGTCGCCGTTTTCAAAGTCAAACGCGCCCATGGTCGCTTCGCTCAAGCCGCCGTAGATGATGTACACACGACCAGCGCCCGAGTCAGGCGCGCCGACCATGATGTCGCTGAAGCCGTCACCGTTGTAGTCGCCACGGCCCAGAACCACGTCTTTGTCAGTCAAAGAGTCGGCAGCGCCCGTGTTGCCCATACCCCAGCCTGCGCAGCTGCCGTTGATCACAAAGCCGCTGCCATCGTAGGCCCCGGCCGACAGGTTGACCACCGCGGTGTCTGTCTTGCCGTAGACCACATACAGGCTACCGGAGTTGCTGCCTGCAATGTCGCTGCCTGGTGCGCCCACCAAGAGGTCGGACAAACCGTCACCGTTGATGTCGCCTGCGCCATAGACCGAATAACCGGCGTTGTCCGAAGCGCTTGCGCCTTGAATGGCAAAGCCACCGGCGGCCTCGAAGTTGTCGCTGTCCACATCGGTTTTGAGCGGGGTGATGTTGCTCAGGTACACGGCAGCGCCATTGGCCTTGCCAAACACCACGCGGGCAACGCCGTTGTCGGTCAGACCGTTGGCATCGTTGAGGGTTGAGCCGATGATCAGATCGGCCAGACCGTCGCCGTTGACGTCGCCTGCGGCGGCCACACTGTAGCCGGTCTTGGTCTGGTCACCCAGGATGGCAAAGCCCTCGCTGCTGGTGCCTGAAAGCAGGCTGGAGACCTGCACCGCCTGGCTGCCGGTTTTGCCAAACAGCACATACGAGGCGCCAAAGTCGGTGCCCGAGGTGTTTTGCGAGTAGGCACTGACCAGCATGTCATCGAGGCCGTCACCGTTGACGTCGCCCACAAACTGGCTTGAATAACCCAAAAAGGCACTGCCCTCGGAAAGCCCCATGATGGCAAAACCACCGGTGCCCATGAAGTCAGGCGTGGCCAGGGACAACGCGCGTGGCGAAATGTCAGAGATGAACACGGCCCTGCCGTCGGTCTTGCCATAAACCACATAGCTGATACCGGTATTGCTGCCCATCAAGTCGCTGGCCGGCGCGCTGATCATCAAATCGTCCAGACCGTCGCCGTTGATGTCGGCCCCGCCCGAGACGCTCATGCCCGAAAAAGTTTGCTGTACGTTGCCAAAAATCGCAAAACCGTCGGTGTTGTTCAGCGCATCGGCCTGGGATTTGTTGGCAATGGTGGACAGGTTGAACGCGGCGTTGCCTGTGCGGCCAAACACCACATAGCTGCGACCGCTGTCCTTCAAGGCATCGGCCAAGCCGTCAGCACCCATGCTGGAGACGATGAAGTCACCCAAGCCGTCACCGTTGACGTCACCCGCTGCCGCCACTTGGCGGAAGTAACGGCTTTGCTGCCACCCGGAGGTGTTGCCGTTGTCGGTGGCACCCGTGCCCACGGTGCTGATCTGGAAGCCCGGCACGCTGGTGCCCACATTCGACAGGTCAATTGGCTGGGGGTTGCTGGAGCCATAAATCACATAACCCTGGCCCGCGTTGCTGGTGCCTGCGGGGAAGCCCACGACCACGTCGTCGTAGCCGTCACCGTTGACATCGCCCACACCCGTGATGACCGCGCCACCGGTGCCTGCACCGGCAAAGGACACACCGTACTGCGCCGTGGGCAGGGCGTTGGCGGTGGTCACGCCGTTTTGCGTGAACCAGCCGTCGAGCTGGAACTTGTAGGTCACTTCCACCTCGGGCGCAGCAATCGAGAAGCTGCCGTTTTGCTCGATCTGGGCGCTGACCACCACCGGGCCTGGCGGTTGCAGGCGGATGATCTCAAACGGTACCGTCACGTCGATGAACTTGGCCGTGAGGTTGGCCGCCGTGACCGTGGCCACGACTTCGCCATCCCCAAAGTACACATGCACCTTGTCGCCCAGCAAAGTGGGCATCTTGGCGCCGACCACACCGGTGGTGGGCAGCTGCACGCGCACCGTGGTGCCGCCTTTGATGACCTCGCTGGTGAAGAGGGAGTTGTCCACTGTCGTGGTGATGAGGCCGGTGGTCTCGTTCATCACAAACTTGGCCTCGGGGATGCCGCTCAGATCAGAGCTGCGGCCCAGGGCGGTGTCGGCCCAGGTCAGGGCGTTGATGGTCGGCTGGGTCGGACGGAAGTCGGCCAGGATCGGGTACTCGGACGAGTCGCCCAGCACCGGTCCGGTGTCTGACGCATACAGCGTGGTGTGCAGGTTGATGCGGCCCAGCGAATCGAGTTTGGCCGCGGCCGACTCGGCGGTGATGATGGCATCAGACACAAACACGGTGATGAAACCGGCTGCAATGTCGGCCTCGGTGAGCACCTGGCGTGTGCTGGTGGCACTGGTGCTGTTGAGGTCAATTTGCGCGGTGCCCCAGCGGAAGTCAACCGCATTGCCTGCCACGGCACCGGTGCCCAGCAAGCTGAGCTTGACGGTGGTGCCGCCATCGGTGAGTTTTTCGGCGTATTCAATGCCGCCTTCCATCTCGCCGTAGCTCAAGTCGATGGTGGGTGCCATGTTCAGCGACACCTCGTTGTCAACCAGCACCTGCTCCTTGTTGAAGACGTTTTGCAGCACCTTGTAAACGGTGGTCACGTTGCTGACAACGGGGTTGCCATCGGCGTCCATCGTGGTCACGGCTTCGGTCTTTTGCACGGTACCGGACAAGACCCAGTCGCCGTCCACACGGGCGTGGTCGGTCAGCACGGTGCCGTCGTCCAGCGTGGTGGTGCCGCCTTCAATCAGCATCTGGCGGCCGGTGTTGATCGCACCCCAGCCTGCGGGCGCACCGGTGGCGGTGCCGGTCCAGCCGGTGGTGGTATTGAAGACGTTGGAGCTGCCCATCTGGTTCACATCTTTTTCATTGATGATCACCCGGTTGCCGCCGCCTGCCAGGTCGATGCGCTCGACGCTGTCGATGACGGTGTCGTGCATGGTGCGCAGGTCCAGTGTGATGGCTTTGCTCGGATCGTCCGAGTTGTCCAGACGCAAGGTGTCGATGCCCGTGCCGCCGGTGATGCGCAGCACTTCTTGGGCGCCGCCGGTCTTGCCGATCAGGGCCACGTTGTCCCGGTCAAGCACGAAGACGTCGTTGCCCCGGCCGCCGTACAGCACGTCGGCGCCGCCGCCACCCACCAGGGTGTCGTCGCCATCGCCGCCCACCAGCTGGTTGTTGCTGCCGTCACCGGTCAGCAAGTCCGCGCCAGCGGTGCCAATGGCGTCGCTGTTGTTGGGATCAAACACCGCGTTGGTGGCTTCGCTCATGCCGCCAAAGACCACATAGGTGCGGCCTTTGTCGGTGCCAGAGGCGTTCTCGGTGTACGGAGAGCTGACCACGATGTCGTCAAAACCGTCACCGTTGATGTCGCCATAAGACACAGTGTTGCGCTTGCCCGAGATCGAGAGGTAGTCGTAGCTTTCCACATTGCCACCCGCCAAGCCCGTGGTGAAGCCCAGACGGTCAGCGGCGCAGGCGCCGTTGATGCGGAAACCGCCTTGCTTATTGGCCAGTTCGCTGAGGTTGACGGCGTTCGTCTCGGTGCGGCCATACACCACAAAGATGCTGCCCGAGTTGCTGCCGTTGCGGTCTGCCATGGGGGCCGCCACCAACACGTCACCCAAACCGTCGCCGTTGATGTCGCCTGCGGCTGAGAGGTCGTAGCCCGTCCAGTCGCTGGCTTTGTCGCCTTGAATGACAAAGCCACCACAGCCCACAAAGGTGCCCGAGTTGAGGTTGTTGGATTTGGGTGCAATGTTGCTCAAGTACACGCGGGCGCCATCGGCCTTGCCAAAGATCACCGTGGCGCGACCGTTGTCGGTCAGGCCGTTGGCGTCGTTGTAGGTGCCGGCCACCATGACGTCGTCAAAACCGTCGCCGTTGACGTCACCTGCAGCGGACACGGTGTAGCCGGTCAGGCGCTGGTCGCCATAGACAGCAAAGCCATTGGTACTGGTGCCGCTGGTGATGCTGGACAGGTTCAGCGCCTTGGTGTCGGACTTGCCGAACACCACATAGGCCATGCCGTTGTTGTTGCCGGTGGTGTCGTTGTTGCCGTTGCCGATGATGAAGTCATCCAGACCGTCGTTGTTGATGTCACCGGCGCTGGCAACGCTCCAGCCTTGCAAGGTCTGACCGCCGACCTTTTCGGCCATGATGGCAAAGCCACCGGTGCCCACGAAGTCAGAGCGCCTGGAGCCAAAGCTGGGCGCCACGGACGAGACATAAACCGCTGTGCCGCTGGTCTTGCCGAAGATGACGTATTCGGTACCCGCGTTGGTGTAGCCCGAGTAGGGGTCGGCATACGGCGCAGAGACGATCAGGTCGTCCAGGCCGTCACCGTTGACGTCGCCGCCACCGCTGACCGACAAGCCCAGGTAATCGTTGGCGTTGCGGCCATTGATGGCAAAACCCTGCACGGTGGTGGGGGCAACGCTTGGCGACATCGTGAAGGTGGACAGCTCGATGTTGCTGGTGGCGGTACGGCCAAAGATCACGAATGAACGGCCGGCGTTGCCCTTGGCGTTCGGGTCGGCATAGGGGTCAGAGACGATGAAGTCGGCCAGGCCGTCACCGTTGACGTCACCGGCGCGCGAGGCCACGCTCAGGGCGTAGTTGTCGTTGGTGAAGCCCTTGTGGCTGACGGCAAAGCCCTTGGCACCACCGGCGTCCAGTTCAGACAAGCTGATGCTGACGCCATCCGTGCGACCAAACACGACCCAGCCACGGCCCAAGCTGCTGCCCGCATTCGCGCTGCTCATGAAGATGTCTTCATAGCCGTCGCCGTTGACGTCTCCAATCACGGTGACTGCACCGACATTGGTGTCGGCGCCTTCAATGACAAAGCCGTAGGTAGCCGTTTCAGGTGCGTTGGCGGTGGTGACGCCGTTGAGGTTGAACCAGCCGTCCACTTCAAACTGGTAGTTGACGATCACATCGGTCGATGGTGCCGAGATGGCGCGACCACGCTGGATTTGCGCAAACACGGGCACGTCGCCTGTGTTGGCCTGGCGAATGACCTCGAAGGGCACGACGATGTCCACATACTTGTTGGCGATGTCGGCAGCGGTGAGTTCGTACTCTTCGACCGATGCAGTGCCCCAGGTGAGCAGCACCAGGTTGCCTTCTTTGGCTTCGAGTTCGGCGCCCTTGGACTCTTGCGGCAATTGCACGCGCACCACGGTGCCATTGCGGATGATTTCGCTGGTGTACAGCGTGTTGTCCACCGTGGTCCTGACCGCGCCGGTGGTTTCGTTGATGGCGTATTTGGCCTCAGGAATACCGTCGATGACGCTGTTGTTGCCAGGCTGGCCCACTTTGTCCCAGGCGATGTTGCTGATGGTGGGTGCCGTCGGCGTCATGTCGATGCCGATCATGTTGTCGGCCGATTTGGCCAGCAAGGCCGCAGAGGGCTGGTTGCTCGACATCAGCTCGGTGCGCAGGGCCAATTCGTCCAGCGAATTGAGGTTGGCCATTTGCGCGGTGACCACCGACTTGGGCACCGAGACGATGAGCTTGCCGCTTTCGACATTGCCTTTGGCGTCGATCACCAGGTCTTGGATGGTGTAGCCATTGCCGGTGAAGGTGCCCGAAGCCGTCAGCTCAAACGGTCCATAGGTCTGGGTGCCAAAGTAGAAGTTGACGGCGTTCTTGAGCACGGCGCCGGTCATGGCCAGGTTGATCTCGATGTCAATGGTCGAGGTGGGCAGGCCTGAACGCTCGGCGAAGCTGATGGCCTGGTCGCCTTGCAACACGCCGTAGTCCATGTTGATGGGCGGCGCCAGGAAGACACGGCCTGCGGCGTTGACCAGCACTTGCTGCTTGAGCACCATGTTCTGGATGACGCGGTAGGTGGTGCCGCTGTTTTCAACGGTGCCGGCAAAGAACCAGCGGCCGTCCAGGCGCACGTTGTCGTTTTCCGCTGCGTCGATCAGGATCTGGCGGTTGTTGTTGATGTTGTCCCAACCCGCAGCCAGCGGGATGGCGCCTTTGACGGTGCTGTCGTAGTTGGTCCAGCCCGAGGCGGTGTTGTAGACGTTGGCGTTGCCCAGCTGGACCACATCGGTCTCGTTGATGGTGAGGCTGTTGCCGCCACGGATGTCGATGCGCTCGACGCTGTCCAGAGCCACGCCCTCCACGGTGGTCAGGTCCAGATTCAGGCCAGTGCCGTCGAACTTGAGGGTGTCCAGGCCGGTGCCGCCGTTGATGCGGGTGATGCCCTGGCTGATGCCCGAAGCGCCCAGTTTGGCCAGGTTGTCGGCGCCCAGCACAAAGGTGTCGTTGCCACGGCCGCCGTACATGACGTCGGCACCGCCGCCACCAATCAGGGTGTCGTTGCCGTTGCCACCCACCAGTTGGTTGTTGCCGGTGGTGCCCGTCAGGGTGTCGTTGCCCGAGGTGCCGATGCTGTCGCCTTCGGCCGCCTGGAAGACGCCCATGGTGGCTTCGCACATGCCGCCGTAGATGACGTAGGTCTTGCCAAAGTCAACGCCGTTGACGTTGTCGGCAATGGTGGAGCCCATCAGCAGGTCGTCAAAGCCATCGCCGTTGATGTCGCCATACGACAGGGTGTTGGCGATTTGCTTGAACTGGTCGTAGTTGCCGTTGTAGCCCAGGTAGTCGCCCGCACATTCACCACGGATGATGAAGCCGTTTTTATGGATCTCGGACAGGTTGAACTGGGTGCTGTCGGTTTTGCCGTAAACCACATACACGGCGCCCGAGTCTTTGCTGGTCGGGTTCAGACGGTCGTCATAAGGTGCGGCCACCAGCAGGTCGGCCAGGCCGTCACCGTTGAGGTCGCCTGCGCCCCAAACGGCCCAGCCTGCGTTGTCGCCTGCAGAGGCACCGTGGATGGCGAAACCACCATTGCCTTGCATATTGGCCGTGAGGTTGTTCTTGAGCGGGCCCAACTGGCTGGTCTGCACGTTGCCAGCGGTGCTCTTGCCGAAGACCACATAGGACTTGCCGACGTTGTCGTTGCCGTCAACGTCACCCAAGACGGAGCCGACAATCAGGTCGTCGTAGCCGTCGCCGTTGACGTCGCCTGCAGCGGCCACGCTCAAGCCCACGAAGTTGTTGTCAATGGCGCAGGCGCCAAAGATGCCAAAGCCCTGGGTGCTGGTGCCCGAGGTGATCTTGTCAATGCGCAGGGCCGAAGTGTCGGTCTTGCCATACACCACGTAGGCAACGCCGTTGTCAAAGTCCCAATCGCTGTTGCTGTCGCGGCGCGGTGCACCAATGATGACGTCTTCCAAGCCGTCACCGTTGACATCGCCTGCGCTGGCCACCGACCAGCCCTGGTAGTTGTTGCCATATTTGGTGGCGCCCACGATGGCATAACCACCGGTACCCATGAAGGTGTCGATGCGGCCAGCACTGGCGTTGTTTTTCGGGGCGATGCTGCTCAACTCAAAGGCCGTGCCGCTGGTTTTACCGAAGACGACATAGGTTTTGCCGTTGTTGCCTGCGCCTCGGGTGTCTGCAAAGGGGGCGGTGACGATCAGGTCGTCCAGACCGTCGCCGTTGACGTCGCCGCCGCCGCCCACAGCCATACCGGCGTGGTCTGCGCCGTATTGGCCGTTGATGGAGAAGCCCACGGTGCTGCTTTGTGCGCCCGAAAGGTGCATCTCAGACACGTTAACAGCCTTGGTGTCGGTCTTGCCGAAGATCACATAGGCGCGACCTGCATCGTCCTTTTTATTGAAGTGGTCGTAGTTGGCGCCGATCACGAAGTCGGCCAGGCCGTCGCCGTTGACGTCGCCAGCAGCGGATGCCACGCCAAATGCGTAAGGCGAATCACCGCCCAGCACGGTATTGCCATTGGGACCCTTGATGTTGTTGACGACGAAGCCCCCCACACCGTTTTCGATGGCTTGCAAGTTGATGGCGCCCGGGTTGGACGAGCCCAACGCCACCCAGCCACGGCCATGGTCGTTGCCTGCAGTGTCGTCATAAGCCGCACCGATGAACATGTCTTCGTAGCCGTCGCCGTTGATGTCCCCAATGGCCATGATGGTGCCCATGCGGCCTGCAGTGCCATTGATCGCCATGCCATAGCTGGAGTTGACTGGGGCGTTGGCGGTGCCTGCGCCGGTTTGGAACCAGTTGTCGATTTCAAAGCGGTAGTCGATGGTGACCAGCGGGCTGACGGCCGAGCTGTAGTTGCCGCGTTGCAGCTGGGCCGACACGGTGATCATGCCGGGATGCTGGCTGCGGATGGTGTCAAAGCCGACCACATAGTCCACATAGCCGTTGCTGATGTCAGCGGCCGTCAGGGTGTAGGTCGGGGTCTTGACCGTGCCCCAGTTGAGCAGCAACTGGTCGCCAGCCTGGGCCACGAGTTCGTCGCTGGCAGCGCTGGTGCCGGTGAAGTTGTAAGGCAGTTGCACACGCACCGGGGTGCCTGCGCGGATGACTTCCCAGGTGGCCAGGGTGTTGTCCATGACAGTGGTCACGGTGCCGTCGGTCGGCTCGACCGCATACACGGCTTCGGGCACAGCCGCTGTGTCGCCTGTGGCGGCGCTGGCCAGCGTTGGCGTCCAGGCCTTGGTGCCCAGGGCAAAGACCGGGGCCGTCATGGGGCGGGCGACGTTGGTCACAGCCACATCGCTCAGGCTGGCGGCGTCGTTGCCTGCAGCGTCCTGGATGGCGGCGCTGTCGTCGGCGCTGGTGGCGTCGGTGTAGCTGAGCTTGACGGTCTGGCCAAGCAGGTTGGCACCGGTGTCACCTGTACGGGGACCGATGATCTGGTGGGTCAAGGTCAGGGTGACGGTCTTGTCGGCGTTGACGGTGACGGCTGTCACGGTGTTGACCACGCCATCGACCAGCACCTTGAAGCCTGCGGCCAGCGGGGCGTTGGCCACGTCCAGCGCCTGGTCGTAGGTGAGGATGAGGCTGTAGCCGTCTTCGCTGGTGGTGGCACTGACAAAGGCCGGCGCGATGGTGTCGACGTTGGCCGTGGCCGCTGCCGAGACGCTGCCCACGGCGGTGGTGCCGTCGGCCTGGAACTGCTGCACCGTCACATTCAGGTTGCTGACTTCCTTGTTGGCCAAGGACGCTGCGGGCACCAGGATGCTGGCGGTGCCTGCGCTCACGTCGGCCGCGGTGATGGTGTAGCTGATGACTTCAGTGCCCCAGTTGAGCTGGAGCACCTGGCCCACTTGCGGTGAGCTGCCTGCAATGTTGACCACCACGGGCGAGCCGTTGAGCGATTCGCTCTGGTTGATCACGTTGCCGGAGTTGGCGGCCGACTCGGGGATGGAGGAGATGGTCAGCGGTCCGGCAATGATGACTTCACCGGTGCTGATGTCGGTGCGCGAGACGCCCGAGGCGGTGGCCGTGACTTCAACGCTGTAGGTGGACCCTGCAGTCAGCGGGGTGGCAAAGGCGGTGTTGCCGTCCAGGCTCCAGGTGCCGTCGGTGCTGTTGTAGGTGAGGCCCGCTGGCGAGCTGGTGCCGCCCACGGTGAGGGCAAAGGTGCCTTTGTTGGCGCCGGTGCTGTCTTTGACCGTGACGCTCAGGCTGTCGCCCGTGTCCAGCACCAAGCTGGCGCTGGTGTTGTTCGGGTCGATCTTCTTGGACGCACCGGTGATGGTGGGCGTGAGGTCGCTGGTGACCAGGTTGTTCACGGTGGGCACGTCGGCCGGGGCGATGTTGACGTCCAGCTTGTTGTTGGTGTCGGGTGTGGCGGCCACACCGGCCAGGCTGCTGACGCTGGCGCTGACCGGGTAGCTGGCGCCGTGGTTGAGCAGTTTGGCATCGGCTTCAGGCACGGTGAAGGACCAGCTGCCGTCGGCGCCCACAGTGATGTCGCTGTAAGACTTGTTGTTGAGCGTGACCGTGACTTTCTGGCCCACCGCAAAGGTGCTGGTGCCCGAGATGACGGGCAGTGTGGCCACGGTGGTGGCGGGCACGTAGACGCCGTTCGCGTCGTAGGTGCCTGCACCACGTTCGGCGGCGTTGAACAGACCGGCCAGGGCTGTGGTGTTGTTGACAGCGTCACCGGCGATGCTGGTGATGCTGATGGTCGGCTTGTCGGTGCTGACGTTGATGTTTTTCACCGGGCTGACGTCGCTGACGTTGCCGGCAATGTCTTCGAGCTGCACGCTGACGGTGTGCGCGCCATTGGTCAAAGGTGTGACCGGTGTGACGGTCCCCGAGACCGGGTCGTAGGTGGAGGCCACGGCCACGCCGTCGATCAGCATGATGACTTTGGCCACGCCGTTGGCATCGGGCAAGCCGGTGCCTGCGGGCAGCACATTGACGCTGAAGCTCGGGGTGGTGTCGCTGGTGATGCCGTCGGTGCTGCTGCTGCCCAGATCGCTGTCAACGGTCATGGTGGGTGCAGCAGGGGCGTTGGGCTTGACGATGTCAATGACCACGTCGAGTGCCGGGCTGGCCGCGCTTTCGGCACCGGTGCTGGTGACGTAGCTGTAGGTGATGGCGTGTTTGCCATCGGGCACAGCGGCGGTGGGCGTGATGCTGCCGGTGGCCGCATCGTAGGTCGCGGCGGTTTTGACACCGTCGATGTACAGGAAGACGTTACTCACGGTGGACGGCATGGCCGTGGCCCCTGTGGGCAGCACGCTGAAAGTCGGCGTGTTGTCGTAGGTGTTGTCGTCGGTGCTGCTGACACCGGCGGAGTCGCTGGCAGTCGTCAGATCAGGCGGGGTCAGCGGTGCGGCCGGTGCCGAGCTGTCGACCACGACGGTGACGATGGCGCTCGGGGCGCTGATGTTGCCGGCCAGGTCCACAAAGGCGTAGCTCAGTTCGACCGAGCCATTGGGCAGCGGGCTGCTCGGTGTCAGGGTGCGGTTGACTGCGTCATAGGTGGCCGCGATCTTCACGCCGTTGGCGTACATGACCACGCCGGTGACGCCAGCCGGGAAGGTGGCGATGTCCAGCGTTGGGGTGGTGTCGCTGGTGATGCCATCACCCAGGGTGCCGGTGTCGCTGGCCGCATTGAGTGTGGGCAGCGCAGGCTGTGCCGGCGCGATGGTGTCGATGGTGACGGGCAACTCGGGGCTTTGGGCACCGATGAGGCCTTTCGCATCGACATAGGCGTAGGTGATTTTGGCCACGGCATTGGGCAGCGGCGTGGTGGGCGTGAGCGTGTTGGTGGCTGCGTCGTAGGTGGCAGCGACCTCCACACCGTCCACATACAGCACGGCACGGACCGAGCCTGCGGGCAGCGCAGCCAGGGTGAAGGTGGGCGTGGCGTCGTTGGTGTAGTCGTCGTTGGCGAAGTCGCCGCTGTCGCTGGCCGCCACGAGGTCGGGCGGGGTCATCGGCGCAGCCGGTGGCGTGGGCAACTTGATGCTCAGCTCCGCCGTTGTGGCGTCGGTGCTGGCGTTGCCAGAGGCGTCGGTGACCACAGCGGTGACCGAGTAGTTTTGGCCGTTGGTCAAGGCGGCCAGGGCGCCGCTGGCCGGGAGGGCCGCGCCGGAGCCGGTCAGTTGCAGTGTCCATTGACCGGTGTTGTCAGGCTTGACCTTGTAGGTCGCGCCGTTGACAGTGACTTCAAGCACTTCACCAGCTTGCAGCGCGCTGGTGCCTGCAGAACCCATGAGGGTGACGATGCTGCTGTCGGCTTCAACGACCTGGCTGACCACCGTGGGCACATCAGGCGCTGTGGTGTCGATGGTCACAGGCAGTGGCGTGGGCACGCTGGTCTGGCCTGTGGGGTTGGTCTCGGTGACGCTCAGGTTGGTCAGGCCTTCTGGCAGCGGTGTCGTGGGCGTGATGGCCCAGGTGCCTTCCGGTGTCACGGTGGCGCTGCCAATGACCACACCTTGCGGGTCTGTGATCTTGATCGTGTCGCCAGGTGTGCCCGTGCCCGTGAAGGTCGGGGTCGTGTCGGTGGTGATGCCGTCGCCCTTGTTGCCGCTGTCGGTGGCAGGGTCGATCGTGGCGGTCGGCGCAGCGGGTGCGGCTGGTGTGGCCGCGTTGATGGTCAGCTCGGACGTGGTGGCGTCGGTGCTGGCGTTGCCTGCAGCGTCGGTGACCACAGCGGTGACCGCGTAGCTCTGGCCATCGACCAGCGCGGCCAAGGTGCCGGATGTGGGTGTTGCAGCGCCCGTGCCGGTGATCGGCAAGCTCCATTGGCCGGAAGCATCAGGCGTGACGTTGTAAGTGGCGCCGTTGACGGTGACCGCCAGGGTTTCGCCTGCTGGCAGCGCGGCAGTGCCCACAGTGCCCGAGAGCACCACGGCAGAAGCGCTGGTGGTTTGGCTGGTGACGGTGGGCACAGCCGGGGCTGTGGTGTCAATCGTCACAGGCAGTGGCGTGGGCACGCTGGTCTGGCCTGTGGGGTTGGTCTCGGTGACGCTGAGGTTGGTCAGGCCTTCTGGCAGCGGTGTCGTGGGCGTGATGGCCCAGGTGCCTTCCGGTGTCACGGTGGCGCTGCCAATGACCACACCTTGCGGGTCTGTGATCTTGATCGTGTCGCCAGGTGTGCCCGTGCCCGTGAAGGTCGGGGTCGTGTCGGTGGTGATGCCGTCGCCCTTGTTGCCGCTGTCGGTGGCAGGGTCGATCACGGCGGTCGGCGCAGCGGGTGCGGCGGGCGTGGCCGCATTGATGGTCAGCTCGGACGTGGTGGCGTCGGTGCTGGCGTTGCCTGCAGCGTCGGTGACCACAGCGGTGACCGCGTAGCTCTGGCCATCGACCAGCGCGGCCAAGGTTCCGGATGTGGGCGTTGCAGCGCCCGTGCCGGTGATCGGCAGGCTCCATTGGCCGGAAGCATCAGGCGTGACGTTGTAAGTGGCGCCGTTGACGGTGACCGCCAGGGTTTCGCCTGCTGGCAGCGCGGCGGTGCCCACAGTGCCCGAGAGCACGACGGCAGAAGCATTGCTGGTCAAACTGGTGACGGTGGGCACAGCCGGGGCTGTGGTGTCAATCGTCACAGGCAGTGGCGTGGGCACGCTGGTCTGGCCTGTGGGGTTGGTCTCGGTGACGCTCAGGTTGGTCAGGCCTTCTGGCAGCGGTGTCGTGGGCGTGATGGCCCAGGTGCCTTCCGGTGTCACGGTGGCGCTGCCAATGACCACACCTTGCGGGTCTGTGATCTTGATCGTGTCGCCAGGTGTGCCCGTGCCCGTGAAGGTCGGGGTTGTGTCGGTGGTGATGCCGTCGCCCTTGTTGCCGCTGTCGGTGGCAGGGTCGATCGTGGCGGTCGGCGCAGCGGGTGCGGCTGGCGTGGCGGCGTCGATGGTCAGCTCGGACGTGGTGGCGTCGGTGCTGGCATTGCCTGCGGCGTCGGTGACCACAGCGGTGACCGCGTAGCTCTGGCCATCGACCAGCGCGGCCAAGGTGCCGGATGTGGGCGTTGCAGCGCCCGTGCCGGTGATCGGCAAGCTCCATTGGCCGGAAGCATCAGGCGTGACGTTGTAAGTGGCGCCGTTGACGGTGACCGCCAGGGTTTCGCCTGCTGGCAGCGCGGCGGTGCCCACAGTGCCCGAGAGCACGACGGCAGAAGCATTGCTGGTCAAGCTGGTGACGGTGGGCACAGCCGGGGCTGTGGTGTCAATCGTCACAGGCAGTGGCGTGGGCACGCTGGTCTGGCCTGTGGGGTTGGTCTCGGTGACGCTGAGGTTGGTCAGGCCTTCTGGCAGCGGTGTCGTGGGCGTGATGGCCCAAGTGCCTTCCGGTGTCACGGTGGCGCTGCCAATGACCACACCTTGCGGGTCTGTGATCTTGATCGTGTCGCCAGGTGTGCCCGTGCCCGTGAAGGTCGGGGTTGTGTCGGTGGTGATGCCGTCGCCCTTGTTGCCGCTGTCGGTGGCAGGGTCGATCGTGGCGGTCGGCGCAGCTGGCGCAGGCGGGGTGGCCGCATTGATGGTCAGCTCGGACGTGGTGGCGTCGGTGCTGGCGTTGCCTGCAGCGTCGGTGACCACAGCGCTGACCGCGTAGCTCTGGCCATCGACCAGCGCGGCCAAGGTGCCGGATGTGGGCGTTGCAGCGCCCGTGCCGGTGATCGGCAGGCTCCATTGGCCGGAAGCATCAGGCGTGACGTTGTAAGTGGCGCCGTTGACGGTGACCGCCAGGGTTTCGCCTGCTGGCAGCGCGGCAGTGCCCACAGTGCCCGAGAGCACGACGGCAGAAGCGCTGGTGGTTTGGCTGGTGACGGTGGGCACAGCCGGGGCTGTGGTGTCAATCGTCACAGGCAGTGGCGTGGGCACGCTGGTCTGGCCTGTGGGGTTGGTCTCGGTGACGCTGAGGTTGGTCAGGCCTTCTGGCAGCGGTGTCGTGGGCGTGATGGCCCAGGTGCCTTCCGGTGTCACGGTGGCGCTGCCAATGACCACACCTTGCGGGTCTGTGATCTTGATCGTGTCGCCAGGTGTGCCCGTGCCCGTGAAGGTCGGGGTTGTGTCGGTGGTGATGCCGTCGCCCTTGTTGCCGCTGTCGGTGGCAGGGTCGATCACGGCGGTCGGCGCAGCGGGTGCGGCGGGCGTGGCCGCATTGATGGTCAGCTCGGATGTGGTGGCGTCGGTGCTGGCGTTGCCTGCAGCGTCGGTGACCACAGCGGTGACCGCGTAGCTCTGGCCATCGACCAGCGCGGCCAAGGTGCCGGATGTGGGCGTTGCAGCGCCCGTGCCGGTGATCGGCAGGCTCCATTGGCCGGAAGCATCAGGCGTGACGTTGTAAGTGGCGCCGTTGACGGTGACCGCCAGGGTTTCGCCTGCTGGCAGCGCGGCAGTGCCCACAGTGCCCGAGAGCACCACGGCAGAAGCGCTGGTGGTTTGGCTGGTGACGGTGGGCACAGCCGGGGCTGTGGTGTCAATCGTCACAGGCAGTGGCGTGGGCACGCTGGTCTGGCCTGTGGGGTTGGTCTCGGTGACGCTGAGGTTGGTCAGGCCTTCTGGCAGCGGTGTCGTGGGCGTGATGGCCCAGGTGCCTTCCGGTGTCACGGTGGCGCTGCCAATGACCACACCTTGCGGGTCTGTGATCTTGATCGTGTCGCCAGGTGTGCCCGTGCCCGTGAAGGTCGGGGTCGTGTCGGTGGTGATGCCGTCGCCCTTGTTGCCGCTGTCGGTGGCAGGGTCGATCACGGCGGTCGGCGCAGCGGGTGCGGCGGGCGTGGCCGCATTGATGGTCAGCTCGGACGTGGTGGCGTCGGTGCTGGCGTTGCCTGCAGCGTCGGTGACCACAGCGGCCTGCACGTTGGCGGCGTTGAAGGGCTTGTTCAGCAGCGCGGCTTCGGCGGCTTCGGCACG
>NZ_CXOO01000053.1 GCF_001269385.1 Limnohabitans sp. DM1 | reverse complement strand
GGGGGGGGGGGGGGGGGGGGGGGGGGGGGGGGGGGGGGGGGGGGGGGGGGGGGGGGGGGGGGGGGGGGCTGACATCGCCCAGGTTGAAGTCGGTGCTGGACTCGCTCAGGGTGAAGCTGATGGTGGCGGTTTCGCCGGGGGCGAGGTTGCCTTTGTTGCTGCTGACGACCACGGTGGGCGGGTTGATGTCCACGGGGGTGCCGGAGCCCCCCGTGCCACCTGTGCCACCTGTGCCACCTGTGCCACCTGTGCCACCTGTGCCACCCGTGCCTACGCTGCTGATGTTCAGCGCCAGGGTGTTGTTGGGCTCGGCGCCGTCGGCGTTGTTGTTGCCTGGGGCGTCGGTGAAGCTGCCGCTGCTGACCAGCACCACGGCGCTGGTGGCGCCGCTGGTGGGGGTGAAGGTGGCGGTGTAGCTGGTGCCCGAGCCCTGGAAGTTGCTGAGCGTGCCGCCGACCACCGTGATGTCACCCAGGCCAAAGCTGGTGCTGGGCTCGCTCAAGGTGAAGCTGATGGTGGAGGTCTGGCCGGGGCTCAGGTTGGTCTGGTTGCTGGTGATGGCGATGGTGGGGGGCAAGGCGTCGGGCGTGGTGCCTGTGCCTGTGCCTGTGCCTGTGCCTGTGCCTGTGCCTGTGCCTGTGCCTGTGCCTGTGCCTGTGCCTGTGCCTGTGCCTGTGCCTGTGCCTGTGCCTGTGCCTGTGCCTGTGCCTGTGCCTGTGCCTGTGCCCGTGCCGGTGGGGGCCGCGATGCTCAGGGCCACGGCGTTGTTGGGCTCGGCGCCGTCGCCGTTGGTGTTGCCTGCGGCGTCGCTGAAGGTGTTGCTGGCCACCACGATGGCCGCGCCGGTGGCGCCTGCGGTGGGCGTGAAGGTGGCGGTGTAGCTGGTGCCACTGCCGGTGAAGTTGCTGAGCGTGCCGCCGACCACGGTGATGTCACCCAGGCCGAAGCTGGTGCTGGGCTCACTGAGGGTGAAGCTGATGGTGGCCGTTTGGCCTGCGCTCAGGCTGGTCTGGTTGCTGGTGACCGCGATGGTGGGGGGCACCGTGTCGAGGTTGGCCGCGTTGGGGTTGGCGACGTTTTCGCCAATGCTCAGGGTGATGGCGTTGTTGGGCTCAGCGCCATCGGTGTTGAAGTTGCCCGAGGTGTCGCTGAAGCGGTTGCTGGACACCATGATGGCGGCGCTGGTGGCGCCCGCCGTGGGGGTGAAGGTGGCCACGTAGCTGGTGCCCGAGCCCCTGAAGTTGCTGAGCGTACCGCCAATGACGGTGATGTCGCCCAGGCCAAAGTTGTTGCTGGGCTCGCTGAGGGTGAAGCTGACGGTGGCGGTGTCGCCGGCGGCCACGCCGTCTTTGTCGCAGGTGACGGCGATGGTGGGTGGGGTGGTGTCGGTGCTGCCGGTGGTGGTGCCACCGGTGCCTGTGCCGCCCGTTCCTGTGCCGCCGGGGTTCACAGGCGTGCTGGGGTTGGTGCCGCCCAAGCTGAAGCTCACGGCGTTGTTGGGCTCAGCCCCGTCAAGGTTGAGGTTGCCTGCGGCGTCGCTGAAGCGGTTGCTGGCCACCACAATGGCGCCGCCGGTGGCGCCTGCGGTGGGCGTGAAGGTGGCGGTGTAGCTGGTGCCACTGCCGATGAAGTTGCTGAGCGTGCCGCCGACCACGGTGACGTCCCCCAGGTTGAAGTCGGTGCTGGGCTCGCTGAGGGTGAAGCTGACGGTGGCCGTTTCGCCCGGGGCGAGGTTGGCCTTGTTGCTGGTGACGGCAATGGTGGGGGGCACAGGATCTGTGCCACCTGTGCCGGGGGTGGTGCCGCCCGTTCCTCCAGTACCTGTACCGCCTGTACCTGTACCGCCCGTACCGCCCGTTCCTGTGCCACCGGTGCCGGGGTCCACGGGGCTCAGGCTGAGAGCCACGGCGTTGTTGGGTTCGGTGCCGTCGGCGTTGAAGTTGCCCGCAGCGTCGCTGAAGCGGCCGCTGGCCACGAGCACGGCCGCGCCACTGGCGCCCGCTGTGGGCGTGAAGGTGGCGGTGTAGCTGGTGCCGCTGCCGGTGAAGTTGCTGAGCGTGCCGCCGATGACGGTGACGTCCCCCAGGTTGAAGTCGGTGCTGGGCTCACTCAAGGTGAAGCTGATGGTGGCGGTTTCGCCACTGGTCAGCTTGTCTTTGTTGCTGGTGACGGCAATCGTGGGAGGGTTGATGTCCACGGGGGTGCCGGTGCCGCCGGTGCCTGTACCTGTGCCACCGGTGCCGCCTGTGCCTGCGCTGCTGATGTTCAGCGCCAGCGTGTTGTTGGGCTCGCTGCCGTCGGCGTTGAAGTTGTTGGCGCCGTCGCTGAAGGTGCCGCTGCTGACCAGCACCGCGCCGCTGGTGGCGCCGGTGTTGGGGGTGAAGGTGGCGGTGTAGCTGGTGCCCGAGCCCTGGAAATTGCTGAGTGTGCCGCCGACCACGGTGACGTCGCCCAGGCCAAAGTTGGTGCTGGGCTCGCTGAGCGTGAAGCTGATGGTGGCCGTCTGGCCGGGCGTCAGGTTGGTCTGGTTGCTGGTGACCGCGATGGTGGGCGGCAAGGTGTCTGGCGCTGGCGTGGTGCCACCACCCGTGCTTGTACCACCCGTGCCTGTACCACCCGTGCCGGTGCCACCTGTGCCGGTGCCCGTACCTGTGGGCGCTGCGATGCTCAGGGCCACGGCGTTGTTGGGTTCGGCCCCGTCGCCGTTGGTGTTGCCTGCAGCGTCGCTGAAGGTGCTGCTGGCGACCAAGATGGCCGCGCCCGTGGCGCCTGCGGTGGGCGTGAAGGTGGCGGTGTAGCTGGTGCCACTGCCTTGGAAGTTGCTGAGCGTGCCGCCGACCACGGTGACGTCACTCTGGGCGAAGTTGGTGCTGGGCTCGCTCAGGGTGAAGCTGATGGTGGCGGTGTCGCCGCTGGCCAGCGTGGTTTTGTTGGTGGTGACCGCGATGGTGGGGGGTGCGAGGTCGAGGTTGGCTGCCGCCGGGTTGACGATGGTGCTGCCAATGCTCAGGGCCACGGCGTTGTTGGGCTCGCCGCCGTCGGCGTTGAAGTTGCCCGAGACGTCGCTGAAGCGGCCGCTGGCCACGCTCACGGTGCCGCTGGCCGCGCCTGCGGTCGGGGTGAAGGTGGCGATGTAGCTGGTGCCCGAGCCCTGGAAGTTGCTGAGCGTGCCGCCCGTGACGGTGATGTCGCCGGGGCCAAAGTTGCTGCTGGGCTCACTGAGCGTGAAGCTGATGGTGGCGGTGTCGCCTGCGGCCACGCCGGTTTTGTCGCTGGTGATGGCAATCGTCGGCGCTGTGGTGTCGGTGCTGCCGGTAGTGGTGCCCCCCGTGCCTGTGCCTGTGCCGGTGCCTGTGCCGGTGCCTGTGCCACCCGTGCCGCCGGGGTTCACTGGCGTGCTGGGGTTGGTGCCGCCTAGGCTCAGGCTGACGGCGTTGTTGGGTTCGGCCCCGTCGGCGTTGAAGTTGCCTGCGGCATCGCTGAAGCGGCTGCTGGCCACGACGATGACCCCGCCGGTGGCGCCTGCGGTGGGCGTGAAGGTGGCGGTGTAGCTGGTGCCCGAGCCCTGGAAGTTGCTCAAGGTGCCGCCGACGACGGTGACGTCCGCCAGGCTGAAGTCGGTGCTGATTTCACTCAGGGTGAAGCTGATGGTGGCGGTCTCGCCGGGGGCGAGGTTGGCCTTGTTGCTGGTGACGGCAACCGTCGGGGCGACGGTGTCGGCCGGGGGCGTGGTGCCACCTGTTCCCGTGCCGCCGGTGCCCGCGGGCGCGCTCATGCTCAGGGCCACGGCGTTGTTGGGTTCAGCCCCGTCGGCATTGGTGTTGCCTGCAGCGTCGCTGAATTTGCCACTGGCCACCAACACGGCAGCCCCGGTGGCGCCTGCGTTGGGGGTAAAGGTGGCGGTGTAGCTGGTGCCCGAGCCCTGGAAGTTGCTCAAGGCGCCGCCCAGCACGGTGACGTCAGCCAGGCTGAAGTCGCTGCTGGTGTCGCTGAGCGTGAAGCTGATGGTGGCGGTTTCGCCCGTGCTCAGCTGGCTTTTGCTGCTGGTGATGGCGATGGTGGGCGGGGTGTTGTCGGCGGGGGGCGTGGTGGTGCCTGTGCCACCCGTACCTGTGCCGCCTGTGCCCGGTAAGTTGACCGCGCCCAGGCTCAGGGCCACGGCGTTGTTGGCTTCGCCGCCGTCGGCGTTGAAGTTGCCTGCAGCGTCACTGAAGGTGTTGCTGGCCACCACGATGGCGGCGCTGGTGGCACCCGCCGTGGGGGTGAAGGTGGCGGTGTAGTTGCTGCCACTGCCCTGGAAGTTGCTCAGGGTGCCGCCCACGACCAGCACGTCGTTCAGGGCAAAGTTGTTGCTGGCCTCGCTCAAGGCGAAGCTGATGGTGGCGGTTTCGCCGCTGGCCAGGTTGACCTTGTTGCTGCTGACAATGATGGTGGGGGCCACGGTGTCGCCGGGCGGGGTGGTGGTGCCACCCGTTCCAGTGCCGGTGCCTGTACCCGTGCCTGTGCCCGTGCCTGTGCCCGTGGAGGCCGGGGCGGTGATGCCCAGGGCCACGGCGTTGTTGGGCTCGGCGCCGTCGCCGTTGGTGTTGCCTGCGGCGTCGCTGAAGGCGTTGCTGGCCACCATGATGGCTGCACCGGTGGCGCCTGCGTTGGGGGTGAAGGTGGCGGTGTAGCTGGTGCCTGAGCCCTGGAAGTTGCTCAAGCTGCCACCGATGACCGTCACATCCGACAGCCCAAAGTTGCTGCTGACTTCGGACAGGTTGAAGCTGATGGTGGCGGTTTCGTTGCTGCTGAGCGTGTTTTTGTTGCTGCTGACGATGACCGTGGGCGGTGTGGTGTCGCCTTGGTTGGGCGTCTCCAGGCCGGTGGTGCCTGCGGGCAGGCCCAGGCTGATGGAGACGCCGTTGTTGGGCTCGGCGCCATCTTTGTTGGTGTTGCCTGCGGCATCGGTGAAGCGGTCGCTGTCCACCAAAATCAGGCCGCTGACAGCGCCCGCGTTGGGCGTGAAGGTGGCGATATAGCTGGTGCCACTG
This sequence comes from Limnohabitans sp. DM1, assembly GCF_001269385.1. Lineage (GTDB taxonomy): Bacteria > Pseudomonadota > Gammaproteobacteria > Burkholderiales > Burkholderiaceae_C > Limnohabitans_A. The sequence goes on along the minus strand of NZ_CXOO01000053.1, from coordinate 27,951 downwards.
CCCTGGAAGTTGGAGAGGGTGCCGCCAATGACGTTGATGTCGGCCAGGCCAAAGTTGCTGCTGGCCTCGCTCAAGCTGAAGCTGATGGTGGCGGTGTCGCCGGTGACCAGGCCGGTTTTGTTGCTGCTGACGATCACGGTGGGCGGCGTGCTGTCGGGGTTGGGACCAGCGGCCGCGCCGCCCATGCTCAGGGCCACGGCGTTGTTGGCATCGAGGCCGTCGGCGTTGTTGTTGCCTGCGGCATCACTGAACACGCCGCTGGAGACCAAAATCGCCCCGCTGCTGGCACCCGGCGTGGGGGTGAAGGTGGCGGTGTAGCTGGTGCCTGAGCCTGTGAAGTTGGACAGGGTGCCACCGACGACGGTGATGTCGCCCAGGGCAAAGCTGCTGCTGCTCTCGCTCAGGCCAAAGCTGATGGTGGCGGTTTCGCCCTGCGCCAGATTGGTTTTGCTGGCGCTCACGATGACGGTGGGCGGTGTGGTGTCTGTGGGCGCTGGCGTGCCGCCACCCGATGTGGCCTGGCCCAAGGTCAGGGCCACGCTGTTGTTGGGTTCTGCGCCGTCGTTGTTGTTGTTGCCTGCGGCGTCGCTGAAGGTGTTGCTGGCCACTTGCACGGTGGCCGTGGTGGCGCCTGCTGTGGGGGTGAAGGTGGCGCTGTAGCTGGCACCGCTGCCAATGAAGTTGCTGAGCGTGCCGCCGACCACGGTGACATCACCCAGGCCAAAGTTGCTGCTGGCTTCAGAGAGGTTGAAGCTGATGGTGGCGGTGTCGCCGCTGGCGAGCTGGCTGCGGTTGCTGGTGACAATCACCGTGGGCGGGGTGGTGTCACCCGGCGGGGTGACGGTGCCGCCTCCGGTGCCCCCGGTGCCGCCCGTGCCGCCGGGGGTGGTGGGCGCTGTCATGCTCAGCGAGACGGTGTTGTTGGGTTCTTGCCCGTCCTGGTTGTTGTTGCCTGCGGCGTCGCTGAAGGTGTTGCTGGCCACCACGATGGCAGCGCTGGCCGCACCGGCAGTCGGCGTGAAGGTGGCGCTGTAGCTGGTGCCGGAGCCGGTGAAGTTGCTCAAAGTGCCGCCCACCACGGTGACGTCACCGACATTGAAGTCGGTGCTGGGCTCACTCAGGCTGAAGCTGATGGTGGCAGTTTCGCCGGTGGTGAGAGCCGTTTTGTTGCTGCTGACGATGACGGTGGGCGGCAGCACGTCGGCCGGGGGCGTGGTGCCGCCCGTGCCCGTGCCTGCGGGGGGCGCACTGCCGATGCTCAACGAAACGGCGTTATTGGGTTCGGTGCCGTCCTGGTTGAAGTTTCTGGCGGCGTCGCTGAAGGTGTTGCTGGCCACCACGATGGCAGCGCTGGCCGCACCGGCGTTGGGCGTGAAGGTGGCGGTGTAGCTGGTGCCATTGCCCTGAAAGTTGGAGAGGCTGCCGCCCACGACCAGCACATCGCCCACGGCGAAGTCGGTGCTGGGTTCGGACAGGTTGAAGCTGATGGTGGCGGTTTCGCCTGTGGCCAGCGTGGTTTTGTTGCTGCTGACGATGACGGTGGGCGGTGCGGTGTCGCCGGGCGGGGTGGTGGTGCCCGCTCCGGTGCCGGTGCCTGCGGGAGGTGTTGCCGTGATGCTCAGGGCCACGGTGTTGTTGGGCTCCTGGCCGTCGCCGTTGGTGTTGCCTGCGGCGTCGCTGAAGGTGCTGCTGGCCACCACGATAGCGCCGCTGACCGAGCCTGCTGTGGGCGTGAAGGTGGCGGTATAGCTGGTGCCCGAGCCGGTGAAGTTGCTGAGCGTGCCGCCGACCACGGTGACGTCCGACAGTGCAAAGTTGCTGCTGGGCTCGCTCAAGGCAAAGCTGATGGTGGCGGTCTCGCCCGTGGTCAGCGAGGTTTTGTTGCTGCTGACGATGACAGTGGGCGGGGCCGTGTCGGCCGGGTTGGGCGTGCTCAGTCCGCTGGTGCCTGCGGGCAGGCCCAGGCTCAGGGTGACGCCGTTGTTGGGCTCGGCCCCGTCTTTGTTGGTGTTGCCTGCGGCGTCGGTGAAGCGGTCGCTGTCGACCAGGATCAGGCCGCTGGAAGAGCCCACGTTAGGCGTGAAGGTGGCGATGTAGCTGGTGCCCGAGCCCTGGAAGTTGCTCAAGGTGCCGCCAATGACATTGATGTCGGACAGGCCAAAGTTGCTGCTGGCTTCACTCAGCGAAAAGCTGATGGTGGCGGTCTCGCCTGCGGTAAGCCCCAATTTGTTGCTGCTGACGATGACGGTGGGCGGCGTGGTGTCGGGGTTGGTGCCTGCTGACGCGCCCCCAATGCTCAGGGCCACGGCGTTGTTCGGTTCCTGGCCGTCGGCGTTGAAGTTGCCGGCCGCATCACGGAAAGTGGTGCTGGAGACCATGACGGCGCCGCTGCTGGCCCCGCTGGTGGGGGTGAAGGTGGCGGTGTAACTGGTGCCCGAGCCGGTGAAATTGCTGAGCGTGCCGCCGACCACGGTGACGTCGCTCAAGGCAAAGTCGGTGCTGGTTTCGGACAGGTTGAAGCTGATGGTGGCGGTCTCGCCCAGGGCCAGGTTGTTTTTGCTGGCACTGACGATCACCGTGGGTGGGACGGTGTCGGTGGGTCCTGGGGGGGTGACGGTGCCGCCACCCGCGGCAGGCGTGCCGATGCTCAGCGAGACGGTGTTGTTGGTTTCGGCACCGTCGGCGTTGAAGTTGCCGGCCGCGTCGGAAAAGGCACCGCTGGCGACCACGATGGCGGCGCTGTTGGCGCCGCTGCTGGGGGTGAAGGTGGCGCTGTAGCTGGTGCCGGAGCCGGTGAAGTTGGACAGCGTGCCACCGACCACGGTGATGTCGCCGATGTTGAAGTCGCTGCTGGCCTCGCTCAGGGCAAAGCTGATGGTGGCGGTTTCGCCGTTGGTCAGGGTGGTTTTGTTGCTGCTGACGATGACCGTGGGCGGCGTGGTGTCGCCTGCCGGGCCGGGCGCGGCGGGCGCGCCGATGCTCAGGGCCACGGCGTTGTTGGCATCGCCGCCGTCCTGGTTGAATTTGGCGGCGGCGTCGCTGAAGGTGTTGCTGGCCACCACAATGGCGGCCGCTGTGGTCCCGGGGTTGGGGGTGAAGGTGGCGGTGTAGTTGCTGCCTATGCCCTGGAAGTTGCTGAGCGTGCCGCCGATGACGGTCACGTCGTTCACAGCAAAGTTGAGGCTGGGCTCGCTCAAGGAAAAGCTGATGGTGGCGGTTTCGCCTGTGGCCAGCGCGGTTTTGTTGCTGCTGACGACGATGGTGGGCGGTGTGATGTCGGCACCGGGGGTGGTGCCACCCGTGCCTCCGGGGGCAGGCAGCGCGATGCTCAGGGCCACGGCGTTGTTGGGCTCGCCGCCGTCGCCATTGGTGTTGCCTGCGGCGTCGCTGAAGGTGTTGCTGGCCACCACGATGGCGCCGCTGGTGGAGCCGCTGGTTGGCGTGAAAGTGGCGCTGTAGCTCGCCCCTGAACCGGTGAAGTTGCTCAGCTGGCCACCCACGACGGTAACGTCGGACAGGGAAAAGTTGGTGCTGGCTTCACTCAGGTTGAAGCTGATGGTTGCCGTCTCGCCACTGGCCAGGTTGGCCTTGTTGCTGGTGACGATGATGCTGGGCGGCGTGGTGTCGGCCGGATTGAGGGTGTTGCCGCCAGTGCCTGCGGGCAGGCCCAGGCTGAGGGTAACCCCGTTGTTGGGCTCGGCACCGTCTTTGTTGGCGTTGCCTGCTGTGTCGGTGAAGCGGTCGCTGTCGACCAGGATCAAGCCACTGTTTGCGCCCGCCGTGGGCGTGAAGGTGGCGATGTAGCTGGTGCCCGAGCCCTGGAAGTTGCTCAAGGTGCCGCCAATCACGTTGACGTCGGCCAGGCCAAAGTTGCTGCTGGACTCGGACAGGGTGAAGCTGATGGTGGCGGTCTCGCCTGCGGACAAGCCGGTTTTGTTGCTGGCCACGATGATGGTGGGCCGCGTGCTGTCGGGGTTGGGGCCTGCGGCGGCACCGCCGATGCTCAGGGCTACGGCGTTGTTGGGCTCAGCGCCGTCTTCGTTCTCGTTGCCTGTGTTGTCGCTGAAGCTGTAGCTGGGCACCAGGATGGCGGCGCCTGTGGCGCCGTTGGTTGGCGTGAAGGTGGCGGTGTAGCTGGTGCCTGTGCCCTGGAAGTTGGACAGCGTGCCGCCGATGACGGAGACATCACCGAGGGCAAAGCTGGTGCTGGGCTCGCTCAGGGTGAAGGTGATGTTGGCGGTGTCGCCGGTGGCCAGTTGGGTTTTGTTGCTGGCCACGATGACGGTGGGTGGCGCGGTGTCGGGTGTGCCGCTGCCGTTGCCGGATCGGTTGCCAATGCTCAGCGAGACGGTGTTGTTGATGTCCTGGCCGTCGGCGTTGAAGTTTTTGGCCGCATCGCTGAAGGTGTTGCTGGCCACCACGATGGCGGCGCTGACTGCAGTTGTATCGGGGGTGAAGGTGGCGGTGTAACTGGTGCCACTTCCCGTGAAGTTGCTCAATGTGCCGCCCACAACTGTGACATCTCCCAAGGCAAAGTCAGTGCTGGCTTCACTCAGGGTGAACGTGATGGTGGCGGTTTCGCCGGTGGCCAGGTCGGTTTTGTTGCTGCTGACGATGACGGTGGGGGGCGTGGTGTCTTCCGCTTCGCCTGTTCCATTTCTTGTCCCGCCCAGGCTCAGTGAGACGGTGTTGTTGGGTTCCTGGCCGTCGGCGTTGAAGTTTTTGGCGGCGTCGCTGAAGGTGTTGCTGGCCACCACAATGGCACCGCTGGTGGCACCCGCTGTGGGCGTGAAGGTGGCCACATAGCTGGTGCCGGTGCCTTTGAAGTTGGACAGCGTGCCGCCCACCACGGTGACATCAGCCAGGCTGAAGTCGGTGCTGGGCTCGCTCAGGGTGAAGCTGATGAGCGCGGTGTCGCCCGTGGCCAGCTGGTTTTTGTCTGTACTGACGATGATGGTGGGAGGGGCGGTGTCGCCCCCTGTTCCTCCGCTACCACCGCCGCCCCCGTTACCACCCGGGCCGCTGTCTATGCTTTCGGCAGCCCCCAGGCTCAGTGCCACGGCGTTGTTGGTGTCCGAGCCGTCTTTGTTGGCATTGCCTGCGGCATCCGTGAAGCGGTCACTGGCCACAACCACCGCGCCGCCTTTGGCATTGGCAGCGGGCGTGAAGGTGGCGGTGTAGCGCGTGCCGCTGCCCTGGAAGTTGCTCAAGGTGCCGCCCACGGCGGTCACGTCGGCCAGGCCAAAGTTGCTGCTGGCCTCGCTCAGGTCAAAGGTGATGGTGGCGGTGTCGCCCGTGGCCAGCGCGGCTTTGTTGCTGGTGACGATGACGGTGGGCGCTGAGGTGTCACCGGGGTTGCCGATGACGGGGTCGCCAATTTTGAGTGCGACGGTGTTGTTGGCTTCCGCGCCGTCGTCGTTGGTGACGCCAGCTGTGTTGCTGAATTTGCCGCTGCCCACCAGGATGGCGGCGCTGGTGGCCCCTGCTGCGGGGGTGAAAGTGGCGGTGTAAGTGGTGCCCGAACCGGTGAAGTTGCTCAGTGTGCCCCCCACCACCGTGACGTCACCTGCAACAAATTCGGTGCTGGCTTCACTGAGCTTGAAGGTGATGGTGGCGGTCTGACCCTGGGCCAGCTGGTCTTTGTCACTGGTGACGACCACGCTGGGTGCGGCGCCGGGCACTGCGGGCGGCGGCGTTGTGGGCGTACCGGGGCCGGGGTCGCCAGTTTTGGCCAGTGCAGCGATGGCGCCCAGTCCCAACAGCGGCAACAAGGGGCTCCAGCCGGGACCACCGGGAAGGGTTCCCGGCGAGCCGACAGGAAATCCACCCGGTGACATACCCGGTAAGGTTCCAGGAGTTGCACCCGGCACATCCAGCATCGGGACACCAGGTGACGGTATTCCAAATGGGATGGCCTCTGCACGGCCCAAGGCCACGTTGATGGCTTGCGCACCATCGCTGAGCACGGGCACCAGGCCCATGGTTTTGGGGTCTTCAGGAATGTACGGGTAGTACTTGCCGTTTTCGGACCGGCCAATCAGGCCTTCGTGCCCTGCGGGCATGACCTCGTAGTAATTCTCAAGGATCAGTGAAGCTTCGTTTTCACCTGGAAAGATGATCAGCAGATTTTTGCCAAGGCGGCGCACTTTGACATAGTCGGGGCCGACAAATTTGTCGCGTTGCAGATCTTCCAGAACGTATTTGACACCTGCCAGCGCTTTGATGCGAATGGGCTGCCCTCGCGCGCCCAGATCCTGCTCGATGAGGACTTCCTTGGCTGCGTCTTTGCCGTTTTGGGCGATGACTTTGTATTGCTTGGCCATATTTATGCTTTGCTGTCTTCAGCACCACCGTCCTGTGCCGAGCACAAGGCTGTGATTGGATGGTCTGGCGCTTTGGCGCCTATGCAGTGACCGGGCGCCCATGCGCCTGGGAACATGTGCACCAACGCAACAACCCGCTGACGCGGGTGTTGGCTCAGATGGGGGGCCATGTGGGTCACCATGTTCTTGCAATCACGGGTTAAAGGTGCGTTTGATGCCCGTGACTTGCACAACCACGCGCCGGTTGGGCAGGTTGCAGCGAATGCTTTCGGGGGTGTCTATGGGGGCACAGTTCGTGACAATCGGTTCACGGTCGCCACGCCCTTCGGTGGTGATGCGCACACCGGGCAGTGACCTGCGTTCGATGAATTGCTTGACCGTGCGCGCACGGTTGATGCCCAGCAGTTCATTGGCATCTTTTTTGCCCAGCGGGTCAGCGTGACCCACCAGATGCAAGTGCTCCACTTCGGCAAAGTTGTTCAGGATTTTGTCGACCATGTCATTGATGGAGCGCACGCCCTGCTCTGTCATGGCCGCTGGGTCAGAACGGTCAAATTCAAACAAGGTGTGGGCACCCAGGGTGATTTCTTCGGTCACCCGCTGACGTTGCGGCGAGGTGTCGATGCGGCACTCTTGCGCTACGCGCGAGATGGTGTGGATTTGTTCCAGCGCAGCGCTGTTTTCCTGCATGGCTTTGGTGGCAGGGATGGGCTGCAGCACAGGGCGGCCGTTGATGTCTTGCACTTTGAAATAGTGGGTGGTGCCCCCTTCGAGGCGTGTCACGGTGATGGCATCGACCAGGTCTTTGGGTCGATTGGCCGCATCCATTTGGCGTGCGCCTATTTCTATGCTGCCCGTCCGATAGCACAGTGCACTCCAGGCACCACGAACCAGGGAGGCGTGGTAGCGGTCATCTATGAAGATGCTGGTTGCACCAGGCAATTTGTTCTCGTTGGTGCGGTAAACAATGATGCGCGCCTGATCACGCGCCACAGGTGCAGGGACACGGAAGGCCTGACCCAACACATCAATGTGGGCAGTCACCCCGGCATGCTTGGCCTCTACACTGACAGGGTGTGCAGGTTGAGCCGTCACCTGCATTGGCACAAACAACATGCACAGCGCCGCCCACACGGACAATTCCGTGAGCATCGCGTGGGTCCATTTTTTTAGCAGTTTTTTTGTTATCACTGACATCTCCAATGCTTGCGGCGCAGTACACCACAAAAACATCAATCAAACGCAATATTTAGGTCTTGTGTTTTTTGTTGAATAAAGCAATTTGATTCTGAAGATACTGAGAATTCAATAGTGTCAGAACCCCCAATTGGGGTATGCCAGTAACTTTTTTGTCACTTTTGACGTGTTTATTTGTGTTTTGATCAAAAAACCACAAAATTCCAGCCCTGACCGTGTGCGAAGCCCTCACGGCACAGGTGTTTCTGTCTTCTTTTTGACGTATTGAAGGGATGTTTTTGACACCCGCCCGACAAACAGTGTCATGAATATCAAGGTCTTGCACGTGCCTGTTCGTGTGACCTCTTGAAGCACAGCCGCTCATCCGCAGCGGGCCAGCGGCTCATGCAGTCATGTGTCGGGTGATGTGGTGTCTGAGCCGCGATGGGGCCCGGTGTGTTCATCACCCAAGTGCAGGGGTGATGATTCTTCTGGGAGCGGTGCACTCGCTGCGATGGACTGCTGCGGTCCACCACACATCGCCCAGAGGGCGGGGCTGCTACTGATGTTGCACCAGCCCAGGGGGTTGGAGGCCGTTCAGTTCAAGGTGTAGGCCGGTACGAGTTGTGTCAGGTCGACACCTTGACACAGACTGATGAGATCAGCACCCGTGTTGACGTCGAACTTCTGATAGATGGTGGCGCGGTGTTTTTTGGCAGTTCCTGGCTGGATGCCGGTGACTTCGCTGATGGCTTTGTTGGTCAGGCCCTGAACGATGAGTATGAAAATTTCTTGCTCACGCTTGGACAGCGTGACAAAAGAGCGTTTGAGGTTGTCGAGGTTGATGAACTGCAAGTTGCGGTCACGGTCGATGTCCAGCGCACGGTCGAGGGTTTCGCACAATTTTTCGCGGGTGAAGGGTTTGAGCAAGAAGTCAATCGCCCCACCCCGGAAAGCGGTGATGATTTCATCTTGATTGCTTTCACCGCTGATGAAAATGATCGGGGTTTTGCGGCCTAGGTTGTGCAGCTTGGCTTGCAACTCCAGCCCGGTGATGCCGGGCATGCGCACATCCAGCAGGAGCACGGCAGGGGAGATGTCCAGGGACTGGCTCAAAAAAGCTTTAGGGTCTTCGTAAGCATCAACGGTGTAACCCACCATGGTGAGCAAGTCGCTCAAATAAAAGCGCATGTCATGGTTATCGTCGACCAGAAAGATGTGACCCAATCTTTTTTTCATTTTTCTCGCCATCAGTATTAAATCAAAAGACGGTTTTTAATTTAACAAAATCAACAACGGTTGTAATTACCCAATTGGTTAATTTCAAGGGTAATTTTCCCTATTTAGGTAATTCCGCTCTTTGAATTTTCGCAGGATAGACCTGCTTGACTTGGTGTTCATGCCAAAGCGCGGTGTCTTCTTGGCCCATGAGGCGTGCACTGGCTATGAGTGCTTGGATGACTTTGGGTTCTGGCGAGTAGTGCAACAACTCTTGGCTCAACGCCAGCAAGTGCGCTGCGTTTTGGGGCGTGACGGGGGTGAGTGTGAGTTCGGCAAATTGGGCGCTGGGCACAAAAAACCAGCTGCTGCGCGCTGCGCCCATCGGGTCGTGGCGCCACAAGGCCCAGCGTTGCGCAGCGGGCATGTAAATTTGACGCACACGGGCGTAGTCGAATGCAAGAACGCTCAAAAAAATGAGGACCACAGCAGCCAGAGCGCGCAGCGCCGATGGCCAGACCCACTCAGCTGTGGTTCTGCCGCGAGTGAGCATCAGCAAACTCATCAGGGAAGCGATTTGAAAGGGGCCATACCAAAGGGGGAATTCGAGGAGGCTGTGCAGTCCGATGACGGCCAACACGCCCCAAGCCAGTTGCTGGTGCAATTGACGACTTTTCCAGGGTCGCACGGCGAGCACGGCCACCAGCAGGATCAAGAAGAGGAGTGCGGTGGCAGGTATGCCCAGCGTGACGGCCAGGTGCAAGGGCAGGTTGTGCGCATGGCCCAGCATGTCGCAAAAGCGCGACTCTGGACCGCCGGGGTATTGGGCCATGTAGTGGGCATATTTGAGTTCACCCCAGCCCCAGCCCGTCCAGGGTTTTTGCCCAATGAGGTGCAGCACATTGCCCCACAGCACGCGCCGACTGCCGCAGGCTTCGTCGTTGGCCAGTCGGGACCAGGCGGGTTCGACCAGCTGGCCTGTGCTGTGGTGCAAGAGCCAGGGCAAACACACACTGGCCAAGGCGTAAACACCCAGCGCCCAAAGCGCCCATGGCCAAGAAAATTTTTGCCGGTGCTCGCCTTGCCGCGACCACCAGAGAGCGATCAGCACCACCAAGAGCATGTGCAGCAGCCCCGTGCGGGAGGCGGTGGCGGCATTGCCAATGGCCAACAAGGCCAGCATCCACGCAGCCTGTTTGGCCGCCAGCCCTTTGGCTTGCCACCACAGCACCGACAAGGTGCCGATGGCCAAAAGCGTGGCGAGTTGGTTGCGTTGTCTCAGGTTGGCGTTGGCCTCGCCCCAGGATGAGGGCACATGCAGCCAGGGGCTCAAGACGGACGCCATGCCGAAATATTGCAAGAGACCCATGGCACTGCTGAGCAGCGCCGCACAGGCCCAGGCACGCGCAAGGTCTTGGGTCCGCAGGCCTCGCGCCAACAACAACACCGTGCACAGGCAGGCCCAGCTGATCAACAAAGGAACGGTGTTGGGCTGTGGGGCAGGTGCCCAGGGTTGAAGCCAGGGAAGCACCAGCACCGCACACAGCCCAATGCTGTGCCAGACAGAGCGGTCTTGAGACTGCAGATTCAGACGCACAAGCGGTACGGGCTCAGATCAGGCACGGCGACACGGCTTGTGTGGCTTGGCCGTGCGAACTGCCCGTCTGCTTCAAGAGGCTTTGCATGAACCCGGCAAATACTTGAGCGGCAAGCCGTTGCTGGCTGCGGGGCCACAGCGCCAGCTTGAAATGGTTTTGCCACCATCGGTGCTGCCATTGATGGCGGTGTCGCCGGTTTGGATGGGCGTCAGGGCAATGGCATTGGCCGAGGCGCTGGTATTGCCGCGCAAGGCCTCGTGGTTGCCGACCACGGTGATGACGCCGTTGCCATCGACGCTCACGCTGGACACGTATTTGCTGGTCTGGCTTTCGCAGACTTTGGGCAAGGTGGCGGACACATCGGGCTGCGAGGAGGAGCCCAGGGCTTCATTGACCGCCGTTTTGCAGCCATTGGCGGCCATCAACATCTCGGCGGTTTTGGCGCGGATGTTGTAGTCCTGATAGGTCGGCAGGGCCAAAGCGCCCAGAATGCCGATGACCGCAATCACGATCATCAGCTCGATCAAGGTCATGCCACGTTGTTGGTTCATATCTAAGCCCCCTGAAAAGTTGGAGTGTGATGGTAATTGAAACCACCACCAAACTCCAAACTTCGGCTCAGGCTGCTGTGTCGCTGGCGGGTGTGCGACGCGAGAGGATGAACTTGCCCAAGCCCAGCACCAGCAAGGCACCCGCAACGCCCAGGCCGTAGCCCCAGACTTTGTCTTGCGGAATGTAGGCGACCAAGGCCGGGTCGGTTTGCACCATGGTGCCGGCAATCCAGCCCAGCAGCATGCCGCCGATGGTGATGATCAAGGGGAAACGGTCCATCAATTTGAGAACCAGCTGGCTGCCCCAGACGATGATGGGAATGCTGACCAAGAGGCCAAAGATGACCAAGGGCATCTGGTGATCGGCATTGCCCGAGGTTTGGGCGGCGCCAGCGATGGCGATCACGTTGTCAATCGACATCACCAAGTCGGCAATGATGACTGTTTTGACCGCGCCCCACAGCTTGTCACTGCCCTGGATGTTGCCGTGGTCGTCTTCTTCATCGGGGGTCAGCAATTTGACGCCGATCCAGATGAGCAAGACCGCACCCACAAACTTCAGAAAGGGAATGGCCAGCAGGGTGAGGGCGAAGAAAATCAGAATCACGCGCAGCACGATGGCACCGGCTGTGCCCCACAAAATGCCTTGAGTCCGTTGATGTGCTGGCAGTTGGCGGCAAGCCAGCGCAATCACGACGGCGTTGTCGCCACCCAAAAGGATGTCGATCATGATGATCTGGCCCACGGCAAACCAGAAATGAGGCGTCAGAAATTCTTCCACGGTGTTCCTTTGTTGACCGGTACACAGGCCGGTGAATCGTTATGAGAGAAAACAGAAAGCCGGATTGTCCTGCAGGACATCCGGCTTCGATATTGTGGCTAACCACAGGGCTTGACCCATTGGGGACAGTGCCCAGGCGGTTGAGCCTCGTTTGGCTTTCTCAAGGGCAAAGCGCAATGCACCCGCCCTTCTGAGAGCTTATTTCAACTGTGCCTTGAGCAATTTGCCCAACTCAGACGGATTGCGTGTAACGATGAAGCCGCACTCTTCCATGATGGCCAGCTTGGCGTCGGCCGTATCGGCACCGCCAGAGATCAAGGCACCTGCGTGGCCCATGCGCTTGCCGGGAGGGGCGGTCACGCCTGCGATAAAGCCCACCACGGGCTTTTTCATGTTGGCCTTGCACCACATGGCGGCTTCGGCTTCGTCCGGACCGCCGATTTCGCCAATCATGATGACGGCGTCGGTGTCTGGATCGTCGTTGAAAGCCTTCATCACGTCGATGTGCTTCAAACCGTTGATCGGGTCACCACCGATACCGACGGCGCTGGACTGGCCCAGACCCACTTCGGTCAACATCGCCACGGCTTCATAGGTCAAGGTGCCCGAGCGGGACACCACGCCGATGCGCCCTTTGCGGTGGATGTGACCGGGCATGATGCCGATCTTGATTTCGTCAGGCGTGATCAGACCAGGGCAGTTGGGGCCCAGCAGCAAAGTGCGCTTGCCACCAGCGGCTTCCTTGGCCTTCATCTTGTTGCGCACTTCGAGCATGTCACGCACTGGAATGCCTTCGGTGATACAGATGGCCAAGTCGAGGTCGGCCTCCACGGCTTCCCAGATGGCGGCTGCTGCACCTGCTGGTGGCACGTAGATCACGGATACGGTCGCGCCAGTTTGTGTGGCGGCTTCTTTGACCGAGGCGTAAATCGGGATGTTGAAGATGGACTCGCCCGCCTTCTTGGGGTTCACACCTGCGACGAAGCAGTTCTTGCCGTTCGCGTATTCCTGGCACTTTTCAGTGTGGAACTGACCGGTCTTGCCGGTGATGCCTTGGGTGATGACTTTGGTGTCTTTGTTGATGTAGATGGACATGTAGGTTCCTTGGTTGAGCGTTGGGCGTTCTGCGTTGGGCGTGAAATCACGCTCTGCGCTGAACGCTCAACCTTGAATTCACTTGACGGCGGCGACGATGGCGGTCGCGGCTTCGGCCATGGTGTCGGCAGAGATGATCGGCAGACCTGATTCGGCCAGCATCTTCTTGCCCAGCTCGTCGTTGGTGCCCTTCATGCGCACGACCAATGGCACGGACAGGTTCACAGCCTTGCAGGCGGTGATCACGCCGGTGGCGATGGTGTCGCACTTCATGATGCCGCCGAAGATGTTGACCAAAATGCCTTTGACATTCTTGTTGGCCAGCATGATCTTGAAGGCTTCGGTGACCTTCTCGGCTGTTGCGCCGCCGCCCACGTCCAGGAAGTTGGCGGGCTCGCCGCCGAATAACTTGATGGTGTCCATGGTGGCCATGGCCAAACCAGCGCCGTTGACCAGGCAACCGATGTTGCCGTCCAGGCTGATGTAGGCCAGGTCGAACTTGGAAGCTTCGACTTCAGCCGGATCTTCTTCGTCCAGATCGCGGTAAGCCACGATTTCGGGGTGACGGAACAGGGCGTTGGCGTCGAAGTTGAACTTCGCGTCCAAAGCCATCACGTTGCCTTTGCTGTCGCGGTTCAGGGGGTTGATTTCCACCAACGAAGCGTCGGTTTCCATGTAGCACTGGTACAGCTTCTTGAAGATGTCCACGGCCTGGGCTGTGGAATCTGCAGGCATGCCGATGGCGTCAGAGATCTTCTTGGCTTGTGCATCGCCCAAACCAGTCAATGGGTCGATGAACTCGGTGATGATTTTCTCGGGGGTGGAGTGGGCCACTTCCTCGATGTCCATGCCGCCTTCGCTGGACGCGATGAACGCAATCTTTTGTGTGGCGCGGTCGGTGACCACGGACACGTAATACTCTTTGTTGATGTCGGCGCCGTCTTCAATATAGAGGCGACGGACTTTTTGGCCCTCGGGGCCGGTCTGGTGGGTCTTGAGCTGCATGCCCAGGATCTCGCCGGAGATGCGTTTGACGTCATCAATGGTCTTGGCCACTTTGACGCCGCCGCCCTTGCCACGACCACCTGCGTGGATTTGGGCTTTGACCACCCAAACCGGGCCGCCCAGTTTTTGAGCGGCTTCAACCGCCTCTTGAACGGTGAACGCCGGGATGCCGCGGGGAACGGGCACACCGAATTGACGCAAGATTTCCTTGCCTTGGTACTCGTGAATCTTCATGAGGTCTTCTCTCAGAGGGGTGGTAATTCGACCGGTCTGCTGCGGTTCCTGTATCAGTTAAACCCGCCAGCAGGCTCTGGACACTGCAGCCTTCGACTGTATCATGCTGCAATGCACAAATACTGATCCTTGCGTCTTACATCGACATGACGCGGGGAGTGATCTTGAATTCAGGAAGTGAACACCATGGCCAAAATTTTCATCGACGGAGAAGCCGGCACGACAGGCTTGCAAATACGCGAACGCCTGGCCCTGATGCCTCACATCGAGGTCTTGAGCATAGACCCGGCGCACCGCAAGGACCCTGCGGCCAAGCGCGATTTGATGGCTGCAGCCGATTTGGTCGTGCTGTGTCTGCACGACGATGCGGCCGTTGAATCAGTGACCATGATTGACACTTTGCCCGGTCGCAAGCCCCGCATTGTCGATGCATCGACCGCGCACCGCTGCCACCCGGCCTGGGTCTATGGTTTTCCAGAACTGGCGGCGGGTCAGCGCGAGGCGGTTCAAGGCGCCGAGCGCGTGGCCAATCCGGGCTGCTACGCCACAGGCGCGATTGCGCTGCTGCGACCTTTGCTCGATGCCGGGCTGGTGCCTGCAGATTTTCCGGTGTGCCTGCCTTCGGTGAGTGGTTACTCCGGCGGTGGCCGCAGCATGATCGAAGACTACGAAGCTGGCAAAGCGCCCTTGTATGAAGCCTACGCCCTGGGCCTCAAGCACAAACACATTCCCGAGATCATGAAGTTCACGGGCCTGAGTCGCCGCCCCCTGTTTGTGCCTGCGGTGGGCAACTTCCGTCAGGGCATGCTGGTGCAATTGCCGCTGCACCTGGACGAGCTGCCCGGCCAGCCCAAGGCGGCTGAGCTGCACGAAGCCCTGCGCGCCCACTATGCCGCCAGCCAGGCAGCAGGCGGTTGGATCAGCGTGGAGCCAGCCACCGACAACGGCAAGCTCGACGCCCTGGCGCTGAACGACAGCAACAAGCTGGAAATCCGCGTTTTTGCCAATGAAGAGGCCCGACATGCCGTTCTGATTGCCCGTCTGGACAACCTGGGCAAGGGCGCCAGCGGGGCGGCGGTGCAAAACATGCAGCTGATGCTGGGTGTCTGAACCCGTCCTGCCGCAGCCAGCCGCTTGAACAGGCTGCGTCGGTCAAACCACCACGTCGGACTCTGCGTGTGCCGACCTACAGGGCCAAGGTATTTGGTGGTCGGTGGTCGAACACCCCGACATCTGCCTGATGACCACGCACGCATGAATCAGCGTCATCGGTCAACCTGTCAAAGCAGACTCAAAGATCGTCGCAGCCCTGCACCACGCGCCGGACGACTTCTGCAGCGAAGCCACGGGTGATCAGGAAGCGGACTTGGCGGTTGCGCTCGTTCGGGTCTGCAGGGGGCCCGCCGAATTTTTTGCGCCAGATCTCTTGCGCCCGGCTCAGCTCGGTGTCGCGCAATTCGGCCAGGGCTTGGGTGACCGCCTCGCCCGCCAGGCCTTTGGCTGTCAATTCCATCTTGACGCGGGCAACACCCCATTTGGCGGATTTGCGGTGGACCACCGATTCGATGGCCCGTTCGTCGTTGATGAAATCCCGCGCCTGCAGCTCGTTGAGCGCTTTGGCCAGCTCGCCCGGCTCTTGTTCGTGCGCTGCCAGCTTGCGCTCCAGCTCGTGGCGCGAGTGTTCGCGCTGGCTCAAAAGCCGCAGGGCACGGCCTTTGAGCGAGGGCTGAAACCCCAAAGCCTTGCTGGCCTTGGGTTTGTCTTGGCCCTGATCATCGACATCTTCAATAGCCATGTCGTGTGCGCTCTCAAGGCTAGCTGGTGTGAAGGGACTCAAGCCACCACGCCATTGGCGTCAGCGCCTTTGGCTTCTTTGGGCTCTTTGGAGGCTTTGGCCGCTTTCGGGGCTTTTTCTTCTTTCACGGCGGCGGCGTTGGCGTCTGCCGCGAGCAGGGGAATGCCCAGGGAGTCGCGCACTTTGTTCTCGATCTCAAAGGCCAGGCTGGGGTTTTCGCGCAGGAATTCGCGGGCGTTGTCGCGGCCTTGGCCGATTTTTTCGCCCTGATAGGCGTACCAGGCGCCGGACTTTTCGATGATTTTGGCGGTCACGCCCATGTCGATGATTTCGCCGTGGCGGCTGATACCCTCGCCAAACAAAATGTCGAACTCGGCTGTCTTGAAGGGAGGCGCGACTTTGTTTTTGACCACTTTGACTTTGGTTTCATTGCCAATCGCATCGTCACCCTTCTTGATGGTGCCGGTGCGGCGGATATCGAGGCGCACCGAGGCGTAGAACTTGAGCGCGTTACCGCCGGTCGTGGTTTCGGGGCTGCCGAACATGACGCCAATCTTCATGCGGATTTGGTTGATGAAGATGACGGTGCAGTTGGTTTTTTTGATGGTGGCTGTGAGCTTGCGCAGGGCCTGGCTCATCAAACGCGCTTGCAGGCCGGGCAGGCTGTCGCCCATATCGCCTTCGATTTCGGCCTTGGGCGTGAGGGCCGCGACCGAGTCCACCACCACCAGATCCACCGCGCCGGAGCGCACCAGGCTGTCGACGATTTCGAGGGCTTGCTCGCCAGTGTCGGGCTGGCTGATCAGCAGGTCTTGCAGGTTGACGCCCAGGTTTTGCGCGTATTGCACGTCCAGGGCGTGTTCAGCGTCCACAAAGGCGCAGGTGCCGCCCAGGCGCTGCATTTCAGAGATGACCTGCAGGGTCAGCGTGGTTTTGCCAGACGATTCAGGGCCGTAGATTTCGATGACGCGGCCACGGGGCAGACCGCCCACACCCAAGGCGATGTCCAGGCCCAGCGAGCCGGTGGAGACGACCTGAATGTCCTGGATCACCTCGCCTTCGCCCAGGCGCATGATGGTGCCCTTGCCAAATTGTTTTTCAATCTGGGCCAGGGCGGCTTGCAGGGCTTTGGCTTTTTCGGTGTTGGCTTCGCTCATGGAAATCTCCTTGAATATCAATGGGTTGGGGCAACCAGCTGCGCCTGAACTGGCTGTTTACTGGATGCGTGAACAGTACTGTAAACGAGCTGTATAAAGCTGTAAATACTATTTTTGGTCAGTTTGCCTTACTATATGAGCATGTCCATCGCACCACGATCCCACCCCAGTGAACCGACAAATCTGACCGATGACCGCTGGCGTGAGACCCATCTGGGCCGACTGCTGGGACACGCCATGCGACGCTTTGACGAGCGCGTGCTGAACCTGATGGCGGGTAATGAGGGCGTGCCCCTGGCCTTGGCCAATTTGGCCTCGCGTGACCAGATCAGCGCGGCGCATGTGCACATCACCCGGCATCTGGCGCTGGAGGGCTCGCGTTTGACGGATTTGTGCAAGGCCGCAGGCATGAGCAAACAGGCCATGGGCGATCTGGTGGACCAGTGCGCCGCCTGGGGTCTGGTGGAGCGCTTGCCCGACCCGCTGGATGCACGCGCCAAACGCGTGGCCTTCACCCCCGTGGGGCTGGCCTGGCTGCAGGCGTTTAAAGATGCGGTGGCACAAGCCGAAGCCGAATTCAAAGAGGCCGTGGGGCAAGACGTGGCCACGGTGGTGGCTCTGGGGCTGGAAGCGTATGCGCATTGAGGCACAGTTGCAGGTCGGCGCTCGGCGGCTTCAGCCCCGACATGGGTCTGGTACGTGGCGGGCATTGTCGGAGCTGAAGCTGCCGACCTACGGGGAGCGCTGGTTTTTTGTCGATCAATGCGCAGATGACCCCATCTGCACACCAGCCCATCATCCCCTTCGCCAGACACTAGAATCACCTACAGCCGACATACACCCATTTGGGGTAGCACCTCTGACAAAAACAGGAGACCGACATGCGAATTCTCATTGCCGAAGACGACCAGGTGCTGGCCGACGGCCTGTTGCGGACTTTGCGCAACGCCGGGGCGGCGGTTGACCATGTGGCCAGCGGCAGCGAAGCCGATGCCGCGCTGATGACCAACAACGAGTTCGACCTGCTGATTCTGGATCTGGGCTTGCCGCGCATGCATGGCCTGGAAGTGCTCAAGCGCCTGCGCTCACGCGGCTCCACATTGCCTGTGCTGATCCTGACGGCGGCCGACAGCGTGGAAGAGCGCGTCAAGGGCCTGGACTTGGGCGCTGACGATTACATGGCCAAACCTTTCAGCCTGCAGGAACTCGAAGCCCGCGTGCGCGCCCTGACGCGCCGGGGCATGGGCGGGGCCACCTCGCAAATCAAGCACGGCCCATTGCTGTACGACCAATCGGGCCGCGTGGCCACGATTGACGGCAAGATGGTCGAACTGTCAGCGCGCGAGTTGGGCCTGCTGGAAGTGCTGCTGCAACGCGCCGGTCGCCTGGTCAGCAAGGACCAACTGGTCGAGCGCCTGTGCGAGTGGGGCGAAGAGGTCAGCAACAACGCCATCGAGGTGTACATCCACCGGCTGCGCAAGAAGATCGAAAAAGGCCCCATCCGCATCGCCACCGTGCGCGGCCTGGGTTATTGCCTCGAAAAAATTCCAGGCTGAGGCAGCCGTGCCTTGCCTCTCGCATGCAGCCGCCTGAGCGCCCCACACGCATGACGTCACGGACCAGAAGGTGAGGCTTTTCAAACGCGAACAACGCTCACTGTTCGGGGAAATCCTGGACTGGATGCTCACGCCGCTGCTGCTGCTGTGGCCCATCAGCTTGGCCCTGACGTGGCTGGTGGCCCAGGGCCTGGCCAACAAGCCTTTTGACCGGGCCATGATTTACAACGTGCAGGCGCTGGCCCAGCAAGTGAAGATGGGGCCTGACCATCGCGTGCAATTCAACCTGCCACAACCGGCCAGCGAGCTGCTGCGGGCCGACGAAACCGATCTGGTTTATTACCAAGTGCGCGGCACGCACAACGAACACCTGAGCGGCGAACGCGATTTGCCCCTGCCCCCTGCCGATGAAGACAAAGGCAGCAGCTACGAAGTGCACATCCGCGACGATGAAATGCGCGGGCTGGAGGTGCGCGTGGCCTACACCTGGATTCGTCTGAACCCCGATGGCAAACACCCCGCCCTCGTGCAGGTGGCCGAAACCCGTGAAAAGCGCTCGGTGCTGGCGGCCGAAATCATCAAGGGCGTGATGCTGCCCCAATTTGCCCTGTTGCCGCTGGCGGTGCTGCTGGTGTGGCTGGCTTTGGTGCGTGGCATCAAGCCGCTGTCCGAGCTGGAAGAGCGCATCCGCGCCCGCCAACCCGATGACCTGAGCCCGCTGGACGACAAGGCCGTGCCCATGGAAGTGGCCCCGCTGGTGCTGTCGGTGAACGATTTGCTGGAACGGCTGAAGGATTCCATCGTCACCCAAAAGCGCTTTTTGGCCGATGCGGCGCACCAGCTCAAGACCCCGCTGGCCGGACTGCGCATGCAGGCAGACCTGGCGCAACGCTCGGGATCGAGCGAAGAAGACCTGAAAAAGTCTTTGCAACAAATCGGCCGAGCCAGCGTGCAAGCCACGCACACGGTGAACCAATTGCTGTCTTTGGCCCGTGCCGAAGGCGGCGGCACCAACCTCACGCGGCAAGCCTGCGACATGGTGCGCCTGACCAGCGAGGTGCTGCAAGACTGCCTGCCCAGCGCCATGGACAAGGGCATGGACCTGGGCTATGAAGGCGTCGAAGCAGACACGCCTGGCGTGAACGTCATGGGCAACCCGATCTTGCTCAAGGAGATGGTGCGCAATTTGGTGGAAAACGCCATGCACTACACCCCCAGCACAGCCGAACGCACGGGCGTGATCACCGTGCGCGTGCTCGTCGATCCGTACAGCAAAGCCCTGGTCATGCAAGTCGAGGACAACGGGCCGGGCATTCCTGAGTCCGAACGAGAGTTGGTGTTCCAGCCCTTTTACCGGGCGCTGGGCACCAATGTGGACGGCTCCGGCCTGGGCCTGCCCATCGTGCGCGAGATTGCCCAACAACATGGCGCCAGCATCACCATCGACGCCGCAAACCCCGCCCAAAACCCACCGGGCGCCTGCTTCACCTTGCGCTTTCAGCCGCCTGCTTGAAGATGTGAATGCGCCAAGATGTGGTGGGTCGGCGGTCGTAGACCCCGACATGGGTCTGCTGACGCCCGCCAATGTTGAAACAGCTTCAGCGCTCAAACCCACAAACGTCGGACTCTGCGAGTGCCGACCTACGGGAGCGATGTATTTGTAGGTCGGCGGTCGAAGACCCCGACATCGGCCTGTTGAAGCCCGTCAAAGTTGAATCAGGATCAGCGCTGAACCCACAACCGTCGGACTCTGCGAGTGCCGACCTACGGGAGCCATGTATTTGTAGGTCGGTGGTCGAAGACCCCGACATGGGACAGCTGGTGCCCGCCAAAGTTGAACCAAGTTCAGCGCCCAAGCCCACAAATGTCGGACTCTCGGAGTGCCGACCTACGGGAGCCATGTCTTCGTAGGTCGGCGGTCGAAGACCCCGAAATGCGCCTGCTGGAGCCCGCCAAAGTTGAATCAGGATCAGCGCCCAAGCCCACAAACGTCGGACTCTGCGAGTGCCGACCTACGGGAGCCATGACTTCGTTGGTCGGCGGTCGAAGACTCCGACAGGGGCCTGCTGAAACCCGCCAAAGTTGAATCAGGATCAGCGCCCAAGCCCACAAACGTCGGACTCTGCGAGTGCCGACCTACGGCAGCCATGACTTCGTAGGTCGGTGGTCGAAGACCCCGACATGGGCCTGCTGAAGCCCGCCAAAGTTGAATCAGGTTCAGCGCCCAAGCGCGCAGACGTCGGACTCTGCGAGTGCCGACCTACGGGAGCCATGACTTCGTAGGTCGGCAGTCGAAGACTCCGACATGGGCCTGCTGGTGCCCGCCAAAGTTGAATCAGGATCAGCGCTCAAACCCACAAACGTCGGACTCTGCGAGTGCCGACCTACGGGAGCCATGACGCACACATTGGGGCTGAATGCGTGCCAGCCATGTCATGCTTAAACCGCCGCCGTGACCACGATTTCGAGCTTCCATTCGGGCTTGGCCAAATGGGCCTGCACGGTGGCGCGCGGGGGGGTGTGGCCGGGCACGACCCAGGCGTCCCACACGCTGTTCATGCCGGGAAAGTCGTTCAGATCCGTCAAAAAAATCTGCGCCATCAGGATTTTGGATTTGTCCGATCCGGCTCTGGCCAGCAAGGCGTCAATTGCGGCCAGCACCTGACGGGTTTGCCCGGCAATGTCTTGGCTGGCGTCGTCGGGAATCTGACCGGCCAGATAAACCGTGCCGTTGTGGATGGCCGCTTCGGACAGGCGGGCGCCGACATCAATGCGTTGAATCATGGGAATGTGCTCAGAAGTTGAAAAGGCGCCATCGTACCGTTCGCGTCGTGGGCAATGTGCACACCAAGGCATGTTTCGCGGCCATCGCGGCCACGGACCAGTCCTGCAACTGCGGCCTGATCACCCATGGCATGTCAAACCTTGCCCTGCGCGGGCCAGGCAAACAAGGGCGGCTGCTTGTTCAGGAATCGGCCCACGGCTTTGCGGTGCTCGGCGGTGCCTGCGGCCAAGGCCTGCGCTTGCGCTTCGGTGCTCAGCATGTCTTGCAGGCCGCCACCCAAGGCGTTGTTCAGGCTGCGCTTGATGAGCGCCACAGCGGCGGGAGATGCGCCCACAAAGCTGCGGGCCAGGGCTTGCGCACGGGGCAGCAGTTGCTCGGGTTCGTGCAGCTCCATCACCAGCCCCAAGCGCAGAGCCTCTTGCGCGTCGATGTCGCGCGCAGAGAGCATGATTTCTTTGGCCCGCTGCACGCCCACCACGCGGGGCAAGGTGTAGAGCGCCCCCACATCGGGCACCAGGCCGACCTTGAGAAAGGACATGTTGAACCAGGCGCGCGGCGTGGCCAGCACAAAGTCGGCCGACAAAGCCAGGCTGAAGCCCGCACCTGCGGCCGCACCATCGACGGCGGCAATCACCGGGCGGTCGAGCGTCAGCAGCACTTGCACCCACTCGTGCAAGGTCTGCATGCGGCCCAACCAGCCGCCGTTGTCCAGATTGGCCGCCGCGATGTTTTTCAGGTCACCGCCCGAACAAAAGTGGCCGCCCGCCCCGGTGAGGATCACGGCGCGGATGGACTTGTCGTGCTGGATGTGTTGCAAAGCCAGCGCCAGCTCGTCGCGCATGGCGGGCTCGAGCGCGTTGCGTTTGCTGGGGCTGTCAAAAGTGATGGTGGCGACTTGGTCGGTCACATCGAATTGCAGCAAAGAAGGCGAACTTTTAGAAGGGATGATCATGAGAGGCTCCTCAGCCTAAGGACAGGGGTTGGCTGCTTGTTGATCGCAGTAGATGTTGTAGGTCGGTGGTCGAAGAACCCGACATGGGCGCTTGAGCGGCGCGGCTTGTTTTGAAGCAAACGGTGCAAACGGCAGATGTCGGACTCTGCGAGTGCCGACCTACGAGATCACTTGGCGCACCCATTTCAAACTTCGACATGCCGGATCAATAAGCCGAGTAATCCCGGCCACCGGCCAGGGAGCTGCCACCGTCCACCGCCATGATGGCACCGGTGACGAATGCGGCGTGTGGCGACGCCAAAAACAGCGCCATGTCGGCGATCTCTTCCACCCGGCCCATGCGTTGCAGGGGCACGGACTGGGTCATGCGTTGCAGGGCTTCGGGCGTGGGCGCGAGGCGGCGGATGCCTTCGGTGTCAGCAATGGGGCCGGGCACGATGGCGTTCACGCGCACGCCCTCTGGCCCCCACTCCATGGCCAAAACCCGCGTGAGCATGTCCACGCCCGCCTTGGCCGCGCGCACATGGGCTTGCAGCTTGGTGGGGTTGAAAGCCTGCGGTGCCGAGATGTTGATCACGCTGGCACCCGGGCGGCGCAGGTGCTCAAAGCCCGCACGCAGCACATGGAAGGTGCCGTTCAGGTCGATGTCGACGACCGTTTTGAAGCCGTTGGCCGACATGCCCAAAGCAGGCGCCAAAAAGTTGCCTGCCGCGCCCGAGACCAGCACATCAAAAGGGCCAATGGCGTCACGCGCCTGCTGCAGCGCAGCGCCAATGCCTGCGGCGTCGCGCACATCCGCGCTGTAGCCCTCAATTTGCGAGCCGTGTTGGCGCAACTGCGCCACCGCTTGGGCCACGCGCTCGGCGTTGCGGCTGGCAATGGCCACGTTCGCCCCGGCCTGGGCAAACGCGGTGGCGATGCCCAAGTTGATGCCGCTGCTGCCACCGGCCACAAACACCGACTGGCCTTTGAAGCTCAAAGGAATGCGCATGGGGTCTCCTGTTGGGAAAAGTTCATGGAGTTTGTTGTTGGAGCCCACCCCTGTGGGCGGTGGTTTTCGGGGTGATGCTGTTGGCGATGCTTTGGAGGGCGTGTTCCACGCCCATCGCCCACAGGGTGGGCTCCTACAAAACAAGCGCTTTGTGCAGGGAGCACGCGGGTGGCTGCGGGTCGAGCTTCCCCCGTGGGAGCCCACCCCTGTGGGCGGTGGTTTTCGGGGTGATGCTGTTCGCAATGCTTTGGAGGGCGTGTTCCACGCCCATCGCCCACGGGGTGGGCTCCTACAAAACAAGCGCTTTGTGCAGGGGTCACGCGGGTGGCTGCGGGTCGAGCTTCCCCCGTGGGAGCCCACCCCTGTGGGCGATGGTTTTCAGAACAGCGGCTGTGTCGATGGGTCATGGGCTGGCCTGCGAGGGGGATGCGGCCAGGCGGGCACGTTCTTGCTCTTGCAGCTGCCGCCAGAGGATCTTGCCGGTGCCGGACTTGGGCAGCACGTCCACAAAGCGCACGATGCGGGGGATTTTGTAGGCGGCCATGTGCTCGCGGCTCCAGTCGACAACTTCTTGCTCGGTGACTTGGCCTTTGAAGGCAGGCTTGAGCACCAAGAGGGCCATCACGTTTTCGCCGCGCTTGTCGTCGGGCACAGCAATCACGCAAGCCTCGTGCACGGCCGGGTGTTCGTACAAGGTGTTTTCCACCTCGGCGGGCCAGACCTTGAAGCCCGAGACGTTGACCATGCGCTTGAGGCGGTCGCGCATGAAGAAGTAACCCTCTTCGTCCACACTGGCCAAGTCGCCCGTGCGGAAAAACGTTTGCCCATCCAGCTCAAAAAATGAGGTCTGGTTGGCCTGCTCGTTTTGCCAATAGCCGCGCATGAGTTGCGCACCACGCGTGACCAACTCACCCACCTCGCCCACGGGCAACTCGCGCAGGGTCTCAGGGTCCACGATGCGCGCGTCCACACCGGGCGTGATGACGCCCAGGCACTGGCGCTTGCCGCGTGCCGGTGGGTTGCCCAGCAAAAAGGAGGCAGTCTCGGTCATGCCGTAGGCTTCGTTGTAGGCGATGCCAAAACGCGTTTGCAGCAAGTTCGCCACCGTCTCCGGCATGGCTGCGCCGCCACCCGCCAAAGCCGACAAGCTGCTCAGGTCGCGCTGCGCGGCGGCCGGGTTGGCAAAAAAGTCGATCAGCATGGCGGGGGGTGCAGACCAGGTCGTGACGCGGTGCTTCTCGATCAAGCGCGCCGCTGACGCCGCGTGCCAGCGCGGCAGCATGACCACGGTGGCCCCCAGTGTGATCGGCACGTTCAGGCCGCCCTGCATGCCCAGCATGTGGAACAGCGGCGCAACGGCCAGAAACACCGAGTCCATGTGCATGCTGCGCCAAACCTGCGCAGCCATGTTGGACGCCAGCACCGTGGCATGGGTGTGCATGCAGCCCTTGGGGTGACCGGTGGTGCCCGAGGTGTAGGGCAGCACACACAGGTCGTCGCTGTGCGGGTGCTCTGCAGGTGCGGGCAAGGCCTGTGCGATGGCGTCTTCGAGCCCATGCAGGCCCGGGGCCTCGGTCCACTGGCGCGGGGCGAGCACCACATCAGGCACCTCATCCGGGACTTCGTCGCTGACGGGCTGCGCGGGCAAGCCTTCTGAATACGCATGCACCAACACGGTTTGCAAAGCATCAACATCGCCCGGCTGCAGCAGCGGCATGACCTGGGGCAACAACTCTTGCGCCACCATGGCCACGCGTGCGCCGCTGTCTTGCAGGTAGTAGCGGATTTCGCTTGGGGTGCACATGGCATTGACCGGCACCACCACCGCCCCGGCGCGCATGATGCCGTAATAGGCCGCCACGTATTGCGGGCAGTTCTGGCTCATCAGCAAAACCCGGTCACCGCGCTGCACACCCAGCCGCTGGGTCAGATATCCGGCCAGCGCCTCCACACGCGTGAGCAGCGCCGCATAGCTCAGCGTGCTGCCGCAAAAAATCACGGCAGGCTTATTGGGGTAGCGTTCGGCCGCGACCTGAACGTAATGCGTGAGCGGCACCTGCGGCAGGCTCAGCGTGCGGGGGACGCCTTTGGGCCAATAAGGCAGCGACGATGTGGACATGAGCGGCTCTTTAGGCGGGTGCGGTGTGGGGGTCACAAACGGTGATCACAAACTGCGCGAGATCAGCTCTTTCATGACCTCGCTGGTGCCGCCATAGATGCGGGTCACACGCGAGTCCACAAAGGCGCGGGTGATGGGGTATTCCATCATGTAGCCGTAGCCGCCATACAGCTGGAGCAACTCGTCGAGCGCCTTGCCCAGCTCTTCGGTGGCAAAGAGCTTGGCCATGGCACCTTCTTGCACGGTGAGCTTTCGGCGCAGATGCTCGGCCAGGTACTGGTCCACCATCATGCGCACGGCGGTGGTGCGCACCTTGATTTCGGCCAGCTTGAAGCGGGTGTTCTGAAAGTCAAACAGCGGCTTGCCAAAAACCACGCGCTCTTTGGTGTAACGCACGGTCTCGTCAAACATGGCTTCCATCTTGGCGGCGGCACCCAGCGCGATCACAAAACGCTCTTGCGCCAGCTCTTGCATCAGGTAGGCAAAGCCCTTGTTTTCTTCGCCCAGGATATTGGTCACAGGCACGCGCACGTCTTCAAAAAACAGCTCGGCGGTGTCGGCCGCTTCCTGGCCCATTTTGTCGAGCTTGCGGCCTTTGCGAAAACCGGCGCGGTCGGCCTCGACCAAAATCAACGACACGCCTTTGGCGCCGAGCTCGGGCTCGGTCTTGGCCACCACCACGACCAGGTCGCAGTTCAGGCCGTTGGAGATGAAGGTCTTGGCGCCGTTGATGACGTAGTCGCCCCCGTCGCGGCGGGCCGTGGTGCGGATGGCTTTGAGGTCGCTGCCCGCGCCGGGCTCGCTCATGGCAATGGCCAAAATCACCTCGCCCGTGGCGCATCGGGGCAACCACTGGGCTTTTTGTTCTGGCGTGCCCAGGCGCTCAATGTAAGGCGCCACCACGTCAGAGTGCAGGCCAAAGCCCAGGCCACTCACACCCGAGCGGCCGATCTCTTCGACGATCACGGCCGCGTGGCCAAAGTCACCACCGCCGCCGCCCCATTCCGGGTCCATGGTGGCGCACAGCAGGCCTTCGCGCCCGGCCTTGAGCCAGGTTTCGCGGTCGACCTTGCCGTCTTTGTCCCATTGGGCTTGGCGGGGTTTGCATTCGCGCTCTAAAAAGCGGCGCACGGTGGTGCGCAGCATTTCATGGTCTTCGCGAAAGACGCTGCGGGGGAAAGTGAGGATGCTGTCCATGGATTAGGCCTCCTGCCGAGCCGCCTCAAAGGAGGCCGCGCCCCCTTGGGGGGCAGTGATGACACGAAGTGATGAGCGTGGGGGCATGAAACACCTCAGGGACGGCCGCCGCCGCAAACCAGCACCTGGCCGCTGACGTAGTTGGACTCGGGGATGCAGAACATGTAGACCGCGCCTGCAGCTTCTTCGGGTGTGCCGCCCCGGCCCAGCGGGATGGTGGATTCGGCGGCCTTGAGGCGGTCAGGCTGCACGCCGACTGCGATGGTGCGGCCCTGAATCTCCACGCTGGCATCACCCGCCGTCAGGGGTTGTGTCAGGCGCGTCATGATCAGGCCAAAGGCCACGCTGTTGACGTTGACCTTGTAGCGGCCCCACTCTTTGGCCATGGCGCGAGTCAAGCCGTTGATGCCCGCTTTGGCCGCCGCGTAGTTGGCCTGGCCTGCGTTGCCGTACACGCCCGACGTGGACGAGATGTTGACCACCTTGCGGTGCTTGGGCGTGCCCGCTTCGGCTTCGCGTTTGGCCGCTTCGCGGATGAAGCCCGAGGCAGCGCGCAAGATGCGAAACGGTGCCGTCATGTGCACGGCCAGCATGGCTTCCCACTGCTCGTCGCTCATCTTTTGCAGCACGTTGTCCCAGGTGTACCCGGCGTTGTTGACGATGATGTCGATGCCGCCAAACGCGTCGAGCGCGGTCTTGACAAAACGCTCGCCAAAGTCGGTGTCGGTCACGCTGCCGATGCAGGCCACGGCCTGACCACCGCTGGCGACGATGTCACCCACGGTCTGCTCGGCCGGGGCCTGGTCGAGGTCGTTGATGACGACGCGTGCGCCTTCGCTGGCGAGCTTGAGCGCGATTTCACGGCCGATGCCGCGACCGGAGCCTGAAACCAGGGCCACCTGGCCTTCGAGTTTGCGGGTCATGGGGAATCCTTTTCTGTGGCATGTTGAAGTTTGAAACGTGTGCGCAATTCTTCTCGTAGGTCGGTGGCTTTAGCCCCGACATTGCATGCTTCGGCGCAGGCTGCATGTCGGGGCTGAAGCCACCGACCTACAACAGCTTTGTGCATCGATCTCGTAGGTCGGTACTCGCAGAGTCCGACATGATGGGTTTCGGCACAGGCCCATGTCGGGGTCTTCGACCACCGACCTACAACATCTTTGAGCCTTGAAAATTTCACAGGGCTAAATCATTCATGATGTTTCAGGCCAACGCGACGACGGCATCACCCGCCAACTTGACCTGCCCGTCGGCGTTGGCGGTGGTCAGCGACAGGCGCACGCGGCGCTCGCCACCCACTTCAAACTTTTCGGTCACCTGGCCGGTGCAGGTGATCTTTTCGTGCACCTGGGTCATGGCGGCAAAGCGCACGCTGTAGTCGCGAATGGCCGTTTGCGGCACCCAGTTGGTGAGCAAGC
>NZ_CXOO01000052.1 GCF_001269385.1 Limnohabitans sp. DM1 | reverse complement strand
CACCGTCGGTGCCCGCAGCGCCATGGTCTTCGTGGGCAACGACAAATTCACCGACGCCTCCGGCAACCTCAACAAAGACGGCGCCGACCTCAACAACCTCGCCAGCTTCAGCATCAACGCAGCTGTTACCCCTGTCGCCCCCGCAGCGACAGCGGTGTGCAGGGTGACAACACCACCAACGACACCACGCCCGCGATCAGTGGTACAGGTACAGCGGGTGAAGTCATCACCCTCAAGGACGCCGCCAATGCCGTGATCGGCACCGCCACCGTGGATGTCAACGGCACCTGGAGCATCACACCCTCCGCGATGCTGCCCTCAGGYGCAAACACCCTGAGCGTGACTGCAACGAGCGCCAGCAATCAAATCAGCCCAGCCACCTCGCTGGTCATCACCCTAGACACCACAGCCTCTGCCGCCCCCACCGCCATGCTGGACGCCAGCAGCGACAGCGGTGTGCTGGGCGATAACACTACCAACGACACGATGCCCACGATCAGTGGCACCGGCACTGCGGGTGAAGTCATCACAGTCAAAGACCCCGCTGGAGCCGTGATCGGCACCGCCTCCGTAGCTGCCAACGGAACGTGGAGCGTGACGCCAACGACAGCGCTGGCCTCAGGCGCCAACAACCTGAGCGTCACCATCACCGACGCCGCTGGAAACACCAGCGCCGCCACGCCGCTGGTCATCACCCTCGACAACACGGCTTCTGCGGCACCTGTTGCCACAGTCGATGCTTCGAGCGACAGTGGCCTATTGGGTGACCAACTGACCAACGACACGACGCCCACGATCAGTGGCACCGGCACTGCGGGGGAAGCCATCACGGTCAAAGACTCCGCTGGCGCCGTGATCGGCACCGCCACCGTAGCGGCCAACGGAACGTGGAGCGTCACACCCACGGCAGCGCTGGCCTCTGGCGCGAACAACCTGAGCGTCACCACCACAGACGCTGCGGGCAACACCAGCCCAGTCACGCCGCTGGTCATCACCTTCGACACCACGGCCTCTGTCGCTCCGACTGCCATGCTTGACCCGAGCAGTGACAGCGGTGTGCTGGGTGACAACACCACCGACGACACCACGCCCACCATCAGCGGCACGGGCACCGTTGGCGAAATCATCACCCTCAAGGACGGGGCCAACGCAGTCATCGGCACCGCCACCGTGGCCACTAACGGAACGTGGAGCATCACGCCAACGGCAGCGTTGCCCTCGGGCGCGAACACATTGAGCGTCACCACCACCGACGCCGCTGGAAACACCAGCGCGCCCAGCGCTTTGACGGTGACGATCACCAGTACGGTGCAGGGCAATGCCAGCATCAGCGGCATGGCCACAGGGGCGCTGAGCGAAGACGCCAGTGTGAATTCGGTCAGTGGCAGCTTGACCGTGACCGACCCGGATTCGGGTGAAAACGTGTTGCAAACGCCTGCCTCGTTGGCGGGTGTTTATGGCACATTCACGCTCAACACCAGCTCAGGCGCCTGGACATATACGCTGGACAACAGCCGGGACGCCACGCAGGCCCTGGCAGCTCAGGCCACGGTGACCGACAAGCTCACGGTGACCAGCAAAGATGGCACGGCCAGTCAGGACATCAGCGTCCTCATCACGGGCACCGACGATGCA
Source organism: Limnohabitans sp. DM1 (assembly GCF_001269385.1). GTDB lineage: Bacteria > Pseudomonadota > Gammaproteobacteria > Burkholderiales > Burkholderiaceae_C > Limnohabitans_A. Next base: position 31,918 of record NZ_CXOO01000052.1, on the reverse strand, counting down.
CCGGTGCTGAGCATCCCTTCGGCAGGCCCCCCGGGCACGGCCAAATCGCCAGCCAACAACACCGTGATGGTGCCCAGTAACACCAATGTGGCCGGCCTGTGGACGCCGATCGTCGACATGTATGGCACCTTGAATGGCCTGGGCGTTTACAAGGCGCCCTACTACGCCTATGGCGGCACCACGCCCATGGTGGTGCGCGATGACAACAACATCGCCGGTACAGCCAACACCCGCCTGGACAAAGGCGACATCCTGGCGGCCGACTTTCAGGGCTACAACGGGGTCGTGTATGGCGTGGCCGTGGGGCTGCGCAAGTTGCAAGCCGATGGCCTGGGGGCAGCCACCTTGCGTGTGGACATCAAAAAGCCCGATGGCACCATCATCTCGGGCGTGACCACCGCCTCATCCACCCGACAAGGGGGCAGTGGCGGCTGGGACAACGGGGGCTATTACCTGGGCAGCACGATTGGCAATTTCACGGCCGATCAAACCGGCACTTACACGATGCTGATCGTGGGCACTTCAACGGCACCGGTGCGCCTGAATTTTCCGGAAGCCAAGGTGATCAATGCGGCAGGCGAAGTCATCGTCAACCCCGTGCATCTGAACTACACCGAAGGCCAGGGCATGGCCGCCATCAACACCATCGTCACCGTGGCCGATGTGGACGACACCAGCGCCGTCAGCGCCAAAGTGGCCATCACGGCTGGCTTTGAAGCGGCAGAAGATGTGCTGGGTTTTGTCAACGATGGGCAAACCATGGGCAACATCACCGCCAGCCTGAGCCCCGGCGTGGTGCGCCTGAGTTCGGCGGGCGGCACCGCCACGCTGGCGCAATGGCAAGCGGCCTTGCGTGCGGTGCAATACAGCAACATCTCTGACAAACCCAGCACCGCCACCCGTACCGTGCAGTACATCCTGAACGACGGCACGCTGGATTCGGCGGTGGCCACTTCCTTGATTGGGGTGACGCCCGTCAAGGACGCGCCGGTGTTGACCGACACCTCGCTGAGCCTGGCCATGGTCGCGGCCGATGCCCCTGTGCCCACGGGCGCGGTGGGCACACTGGTGAGCAGTTTGATGGGTGGCGTGAGCCTGCCCGATGGCACCAGCACCCTCAAAGGCATGGCCATCACCGGGGTGGACACCAGCCAAGGTACTTTGTTCTTCAGCACCAACGGCGGCACCACCTGGACGGCCGTGAGCAGCGTCAGCGATGCCAATGCCTTGCTGCTGAAATCGGATGCGGACAACCGTTTGTATTTCCAGCCCGCAGCTGGGGTCTCCAACAGCATCGCCAGCGCCGTCACCTTCCGCGCCTGGGACCAGGGTGTGGGTGCAGAGGGCTCGTATGTGGATGTTTCGGTCAATGGGGGCACGAGTTCATTTTCTTCAGCCACCGATGTGCTGCTGCAAAAATTGCCTGTAGCGGTCAACCTCAGCGATGTGGCCCAGGGCAGCGGTGGTTTTGTCATCAACGGTGACAGCGCCAGCGACCGCAGCGGCTTGACCCTGAGCAACGCGGGCGACGTCAACGGTGACGGATATGACGACATCCTGGTCGGGGCACCTGGCGCCGATGTCAACGGCACCCCCGATGCGGGCCGTGCCTATGTGGTGTATGGCAAGACAGGCAACATGCAGATAGATCTGAGCGCTGTGGCAGCAGGCGTGGGAGGCTTTGCGATTGATGGCTTTGCGGTCAACGATGCCGTGGGCACCTCGGTCAGCGCCGCAGGCGATGTGAACCAAGACGGCCTGGCCGACTTGGTGGTGATCTCCAACAACGGCAACGCTTCCCCAGCGGGCAACAACCAGGGTCGTGCACATGTGATTTTTGGCAGTACCAGCGGCGCCACGGTGTCTGTGAACGCTTTGACAGGCAGCACCGGTTTTTCGATCAATGGCGTGACCGATATCCCGTCGGTGGGGCTGCAGACCGTGAGCGCCGCAGGCGATGTGAACGGCGACGGCCTGGAAGATTTCCTGGTGGGCACCTTGACCGCTGATGTGGCGGGCATGACGGACGCAGGCAAGGCCTATGTGGTCTTTGGCCGCACCAACAACAGCACCGACGTGGAGCTGAGCGCTGTGGCCGCAGGCTCTGGCGGCTTCATGGTGCAGGCCCAAAGTGCCGCTGATTTGCTGGGAGCGTCCATCAGCAATGCAGGCGACGTCAATGGCGACGGGCTGGCCGATTTGATCGTGGGTGCCACCATGGCCCATGGCAAGGGCGCCTCGTATGTGGTGCTGGGCAAAACAGGTGGCGAAACCGTGTCTGTCAGCAGCTTGGGCTCACAAGGTTTTGTGATCTTTGGCGAGTGCGCGGGCGACCAGGCCGCTCGCGTGAGCAATGCGGGCGATGTCAACGGTGACGGCCTGGCCGATCTGATCGTGGGCGCCAGCGACTCCGATTTGAGCAATGGCAGCAATGCGGGCCGCAGCTATGTGGTGTTTGGCCGCACCGGCGCGGTCACTGAGGTGCAGCTCAGCGCCATCGCGGCGGGCTCGGGCGGCTTTGTCATCAATGGCCAGTGCGCGGGCGATGCCGCCGGTGCTGTGGGCTATGCAGGCGATGTCAACGGCGATGGCCTGGCCGACCTGATGGTGGGCGCCAGCGCCGCCGACCCGGCAGCGGGCACCGATGCAGGCCGTGCCTATGTGGTCTATGGCAAAACCAGCACCAGCGCCATCCAGCTGAGCAACTTGGCGCAGGGCGAAGGCGGCTTTTTCATCAACGGCCAGTCGGCCGGTGACTTGGCCGGCACCGTCAGCCTGGGCGGCGACATCAACGGTGACGGCTTTGCCGATGTGCTGGTGTCCGCTGCCCATGCCACCACGGAAGGCGGCACGCTGGCGGGCCAGTCGTATGTGGTCTGGGGCGGCAGCCGCTTCATGGACACCCTGGATTTGTCGGGCCAGCTGGCCGCTGACACCCTGACGGGCAGCACCGTTTCAGACACCTTTGTGGCCGGTGATGGCGCCGATGTGTTGATCGGCAACGGTGGCGCCGACGTGATGTATGGCGGCAAGGGCAACGACACTTTCGTGTTGAACGCGGCCAACGTGCAGGCTTTGCACAGCCCCATGGGCCAGGGCGGCAATGCGCAGCAACTGGCCCGCATCGATGGTGGCACGGGTTATGACACGCTGCAGCTCAGTGGCGGTGCAGCCCTCAACCTGGGTGCAGTCAGTCATGCCGACGCTGCTTCGCCCGATGTGGCCAGCCGCATCGAAGGCCTGGAGCGCATAGATCTGGCCACCGATACCGCGAGCAACACGCTGGGACTGGGGGCCAAAGACGTGGCCGATCTGGCCGGTTTCAACAGCATCCACACCGGCAGCGCCAGTGCGGACGGCAAGACCTGGGTGAACGTGAGCGGCAGCGCTCTGAGCAGCATCACGCCCTATCACCAGCTGGTGGTCGACGGCAATGCCCAGGATGCGCTGAACCTGCAAACCGGGCCAGGCGACTGGGCGAATGTGGGCACGGTCAATGACGGCCTGCATGACCATGTGGTCTTTCAAAACGAGGCCCTGCACGCGCAGGTCATCGTGCGCCAGGGCGTGGCGGTGTATGGCGCCAACGACGCCACGGGCAACCCGAGCAATGCTGCACCAGTGCTGACCGATCGAATCCTGAGCCTGGGCTTGCTGGGCGATGTGGCCACCGATCCTGCGGGCGAAGTCGGCAGTTTGGTCAGCAGTTTCATGGGTGGAGTGAGCGACGCCGATGGCGCAGCCGCTTTGCAAGGCATGGCCATCACCGGCGTGGACACCAGCCAGGGCAGCCTGTACTACAGCACCAATGGCGGCCTCAGCTGGGCGCAGGTCAGCGCGGTGAGCGATCACATGGCATTGCTGCTGGGGCCGGACAGTGACAACCGGATTTACTTCAAACCCAACGCGGGCGTGACCACCAACATCAGCTCGGCAGTCACATGGCGCGCCTGGGACCAGACCCTGGGCAGCGAGGGGGTGTATGTGGATGTGCTGGCCGGTGCGGGCTTGAGTGCCACGGCTGCCTTTTCCAGCACCACCGACCAGATCGCGCAGAACTTTGTGCCCAAAGTCAACCTGAGCAGCGTGGCTCAGGGCGTGGGCGGTTTTGTCATCAATGGCCAATGCGCGGGCGACCTCAGCGGCTTCAGCGTGGCCAATGCGGGGGATGTGAACGGCGACGGCTATGACGACCTGATCGTGGGTGCACCGTATGCCGACACGTCGGTGAACAACAGTGGCCGCGCTTATGTGGTGTTTGGCAAATCGGGCACCAGCGCAGTCAACTTGAGTGGCCTGGCCGCTGCCTCGGCGGGTTTTGTGCTGGAAGGCTTTGGCATTACCTTTAGCGCAGCTTCAGTCGCTGCCGCAGGTGATGTCAACGGCGACGGACTGGCCGACCTGATGTCCAGTGCACACAACGAAGATGGCACCCACGGTCGCACTTACATCGTGTATGGCAAAACCTCCAGCACCGCGGTGCAGGCTTCGGCAGTGAATGCAGGCAATGGCGGTTACACCATCATTGGCTACACCAGCTCCGGCCAACTTTTCAGCTCAGGCGTTGTCAGTGCAGCAGGCGATGTCAACGGCGACGGTTTGACCGACTTCTTGGTCGGTGCATCCAGAATGGGCAAGACCTATCTGGTGTTTGGCAGCACAGACATGGCCAAAGTGCAATTGACAGCTGTGCAAGAAGGCTCAGGTGGCTTTGTCATCAACGCGCAAAGCAGTGGCGATTTCACCGGCTACAGCGCGAGCAATGCGGGCGATGTGAACGGCGACGGTCTGGCCGATGTGATCGTGGGCACCTACAACAGCGACCCTGCCACCGGAACCGACGCTGGGCGCAGCTTTGTGGTGTTTGGCAAGACCGACTCAGCAGGCGTGAACCTGTCGGCCTTGCAGGCCGGATCGGGCGGCTTTGTCATTCAGGGCCAGTGTGCCAACGACCTGAGTGGCTTTTCCGTGAGTCAGGCGGGCGACGTCAACGGTGACGGCCTGGGCGATGTGCTGGTGTTTGCTCCGCAAGCCGACCCGGCCGCCAAGGCCAATGCAGGCAGCACCTATGTGGTGTATGGCAAGACAGATGGTCAAGTCATTCAGCTCAGCGCCATTGCGGCAGGCATGGGCGGCTATGTGATCTACGGCCAATCTGCAGGTGACGGGGTCTATCTGACCAGCGATACCCAGGTGCCCCAGCGCACACGCGTGAGCTATGCCGGGGACATCAACGGCGACGGCCTGGCCGACCTGATCATCGGCTCACAGCTGGCCGATCCCGCCACCGGTGTTGACGCGGGCCGCAGCTTTTTGGTGTACGGCCAAACCACCAACACGCCAATTGAGCTGAGCGCCGTGGCCAATGGCGTCGGCGGCTTTGTCATCAACGGCCAGTCGGCCGGTGACAACGCAGGCATCGTCAGCATGGCCGGCGACATCAACGGCGACGGCTTTGACGATCTGCTGGTGGGCGCACGCACAGCCGACCCGAGCGCAGGCGCCGATGCGGGCAAGAGCTATGTGATTTTTGGCGGCAGCCAATGGGGCAGCCAAGTGGACTTGTTGGGCGATGCCACGGCCAACCTCTTGGAGGGCAACACCTCGTCTGAAACCTTCATCGCAGGTGATGGCCACGACAGCCTGATCGGCAACGGCGGCGCCGACGTGATGTTTGGCGGCAAGGGTGACGACCGCTTCATGCTCAATGCCAGCAACGTGAGCGCATTGCAAAGCCCCCTGGGCGCAGGCGGCAACGTGGGGCAACTGGCACGCGTGATGGGCGGCACGGGCTTTGACACGCTGGCGCTGAGCGCGGGCGCTTCGCTGAACCTGCAAAGCGTGAGCAACGCCGACAGCGCATCCCCAGATGGCATGAGCCGCATCGAAAGCATTGAACGCATCGACCTGGCCAGCGACAGCGCCGCCAACACCCTGGGCCTGAGCGCACAAGACGTGGTGGACATGGCAGGCTTCAACAGCATCCACACCGGCACCCCCAGCGCCGACGGCAAGACCTGGACCAATGCCAGTGGCAACGCTTTGGCTGACAGCACCAGATACCACCAGTTGGTGGTGGAAGGCGATGCTGCCGACGTGCTGAACTTGCAGCTGGGCACCGGCTTGTGGGTGAATGCAGGCACCGTCAACGATGGCACCCGTGACTACACGGTCTACCAAAACGAGGGCATGCGCAGCCAGGTGATCGTGCGCACTGGGCTCACCGTCAACAACCTGGACAGCGTGGCCCCCGTGGTGCTGGACATGAACCGCGACGGCATCTTGAGCTACAGCCAGGTGCAAATGGATGTGAACGGCGACGGCCTGCAAGACCAAAGCGCCTGGGCCGCACCGCAAGACGGCGTGCTGGTGTGGGACAAGTTCGCGGACGCCATGGTGCACGACCACAGCCAGTTTGCCTTTGCGCAATACGCAGATTTGCTGGTCACGCCCGGCGCCACCGACCTGCAAGGCCTGGCCGCCGCCTTTGACAGCAACGGCGACGGCGTGCTGAACGCGCAAGACAGCCGATTTGCCCAGATGGCCGTCTGGCAGGACGCCAACCACAACGGCCAAAGCGACAGCGGCGAAGTGCGCCACCTGCTCGATGTGGGCATCGTGTCGCTGCAGCTGCACAGCGACGGCGTGCTTCGCAGCCCCGCTGCGGGCGTGCAGGAAGCCGGCCGCACCCACGCCACCTGGCTGGACGGCAGCCAGCTGCTGGTGGCCGACGCGGCCTTTGCCTTCTCCAGCGGTGGCAGCAGTGACAGTGGCAGCGGTTTGCAGTGGCGCGATGTCTTGGCCAGCGCCGACAGCCCTCAAGACAGGCATTCAGGGGCCATGCTGGGCGCTTCGCCCGTTGACACCCACCAGCAATTCCTGATCGACCAGGCGCAGCTCATGACGCATTGAACCCTGTAGGAGTGGCGCCCCCGCCGCGATGGGCCCACGCAGACCACGCCCCATCGCCCCGGGGGCGGGGCTGCAAAGTCACCGCCAGCGGTGTTCAATCTTGCACAAGCATCTGCTGGAGCTCTGACACTTCTTGCGGGCTCAGCCCGACGGCGCCATGCAAATAGTCATGCATGCCGCCGTGCTGTGTGTCGACCGCCTCGAACGCAGCTTGCAAAAACTCGGGCTGCACTTGCCACAGCACTTTCATCACATGCGGATGGCCCATGCCTTCCAGCCGCGCATCACGCTTGTACAAGGCGTTGGTCAGCAAATAGTCGTGCTCGATGGTGGCGCGGTCCACGCCCAGCGCGGACAGCAGCAGCGCCGCTGCAAAGCCCGTGCGGTCTTTGCCCGCTGTGCAGTGAAACACTTGTGGTGTGGGATGTTCGAGCAAGTGCTTCAAAAACCGGCCAAAGGTGCCCGCATTGCAGTTCACAAAATCGCGGTACGTCTCGCGCATCAGCTCCACGGTTTCATCGGTGCTGGGCACGATCCCTTGCGCCACCAGCGCTTGCATGCGCGCGATCACGGTGGGCTCAATCGTCAGTGCCACCCGCTGCACCCCGGCAATGTCATAAGGCGTGGCGGTGTACTCGGCCACGCCTCTGAAGTCCAGGCTGTGCCGCACGCCCAGTGCCTGCAATTGGTCCAGATCTTGGGCTGACAAAGCGGCCAGATGGTCCGATCGGAACACCTGACCGCTTTTAACGCGGCGTTGATCTTGCGTACGGTAGCCCCCAAGATCGCGAAAATTTGAAGCGCCTTGCAAGCGGATGGAGACAGCAGGAGATGAAGACATGGCAGGCTTGAATAAACAATACACAGCCATTGTCGCCAGAAGGGCCAGGCTGTCAGTCACCTGTTTACAAGGCGCGGGCTTGCCATCTACCGAATTTGGGGCAAGCATGGCGCTATTTTTTGAAGCACTCAGCGAAAACATGCGGCGCATCTTGGGGCGCGAGTCCAACCCGTGGGCGATCGTGCGTGGCAACCCTCTCCAAACCACTGCCCAATGGCGGGACGAACCACCTGGTACCTTGCCAGCGTCTGACTGCGAGCCGAAGTGGCTCATGTCCTTATTCATGACGCAGGTCAAGGATTCATCGTTCAGGTGTCTGTAAATTAGAAGCTCGTTTGATTTACACAAGGAGCACCGTATGAAAATCTTGTTGGCTGTCGATGGCAGTGAGTACACCAAAAAAATGCTGGCCTATATGGTCACGCACACTGAGCTGTTCAGCCCCAGCAACAGCTACACCTTGTTGACGGTGCAATCCCAAATACCGCCCCGTGCGCGTGCGGCGGTGGGCAAAGAGATCGTGGATGACTACCACCGCGAAGAGTCTGAACGGGTGCTCGCCCCTGTGGACGCCTTCCTGGAGCGCCACGGCATTCAGGCCAAAAGCATGGCCAAGGTCGGCCACGCAGGAGAGGTCATTTCCAAAACCGCAGACAGCGGCAAATTTGATTTGGTGGTGATGGGCTCCCATGGCCATGGCACCTTGGCCAATTTGGTGATGGGCTCGGTCGCCACACAAGTGCTGGCAAATTGCAAAGTGCCCGTGCTTCTGGTGCGTTGAGCTTGAACTTGTCAGTCACCCATGGCGTGTTGTTTTCGGATGGGGGTCGGCAGCGCCAACGTACTCAGCCATTTTCGACACAGTGTTTCACCTCGCGCCGATGTGCATGAAGTAGACGTTTATGCCCAGGGGTTGGCTTGATTCGTTGGGGGTGACAGGGTCGAATGCAGGTTCAAGCAGGGCTCTTTAATAGCTTTTGCTGGCATGCTGCAAGACTTCGCCGATGGATTTTGCGTTCGGCGCATAAGCGGCCATGGCTGCACCCATCGCGACGAGGAAGACGGCTGCCCCTGCAAAGGGCAGCACGGTTCGCCGAAAGGTGCTTGACAGCCAATGCTCAGGCTCTTGCCCGCGCAGATGGCGAACGAGGGCATAAGAAAGCGTCCCATCGACCAGTACCTCTGCAAAAAGGACGGGGGCGAGGTTGACAACATAGAGACAAGCGAGCGCCATTCCGATGACCGTGCCGATGACCAATGTGATGGCCAGCAGCGGCACTGCCAACTCGTCAGTGTCGGCGATCGCCTCGACGGAATCACCGACCTTCCCCAAAGGTGAAGTCGAGGCTGGCTGCAGCGCCGTTGTTGCGTCGTCGAAGGAGCCTGTCGCACCGCCGCCTGCAAAATCACCACCTCCGCCGCTCTTGAAGTCTGGCATACGGGTGGGTGATTTTGGCCAAGAAATCGAGGGGGTCCAATCTGGAAGGTTGATGTAGTCTTCGGCCTTTGTTCGCAGCCAAAGCCAGATGAAGAACAAAAAGAAGAAATAGGCCACCACCAGTGCCAAAGGATAGCGGACGGCCATGGACGTTACGCCCAGATGCAGCAGGGCAAATGACGACAGCAAACCCACCCCAGCCGTGAGCGCAACGATCAGCGTCATCTGCAGACGGGGGTATGACTCCCGCATCAGGCGTTCCTTGACGTGCTGTACTGCAAGGCTGCGAAGGATGAGTGACTTGGACGGGGGCATGGGTTTGCAGGGTAAAAAACTTGATCTTAAACAGAATACCTAATGATTCGTTTGGCCGGATCTTGTGCAGGCCCTTGCAGTGCCAGAACCATCCACCCGGCGCAATTTCCCACAACCTGCCCGTTAAAAATCTTCACGCAGCCGCCAGACGGCGGGCGTTACCATCCCTGCCCATGGAAACTCAACTCAATTCCCTCATCGACGCCGTTCGCCAGGCGGGTGCGGATGGCCGCGTGCTGCGGCTGCGCGGTGGCGGCAGCAAAGATTTTTGGGGTCAAAGCCTCACGGGCGAAGTGCTGGACACCCGGGCCTATGCGGGCATCGTCAGCTACGAGCCCAGCGAACTGGTGGTCACGGTGCGCTGCGGCACGCCGCTGGCCGAGCTGGAAGCTGCTCTGGCCGAAAAGGGCCAGTGCCTGGCCTTTGAGCCGCCGCACTTTGGACAAGTTTCGGGCCATGGGGCGACCGTGGGCGGCATGGTGGCCGCCGGGCTCAGTGGCCCGGCCCGCGCCACTGCTGGCGCTGTGCGCGACTATGTCTTGGGGGCACGCTTCATCAACGGGCTGGGCGAGCACCTGACCTTTGGCGGCCAGGTCATGAAAAACGTGGCCGGTTACGACGTGAGCCGCCTCATGGCCGGCAGCTGGGGCACGCTGGGCCTGATCACCGAGGTCAGCCTCAAAGTGCTGCCCGTGGCCCCCGAAGAAGCCACGCTGATGTGTGTGGGACTGCCGCAAAAAACAGCGCTGGATTTGCTGCACCGCTGGGGCGGTCAGCCCCTGCCTTTGAATGCCAGCGCCTGGGTGCGTGACACCACCGCCCAGCCCGTGGCCGACTGTATGTTTGTGCGTCTGCGCGGCGCGGTGGCGGCGGTGCAATCTGCGCTGGGCAAGATGAGCGCCGACGCCGTTGCCTTGGGTGCCCAGGTCAACGTGATGGACAACACCGAAGTCGCCGCAGACTGGCGTGCCAGCGGCGATCAAACCCTGCCGTTTTTTGCCGCCCCCGCGCCCGACGCCTGCCTGTGGCGTCTGTCGGTGCCGCAAACCGCGCCGCTGCTGGATTTGCCGTATGCCCCATACATCGAATGGCAAGGCGCGCAGCGCTGGCTCTGGGCTCCGGCCTCGGCGGCGCTGGCCTTGCGTGAGCTGGCGCAATCGGTGGGCGGTCATGCCACTTTGTTCCGGGCCAGTGCTGCCCATGCCGAGGTCGACAAAGTCGCCGGTGTGAACACCCCGTTGGACGCCGTGCAAGACCGCATTCAGCGTCAACTGCAACAACAGTTCGACCCGAAAGGCGTGTTCGCCACCGGTCGCATGCATCCCCTCTGAGCCCGGGACGAAAAACATGCAAACCCATCTCGCCCCCGAATACCAAAACACCCCCGACGGCCTGGAAGCCGAAGCCATTCTGCGCAAGTGCGTGCACTGCGGCTTTTGCACCGCCACTTGCCCCACCTACCAACTGTTGGGTGATGAGCTCGACGGCCCGCGTGGCCGCATCTACTTGATGAAGCAGGTGCTGGAAGGCCAAACGCCCACCCGCAAAACCCAGATGCACCTGGACCGGTGCCTGACCTGCCGCAATTGCGAAAGCACATGCCCGAGCGGCGTGCAATACGGCCACTTGGTGGACATTGGCCGCAAACTGGTGGACGCCAAAGTTGAGCGCCCCGCAGGCGAAAAACTGGTCCGTTGGGCGCTCAAAGAAGGTCTGCCTTCGCCCCTGTTTGCGCCCGCCATGAAGATGGGCCAGATGGTGCGCGGCCTGCTGCCCGACAGCCTGAAGGCCAAAGTGCCTGCGCCGCAAAACGCCGGTGCCTGGCCCACCACTCAGCACGCCCGCAAGGTGCTGATGCTGGCTGGTTGTGTGCAGCCGAGCATGAGCCCCAACATCAACACCGCCACCGCCCGCGTATTGGACGCCGCAGGCATCCAGACCGTGACCGCGCCCAAGGCCGGTTGCTGCGGCGCGGTCAAGTTCCACCTGAACGACCAGGGCGGCGGCAAAGACCACATGCGTGCCAACATCGACGCCTGGTGGCCGCTGGTCGAAAACGGCGAAGTCGAAGCCATCGTGATGAACGCCTCGGGCTGCGGCGTCATGGTCAAAGATTACGGCCATGTGCTCAAAGATGACCCGGTCTATGCCGACAAAGCCGCCCGCATCGGTGCGCTGACCAAAGACCTGAGCGAGCTGCTGCCCGAGTTGGTGCCGCTGCTCAAACCCAAGCTCAAACCTGAAGCCCTGCAAGCCGCAGGCCTGCAGGCTTATCACCCGCCCTGCACGCTGCAACACGGCCAGCAACTCAAAGGCGGCGTCGAAAAGCATCTGGGCGATTTGGGCTTTCAGATCAAGGTCACGGCCAACGAGTCGCACCTGTGCTGCGGCTCGGCGGGCACCTACAGCGTGCTCAACCCCGAGCTGTCCAAGCAACTGCGCGACCGCAAGCTGGGCCATCTGAACGCGCTGGAGCCCCAGGGCGTGATCAGCGCCAACATCGGCTGCATCACCCACCTGCAAAGCGGCAGCGGCCTGCCGGTGCGGCATTGGGTGGAGTTGTTGGATGAGGCGCTGGCGTCAGTCGGTTGATCGTTTCAGCACGCATGACGGGATTCCTGTTGTTCGGCACTCGAAGAGTCCGACATCAGCCAGCTGAGGTCTCTGGTTCATCTCAAGGTCGTCAACACACCATCGCACCTGTGATGCGCCACCGCGGCTAAAGTCTTGACCATTCCATCCCTACACATGCAAGCTCTTTTATGCCCGACATTGCGCTGTTCCTTCGTTGCGGCACATGCGGTCACAAACTTTCTGCTTTTCTGGCGTTCCGCAACGCCGGACTTTTGGTCGAGTCTCGCCGACCGACTGTCAGCGACATTGAGGCCATCGCCCAGCGTCTGAAATGTTCTCAGTGCGGCGCGAAGTCGGTGGCGCTGGAGTCAGAGCAGTACAAGGACAGCGAACGCTATTGGGCAACGTCTGAAAGTGAACATCGGGTCTTTCATCGCAGCACTTGCACCTGGATACGCAGCGTAGGCGCAGACAGTGAGATCAATTTCACATCCAGGCAGGCCGCGGTGCTGCGTGGCTACACGCCTTGCCGGGCCTGTCGCCCCTGACTAACTGCGGCGAATGCCCGATTTCTTTTCGCGGGTACAGTTTTATTGATTCGTGCCGATGAAGTCCGAGCAGTGTGTAACCAGTTGGGTGGAATTTGTAGCTTGCCCTGCAAGCGAAATGCCTGTGCTCCATAAGCGTCTGATCGCCAGCAGGACTGGCTCCCACAAGGTGCACCTTGAAGCCCAAATGCAGATTTCACAGAACTGTATGAATCATGAACATAAAAGATACAAAATTAGACTTTTGTTAAAGTTCGTTTGATGTCAAAGTCCTCTTCAGCAGCCGACCAATTGCCCGCCTCTGCTGCCAAAGCACTGCGGGATTTGGGTGAAAACCTCGCGTTGGCACGTCAGCGCCGAAAGGAAAGCCTGCGCGCCTGGGCCAGTCGCATGGCGGTCTCGGTGCCCACGCTCATCCGCATGGAAAAGGGCGATCCTTCTGTGGGCATGGGGGTGTACGCCACGGCGTTGTGGCTCATGGGCAGACATGCGGCCTTGCCCGAAGTGGCCGCGCCTGCGCTGGACTTGAACGCGCTGGAGCAAGACATTGAAGCCGTACGCCAGCGCAGCAAACGCCTGTCACGCAAACCTGAGCAGGCGCTGTGAGCTTGGCCTATCAACCCCAAGACAGCATGAGCCTGTGGTGGTTATTGATCAGGCACGCTGAAGTTTGAAATGTGTGAGACATGTCATCTCGTAGGTCGGTACTCGCAGAGTCCGACATGATGGGTTTCGGCACAGGCCCCTGTCGGGGTCTTCGACCGCCGACCTGCAACATCATTGAGCATTGAATACTTCAGCTTGCCGGATCAATGAAGCCCCGCAAGGGTCGGTGCTTACACCCGTTAAAATCTCGGGTTTTCCAGAATATCCCCCCGGAGCTGACCTACATGGCCAATCAACAACAAATGGCGAACGCCATCCGCGCGCTCGCAATGGACGCCGTTCAACAAGCCAACTCCGGTCACCCCGGCGCCCCCATGGGCATGGCCGATATGGCCGTGGCGTTGTGGGGCGATCACCTGCAACACAACCCCACCAACCCCCATTGGGCCAACCGCGACCGCTTTGTGCTGTCCAACGGCCACGGCTCGATGCTGATCTATTCGGTGCTGCACCTGACCGGCTACAAGCTGCCAATCGAAGAACTCAAAAACTTCCGCACCCTGCACAGCAAAACCGCTGGCCACCCCGAAGTGGGCGTGACCCCCGGCGTGGAAACCACCACCGGCCCGCTGGGCCAAGGCATCACCAACGCCGTGGGCATGGCCCTGGCTGAGAAGATGCTGGCCGCTGAGTTCAACCAAGAAGGTCACAAGATCGTCAACCACCACACCTACGTGTTCCTGGGTGACGGCTGCCTGATGGAAGGCATCAGCCACGAAGCCGTGGCCCTGGCCGGTGCCTGGAAGCTGAACAAACTGATTGCCCTCTACGACGACAACGGCATCTCGATCGACGGCCAGGTCGCCCCTTGGTTCATCGACAACACGCCCCAGCGCTTTGCCGCCTGCGGCTGGAACGTGATCGACGCCGTGGACGGCCACGACGCAGCGGCCGTGTCGGCCGCGATTGCCAGTGCCAAGCACAGCGCAGACAAACCCACCCTGATCGTCTGCAAGACCGCCATCGGCAAGGGCTCGCCCAACCGCGCTGGCACCTCCAAAGCCCACGGCGAGCCGCTGGGTGCTGAAGAAATCAAACTCACCCGCGAAGCCCTGGGCTGGACGGCCGAGCCCTTCAAGATCCCCAAAGAGGTCTATGCCGACTGGGACGCCAAGGCCGCCGGCAAAGCCCGCGAAGCTGCCTGGAACACGGCATTCGCCGCTTACAAAGCCGCCTTCCCTGCCGAAGCCAAAGAGTTCGTGCGCCGCATGAAGGGCGACTTGCCCAAGAACTTCAACCAGGTGGCGTTTGACGCCGTGGTCGCTGCCCACACCAAGGGCGAGACCGTGGCCAGCCGCAAGGCCAGCCAGCTGGCGCTGGAAGCCTTCACCGCCGCCTTGCCCGAAATGCTGGGCGGCTCGGCCGACCTGACCGGCTCCAACCTGACCAACACCAAAAGCACCCCCGCCTTCCGCGTGGACCTGGCCGGTGACGTGGTCAAAACCGAAGACGGGAAAATCGGTCGCCACATCAACTACGGCGTGCGCGAATTCGGCATGGCCGCCATCATGAACGGCGTGGCCCTGCACGGCGGCTACATCCCCTACGGCGGCACCTTCCTGACCTTCAGCGATTACTCACGCAACGCCATCCGCATGGCCGCGCTGATGAAGCAGCGTGTGATCCACGTCTTCACCCACGACTCCATCGGTCTGGGCGAAGACGGCCCGACCCACCAGTCGATCGAGCACGCCGCCAGCCTGCGCCTGATCCCTGGCTTGGACGTCTGGCGCCCCGCCGACACAGCAGAAACCACCGTGGCCTGGGCCGTGGCGCTGCAAAACGCACACCGTCCTTCGGCTCTGCTGCTGTCGCGTCAAAACCTGGCCTACTCGCCCAAGAGCGATCTGGGCGACATCAGCCGCGGCGCTTATGTCTTGTCCGAGCCAGAACACGTCGGCATCAAGAAAACCCACGGCGTGATCATCGCCACCGGCTCCGAAGTGCAACTGGCCCTGGCCGCGCAAAAGCTGCTGGCCGAACGCAAGATCGGTGTGCGCGTGGTCTCCATGCCCAGCACCAATGTGTTTGACCGCCAAGACAGCGAATACAAGCAAAGCGTGCTGCCTGCTGGCCTGCCCCGCGTGGCGGTCGAGATGGGCTCCACCGACGGCTGGTGGAAATACGGCTGCGCCGCCGTGGTCGGCATCGACACCTACGGCGAGTCGGCCCCAGCCCCCGTGCTGTTCAAACACTTCGGCTTCACCGCCGAAAACGTGGCCGACACGGTTCACGCTGCGCTGCTCAAGGCCTGACAAGGCCACTGACCGGCCGGACTCCATCAGCGCCCGCAAGGCGCTGATGCCACGTCCGGGGATCAGGATTCTGAAAGGGTCTTGATTTCAAATCCGGTTACGTAACGGTTTAGTAACTTTTCTCCCGAGGCTCTCACCATGACCATCAAGCTGGGTATCAACGGATTTGGCCGCATCGGCCGTCTGGCTCTTCGCGCCGCCCTCAAACACGGCTACGACGACATCCAGATCGTCGGCATCAACGACCCCAAGCCCTCCGACTACCTGGCCTACATGCTCAAGTACGACAGCGTGCACGGCCGCTTTGATGGCACGGTGGACTTCACCGAAGACACACTCATCGTCAACGGCAAAAAGATCAAGCTCTCGCACGAGCGCGACGCGCACAACCTGCGCTGGGGCGAGATGGGCGTGCACACCGTGCTCGAATGCACCGGCCACTACCTGACCGAACCCACCAGCCAAATGCACATCGCCGCCGGTGCCAAAAAAGTGGTGATTTCGGCCCCGTCCAAAGACAGCATCCCCATGTTCGTTTATGGCGTGAACCACAAAAAGTATGCAGGCGAAGCCATCGTGTCGAATGCCAGCTGCACCACCAACTGCCTGGCCCCTGTGGTCAAGGTGCTGCACGACAAGTGGGGCATCAAGCGCGGGCTGATGACCACGGTGCACGCCGCCACCGCCAGCCAAATGACGGTGGACGGCTCATCCCGCAAAGACTGGCGCGGCGGCCGTGGCATCCTCGAAAACATCATCCCCAGCAGCACCGGTGCCGCCAAAGCCGTGGGCGTGGTCATCCCCGAAATCAAGGGCAAGATCACCGGCATGGCCTTCCGCGTGCCCACCTCTGACGTGTCGGTGGTCGACCTGACCGTGGAGCTGAACAGCGACGCCAGCTACGCCGAAATCTGCGCCGAAATGAAAGCGCAAAGCGAAGGCGCACTCAAAGGCGTGCTGGGCTACACCGACGAAAAAGTCGTCTCCACCGACTTCCGTGGTGAGCCCTGCGCCAGCGTGTTCGATGCGACCGCCGGCATTGCGCTGGACAAAACCTTCGTCAAGATCGTTGCCTGGTACGACAACGAATGGGGCTACGCCAAGCAGTGCCTGGAAATGGTGCGGGTTGTGGCCAAGAAGAAGTGAGCTTGACCGCCCACATGAAAAAAGCGCCTTCGGGCGCTTTTTTCGTGGCAATGGTTCTCTGCAGGAGCGGCGCCCCCGCCGCGATCAGTCCTGAGTGAAACCTTGGCGGTGTTTGCGGCTATGTGCAGTGACGACGGGGATGCGGGTTGCGTGGGGGTATCGGCGGGTGGGGTGAAACTGACGTGAAGTTCAGCGGTGCGTCGCAACTTTCGACGTCCGTTGTAACGGCACATGAGAATTCGTCGCGTGAAGGCGCTCGGCCAGCCAGACCTTGATCACGGACTGCCTCGTCACCCCCAGTTTGCTGGCTTCGCGGTCCAGCGAGTCAATCATCCATGTTGGGAAATCAACATTCACCCGCTTCTGATCCTGCAGCACGCGCCTGGCTTTGGACAAGTCCAAAGAAGCCGTGATGTCGGCGCCATCATCAAACTGTTGATCAAACTTTTTAGCTTTCATAAAGTGCCACCTCTTCTGTGCGTGCGCGACGCACGGATATCAATCGGATATGGGGGCCTCGGTAGGTAATTTCAGAGGCACGCCATCACAACGAACAACATAAAACCAAGCTTCGCACCCACAAGCGGCCCGGTGAAAAGCATCAATGCGCCGCGCGTATCCAATCCGCCGCCTTCTCCGCAATCATGATGGTCGGCGCGTTGGTGTTGCCGCTCACGATGCGTGGCATGACCGAGGCGTCGACTACGCGCAGACCGGGCACGCCGTGCACGCGCAGCTGCGCATCGACCACCGCCATGTCGTCTTGCCCCATGCGGCAGGTGCCCACCGGGTGGTAGACCGTGTCGGCGTGTTGGCGAATCCAGTGATCGAGTTGTTCGTCGGTGCGCGCATCGGCAGACGCTGCCCACTCTTTGCCATACGCGGCAAGCGCAGGTTGGGCCAAGATGCGCTGAGCTTGGCGAACCCCGTCGCGCAAGCGCTGCAGGTCACGCGGGTCGCTCAAAAACTGGGGGTCGATCAGTGGCGCACTGTTCGGGTTGCGGTTGGCCAATTGCACAAGGCCCCGGCTGTCCGGCTGCAACAAGCACACATGCAAAGAGTAGCCATGCCCCAGCGTGAGTTGGCGGCCATGGTCCACCAGTTTGGCCACCACAAAGTGCAGCTGGATGTCCGGGTGTGCCTCCTCAGGCCGGCTTTTGTAAAACGCGCCGCCCTCGGCAAAGTTGGTGGTGAGGCGCCCCTTGCGGTGTTGCCGCCAGGCCCACAGGGCTTGCAAGGTGTGCCATGTGCCCCGTGGTGAGACGCCGATCAAATCGGTGTGACCCGGCGCATCGGCCACCAGCACGGCGTCTGGGTGGTCGTGCAGGTTCTCGCCCACGCCGGGCAAGTTGTGCAGCACCTCAATGTCCAGGCTTTGCAAATGCGCAGCAGGCCCAATGCCCGAACGCATGAGAATGGCGGGCGACTGGAAAGCACCCGCGCTCAAAATGATTTCGCGCCGGGCCGTCAAGCTCAGGGGCTGGTGGCCTTGCAAGGCATGCACCTGCCGCGCCACGCCATCGACCAGGCCAATGCGGTCCACCGTCACGCCCGTCATCACATGCAAATTGGATCGACCCCGATTCGGCGTGAGGTAAGCCTTGGCCGCGCTGAAGCGCTCGCCCGCCTTTTGCGTCACTTGGTACAGGCCCACGCCCTCTTGCGTGGGGCCGTTGAAGTCGGTGGTGAGGGGCAAGCCCGCTTGCACGCCTGCCTCGAGGAAGCGCTGTGAAAACACGTTGGGGCTTTGCAAATCCGCCACGTTCAAGGGGCCGTGTTGGCCATGCCATTCGTTGTGGATGCGTTCGTTGTGCTCGGCCTTCAAAAAGTAGGGCAAGACCTCGGCCCAGGACCAGCCTTGGCAACCCATGTCGGCCCAAGTGTCGTAATCCACGGCTTGGCCACGGATGTAGGCCATGGCGTTGGTCGAGCTGGAGCCGCCCAGCGTGCGGCCACGCGGCTGAAAACCGGTGCGGCCGTTCAAGCCGGGTTGCGGCACGGTGTTCAGACCTTGCGACACCAGGTCCACCCGGGCCATGAGCGCGATGCCTGCGGGGCAGTGGATCAGCGCGCTGGTGTCGGGTGGCCCGGCCTCGAGCAGGGCCACCTGCACGCTGGGGTCTTCGCTCAAGCGGCAGGCCAGCACACAACCGGCAGAGCCACCGCCCACGATCACGTAATCAAATTCCATGAAAACCTTCCCCAACAGTTTGTTCGACCAATATAAGGGATAGGGCAGGCTTGGGCCTGTCTTGCGTGCTTGCAGTTTTCATCATCAAGTTCCCCTGTGGTGACACCCCATTCACCCAAAGACCCCTCACAATGCCAAAACATTTGGAGAATTGCCATGTTGCTTGTCATTGAAGTTTTTGGCCTTGCACGACTCGGTAGGCCCCAGCCATGAACAGCCCTGCGGTCAAACTCGAAGAAGCATGGCAAGACAAGCGCTGGCTGTGGCTGCTAAGCCCTTCGATTCCCCTGACATTCACAGGCTCCTTGCTGGCTTTCGTCTGGACGGGGCAGTGGTGGTGCATGCTGCTGGCCCCGCTGATCATCCATGTGTTGTTACCGGTGCTCGATCGCGTGTTGGGCGAGGACTTCAGCAACCCGCCCGAATCGGCGGTGGCGCAACTCGATCAGGACATGTTTTACCGCGCCATGGTGTGGGCCTATGTGCCCTTGCAAATGATCGGCACGGTGTTGGGTGCCTGGATCGCCGTCAGTCAGCCGCTGCCCTGGTTTGGCTATGCCGCTTTGGTATTGACGGTGGGGGCCATCAACGGCATTGGCATTGGCACCGCGCATGAACTGGGCCACAAAAAGGAGGCCCTGGACCGGTGGCTGTCCAAGATCGCTTTGGCGCCCAGTGCCTATGGTCACTTTTTTGTGGAGCACAACCGAGGTCACCACAAACGCGTGGCCACCCCGGAAGACCCGGCCAGTGCCCGCATGGGCGAAAGCTTTTGGGCCTTCTTGCCGCGCTCGGTGTGGGGCAGCTTGCAATCTGCCTGGGCGTTGGAGCAAGAACGCCTGAACAAACAAGGCCACAGCGTTTGGCACCTGCAAAACCACAACCTGCAAGCCTGGGGTTTAACGCTGCTCTTGTTTGGCGCTCTGGTGGCGTGGCTGGGCTGGGTGGTGCTGCCCTTTTTGCTGGTGCAGGCCGTGTATGCATCCTCCATGCTGGAGGTGGTGAACTATGTGGAGCACTACGGTTTGCTGCGCCAGCGTGACGCGTCTGGCCGCTATGTGCGCTGCGAGCCCGAGCACTCGTGGAACAGCAACCACCTGGTGGGCAACTTGTTGCTGTACCACTTGCAAAGGCATTCCGACCACCACGCGCACCCCAGTCGGCGTTATCAGGCGCTGCGGCATTTCGCAGCCGCGCCGCAACTGCCCGCAGGTTACGCCACCATGATCACGGTGGCGTACCTGCCGCCTCTGTGGTTTGCGTGGATGGACCCCCGCGTCATGGCGCACTATGGCGGGAACTTGCAACGGGTGAATGTGCAAGCCTCGGCCAGACGGCGGCTGATGCAGCGTTGGGGCTGAGCACGGCACCAGCAGGTCATTCGTCTATGTAGGTCGGTGGCTTCAGCCCCGACATGGCACCTGTGGCGCTTTGAAGCAGTGGCCTCAAGCCGCATACCCCGGGCTTTCGCGTTGCAGTTTGCGCAGCAAAGAGGGCCACACAAACTGGCCGCCCAAGCCACCGGTTTGCACCCGCATGGCGTAGGCCACGCCGTTCAAAATTTGCGGGTCCACAGCCGTCAGGTCTTTGGGGCCCGCTTGGCCCGCCAGCGCATCGACCTGGATGCGGCAGGTGTTCTCGAAGGTGTACATCGACAAGAACGCATCGGCAATGGTTTTGCCCACGGTGAGCAAGCCGTGGTTGCGCAGCATCAGGTAATTGGCTTCGCCCAAATCGGCCTGCAGGCGCAGCTTTTCTTCGTCGTGAATGGCCACGCCCTCGTAGCCATGGTAGGCCAGTGACGCCAGCACAAACGTGCTTTGCTGGCTGATGGGCAGCACGCCGTGCGCCTGCGCGCTCACGGCCACCCCGGCCCGGGTGTGGGTGTGCAGCACACAACCGGCATCGGGCCGCGCCTCGTGCACCGCGCTGTGGATCACAAAGCCCGCCGGGTTGACCGGAAAGGGGCTGTCGTGCAGCTTGTTGCACTGCATGTCCACCTTCACCAGGCTGGACGCGGTGATCTCGTCAAACATCAGGCCGTAGGGGTTGATCAAAAACTGATGGTCCTGACCCGCCACCGACTCGGGTAGCTTGGCGCTGATGTGGGTGAACACCAGATCGCTCCAGCCGTACAGCGCCACCAGCCGGTAACACGCGGCCAAGTCCAGCCGCAGCTGCCATTCGTCGGGGTGAACGCTGTCTTTTAAGGAAGGAATCTCAAACGCCATGGCTGTGCTCCGCAGGTCAGCAAAAGGGATTCAGCTTAGCGGCAAGCGGGGTGGGGGGATGACTTGTTGGTGACTGGGGTTAATCAGCTGGGTGCGGTCTAACGAATAGATTTGACCCAGGGCTGCGGCGCGCTTGTCTTGATGCCGAGGAATTAGATCTCGTCATTGTGGGCAATAGCCCAGTCGTCGTTGTTAGACAACACGACCACCGGCTGACCTTGCAGCCAGGGCTGGAAGACGCGTTTCCAGGAGACGTAGAAGTTGTTGCCGTTGATGAGGGCGGGCATTTTGTGAGGGCATGGCGAATTCGCCACCACCCTCACGACGAATTCACCGCATCAACCCAAACCCAACCTCCGCGCATACAGCCCATCAAACACCGCCTCCAGGCCAGGGTGCACGCCGCGCAGGCCTGCGACCACGGCGGCGGCCCAGTCGAAATAGGCCTGTTTGCACTCGGGCGACCAATCGGCGGGTGGCGAGGCCAGGATGTCGCGCACATTGCTGATCTTGTCGGCCAGTTTGACCATCTTGGCCTGGGGCGAAATGTGCGGCGCGTGTTCGATTTGCTGCTTGCGCACCGCCTTACCCTGCAACTTGTCGTCGGTCACCTCCAGCACCACAGACGCCACCTGATCGCCAAACAAGGCTCGCAGCTTGTCGGCCGTGGTCTCGGTGTCCTCGATAGTGACGTGCAGTACAGCGGCGCACAGCACCGTCACATTCTGCACGCCGCCCTCATTGGCCAACACCTTGGCCAGCGCAATCGGGGGGGGATGCATGTCTTCCGCCACACCATCTCGAAGCGGCGCTAACTTGGGAGCGCAATTGTGTTTTCACAAATTACTTAGGCAACTTGGCGTAATGCACTATTACGCTATTTATACGGTCTAAAAGCGGATCAAAGCCGCTGAAATCAATTGTGCCGGCATCCGCTTGGACAACGTGTTCAGCAAAATAGCTTTTACCGTATTCTGTTGGTTTCAGATGTTTCGTTTTATAGTTAAACGTCTTCCCGCCTAGGGTCTTGGCTAAAGTGGTAGGCTGAAAACAATCCTCAATGCAAGATGAGGTTGCGCCGAAGGGCAATGGTGTGGCGACCAAATATAAGTTGGCAGCAACATGCTCAAAAGGATTAAGAATGTCCAACGTCTTACCCACCTTTTTTGAGGCGGTTTCGTAAGGGCCTTTGCCGCCACTATCGTGATCTACAACCAAAATGACAGGGTGTTGTGAGACACCAGGTGCCTTGAAGTGCTTTGACACCTCGGTAAGGTATGTACCGATAAACTTGCTAATTTCACCGTCGCCGCCACTCATTCCGAGAGTCCTTCCAGCCTTCCTTTCCACATATTTAAAAATCCTAATCAGTAGTGATATCGAACCTGTTGCGTTTGTCTCAGCAAGCTGCGGAAAGTGATTCGCACGTGAACGAATGGCGTGCAAAAGATAAATATTGTCGGTTTTTCCTTCGCACAGGATAACGGGCTTTGATGAGCAAAAAAACTGACTAAAGAGGAAAAACCTCTTGTACAGACTTGCACGGCCGGTTGGTATCTCTTGACGACGTATCTGTAAATTGAACTCATCGACATGCTTGATGTGTCCGAACATCCCCTGTAGCTGCGCCACAGTACCAAGCTCGGAATTTTTTGAAACGTTTCCTGCTGAGTCCTTAATAAAAGAATCGTGCGTGAAATTTCCAGTTTTAAAAAGGTTTTTAGCCATCGCTCTTATCGAGGACCGATAGCTTGCGGCTGTGTTGGCTTTTTGATTCACCACAAGACCGGTCACATTTTGCTGGCTGTCCTCCAATTGCATCCGTACTTTACTGGTATTGACATCAAAACCAGATTGCTTAATAACTTTTAGCAATGATGTGCCAGTAGTCCAAACCCCAAATTTTGAGTACGCAAGTTCTTCAGGGAAGTTCGGTAGATTGGTACTAAAAGTCAGGTCATCTGCGTATCGTGTATAGACGCAACCATGCTTGCGTGCAAGCTTGATTAAGTGAGTATCCAGCACGTTACCAATAAGGTTAGAGATAACCGGCGATGCCGGGCTTCCCTGCGGCAAGGTGTTTTCGAAGCAGGCGATCTGCGCTAAAACTGTGGCTACTGCCGGATGCAGGGAGAAGTCTTTGTCGGCAATGAAGAAACCACGTACACGCCCAAAATTGATGCTCCCGAAGAAGTCTTGCAGGTCTAAGTTCAAAACATGACCGCGCCCGCGATGCTGATGTGCGTTGGTAAGTATCGAGCGCTGAGTAATGAAGCCATGGGCGGCCTGACGGTTGTATTTTGCGTTTAGCTCATTCAAGCAATCCATCAGTACAGCAGCGAGCAGCCTCTGAATGTGTTTTAGGTCTGCATTGGGTGCAGAGATGATCCTCTTGCCGCCGTAGCGCTTCGGTATCTCGAACTTTGTGTATTTCTCGGCGTCGGGCTTTTTGTAAAGGTTGTACGCAAGGTGTGCGGGCTTTAGCCCCAGCAGATTGGCAACGCTGTGTAAGTTGCTTGTTGATTTGAGATGCTGAAGCTTCGACATCGTTAAGGTGGACCGGACAGCACTCATACGCCAACGCAGAGTAACCGAGAGGGCGTAACGTAAGGAAGCGTAGGGGCATAGCCCCACACATTTTTTTCACATACCGCGATAGGCGCGGCAAAAGGTCTGCTGACCGGTCCAAGAATAAATGTATCCGAAAACACACAAAAATCCATCGTGCTTCGGTGGACGTTTTCATCGTCAAGCATGCAGCCTTCCGAAAGGAGACCTGGTCGGCCGGATCTTTGGGAACGGGTTGATTTGTGAAAGCCAGTCATAAACTTCCCTGTTACACAAATACGCAGCCAGCGCAAGCTAGCTGATAGGCCAGTGCTCTCAATTCAGTCACGTCAATTCCATCGGACATCACATCCCCTTTTCAAAGCAAAAAAGTCAATCCAGGCAGCTACCGTATCAACCCCATTACCGACTCGATGAACACAGGCAAGCCCTGATCGTCCTTGTCTGTCATGAAATAGACGTGTTTGTCATGCCAATCCTGTTGCGTCAATCCGTGATGCTGTACAGCCGAGAATTCGGTGAGCGTGACGATGGCGCTTTCCAGTCGCAAATGCGGGTCTGGCAAACGTCCTTCGATGTCTTTGATGGTTTTATGAAATTGCACCTTGGCGCTTGCTGGGCCTTCGCGAGACATGCCATGCGGCTCCACAAACACCACGTTTTGCTGCTTGCCTGTCACAGCCCAAAGGATGAAGTCAGGGTAGAAGTTGCCTGCCTCAAAAAAACCGATACCGCTGCCGCGTGACTTGTTGCGCAGCAGGTAAATCGAAGTTTTTTGTTCGGCCAGTTGGGCATCATTGCGGTCCAGCCAGCCCATAAGGGCGCTCACAAAATCGGTCTCACTTTCATTCAAAGCCACCGGGCTCACGTTCAACTTGGCACCGCCTTTGGCAGAAAGCAGTGGCTGGTACAAGTGGTTGCCCAATATGCAGGCCTTCAGCTGTCTCCCATCCAATAACCACTTGCGAGTCTTAGCACGCCGGTCCTTTTCGATCTCAGCCTGAAGCTCTTCAATGTCAGCAATCAGCTGCGTCTCACTGGCGTCCACCGTGATGGTGTAGCACTCGTCCACACCCGGTAAATTGGCATGGCTTTCATCCAAGTCGACAACAGTCAACCGAGGCTTGATGAACTCGTCGCGCTTGTAGCTGAACAGGCGCGTGCAATACTTTTTGAGCAACTCCAGCGCCATCGCGTTCCACACGCTGACCGAGGAAAACTTCTCCAGCCTCATCAAATCCTTGGGCACCAGCAGGGTGTACCAAGAGCCATCTCGCAGCAACACAGCCAGTTGTTCGGGTTGGATGATCAGGCTGTACAGGTTTTCGCGGGCCTTGTACTTTTCCAACTCAAAGTACAGACGGTCCATGTCCATAAAGGCAATGTGCTGGGGCGAAAACCGGGTTTCGTTTTTATCGATCTTTGACCCTGCCTGCACATCCACCTCATCGGCATAAACAGCCGAAATCTTGGGATACCAATCCACTTCGATTTTGTTGCGCGTGATGTACTCGGGTACATCGCCCAGCTGCGGCATGACACCGTCGCGGCTAAAGCTGTATTCGCGCCCGGTGCCATCCTTGGTGCGCGGCCGGATGATCTTGAGCTTTTGCCCAAAGTCATGCGTCACGTTCATCGGGATCAGCATCGTGTGTTTGTCGTCGTTCGTCGGCAGGCCCTCGTCCTCCAGAAACTTGCGAAACTTCTCCATGAAGTCGGCCTGCACGCCAAACACGTTGAGCGTCTCAATCAGGCGAATGTGCTGCGGCGCCCCCAATGGCCGTGCATGGCTGGATCGCTTGAGTGACCACTGCCAGCCCTTCAAGCGAACACCTCGGCCAAACAGCTGGATGATTTGCGAGCCCTCTGTGCGGCCGACCCGCATCAGGCCTAGGGTGCTGACGCGCCAGCAGTCCCAGCCTTCCACAAACTTCTTGGCCCCCACCAACACGTTGATAGGGGAGCTGGACTCTTTGACCGTGTTGAACTGTGCGGCCAGAAAGTCACTGTCAGATACCGAGATGGGCGCAATCAACGCCTTCTTCACCAACTCCTCAACGTGCTTGGCCAAGCTCATGGCATCGCCCACGTTGATCAAGCCAAAGTGCTGCTGCCCCTCGCCCGCCTTCAGCACCAGCTCGCCGCTTTGGCCTTTCAGGCGTTGCAGTTGCAGCTGCCCGCCTGCGGGGTTGTTGAACAAGCGGCCCAAAATGTCGGTTTGCAGTGCATCAGCAGTCATGCCTGCCCGTTGACGGTCGATCAAATAGGCAAAAGCGCCATAAAAAATGTCCTGCCCATTGCTGATCAATCCCGTGTCGGCCCCCGTCAAGGTGAGCAGCTTTTGCACAGCGGCTTTGGCCAGGTCGGGCTTGGCCAAAAACTGGGCGTAAAAGCCCAGCACTTTGCCAATGTCGGCGACGGTTTCCAGCTCATCTGCGGTCTGCTTTTTGCTGCCCGATACGCTGGAACCCACAAACACCCACAGCGGCTTTTCCAGGTTGTATTCGGCGTATTGCGCTTTGCGCTCGTCATACAGCGCCAGCTGCTGATAGAACGACAGCAAACACCCCGTAAGGTACAAAAATTCCACATCCGCCTGAGACTGCGGGATGTTGAAAATCTTGTAATCCTTGCCGTAACCGTCTTCGTAAAAATACTTGTACGAATAGTCAAACAGCACCGCCTTGGCATAGGCCTGTTCAATCTTGGCGCTGCCCGCAGCGTTGACCGCCTCGCGGAACGTGGCCGAATACTCGAAGGCAAAGCCCTTTTCGGTGAGCATGGTGCGCTGCTTGTACCAGCCGTCTTCTTCTGACTTGCCCATGCCACGGTGGCCTTCGTCCACCAAGATCAGGTTCTGGTCACCCAGGTTGCGGGTGGCAATCGATGTGGGTCCATCCTTGTCGCCCAGCTTGGTGATCTCGATGAAGTCAATGCGCGTCAAATGCCCGTTTTGGCTGGTGAACATGTCATTGTTGTCCAGCACCAAACGCCCCACCTCGATGCCGCTTTGGCGCATCTCGGTCTCGTGCTGTTCGCTCAAGCCCTCGTTGGGCGTGATCAGCAGGGTGCGCGTCATCGCTTTGGCTTTGCCATTTTTCGCCGCGTAGTGCGCAAACTGCCGGTAGTTCACATGCATCAACAAGGTCTTGCCCGAACCCGTGGCGTTTTGCAGGCACAGCTTGTTCAGCTCTTCGGCTGTGTAGGGGCTGATGCCTGTGGGCGTGGGCACACGCTGACCTGCCCAATGGGCGTTGAAGCGCTCCACAAAATGGTTCAGGCTTTCCAGCAAAGCCTGCGGGTCTGTGAAATAGCGGTCCAGGTACACCTCGGTGAAGAGCAAAGACAGCCACTGGTAATACTTCCACTCAATAGGTCGGTCTCTGCCCGCGTTCAGCCAGACCGTGTGGTTCACGATGTTCTGTTCGTACTGCAACAACGCATCGGGGTGAATGCGTGCCCCGGGTTGACGGTTGAGCTGCAGCTGCCTGTAAAAGTGGTGCAGGTTGTCAGGCCCCACACCATCGTTGCAATCGGCCAGCGTCTTGGTCAGCATGTACAGCGGCCGGACCTTGCGCCCCTTGTGCTGGTGCGCGGCCAGCGGGTCGATGCCGAACAGCGAGATCAACCATTGGTTGAGCACCAGCTTTTCGGAAAAGGGCAGCGTTTCGACCGGCTTGGCGCGGGGAGCTTTGGGTTTCTTGGCAGTGCTTGTCGCCATTTACTGCCCCTGCTTTTTCGGCAACTTGGCACCTTTGGCCAAATTGCATTGGCTGCACAACAAACGACCGTTTTCGTTTGTGGTGGCACCCCCTTTACTGTGCGGCATGACGTGGTCCACATGCACATCCCGCCATTCCAAAGTGACACCGCAATCTGGGCATTTCAAGTCTTTGCTTTTGTGCCAAAGCAGTTGCTTTTGCTCTTTTGTGAAAACCCGATTGGCGTCTTTTCTTTTGTAGATGGGGAGCAGCAGGTCTTCAATGATTTTGTTCCTTGCCCGCCTGTTCACAGCCGAATCAGTACCTTCCATGATGGTTTGGAAATAGGCTTTTGCGTCACCTTCAAGCTTGCAGGGTTGACCTGCGCGTTGTTGTGTCCGGTATTGCGCAATCTCCAAGCCCAATTCATTCAGCACAAGAAATGATAGTTGCGCTGCATCCGGGTCTTTAACAACATAACCGTCCCGCTTGAGCTTCCACATCACAAAAAACAAGGAATAAAAATCCGATGCCTTGCTGAAGCGACTGGTCTTGAGATCAGGAAACAAGCTCTTCATCAAATCCATCATGCTTTTGACCTCGCGGGTCAGTCGCTTGAGGGTGTTGCCGTTGATCGTGTCGACCGCCATCACTTTGTCGATAGACTTTTTCCGGTCCAGCACATCCTCCTTCTGGATTGTTAACATCAGCTCCACGATCAACTCAATGGCCTTCATCCTGCTCAACTGCGCTTCGCTCAGAACCCCCATCTCCACAAAGTATTTTTCGTACTTGGCTGTTTTGGCGATTCCATGAGCAGCCACCAAGAGCGGACTGTTTTGGTACCACTTGGCGTTCCTGACTTCTTGAGCTGACAACTGCTTTCCTGTGGAGTTGATGCGTACAAAAACCTTCTCAACCTCTGGCAAAGAACCTGCAATTTGCACAACAGGAAATTCATAGTTCAAAAATTTCTTGGCAACTTTTTTCTCGTACTCTTGCAACTCTTTCCAAGACCAGGTGTCCCCATCTTGGTTGACCCAGTCAGGATCGCCCTCGGGATCAAACTTCAAAGTTAGGGGCATGACCCGCTGGTGGGCAAAAGCCAGTAAGGCCTCGATGCGCTGTTTGCCGTCGATCACGTCGTAAACAATTTTGTTGCCCACCTTGCGTTCCCAAAAAAACAAATTGGGCAAAGGCATGCCACGCAACAGCGTGTCAATCAACAGGCGTTGATCGGTAGCTTTCCAAACTGACTGACGCTGAAAACCAGGGTTCAAGTTCAGCTTGCCCTGCTCGTGATAAGCCAAAAGCTGCTTGACCGTCAGGGATGTGTGTGTTTTGGCAAATTTCATACGCCCCCCTCATTGGCCCACATGGCGGTGTGAAACGCCTCTTCGATCAACCGCACCTTGGTTTGTTCGCCTTCCACCACCGGGTTGGGCAGGGTGTGGCTGCCGTTCACGTAGATAACGGCATAGGTGTGTTCGCGCGGCGAGATGGCCAGCTTTTCCATCAAAAAGTGTTGCAGCACCGCGTTGTCTTTTTCCGCGTCATCTGTCAGCTTGCGCCATACCACCAGCGTTTTTTGGCGGCTGCTGTCGTCGCCCGGCACCTGGAGGGTGTAGCCCTCCACCAGACGGAACCAGTAGGGGCCAGCCTCGACGCGCTTGACGCGCTTGCACACCAAGCGGGTGTTTTGGTCTTTGGGCAAAACCGGGTCCACCTCGCGTGTGAACTCGGCTTCCAGCGTCTGCGGCGCGGCCATGTGCTCCACCCACAGGCCGATCAACCAGTTGAAGGTCTCGATCAGGTCAATGCGCTGAAGCCGCTGCACATCGCGGCCCGGCTGCTTGATGCGCATGGTGTAAGCGGTCGGGTCCCGGAAAGCGGCCACATTCAACAGGCTTTGGCTGCCCTGGGTTTCCACGTCCAGCCAGTAGTTCAAGACGTAGTCCTTGCGCAGCGCGGGGTTGTCGGCCAGCGCTCTTTCGCGGGCCGGGTCGGTTTGCAGGCTCAGGTTGTTCAGCGTGTCTTCGTAGCTTTCGAGGCGCAGGTATTTGAAGCAGTGGCTGATGCCGTCTCGGTCAACAGGTTTTCCATCTTTCCAGTTTTTTGAATAGATCGCTTTTTGTGCCCTTGGTTTAGTCGTGGTAATAAAGTGCGCACCCATTTCAACCGTTAAATATTTACGCGAAGCATTTTCCTCACGATTCAATTCAATAACAGAATGTGCAGTTGTTCCAGATCCACCGTAGTAATCAAATACAAATCCTTTTGAATCAGGACAACCAATTTTTATTGAATCCGAAACGGCATTTAACGATTTTGGAAAATCAAACCCAATTTTTCCCAAGAACATATTTCTTAAAACTCTTGTCCCGTTATCCCTGGCCGAATAATCAGGCTTATCCCACCAAGTTCTAGGCAGCACACCTTCAGTGTTTATGTATTTTTTTGCATAAATTTCTAATTTGCCATTTTCTGGATTTTTTGAAATCATGCTATTTAATTCAGCTATCGCTCGCTCCAATCCCCAGCGCCAAACTTTTTCATTACCACTGGCATCTATTGGCCAAACAGCAATTTCACCATCGGATAACTCGTCGATTACTTTGTATGAGTTATTTTTTTCATCCCAATTTAAATTTGGAATTCTGAGCGAACCTTTTTTTGAAAGGTAAATTGGATAAAATTGTTTTGGACGATTTGCACGCTCTGAGCCAGCGCTACTTTTTCTGAAGTTTTCCCATTCAAAATTGCCATACTGATCTTTATTATCATATCTATTTTGTTGATCTTCGCTGTGTGGGAGTCTTCCTAATCGGACGTTATTAATATTTTTTGCATGAAACAATGCATATTCGTGATTAATTGAAAACCCCTTAACCGTTGATCGACCAGAAGGATTGTTTCTAATTACAACTGTCGATAGGTAATTATCACTATGGAAATTCGAATCCAAAACATTCCGAACCAAGGCATGCTCATAATCATCTATGGTTAGGGCATGCACACCATCATTTTTTAGAATTTTCTTGGCCGCAGAAATTCGACCTTCAACCAAAGAAATCCAACTTGACTCTCTATAACCATTTTTATATTCAATTACGGTGGCATCTGTATTGTATGGAGGGTCAATGTAAATAAAGTTCACGCATTCCTGATATTTAAAAATAATAGTATTTATTGCTTGAAAATTCTCGGAGTGAATCAAAACACCATCACACTGCGCATCCAAATTTTCAATTTCAGTCAGCAGGTTCGCTTTGAAGTCATCCCCAAACAGTGCCGTATCCACCAATAAAAACGGGTTCCCCTTCAAAAATTCCACGGTCAGCGGCACGCTGTAACCCACCTGCGCGGTATCGCCCACGATTTCGTCAATCGCAAACAGCTTGACCCACTCTTCGCGCTGCGCATCGTTGGCGGCGATAGCGGGGTACAGGCTTTCGGGCACGCGGTCCAGGGTGATGCAGTAGTGGGTTTCGGTGACGAACTTCTTTTTGAGCCAAAGCTTTTTCTGAAAGTCTTCCAGCTGCGCCAAGAACGCGATCAGCTGGTGCGCGATCCGGCGCAGGGCTTTGATCTTGCCCAGGTACTGCTCAACACGCGGGGCATCGGCGTTTTCGATGTCGTCCAGGCGCATGAGTTCGTTCTTGATGTAGAAGTCCAGCTCGCGCTTTAAGAACCCGCCCAGGTCTTTGTGGATGAAGTAATCCATGGTGTTGCGGGCGGTGTATTGCTGGATGTACTTGGCCAGCAGCGGGCGCTTTTTTTGCGTGTCGGTGGGCACGGGCTCGGCCAGCAGGGGCAGGTAGCGGGTCAATCCACCGAACTTAAGATATAATTATTGACGCAACTCATTGATTTAATTGAAGTTTTTCTTATTTTCTCTCGCCGCAACATGACAACCACCATGGTAAGAAAATATAGGGTTAACCCTTGGGTCATCGCCTCTTGATGACCTGACCTCTGTCTTTGCCAAGCTGGGTCAGTTCATACACAGCACCGCCTTTGCAGATTTGGCCCGAGGTGCCCAGTCCACCGCCTTTGTTCGCCAACGCAAACTGCCCCTGCCTTGTCTCGTGGGCGCTTTGCTCAGCCAACGCTCTCAATCTCAGCAGCTGATGCTGGACTCGTTTTTCGCCAGCTTGGCCGGTCACCCAGGCCTGCAGCGCGGCGCCTCTGATCGCGCCTTTGCCCAAGCACGCAACAAACTCAAGCCCGCAGCCCTGACCGCTTTGAATGCTCAATTGCTGGACCTGGCTCAAGCCAGAGACTGGATGCCGCTTTGGCATGGCTTGCGTGTGGTGGCCGCAGACGCCTCTGTGTTCATGCCCGCCACCCGTGCGTGTCACCGAACGCGCCTTGCGGCACATCCCGATCAGCGCTTGTTTGGCCTGTATCTGCCCGGCCCTGAGCTGTGTCTGCATGCCCAGCTCCACCTGGAATTGGTTTTTAGCGCTTGCTATATCCGACTCGTCGCAATCGGGCACCACGCAGACCACGCGCAGCCATTGCCAATGCGC
>NZ_CXOO01000051.1 GCF_001269385.1 Limnohabitans sp. DM1 | reverse complement strand
GGAGAAGCGAAGTGTCCAATGACGTGATTTGAACCATCTCCAGCGGGTCGGCATTCTCCCCATAAGTGGTCACCTTTGGTTATGGCTCGCCCCATATATGGTCACCTTGAGGTTTGCTTTCCCCATAAATGGCAACCTTTGGCTGGCTCGCCCCATAAATGGTCACCTTGAGGTTTGCTTTCCCCATAAATGGCAACCTTTGGCTGGCTCGCCCCATAAATGGTCACCTTGAGGTTTGCTCCCCCCATAAGTGGCAACCTTTGGMTGGCTCGCCCCATAAATGGTCACCTTGAGGTTTGCTTTCCCCATAAATGGCAACCTTTGGCTGGCTCGCCCCATAAATGGTCACCTTGAGGTTTGCTCCCCCCATAAGTGGCAACCTTTGGATGGCTCGCCCCATAAATGGTCACCTTGAGGTTTGCTTTCCCCATAAATGGCAACCTTTGGCTGGCTCGCCCCATAAATGGTCACCTTGAGGTTTGCTCCCCCCATAAGTGGCAACCTTTGGATGGCTCGCCCCATAAATGGTCACCTTGAGGTTTGCTTTCCCCATAAATGGCAACCTTTGGCTGGCTCCCCCCATAAGTGGTCACCTTCAAGGCCGCCGCGCGCCGCTTGGGATGCGCAAACCCGTCGTTACTTTCCGTTTTGATTCTTAGCTTGCTGCATTTCCTTGATGGTCTGCAGTAACTGTGAATTTTGTGCGGTTGCTGCGTTTAGCTGATCGGTGAGCTGGGCGGCGCGGGTTTTGATTTCGTCGGCACGCACCTCGGCAACGGCCAAATCGCGCTCACGGTCACGCAACTGATCGCCCAGCCCCTTGACGGTCGATTGCGCAACGTCGAGTTGCTTGCGCAAATCCGTTCCTTCTTGGCGCGCCGCTTCCAGCTCGCTGCTCAGCTGGTCGGCCAGGTCTGCCGCTTCTTGGCGCTGCGCTTCAATCGCCTGACGATCATTCTCCAAAGCCTCGCGCTCAGCCGACAAACGCCCGTTGCAGATCTGGAGCGCATGCGTCCAAATGTCCGTGCCCAGTTGCTCCAAAAGTTCGGTGATAGCCTGCGGCGCGGCCTCTTGCACTGGGGTTTCTTTGGCGGCTTTGCGCGCGCGCCATTCGGTCATGGCCTGGCTGATCGTGGTGTAGCTGCCGCCACCCAGCGCCTTGCGCACACTGGCGAGCGTGGGGTTGTGACCAGCGGCATCGAGCTCGTCGGCAATCTCAAAAATTCGCGCGGTGGTGGAGGTCATGATGTATCCTTTGTGTAGTGTGTAATAGTAGTATACAACACACTACAAAATACAAATACAAATTTTTGATGAATGCGGTAACGGGTCCACCATGAAGTCTGAAGTGGACCCCGAATTTGGGACAGGTGTTTAAGTGGGACACTGTCTAAAGAAACGGGTTACCAATGACTGACTGATGTTACGCAGCAGCCCTGAACAGCTGAAGTTGGGCATAGGCGGAGCGCGATGCGTTGATGAGTAGTTTGCGACAAAGCGCGAAAGGATTTAGCTTGTTAGAGATGCTCAAGCATTCGAGCTTGAAGGTGGCGTAAATCGCCATAAAGACATGGTTGCTTTGGGTTCGCAGCGTGCGCGTGGGGGACTTGGCCAGGTTGGCATTGGACTTCAAGGATTTGTGAAATACCTCCACTTGCCACCGTTTTTTGTAGCTCGTGGTGATGGCGTCATAGTCGCAAGTCAAATCACTGCACACCAGATGCAATACCCCGGTACTGTCGTCTTTGTTTTTAAAGACTTGGCGGACCACCAGGACTGCTTTCGCATATCCCTTGAGCCAGCCTTGCACGGTGGTTTGCTCTGAGAAGTCCAGCTCATCTACACGGACAAAGCGCTTCTTTTTTCGATCCTCTTGGCTCAAGGCAATCAGACGGTTGTCCTTGAGGGCTGCAATGAAATGTCGGCCTTTGCCTGTGATGAATTCGAAGTTCTACTCTGACGAGAACCAACTGTCCATCAGCACGAAACGAAACTTCAAGCTGTTGTGAATACAGGTTTGAATCATCTCGCGCATCATGTCGTTTTTGGTCTTGTCACTTTTGCGCTTGAGTTTTCTGGTCGCAAGCTCGCTGTATTGAATCGGCTTCTTCACCAGTTCAAACGCCACCGGGATGGAAGTTTCGTTGCAGTAGTACAGCGCATTGAGCAGGTTGATCCCTTTGACGGTACGCCCGCTGCAATGGTCAAAGTGCCAGCACATCAACTCGCTCTCATCGGTCCAGGCTTTCTCCTGAATCGTGTCGTCAAAGATCAACACACCGTCGTCACGCTCAATCGACCTGACGGTCAACTTGACCTGTTGCCACAGGTCCTTGGAGGTGTACTCCTGCGCCGATAAAAACCGTGTGATGTGGTCGTGGCTGACGTCACCTTCAACCATCGCCGACAAGCCCGTCGCCGTCGCAGCACCAAAAGTGCTCAACAAATAGTCCGTGTACAAATCAAGGTCAGCTTTTTTCATCCATGAAGCCTATCAGGGGTGGGCTGCGTAACATCAGTGACTGAGTCAAAAAAGCGAAGAGTTCATCCACCGGAGTTCAAGGCCAAGGTGGGGCTGGAGGCGCTCGGTGGGATGAAGACCATCAACCAAATCGCCCAAGAGCACGGCGTCCATCCAATTCAGGTCGGCCAATGGAAGCGAGAGATCCAAGCCAAGGCCAAAAGTCTGTTTGAAGGCAAGCGTGGGCCACAACCGGTATCTGCCGAGAGCGCGCCGGACCGGCTTTATAGTGAGATCGGTCGCTTGAAGATGGAGCTGGACTGGCTCAAAAAAAAGTCCGGAATCAGCCTGCCATGATCCGTCATGCTTGGATAAGCGCCCATGCCGATGTCACGCAAAAGCGCCAGTGCATGCTCGCTGGCGTTTCGCGCACGACGGTCTACGTCAAGCGCAAAGCTGTGTTGTTTGTCGAGGCAGACGAGCTGCTCAAGCGCCTGATTGATGAGGAATACACGCGTCATCCCTTCTACGGCAGCCGCAAGATGGTGGTGTATTTGGGGCGCTGCGGGCACCGGGTCAATCGCAAGCGGGTGCAACGCTTCATGCGCTGCATGTCGCTGGCAGGTATGGCACCAGGGCCGAACACAAGCGCGGCGCACCCGCAGCACAAGGTCTACCCCTACTTGCTGCGTGGCGTGCCCGTGGCGCGGGCCAATCAGGTCTGGAGCACGGACATCACCTACGTGCGGCTGGCGCGCGGCTTTGCTTACTTGGTGGCTGTGATCGACTGGTATTCAAGGCGGGTGCTGAGCTGGCGAATCAGCAACAGCATGGAGGCTGCGTTTTGCGTGGACTGCTTGGAAGACGCCTTGCGTGAGCATGGCAAGCCTGAGGTGTTCAACAGCGACCAGGGCAGCCAATTCACCAGCGTTGCCTTCACGGACGTTCTGAAACGCGAGGCCATTGCCATCAGCATGGACGGCCGGGGTCGGGCGTACGACAACATCTTTGTGGAGCGGCTTTGGCGGAGCGTCAAACACGAAGACGTGTACCTCAACGGCTACGCCACGATGGTCGAGTTGCTGGTCGGCCTGACGAAATACTTTGCCTTTTACAACACAGAACGCCCACACCAAGCATTGGACAATCAAACCCCGCAGGAGGTTCACAAGACCTCGAGCGGCGGTGGTGCGATGATCGTGGACAAATACCGGAGCAAAGAAAGACTCCTAGTTGCGCTGCGCTCCATCGGGACTGCAGTCGAGGAAATCGGGATTGAGAGTGAGTCAGCAATACAAATTGCAAATACCGGGGCAGCGCCGTCCAGCTGCGAGAAGTTGAGTGCAACTTAAACTGACATCAAGTCTGTCCTGACTTTGGGGTCCACTTCAGTCGCGGTGGACTTTGAACACACTGGCGGTGGTGGATGAAGGAGCTTGTGGCCAGGATGGTCCTGAGGGCTTGCCCAGCGGATATGCTTGCGGGCAGCCCGCCGCAGATGGGCTTGCTCAACTAAGGGAAATCATGTGGCCGTTTAAGAAAACAACAGAAAAAAAGAAAGCGGAACCAACATCACGGCTGGTTGAGAACCCCGGCCTCGAAGCGGCGATGTTCCGCCATCGTTTTTCACCCACCGAACAGACAGTTACCGATGTGGGGCGTGCGCTCCAAGCAGCGACATACTTAGCACCCATTCTCGGAGACCGATTGAAGCTAGCCGAGCATGGACAAACCACTGTCATAGAACCCGGCAGCGTTATTGAGTTCATGACGTGCCAAAGTTCTGAAGGAAAAACCTTTTTACCGGTATTCACCAGTTGGAGTGAATTGAGGCTTTGGGCAGGAAACGATGCACAAGCATTCGTGCTGGGAGCGTCAGAGGTTTGGTCCAGAGTTCTGAATGAACCGCGCTATGGCGGGGCAGTCATTAACCCTGCCAACATGCCATGGACACTGGAGCCGGAACACATCAAAATGTTGATCGCGGAAACCAGATAGCCACCTCAAATAACCGCCCCCCTCCATCCGGCCGAGGGGCACAAACACTCGAAAATCAGGCAACTGCAAATTGCTGATGCCGCCAGTATACTGATGTTTTATACAGTATCAGGCGACATCATGCCCCAGCTTTCCACTCCGCAGCCCCTGCCTTCACGGCCGTTCCTGGTCAACACTTTCTCGGCCAGCGTGCAGGCTGGATTCCCCTCGCCAGCAGAAGATCACCAGGTCGAACACATCGACTTGATGAACCAATTGATCAAGCATCCGCAGGCCACGTTCATGCTGCGCGTGAGCGGGCAATCCATGCGCGACGCGGGCATCTTGGATGGCTCGGTTGTGCTGGTTGATCGGGCGATCAAGCCCGAAAACGGTCATGTCGTGGTGGCCGTGGTTGATGGCGATTTCACCTGCAAGACGCTGAACACTGGCCAGGACAGTTTTCGGCTGGTGGCGGCCAATCCTGAGTTTGCGGACATCGTGCCCAAGGACGGCCAGACCGTGGAAATCTGGGGCGTGGTCGTGGCCAGCATCGTGCAGCACGGGGCATGACATGCTCGCCCTCATCGACGGCAACAATTTCTACGTCTCCTGCGAACGCGTCTTCCAGCCCTGGCTGCAAGGCCGGCCGGTGGTTGTGCTGTCCAACAACGACGGCTGCGCCATTGCCCGCAGTGACGAGGCCAAGGCCCTGGGCATCAAGATGGGCGCGCCCTACTTTCAGCTGCGCGACCTAGAGCGCGACGCGGGCCTGATCGCCCTGTCAGCCAACTTTGCTTTGTATGGCGACATGAGCGACCGCATGATGACCTTGGCCGCAGGCCTGGGCCACACGCAAGAGGTCTATTCCATCGATGAAAGTTTCATTGACCTGAGCGCCATCCCCGGTGACCTGGTGCGGCGCGCCCGCACCATCCGAAAACGCATCCACCAATGGATCGGCATCCCGACCTGCATCGGCATCGGCCCCACCAAAACCCTCGCAAAGCTAGCCAACGCCATCGCCAAAAACGCCGAACGCAAACCCGGCAGCTACCCCGCCCAACACGCCCAAATCTGCCACCTGGGCGCGTGCACCCCCGAAGACCTGGCCGCCCTGCTGGCCGCCACCGAGGTCGGCGACGTGTGGGGCGTGGGCCGCAAGATCGGTGCACAGCTTCGAGAAATTGGCGTGCACACCGCGCTGGACTTGCAGCGCATGAGCCCGGCTGCAGCGAAAGCGGGATGGTCGGTCGTGCTGGAAAAAACCGTGCGCGAACTCAATGGCGTGCCCTGCATCGAATTTGAAGATGAGCCCCCGGCCAAACAACAGATCGCGTGCACCCGCAGCTTCGGCCACCCGGTGACTGAGTTGATCGAGTTGCAAGAAGCCGTCACCGAATTCGCGTGCAGGGCCGCAGAAAAACTGCGCAAGCAAAACAGCCACACCGGCCAGATCATGGCCTTCATCCGCACCAGCCCCTTCCGGCAACAAGACCCGCAATACAGCCGCAGCGCAAGCATCCCCCTGCCCAGCCCCACCAGCGACAGCGCCCACATCACCCAGGCGGCCAACGCCATCGTCAAACGCATCTACAAAGACGGCTACAAATACGCGAAAGCAGGCGTGATGCTGATGGACCTGCAACCGGCCACCCGCGAACAACTGACACTGGACTTTGACGACACCATGCCCGAAAACCGCGTGCGCCTGATGCTGGCCATGGACCAGCTGAACCAGCGCTATGGGCGAGGGACGCTGAAGCTGGCCAGCGCGGGGGCACCGAAGGCGATGAAGTTGTGGGCGATGCGCCAGGAAAGGATGTCGTCGGGGTTTACGACGGATTGGCGGGGGTTGGCGTGCGTCAATAATGACCGATCCACTTGAGTCTTAGAAATCCAAACCATGCTTGGCACCCTTATTGGCGATATCGTTGGCTCGGCTTATGAGTTCAGCCACTTCAAAGGCAAAGACTTTGCCCCGCTGTTTCACCCCAAGGCCCGCTTCACGGACGACACGGTTTGCACTGTGGCCGTGGCCGATGCACTGGTGCGAGGGGCAGACCCGCAAGCTACTCTGATCGACTGGTGCAAGCGCTACGCAGAAAACGGCGGCTGGGGGAAACAGTTCGCTTTTTGGTTCCTGGACGACGACCCCCAACCCTACGGCAGCTGGGGTAACGGTGCGGCCATGCGCATTGCCCCCGTGGGCCTGCTGGCCAGCACCGAAGCTGAAGTCCTGAGCTGGTCGGACACCGTGAGCGCCATCACCCACAACCACCCCGACGCGATGCACAGCGCGCAAGCCGTGGCCCTGGCCATCTTTTGGGCGAGACGTAAAACCAGCGCTCAAGACATCGGCCAGCAACTGACCGCACGTTACGGCTACCCCCTGCACCTGACGCCAGACGTCATCCGTCCCAGCTACAAACGCACCGAAAAAGCCATCGACTCTGTGCCCCAAGCCATCAGCTGCGCGCTGCACTCGACCAGCTTTGAAGACGCGATTCGCAATGCTGTGTCACTGGGCGGCGACAGCGACACCATCGCTGCCATTGCGGGCGGCATCGCTGAAGCGCTTCACGGCATTCCGAACGACATCGCGGCACAGGCCTGGGATTACCTGCCCAAAGACATGCAGGCGGTGATCAGTGCTCTTTACAAAGAAGTTGAAAGTTCAACATGAACGAAGGTAATTTGCCCCCAGAACTCGTGCAAGCCTTTACAGAAACCGACTACATCGTTCGCCACGAACCCCCGTTCACGATGAACATTGGCAAGCCCTGCCCTGAACTGAAAAAGTTGATGGCAGACCGTAATGCTTTGAACGCAGCGTACATCACGGCCTGGAACCCTTTCGCTCGAAAGCTCAGTGACCGCGAAAACGAAGCCCGACAGCAAGTGCTGAAAACCAGCCTCAAAAAACGGGGTCTGGCATTCATTGACGGGATAGGCCAGCACCCTAGCAACGGTTGGCCCGGTGAGCCCAGCGTGTTGATCCTGGGTCTGGACCGCGAAGCAGCCAAAGCACTTGCGGGGCATTTCGAACAACTGGCGTTAGTGTGGGCAGATGTCCGCGGAATACCAGAGCTGCTGCAGCCCTAAAAAAAACGCACCCGATCTGGTGCGTGAATTGCTGCAGCTTGGTTACAGGGAGAGCGTAGACAAGGTTACTTGCAGCGCAGTCATCCTACCAAATTCAACGCGTTTTGACAGCCTTTTTCGCCATCTCATATTCCTTCCAAAAATCCGCTCCCAAATCCGCAGACGGGCCACCCGCTGGAAGGCCGCGTACATGATGGCCAGCAGCTGCAGGCCGGAGAACTTGCCAGGCAAGCTCTTGAGCGTGTATTGCTTGGCAGGGTCGTTGATCTGCAGGCCTGACTGGCCCTTCAACGCGATTTCGAGGGCGATGCGCTTCATGTCCTTGGGGCCGACTTTATCGAAGGTGCGCAGCGCATCGGTCATGCAGGCGACCACGCGTCTTTCAGCCTTGTCTGCAAGGCCGTCCGGTGGTCATTCTGTCCAACAACGACGGCTGCGTCATTGCCCGCCCGCAGTGACTAGGAGCAATGACTTGCGGCTGGAGGGGATTGGGAGGCTTGCGCAGGCGCTGCACATTTGGCTTCGACGCGCCTCATGGCGATCTGTGCAAACGTGCGGGCCGCACTCCTTAAGGCATTTGTTGCGCCGCGTGCTTTACTCTCAAAATCTCGACAGTTCGGGCCTCGAGCAGCAAGGTAAACTCAATTTGAATACCTTCGTGGCTGGTATTTGATCAGCCAATCTATCTTTTCTGGGTATTCAAAGGGCCCATCAGCAGGGCGCCAATCTGGTTGTCGTCCCCTGTTCACTCGATCAATCCTCACCACATAAAAGAAAACTCTTGCGACCTTGTGGAGTACATGACCAGGACAGGCCCGCAACAGGTTGTCAAAAGACATCTGCATATCTTTGGGACAAGTTGTCAACCTAGAGAACCTCATCTCTGGCGACAGCAGTTGGCCTTGATCGCAACTTTGTTCAAGAAGCAACCAGAGTTCGTTTTCTAAGACGAAAGCGAACCATCCAGCAAATTTTTCATCAAAGTCAGGATCCTCCCGCTCCATCAGTTCAAAAAAAGCCAGCTCATCTGGCCAATCTGCCAAATTGGCAGTTTCGAAATCACTCTCTTCGTACTCGTAAGCATCTGTCTCAATAAACCAAGCTTTTTCTTGAGAGGTCAAGAGAGGAAAGTCTTTTTTATTTGTCATAGACATGCTCAGTTTTCGGAAACGACAACCTCATCAAATCTGGTACTTCCAGGCTTTTTTGGGATTGATGAAAAAGTCATTTTCACCAATTTTGTTGAGGTCAACACCGTGGGCCAGGGCTTCATACTCTGTTTTGATGTCATGAAGAAAGCTCTCGTCATATATGGGGAAATACCTCGTATCTTCGACGGACTCCCAGTATTGACTCATCGCGTCCGTGCCCCATTTCTCTTTGAAGGAAGCAGATGTTTTGTCGTCAGTCAATCGCTGTGGATGGTTGTTGGTTTCCATTTTTCTGATTGGCGGATGTTTAATGGCGATGGTCGGCGTCAATGGCGTTTGTCGATACGTTTCGTGAAACCACAAACAGAAAATGGCTTACGCAGCGGCCAAATCTGAACCGGCATCGTAGCTTTCAACGCCCCTTGTAAGCCTTCAAAGCCACCGCATATTCCCCAGAAAAATCCGCCCCCAGATCCGCAGTTGGGTCCACCTTCTGGAAGGCCGCGTACATGATGGCCAGCAGCTGCAGGCCGGAGAACTCGCCCGGCAAACTCTTGAGCGTGTATTGCTTGGCCGGGTTGTTGATGTCCAGCCCAGACTGACCCTTCAAAGCGATTTCGAGGGCGATGCGCTGCATGTCCTTGGGGCCGACTTTGTCGAAGGTGCGCAGCGCATCGGTGATGTAGGCCACCACGTCCAGCCGCAGGCCACCGACTGCGCCCTCTTGCAGACCCTTGTGCGCCAGGCGCGTGCGGGCTTTTTCGGCCTGCTCCACCACGGGCGATGTCGGGTGCTCCTTGATGATCCGGTTGAACAGGCCATCGGCCTCGCGGTCGGCATCGACCGTGTCCAGATCG
Organism: Limnohabitans sp. DM1; assembly: GCF_001269385.1. GTDB lineage: Bacteria > Pseudomonadota > Gammaproteobacteria > Burkholderiales > Burkholderiaceae_C > Limnohabitans_A. Next base: position 17,665 of record NZ_CXOO01000051.1, on the reverse strand, counting down.
GACAAGCCCAGCGCCAGGCCGTAAATGCTTTGCGGGTCATCGGGCATCAGGGCCAGCGCATTGCGCAGGTAAGTCACGCCCTCGGCCGGGCGCTTGAGGGCCAACAACATGCCGCCCATGTTGCGCTGCGTGTAGGCGTCTTTGGGATTGAGGCGCAGCGCTTCGGTGAAGGCCTCCAAGGCCTGCTCGGGCTTGCGCATGCGGTGGTACGCGTTGCCAATGCCAATCCACGAATGCGCGTGCGTTGGGTCCAGCTGCACGGCTCGTTTGAGGCGAATGATCGCTTCATCGAACTGGCCCAACTCGCTGTAGCAAAGCCCCAGGTTGTAGAGCACGGCGGCATTGCCGGGCTCGTCCTTGTTGATCGCTTCCAGATAGGGCACGGCCTCGGCCAGCTTGCCCGCCTTGAGCATGGGCATGATCATGTCCAGCGCATCGGCATCACGCGGGTAAGTCATCACGCCGATTTCGGTGTCATCGACCGTGACGATGGCGTTTTGACCGCTGGCCGCGTACTCGGCCGCAAAGTGCACCGTGACCGCCATCTTGAAAGCCTCGGAGCCAATCTGCCGCGCATGGGCGGGCAGCAAGTTCAGGTCGAAGCGGTGCAGGGGAATCTTGAATTCGGAAATCATGAGAGGATTTTGTAAGGACGCCACGCGTACCAAGACGACATGCCCAGCGCTTGCGCCCAGGCATCGATGAGGGCGCGGTCGTGCTCGGGGCCTTGGGGCACCGCAGCGCCCGCATCGCGCAAAGCCTCGCCCACGCCCATGACGCCAGCGGCCCGGTAGGGGATCGCATAAACGCCAGTGCCCAGCAGCTGGTCGGCCAACAAGGCATAAGCGGCGGGCATGCCCAGCAAAGGTACGGGCACCGTCAAGCGGCCCATGGCCATTGACAAAAGGCGCAAGTTTTCTTGCTGGATCTGGTGCATGCCCTCGCGCTGAACATCGCGCAAAGACGGGAACTCGTCATGCAGCCACTGGTCCACCCGCATGCCCACCGGGTACGACAGCAGCGTCATCAAAGCCCATTGCTCGATCTGGTGCGCGAACATGGGCACGCGCTCCAGGTCGGCATCCGGCAGAGACTGCCCGCTGGTCAACAAGGTGGCGGCCTGCTCGGGGCCATCGCCCGTGTCCACGAAATCAAAACGCTGATCCGGAGGCAAAGCAAAAAACCGCAAGGCAAAGCCGCACTGGTACGCGACCCAATAGTCCAGCGGCCCACTGCCCGGCCGGTAACGCATCACATGGGCTGCGGCACCGTGGCGGGCTTTTTGAAGGGTGGCTTGGATGCTGAGCGAACTGTCAGGCTGGAATTCGACGGGACACCCGCTGAGGGCTTCAACCCGCTGCACGATGCCCAGCGTTTCTGGGCGTAGATTTTTCATGGGGTGATTATCGGGGCTGGAAGGTTGCGCGGTAAATGCCGGAGTAGATTTCTGGCAACGCGGAAAAAGTCAGTTTTTTAGCTACGCAGGGTCTGAGTACCTACAGGTTTGCAGATGTAGTTGGTTCCAATCCTGCAATTTCCTGTCAACGACTTGTTTAAGCCGCTCATTTGTCTTCGCACTGAACAGATGCCGTGAAACGCTGTCTGGCCGCCGGATAAATCATGGCAACCAGAAATCGACATCAAATGATACAAGTTGTTGATTTTTATAGAGCCAGCGTCAAAATTTCCGCTTCATTCGACCGACTCCACTGGTCACGTTGTGACACATTGCTCTGAATACCCAAAAACTTTGAAAAAGTCGTCAAGACCTGAAAAAATTGAAATTTATACAACCGTTCTTTACTGATTGATGGGTGGTCTGTTCCAAGCTTCACCATATTTGGCCAGCCCATAGAACTGAATCATCTCCAGCCTGACCCGCGCCGCTGCAAACCAAGTGGGACTGTTGATGCGATCACGCGTTGTTGGTGTTAAAAGTCCTTTTTTTCTGAGTGTCTCTCCATATGCATTGAGCCAAGTTTGTATCTCATCAGGCTTCATGGATTTAAGCTCATCCAAGATGTCCGCTTGGCGTTTGGCCAGCCATGTCTCTGCCAAGTTTGTTTCGTCAAACAAGGTTTCGCTTTGGAGGTTCATCGAACTTGGTGGCGCGGTCGGTTTAGATTCATTGAGTATTGACCGAGCAGGAAATGGCTCTCGGGATTCAACCAACTCTTCTGCAGGTGGACTCATTCCCCGTAAGATGTGCCGCAGGTATCCAATTGGCGACTCTACTTCAGGCGAAAAGTCCTGTGACATGCGCTCGCGCAATCGCTCAAGGGCCTGAAAAACTGCTGGCTCTTTGTATTTTTCAACCAGCGCCTGCAACTCTTTCAGGTCGTTGATCTGCGATAGCTTAGCCATAGCTAAAACTTGTTCACTGATGGCTTTGACTTGGATTGCGATTTGAGGTGCCTTGCGCTCAGCTGCCTTGACCTTGACAAAGAATTGAGCCTCTTTGATTGCCTTGCCCCCGAGCTTTTCCTCAATCAACTGAATGTGCAGATCCGACTTTTCGTTGATCTCATCAATGGCAGCATTGAGATATTTGTTTTTATATTTGCGCCACTCAATCAGTTTAGGCTTGCCTGTTTCAGCATCCATGACCGACGGGCTTGCTGTTAGAAGCTCAATCCACCACTCCACCGGCATGCGGCTAGTGAGATGGGAAGGGTTGTTTCTGTAGCGCGAGCAGATTTCATAGAGCACAATTGAGGCATACAGCTTCAGTTGCCCTAGGTAGAGCAAATTGATCGACGCCCAGCGCTTGGGATCGGACAGCACTTCCAGCAATGAGGGGGGCAGCGCCCATTGCAAGATCACCATGCCGTCTCTTTTGATGATGCGCGTCTCTGAGATCATGTTGAAGCCAATGTGAACTGGGCCGTATTCCACATCTGGGGCATCCCAAGAGACTTCTATCTTGCGCATTTCTGCCAGGTAGGTTTTGGCCATCGTGTTTTGGCCCTCCGCTCCTGCTGCCCTCAATACATCCACCAATGGCGCCTCGAATAAGTAGTTACCCGGCGGAATCGAACCCATCTGCTTGAGAGTTTGCTGGGTCACATAAAGAAAGACCGTGTACATCTTTCGCGCCAGAGGCGTGAGCTTGTGCGTACGCGGGACCATGACCAGCGCTTCCACTGGCTTGCGCAGCGTATTTGATCCGTCACCGAAAAGCCTTACTTCCATACGTGTTCTCTTGCTATTGCGATTTTTCTGACCGCACAGAAGACCAAGTGTCCACTGACGTCCAAATCAGGAGACGTTTAGCAGTGGTGAGGCTTATGGTCATTTCGGTGCTTTTCGTTTTTCACGGTCTATTATGCGTCTCTATGCGACCTAGATCTGGGACACTTGATGGATAAAAGAGGGACACTTGAACCACCAACACCCTCCCCTGCCCTTTTTTGGTTCAACGCAAGTCGTTGTCTTGATGTCAGAAAGTTATCCACAGGCGGTTCGATTTGCAGGCTTTTGATGCTTGGTAAAAGAGGGACAGTTGGATGGTAAATGGGGGTCACCTGGGTGATAAAAGAGGGACACTTGCTGGATAAAAGGGGGACGGTTGGGCAGTAAAAAGGAGACAGTTGAGTTTTGTAAGTGATTGAAGTATAAGGAATTTGTCCAGTTATCCACAAGCTTAAATGTCTTAAAGGGTTTTGGAGGGTTGTAAAGAACCCAGAAAAGTGAGTTTGATGCTCAAAAGGGGGATGTAAATAGACTTCATTCCGTGTGCTCAAAGCTTTTACATCCATCTTGGTAAATCAGGGACGTTTTGAGTATGTTCTTTTAGTCAATAAAAAACCTGTCTTTCGCTAAATTTTGCGGATTTAAGTCAAGTCGCTAGAATGCATATAAAACAAGGAAACTCAAATGGCGACCAACCACATCCCCTCCATGAATTCAGCAAACAAGAAGCCAATTTCTCTGGATGACATCATTGAGATGGAGTCGCGCGTGAGCGCTGCACTCGGCCGTGTACGCGAAGGCATGCTTGCTCCGACAGAGTCAAAGACTGCACCCAGTTTCAACAGCAATGAGCTGGCATTGCTCACCGGCATAGAAAAGTCCAAGCTGCAGTACAGGATCAAAAAAGGCGATTTACCACCAGGTACTCTAACGGCCACAGGTGCTAAACGAGTGTGGAGCCTTGAAGAGGCGCGCAAATGGGTTGTTGCAAGCAGACAAAAGATGCTTCGACCGGCTGATCTTGTTGCTGGTACCGTCATTTGTGTCGCCAACTTCAAAGGTGGCGTTGCCAAAACCACCACCACAGCAACTCTCGCACAGGGCTTGAGTTTGCGGGGTCACAAAGTACTGGTCATTGACACCGACCCTCAAGGCAGTTTGACAGAGCTTTTCGGCATCAAGCCCTCCTCCGTGGATGTCTCCGAGACAATCCTTCCTCTCTACCAAGGTGAAGAAGAAACCCTGGACTACGCTGTCCGGCCGACGTATTGGGACGGCATCGACATCGTTAAATCATTCCCCATGGTTTTTGACGCCGAATTCAGCTTACCTGGCCAGCAAATGCAGAACCCTAAGTTCGAGTTTTGGTCGGTACTCGACGGTGGCTTGGACAACCTTCGCAATCAGTATGATGTGATCGTCATCGACACCCCGCCTTCGCTGAGCTATTCAGCGATCAATGCGCTGATGGCTGCCAATATTCTGGTTGTCCCCATCCCCCCTTCCCTGCTCGACTTTGCTTCCTCTGCACAGTTCTGGCGCTTGTACCTTGACTTTGCTGAGCCCATACGCAAAGCGCGTGGCGTTGAAAAGTCTTATGACTTCATCAATGTGTTGATGACGCGTGTTGACAATCAAGAGAGCATGTCAGCGGAGGTGCGTCGTTGGATCATGAACGGCTACGGTGATGGCGTCTTGCCCATCGAGATCCCTAAAACTTCGATTGCTTCGACTGCCAGCTCCCAATTTGGAACCGTATATGACGTGAGCGAGTCACTATCGGGCTCAAAGACTTGGAAGCGAGCTTATGACGCATATGAAAGATTCGTGGAGTTGATGGAAGAGCAAATCGTCAGCACCTGGGCCCACAAAGCTGAAGTCGCCAAAGGAAGCAAGAAATGAAGCAAACACCCCGAAACAAGGCTGCGCTCATTGACTTCGAGAACTTGGACCAGTCGCCCAAGAGTCGCCCGCCCACTTTTGCCACAGCGCCTGGGCAGGCACTTCAAAACTCTTTGCTTCGAAACGAGCTCGAAAAGTGGTCCGGGGCATCTCCTGTTCGTCCCCTCGACCCCAAGCTGATCCAGCGCAGCAAATGGGCCAACCGTCATGAGCTCTCTTACCAAGATGAAGAGTTCATTGCGCTGAAAGAGGACATCCAGTCTTGTGGTGGTAACGTGCAGCCGATCAAGGTCAGGCCTCTGCCTGGTCAGAAAGATCGTTATGAGGTTGTCTTTGGTCACCGCAGGCATCAGGCTTGTCTGGACCTGGATATCCCGGTGCTGTCGATGATTGCCGATGTCGATGATGTTGAGTTATTCATCGACATGGACCGTGAGAACCGCCAACGAAAGGACATGCGTCCTTACGAGTTGGGTGTTATGTACAACAGGGCGCTCAAGGAGAAGATCTTCCCTTCAGCGAAGAAAATGTCCGAAGCCACAGGCGCTCATTTGGGCACCATGGGCAAAGCGCTTGTCTTGGCGCGTTTGCCAGACTATGTCATCGAGGCCTTTCCTTCGCCGCTCGACCTGCAGTACCGCTGGGCTGATTTGTTGGATCAAGCTGTCAAAGAGCGTCCCGAAGAGACCAATGAAATTGCGCGCTCGATCAAAGGTGAAAAACTGGGTTACAGCTCCAAGGAGGTCTTTGAGCGTTTGGTCGGTACTCACACCGCTTCAAGCGAGGACGCGGCGCATCGCGTCAACATCACAGGATCCTCGGGCAGTTCAGCAGCTATTTCTGTGAACCCTTCGAGTCGGAGCATTTCGGTCAATGTCAAAAACATCGACCCGTCTAAAGCTGAGCAACTTGAAAAACTGATTAAGGCTTTTCTCGGCTGAATTTTTCTATCCAGTAGAGCAGGGGGTACGACGGTCGTACCCCCTTTTTTTTGTTGTGTCGATGTTGCTTGGGTTTTTTCAAGGGGAGGGGTACGACCGTCGTACCCCTGTTGCAATGACTTGAATTTGGATCTAACAGGACTGGCCGAGTGCAAGTGTCCCCTTTTTACCAACCGTTTCACCGCCCTTGTTTGCGTGCTTCTTTGGCTGCGAGTGCTTTGGCCCAGCCTTGTCGAGTTTCCTCGATGCTTCTCCTGAGTTCTGAGTCGATGTAGATGCTGGTCGTATCCAAGCTTGCATGGCCAAGGTTGCCCGAGACCACTTCAATGGGCACGCCATTGGCCAATGCATGTGTGGCGCTGGTGTGGCGCAGCCAGTGTGCGGAGGCTTTGCGTACTTTGTCCGAAGTGCCGGGGTCGCGAAACTGCGATTGCGCCAGGACGGTCCTGAACAGTCGCTTGAGTGCGAGGTGGATTGTCTGCGGTCTCACGCCATCCCCCAATGTCTTGACTTTGAGACTTTTTGACGAAGCCTGTGCGCTGCCGGTGATCAGTCCACCAACAAGGAATGTGCCTGGGTTCACATCCAAAGATGGGCAGGGCAGGGTGACCAGCCCTCTGTGGGCCAGATACCGCTCGAGCTCCAAAATGGCCGCGTCATTGACTGACACGCGACGATATTTGTTGCCTTTACCCACGATGCTGATGTACCACCCCCCCTGTCTTCCAGATACGGGATCGGGTTGAAGAAACCCCATTGCGGCGCGCCGAGCTTCGGCGATTTCCGAGATCCTCAAACCTGTGAAGTAGGCGAAGTAGAAAATGAAGCGAACACGTGCATGGAACCCCCTTTCCTCGTCCCTGGGCGGCGTGTCAAAGTAATCATCGATGGCTTCAATAACCTCCTGAGGAAGTGTTCGACCATCAGAAACGGGCGTTCGCAATGCAAGTGCTTGGAGGCTGGATTTGTCGGAAGAGTCTGTTGAACCTCGACCGATTTCGTTGCCCAGAGCTTCGGCGCGGACCCCTTGAAAGGGATTGGCCGTGGTGTAACGCATGGCCTGCAACCAAGTGAAAAACCCCGAGATGATGACCAGTGTTTTGGTGATGCTGGCAGGGCTCAGACTTGTCTGAGTGAAGCCCGGAACACGGATTACCCCCTCCTTTAACGGGTTGCGATCCTTGATGGAAGCAGGGCCCTTTTTGGTCTGCAGGACGGCCGGGATGGAGGAGAGGAAATCCCTGAAAGCCAGAGCGTCTTCGTGCATAAGGGACGTCAAGGCACGCCCACGCACCCCCACGCTCCAGGCGATCAGCCGCATGATTTCCCGCTCATAGACGCGCACTGTCGCTGGACTTTTCTTGTTCTTTAGCCATGCCTTCATGGCCTCATAGTCGTTTTTCGCATCGATAACAGGTGGGGCGTTGTTGGGGCGAAACCTGCCCAGTGAACCATCCAGGCTCTGAGCAGCGGGCAATGAAGAGGCAGGGTAGGGCAGGGGGGTACGACTGTCGTACCCCCCAAAAGAAACACCCATTGTTGTGTCTGCGGCAGAGTAAGGGGAGGGCGAAAAAGCAGGGGGTACGACGGTCGTACCCCCGTCAGAATCAAGTTTGTTTGGAGAGTCTTTTGTTCTTAATGGCGAGGGGGTACGACCGTCGTACCCCATCAGGGTCGCAGGGGAATTTGTCGGCGATTCGATTTGTATCGCAGGGGGTACGACTGTCGTACCCCTACCGTTTGCGGGATTAGACAGTTGGTTGAGATCAAGCGTCTGGAAGGAGGATTGTGCTGCGGCGGCCTGTCGGCGCACAGCCACTTTGGCTTTGATGGCATCCAGATTCAGCCCCTGCGTTTGAAGAAAGGACTCGATACGACGGGCTTTGTTTTCTCCGATTCCAGCCACCTCGTCATGCCACTCTTGTGGTGCTTGAGCGATGGCAGAGGCGAGATCTTCGATGCTCTTGATTCCGGCCGTGAGCAGTCGTGAAGCGATGTTTTCATCGAACCACCCATCAACAGAATCGGTGAGTTGGATGGGCACGGAAAGCAAAAGTTGCAGGCGACCAATTAAATCAAGTTGGCGCCGAACGAGTCGGGAGCGTCGCGCTTGGGCTCGGTCCTCGGTCTTTTTTTCTCCTGGATAGCGATCTTCATAAGCCGCAAGAAGCTCCTCTTCGCTAAAGCTGTCGGCATGGTCAAGCGTGTCTAAGAAGGCTTCAAAACTTGGCTTGGCTGGATCAGAGGAAGGGAGGGCGGCGTCACCCGCTTTGGAGTTAGGGCGGATTTGGCGAGCCGAACGAACCAGCGACGCGCCACCGTCAATGCCAGCCCTGGTCGCCGCAAGTGCGAGCTCTTGCATCACCAAGAGGAGGGTAGTCTTGGTTTGCCGCAAATCCATCGCGTGGCCATCGATGCCAATTGCTGGGAAATAACGAGGCCCCAGATCTGCCAAATCCAGACCGTTGGCCCAGCCCTTAGCCAACGCCAAATGTGCAATGGTGATCTTGGGGCGAAGGATGGAGTCGAAATTCATGGTGCAAACCCACTTAGGTGGCGGCAACGAAAACCCCAGCGCGAACGCCGGGGGAGTGGATGGGGGAGGGGGCTCATATCTGGGCGAACAACTCGCCCTGAGCTGAAGCAGACATAGGCAAGGCGCGCTGCGTCAAATGGGTGGTCCGATGGCTGCACCCTTGATCGGCAAATGGTGTGCGGTGAATGGAGGAGGGCGCTGGACTCCAAACACAAAGTGCTTGGCAGAGCACAAAGATGGGCGTGTCTTTTTCTGTTCCCTGACCAAAATAGACCATCGTTTTGGATTGGCATGGGATGCGGACTTTTTTCACGGGAACACCTGAGTAAATGCATCGCAGCGGGATTGCTGAGACTGCTCACGAGATGCCTAGCTATGGGAGAGGCGAAAAAAGCCCAAGTTGGGCACGTTAGAGATGCAAAACCCTTTAAAACGGCTTTTAAGCCCCTCTTTCTCTGCGCGGGCGGCAAGCCCATTGCCCCGGTAAAACAAACACCTTCAGCGCCGTTTTGGAGGGTCGATTTTTGGGGTGTGTTGTGCTTTATTGAGCATGGTGGGCAAGTTTTGCAGCTGGAGTTCAATCGCCCTTGTTGGGCTTGGGTCCAATGTGCCTGGTCACTTGCGTTGATCGGATTGTTGACAGAAGAAGGCGTGGGATCCCAAACTGCGAACAGTTCAAAACTTTGTGAAATCCGTTCAAAACTTAGTGAGTGCCAATGCATGGGGTGTCAAAAACCTGTTTGCGATCAGGAACTTAGGCCAAGAAACATTTCAGAATCTCGTTTTAAGCAGATTTTTTATATAGTAGAGAATGGGGATTCTCTACTATAAAATTGACGAAAGCAAGGGTACGGGGGGCAAAGTCGGTCACACAAGTAAAGTTGACGCTACTTTCCAAGTAAAGTTATAGCTACTCACATATTCCAAGTAAAGTTGACGCTATCAAGGACTGGTGATTTGGCAAGACCAAAACGTTGATGTGCTAACTTCTATCCGATTACGCTTCGTACGGCTTTGTTCTTTGCTGCAGATTTGAGTTTTTTGGGTTGCATGTCGTTGATGCGTGCAAGATAACCTGATGCGCGCTCTGATAGCTGCGTGTTTTGCATCCTCAGCTCGTGCAGTTGCTTGGTCAAATTTCCTGCCACTTCCAGAGCCTCACTTTGATGTCGTATCTGCTTCTTTTTTTCAATCTCCACCTCTGCCTGTAATTTTTTTACTTGTTGGCGCTCGCGATCAATCTCCGCCATCAGTCTTCGTTCTGAAGACACAAACTGTGCCTGAAGCGCTTGGATTTCAGCGCTGTGAGACCGCAGTTGCGCATCGTGACGGCGACGCTCCTCATTGCCTTCGGCAACTTGCTGTTGAAGCGCCAGACGCGATGATGTGAGTTCCTCATCCTTCTTGTTCACAAGCATTTGAAGCTTATGCGCTTGACCTTGTGTTTCGGCATGCTTCAGTTCAAGCGCATCAAGGGCTTGCTTTAATTCTGATGCCTTCTGCGTGAACGCTCCACGCTCAGCTTCAATTTCAGCAAGCACCGTCGTCATTTGCTGTTCTTGCTGACTTGCTGTGTTCGCGAAATCTGCTTTTGATGCTTCAAAAGTACTGTGAGCCTCCTGCAAAGCGCTTTTCCAGAGGGTTTTCATGGCTACTTGCACAGTAGCTGGCAATTCGCTTGTTTTATCGGATTCACCCGTTGGTCCTCTCAAACGCTCTCCCAATGAAGAAAACCAGACCTCCAGCATCGGGCCCACGGTGTTGGGCGATCCACGGCCCAATTTCATGCGAACACGTTCAATGGTCGGTTTGAGTTGCTCACTGAGCAATTCGTCGGCTGCGCCGTTGACATCGGTTTGCTGAACACCCCTTGGACTTTTAACTTGCATCGCCCTGCTCCTTGCTGTAAATTTACCGACGATAAGAGATATTTATCGTGATTTAAAGGATAAAAAGATAAATAATCTTACATGCTATGTAAGATTTCTTCAAAGAAATAAGCCGCCCATGAACTTGCGCCTGCCCACGCTCAAAAATACACCCGCCCTGGAGCCAGAGGCTCTGAGCGAAGTCACCCAACGCGCCGTCGAAGATCTGCTGCGCGAAGGTGAATCAAAAAACACCCTCATCAGCTACCGCAGTGCCTTACGCTACTGGGCCGCATGGTTTGGTGCACGCTACGGCCGACAAATACAGCTGCCCGTGCCCACCGCCTGTGTGCTCCAGTTTGTCGTCGACCACGCGGATCGAACCACCGACAAAGGCCTGGCGCACGAGCTGCCCATCGAGATCGATCAAGCCCTGGTGAAATCCGGCTTCAAAGGCAAACTCGGCGCACTCGCACACAACACCCTGATTCACCGAATTGCGGTCCTGTCCAAAGCCCACCAAATTGGCGAGTTCAAAAACCCTTGCCACGACCCCAAAGTGCGCGAGCTTCTCTCCCGCACCCGCAAGGCCTACGCCAAGCGGGGTGCCCTCCCCCGCAAAAAAGACGCCCTCACCAAAGAGCCTCTTCAAGCCATCTTGCAAACGTGCGATGACTCAGTCATCGGCATCCGCGATAGAGCACTGATCTTGTTCGCCTGGTCCAGTGGCGGGCGCAGGAGATCCGAGGTGGCCAGCGCAGACATGCAGTTTTTAAAACGCACCGGCCCCGATGCCTATCTCTACAACTTGGCGTTCTCCAAAACGAACCAAGCCGGCGCAGAACGCGCTGAAAACCACAAACCCATTTTCGGGCTCGCAGCGCAAGCCCTCTCGGCATGGCTCACCGTCAGCCACATCACCAGCGGGGCGATTTTCCGAAGAGTGCGCAAAGGCGGTCACATCGGTGAAGCGCTCTCCCCTGCCGCTGTCAAAGATATCGTTAAAAAGCGATGCTTGTTGGCAGGCATTGACGGCAACTATGCCGCCCACTCCCTGCGCTCAGGGTTCGTGACAGAGGCAGGCTTGCAAAACGTTCCCCTCGCTCAGACCATGGCCATGACGGGGCACCACAGCGTCTCCACCGTGTTGGGTTATTTCCGCATCACACAAGAGGCTGAGGTGACAGACCTTATGAGAGATGCGCGCCCCAACACTTGAAGCTCAACTGGGGTATGAACTTGTATGGAAAATCAGGCACAGGAGATCAAATGAAGACCATCACGCTCTATTTCGCAACCGCAATCGCTGAAATCGTGGGGTGCTACCTGCCCTGGCTCTGGCTCAAGCAAAACGGATCTCCATGGTTGCTGATACCCGCCGGAGTCAGTCTGGCGGCCTTCGCGTGGCTACTGACACTGCACGAAGCTGCCACCGGACGCGTCTACGCTGCTTACGGGAGTGTCTATATCTTTGCAGCTATTCTTTGGCTATGGGCCGTCGACGGCATCCGACCATCGAATTGGGATGTCGCGGGTGTTGCCGTGGCCCTGCTGGGTATGAGCATCATTGCCTTTCAACCGCGCTAGGAACAGATCCTCAATTTAGAGAATGCTTTGAAAACAGCGCCTTGCTTGCGGATCTCGGAACAGTGTTTACGGGCGCTCAAAGGGACTCGTACCCCTTTGACGCAAATCAGTGCGCCCCATGCACATGGCGCGCGCCTCGCTTGCCCACCGGCCCCACTTCCTTAGAGGCCTGAGCAATTCCGGAAAGCACACCGCACTCACTGACAGAGCCGTTTCCGGCACAACCGGTTCGCAACTCAACAAGTTGCCTTTGCAAGACCTTCAGCTCTCTGATTCGAACCGCCACATGTTTGATGTGCTCATCAACCAAGGCGTTGATGTCAGAACAGTCCTGTGGGGGGGAATCTTTCATGCGCAACAGCGCTCGAATCTCATCCAGGGCCATGTCCAAGCTTCGGCAGTACCGAATGAACGAAAGTCGTTCAACGTGCTCCGGTCCATAGACGCGGTAGTTGCCTTCTGTTCGCCCCGGCTGTGGCAACAAGGCTTCACGCTCGTAGTAGCGAATCGTCTCCACCTGTGTATCGGTGGCCTTGGCGAGCTCTCCAATCCTCATGGTGTCCTCCATCAGCGGTTGACCATATTTTAGGCGCTTGACTCTAAAGTGGCTACAGGGTTTCTAATCGCTGTAACGAGGAAGAAATCATGAGTACAAGTACATCTTGCGAAGGCGCAAAGCCACAGGTCCGCCCGACTGAGAACGGATGTTCAGCCGCTTTCTGCGTACCCTTGGTGCAATCTGAGCAGGACGTGGCGCATATGAACACAGACCAGTCACAGAAAAGGTTCCGTATCTCCAACATGGACTGCGCCTCAGAGGAGTCCGAGATCCGGCGCGCTGTGGATGGCATCCCGGAAATTGAAGCCTTGCGATTCGATCTGGGGGCACGCGTACTGACCATTTCTGCGAGTCAAGCTGCATTGCCAAACGCACTACAGGCGATTCGAAAGGCAGGGTTTAAGCCTGAGCCCATCGATGAAGCCGACAAAAAACCTTCCGGTACAACTAATGCGTCTGCGACGTTTTGGGACATGTGGGGAAAGCTTCTGGCGGCGCTCGGCTTGGCATTGGCAGCAGAGGCGATCGCGTACGCCTTCCCTGCGACGACCTGGATCAAAGCCCTGGGCATGGCCATCGCTTTGGGTGCCATCTTCCTTTCAGGCTTCGGCGTCTACGGAAAAGGCCTGGCTGCGCTGCGGCAAGGAAGATTGAACATCAACGCCCTCATGGCAGTAGCCGTCACAGGCGCCTTCTTGATCGGCCAGTGGCCTGAGGCCGCCATGGTGATGGCGCTCTATGCCATTGCGGAGGCCATCGAGGCGCGGGCGGTCGACCGTGCGCGAGATGCCATCAAAAGCCTTCTTGCCTTATCACCAGAGCAAGCCGAGGTACGCCAGGAGGACGGCGGCTGGCTTCGGATTGACGTCAAGTCTGTTGCATTGAACTCGGTGGTACGTATCTCTCCGGGTGAGCGTGTTCCGCTTGATGGCACCGTGCTGGCGGGTCAGAGCGCGGTGGATCAATCGCCTTTGACAGGCGAGAGCCTGCCCGTGGACAAAGGACCTGGTGATGAGGTGTTTGCCGGAACCATCAACCAGGCCTCTGCTTTGGAAATCCGGGTCACATCGCCCGCCTCAGACAGCACGCTCAGCCGGATCATCAAAGCCGTCGAGGAAGCGCAGGCCTCTCGCGCACCAACGCAGCGTTTTGTTGACCAGTTCGCCGCCGTCTACACACCTGCGGTCTTTGCCCTTGCGGTGCTGGTTGCCGTCCTGATGCCCTGGGTGGCCGGGATCACGTGGCTCGAAGCGGTCTACAAGGCTTTGGTCCTGCTTGTGATTGCATGCCCTTGCGCCTTGGTCATCTCCACACCCGTCACGGTGGTGAGTGGTCTGGCCGCAGGGGCACGGCGGGGTATCTTGATCAAGGGAGGCGTTTACCTGGAGGAAGCCCGAAAGATCAAAGCCGTCGCTTTGGACAAAACCGGCACCATCACCGAAGGGAAGCCCAAATTAGTGGCGTTCGAGCCCATCGCGCCTGACGAGCCAGAGCAACGGGTAGAACTGCTCGCAAAGAGCCTGGCTGCGCGTTCAGACCACCCCGTCTCGAAAGCGATTGCTCGAGGCCTAGCGGTACAAGCCCAAGAAGTCGGAGCATTTGAAGCTGTCGCAGGTCGTGGCGTCCAGGGGGTGATCGATGGCCACCCCTACATCCTGGCCAATCACCGTTGGATCGAAGAGCGCGGCCAGTGTTCTGCGACATTGGAAGCACGCCTCGCAGTTCATGAAGAGGCAGGACGAACTGTGACCATTTTGGCCAATCGGGACCGGGTAATCGCGCTCTTCGCTGTAGCGGACACGATCAAACCGTCATCGATCGAGGCCATTTCCGAGATGAAGGCGCTGGGGGTCGTTCCCATCATGTTGACCGGTGATAACGCCGCAACGGCGCGCACCGTCGGACACTTGGCAGGCATTTCAGAAATCCGAGGCAACCTGCTGCCTGAGGACAAGCTCAAGGCGATTGAAGAGTTACAAGGAAGATACGGTGTGACGGCCATGACCGGTGACGGCATCAATGATGCCCCGGCACTTGCAAAGGCGAACATTGGCTTTGCGATGGGCGCTGCGGGCACTCACACGGCCATGGAAGCGGCCGACGTCGTCGTCATGAACGACGACCTGCGCCGCTTGCCCGAGACGATTCGCCTCTCCAAACGTACCCATGTCATTTTGTGGCAGAACATCACCCTGGCTCTGGGCATCAAGGCGGTATTCCTGCTCATGGCCATCTTTGATGACGCGTCTATGTGGATGGCGGTCTTTGCCGACATGGGCGCAAGCTTGTTGGTGGTTTTCAACGGGCTTCGGCTTCTCAAGGCAGTCAAGTGATGGCTCCTTGGCAGCTGTAAACCTCTTCCATTTCCTCAGGATTACTGAGGCCAACGCCTCGTCCCGTGATCAAGCAAGCCTGAAGCGACTAAACTATCAACTTATGAAAAAGTTCTTGGCAATTTTCTTGCTGGTTCTGTTGCCCTTGCAATACAGCTGGGCAGCAATGGCAAGCTATTGCGAGCACGAAACCAGTGCGACTGCCAAGCACCCTGGTCACCACACACATGACCATGCGGCAATTGACCAGCAAGATTCCAGCAAAAATGCACCTCAATCGGCGGGCATGGACCATGACTGTGCCACTTGTCATATGGGTTGTGCCGCTGCCCTGGTCAGCGATCTGAGCAAATCCACATTAGCGGCCTCTGACGATCACCCACTTCACCTTCAGGTCATTGCTTCGCATATGTCTAGTGAACGTCCTGAACGGCCTCAATGGCCCGTGCTTGCCTGATCGGCGAGCCTCGGGTTTCTTTACCTTTCCCTCTTTTCGAATCCCCTGTGTGCGGATGCACATGACGCTTTGCGCGTTGTGCGTCATCGCCTAGCGACGTGTTGTCGCTGCTCGCTGATCTCCTTGGATGTTTTCACCATTGGAGATGAGCTATGAGTTTGTACAAAAAAAGATCGGCACCGATTCGAATCGCGCTGTCGGTCATGACCCTGAGTGGCTTGGTGCTGACGGCCCAAGCACAAGGCACATCCGCCGCCGCGTTGAGTGGCTCGGTGTCCTTGAAAGATGTTTTCGAAACGGCGTGGCAAAGGCAACCCGAGGCGCACGCGCTTCAATCGCGTCGCGATGCCGCCCTGGCCCAGGCCAAAGCCGCGTCGATGCTGTCCCCCGAGCCGCCCTCGCTGGAGATAAGTCAGCGATCAGACCGGATGACAGGCAACAGCGGTGCGCGGGAAGCTGAGGTGGGTATCGCCGTTCCCATTTGGCTACCCGGACAACGCACAGCCAGTGCCGATCTGGCGCAAGCTGAAATCTCGTTGGTTGAGCGCAAGCTGCTCGCCTCACAACTGCGGCTCGCTTCTTCCGTCAGGGATGCTTGGTGGGGCTGGTTGCGAGCTCGCGTCGATGCTGAACTGGCGAGCGAACAACTGGCCAATGCACAACGTATCGCCGCTGATGTAGCCAAACGGACCAACGCGGGTGATCTGGCAAAGTCCGACCAGCATCAAGCCGAAGGCGCTGTCGCTGCGGCCCAAGCGCATGCCGCCCAAGCTCAAGCTGCATCTGCCGCAGCCTTGGCACAAGTGATGGCGCTAACAGGCAGGACGGCACCGGCAGACTTGAAAGTCAACGCGGCGGTGGAGCCAACGCCAGATTCGACCCCACATACGGGTGCGTCAGTGGGGCATCCCTTGTTGGCTGAACTGGAGGATCGCATCACGATGGCCGAGCGGACGGCTCAGCTGATCAGCGCCCAGAGGCGATCCAACCCGGAACTCACGGTGGCCACCACGCGCGGCCGTGGGGCATTTGGAGAACGCTATGGCCAGACTGTGCTGATTGGCATTCGCGTGCCCTTGGGTGCAGGCCCTAGGCATGACGCCCGTCTTGCGACTGCACAAGCCGAAGCGATAGAAGTGCAGTCACAACTGGTCCTCGAGCAGGCGCGCATTCAAGCCGACAAACAAGGCGCTGCTGCTCGTCTGGAGGCCGCACGCACTCAACTTGATGCTGCGCAGCGACGAGCCCAGCTGGCCAACGAGTCCCGCAGCTTTTTTGACAAGTCGTTCAGGCTGGGCGAGTCGGATCTGCCCACCCGCTTGCGCATTGAAGCAGAGGCTGCAGAGGCCGCGAGACAAGCCGCTCGAAGCCGAATTGACCTGGCCTCCGCCATTTCGGCATTGCGGCAGTCCTTGGGCCTGCTGCCTCAGTGATGCTGACACCCCTCAAAAATTCAAGGAACACCATGAAGATCATTCATTCAACAGTCGCCACCTTTATGGCGCTGATATTCACATTACTCAGTCCTATGGCCATTGCCGGTGCGGGTCACGATCACGCGGAAGCTGCGCCAAAAACCCAGGGAACAGCACTGCCGCGTTTCGTCGCGGTTTCAGAGGATCTGGAAATGGTTGGCATCGTCAATGGCAAGCAGCTGACGATTTTCCTGGACCGTTTTACAGACAACAGTCCGGTTAATGACGCTCAAATTGACATTGACATCGAAGGCAGCAAATACAAAGCTGAAAAACACGGCGTAGGTGAATACGAAGTCATCCTCAAGGACACGCTCAAACCTGGCGTCATTGCCATCACCGCAACCATTCAGGCCGGTGAACTGAACGACCTGCTGACTGGCGAACTCGATTTGCACGAGGACGAAGATGAACCTGTCAGTGGTTCTTCTTGGAAAGGCATCGCCCTGTGGATCGGCGGGGGGGTATTTGCCCTGATGGCATTAGGCGCGATCGTTCGCTTTCGTCAACAAGCTCGTACGGCCTAAGGAGCCTCAGCATGAAAACAATCAACACTTCAAAAAAAMGCCACTGGATGGCACTGGCCACTGCTTTKACCCCTTCAGGTGCTGCGCTGCCTACGTACGCGGGMGAAGGCCATGACCACGGCGCTGCGCCTGCGACGGCCAATGCAAATGGTCCACAGCGCATGGCCGATGGCAGCGTGTTTCTGCCCAAACCAGCCCAACGCAAACTGAATGGGCGCACGATGGTGGTGGAAACCGCTGAGGTGCCAAGGTCGTAAGATCACCCGGCTGAACTACAGTCACACAGTT
>NZ_CXOO01000050.1 GCF_001269385.1 Limnohabitans sp. DM1 | reverse complement strand
GATACTGGAAGTCGAAATCCGGTTGAGGCGCTAGGCTGGGTCAAAGGGTCAACTCACGTGAACCACTGATAAATGTCGTAAAGCAATGAAGAGCCAAATCGACTGATAGGCTCTGACCAAAACGGTGTATGACCGGATGTTTCCCTGCTTGGTGGGGACACGCTGACACCCCTCAAAAATTCAAGGAACACCATGAAGATCATTCATTCAACAGTCGCCACCTTTATGGCGCTGATATTCACATTACTCAGTCCTATGGCCATTGCCGGTGCGGGTCACGATCACGCGGAAGCTGCGCCAAAAACCCAGGGAACAGCACTGCCGCGTTTCGTCGCGGTTTCAGAGGATCTGGAAATGGTTGGCATCGTCAATGGCAAGCAGCTGACGATTTTCCTGGACCGTTTTACAGACAACAGTCCGGTTAATGACGCTCAAATTGACATTGACATCGAAGGCAGCAAATACAAAGCTGAAAAACACGGCGTAGGTGAATACGAAGTCATCCTCAAGGACACGCTCAAACCTGGCGTCATTGCCATCACCGCAACCATTCAGGCCGGTGAACTGAACGACCTGCTGACTGGCGAACTCGATTTGCACGAGGACGAAGATGAACCTGTCAGTGGTTCTTCTTGGAAAGGCATCGCCCTGTGGATCGGCGGGGGGTTATTGGCCCTGATGGCATTAGGCGCGATCGTTCGCTTTCGTCAACAAGCTCGTACGGCCTAAGGAGCCTCAGCATGAAAACAATCAACACTTCAAAAAAACGCCACTGGATGGCACTGGCCACTGCTTTGACCCTTGCAGGTGCTGCGCTGCCTACGTACGCGGGCGAAGGCCATGACCACGGCGCTGCGCCTGCGACGGCCAATGCCAATGGTCCACAGCGCATGGCCGATGGCAGCGTGTTTCTGCCCAAACCAGCCCAACGCCAACTGAATGTGCGCACGATGGTGGTGGAAACCGCTGAGGTGCCACGCGCCTTTGAACTCAATGGTCAGGTACTGATGGACCCCAACGCTGGGGGCAAAGTCCAGCCCATCAACGCCGGACGCATAGAACCCGGCCCCAATGGCTTGCCCAACGCAGGGCAAACCGTCAAGAAGGGTCAGGTATTGGCCTACGTGGTCCCTGCGGTCGCCCCCCTGGAGCGGGCCAGCCAGTTGACTCAATTGGCCGAATTTCGCGCTGCCAAAGCGCTTGCTGAAAAGCGTTTGGCACGTTTGCGCGAGTTATCAGATACCGTACCGCGCAAGGAAGTGGAAGCCGCAGAGAGTGATGTGCTCAGCCTGACCGACCGCATGTCGGCCGTTGGTGGCGGCCTCAGCAGCAAAGAAGCACTGGTCGCGCCCGTTTCTGGCGTGATTGCCTCGGCGCATGTCGTGGCAGGCCAAGTGGTGGACACGCGGGAATTGATTTTTGAAATTGTCGACCCGAAGCGGCTGCGCATTGAAGCCTTGGCTTTTGATATCTCAGTGGCCAACAACATCGGCGGTGCCACATTGGCTGTCGGCGACCAGCGCACGCCACTGGTTTTCATGGGTGCAGCGCGCAGTTTGCGCGAGCAAGCGCTGCCGCTGAACTTCCAAGTGCAAAGCCCGGAACTACTAGGTCTGGCCGTTGGACAGCCCGTCAAAGTCTATGTGCAGTCCAAGCAAAAGACACAGGGTATTGCGGTCCCCCAGTCAGCACTGATGAAAAACGCTGCCAATCAGAACGTGGTGTGGGTCAAGTCTGCAGCTGAGCAGTTTGAACCCCGCACGGTGACGTTCGAGCCCCTGGATGGCGCGCGCGTCACGGTGATCTCGGGCTTGAAGTCTGGCGATCGTGTGGCGACCCAAGGTGCCACGCTCATCAATCAAGTCCGGTAAAGGAGTCACGATATGTTCAAGTGGCTTCTCGAAAATAGCCTGACCAACCGGCTTCTGGTGTTGATAGCGGGTGCCGTGTTGATGGCTTACGGGGCATTCACATTGTCTCGAACGCCAGTCGATGTCTTTCCCGATCTCAACAAACCTACTGTGACGATCATGACCGAGGCGGGTGGCATGGCGCCCGAAGAGGTCGAGCAACTGATTACCTTTCCTCTGGAGACGGCCATGAATGGCTTGCCTGGGGTCGAATCGGTTCGTTCGACCTCTTCTGCTGGCCTGTCCTTTTTGTATGTCACCTTCAACTGGGACACAGAGATTTTTCGGGCACGCCAACTGGTGTCTGAACGTCTCTCGTCCATGGAAGAAGGTTTGGCTGCCGGGGTGATACCCCGCATGGGACCGATCAGCTCCATCATGGGTGAGATCATGCAGATCGCTATTCCTGTCGATCCGCAGAAAATCTCCCCCATGGCCGTGCGTGAGTACGCCGACTGGGTGCTCCGGCCGCGACTCTTGTCCATACCGGGTGTCGCACAGATCATCCCCATTGGAGGCGAAGTGCGCCAGTTTCAGGTGCAGCCCAACACAGCGCGCCTGTCGGACTTGGGTATCTCCTTGGACCAGTTGGAGTCGGCGTTGCGCGGGTTTTCGGCCAACACCTCGGGGGGGTTTCTGGAACTCAACGGGCGCGAGTACCTGATTCGAAATCTTGGTCGCACTTCCCGTCTGGAGGACTTGCGCAATCTGGCCATCACCGCCAAGAACGGTCAGCCCATCTTGTTGCGCCAGATCGCTGAGGTCACTTTTGCCGCAGCCATCAAACGTGGGGATGCAGGCTTTGAGGGCAAGCCCGCCGTGATTCTGGGCGTTCAAAAGCAACCCACTGCTGACACGACCCGTTTGACACAGTCGATTGAAGAAGCGATTACGGATCTCAAGGCATCCCTTCCTGCGGGCATGGAGGCACCCCGTGTGACCTTCCGGCAGGCCAGCTTCATTGAGGCGTCGATCTCGACGCTGCAAGGCAAGTTGATCGGTGCGTCGCTGTTTGTGGCCGCGATCCTTTTCTTCTTCTTGGGTACGGTTCGCCCCACCATCATCGCGCTCACCGCCATCCCAGTGTCCATCTTCATCACGGCACTGGTGTTCAAGTATTTTGGCTTGTCGATCAACACCATGACGCTTGGAGGACTGGCGATTGCCATTGGCGGACTGGTGGACGATGCCGTGGTGGATGTGGAAAACATCTTGCGGCGCATGAAAGAAGACCGTGCCAAGGACCCCAGTCAGCGCCTGTCGCTGCTCGCGCTCGTGGCCAAGGCGTCCATGGAAGTCCGCTCGGCGATCCTCTATGCGACGGTGATCATCGTGCTGGTCTTCCTGCCGCTTTTTGCTTTGCCGGGCCTGGAAGGCAAGTTGTTTGTGCCGCTGGGCATTGCCTTCATCATCTCGACACTGGCCTCTTTGTTGGTGTCGGTAACGATGACGCCGGTGCTGAGCTACTACCTCTTGCCGGGCATGAAAAACCTGGACCATGGCGACACCAAAGTGCTGGCATGGCTCAAGCAAGGCTACAAAGGCAGTTTGCAAAAAGTGCTGGACAAGCCACGCGTGGCGATAACCAGTGCATGTGTGGCGGTGGTGTTGGCTGCGGCGGCTGTTCCGTTTTTTCCGACCACCTTCTTGCCTCCTTTTAATGAAGGCACCTTGCTGGTGGGCATACGGCTGAACCCGGGCGTGACCTTGACCGAGTCCTCTGACCTGGCGCGCCAGGCCGAAGTGCTGGTCAAGCAGGTGCCCGAAGTGCTGCATGTGGGCAGGCGCAGCGGACGTGCTGAACTGGATGAGCATGCCGAAGGTGTTCATGTCAGCGAATTGGACGTGGGCATCAAACCCTCAGGGGAGTTGACGCGCTCGATGGATGAGGTCCGTGCCGACATCCGTGCACGCTTGGTCAACCTGCCTGCTTCGATTGAGGTGGGGCAACCCATCTCACACCGCATCGACCACATGCTGTCTGGGGTGCGCTCCCAAATCGCCATCAAGATTTTTGGCGAAGACCTGGACGTGCTGCGCGGGCAAGCCGATGCGCTGCGCTCACGGCTGTCAGGTATCGAGGGCATAGCTGACCTGCAAATCGAAAAACAAGTTCTTGCACCCCAGATCAAGGTACGGTTGGACTATGCGGCAGCGGCGCAATACGGCCTGTCTGGCGCGCAAGTGCTTGCCACACTGCAGACCCTGGTGGAAGGTGAACGTGTCACGCAAATCATGGAGGGAGGTCGCCGCTTTGCGTTGGTTGTGCGTTTACCAGAATCCGCACGATCGCTGGAAGGCTTGGGCCAGGTGTTGATCGAAACACCCTCGGGCAGAATTCCGCTGTCCAAAATCGCAACGATAGAAGACGCCGATGGTCCCAACCAAATCAGTCGCGACAACGGCAAGCGGCGTATCGTGATTTCTGCCAACGCTTCGGGCCGCCCATTGTCAGAAGTTGTGGCCGACATACGCAAAGTGACGGCGGATTCTCGATTGCCAGAGGGCTACTTCATCACCCTTGGAGGACAGTTTCAGGCGCAAGAAGAAGCCTCACGCCTGATCTCTTTGCTCTCGGTGGTCTCTGTGGTGTTGATGTTTGTGGTGCTTTACAGCCGCTACAAGTCCGCCGTTTTGTCGGCCTTGATCATGGTGAACATTCCCTTGGCGCTCGTGGGTGCCGTGTTGGGTCTTTGGCTGTCAGGTCAGCCCTTGTCGGTGGCCGCCTTGGTCGGGTTCATCACGTTGGCTGGCATTTCGGTGCGCAACGGCATTTTGAAAGTCAGCCATTACATCAACCTGATGCGCTTTGAGGGAGAGTCCTTCACCAAGCCCATGATCTTGCGCGGTTCGATGGAACGATTGAGCCCTGTGTTGATGACGGCCTTGGTGACTGCCTTCGCATTGGCACCCTTGCTCTTCGAGGCCGAACGCCCCGGCACCGAAATTTTGCACCCGGTCGCCGTGGTGATTTTCTCGGGCTTGATCAGCTCGACGCTGCTCGACACCTTTCTGACGCCTGCCATGTTTTGGCTCTTTGGCCGCAAACCTGCCGAGGCGCTTTTGCAAGACAAAGATGCTGAAGCATTCTGACCATTCATTCGTTTCTTCAACCTCAACCAAAACCTCAAAAGGACATCTCATGAAATTCCATACGCTCTTGATCACATCGTCGCTTTTTCTCAGCGGACTCGCATGGGCAGGGCCACACGATGCGGATCACAAACCCATGCAAGGTGGTGTTTTGACCACCGTCAAGGATGTTGACTACGAACTGGTCGCCAAACCTGATGTGCTGCAGTTGTTCGTGCGTGACCATGGCAAACCCGTTGACGTGAGTAAAACGACGGCAAAAGTCACACTGCTTTCTGGCGCTGACAAGCAAGAAGTTGAGTTGAAACCAACAGGCGACAAGCTTGAAGCCAAAGGTAGCTTCAAGGTAGCTCCTGGGACAAAGGTTGTTGCTCAATTCAGTTCAGCTGGGAAAACCACTTCTGCACGTTTTGTTCTGAAATGAGGCGTTTACAACTTACTTGTTTTTGCCACAAATTGTGGATCAATTTTGGGAAAATATTATGAAAACTTGGATTACTAAAACAATCGTCGTCTCAGCTTGCGTACTTGGCATCGCGGGCTGCGCTTCACCGGTTGATCGAATCGCTGAGAAGCCGCATTGCCATACGGATCGAGGAAGAAATGCTTACTGCACCAAAGATCCTGCACCCAGCATTGCCAAAGATGATGAAGCAAAGTTGTTTGCCTCAGTGCCTGAAGCTCTGACGGTTTACGTCGTGCGTTATTGGGGCGACGGACATCATCCGTTGGACATTTCTGTGGATGGTGGCGCAGCGATGGAGACTGTTCCAAACTCCATGATTCGCCTGCGATTAAAAGAGGGGACTCATCAAATCACCTTCAATGTTGGAGGCAAGACCTTTGATCGAACAATTTCAGGTACGAAGGGGGAAGTTCAGTTACTAGGGATTACGGGTACCGATTGGATCTGGGGCAACTCTTCACATTGGTGGACAGATGACTCAGTTGATCAACTCAAACGGCGCGCACTGCGTTCCCGTTTGATCAAAGACATCACTTTGCTTTGATGTTCTGGGGCCCCCGCCATGACTGTTTGTCATTGGCGGTGGGAGTGGCAGTGACGTTCATGGCGCAAACACTCAACACGCTTGGTTTCACAAACGCCTGCAATCAGCCTGAAGCTCAGGTTGATGCAATATCCTTATCGTCCGCTTATGGCCTGTACCTCACCCTCAAGGCAGTGATAGATGACCGGGTCTAAATTGGCCATATTTCAACGAAATCATTTCGCTATGAGACCAACCCGTTCAACCGAAAGGCTTCGATACGACGATCTGATGCGCAAAATCCATGCCGATCAATTTCACGTTGGCTAAATGAGCCCATCCCCTCGAAAAGGTAAAACGAGCGGATTTCTCCTCTGAGGAATGGAATTCAAGGCCCGAAACGTAGACCCGCTTTGGGTCGAAAGCTGCCCCATCCGGGAGGGGTAGTTCGAATCCCCGTCCCCATCAAAAAACGATGCATCCGGACCTGAGCAGGTTAGTGGGGCTAGAATTTCTGCTCCGCCAAAACAAGTCCTCCCAACTCGCTCAGCCGGGTTGTAAGGCGCTCAGAGCCCCGCACCACGCGGGGCTTTTTGCTATGGGCTCCTGACTGACCCCATGGCCACCCACCCCCGAAAAGCGTCTCAAACCCCGTTTCGTCTCAGAACCTCCTGACTTTTTGTCCGCGGTACGGCAGGAGGGGGTCGTGGCCGGCGGCCTGCAGGCGCTGCTGAAATTGCGCAATGCCCCGGCGCACGGCTTCGCGCTGGGACTGGTTGGGGTCGACGATGAGGTGTTCCTTGCCTTCGGTCATGCCTTATTGTCGGTCAGTTGCAGGCGGGTTTTGAGCGACAACACAGCGCTTTTGTGTGGGCAGTTGTCGGCTGGAGTTCACCCGAGAGGACACAGCTTCAGCAAGTGGCGCAAGCCTGCAAAGCTTTGGCCTTTTGCAAACGTGTCTCCTCGATCAAAAAGTCCAGAAAAACGCGGGTGCGTTGCGGCATGAATTTGCGGGTGGGCACGGCCGCGTACATGCTCAGCCGACTCGTGATCCACGGTGCCAGCACGCGCACCAGCTCACCGCGTGTCAGATACGGTGCCACCATGTCCATTGCCACCGAGGTGATGCCCGCGCCATCGAGCGCCGCGCGCAACAGGCTGTCGGTGTGGTTGGCCAGCAGCACCGGCTGGATGTCGATCTCGATGGGCCGCGTTGGGTTGTCGGGGCACCACATTTGCCACATGCGAGGCCGGATGTGGGGCATTTTCAGGCGCAGGCAATCGTGCTGCATCAGGTCCTGTGGTTGCTGCGGCGCGCCGCGTCGGCGCAGGTACTCGGGCGAGGCCACCAAAATGGCTTCGGACTCCAGCACTTTGCGCGCAATCACATCGCCGTTAAAGCTCTCATCGGTGCCCAGCAAGGTGATGTCGAAGTCCTCAATCGGTGGCTCCCGCAAGGTTTCCACCTCCAGCTCGATCAGGATTTTGGGATAACGCCTGCGAAACTCCGCCAGCAAAGGCGCAACCACATAAGTCGCCAGCACCGGTGGCGCATGCAGGCGCAACAGGCCCGCCAGCTCGGTGGTCTGCGCACTGACCACCGCGTCAGCTTCGTCAATGTCCTGCAAGATGCTGCGCACACGGCCCAGGTACTGTTGACCCGCTTCGGTCAGCGACAGGCGGCGAGTCGAGCGCTGGAGCAAGCGCGTGCCCAGGTGGTCTTCCAGATCGGCCACCAGGCGCGTGACCACCGGCGCTGACATGTCCAGCGCACGGGCAGCGGCGGCAAATCCCCCCTCATTCACCACGCGCTCAAACACGCGCATCGACAACAAACGGTCCATGAAGCACTCCAAAACGGGATTTCAAGCCCTTGATTGTTTCGAATTTAGAAATAACTCAATGTGTTTTTGATTGTTTTTCTATTGATTAAGAAATTTTACAGTTCAACCCATCGATGCAGCGCTTTCAACCAACGCTTCACCGATCAGGTCAAAGCCCCGTCAATCCGACAGGCAGACCGTTTTTCAAACTTTCAAGGAAACCTGATCATGAACCGCTCTTATTTCTCCGCCATCACCCTCGCTGTGGCCGCCTTGGCTGCTGGAAACGCCATGGCTGCGGACGCATCTGCACCCAAAACCCGTGAGCAAGTGAAAGCTGAACTGGCCGAAGCCATCCGTACGGGCGACATTGTCGTCAACGGTGAAACCCAGCAAAA
This sequence comes from Limnohabitans sp. DM1, assembly GCF_001269385.1. Classification (GTDB taxonomy): domain Bacteria; phylum Pseudomonadota; class Gammaproteobacteria; order Burkholderiales; family Burkholderiaceae_C; genus Limnohabitans_A. The sequence continues at coordinate 48,274 of NZ_CXOO01000050.1, read as the reverse complement.
AGCCAATGAAGTGAACCCCGGCCTGTACCCCGCCAAGTCGGCCGCTCAGGGCAAGACCCGCGAACAGGTGAAAGCTGAACTGGCCGAAGCCCTGCGCACCGGCGACTTCGTCGTCAACGGAGAAACCCAGCAAAAAGCCAATGAGCTGAACCCTGGCCTGTACCCCGCCAAGTCTGCCGCTCAGGGCAAGACCCGCGAGCAAGTGAAGGCCGAGTTGGCCGAAGCCCTCCGCACCGGCAACATCATGGCGGATGGTGAAACTGGTCTGAAGTTGAACCAGTTGTACCCACAGCGTTACAACCGCAACATCTGATGAGTCACCACACGGCCAGCCTGTCCATCGGGGTGATGGTCCCGGGCATGGCCTGAGCATGGCCCTATCCGGCCGATCTTCAGCGGCGTCGATGACGCCGCTTTTTTGTGCCATGTGGACTCAAGGGTTTTGAGCCATGTCGCTTTAGTTGAGTTGTCCTTGAACCACTGTGTGCGCAATCAGCCGCTCATCGCCCAGCACGATCATGGCGAACAGCCATTCGGCCAGGGTCTCGGTTTGCGCTGTGCGCCGGGCCAGCAGGGGCGTGGCTTTCGGGTTGAGCACCACGAAGTCGGCTTCGCAGCCGGGCAGCAGGTTACCGACCTTGCCGCCCAAGTCCAGCGCTGCAGCAGCGCCCGCCGTGTGTTGCCACCACAGGTGTGCGGGCGCCAGGCTGATGCCAGGATGCCCCACACTTTGCCTTGCCACCGTGTAGGCCGCGTGCATGGTGTGGAAAGGGCTGAAGCTGGTGCCGCCGCCCACATCGCTGGCCAGGCCATAGCGCAAGCTAGCCGCGTCCGAGGCGGTGTAGTCAAAAAAGCCGCTGCCCAGAAACAGGTTGCTGGTGGGACTCACGGCGGCGGTGGCACCCACTTCGGCCATGCGGCAACGGTCGGCTTCATCGAGGTAGATGCAGTGCGCATAAACCGAGCGTTGCCGCAGCAGGCCTGCGCGGTCGTACACGTCCAGATAACTGCGCGCTTCGGGGAACAGTTCTTTCACCCAGCGGATTTCGTCGAGGTTTTCCGCCACGTGCGACTGGATCCACACATCGGGAAACTGCTGCGCGATCTCGCCTGCGCCATGCAGCTGCTCAGGGCTGCTGGTGGGCGCAAAGCGCGGCGTGGTGGCATAGCCCAGGCGGTCCACGCCGTGCCAGCGGCGGATCAGGTCTTCGGTCTGGCGCAGGCTCAAGGCCGTGTCGGAGTCGCGCAGGCCGTCAGGGCTGTGGCGGTCTTGCAGCACCTTGCCGGTGACCATGCGCAGGCGCCGTTGTTGTGCCTCGGCCATGAACACATCGACCGACTCGGGGTGAGCTGTGGCGAAGCACAGCGCGGTGGTCACGCCGTGGCGCATCAGTTCGTCCATGAAAAATGCGGTCACTTCGTGCGCATAGGCCTGGAACGCCTCACCCAGTTCAAAGGACAACGGCACAAACCCCGCCCCTCGGGCGTTGTGGTCTTGCTCTAGGCGCCACTGCTGGGCAAAGCGGTACACCGGCCCACGGCTGCCGCCGTAGCCCATGGCGCGCAAGGCCTCGAACATGGCCTTGATGCCGCGGCGCTCGCGCTTATTGCGGTGCTGGTCGGCCTTGAGCCAGCGGGCCAGGGTCTCTTCAAAAGGCCCCAGGACGCTCACCACCTTCACCCGCTTCGGATACTTCGGCTCCCGCATCTCGGGCTCAGATAACCACTTGCTGGCCGTGTTGCGCGAGATCCCCAGCCGCCGGCTGGCCTCCCGCACCGATACGCCATCCCTCAGCACGAGGCGGCGCAATTTTCTCAATGTGCTCACGTTGATCACTCCTGACCACCTTGCTGAAAAATTCAGCAGCGTAGCCGTCAACGTGGCTCAGTTTTCAGTGTGATTCTCCCCAAATTTGGCCCAGTTTTCGTTGTGATTCAACACTCAGAGCCGTGATCGACGGGGCAGGCATCATGTCCTTGTCGATGGAGATCGCAGCGCCTTACCTCACGCAAGGCACCTTGAAGCGGGTGCTCTCGCCCTGGATCACTGGGCGGGTCAGCTTGTATGCGGCGCTGCCAAGCCGCAAGTTCATTCCCGACCGGACACGGATATTTTTGGAATATTTAATCGAGCAGACACGGCTTCAGACCGAAACGGCCTTGCAGGCATGCGCCACTTGAAGTGCTGGTTCCATCCCGTGAGGCCCACAGTGCGAAACGGAGCGAGTTCACAGGAAGTTGTCAGGCGCTGTGAGGTGGCTGGCAGTTGCAACCGAGCTCGAATAGACCTGTCGTGATGTTTCCGAATGCCCGCTCCAGATCCATGAGCGCCGAAACGGCGGTTACAGGCTGTGACCACCGACCACTGTGAGCGGTCTGGGCCCTGCGGTCAGATCACAAGCATGAGTCTGCGTGCTCACCCATCCCTCACCATGCGTATGGCAGCGCTCGAATGTGCAATGAGCGCCAAGGCTGGGCCGGACATGCACGGCGAAGCCCGGAGCATCGAAAGGATCAATCGAGGGGGGTACTCGATTTCCGCACCAAACTTGCGGCTCTCGGCGTAGACCAAAGTTGCGAACTGCTTGGGCGTCGCTGGGATCAGGTCACCGCCTTGCTCGTACAGTGCCTCGGGGCTTACTCCCTCTTGGCGCACCCTCATGGGTGAATATTTGGATTGTGTTTTTCATGAACGCGGCAGCATTTCCGCTTAGCTGGGGCAACAAGGCAATCTGGTCTTGCTCAATATGCTGCAACACCATCTCATTGACCCCCCCAATCAGACTGGTGGAAAGCCATTGCGGGATCTGGTTTTCGCGCTGATAGGCAGCGGCTTCCAGGAGCACAGCAGCTATTTTTTCCATGGCGATGCGTCTGGCACTCAGGCCTGCGGCGCCGAGCGCTAGGATTTCCACAAACAAGGTACGTAGCAGCACAGGATTGGCGGCCAACGTTTCCAGATAGATCTGGATGGTCCGATCGATCTGGGAACTCCAGTCACCCTGTGGGTCGATGCTTGCACGTAATGTGGCCTCAATCCTCTGCGCAGAGTGATTGAACAACGCAATCAGACATTCGCTCTTATCTTTGAAAAATTGGTAAAAGGTTCTTTTGGACACGTTCGCTTCGCGCACGATGTCTGATGTCGTGAGCTCCGCATACCCACAAGCCGTGACCGCCCGCGCCATCCCCTCCAGCAACCGGGTGCGATGCTCGTCGTCGGGAATTTGGGGGCGACTCATCGCGCAAGTATCTCACATTAGGTACTTGACAGTACCAATAATCCGATTAGAATTTCGATTATGGTACCGATTGGTACCGACAAAGAGAATGCCATGTTGAATCAACCAAATCGATTGCGCACCAAACTGTCACTGTGTGCCTTGATAACTGCGGCGGCCTGCGTTCCCGCGCTGACACGGGCTGAAGCGCTCAGCTTCGAAGAGGCCGCACGGCGCCTCCAAGCCAATTCTGATCGTCTGGCAATGACTCGCTTGTCGGTCGAGAGCGCGCAGTTGAAGGAGCAGGCTACCCGCTACCTGGGCGGCCCCGTGGTGTCCGTAGGCGCCGCCTCCTACAGGTTCCAAGGCGCGGTGCAGGGGGTCGATCTGTCACCGCTGACGCACACCATCGGTTCGTCCATTGCTGCTCTACCCCCTACCTTGGCTGCAGGCCTGTCACGCCTGCCGCAACTGCCGAACAGTGTCGACCTGAGCACTCAGCGCAGCGGCAACACCTCTTCTGTCTCGGCTGTATTGCCCCTTTACACCGGCGGCGCCACCACCGCCATCAAGCAGGCCTTAGAAGCCAAGACCGAAGAGGCCCGGGCGGACGGACGCCAGGCGCAGCAAGAGGTGTTTACGGAATTCGCGCAGCGTTATTTCGGAGCCCAGTTGGCTGAGCGCGCGGCCGGGTTGCGCGAGGCGGCCTTTCGAGCCGTCCAGGAGCATGACGCCGCGACGCAGCGAATGCTTGAAGCGGGCCTTGTTGCACAGGTCGAGCGACTCCAGGCCCGCGCTGCGATGGAGGAAGCCAAGCGGAACGCCCAAAAGGCTCGGGATGACGCTGAGTTGGCGTCTACCGCGTTGGCCAGAACCATCCGCAACGGTGAACGGGTTCAAGCCATGAGCCCTCTTTTCGTGATCAGTTCACCCATTGAGCCGCTTGGCTACTTCATCGACGCTGCTCTGGAACGACACCCAGGATTGGGCAAGGTGGCCGCCAAGCGGCATGAGGCCGAGCAGATTCATGCCCTGGAAGAGTCCCACAAGAAGCCCACGATATTTGCCTTCGGGCAACGCCAGCTCCGCTCCTCGGACCAAGCCAACTGGGTCGTGGGCGTGGGAGTCAGCTGGCGTCTGTGGGGGGGGGTGGACCGCTCCTTGATGAGCGAAGCATCGCATCGGCTCATCGAGATGGCGGACAGCCAGGACAAGCAGGCCCGAAATGACATCGCGCTGCTGGTCGAGAAACGGTGGATGGCCGTTGACCAGACCAGGCGTCAATTCCTGTCCCTGGCCCCAAGTCTGGAATTGGCCGATGCAGTCCTCCAACTCAAGACCAAGGGCCAGAAGGCGGGGACGAACTCCACATTAGAACTGATCGACGCAGAGGTGAACCTGGCTAAAACCAAGACCGAGCAGGCACAGTCGGCTTATGACTATGTTAAGGCCCTCGCCGATCTCCTGGAAGTGGCCGGTCTGTCCGATCAATTCACCAGCTACATGGCCCGTGCCGATCTGAAAGCGCAATGAGATGAATAAGAAACTACCCGTCACACTGGTCACTATCGGCGCAGTGGCAGTTCTCGGCCTGGGCCTGTGGAAGGCCCAGCAGCCTGGCGCGGAGGCCTTCCAGGGACAGATGGAGGTGCAGGAAGTCGATGTCGCTTCCAAGGTCAGCGCCCGCATCGCAGACATCCTCGTCAAGGAGGGGGATGTCATCACGGTGGGCTCACCGCTCATTCGCCTGGACAGTCCCGAGGTGACCGCCAAATTGGCGCAGGCCACGGCAGCCCAGGAGGCTGCCCAGGCCACGGCGGCCAAGGCGCAAAAGGGTGCCCGGCCCCAGGAGGTGGAAATCGCCCGCCTGAACTGGCAGCGCGCCCAGGCCGCGGCGGATCTATCACAAGCATCGTTCAAGCGGATTGAGGGACTGGCCCGGGACGGCTTGATCGCCGCACAAAAGCGCGACGAGGCTGAGGCTAATTTCAAGGCAGCCCGCGATCAGGCCTTGGCCGCGCAGGCCCAGTATGAGATGGCGCGCGACGGGGCACGTTCCGAAGACAAGCAAGCTGCCGCCGCCCAGGCACGTCAATTGGCTGGCGTCGTGGCTGAAGTTCAGGCGGCCAAGGCCGAGACGGAGCTCAAGAGCCCGGTGGCCGGTGAAGTGGTCAAGGTCCTGGGGCGTGTGGGCGAGATCTCGCCCCAAGGAGTGCCTGTGGTCACGGTCGCCAACATGGCAGATCAGTGGGTGGTGCTCAACGTGCGCGAAGACAAGCTCGATAAGTTTGGCGTCGGCAAGGAATTCGATGGCACCTTGCCCGCCTTGAAAGGCCGCAAGGTTCGCTTCAAGGTGTACCGGGCAGCAGTGATGCCCGATTTCGCCACCTGGCGTGCCACGCGCTCCGATCAGGGCTTTGACATCAAAACCTTCGAGGTCCGGGCCCGCCCGTCCCAAGTGATCGAGGGGGTTCGCCCAGGCATGTCCGTTCTGGTCGATTGAATTGACCATGCACCACTTCTTCGACAGCGCCAGGCGGGAAGCCCGTCGCCTAGGCCAAAGCCCCTGGGACCTGGCGATGGTGACGTGGGTGCCTTTGCTGGCCGTGGTGCTGGTCGTGTGGATGTTCTCCAGCGCCATCCCGAGGAACCTGCCAGTCGGCGTGGTAGATGAAGACCACTCCGGGCTGTCGCGGCAACTGGTGCGCATGCTCGACGCCTCGCCTGGCATTCAGGTTGTCGACGAATTCGACAGCGAATCCTCGGCCCAAAACGCTCTCAGGAGCGTGCGGGTATACGCGATGGTCAACATTCCCCGGGACTTCGAGCGAGACATCAAGCGCGGGGTCAAGACCGAAGTCACCCTGCGCCATAACGCCCAGTTTGCCACGCACTCGAGCCTGCTGCAGCGGGATGTGCGCACGGTGGTGGGGACCTTGGCTGCCGGTATCGAAGTGTCGGCTCGAACCAAGCGAGGTGAATCCCCCCAACAGGCCAAGACCAGCTTTAATCCGATCCAGACTCAATCGATTGTGCTGTTCAACGGGTCCGGTAACTACGAAAAGTACCTGACTGCTGCCGTGATCCCGGCCATCCTGCACATTCTGGCAATGACGGCTGGTGCCTGGGCGGTAGGTCGAGAGTTGAGGGACAAGACGCTAGGACAGTGGCTGGGACACGAGGGAGGGCGGTCCGTCGCGGTCGCCCTGCTGGGCAAGCTGGCGATTCCCTGGATGACGCTTACGGGGATCGGTACCGGAGCGCTTTGGTTCATCACGGCCGGGCGTGGCTGGGACATCCCCGGGCATCTTGCCTGGATCTGCCTCGCCCTGGCTTTGCTCATGGCACTGTCTCTGGCCGCGGGTGCTGCGGTGGCCGCACTGACCAAGTCTTTGCGGACCGCGTTGTCCGTGACTGGACTTCTAACCGCCCCGGCCTTCGCATTCAGTGGCATGAGCTTCCCACTGAGTGCAATGCCTGACAGCGCTCGCCTATGGGCGACTTCCATGCCGTTCACCCACTACATCCGGCTGCAGACGGAGCAATTGCTGATGGGCTTGCCGGCCCGCGCGAGTGCTGCGACTCCTGTGGCATTCCTGCTGGCCACTCTGGGTTTGCTCGCACTGGCCGCGTGGGGCTTGGTCCAGGCTCGCAACAAGCCATCGACATGGGGAGCTCGTTGACATGACCCTCCACCACTCAAGAACCCTGAGGACGGGGTTCGTCGCAACGCTGCGCGATGTTGTGCGAGACAAGGGCGTATTGATGCTGCTTTTTGCAGCGCCCTTGTTCTATGCTTTCTTCTACCCTTGGTTCTTCGGTCCGGAGGTCGTGACCCGAGTGCCGGTGGCGGTCATCGACCAGGATCACTCGGCTCTGTCACGGACGATCCAACGCCTAGCACTTGCCAACCCACGGATCGAGGTCAAAGCCGTAGCGTCTGATGAGCGCGCCGCGCAGGCCGCCATGAGTCGCGGCGAGATTGAAGGCTACCTGCTTCTCCCAGACACCCTGAAGGCAAACGTCGCCAGGGGGATGCCAGCTTTGGTGACGATCGTGTCGAACGGCGCCTACCCCATCATCAGCAAGGCGGTGCAGTACGGGTTAGCGGAAGCCGTAGGTGCAGCATCGGCGGGTATTGAAATCCGACAGCGAGAGGCAAAGGGTCAAAGTCCTCGTCAGGCAAGTGAGACTCGTACGCCGGTGGATTTTCAAGCCATTGCCTTGTTCAACGCCACAGAGGGTTACGGCAGCTTCATCGTTCCTGCCGTCGCCCTGCTGATCATGCATCAGACCCTTCTGATGGGAGTGGGGATGTTGGTGGCGACCTGGGTCGAGCAACGTGCAGTTCAAGCAAGTCCTATGGTCTGGATTGGACGCTGGCTGGCATTTCTCGTGCCGGGATTGGTGTCTGGGCTGTTTTATTTTGGATGGATTTTTTGGCTCTATGGCTACCCGCGCGCAGGAAACGTTGCTGGATCCCTAGTCTTCTTGGTCCTGTACTTGTCCGCCATCGTCACGCTGGGCTCATTGGTGGGCCTGTGGTGCCGAGATCGCGAACGGGTCCTCCAAGTGATTCTTTTCTCCACGCTGCCTTTGGTATTTCTTGCAGGATTTTCATGGCCGTCAGAGGCATTGCCTACCGCGTTGCAATACCTGCGTTGGTTGATTCCCACAACGGCGGGAGTCCAGGCAGCGTTGCGTCTGAATCAGATGGGTGCCCCCCTGCAAAGCGTGATGCCGTACCTCGGTTGTCTTTTTGTATTGACCTTGCTGGCCGGAAGCTTGGTATTGAAGTTCGAGGGAAAGTCGCCGCGTGCTTGAGGAGGTGGCGGCTGCCTGCGCATTGAGCGAGGCTGGCGTTGAAGATGCCTCATCGTTCAGGTGGGGTCAAACGTTGACTTCAGATGCGAGGCGGTCATTGGCGAATGGCAAAGGAATTTTCGCTTTTCCCAGTTCGCCGTCTTCTGGATGCAACGGCTCAAATGACCGTAACCAACCTGAAACAGCCATGCTGGCGTTTACTCTGAGCGGATGATCCCTTCAATTGCAGCACTTACTGCAAGGCTCGGAAAATCCGTGGGAGCCACGATACAGCCTTTGTACGGTAGTTAAGTTCGAATGTCCAACCCTGTCAAAAAAGATGTATCCGAACCTAAGCAGGTTGACGTGACGGAGTTCCTAGAGTTCGTACTGTTCAGTGACAGAGAATTCGGCATGATCGAAGCCCCAAAGGGGGAAGTGAATACCGCTCACTAGATCTGTCCCAAATCGAATGCCGCTCGCGGGAACATCGAAGGCTCGTTGACCCTGGCCTGAAGGGGAAGCCTGCATGAAGGATGAACATGCCCCCGAATTTGCGGGTTCGAATCCCCGGCGCCATCAAAAAACGATGCATCCGGACCTGAGCAGGTTGGTGGGGCTATCATCGCTGCTCCGCCAAGACTATTTCGAACTGATTCCAAGTCGTTCGAACAATTTCCAATCCGTTCGGGGCCTTCCAAAGCCCTCCTAGAACACCTTCCGGACCAGGCTGGCTTCCTCGTAGGCCTCAATGTCCTTGAGTCGGTACAGGACCTTCCCCACGATCTTCAAGTACGGCGGCCCCTCGCCGACGGTGCGCCAGCGCTGAAGCCGCGCGACGGAACACACCCAGCGATCGGCGAGCATTTTCTCGGTCAGGAGTTCTCGGCTGGGTTCGGCCGGGGTCGCTGGAGCCTGGATGAGGGGCTCCGGCTTGGTCTCTCGTGCTGCTGTTCTGACGATGCCGCAGGTCAGTACGTCCAGCACGTCTCGGGTGCCTTCCAGCCGTGGTGTCGCAGCAGAGGGGTGGCCATGTGCCTCGGTGCTTGTATGGGGTGATTTCATACAAGTTCATACCGGTTGGCCTGACGCTTTTTCTCAGCGTGGTGAGGCGGCTTTCGGCCAAAAGCGGACGATGCTGTTGTTGTATCAATCTGTGATTTAGGCTGGTTGTAGTCACTCGCGGTAAGTGGACGTCATAGTTGCGGCGATTACTACCGGTCATTTAAGCGGGAGGAGCTACGAGGACCGTTGTAATTGAAATACCGGTCACTCGACATGCCGCGTATGCGATCCGTGCTTATGCGAACATGATCGGGCGGTCTGGTGCTGGCTTTACAGACACCCCGCTGTCTTGGAGTCAGTCGCCATCACTATCTTTTACAGTCCCGTCTCACCAAATCCGTAACCGCTGCTCCTCCCACAGCGCAGGCGGGTCCACCGCAAGATCAAACAGCGTCAGGTGATCCGGCAGCGTATCCTCCAAAATCGCCTCGACGATGTCCGGTGCCAGCGTAGTCAAATTCACCATCCGGCTGACGTAGCTGTTGTCGACTCCCTCCAGCGCTACAATTTCAGTCAGGTTTTTCAACTTGCCGTACTCCAGCATTGCCAACCACCGGTGGCCCCTGGCCAGCGCCAGTTCCAGCGGTGTGGCCGCCACGTCCCACGGCCGCAGCAGTTTCCCCGGTCGCCTTGATTGCTCATTGGGCAGTCTCATTTGTTTGCGCCCGCTGCGGCGGTTGTTATGAATCGGTACAGCGCGATCCGGCCCTCTCTTGTTCACGCAAAAGGCGTTATTCAGGGCCGACTAAGTAGTTCAGTCGCTTGCCTCATCCTTGCTTGAAGCCCTGGAAAAACAAGCCTGAATCGAGTCCACTCCTGGTCTGAAGTAACCGAGATCGCCCCGCCATGGGCCTCGACGATGGCTTTGGTAATCGACAGCCCCAAGCCTGCCCCGTCAGAAGCTGGGTGCCTGCGTGCTGAGTCTGCGCGATAGAAGCGCTCGAAGACTCTCTGCTGGACATCCAATGGAATCTCCTTGCCCGTGTTTTTGACAGTGACTTCAATTCCACGCGACGAACTTTCGATTCTGACGCCCACGACACCGCCGACTGGTGCATGCCTGAGCGCATTGGATAGGAGGTTGCTCAAGGCACGTCTGAACATCAAACGATCGCCATAGATTCGCCCATCACCTTCCACGCTCATCAAGATGCGTTTTTCGTCCGCAACGGCTTCATAAAATTCAACGAGTTCGCGAGCTCCTTGTGCTGCCGAGAAGGACTCCTTATGGGGCAGGTCTACCCCCCGCTCTGTCTTGGCGAGGAATAGCATGTCTGATACCACCCGAGCCAAACGCTGCAATTCCTCTGCGTTGGACGCCAGCGTATCTTGGTATGTCTTAAGGTCGCGTTGGGTGGACAGCGTCACCTGTGTTTGGGTGAGGAGATTGCTGATGGGTGTGCGAAGTTCATGTGCCAAATCCGCCGCAAAATCAGCAAGCTGTTTGAAGTCGTTCTGCAGGCGACCCAACATCTCATTGAGTTCCCTTGCCAAATCTGCCATTTCAATCGGGACGGCATCCTCGGGCATGCGCTCTTGCAACTGTTGGCCTGTCACTGCAGCGGCGCGACGTTTCATTGCGCGCAGCGGAGACATGCCTTGATGAGCCGCGAACCAAGCCAAGAATCCGCTTAGAAGAATGGCCAGCACAGCATAGATCGCAATGCTGCGCCGGAGCTCCCTCATGAATTCTTGGTGGTGCTGCGTATCGACGGCGAGTGATATTTGGAGCGGCCCGGCCATTCCCTGAACCATGCCAGCAGTAAAGCTCATCTCATGGAACTCGCGACCGCCACTCCTCCAAGACTGAAGCCCGTGGCCGTCGTCATTCGTGATGAATGATGCTTGCGTAGTCGGGCCGCTGTATCCGTTGGTCTGGTACAACTTTTCACCCTGCGGTCCTTTGACCAGAGCGTAAAGGCTGTGGTGATGGCTCAATGCTTCGTTCAGGCGACTGCGAGCTTCTTCATGGGATCGAGAACTGGCCAGAATGCCCTCGATCAGGTGCTTTTTATCATCCAAGGCGGCGCTATCGAGGTCGACGAAGTGCCTATCAGCCTCTACCATGAAAAGAAGCGCCAAGCCCAGGATGACCGAACTGGCCAGCGCTATAAAAAAGATGGTGAGGCGGGATGTCAGTGACAGCCTGCGAAACATCTAGCGACCCTCCGGCGCTTCGAGCACGTAGCCCATGCCGCGTACAGTTTGGATCAGCTTGAACTGGTGATCATCATCGATCTTGACGCGCAGACGCCTCATGGCCACCTCGATGACGTTAGTGTCGCTGTCGAAGTTCATGTCCCAAACCTGAGAGGCGATCAGCGACCTGGGCAGGACTTCTCCCTGCCTACGCATCAGCAGTTCCAGCAATCCAAACTCCTTGGCGGTAAGATTAAGGCGCTTGCCGTCTCGGGTGACGCGGCGGCGTAGCAGATCAAGTTGGAGGTCTGCCACCTGCAAGGTCGTGGATTCGGTGCCACTACGACCGCGGCGCACAATGGTGCGAACTCGGGCCAAGAGCTCGGCAAAGGAAAACGGCTTGACGAGGTAATCGTCGGCGCCTAATTCAAGCCCCTTCACGCGATCTTCCACCTGATCGCGGGCGGTGAGAAACATGGCTGGCACTTGTAGGCCTTCATGACGTATCGCCTGCAGGACCTCCCAACCGCTCATGCCCGGCATCATCACATCCAGGATCGCGAGATCGTAGTTACCGCCAAGAGCTAGGTGAAGGCCGTCGGGCCCATTTCTGGCCAAGTCCACAACGAAACCGGCCTCGATCAGTCCCTGGCGCAGATATGCCCCGGTCTTAGGCTCATCTTCCACAATCAAAATTTTCATTGGCAACTGACCCTCTTTGGCAGACCTGAGTATGACGACTTCCATTTATTGCGATGGCGAGATGACAAATATGTAATCTTTTCGACATCGTGCTGACGACTTGGTATTTTAATAATTCCCCCTGTCTATGTTACCGATCACATTGAGGAAACCATGCTCGTCAGACGTTCACTATTATTCGCACAGACATGTCTCGCCCTGAGTTGTGCCATGTTAGCTGGTGTAGCCGCGGCCCAAGCCAACAAAGAGCCCGTGAAAAATCTTTCGGTGGTGGAAGTTGAGTACAAGTCTGCACTTAGTGACTTCCGCCCCTACAACGACCAGGCCATTCAGTCCTGGGTCAAAGCCAACGACTTGGTAGGTCGTATTGGAGGCTGGCGCAGCTATGCCAAGGAGGTCGCGACAGGTGAGGCCCTAAAGGATGCCTCTGAAGTGCCTGATACGCAATCTAGTCATCATGGGGGAGTCAAGCCATGAAGCGCATCCCAAGCACCTCGCTAGGGAAACTGGCGCTATCCGCGATCGCCTTGGCCACGCTTGCCGGTTGCGCCACTGTTAGCCTCGAACAAAACGTTGCCCGGGTGAACGAGGAGGCCAAGAGTTTTGCCGAAGGGCAGATTTCTCTCGCGCGGACTGCCGATGAGCGCGAACAGCGTGCGCAGGCGGCCCAGAAGCTGCTTCAAAACATTCTGGGTCAGCGCGAGGCGGTCCAGCTGGCGCTCGTCAACAGCCCATCGCTCCAGGCGCTGCTGGCTCAAGGTTGGGCGGAGTCCGCAGATGCGGCACAGGTGGGCAGAATTGCAAACCCGGTCTTCTCCCTGGAACGCATGGTGGCCGGTGATGCGCTGGAGTTAAACCGTGCGCTTTCCTTTGGTCTGCTCGATATTCTGACCCTCCCTAGTCGCCAGGGAATCGCCAACCGTCGCATCGAAGTGGCCCATCTGCGACTGTCGAGTGATGTGGTCGACCAGGTCACCCGCGTGCGCCAGGCATGGGTCCGCGCCGTGGCTGCCCAACAGACGCTTCAGTATGCCAAGCAGGTGTATGAAAGCGCTGCAGCGAGTGCCGAACTGGCTCGCAGGATGCAGGCCATAGGCAACTTCAATCGCCTCACACGGGCTCGTGAGCAGGCCTTCTATGCGGACGCAGGGACCCGATTGGCAACAGCAACTCACCAAGTAACTGCTGCCCGCGAAGAGTTCGTACGCGTACTCGGTCTGGATGCCCAACAGGCCCAGATGCTCAAACTGCCGGACCGCTTGCCTGAACTACCCAAACAGGCGCTCGATCCGCAGGGCGTTGCGACGTTTGCTACGCGTAACCGCCTCGACATCCGTCTTGCCCAAAGCACACTGGATGCTTCCGCCAGAGCCCAGGGTTTGAACATGGTCACCAGCATCACCGACATTGAACTGAGGGCCATGCGCAACACCAGCACGAACAGCGTGGCGGGTGAGCGCAGCGTAGCGCGAGGGTATGAAATCGCGGTACGCCTGCCCATCTTTGATTGGGGGGGCATGCAGCGCGATGCCATGAACGCACGCACCTTGGCCGCAGCCAATCAGCTTGAGGCGACCGTCCGCTCGGCGGGTTCAAGCTTGCGAGAAAGCTACTCCTCCTATCGCACGGCTTATGACATTGCACGGCACAACCGGGACGAGGTGATACCGCTTCGTAAGGTGATCTCAGAAGAGAACCAACTGCGCTACAACGGAATGATCATCGGCATCTTCGAGTTGCTGGCGGACTCACGTGATCAGGTCTCTACGGTCATGGCTGCGATCGGAGCCGAGCAGCAGTTTTGGCTAGCGGATGCCGCGCTACAAGCCTCACTGGTCGGGCGACCGATGAACACTCCGCTGGCAGCCATGCCCAGTGCGCCAGCCGGTGGCGCTGCGCCTCATTGAATGAAAGATACAACGATGACTTCCAGAAGAGACTTTTTTAAGTACGCCGGGATTGCTGGTGGTGCCGTGGCCGCCAGCGCGGTCAGCCGCGTGGCGATGGCCGCTCTGCCTGAGCCTGTAATACAGACCAGCCCTAACACCATGGCGCCGCTTGTCCCCAACAGCGGACGCGCCTACAACCCGGTGGTGACGCTGAATGGATGGACTTTGCCATGGCGCATGAATCAAGGCGTCAAGGAATTTCACCTGGTCGCCGAACCAGTAGTGCGGGAAATGGCCCCTGGCTTTAAAGCCCATCTCTGGGGCTACAACGGCCAGAGCCCGGGGCCCACGATTGAAGTGGTCGAGGGCGATCGCGTGCGGATCTTCGTGACCAACAAGCTGCCAGAGCATACCTCCATTCACTGGCACGGGCAGCGCCTGCCCAACGGCATGGACGGTGTGGCCGGACTGAACCAGCCGGCTATTCCCTCCGGCAAGACGTTTGTTTACGAGTTCGTCGCGCGCCGGCCTGGCACCTTCATGTACCACCCGCATGCTGATGAGATGACACAGATGGCCATGGGCATGATGGGCTTTTGGGTGACCCATCCTAAGGTCAAGAATGATCTGATTGATGAGGTCCAGCGAGACTTCTGCTTCCTACTCAACGCCTATGACATCGATCCGGGCAGCTACACCCCCAAGATCATGACAATGCTGGACTTCAACCTGTGGAGCTGGAATAGCCGGATATTTCCAGGCATTGACAGCCTCAATGTTCGCCTGAACGACAAGGTGCGTATTCGCATTGGCAATCTGACGATGACGAACCACCCCATACATTTGCACGGCCATGAGTTCCTCGTCACTGGTACGGACGGTGGCCCGACACCCAAGAGCACCCGCTGGCATGAAGTGACGACCGATGTGGCCGTCGGTCAGATGCGACAGATCGAGTTTCTGGCAGATGAGGAAGGGGACTGGGCCTTCCACTGTCACAAAAGCCATCACACCATGAACGCCATGGGCCATAACGTTCCGACATTGATTGGTGTGGATCACCGTGGCATCGCCAAGAAGATCAATAACCTGATTCCAGACTACATGGTCATGGGTGAGCGTGGTATGGCCGACATGACTGAGATGGAAATGCCCATCCCTGACAACACCGCTGCGATGATGACTGGCCAAGGCCCCTTCGGATCGGTCGAAATGGGTGGCATGTTCAGCGTTCTGAAGGTCCGCCGTAATCAAAAGCCGGGGGACTACAAGGACCCGGGTTGGTACAAGCATCCCGAAGGCACGGTAGCCCATGAGTACACCGGGCCGTTGACTGAACCAGCGCGCTTCAAGGCGGAGGGTGGGCAGTCCATGCCTCGCGCCCAGATGCCCGCCAAGACGACCGAAGTCAAGGTGCGCAAGCCCTCATCACATAGCAATCACTGAATTTTTTTTCCGGAGTTAACGAATGAAACCCAAGCACATCACTTCTCGCCAAATCTTTGTTTTGGTTGCTCTGACCCTGTCAGCGTCGGCTTTTGCGGCTGGAAAGCACGCCGGTGGGCATGGCCATGCTGACGAGGAAACCGCAATTGGCAAACCAGGTGTTGCCTCCAAGGTAACGCAGACCATCAATGTCGATATGACGGATAACATGCGTTACACACCCTCATCTATTCAGGTCAAGCAAGGAGAGACGGTCCGCTTTGTTGTCAAGAATCAAGGAAAGGTCAAGCACGAATTGAGTCTGGGCACCCAGAAGGAATTGCTCGAGCATCTGGAGCAGATGAAAAAATTCCCAGATATGGAACATGACGAACCTGGCAAAGTGACACTATCTCCAGGACAGCAAGGCGAAATTGTTTGGCAATTCACGAAGACTGGAACCGTAAATTTTGCCTGCTTGATGCCAGGCCACTACGAAGCTGGGATGAAGGGCGCGATCAAGGTTGGCAAGAAGTAATTTCATTACAGGAAAGGGCTGCTGAAATGACTGACAAAAACAGTTCAAAAAATTCAACGAGGCGGTTGCTATTGTTGGGAATAGCTTCAATGTGCTCGTCCTCAATTGCTATTGCAGCCAGCCCAAACGCTATAGCTATACAAGTCTGGAAAGACCCTAACTGTGGCTGTTGCAAAGACTGGATTATTCATTTAGAAAAGAATAATTTTTCTTTGAAAGTAAACGATCAAGGTAATAACGCAGCGCGGGCTCGACTGGGTATGCCTCAAAAGTTCGCTTCATGTCATACAGCTCTGGTCGGTGGATATGTGATTGAGGGGCATGTGCCAGCCGAAGACATTCAACGTTTACTCAAAGAAAAACCACAAGCGTTAGGTCTTGCCGTTCCGGGGATGCCTATCGGATCTCCTGGAATGGACGGTCCTGTCTACGGCGCAAGGCGTGACGCGTATCAAGTCTTGCTAATCCAAAAAGATGGATCATCAAAAGTTTTTAACTCTTACTCATGAGGAAAATATGAAAAATATTCAAACCAAAATTGCAACTTTACTATTGACCATTGGTGCGGCTCTTCCCTTAAGCAGTTTTTCCCAAGCTGTCATGGATCACAGCAAGATGAACATGTCTCAAATGACGCCGTCTTTAACCGACGGAGAGGTCAAGAAAATTGATCTCGAAACTGGCAAGGTCACGATCAAACACGGCGAAATCAAACATATGGATATGCCGGGAATGACAATGGTATTTACTGCTAAAGATAAGAGTTTATTGACCAGCATCAAGCCAGGCGAAAAAATTAAGTTTATGGTGATCAATGAAGGTGGCAAGATGATCGTCACTGACATCCAGCTAGTTCAGTAAGAAAACGTCGCTGCATCGAAAATGTGCAGGGCTCCCTGTTCATTGGGCGTCATAGCCTGTTGTGCAAATTGGCCCATGCATCAATGGATCCTATCCGTCAGCACTGGATAGGATGTGTGGTAGCGGTCATTGGCCTATGACCGAACTGACCGGCTGCCGAGCCTGATGGTTAAAGATCGACCGACCGCTACTGGCAGAAAGCCCACAAATGACTGCGGGACACGACCGGCAGCAACCGCTACAAACAAGTCAACGTCTTAAAAGATGTGACCGGCTGCAATGGGTCGGAAGCTGACTGACAAAATTTGTGTTGCGAAATAGGAATTTGACATTAAATGCGGGGGGGTACCGTTCAACCCATGAAAGAGTCAGTGTCAAAGCCATTGATCTCATTGACTGTCCACTGACAGTAATTTTGGAAACCACACACGCAGAATCACGTTTAACAATGGCTGAGACACAACGCGGCAAGCCAATCTGGGATACGTGTGTTGACCGGGCTGGGCCTGTCAAGCTCTTGAAACGAGCCGACTGTGGTCAGACTGCTGTTGGTTGGGGTGGGAGCAACGGCCCTTGAAGAAAGACGGCGGTAATGGGGGCCTCGCTGGTTGAAAACCAGGTTGACCAAGGTGGGTCCAGAGAAAAACCATTGACCAGATGCCCAAGTTTCAGATGTCGGTTTGATTTGATGTGCGACCAAGGGGTCATCGATTGATCTCACGGGAGAAGATGACCACTTCCATTCGCCATTCAGGGGATGGGTAGATCCAGTGTTTGCACTTGAGATCAATTTCATGAAATAGATCGAGTGCGATAGGCGCAATCTCTGGCAACACCTTCACCCAAGACTGGCAATGGTGGTAAGCGTTGAGGGCCAATTCTCGTAACTCTTGAGAGGAAATCAGTTCTGATTTCTTGACAAGCAAGATGAGCGCAACCAACGCTTCAAATGTCCCGATTTCTGCCAACCGATAGGCCGTTTCTTCATCAAATTTCTGGAAACGATCTGGTTGCGGGATGGCCTGAAGCATTGGAGGTGCTGAAACCATCAGGAGATCCGTGATAGCAGGGGCTAATGCTTTCAGCTGATCGTCAATCCATCTCTGATTGAGCTGATCCCCACGCAACACAGCCCAAATAGGCGAATCAAAGTAGGACGCAGTACCGGGATAGTTTTGATCGGCAATATCAACTGAATATGGCTTGCCGACCATTCTTTGCGGGACACGTAAACCCGTTTGATAGCCATCCCATTTACGCGGGCGTACCACCCCTGCCTCTTTGTGTTTGACGATGGACGGCTCTATTGCCAACTCAATGGCGTAGGCACTTGGCAAACCCGACCTGGCTTTGACGGCATAAAACCAGACCTTCGTGCGCAAGACATCAATCGGATTTCGCTTGGGGCGACCCGGCTTTGGCGGTTGCAAAAAGGTGGGCATGGTCATCGTGTACAGAAACTCCGATTATCCGTTCGGGTTCCACAATTGCTAACTTTCGGAAACACTGCGTGACAACCGTAGAGAGACCCGAACAAATGACCACGAGTTCATGCGAGCCAGGCACCTTGGCTGAAAAATTGAAAACAGAAATGGAGCAAACCCATGGCCCACTGCTGGGAGGCCTGCGGTTGGCCAACGCTCTGGGACACGCCAGTGTGGCGGGGCTAAGACAAGCCAGATACCGTGGTCAAGTCGCCGTAACGCTGTTCACGTTGCCACATCGACGAGGTTTTTATGCACTCACCAGAGATGTCGCCCACTGGCTTGCGCAGGCACGAATCACGTCTAGCGCTGAATAAAACAAGGAGGGAAAAACCAGAACGACGCTAAATCTAGCCACCCAGAAACGCAAAAGCCCGAGGCGGACACCTCGGGCCTAGCGTCCGACCGAAGCCGAATCAAGTAGTACCTTGTGGGTTGGAGTATCGGTCGAGCATCCCCTCATGTCAAGTGGGCGGGAGTGGGTTAACTCACCCCGAGTGCATGCCTCCTGCACTCGTTTGACCAAAGGAGCAGTCCATGAGGCTACCCGTTCATTTGCAGCGTGACATTGCACGCCAGCACTTTTATGACCCGACGTTGGCTCACCGAGCAATTTCAAGAACAACTGGGACGCACCACGACACGATCCGAAAATTTCGACAGCAAGTGGATGCCTCTGGCTTGAGTTGGCAAGAGCTTTCGCCGTTAGATGATGATGCCTGGCGGGCAGCACTTGGAACCCAAGATCGATCTATTGCGCAACTCAAGACGCATCCAGATTGTGAATTGATTCATGCCGAAATGCGGCGACCCGACGCAACTCTGGAGCGTCTTTGGCGAGAGTGGCGCGAGACCACCCCTGACGGGGTGGGCTACTCACAATTTGCCATGCTCTATAGAGCTTGGACAAAAAATCAGCATGTGGTGATGCGACGCACGCACCGACCAGGTGAAAAGCTGTTTGTGGATTTTGCGGGCCGGACCGTTGAAATCCGAGATCAAAACGGTGGCCCATCGACCTTTGCTCAAATCTTTGTGGCTGTGCTTGGGTACTCAAACTACACGTACATCGAAGCTACGGCGAGTCAGACCACCAAAGACTGGCTGAAATGTCACGCTAATTGTTTCGAGGCTCTGGGTGGTGTGCCAGAGTGGGTCGTCAGCGACAGCCTTAAAGCGGCCGTTTGGCGGCGTGAACGGGATCGAACGGTGATCAACCCCGCCTACAGAGATTGCCTGAGCCATTACGACACGGCACCTTTACCAACGGGGGCACGAAAACCCAAACACAAAGCCAAGGCTGAAGTGGGAGTGCAAATCGCTCAACGATGGGCTTTGTTTTCACTTCGTGATCGCATTTTCTTCAGCCTTGCCGAGTTGAATGCAGAACTCCGGATCAAGGCCGAAGAAATGAATCGCCATCCATTTAAACGGCTCCCTGGCTGTCGATTGGATCGCTTTTTGGAAACAGAAAAAGCGAGCCTCAAGCCATTGCCTGGAACGGCATTTGAATTGAGTGATTGGCGATATAGCGTCAGGGTACAGGATGACTATCACGTCGAACATCAAAGACGCTTCTATTCAGTGCCTCACACGCTTGCACGAGAAAGCGTGGACCTCAGGTTTACAGCCACTGTGATTGAAATTTTCCACCGAGGTCGAAGGGTTGCCCTTCACCCTTTGATTGAGATACAAGGAAATGCCAGAACGATACCAGAGCATCGGCCCGTCATACACAGCCGAGTGCTTGATGCCGAACCTCGGGCATTGTTGGCATGGGCGATGAACGTCGGCGGCAATGTGGAGTTGATGATTCGGCATCAACTTGAAAACCGAAGCGACATCACAAACGGCGTCAAAGCTGCACGACGAATGCGTGATCTCGCAAGGGACTACGGTGAGGCCCGATTTGAAGAGGTCTGCGCCTACGCGATGCCATTGAATATCACCTCACTTCGCAGCATCACATCCATCCTCAAAGAGGATGCAGACAAACGTTTTTCTATCACTCAAGCACCAAAAGTCAAAGTCATTGGTGAATTGCGTGGTCCTAGTTATTTTGGAGAATCAGCATGAGCAGCACGCAACAAACCATCGCTCGCCTTCGAGAGCTCAAGCTCGTTCCAATGGCTGATGCTTACGACATGCAGCTTCAGCAACCCAAATTGCATGATGTCAGTTTTGATGATCGCTTTGCAATGCTTGTTGATCACGAGGCATCCGAGCGAGAGGGCCGAAAGTTGAAGCGTTTGATCCGAGGCGCAGGGATGCCTGAATTGGCTTCATTTGAGGATGTGGAATACAAGGTAAACCGTGGACTAGACAAGGCACAGTTGGCATCTTTGGCAAGCTGTGATTGGATAAGGCGTCAGCAAAATCTGATCATCCAAGGCGCTACGGGTGTTGGTAAGACGTGGCTTGCGTGTGCATTTGGCCAGCAGGCGTGCAGGCTAAAAATGCCAGTCCTTTTCTATCGCGCCAGTGATCTTTACGGATCAATCACAGAGTCATTGCTTGATGGCTCATTGCCCGCTCTGAAGCTGTCATTGAGCAAACCAAGTTTGTTGATACTTGACGATCTGGGTTTGGGTGAGATGAATCAACATGCGTCGCAGTTCTTGTTAGATGTGATTGATCGTCGAATGCGCACAGGCTCATTGCTCATCACAACGCAGTACCCAACCGATCAATGGCATGGGTTTTTTCCTGATCCCACGCTGGCTGATGCAATATTGGATCGCGTGGTGCATCAATCGCATCGGTTATCCCTGAAGGGGGAGTCCATGCGAAAAACAATGGCTCGAAAAAAAATGCAATCCAGCTGATAGTCTGAGTAGTCAGATTGACCATGTCAGTCTGACTACTATCCTGGTCAAATCGCCATACTTTTTCTTTGGTCAACTTGCTGGACTGAGTGGTCAGCTTTGACTGGAAGTGATGGTCACGAGGGATTGGAGCGGATGGTCAATAGGTTCTGGAATACGCACAAGGCATCAGGCCAGATCAATTGGCTCTGCACTCGGGCAACGGCAGCCTGCCCGATGAAGGGGCAACGATGCTGGCGACGGTGTAAAAGTTGGGCGTGGTGCCCTCATTCAGCAGGCCCAGCGTGAGCGATGAGAACCCATACTCGGAGGCTTTGTTTCGCACGCTCAAGTTCACGCCAGTCTATCCGCGCAAGCGGTTTGAGGATTTGGAACAAGCCCGTGCGTGGGTCAATCCACCGAACTTAAGCCACTACCCCTTGTAAGCCAAATGCGGATGGGGTTTGTTTTTGCTCGCAGGTCGTGGCCGAGATCGGCCTTCAACCCTTCGCACCAGATTGCCCTTGAGTAGTTCGATGCTCTGGGCGATGCACGTCGCAAGGGCACCCGGCAGCAACAGCAAACGGGGCAGCATGCGTTGCATCAGGCTGGCCGCGTAGCTGCGGTTGCAGACACGATCCGTGCGCTCTTGCATGCCACGGGCACAGTGACTGAGCAAAGCGCCCAGGTTGTCGGCCAACACCTTGGCGGCGATATCAATGACACAGGCCTGCTGGCTCAGGCCGCTGACGCTTTCAATTTTCAGGCGATGCTTGAGGCGTTTGAAGGCTTCTTCGATGCGCCAGCGTTGGTGGTACAGCTGCCCAAACAGCTCAGCAGGAAACGCTTGTGCATCCAAGTTGGTCAGCAGCACGCGCACCTTGCCGCTGGAGCTGACACAACGCACCAGGCGCACGCGCGGGGCTTGGCGAATGAACTCGTAATCCTTGGCATCTTCAGTGCTGGGCATGTTCAGGGTGACCATGGCCTCGCTGGCACCGCTGCGCAAGAATGCGCGCACCGCCTTGAAGCCACTGTCACTGTCGCAGCGCATGCAAAAACGGATGCTTTGCTGCTGCAACAGGGCGATCAACCAAGCGGCCGGATAGCCCCGGTCAAGCACCAGCACATCATGGGCTTGCAGGTGGTGCAGACTCTCAAACAGCATCTGACGCTCGCCAGTTTCGGGGCCGTAGAGCTGAGCATGCAGACACAGCTCAGGGCCGGGCAGATACAGGCCAAACAAGCGCTGATCGGGCTGGGCTGCAAGGCGCGTTTGGTGGCACGCACGGGTGGCGGGCATGAACACAGAGGCGTCTGCGGCCACCACACGCAAGCCATGCCAAAGCGGCATCCAGCCTCTGGCCTGAGCCAGGTCCAGCAATTGGGCATTCAAGGCAGTCAGGGCGGCGGGCTTGAGTTTGTTGCGTGCTTGGGCAAAGGCGCGATCAGAGGCGCCGCGCTGCAGGCCTGGGTGACCGGCCAAGCTGGCGAAAAACGAGTCCAGCATCAGCTGCTGAGATTGAGAGCGTTGGCTGAGCAAAGCGCCCACGAGACAAGGCAGGGGAAGTTTGCGTTGGCGAACAAAGGCGGTGGATTGTGGGCCTCGGGCCAAATCTGCAAAAGCGGGGCTGTGGATGAACTGGCCCAACTGTGCAAAGACAGAGGTCAGTTCATCAAGAGGGGATAGAGGAAGGGTAAACCCTGTATTTTCTTACCATGGTGGGAGTCATGTTGTGGCGTGAGAAAATAAGAAAAACTTCAATTAAATCAATGATTTAAGCCAATTATTATAGCTTAAGTTCGGTGGATTGGTGCGTGGGTGCACGCATTCGTGACTTGGTACAACACGCAGCATCAGCACAGTGGGATTCAGTTTGTGACGCCAGGGCAAAGACATGCGGGCCAAGACAAAGAGATTTTGGAAAAGCGCAAGGAAGTTTATGAGGCAGCCAAGTGCAGCAAGCCGGGCCGCTGGAAGTCAAGGCAGACGCGCAACTTGGAGCACATCAAGGAGGTGTGGCTGAACCCGCCAAGGGAGTATGTGAGGTCGCCAGAAAAAGTGGCGATAGCCGTATAGAAAAGCGGACAACTTTATTGAAAAACACTGCAGCCAAGTGCAGAAACCCGGTCCGCTGGAAGTCAAGACAGACTTGCAACTGCGAGCACATCAAGGTGAAGACATTGGGTGAAACCTTTATAAGCTGTCAAAGAGTGCCTTCGCCGCCTTGATGCTTCTGCTAACTGCATTTTGAGCATCCGAGAGTGGCTGAACGGCAGCGGGCGCGTTGGATGAATTTACAGTGGGGTCGATGATTTTGGGTGTCGAATCCTCTTGCGAAGGTTGGATGATTTGAGGGGAGGCTGGCAAACCTTTGGGCTGCGAATACTCGGCCAACAGTTTTTTGATATGCAAAACTTGTTCGGAGTGGAATTCAATCTTCAAAAGACTTTCGTACAAATCAGTGAGGCAAGGGCTGAACTCATTGATGCGCAATTCAATTTGGATTGACTTTTTCCCTTTTTGCAGCGTCCTACCTGAATTTGGCACAGCGACAAAACTTTTAAGGATAAGTGTCTCCATGATTAGTTTTGTCACCAGCATTGGGGAATCCAATTCATTGATGGCATCGAAAATATTCGGCAAAAGCAAGTCATCACTGCTAATAAAAAAACGAATTCTGATTGACATATACTCTCCCTGGTTGAAGCAAATAGACTTTTTTGGCCAAATAGTAGGCTGCATTGGCCCGTCAATCGCCTCAGAAGGGCGGTTCGACTTTAAAAGGCGGTTAGTAGGCTTTTTGGGCCTGTAAATTTCAAGCCATTTCAGCCGAGTCGCCTTTTCCAGCCTGACTCTCGCCCTTATGAGCCAACTGTTGGGCTTCTTGGGGCTGAATTTTTGTCAAGAAGGCCTTGCGTCGCCATTGTAAGCCTGTAGATCGCCTTTTTCAGCCTATTGTTGGACTATTTTGGTCAATTGCGCTTTGGGTCAGATTTGTCGAGTTCCAAAATTGCATAAAAATTTAGTTTCCAGGGTCAATGGAAACTAATTACCTGGTGTTTTTTGTCGCCCAGTATTTCCTCGCGATCGGCATTGCGCAGCCACATCCAAAGGTGATTGGCACCATGGCCAACCGAAAGCCACAGCCACGTTAAAAAACTCAAGTTGTTCGCCTGCAAGTTCGGCTGCTACAATGAGCCATCCACATGCTTTAGTGGAACCGGTTTTATGACCCGAATTCGGGAAAGAACAGAACCCGATGCCTCATCTTCATGGGCGCATCACCAAAGCTAAAAGCTCACCCCATTGCGCGGGTTTGAGCGGTACTCAAGTTGGCCTTTCGGCCTTTTTTTAACGCATTTGCTCAACACAAGAGCAATACAGAGTACGTATTTTCTGCGCTTTTGTTGAATGCTGACAATGACTTAGGTTGTTTTTGGTAGTAACAGAGGGTGTACAGAGCGTCTTACTTCTATGTGAAATTAGTTTTTTTGGTGGTGTGTTGAAGCACATTGCCGTACTGAATGAAAAAGTAACCGAAGGCGGATTGAACTGGGTGCGGGACCCAGGTGTTGGAGAGGACTTGTCACTTGTGGGCGGGGGTATCTGGCACGACGATCCACTGCATACGCGCATCAAAAAATGGTGTTGTGTGGCGGGTAAGAATTAGAAATTGGGGTGCATGCTGAGCACCCGAACCTGCCGAAATGGTGGGGATCAGCACGGATGGGACACGAAACGGTCCGAGAGTCGAGTCGAAAGATTTGACCAACCCCTACCTGCGAGGATGGGGGGTGAAAGTAGGCAAACGCACTGCCGAAAATCACCAAAAAACATTTCTTTAAGTTGGGTGCGGCGATTATTTTTTGTGTGGTGTTGGGTTATGAATAAGACTGATCGATTAATTGAGACGGTAGATGTGGTATTGGAAAAGCACGCATGGAGAAGGGCAGACGGCAAAGTTGCGTCGTTGAGGACTCGTGGCTATTCAAAAGAAGTAATGCACGAGACCTGTCGGCGCCTGCATCGTCTTGGTTATTTGATAGAGAACATAGAGTCGATCAACCCGAAGCACATCGAGGCCATTGTTAAATCTTGGCACGGTGATGGGCTGTCAAATAAGACGATGCAGAACCAATACTCACGCCTGAAAATCTTTGTGAATAACTGGCTTGGGAAAAATGGGATGGTGAGAGAAGGCGGGGTGATTAACTACCTCGAAGGAGTAGATGAATCCAGCCTGAAAGTCCAGACATACACGGATGAAACAAAGAGCTGGTCGGGGAATGGACTTGACGTAAAGGTGTGGATCGATAGGGCTAGGCTGATTGATTCTCGTTTCCATTGCATGTTGCTGATGGGGTTGGCCTTCGGACTACGCAAAAAAGAGATGCTGAGGATCAAGCCCTGGCTTGCGGACAAAAATGAGCACCTGTCAATCGACGGATCGGTGGCCAAGAACGGGCGTCACAGGACAATCCCGCTGGAGGGCACCTATGGACAATTCCAGCGTCAGGTTCTCGATCAGGTGAAAAAAGAGGTGAAAAGAGGGGAGACGCTGGGGTGGCCGAACAGGACCCTGAAGCAAAACGAAAACCGATACTACAAGTACATGCAGGCGATCGGGGCAACCAAGTACGAGTCGGGTGTGACTGGGCACGGCCTGCGCGCTGAATTTGCTGAGAACCAGGCGATGCTGATGGGTCTGATCCCTCCGTCTCTGGGAGGTGACAAAAAGCAGATGACGAAAAAGGCGCGTGAGGAAATCACCCTGGCTGTGTCGAACAGGATGGGCCACGGTCGAGTGTCGGTGCTTGGTGCGTACTATGGGACGTTCAGGAACATGCCCGAGAAAAAGACCGGTATTGGAGAGCGTGTGGGCACGTTTGTTGTGAGCGAAGAAGATGTGTGCCATGTCCATGCGTGGCCAACGATCACACCTGGTCCGTCTGGTGAATACAGAAAGTTGAGCACTGAAGAAAAGTCAGAGCTGGAGATTGTGTTGGTGTTGGAGAAAGAGGAGGGGCCAATACAGAGGATGAGCCTGGAGGAATTTGATAAGAGTGATGAACTCAGTGAAAAGAGTAAAGACAGGCTAAAGAGGCTATTTGAGAAGGTGGGGCTGTGATAGAGGTAGTCCACGCCCTCGACTATTACGGAGACGCTGGGGCGCAAGAGCTGTCCCACGCATTTAAGAGAGGTAGCGTTGTGGCTATGAAGTCTAGAACAAGGCTGTAAAGCCCATCCTCATGTAGAAAACTACCTTCTTTACACCAGGTGTAAAGAAGGTGTTGACATGATCTGGCGGTTGACCTAAACTTAACGCATGAACGTTGAGTTTGACGATTACGACCTTGATCGACTTGAGACCGATGCCCAATACAACGCTGGGCACTCACAGGAGGTCGTACGTGCCTATCGAAAACGCATGCAGCAGATCCGCGCATTCAGGGATGAGCGCGACTTTCTGTCAGTGAGGTCGCTGAACTTTGAAAAACTCAAGGGAAACAGAGAAGGACAACATTCAATACGGCTGAATTTGCAATGGAGGTTGATTTTTCAGATTCGAGGCGATCACCCATGCAAAGTCATCGGCATTATTGAAATAGTCGACTATCACTAGAAATTGGAGAGACCATGAACGCACGCGTGCCTGCAGAAGTATTCCCACCAGGAGAGTTCCTGCGGGAGGAGCTGGAAGCAAGGGAATGGAGCCAGCAGGAATTGGCCGATATTCTTGATCGACCACCCCGCCTTGTTAGCGAGATCATCGCTGGGAAGCGCGCCATAACACCCGAAACCGCAAAGGGTTTGGCTGATGCCTTTGGCATGTCCCCCGACTATTGGATGAACCTGGAGAGCCAATATCAGCTTTCCAAGGTAAATCTTCCTAACGACAAAGTCGCGCGCAAGGCTCGGCTTTATGAGAAGTTCCCTGTGCGAGAAATGCTCCGCCGCGGATGGGTCCGAGCCAGCGAGAACATCGACGTAATGGAGCAGCGCTTTTGCGACTTCTTTTCCATCCCGAACGTTTTGGCTGAACCTGAGCTCTGCCACAGTGCCAAGAAGACCCACGCTACTCTGGATGTTACACCCCTGCAGTTGGCCTGGTTGTTTCGTGTGAAGGCAATGGCGACACAGCAGGTAGTGCCTTCCTATTCACGCTCAAATCTTCTGGCAGCGCTTGAAAATCTCAAGCCACTAATCCTGTCGCCAGAGGAGGTGCGCCATGTGCCTCGCATTCTGGCTGAGGCCGGTGTTCGCTTTGTGCTAGTGGAACCTATGGCTGGTTCTAAGATGGATGGTGCCTGCTTCTGGCTTGATGATAACAAGCCGGTCATAGGCATGACGTTGCGCTTCGACCGGATCGATAACTTCTGGTTTGTCCTAAGGCACGAGATTGAGCACGTGCTACGTGAGGACGGGAAGGCCAACAACGAAGCGGTCATCGACACCGACGTGGGCGAAGACCGAGTGGAACTGCCTGAATGCGAGCGACTTGCCAACAAGGCAGGTGCAGAGTTTTGCGTGCCTTCTGCCGAACTAGAGAACTTCATTGCTCGCGTACAGCCCTATTTCTCCGAAGAGAAGGTGCTTCGATTTGCACAACGAATCTATGTGCATCCGGGATTGGTGGTCGGCCAGCTCCAGCGCAAGATGGGTCGTCACGACTTCTTGCGCAAGCACCAAGTCAAGGTGCGATCGCTGGTGCTGTCGTCGGCTGACGCCGATGGCTGGGGCTCGTTCACTGAATAATCATTACATTGATCTGGAAACTACTATGTCGGCATATGCTAATCAGGTGAAGTCTTACATCGAGCGCTATCAAGCGGAATTCGGAGGCGATGGCTTACTCGACCCGCACGCGGTAGCTGAGTGGGCGTACCGCAACGGCCTTCACAAGCCCAGCGTCCGTACCGTCGTCGATGCCATTGCAGCAGACATCGCACAGCAATTTCGCGAGGAGTACCGAACCGACGCTAATGGACAGCGATATCGCGCAATGCACGCTGTACGCTCCAAGAAGGGAGACAAGACCACGTCGCTATGGGCAGACATGGACGACGAGCGCGCGCCTCGTGACCACTTCGTACGGTCTTTCGCCCAGCGGCGTCAGCAAATCGTCGGGGATTGTTATCAGCTAAAAACCGACGTGGATGTCTACAACGCGAAGGACTCCGCGCAGAAGCCCATCCAGGTGCCACTCGATTTCACGTATGACGTGGAGGAACTGCAGTTGCCTTTCCAGACTAAGAAGGCGGCCTGAGGAGGCCTTATCCCTGGCTCGATGCACTCCGAGCCGATCTCCAGCACCTGCAGCGTGCTGCGCGCCAGGCGCGAGACTTCCGACACAACAACCACATCGCCCTGCCCCGCCCGCTCGATCAACTTGCCCAGTGGTCGCGCGCGCCAGTCCGTCTTACCGCTGGCGGTGTCCTCGATGAACACCGGCTCCAGCAGCCGCTTGTCCACGCAATAGCGCACGACGCAGTGCTTCTGGTTGGCAACGTCTTGGGCGTCGGTCGAGACGCGTAAATAGGCAAAAACTTGAGGCATGGTCTCCGGATTCTGATCTTTTCCGGAAAAAGGTCTAGCGGCTTTTTTCCGGATGAATGCGCAATCGGCATAGGGGGCCTCCATTGTAGGAGGCACCCCTGCCACACCACCCGGCATGCGGGTCCGCACCGGGCGGTTCGAGCGCTTGAGGTCAGGACAGCCTTGGCACCCCCAGCCGGTCAAAGTACGCAATGGTCAACACGCGCTTGATGGCCCCGTCACTGTTGCGCCACCACCTGTGGCAGTTGCCCGCCACCTGCTTGGCCACATCCTCCGATGCCCTGAGCGCCTTGAGTTCCCGATAGATCGTCTTGGGCCTCTTCCAGTGTCTGAGCTGAATGGCCCTCAGCCGATGGCGCAGCCACTCGTCCAGCTCTCGCCAGACCCCGGGCGTTTGCGACATCCCGAAGTAAGCCTTCCAGCCCAGCACGTAGGGCCTCAGCTTTTCCACCACTTGCGCCATGCTGCGCCCACCCGAGCGGTGCGTGAGTTGCCGAATACGAGCCTTGAAGTTGTCTAGCGGCTTTTCGGCCACCTTGCATTTGACTTCCCGGCCCTTGGCCACCCACAGCGCGTATCCCAGGAACTTGCGCCCGAAGGCGCTCGCCACCGCGCTCTTGGCTTCGTTGATTTGAAGCTTCAAGCCTGTGTAGAGTTTTCTGAGGTAGCACATCACCCGCTCTCCAGCCTTGATGCTGCCCACGTAGACGTTACAGTCGTCGGCGTAGCGCGCGAAGCAGTAGCCCCGCGCCTCCAACGCCTTGTCCACTTCGTCAAGCAACACATTGGCCAGCAACGGACTGAGTGGCCCGCCTTGCGGCGTGCCCAAGTGGCGATCGACCACCACCCCGCCATCCATGATCCCAGCATTCAGATACGCCCGAATCAGCCAGATGACTCCAGCGTCGTCGATGCGCCTTTTGAGCCTGTCGATCAGGATGTCGTGATTGACTCGGTCAAAGAACTTGGCCAAGTCCACGTCCACCACCACGCGCTTGCCCGATTGGACGAACGCCCGTGCGGCCTTGACCGCATCGTGCGCGCGCCTGCCCGGTCGAAACCCGTGGCTGTGTTCGCTGAAGGTGGGGTCGATCAGCGGTTGCAGCACTTGCAACAGTGCTTGCTGGATCAATCGATCTATGACCGTCGGGATGCCCAACTCACGCTGGCTGCCGTCCGGTTTGGGAATCAATACCTTGCGTACCGGACTGGGCCGGTAGCTTCCTGCCAGCAGCGCTTGGCGAATGTCCGGCCAGCTCGTTTGCAGCAAACGGGCGGTTTGCTCGATATCGAGCCCGTCCACCCCGGCTGCACCTTTGTTGGCCTTGACCCGCTTCCATGCCGCCTGCAGGTTCTGTCTTGTCAGCGCCGCATCCAGCAGGCCACCAGTGCCTGCCATCTGCTTTGCCGACCCTGTATCCGGGTGCTCATGCAACGTACCTCGGGTTTCGTCGCTGGCAGTGTCTGGCCCGGCTTCACCGTGCCGCCTTCGTGCCCGCCCGGATCGCTCCGGCATCTGACGCATGACCTTGTGGCTTTGCATGTCCTCGGTTACTCACTCTCGTTCGGTCCTTCGCTCTTGCCTTGTGGCCTCAGCGGCCCCGGCTTGCAGCTACTACGACCTCTGCTGACTTCTCGCTCCGGCAAAGCCGTCTTCCTTTCAGAAACAAGGCGAGATCTCCCCAGGTAAGGGTCGCACACCTTCATCGCACAACCGCCGCATTTACGCCACTTCGCCTTGGTCACAAGAGCTTTGCAGTAATGGGCCTGCTCGCCCTGCTTGGCAGCGCCTTCTATGCGGTTCTTGTTCATCGGCTCGCGATTTACGCTCCACGCTTCCTTCCCACGCTCGGTCACCCTCACGCAGTTGCGCTTCACTTTGCTCACTGTGACCAGCTCGCAGCGGGACTTGCACCCGCAGGTGTGCGCCCATGCTGGGCGCACCCAAAAAAAACGGGGTGATTTCTCACCCCGTAAACGTTCGTTTGTTTTGACACCAAAGTGATGCCTGCCACCAACAAAAGTGGACGTTCCAAATGTGTAGTCAGTTATCTACCTCGACCTCCAGATCAATTGATGGACCCGCCACGTCGGCGAAGTTTGCTTTTTCATTGAGGGGCATTTCCGAGCTCACCGGTGGTGCCATCTATGTTTCAGACAATGGAAAAAGAACGATAACGGCCTTTAAATCCCTGATGGCCAGTCCAAATTCCCCCACCCGTGGCCACCCCAAATTCCCCCAGGCAGCGCAGTCAGATTATGACGTTTCAGGCAGGATGGCCAAGCGAGCAGCCGCCTCCTTGAGCCTGTAGCTCTTGCCCTCAAACTCCAACATCACGCAGCGGTGCATCAGCCTGTCCAAAATCGTGCTGGCCATCGTTGCATCCCCCAGATACTTGCCCCAGTCCTGCACCACCCGGTTCGATGTCACCACCAGGGCGCGGCGCAGCTTGTAGCGCTGGTGCACGATGGCCTGCAATGCCTCTGCTGCCTCCGCCGTGATCCGCCTGGCCAGAAACAAATCGTCCACGATCAGCAAATCCGGCTTGACCCACTCCCGCAGCAAATTCGCCCTGTCCTGGCTGCCCGCCAGCGCATACCGCGCAAACTCGGTGTCCGCCTCCAAATACCGCACGTCATAGCCTTGCAGCGTGGCCTGGTACGCCAGCGCCTTGGCCACATGGCTCTTGCCTGTACCCGGTTTGCCCACAATCAGTGCATTGGCCCCTTGGGTGATGAACTTCAAGGTGTGCAATTCAAAGCATGCAGCGCGGGGTATCTTGGGGTTAAAGCGCCAGTCCAAATCCGCCAATGAGACCTTCTCATCGAGCCCTGAGCGCTTGTAGCGGCGCTCCATCAGGACGGAGCTGCGCCGCTCCAACTCGTCTTGCAGCAAGGCAGCAAATGTCTCCAAAAACGGCTCCTGGCTGGCCTGGGCCTGCATCGCCCGGGTGGAAAGGGTTTGCTGCATGCCCGACAGGCGCAACTGACGCAAAGCGTTGTCGATCTCGGTCATGTTCATGCCTGGCCTCCTGCTTTCTCATCCATGGCCTTGGCCACCACAGCGCTGGCAACCAGGGCTGCGTGGGTGAACAAATCTGCATACTCGTCGGTCTGGCGGATCAGCTCGTGCTGTTGAACCAAAGTGCCTTCAAGGGCCATGGTGTCGGCGTGCACTGAGCTGGCCATGTTGGATTCCTCGTCCATGGCCGCCATGGCATCGGCAAACAAGCGCTCGGCCAAGGCCTTGACTTGTTTGTAGCTGTAGACCCCTTGCGCCAAGGCTTGGGCACAGGCGCCGTCAATGCAGACAGCCGGGTAGCGTTTGGTCAATCCCACGATGCCCCACAGCTTTCTTTGGCCCACCCGACCTTCGGCTGCAAACATCAGCTCACACAGGCGGCTGGCGTGCTCGCCAATTTCTTTGGCCTGGCCAAGGATCAACCGCGTCTCGCGTGATGGGTTGAACACCCGCTCATCCGCAGGCAGCACCACCGAGCCTGGCCGCTCGGCTTTGGCATGTGTGCGCAGCAAAGCGCCTTGCACATCCCGGATCTCGATGCGCCGCTCAAAGATGCGCACCAGCACTTTGGAGCCGATGGCCGCAGGGCGTGCGGCGTAGCTGCTGTGATCGACCCGCACGCAGCTGTCGTCGCACACGGTGCGCACGCCTTGCGTGAAGTACTGCATGCCCAGCAGGGGTAAGGGCTTGAGGTGCGCACGTTCGGCCTCGAACATGGCCTGCACCTGTTGGCGCTCGCTGCCGTGAATGCGCTTGGCGGCCCAACTCGTTTCCCAATGCTCCAAGTGCTCGTTCTGGGCCTCGATCGATTCAAAGCGTCTGCCCTTCAAGGCGGTGGCTTGGGTGTGGCCGATGGCGTGCTCCACCGTGCCCTTGCGGTTGGGGTCGCGCACGCGGGCGGGGTCGGCCACCACGCCATAGTGCTCGAGCATGGCTGCATACACCGGGTTGAGTTCAGGCTCGTACAAATCGGGCCTCTGCACACCCTCTTTGAGGTTGTCCAGCACCACGTACTGGGGGCAGCCGCCAAAGTAGCGAAATGCCTGCTCGTACAGCTGGGCCCACACTTGTTGGCTGGACTTCCAGACCACGCGGCGGAAACTGCGCCGGGAGTGGCGCAGTGTGGCGACGAACAGGCGCGGCTTCTTGTAGCGATCGGTGCCGGGCACCAAGGTCGGTGCGCCTTCGCCGTAATCGACTTGCATCTCCTCGCCGGGCAAAAAGGACAGGCGATCAAACTGCTCGGGCTCTTTGTGGCGCAAAGCGCGCACAAAGCGCTTGACGCTGTTGTAGGCCCCGGTAAAGCCGTGGGCATCGACCAGGTCTTGGAAGATGGCGGTGGCGTTGCGGCGAAGGCGCAATTGGGCCTCAATGAAGACGCGGTGGACTTCGCACAGGCTGGAGGAAGTGGAAACGAGAGCCGGTGGCCAGGGTGGGGGAATTTGAGGGGTCACGGTCTCAGAGCCGGTGGCCACCTCGGGGGAGTTTGAAGGATCAAGCAGCCAGCGGGTGTGGTAGCTGCGAATGGTTTTGCGGTCGATGCCGGTGATGCGGGCAATCTCGCGCTGGGGCGTGTTGCGCTGCAGCAGTGTGATCACCGTGGCGCGTTGGTTGGGTTTCAAGACATTCACTCCTTGGCCTTCCTTCGAGGAAGGCCAGAACATGCGTCCTGCCAACAGGTGCCGACGGTGTCGGCGTTGAGACCCTGTCCCCGATCAATTCAGGTGGGGGAGTTTGAGGTGGCCATAAGTGGGGGAATTTGGGTGGCCATCAGGGTCTGGTGAATACAGAAAGTTGAGCACTGAAGAAAAGTCAGAGCTGGAGATTGTGTTGGTCGTGGAAAAGGAGGACGGGCCGATACAGAAGATGAGCGTGGAGGAATTTGATAAGAGCGATGAAATCAGTGAAAAGAGCAAAGCCAGGCTAAAGAGGCTATTTGAGAAAGTAGGGCTGTGATTGAGGTAGTCCACGCCCTCGACTATTACGGCAACGCTGGGGCGCAAGAACTGTCCCACGCATTTAAGAGAGGTAGCGTTGTGGCCATAAAGGAAATCGCGCTGGTCAACTACTGTTTGGTGCCGAGTCACTGGCGCGCGCTGTGAACGCGTCATTCCGCGTGGTTGCCGACCAGATGTGACCCTCGACTGGCCGCCTTAGTCGAGGAAGTCCGAGCCAAGCGGCCTCGCCGTTGCCGAAAGCCCTTTGCCTCGGCCTCAGCCCACTAGCGCAGTTGCCAACGGCGGTTGCCTTCCGCTTCTTCCTCACGGGCTTCCAGCTGTACGGTGATAACTACCTTTTGTGGTTCTCGAGAATGTCGACATGATGATCACTGCTGCGGACTTTGGCCTGACATGTCGATAGTAATCCTCTGAGAGCAATAGCCGATAAACCGTGGGCGCCGCTTGGCGTGACCATGCGTCATTTTCGGCCTAAGGGCGGGTCTCGGATGGGCACGTTCGCTCTGTCCGCTTGGCGCGAACTCATTACGACCTGGTTTTCCGTATGCATTTACAGACCCTTCAGGGCGAAAAATCGGCGTCGCCATTAAGGCGATGGAAATCATGTGTTTTCCGTCACTGTGTGCTTCAAAAACCGTTCGATGTAATGGGTTGGTAGTTCAGTTGTGACTGGCGAAACTCAGCATCGAGCGCAAACTGAAACACGGGAGCCAAGCTGACTGTGTTGTTCAACTGATAGAGGGGGCCATTGAGTACCGAAGCGTAGCCCCAACGGTTCGTTCCCCCACTTCGACAGCCTGCGGATGCCCAGTATTGCTGCGCCTGGCGCAGCAGGTCATCTTCCGCGATGTCAAATTCCGTGGAAATAATTGCCCAGCCATTCTGGTTCAGCAGGGTTGAATACAGCTCTGCGGTAGTCATCACATTGGATGCTCTGACCGCCATCCCATTGCAGACCCGAATGAAAGTTTCAAACTGAAGTGGACTTTTGCCAGCTTCAATTTTGGTCCATGCGCTTGGCGTCTTTCCCATCCAGTCGGCGACCTGCGCTTGATGGACGCCTTTCTCGACACGTAATTCACGCAAAAGAATGATGCAAATGTTGGTGACGCTTGTGATTTTTGACTCGTCGTTCATGATGACTTCGGTTGTTTAAGGTGGCGATCATAGCATTTTTTGAATGTTCATATTCTCATAAGGAACATAAGAATTCCCTTTGCGACATTAAAGTCTGTGCGTCAAATACTGACCCTGAATGATTCCTCGGCTTAGAGTGCTTTAAATTCCGTTTTCTACAGCGACCCCATACATCGAAAGCCATTTGGACGACTTTAATCACATCCCCACTTTCTGAAACAACCTCTTCAGCCCGTCTTTGGAAACAGCTCTAGCGTTTAAACGAGTGCCGCTATACACTGTTATGACATTGTTTTACTACCCTCTCGTACATGGCCGACGTCAAAACCGAACAACTGGGTCTGCGGATAACGCCCTCAGCCAAGGCGCTGCTGCGCGAAGCCGCTGCCAAAGAACACCGCTCGGCCTCGAACATGGTTGAACACCTCATTCTTGAGTACTGCGAGAAGAACAACATCGCCATTGGCGTCAACAACCTCACCACCGAAACAGGGAAGACCACCTCGTGAAAACCGTCAAGCAGGCCTGCCAACTGGCCCCTAATGCGCTGT
The DNA here is from genome assembly GCF_001269385.1 of Limnohabitans sp. DM1. Taxonomy (GTDB): domain Bacteria; phylum Pseudomonadota; class Gammaproteobacteria; order Burkholderiales; family Burkholderiaceae_C; genus Limnohabitans_A. Next base: position 13,114 of record NZ_CXOO01000050.1, on the reverse strand, counting down.
CAATTGACGTCAGCGACCAAATCGAACAGCTTGACCAGCTGATTCAAGACGAAGGCAACGGCGAGACCTTCTACAGCAAGACCTTTATCACCGCAGGTATGCGGGACCTGCTGCGCGGGACCATCGAGCGGTTGGCCGGCAAGTCGTCCAACGCTGTCTTTCACCTCAAGCAAGCCATGGGCGGCGGTAAGACCCACTTGATTGTGGGCACTGGCCTGGCAGCCAAGCACAAGGACCTGCGTCAAAAGTATTGCGCTGATGTGGCTCACATCGACGCCTTTTCGGACGCCCGCGTGGTGGCGTTCAACGGCCGCAACAGCCCTCAACATTACCTGTGGGGTGAAATCGCTCACCAGCTGGGCCTGGGCGAAGCGTTCAAGCGGTTCTGGGTTTCTGGCCCTGAGGCGCCCGACGAAGTTGACTGGACCAACCTGCTCAAGTCTGACAAGCCCACGCTCATCCTCCTGGACGAACTGCCGCCATACTTTCAGTACTTGGGCACGCGCGCCACGGGCACCGGCACTGTCGCTGACATTGCCACCCGAGCCTTTGCCAACATGCTCAGCGCTGCGGGCAAGCTCTCGAACGTCTGCGTGGTGGTCTCTGACCTGGATGCCTCGTACGCCCAAGGTGGCGCTCTGATTGAGCGCGCGCTGCTTGATGCCCGCAAAGAGCTGGGCCGCCAAGAGAAGGCCATCACCCCAGTGGACCTGGCAGGTAACGAGGTCTACGACATTCTGCGCAAGCGGCTGTTCATCAAGCTGCCCGATGTGGCAGAAATCCAGGACCTGGCGGCTCGCTATGGCCAAGCATTGGAAGAGGCCACTAAGTCGAAGGTGGTTGCTCGTGGCGCTGAAGCGCTGGCCGATGAAATCGTCCACACCTATCCGTTCCACCCTCGCCTGAAAGACCTGGTCGCCCTCTTCAAGGAAAACGAGCAGTTCAAGCAGACCCGTGGTCTGATGGAGCTGATGTCTCGACTGCTGAAGTCGGTCTGGGAGCGCGAGGCCGACGATGTCTATCTAATTGGCGCACAGCACTTCGACCTGAGCATCACCGATGTCCGTAGCAAGCTGGCTGACATCTCTGGCATGAACGACGTCATCTCCAAAGACCTGTGGGACGTCAACTTCTCGGCTCACGCTCAGAGCATTGACGCATCCAACGGCAACAAGAACGCCACCGAAGTGGCCAACTTGTTGTTCACGGCCAGCCTGTCCACAGCGGTAAATGCCGTCAAGGGACTAAGCCGTGAAGAAGTGCTCGAGTGCGTGGTCACGCCGATGCAGTCTGTGGTGGAGTACAACGCGGCAATTGAGAGCATGCTCTCCGAGTGCTGGTACCTGCACCAAAACCAGGACGCGAAGCTGTACTTCGACCGTCAGGAAAACCTGACCAAAATGCTGCAGGGCATTGCAGCCACAGCGCCTGAGGCTCAGATTGACGAGCTCATCAAGGCCCGACTGAAAGAGATGTTTGTTGCCACGCGCAAGACTGCCTACAGTCAGGTCATTGCGCTGCCGAAGCTTAACGAAGTCATCGCTGAGGTCAAGCGCAACCGCGTGCTGCTCATCATCGACCCAGCTACCAAAATGCCTCCCGAGCAGCTGGACGCGTTTTTCGCAGAGCTGCCTGAGAAGAACAATCTCCTTGTGCTGACTGGCGACAAGACTCAGATGGCCAGCATCGAGCAGGCTGCCCGCAAGAGCTATGCGACGCTCAAGGCTGAGGTCAAGATTCCGAAGTCCCATGCTCAGTACGAAGAGTTTTTGGGTAAGAAGGAGTCAGCTGCGCACGACTTCTACAGCACCATCCTCGGCGTGTTCGACAAGGTTATCTACCCGGCTCAGGTTGGCGACAAGGCGCCTGAGCTCAAGGTCAAGCCGCTGGACAGCAAACGCGACAACAGCAAGCCTTTCGATGGCGAAGAGCAAATCGAAAAAACGCTGACGGCCCACCCGAGAAAGCTGTTCTTGGACGTTGACGCTGACTTTGATGCGCTGCGCGACTACGCAGAGACCAACCTGTGGAACGAGGGCTCCGTTTCGATTGACTGGGCGACCGCTGTCGCTCGGGAAAAGCAGCGGGCCAAGATGCCCTGGATGCCGCCGAAAGGCCTGGACATGCTTAAATCCTTCGCCGTTCAGCGTGGGGTCTGGGAAGACCTGGGCAACGGCCACGTCTCGCACACGCCTGCCAAAAAGAAGACTTCTGTTCAAGTTGTCGCCGACACCACACCGAACGACAACGGCGAGGTAGTACTGCGCGTCAACGCGCTCAACGCGGGCCCCAGCGCTCGTATCCACTACGTCGAAGACGGTGTGGTCAGCACCTCCAGCCCGGCCCTAAAGGACGACACCTTGCGTTCCAAGGCCTACCGCGTCCAGTTCTTGGCAGTGGACCCAAATGGACAGTTCGATACCGGTGACGTTTTCACCTGGACCAACAAACTTTCCGTTCGAGCCAAGCTGGACAACGGCACTCGCCGGTTGGAGCTGATGGTGGCCCCTGCGGCCAGTCTGAAATACACCCTAGACGGCTCGGAGCCGCGCAATGGCATCGACTACACCGGCCCAATAGATCTTGATGACAAGGCTGCCCGGGTTCTCGTGTTTGCTGAAGGGGGTGGTCTTGAAGCCAAAGAGCGATTTGAGTACGCCGGTGCCCGAAAAGGAGGCGACGGTGGCGGTGGTGGTGGCAAGCGTGAAGTGGTCGTTGACCGCAGCAAGCCAGCACGCCTGACCCGCATGGTTAATCTGGGCTCACGTCAGGATGCCTACCAAGTTGTCGCTTTGCTCAAAGACCGTCACGCGACGGTGGAGAAGGTGGCTGCTGTCGTAGGCAGCACACCTGCGGTAGTGCAGTTCTTTATGGGCGACACCCCTGCTGACGGTGCCTACCTGGAGAGCGTGCTCAACCAGATTGGCGCGTGCCTGCCTGCTGACGCACCTATCAGCTTGAAGATTCACCGCTTCCAGTTCCAGACCGGTCAAGACCTGCTGGACTTGGCTGCCAAGGTGGGCTTTGAGCTCAACGAAAACGACTTTTCTCAGTAACCCTCTCAACACCCCTACATGAGCCAAACCAAAAACGTGAAGCCCGCCGACTTGGTCGAGGGCTTTGGAGCAGCAGCCTTTGGCGCGCATATCTTCCGAGTGGAGATTCCTGCGGCCGCCAAAGGTGACGTCACCATCATTGAGGACTACGGCCTCAAGGGTGGCGATAACGGCGTGCCCCCGAGGGAGACGCGCTTGGTGCTACCTCGACGGTTTTGGTCTGCCATCGCTGAGACGGCTCGAAAGGACTTTTCCACTAGGCTCAAGGCCAGGAAGATGGCCACCCCGCGTTGGACCACTGGCGACAACAAGGTGGACCGCATGTTGGGCAAGGAGCTCTGCGTGCTGGCCTGGGCGGCTGAGCATGCCAACAGCGTGGATGAGTGCAAAGCCATTGCAGCCAAGTGGGCCGCCTTGAAGCCTGAAGAGCGTTGGTGGCTGTTCAGCCAAACCGCGGCTGAGGCAGGCCTCGCTGAGGACAAGGACGCTGGTTGGCGTAAAGCCCTGTACCACGCGCTGTCCAGTGGCAAGGCTGAGAACAAGAAAGCCCGGTCGATTCGCCCCGCAGACGATGCACCGACGACTCTCCAACTGTTTTGAGCCTGCTACCCACGCAGGCTTTTTCAACTAAACGACCCGAAAAAATGACTTCTTCCGCTGTCACGACCATTCCGAAAGTTGACTACACCACAACCCCTCACCCGTCGGGTGTTCAAGCGTTGAGCTTGAAGGACGCTCCTGCACTGATAGAGAGCCTACTGCCGGTTCAGAAGCTTTCCATCGATGTCTTCAAGGAGCGTATGGCCGGCTCCGGCCAGACTCTGACCGCGTTGGGCAGCTACTGGAAGGGACGCAAGCCCTTGGTTCTCAACCGCGCCTGTGTGCTGGCAGCTCTTCTGCCCGCAACAGACGACCCGATGGCAGACCTGGAGGTCTTTGAGCTGTTGATGGGCATGGATGATGTTTCCATGAGCAAACGTTTGGGGTTGATCAAACCTGCCGACATCGTCAGAACCGCCAAAATTGAAGATATCCGCGCTTACTTTATGGTTGACCCCCCAGAGTGCGTCCTGCCCAAGAGCGCTCCTTTTGACCTCAAAGACTACCCCTACGTCCAAAAAGGCAAAGAGCTGATTCCTCGGTTGAAGTGGCGCACCGATATTTCCGAGACTATGAAGCATGAAGTGTCGGCACTCACATTTGAGTACGACACGTACCATGACCTCGCTACCGATGCCAAAAGGGCCGAAGAGGTTGCAAACGAGATTTCGACCCACATTTGGGGCCGAGTCAATGAGCACTTGGGAACAAACGCATTTTCTTACCCAGAGCTGGTCGAACAGCTGGGGGTCATGCGGTTCGGTCATCGGCCCACGGTAGCGGATACCTTCTCCGGGTCAGGCCAGATTCCTTTTGCCGCAGCCCAACTGGGCTGCGATGTCTACGCCTCTGACTTGAACCCAGTGGCTTGCATGCTGACTTGGGGCGCATTCAACATCGTCGGAGCAAGCCCAGAACGTCGGCTTGAACTAGAAACAGAGCAAGCCGAACTTATAGCAGAGGTCAAGGCTGAAATTGACTCTTTAGGTATCGAGCAAGATGGTGAAGGTTGGCGCGGCAAGGCCTATCTGTACTGCCTAGAAGTGATTTGTCCGTCATCAGGCTGGAAGGTACCGGTCCTGCCGACACTTGTAATTAGCAAGGGAAAATCGGTCTGCGTAAAGCTTGTACCGGTTACCGCCCAAAAGCGCTACGACATTGAACTGGTATGTGACGCTACTGCAAAGGAGATGGCGGCTGCTGAAAATGGCACCTATAGAAAAGGTAATGTTGTTCATGTTGTAAACGGTGTCGAGCACGTCAACAGCATTGCCAGTATCCGTGGCGACTTCACCACCAAGGTCGATGAGAAGTCAGTGAAAAGAAACCGGCTACGACTGTGGGACAAGTCAGATATTGCTTTCAGGGGTGACGACATCTTCAATGAGCGGCTATATGCAATCCAGTGGATAAAGGAGCTTCCCGAGGGGGAGTCTGGAAGGGCAATTACCGAGTTCCGTTCCGTTACTCAGGCCGACTTAGACCGAGAAATGCGGGCTACGGAATTCGTGCGGTCCCACCTAGCTGAGTGGCAAGAGCAGGGATTAGTGCCTGACACACGCATAGAGACAGGTGATAAAACCGACGAGCCCATACGCACTCGCGGTTGGACGTATTGGCATCATCTTTTCAATGCGAGGCAGCTCATCGTATTGGCCCTAGTTAGAAAACGAGTTGTAAACCCAGCCTTGGCTGTTCTATTTGCGGGCATGCTTGATTATTCGAGCAAGTTGACCAGGTGGACCACCTCTGGAGTTAGAGTTGCAAAAGACGGCTCTGGTCGTCAGATTGGAGGAGCATCCAATGGTGCTTCCAACGTTTTCTATAACCAGGCGCTCAATACCTTTTACAACTATGGCTGTCGAGCATCGAGTGACTTGTTTGTGGTGTTCAATAAGTCTCTCAAAAGCGCCCCTATCCAAGGAAAGGGTGAAGCTAACGTACGGAATCACAGTTCAGGAGAACTGAAGGCTCCGTGCGACATTTTCGTCACGGACCCTCCTTACGGCGATGCCGTCAAGTACGAAGAAATTTTGGAGTTTTTCATCGGGTGGCTGCGCAAGAAGACACCTGCTGAATTTTCTCATTGGACGTGGGACTCCCGCCGTGAATTAGCTGTCAAGGGCGAAGACCACGACTTCCGCCTGAGTATGGTCGCCGCCTATAAGCGCATGGCGGAGTGCATGCCCGACAACGGCCTTCAGGTCCTGATGTTCACGCACCAGGACGGCAACATCTGGGCCGACATGGCCAACATCGTGTGGGCCAGCGGCTTGCGTGTCACAGCGGCGTGGTATCTCGTGACAGAGACAGACTCCGCGCTGCGTGAGGGCTCTTACGTGAAAGGCACCATCCTGTTGGTGCTGCGCAAACGCCTTGGTGCCAAGCGAACCAACCAGACCGACCTGGCCTATGAGCTGGAAGAGGAGGTTGCAGAGCAAATCAAGCGACTGACCGGCATGAACGACACGGTCGCGGCTGACAGCAAGCGTGCCAAGGATGGCAACCTGTTCGAGGACGCTGACCTGCAGATGGCCGGCTATGCCGCAGCGCTCAAGGTGCTGACCAAGTACAGCATCATTGACGGCAAAGACATGGCCCAAGAGGCATTACGCCCGCGCGTGTCCGGTCAGAAGACCCTGGTGGAGGGCTTGATTGATTTCGCCACCGACACTGCCAACAAGATGCTCGTTCCCTTGGGCTTGGACGAGTCTGTTTGGCATGACCTGGAGCCGGCCGAGCGCTTCTACTTGAAGATGTTGGAGCAGGAGTCCCACGGTCTGAACAAGCTGGACAACTACCAGAACTTCGCCAAGGCCTTCGCTGTGCGTGACTTCAGCGCCTTGATGGCTAGCGAAAACGCCAACAAGGCAGCTCTGAAGTCGGCCAAGGACTTTGGTCGGACAGAGATGAACCAGTCGTCGGAGCTGTACCAGACACCAATCCGGGCCGTGCTCTACGCGCTGATGGACCTGCAGGCGCAGAAGGACCTGGATGATGTGCTCAAAGGTCTGGAGCAAAACCTCAAGCCAGGAGCGTTTTACTCGTCACGCGACATGTTGGTCACCATTGCTCGGTTCATCAGCAAGAAGGTCGACACCATGCGTCCGGAAGAAGCCTCTGCCGCACGCGTGCTGGCCGACGGCATCGAAAACCAGAAGATGTAACGCCATGAGTGGCATCCAGCGGTTCAGCTCTCGTAGGCAGCGTTTGGACAAGGAGTTCCTGGCCAAGCGCCTGGAGGGGGCCGTATCCTACCGACGTATTGCAGGCTACTTCCGCAGCTCTATCTTCGAGCTGGTCGGGGAAGAAATCGGCGACATCCCGGACGTGCGCATTGTCTGCAACAGCGAACTGGACATCGCGGATATCCGGGTATCACAGGCCGCCCGCGAGGCGGCCCTCAAAGAGACCTGGAACGAGGTGTCGCCCGCGACCGAGGCCCTGCTGTACCGCGACAAGTACCGCAAGCTTTATGAGCTGCTGCGCAAGGGCAACGTACAGGTGCGCGTGGTGCCAAAAGACCGAGTCTTCTTGCACGGCAAGGCGGGTGTCATCGAGCGTGCCGATGGCAGCAAGACCAGCTTCATGGGCTCTATCAACGAGTCCAAGAGTGCCTTTGCTGACAACTACGAAATCCTGTGGGAAGACCCTTCCCCCGAGGCTGTAGCCTGGGTGGATGAGGAGTTCGAGGCACTGTGGGCTGACAGCTACCCATTGCCCGACGCCATCATCGAAGAGGTTGAGCGCGTGGCCAAGCGCCACGAGGTGCGTTTTGAAGAGCTCAAGCCAGAAGATGTGCCGGGCGCTGCCATGGTCGAGAGCCCGCTGTACCGGGCGGGTGAGATGCTGCAGCCCTGGCAACGGGCATTTGTTTCCATCTTCCTGCAGCATCGTGAGACTTACGGTAAGGTCCGGCTGCTGCTGGCCGACGAGGTCGGCGTCGGAAAAACGCTTTCTATGGCCGGCTCGGCCTTGGTCGCATCCCTCCTGGGTGATGGCAAGGTGCTCATCCTGTGCCCCTCGACTTTGACCTTCCAGTGGCAGACAGAACTCAAGGACCGCTTGGGTATACCCAGCGCGGTCTGGCTGTCCAACCGTAAATGCTGGCAGGACGAGCACGGCCACATCATCAAGAACACCCAGGGGGCAGCTGCCATCAAGAGGTGTCCAAGCGCCATTGCCATCGTCTCTCAGGGCCTCATCTTTCACAAGGCGGATGAGTGTGACGAGCTGCTGAGCCTTTACTACGGCACCGTGGTGCTGGACGAGGGCCACAAGGCCCGCGTAAGCCGTGGCATCAGCAAGAAGGAATACAAGCCAAACAACTTGCTGACCTTCATGACCAGGCTGGCCAAGCGCACCAAGCACATGGTGATTGGCACCGCCACCCCCATACAAACCGAGGTGGCTGAGCTATGGGATTTGCTGAACCTGCTCAATGAAGGCGCAGGCTTCGTCATGGGCCGAGAGTTCACCAGCAAATGGCGCAATTGCGATGATGCGCTACCCATCGTCAAGGGTGCAATCACCTTCTCCAATCCGGCCGACGTCTGGGAGCTGCTGAAGACACCGCTGCCGCCGAGCACTGAAAAAGATGAGCGTCTCAAGAGCCTGCGCATGACACTGGACTTGGCCGACGCGCATCACTTCAGTGACCTGAACTTCCACGACCTGGACTTTGCCTCTCAGATGACTCTGGAGGACATTGCCAGCGATAAGGACTTCTTCAAGAACAACAATCCCATCCTGCGCCACACCGTGCTGCGCCGTCGAGACGTGCTCGAGGACATGGGCCTGCTGGAGCGCGTAGAGGTCGATGTACACCCTGACCCTAAGGCACCCTTGGGCTCATACCCCGGCTTGACCTTGGATGGCATCGGTTTGATGACCAACCACCCATTCAATATGGCCTACCAAGCGGCAGAGGAGTTCACCGCACTGCTGAGCCAGCGCACCAAGGCTGCGGGTTTCATGAAGAACTTGTTGCTGCAGCGCATCTGTTCCAGTTTCGCTGCCGGACGCTCCACGGCCCAGATGATGCTTGACAAGCGAACTATCGAGGATGAGGAAGAGCTAGAAGGGTTGGAAAATGCCCTGGACTCGCTGACCGACAAGGAGGCTGATTGCCTGCGGCAAATCGTGGCTGAGCTCGGGCGGCAGGAGGCTAGAGACCCGAAGCTATCCGCGGTCAATTACTTCCTGGTCGAGCATCGCACAGGACCTGCCCCCGAAAACAAGACCTGGGCTGAGCACGGCTGCATCATCTTCAGCCAATACTTCGACACTGCCAAGTGGGTGGCGTCTGAGATTGCGAGGACTCACCCAGACCAGGTGGTGGCGGTATACGCTGGCGCCGGAAAAAGTGGTCTGTTCAGGGGGGAAGAGTTCTCGACGATTGAGCGCGAGTACATCAAGGGCGCGGTCAAGCGGCACGAAATTAAGATAGTGGTGGCCACCGACGCGGCTTGTGAGGGCTTGAACCTGCAGACCCTTGGCACCCTTATCAACGTCGACCTACCGTGGAACCCCAGCAAGCTCGAGCAGCGGCTGGGCCGTATCAAACGCTTTGGCCAAGCGCGACGCACGGTTGACATGCTGAACCTGGTCTATGCCGACACGCGCGACGAGAAGGTTTACAGCGTTCTGTCGAGCCGCCTCAAGGACAAGTTCGACATCTTTGGCTCATTGCCCGATACCCTGGACGATGAGTGGATTGAGGACCAGGAGCTGATGGATGAAGAGCTCGATAAGTACATCGAGCGCCGTCAGGCAGCCAAAAACGCCTTTGAAATTCGTTACCAGACCCGTGAAAGTGTGGACCCTGGGAAAGAACGGTGGGAGCTTTGTTCCAAGGTTTTGGCAAGGACAGAGCTTTTAGAACGGCTCAACGAGGGTTGGTAGGAGCGACAAGGGAAGCTCACGCCGTTCTCATTTACTTTCTTTCTGTTGTTTAATTTACCTTCAGGAAGTTTCTTATGTCGCTTTGACTCTCCGCCTTGTCGGCGGCCATCTTCGGAAACAAGACTATGTCGCCGACAGAACGCTAGGCGCCACGAGCATCCCCCAGCTCAAGGGGGTACTCAGTGAGGAAATCATGGCCAGCATCATTTATGCCCAACAAGCAGCCATGCCGAGTCTGGTCATCGTTGAGCCTAAGCACTTGCGCGGCCTATTCGCGCCCACCCTCGATCACTTGCAGCACTGGCCGTCGCGGGCGGCTCAGCGCCCGCGTGTCACCTACCAGTGCGGTCAGTGCTAAGCCGAATACCAGCTCATCCAGCTCATTGACGTGTACGGATAGTTGGGCGGCGATATCAGCGCGCGTCATGCCATCCTCCCTCAACGCAGCGAATACCTTTTGGAAGACCTGTGACGTCTCCCGCGGCGCGCTATTAGGCTCAGACTTTTGGTACCCACGTTGCGCCATCTCTATGCACAGCGATCGATAGTGCCAATCGTTGACCAGCTTGAGGTCTTTCAGCCTGTAGGCAAGCGCTGCGACAGATACCGTCCAGAACACCTTGTGTGTAATCAGTTGATCCACTGTGGCCATGACAGGCGCATTGGCCAGAACGCTTCCTTCCGGCATGAGGAACGCCGATGCAAACTCGTTGGCTTGGCGCTCAGCGTCCTTGACTTTAGGGCCAGCATGACGATGAAGGACTAAGTGCCCAAGTTCATGTGCAGCATCGAAGCGGCTGCGCTCACATGACTTCATCGTGTTGAGGAAAACGAAAGGCGTAGCGGCATGCCACATTGAATACGCGTCAACGTGGGCTGTGTCCAGAGAAAGCGAAAATACCCGGACGCCACGCGCTTCAAGCAGATACACCATGTTCTTGATTGGCAGTTCACCGAGACCCCAAATACGGCGCAGTGCGGCTGCCGCCGCCGCAGGACTGGCCTCGTGGCTGAGGTCTGGCAACTGCGCCGCAGGCAATTCGAACCTCTGCTCAATCCAGTCGTTCAGCATAAGTGCGACCGCACCAGCGCCGAGCGCTGCGTCCCGCTGACCGGCGGTCATCTTCGACATGGACCGGAAGCTTACAACGTCGGGTGTCACCTCCTGTACGTCCGAGCCGACAAAAAACTGCACCGGGAAATTCAGTTGCTCAGATAGAGCGAGAAGTCTTTCTTTTTCAGGCTTGTACTCTCCGCTCTCATAGGCAATAACCGTCCGTACATCCGCGCCGATGAGCTCTGCCAACTTCCTTTTTGTAAGCCCTCGACGTCTACGAGCAAGGCTTAAGCGGTTCGGGTTGAACTCTGCACCGTAGCTCATGCCTTCCGCCGAACCGCAACGTCGATGTCAGGTTGGACAGGAGGTGTGATCACCACTTGCTCCCCATCAAGCGGCTGGGTCCGCAAGATGATCCGCTCTTGCCAAACCGATACGCGGCCATCGCTAGCGACGTCCAGCGGCAACGACAGCTCTGCACGCAGCTCGTTCTTCGCATGGTGTGCCAGCAAGATCCACGTCGTCACCTTCTCGTCTTCGTCTTGAAGTGGCACAGGTAGCTCCATGCCCGGCAAGTAAAGCTGCAAACTCCGGTTGATCTCTATGGCCCCCGCGGTATTTGGTCCCTTTGATGAGGTCGTAGCGGGCTCAGCATGCGGATTACCTGTTGCTTCGTTGCCGGTTGAGACGATGATTGATATAGAGCCGTCGGGACTAACTGTCTTAGGCGAGTTCTGGTCGTTGAAGCGCTCCCAGCCCTCTGGCTTTAGCACATCACGCAGCGTACGAACGGCTTCGCTCCACGCCGCGATAGGCGGGAACAGCGGGGGGTGGTTATCGGTGCAGTTCGTCTTGGCCATGTAGCCAGCCATGACCGCGCGCCGCAACGCGGCTTCGGTCAAGCCCAACTGCTGCAGGCGTGAAAAAACCGAGGAGGGTTCGGCGTGGAGGATTGCCTTCATTGGAGATTCCGGAAGTTCAGCTTCATGAAATCTTACCACTGTTTTTATAGAAAAACAGGAAGTTAAACTTCGGCATTTATTGAAAACAATGTGGTTTTGAGCATCTGCTTCTTGCCATGCAGGAGCTCCATTCTCAAGCACGACCAGCCATAAGTGCTGGCACGCGGAACGCCTGCGATCAATGCAAAGTAGCGGTCAATTATTTAAAAAATCATCTCCCCCATCCAGCAGACGGGCCGCATCGAAGCAAAATCATCGAAATTTCAGCGCTCTAAAGCATGTCAACATGCCATTTTTGTATACAGATCCGATGCCATCATGCGGACGTTCCCGCCCTCCCCTCCCCGACCCATAACCATCAAATCGTGCGCATCGACTGCATGAATCAAAAGAGCATGAAGAAATGCAAAACGAGATACAAATAAACCTTGTCGCAACATCGCTCACACTTTTCGTCATGCTGGCGGCGTTGGTCATGGCCGGGTATTTCGCTTTGCGGCGTCGCGTGTTTTTAGCGGTGGTCAGCATTGGCTGCTTCCTGGTGCTGTTCAACCCGACGGCCGCGATGGCCGAGGAAATCTGCAAGCCGATTCGCTTTGCAGACGGCGACACCTTCAACTTCAAGCGGGGCGGTGAGCTGGTGCGCGTGCGACTAGCCGGGTTTGACGCGCCTGAAGTTGGCCAACCTTTCAGTCGGCGGGCGACTGATCATCTGCGCATGCTCACGCTGGGCGGCGCGCATTGCGACTGCTACAAATCTGACCGATATGGCCGCAGCGTGTGCATCGTGCGAACGCTCTCTGGTGCTAATGTCGCCCCCTTGATGCTTAAGGCCGGGTTCGGCTGCATTGATCCCAGGTTTGAACACGAGGCTGATCCGACTGACCGAGCGCAAGCCCGGGCGGCACTCGAAGACGCACAAACGCGTAAGGTCGGTATTTGGTCGGGGGTTGATACGCAGTGCGCTGCTGAGTTTCGAAAGGAGAAGCGAAGTGTCCAATGACGTGATTTGAACCATCTCCAGCGGGTCGGCATTCTCCCCATAAGTGGTCACCTTTGGTTATGGCTCGCCCCATATATGGTCACCTTGAGGTTTGCTTTCCCCATAAATGGCAACCTTTGGCTGGCTCGCCCCATAAATGGTCACCTTGAGGTTTGCTTTCCCCATAAATGGCAACCTTTGGCTGGCTCGCCCCATAAATGGTCACCTTGAGGTTTGCTCCCCCCATAAGTGGCAACCTTTGGATGGCTCGCCCCATAAATGGTCACCTTGAGGTTTGCTTTCCCCATAAATGGCAACCTTTGGCTGGCTCCCCCCATAAGTGGTCACCTTCAAGGCCGCCGCGCGCCGCTTGGGATGCGCAAACCCGTCGTTACTTTCCGTTTTGATTCTTAGCTTGCTGCATTTCCTTGATGGTCTGCAGTAACTGTGAATTTTGTGCGGTTGCTGCGTTTAGCTGATCGGTGAGCTGGGCGGCGCGGGTTTTGATTTCGTCGGCACGCACCTCGGCAACGGCCAAATCGCGCTCACGGTC
>NZ_CXOO01000049.1 GCF_001269385.1 Limnohabitans sp. DM1 | reverse complement strand
TGTCGGTCAGCACGTCGGTGTTTGATGTGACCGATGCCGACAGCGTACGTGCTGCCGTCGAGCACATCGAGGTCGATGGCCCGATCGACATCCTGGTCAACAACGCGGGCATGCAGATTCGCGTCCCGTTGCACAGTATTGCCCTCAGGTGCAAACACCCTGAGCGTGACTGCAACGAGCGCCAGCAATCAAATCAGCCCAGCCACCTCGCTGGTCATCACCCTCGACACCACAGCCTCTGCCGCTCCGACCGCCATGCTGGACGCCAGCAGTGACAGCGGTGTGCTGGGTGACCAACGGACCAACGACACGACGCCCACGATCAGTGGCACCGGCACTGCGGGTGAAGTCATCACAGTCAAAGACCCCGCTGGAGCCGTGATCGGCACCGCCTCCGTAGCTGCCAACGGAACGTGGAGCGTGACGCCAACGACAGCGCTGGCCTCAGGCGCCAACAACCTGAGCGTCACCACCACCGACGCCGCTGGAAACACCAGCGCCGCCACGCCGCTGGTCATCACCCTCGACACCACGGCCTCTGCCGCCCCCACCGCCATGCTGGACGCCAGCAGCGACAGCGGTGTGCTGGGTGACCAACTGACCAACGACACGACGCCCACGATCAGTGGCACCGGCACTGCGGGCGAAGTCATCACGGTCAAAGACCCCGCAGGCGCAGTCATCGGCACCGCCACCGTGGCTGCCAACGGAACGTGGAGCGTCACACCCACGACAGCGCTGGCCTCAGGCGCCAACAACCTGAGCGTCACCACCACCGACGCTGCGGGAAACACCAGCGCCGCCACGCCGCTGGTCATCACCCTCGACACCACGGCCTCTGCCGCCCCCACCGCCATGCTGGACGCCAGCAGCGACAGCGGTGTGCTGGGTGACCAACTGACCAACGACACGACGCCCACGATCAGTGGCACCGGCACTGCGGGTGAAGTCATCACGGTCAAAGACGTCTCTGGCGCCGTCATCGGCACCGCCACCGTAGCTTCTAACGAAACGTGGAGCGTGACGCCAACGGCAGCGCTGCCCTCGGGCGCGAACAACCTGAACGTCACATCCACCGACGCTGCGGGCAACACCAGCCCAGCCACGCCGCTGGTCATCACCATCGACACGGCCACACCTGCCGCGCCAACCGCTCCGACAGCAAACCTGGACACCAGCAGCGACAGCGGTGTGCAGGGTGACAACACCACCAACGACACCACGCCCGCGATCAGTGGTACAGGTACAGCGGGTGAAGTCATCACCCTCAAGGACGCCGCCAATGCCGTGATCGGCACCGCCACCGTGGATGTCAACGGCACCTGGACCATCACACCCTCCGCGATGCTGCCCTCCGGTGCAAACACCCTGAGCGTGACTGCAACGAGCGCCAGCAATCAAATCAGCCCAGCCACCTCGCTGGTCATCACCCTCGACACCACAGCCTCTGCCGCTCCGACCGCCATGCTGGACGCCAGCAGTGACAGCGGTGTGCTGGGTGACCAACTGACCAACGACACGACGCCCACGATCAGTGGCACCGGCACTGCGGGTGAAGTCATCACAGTCAAAGACCCCGCTGGAGCCGTGATCGGCACCGCCTCCGTAGCTGCCAACGGAACGTGGAGCGTGACGCCAACGACAGCGCTGGCCTCAGGCGCCAACAACCTGAGCGTCACCACCACCGACGCCGCTGGAAACACCAGCGCCGCCACGCCGCTGGTCATCACCCTCGACAACACGGCTTCTGCGGCACCTGTTGCCACACTCGATGCTTCGAGCGACAGTGGCCTATTGGGTGACCAACTGACCAACGACACGACGCCCACGATCAGTGGCACCGGCACTGCGGGGGAAGCCATCACGGTCAAAGACTCCGCTGGCGCCGTGATCGGCACCGCCACCGTAGCGGCCAACGGAACGTGGAGCGTGACGCCAACGGCAGCGCTGCCCTCGGGCGCGAACAACCTGAGCGTCACCACCACAGACGCTGCGGGCAACACCAGCCCAGCCACGCCGTTGGTCATCACCCTCGACACGGCCACACCTGCCGCGCCAACCGCTCCGACAGCAAACCTGGACACCAGCAGCGACAGCGGTGTGCAGGGTGACAACACCACCAACGACACCATGCCCGCGATCAGTGGTACAGGTACAGCGGGTGAAGTCATCACCCTCAAGGACGCCGCCAATGCCGTGATCGGCACCGCCACCGTGGATGTCAACGGCACCTGGACCATCACACCCTCCGCGATGCTGCCCTCAGGTGCAAACACCCTGAGCGTGACTGCAACGAGCGCCAGCAATCAAATCAGCCCAGCCACCTCGCTGGTCATCACCCTAGACACCACAGCCTCTGCCGCCCCCACCGCCATGCTGGACGCCAGCAGCGACAGCGGTGTGCTGGGCGATAACACTACCAACGACACGATGCCCACGATCAGTGGCACCGGCACTGCGGGTGAAGTCATCACAGTCAAAGACCCCGCTGGAGCCGTGATCGGCACCGCCTCCGTAGCTGCCAACGGAACGTGGAGCGTGACGCCAACGACAGCGCTGGCCTCAGGCGCCAACAACCTGAGCGTCACCATCACCGACGCCGCTGGAAACACCAGCGCCGCCACGCCGCTGGTCATCACCCTCGACAACACGGCTTCTGCGGCACCTGTTGCCACAGTCGATGCTTCGAGCGACAGTGGCCTATTGGGTGACCAACTGACCAACGACACGACGCCCACGATCAGTGGCACCGGCACTGCGGGGGAAGCCATCACGGTCAAAGACTCCGCTGGCGCCGTGATCGGCACCGCCACCGTAGCGGCCAACGGAACGTGGAGCGTCACACCCACGACAGCGCTGCCCGCAGGTGCAAACGCATTGAACGTCACCTCTACCGACGCTGCGGGTAACACAAGCCCAGTCACGCCGCTGGTCATCACTCTCGACAACACGGCTTCTGCGGCACCTGTTGCCACAGTCGATGCTTCGAGCGACAGTGGCGTATTGGGCGACCAACTGACCAACGACACGACGCCCACGATCAGTGGCACCGGCACTGCGGGTGAAGTCATCACGGTCAAAGACGTCTCTGGCGCAGTCATCGGCACCGCCACCGTAGCTTCTAACGAAACGTGGAGCGTCACACCCACGGCAGCGCTGGCCTCTGGCGCGAACAACCTGAACGTCACATCCACCGACGCTGCGGGCAACACCAGCCCAGCCACGCCGCTGGTCATCACCCTCGACACGGCCACACCTGCCGCGCCAACCGCTCCGACAGCAAACCTGGACACCAGCAGCGACAGCGGTGTGCAGGGTGACAACACCACCAACGACACCACGCCCGCGATCAGTGGTACAGGTACAGCGGGTGAAGTCATCACCCTCAAGGACGCCGCCAATGCCGTGATCGGCACCGCCACCGTGGATGTCAACGGCACCTGGACCATCACACCCTCCGCGATGCTGCCCTCAGGTGCAAACACCCTGAGCGTGACTGCAACGAGCGCCAGCAATCAAATCAGCCCAGCCACCTCGCTGGTCATCACCCTCGACACCACAGCCTCTGCCGCTCCGACCGCCATGCTGGACGCCAGCAGTGACAGCGGTGTGCTGGGTGACCAACGGACCAACGACACGACGCCCACGATCAGTGGCACCGGCACTGCGGGTGAAGTCATCACAGTCAAAGACCCCGCTGGAGCCGTGATCGGCACCGCCTCCGTAGCTGCCAACGGAACGTGGAGCGTGACGCCAACGACAGCGCTGGCCTCAGGCGCCAACAACCTGAGCGTCACCACCACCGACGCCGCTGGAAACACCAGCGCCGCCACGCCGCTGGTCATCACCCTCGACAACACGGCTTCTGCGGCACCTGTTGCCACAGTCGATGCTTCGAGCGACAGTGGCCTATTGGGTGACCAACTGACCAACGACACGACGCCCACGATCAGTGGCACCGGCACTGCGGGGGAAGCCATCACGGTCAAAGACTCCGCTGGCGCCGTGATCGGCACCGCCACCGTAGCGGCCAACGGAACGTGGAGCGTCACACCCACGACAGCGCTGCCCGCAGGTGCAAACGCATTGAACGTCACCTCTACCGACGCTGCGGGTAACACAAGCCCAGTCACGCCGCTGGTCATCACCCTCGACAMGACCACACCTGCCGCRCCAGCTGCTCCAAACAGCGCCGCGAGCGGCAGGGGCGTAGATCTCGACGAACTGAGCATCGTTACGAAGCCCACGATCAGTGGCACCGGCACTGCGGG
>NZ_CXOO01000048.1 GCF_001269385.1 Limnohabitans sp. DM1 | reverse complement strand
CCCTACCCGACGCTCTTCCGATCTCTCAGGGTGTTTGCACCGGAGGGCAGCATCGCGGAGGGTGTGATGGTCCAGGTGCCGTTGACATCCACGGTGGCGGTGCCGATCACGGCATTGGCGGCGTCCTTGAGGGTGATGACTTCACCCGCTGTACCTGTACCACTGATCGCGGGCGTGGTGTCGTTGGTGGTGTTGTCACCCTGCACACCGCTGTCGCTGCTGGTGTCCAGGTTTGCTGTCGGAGCGGTTGGCGCGGCAGGTGTGGCCGTGTCGAGGGTGATGACCAGCGGCGTGGCTGGGCTGGTGTTGCCCGCAGTGTCGGTGGTGGTGACGCTCAGGTTGTTCGCGCCCGAGGGCAGCGCTGCCGTGGGTGTGACGCTCCACGTTCCGTTGGCCGCTACGGTGGCAGTGCCGATCACGGCGCCAGCGGCGTCTTTGACTGTGATGACTTCGCCCGCAGTGCCGGTGCCACTGATCGTGGGCGTCGTGTCGTTGGTCAGTTGGTCACCCAGCACACCGCTGTCGCTGCTCGCGTCCAGCATGGCGGTCGGGGCGGCAGAGGCCGTGGTGTCTAGGGTGATGACCAGCGGCGTGGCTGGGCTGGTGTTGCCCGCAGTGTCGGTGGTGGTGACGCTCAGGTTGTTCGCGCCAGAGGCCAGCGCTGCCGTGGGTGTGACGCTCCACGTTCCGTTGGCAGCCACGGTGGCGGTGCCGATGACTGCGCCAGAGGGGTCTTTGACTGTAATGACTTCACCCGCAGTGCCGATACCACTGATCGTGGGCGTCGTGTACTTGGTCAGTTGGTCGCCCAGCAGACCGCTGTCGCTCAAAGCATCCAGATTGGCGACAGGCGCCACCGATGCGGTGTTGTCGAGGGTAAGAGCGAGCGGCGTTGCGGCGCTGGTCAATCCGGCCGAGTTGGTCGCCGTGACGCGCAGAGAGTTCAGCCCTGAGGGCAGCGCATTGATGGGTGTGACGCTCCAAGTGCCGTTGGTGGCCACGGTGGCCGTGCCGACCACGGCACCTGAATCGTCCTTGACGGTGATCACGTCGCCAGCGTTGCCCTTGCCGCTGATCGTGGGCGTGTTGTCGTTGGTCAGTTTGTCGCCCAGTGCGCCGCTGTCGCTGCTTGCGGCCAGCGCGGCCAGGGGCGCGGATGGCGCCACCGCCACGGGTTGGATGCTGAAAGACGCCACGTTGTTGCTGTCGGCTCCGTCCTTGTTGAAGTTGCCTGCAGCGTCGCTGAAGCGTTCGCTGTCCACAAACAGCATGGCGCTGCGCGCACCGGCTGTGGGCGTGAAGGTGGCGCTGTAGAGCTTGCCGCTGCCGGTCAGTTGGCTCAGGCTGCCACCCAGGGCCGTGACATCGGCCAGCGTGAAATCGCTGCTGTTGTCTGACAGGGTGAAGCTGACGGTGACCGCCTCGCCTGCTGCCAGCACGGTTTTGGGCGTGCTGATGGCCACCGTAGGGGTGGCGCTGTCGATCGTGATGGGTAGGCTGACAGAGGTGCTGGTTTGGCCCGTGGCGTTGCTGGCGGTGACGCTCAGGGTGTTCAGGCCTTCGGGCAGCGGCGCTGTGGGCGTGATGCGCCAAGTGCCGTTGCCCGCCACTGTGACCGTGCCGATGACAGCGCCTGCTGCGTTTTTGACGGTGATCACATCACCCGCCGTGCCGGTGCCACTCAGGGTGGGTGTGCTGTCGCTGGTGAGTGAGTCGCCCAGGCTGGCGCTGTTGCTGCTGGTGTCGAGCATGACCACCGGCGTAAGGGGAACGGGTGGAGTTGGCGGGGGTGTGACGACGGCTGCCTGGATGCTGAAAGACGCCACGTTGTTGCTGTCGGCTCCGTCCTTGTTGAAGTTGCCTGCAGCGTCGCTGAAGCGTTCGCTGTCCACAAACAGCATGGCGCTGCGCGCACCGGCTGTGGGCGTGAAGGTGGCGCTGTAGAGCTTGCCGCTGCCGGTCAGTTGGCTCAGGCTGCCACCCAGGGCCGTGACATCGGCCAGCGTGAAATCGCTGCTGTTGTCTGACAGGGTGAAGCTGACGGTGACCGCCTCGCCCGCTGCCAGCACGGTTTTGGGCGTGCTGATGGTCACCGTAGGTGTGGCGCTGTCAATGCTGAGGGGCAGGCTGACCACGGTGCTGGTTTGGCCCGTGGCGTTGCTGGCGGTGACGCTCAGGGTGTTCAGGCCCTCGGGCAGCGGCTCTGCGGGTGTGATGTGCCAGCTGCCGTTGGCCGCCACGGTGGCCGTGCCGATGACGGCGCCTGCGGCGTTTTTGACGGTGATCACATCGCCCGCCGTGCCTGTGCCACTCAGGGTGGGGGTGCTGTCGTGGGTGAGTTTGTCCCCCAGTAGGCCGCTGTCGCTGCTGACGTCCAGGTTGACCACGGGCGCCAGAGGTGCAGCAGGTGAAGGCGGCGGCGGTGTCACAGGCGCGGCGTTAATGCTGAAAGTCGCCACGTTGTTGCCTTCAGCCCCGTCGACGTTCACCTGGCCCGAGGCGTTGGTGAAGCGGTTGCTGTCCACAAACAGCATGGCGCTGCGCGCACCGGCTGTGGGGGTGAAGGTGGCGGTGTAAACCTTGCCGCTGCCTGTCAGATTGCTCAGGCTGCCGCCCAGGGCCGTGACATCTGCTGCCGTGAAATCGCTGCTGTCTTCGCTGAGGGTGAACGTGACTGTGACCGCTTCACCCGGATTCAACGCCGTTTTGGGGGTGCTGATCGCGATGCTGGGGGGTGGGGCGTCGACCAGCGGCGTAATCGCCATGGACACCACGTTGTCACTCTCGCTGCCATCTTCGTTGACCATGCCCGCCACATTGCTGAAACTTTGGCTGGCCACGAACACCACCGCACTCAGCGCCTGGGGGGCGGGGGTGAAGATCGCGGTGTACACCAGCGGGTCAGCTGCACTTTGCACAAACTCACTCATGCTTCCGCCCAGCACAGTGACATCTTCAGCCGTGAAATTGCTGCTTGGTTCACTCAGCGTGAAGGTCAGCAAAGCCGTTTGACTGGCCGACAGACGCGCCTTGTCAGAAGTGATGGCAATCAATGGGTTGGTCAAGCCGTTCATAAAAAATATCTCTGTCTCAGTGATGCGGTTCAGACGCGGCCAGCCAAGCTTGGCGCACGCGCGGTGTGAGGGTCGGCGCTCTCAGCGTCCGACAGGGAAAGCCATCCAAGGACTTCTGTCCAGACGTGACAAAGCCCTCGCTGAACCCGGAGGTTTTGAGCAAGGGGCGACAGTCGCTGGAGCGGGGCAGGTGACATGGCTGCGTTACCGATCACCCCGGCGCCGTCTTGTTTTGAAAAAAATGTCTGAAATCAATCAATGAACTTCAAATGTCATCTTTGACGGTTTCATGCTGAGGTTATTGTCAAAATTGACATTTCAAAATAGCTAATTGGGGTACTCACCGCACTTTTTAGGAATCCTGCCCATCGAAGTCTGCAGCGACAGGCAGGCGTTTGGCTTTTTGATGAAAGCCCTGCCCTCGGGGCAATGGGTCGTGTGGGCTGCGACGGTCTAACGCGGCGACGGCGACGCTCCGCAAGGGGGAATCAAGGCCAACTGCCGCGTTTAAACTTGGGGGTCTTTGGGCATGCTGCTGGCTTTTACTGAGCGCGCGCCCACATCAATGAATTCGGCTGATGCGGCGAAACGCCTCGGCCGACCAACCAGGAACACTCCCATGGGCGCACAGTGGAAAGCAAAGGGTAAAGCGCAAGCTGCCGATGCCAGAGGCAAATTGTTTGGCCGTTTGGCCAAAGACATCATGATCGCGGCCCGCAACGGCGCCGACCCTGCCGCCAACTCGCGCTTGCGCCTGGTGGTCGAACAGGCCCGCAAGGTCTCCATGCCCAAAGAGACCCTGGAGCGCGCCATCAAAAAGGGCGCGGGCCTGTTGGGCGATGCCGTGAGCTTTGAACTCGTGATTTACGAAGGCTTTGCCCCGCACCAAGTGCCCGTGATGATCGAAGTGTTGACCGACAACGTGAACCGCACAGCCTCGGAAATGCGCGTGCTGTTTCGCAAGGGCCAGCAGGGCACGTCGGGCTCGGTGTCCTGGGACTTTGACCATGTGGGCCTGATCGAAGCAGAGCCGACGCAGCCGGGGGCCGATCCCGAATTGGCCGCCATCGAAGCGGGTGCACAAGACTTTGAGCCGGCCGACGAGGACGGCGTGACCGTGTTCATCACGGAAGCGACCGACCTGGACCTGGTCAGCCGTGCCCTGCCTGCGCACGGTTTCACTGTTGTGTCGGCCAAGCTGGGCTACAAGCCCAAAAACCCGGTCAATCCGGCCAATCTGAGCGCCGAGCAGCTCGAAGAAGTCGAGGCCTTTCTGGGCGCCATTGACAACAATGACGACGTGCAAAACGTGTTTGTGGGTTTGGCGGCTTAAAAAAGCCATCCACAACAAAGGGCCTGACAGGCCCTTTTTTTTCGTCCTGTGGGCGCCTCATCGAGACCCCGCACAGGGGGCCGCAGTCATCGGCTTGGATGCCGTCTGGCTTGGCAAGGCGGATCGCCGCCATGAATCCATCGGTGCTTGAAGACGCCAGGCGTCATGGTGAAGACCCCGGTCAGGTCCAGCGCCATGGGCTCCAACAGAGGGGCTTCAGCAGGCGGCGCAAGCCTGCACGGCTTTGGCGGTTTGCAAACGGGTCTCCTCGACCAGAAAGTCGAGAAAAACCCGAGTGCGTTGTGGCATGAATTTGCGGGTGGGCACAGCTGCATACATGCTCAATCGGCCCGTGATCCAGGGGGCCAGCACGCGCACCAATTCACCGCGTGTCAGATAAGGCGCCACCAGGTCCACCGCCACCGAGATGATGCCCGCCCCATCGATGGCCGCGCGCAGCAAGCTGTCGGTGTGGTTGCCCAGCAGCACGGGCTGGATGTCGACCTCGGTGGGCTGCGCTGCATTGTCCGGACACCACATTTGCCACACGCGGGGCCTGATGTGCGGCATTTTCAGGCGCAAGCAATCGTGCTGCACCAGCTCTTGCGGTTGCTGCGGCGTGCCACGTCGGCGCAAGTACTCGGGCGAAGCCACCAAAATGGCTTCGGACTCCAGCACCTTGCGTGCAATCACATCGCCATCAAAGCTGTCATCGGTGCCCAGCAAGGTGATGTCGAAGTCTTCAATGGGCGGCTCGCGCAGGCTTTCCACTTCCAGCTCGATCAGGATCTTGGGATAGCGCCTGCGAAACTCCGCCAGCAAGGGCGCGATCACATAGGTGGCCAGCACCGGTGGCGCGTGCAGGCGCAGCAGGCCCGCCAGATCGGTGGTCTGCGCGCTGACCACCGCGTCGGCTTCGTCAATGTCTTGCAAGATGTTGCGCACACGGCCAAGGTACTGCTGGCCCGCCTCGGTCAGCGACAGGCGGCGGGTCGAGCGTTGCAGCAAACGCGTGCCCAGGTACTCTTCCAGATCGGCCACCAGACGCGTCACCACAGGCGCTGACATGTCCAGCGCCCTTGCAGCGGCTGCAAAGCCTCCCTCGTCCACCACACGCTCAAACACGCGCATCGACAACAAACGGTCCATGAGGCTCTCCATAAACTGGATTTCAAGGTCTCTATTGTTTCTTATTCAGAAATGACCCAATGTATTTTTGCTTGTTTTTCTATTGATTCAGAAATTTTAAAGTTCAACCCATCGATGCAGCGCTCTCAACCAACGCTTCACCGATCAGGTCAAAGCCCCGTCAATCCGACAGGCAGACCGTTTTTCAAACTTTCAAGGAAACCTGATCATGAACCGCTCTACCCTCTCCGCCATCACCCTCGCTGTTGCCGCCTTGGCTGCTGGCCATGCCATGGCCGCTGACGACTCTGCCCCCAAAACTCGCGAGCAAATCAAAGCCGAACTGGCCGAAGCCATTCGCACGGGCGACTTTGTCGTCAACGGCGAAACCCAGCAAAAAGCCTATGAAGTGAACCCAGGCCTGTATCCCGCCAAGCCTGCTGTGCAAAGCAAGACCCGCGATGAAGTCAAGGCTGAACTGGCCGAGGCCATTCGCACCGGTAACTTTGTCGTCAACGGCGAAACCCAGCAAAAAGCCCATGAAGTGAGCCCTGGCCTGTATCCCGCCAAGCCTGTCCTTCAGGCCAAGACCCGCAATGAAGTCAAGGCCGAATTGGCTGAGGCCATCCGCACAGGCAACATGCCCGACCACGGTGAAAGTGGTCTCATGCTGAACCAGATGTACCCACAACGCTACGGTCGCCACATCTGAACGCGCTTTCTTTGCCGGGCCATGGCCCATGCCCAGACAGGGCGCCAGAGGTGACACGGCCCTGTGAAGTTTGCAGGGTGACTTCAATCTTTCACCTGGTGGGAGCCAGCCCTGCTGGCGATCAGACGCATGTGGACCACAGGCTTTTCGCTTGGCTGGCAAGCGCCCACTAAATCCTCCCAACGGGCAACACACGGCTCAGACTTCACCGGCCGAATCTATAGGAGCTGCTGACCCGGCGGGGCTTTCATGTTGACTTCACGATAATCGTCGGATGCATTTTTTCCGTCGTCCCGCTTCGCTGGCTTTGGGGCCGTTCAGCGTCTGGCTGTCCTTGCCGCAGCTCATCACCTGGGGCAGCGTGTTCTACACCTTCTCTTTGCTCATGACGCCGCTCGAAGCCGAGCTGGGCATGAACCGGGCCGAATCGTCGCTGGCTTTCAGCCTGGCCTTGCTGGCCGAGGGCCTGATGGCTTATCTGATTGGCCGCTGGATCGACCATGGCCACGAGCGCTGGGTCATGACACTGGGCTCGGTCTGGGTGGGGGTGGGGCTTTTGGCGCACAGTCAGGTGCAGTCGGTCAGCGGCTTTTATGCCGTTTGGGTGTGGCTGGGTCTGGGCCTGGCGGCCACGCTTTACTCGCCCGCATTTGCCGTGGTCACGCGGCGTTTTGGGCAAGACTTTCGACGCGCCATCATCACCCTGACATTTTTAGGGGGCCTGGCCAGCACGGTGTTCATTCCGCTGTCGAGCTGGTGGATTGCGCTGTGGGGCTGGCGCCATGCGCTGTGGGCCTTGGCGGCGCTGCAGCTTTTTCTGTGCGCGCCGCTGCATGCCTGGTTGTTGCAAGGCGCGCCTGGGTCTGTGCGTCAGGACGAGGGCCAGCGTGAGCGCCGCGTCTCGGTGAAAGCGCATTTGCGGCAAACGCCCTTTTGGCTGTTGGCGGTTTTTTCATTGCTCATGATGGCGGTCACCTCGGCCCTGCCCGCCCACATGATCGCCTTGCTTGAAGAAGCCAAGTTGCCACCGGCCTGGGTGATCGCCATTCCGGCGGCCATTGGCGTGATCCAGGTCATTGGCCGATTTGTGCTGTTTGTGTTCGAGCGCTATTGGGACGTGCACACCGCCAACCGCTGGATTCCGATGCTGATTCCCTCGGGCTTGCTGGTGCTGATCGTCTTTGGCCTGCAGGCGCTGCCCGCCATGGTGTTTGTTCTGCTCTATGGTCTGGGCAATGGCATGAACACCATCGTCAAAGGCACGGCCATGGCGCAATACGTCAGCCGCGAGCATGTGGGACAGCTCAATGGCTTGCTGGGCCTGCCCATCGCCCTGGCCCGGGCAGCGGCACCCCTGACCATGGGTGTGCTCTGGTCTCCCGAGCACGGTTATGGCCTGGCCTTGTGGTGGCTGCTGCTGGCCAGCTTGTTGGCCACTGCCGCCTTGTGGATGGCACAAAGACAGGCCCTGAAAACCCGGCCTTGAAGTTCTTGCACTGGCTCTGCATGGCAAAGGCTAGAGGTCTGCCGAACGCGGTCTACCGGATGCGGTTTGCCAAGGTCGTACGTTGCCACACAGACGCACGCCCGGCGCCGGTCCTATGGTGTGTCGTGTTCTGGGCGCTGCGCCAGCAGTCTGCCTGACCGTGCACCCCAACCCACCGGAGATGCCCATGACCCGACTGCCATCCAACATTCCGCCGCAAGACGATGACCTGGCCGCGCAGGCGCGACCTGGCCACGGGGTGCCTTCACAAGACCCCAACATCTCTGCGCAATTTGCACTGACCGAAGAAGAATCACAACGCGAGACGGCGGCGGTCGTGACCGGCAGCGTCATGGTGGCCGGTGCCGCCACGGGGGCCACTGTGGGCGGCATGGTGGCTGGCCCCGTGGGGGCGATGGTGGGTGCAGGTGTGGGTGCCGTGGTGGGCGCATTGGGAGGCACAGCCGCCGAAGCCATCGATGCAGACGCCAGCAGCGCGCCCACGACTTCTGGACCTTCGCCCGCACCATGGCCACCGTCTGATCCGATGGACGCACCAGTATCGACCCCCACGCCCGCCGTGCACCTGCACATCGAAGACACAGGCGGTGACGGCCGTGCAGTGCTGCTGATCCATGGTTGGCCCTTGTCGGGACAGGCCTGGCAAGCCCAGGTGCCGCCGCTGCAAGCGGCTGGTTACCGGGTGGTCACGTATGACCGCAGAGGCTTTGGCCGCTCGGACAAACCCGATTCGGACTACAGCTACAACACCTTGGCCGACGACCTGCGCCAAGTCATTCTTGAGCGCGGACTCCAGCAAGTGACGCTGGTCGGCTTTTCCATGGGCGGGGGCGAAGTGGCGCGCTACGTCGAGCGCTATGGAGAGTCACGCCTGCACAGCGTGGTCTTTGCCGCTGCCGTGCCGCCTTGCCTGATGCAGTCGCCTGACAACCCCGATGGCCCGCTGACGCCCGAAAAAGCCCAGGCCTCCAGGCAAGCGCTGGAACAAGACCGCGAAGCTTTCTTTGAGACCTTTACGCACAATTTTTTCTCGGCCAATGGCGTGCTGCAGGTCAGCGAAGAGGCGCGCCAGGAGGCCGTCGCCCTGTGCCGCCAATCGGCGCAGCATGCGGCACTGGCTTGCATGGACGCCTTCCAAACCACCGACTTTCGGGACGATCTGAAAAAGCTGACCGTGCCCACGCTGGTGATTCACGGCGATGCGGATGCGATCGTGCCCATCGCCGGCTCGGGTGAGCGCACGCACCACGCCGTGCCACACAGCCAAATGGTGCGCATCAGCGGTGCCCCCCACGGGCTGAACGTGTCGCACGCCCAAGCGTTCAACGAGGCCTTGCTGCAATTTTTGAAGCTTTGAGAGCCTCTGCCAAAGTCTGAATGGCCGCTGCATTGGCCATGGGTCAGGCCATCGGTGCGCCCTAAAATGCCTGCATGCACTCCCCACTAGACAGCATGGTTTACATCGTTGATGACGACATCAGCGTGCGCGAAGGCATGGCCTGGCTGCTGCGCACGCGGCGTTTGATGAGCGAATCGTTTGAAAGCGCTGAGGCTTTTATGCAAATGCTGGACACAAGGGGCAAGGTTTTGCCAGAGCAAGTGGGCTGTATCCTGCTCGATGTGCGCATGCCTGGCCTGAGTGGTCTGGCCCTGTTTGAGCAATTGATGGCCAGCGGCATCGCCAAAGCCTGGCCCGTGATTTTTTTGACGGGGCACGCCGATGTGCCCACAGCGGTGGACAGTGTCAAACGTGGCGCCTTTGATTTTTGTGAAAAGCCGTTTTCGGACAACGCACTGGTGGACCGAATCGAACAGGCGCTGAACCTGTCACATGAGCGCCTGATGGCCCGCCACCAGCAGCATCTGTTGCAATCAAGGCTTGGCGAACTGACCGAACGCGAACGCGACGTGATGCGCCTGGTGGTCGAAGGCCTGCCCAATAAATTGATCGCTGACCAGCTCGACATCAGCGTGCGCACCGTCGAAGTGCACCGCTCCCGTGTTTTCGACAAGATGGAAGTCAAATCGGCGGTGGAACTGGCCAATTTGCTGCGCGCCCTGGACTGAATGCTGATGACGCAGATGGGTCGCTGCGCGCGCCGACCTACAATTCGCCCATGCCCGTCCATACCCCCCATCCACTTGCGCGCACTTGGCGGATCATGGCTCCATTGGCCGGATGTGTGGGGATGATGTTGGCAGGATGCTCTTCCACGCGGCAGGCATCCACCCCCTCCAACGCACCCAGGGCCACGCCCCCAACTCGACCGGCTGACCCCAGCCGCACCCAAAGCCAGCGCAACGATCTGGCCTTGTTTGCCATGTCGCTGCTGGACACCCGCTACACCTGGGGCGGTCGCGGCCCGGCCACTGGCTTTGACTGTTCCGGGCTGGTCTCGCATGTGTACCGAGAAGCGGTGGGCATCCCGGTCAAGGGCACGTCGGCCGATCTGGGGCGTCAATCACGGCCCATTGACCGTTCTCAACTGCAGCCCGGCGATCTGGTTTTTTTCAACACCCTTGGCGCCCGCCACTCGCATGTGGGCGTGTACGTGGGCAACAACAAATTTGTCCATGCCAGCAATCCCCGCACCGGCGTGCGCATGGATGCGCTGAGCAACCGCTACTACGCCCAGCGCTTTGAAGGCGCGCAGACTTTGTTGGACTGAATCAATGTATTGATCCGGCACGCTGAAGTTTGAAATGCGTGAGAGATGTCATCTCGCAGGTCGGCACTCGCAGAGCCCGACATGATGGGTTTTGCCAAAGGACCATGTCGGGGTCTTTGACCGCCAACCTACAACACCCTTGAAGATTGAATTTTTCACAGTTTGTCTGTTGGGCGATAAACGGATCAGTGGCAGTTACAAACCCAGAACAAACTTCCATAAACCCTTCGATATGTAACAAAGTTTCATGAATTCGCATACGATGGTTACATGAACCGTTGCAAGTCATGCAGACGGTTTTCCACCCACAAACCTCTACCCACTTACCCGCGAAAGTGAGACTGTCATGACCACAAGAATCGGTATCAACGGATTTGGCCGCATTGGCCGCATGGTGCTGCGTGCAGCGGTGCAGAACTTCAACGACGTCGAGATCGTCGGCATCAACGACTTGCTGGAGCCCGATTACCTGGCTTACATGCTGCAATACGACAGCGTGCATGGCCGCTTCAAGGGCACCATCGCCGTGGAGGGCAAAACCCTGGTGGTGAATGGTCAAAAGATTCGCCTGACGCAAGAGCGCGACCCGGCCAATCTGAAGTGGAACGAGGTCGGCGCCGATGTGGTGATCGAAGCCACCGGCCTGTTTCTGGACAAGGACAGCGCAGGCAAGCACCTGGCTGCTGGCGCCAAAAAGGTCGTCATGTCGGCCCCGTCGAAGGACGACACACCCATGTTTGTGTACGGCGTGAACCACGACACCTATGCGGGCCAAGCCATCATCAGCAATGCCAGTTGCACCACCAACTGCCTGGCCCCCATCACCAAGGTGCTCAACGACAAATGGGGCATCAAGCGCGGCCTGATGACCACGGTGCACGCGGCCACGGCCACCCAAAAAACCGTGGACAGCCCCAGCAACAAAGACTGGCGCGGGGGACGCGGCATTCTGGAAAACATCATCCCCAGCAGCACAGGCGCGGCCAAGGCGGTGGGCGTGGTGATCCCGGCCATCAAAGGCAAATTGACGGGCATGTCGTTTCGCGTGCCCACGTCGGATGTGTCGGTGGTGGACCTGACAGCCGAGCTGCAAACCCCGGCCACCTATGCCGAAATCTGCGCCGAGATGAAGGCGCAAAGCCAAGGCGCCTTGAAAGGCGTGCTGGGTTACACCACCGACAAGGTCGTGTCCACCGACTTCCGTGGCGAAGTCTGCACCAGCGTGTTTGACGCCGACGCGGGCATTGCGCTGGACAGCACCTTCATCAAGGTGGTGGCCTGGTACGACAACGAGTGGGGTTACTCCAACAAGTGCCTGGAGATGGCGCGGGTGGTGGCGCGCTGAGCACAACAAGCACCGTGTGAAACGGACGTCTGCTCAGCGGGCGTTCAAGCCGTCAAAGCAGGTGCTCATGACCATGTCCAGGATTTGTTCGTCGCTGTGTTGTTCGCCCATTTTGAGGAACTCCAGCACCGGGTCACAGGCGCGGGCAAACAAGGTGTAGAGCACGGCGACGGGAGGCAAGGCTTGGTTGATGGCGCCTTGCGCCTGGGCTTGCTCGATCCAGCCACCCAGTGCGTCGCTGACTTCCATGAGGCCATCCATGTAATCCTTACTGCCCATCAAAGTGGCGCGCAGACTGGAGTTCTGGCTGGGCAAAGAGGGCATCTGGCCTTGCAGCTTGAGCGTCATGGTCCAGCGCGTGACGGCCTTGAGTTTGTCCAAGGGTGCTTGCTCTGGGGGCACTTGCGCGATGAAGGCCTGGGCGCGTTGCATGGCCGTGACCATGGCGGCACAAGCGAGTTCTTCCTTGCTGGGGAAATGCTTGTAAAGACTGGCCTTGGCGATGCCCACCTCAGCGGCCACTTCGTCCACGGTCATCGCGTCAAAACCTTTGTCGGCCAGCAAG
This sequence comes from Limnohabitans sp. DM1, assembly GCF_001269385.1. Classification (GTDB taxonomy): domain Bacteria; phylum Pseudomonadota; class Gammaproteobacteria; order Burkholderiales; family Burkholderiaceae_C; genus Limnohabitans_A. Next base: position 83,500 of record NZ_CXOO01000048.1, on the reverse strand, counting down.
CGGTTGACAGATTCAATGATGGCCGATTCTCGGGCTGCCAGCATTTGGACTTTGAATGACTTTTTCAGCGGTTTTGTGTCTTCAGTGTTCATTCTTTCATTCTAGCGCCCAAGGCTAAAACATGACTCATCAGTCACCTTTTGAAGTGCCACAACTCAATTTGGCAAGATGCCCGCCACGCCTGACTGCACCTGAAACCGCGCCTGCGTTTTGAGCACCCCGTCGGCCTGCGCCGGATTGGTGGTGGTTCGGAACTGGGCGCTGACGCCTTCGTGCTTCACGTCGATCAGGGTGTAGCCGCGCTCATCCGAACGCGCATGCAGGATGTCGGGGTTGCTGTCGCGGATTTGCGCCAGCAGTTTTTCGCCCAGACCCCGCGAGGTGATGGAGGTGCTCACCAACTCGCTGGCCACCACGGGCGAGCGCTCGTCGCCCGCCTGCACCCGCAATTGGGCGGCCACGTTCATGTGCACATCACCGCCCAACATCAGCACGTTTTGCACACGCGCCTGGGCGACGTTGTTGAGCAGCCGAGCCCGCGCCTGCGGGTAGCCGTCCCAACCATCGGTGAAGGCGCTGCGTCCCAGTGGCGTGTTGACGCCGCTCGAACTCATTTGGGTGGACTGCGCCACCAGCTTCCAGCGTTTGGTGCTGCTGCTCAGGCCTTCGGTGAACCATTGCTCTTGCGCCGTGCCCAGCATGGTGCGGGAGGGATCAGCCAGCGCTTCGCAACCCATCACCACACGGCCGCCGCCCCGGTTGGGGTCCGGGCAGGCCTGGTGGTCGCGGTACTGGCGGCAGTCCAGCGTCCACAGGTCCGCCAGGCGCCCCCAGGCCATGCGGTCGTGAATGCGCATCTGGCTGGTGTTGGCCGGGTCTGGCCCCAGGCGCAACGGCATGTGCTCAAAGTAAGCCTGATAAGCCGCCGCCCGACGGCGCAAAAACACCTGCGGATCGGTGTAGTTACGGTCCAGGTCGTTGGCGTAATCGTTGACCACCTCGTGGTCATCCCAGGTCATGACCCAGCTGTGCGCGGCGTGACAGGCCTGTAGATCGGCATCGGTTTTGTATTGCGCATGGCGTTCGCGGTACTCATCGAGCTGCCGAGGCACACCGCCCTGATGCTTGCGCAGCATGTATCGGGGGTTGGAGCTTTCGTAGATGTAGTCGCCCACAAACAGCACCAGGTCCAGATCGCGCTGGGCCATCTCGCGGTGAGCCACATAAAAGCCCTGCTCGTAATGCTGGCAAGACGCCAAGGCGATGCGCAAGCGGTCCACCGCATCGTTCAGGCCCGGACTGGTGCGCGCATGGCCCACCGGGCTGGTGGCGTTGCCGCAGACAAAGCGGTACCAGTAATGCCGCCCGGGCTGCAGCCCCTGGGCCAGCACATGCACGCTGTGGGCGCGGGTGGCATCGGTCTGCACACGCCACTGGCGCACCGGCTGGCGCAAGGCGGCATCGGCAAACACCTCACACACCACGCTGATCGTTTGGGCCTTGAGGGCCGCATCGGCCTCGGTGATGCGCAGGCGCGTCCACAACACCACGCTGCCCGGCTGCGGCTGGCCGCTGGCGACACCCAAACTGAAGGGATCCACCTGCCAGCGCGGCCCTTGGGCGGCAGTGGCTGAACCCGACAAAGCCTGCGCCTGTGCTGCCGCGCCCAGCCACGGCATCAAGGCCAGCGCCATGGCCCGACGGTGCACATCTCGGCGGGTCAAAAGAGATCGGTTCATGTCAGCAAAGCTTTCGGGTCAGCATGGCAAATGTTCTACTTCCATATTAACCCGGCCCCTTCACTGCCCCAGTGATGCAGCGCCTGCTGGTGACAGCCTTGCACGACAGACGGCGGCACAATGGCCTGCATGACCATGCCCACAAAAATCCGCAAAGACCACCTGGACGCCTTGGCTGTGGGCATATTGCTGGTGTGCTGCATGTTCTGGGGCTTTCAGCAGGTCCTGGTGAAAGCCACCGTGGACGAATTGCCCCCGGTGTTTCAGTCGGCGGTGCGCGGTGTCGGGGCCACGCTGCTGTTGTGCTTGTGGTGCCAATGGCGCGGGGTGCGCCTGTTTGCGCGCGACGGCAGCCTGTGGGCGGGCTTGCTGGTGGGTTGCCTGTTTGCCGCCGAATTTGCCTTCATCTACATCGGGCTCAAGCACACCTCGGCCTCGCGCCTGACTGTGTTTTTGTACACCTCGCCCTTTTGGGTGGCGGCCTTGGTGCCTTTGTTCATCCACACCGAACGCCTGCGCCCCTTGCAATGGCTGGGCATGGCCTGCGCTTTTGCGGCGGTGGCGTTCGCCCTTCGCGATGGCTTTGGCGGCGGCGGTGCCACCGGCGACCTGATGGGCCTGGCGGCGGGTGCCTTGTGGGGCCTGACCACCGTGGCCATCCGGGCAGCCAACCTCACGCGCCTGGCCGCCGAAAAACTGCTGTTTTACCAACTGGGCATCAGCTCTGTGGTGCTGGCCCTGCTGTCACTGCTGCTGGGCGAGTCCTGGGGCGGCCACTGGAGCGGTTTCGCAATCGGCTCGGTGGCCGTGCAAACCCTGGTGGGCGCGTTCGCCAGTTATCTGGCCTGGATGTGGATGCTGGGCCGCTACCCGTCCACCCAAATTTCGGCCTTTGTTTTTTTGACACCGCTGTTCGCGCTGCTGTTTGGCATGCTCTGGCTGGGCGAAAGCGTGACCTTGACCCTGGCCTTGTCCTTGGCTCTGGTGGCCGTGGGCATTGTGCTGGTCAACCGAAAATGAAGCCTGTACACCACGTCATCCTCATGTAGGAGCCCACCCCGTGGGCGATGGGGCGTGGCACACGCCCCGCTGAAAACCATCGCCCGCGATGTGGGCTCCAACAAAAGACCATTCACCCCTTTGATAGAAAGACCCCCATGACTTACCAAGCCCTGCAAATCCACAAAGACGACGCCGGTTACCGCTGCACCCTGCAAACGCTCGATGACAGCGCACTGCCCGAAGGCGATGTGACGGTGCAGGTGGACTACTCCACCATCAACTACAAAGACGGCCTGGCCATCACCGGCAAATCGCCCGTGGTGCGTAAATTTCCGCTCACACCCGGCATTGACCTAGCCGGCACGGTGACCGACAGCCAGCACCCGCTGTTCATGGCGGGCGACAAAGTCGTTCTGAACGGCTGGGGCGTGGGCGAAAGCCACAGCGGCGGTCTGGCGCAAAAGGCGCGCCTGAAAGGCGACTGGCTGGTGAAACTGCCTGCCGCCTTCACCCCGCGCCAGGCCATGGCCATTGGCACGGCCGGTTACACCGCCATGCTGTGCGTGATGGCGCTGCAACAGCACGGCGTCACGCCAGGCAGTGGCGACATTTTGGTCACCGGTGCAGGCGGCGGCGTGGGCAGCGTGGCCATTGCACTGCTCGCCAAGCTGGGTTACCGCGTGGTGGCCAGCACCGGCCGCATGCAAGAAGCCGACTACCTGCGCCAGCTGGGCGCGGCCGACGTGATGGACCGGGCCGAACTGTCAGCGCCGGGCAAACCGCTGGCCAAAGAGCGCTGGGCCGGCGTGGTCGACACCGTGGGCAGCCACACCCTGGCCAACGCCTGCGCCAGCACCAAATACGGCGGCGTGGTCACGGCTTGCGGCCTTGCGCAAGGCATGGACTTTCCCGGCTCGGTCGCGCCCTTCATCTTGCGCGGCGTGACACTGGTGGGTATCGACAGCGTCATGGCACCGCGCGCCTTGCGAGAAGCGGCTTGGGCGCGTTTGGCCCAAGACCTGGACACCGCGCTGCTGGAGCGCATGACCCGCGAAGTGGGGTTGGCCGATGCTGTGGCGCTGGGCAGCGAGATTTTGGCGGGCCAGGTGCGCGGGCGGATCGTTGTGAATGTGAACGGCTGAAGTTTGAGCCAGGCGCCTTGGGACCGCAAAGTGCGCAAGGCCGGTCACAAGGCTTATTGATCCTGCCCTGTGAAGTCTGCACAATGACTTCAATCTTGCAGCTTGTGGGAGCTAGCCCTGCTGGCGATCTGACGCTTGTGGACCACAGGCTTTTCGCTTGGCTGGCAAGCTCCCACAAAATCTTCCCAACTGGCAACACACGGCTCAAACATCATCGGGCCAGATCAATAGTCCACCAACGCCCCCTGTGCGTTGGGCAGCTGCGCTTTGCCAACGACCCAGGGCTTGCCGCCCAACACCGCATGGGCTGAGCCTGATAAGAGGCCTGCCTCTGCACGCATGAACAACAGGCGCATGCCCTGCAAATGCGTGAAGGGCGATTTTGAACGCGCCCAGGCTTTCGATCAAGCGCCGTGCGCGGTGTCCATCTTGCGCATCAAGCCGTGGGCAAACGGTGGTCGCGGTACTGTTCGCGCAGTTGGGTCTTGAGCAGTTTGCCCGTGGCTGTGTGTGGCAAAGCGTCCACAAACACGATGTCGTCGGGCAGCCACCATTTGGCAATGCGTGATGACAAATAGTCCAGCAGTTCTTTAGCCTCGACTTGCGTGCCGGCACGGCGCACCACCAGCAAAAGCGGGCGCTCTTGCCACTTGGGATGCGCCACGCCGATCACGGCCGATTCGGCCACACCCGGGTGTGAATTGGTGGTGTTTTCCACATCGATCGATGAAATCCACTCGCCGCCCGACTTGATCACGTCCTTGGCACGATCCACCAGTTGCAGGTAACCATCGGGGTCGATGGTGGCCACGTCACCCGTAGGGAAATAGCCCTCGTCGTCGAGCACCTCGCCGCCTTCGCGGCGGAAGTAGCCGCCGGCAATCCACGGGCCGCGCACATGCAGGTGGCCAAATGCCACGCCATCCCAGGGCAGGGCCTGGCCGTTTGCATCGACGATCTTCAAGTCCACACCCCAGACGCCACGGCCTTGTTTGAGTTTGGTCTTGATCAGGTCTTCGGCAGGCACATTCGCATGCTTGGGCAGCAGTTTGCTGATCACGCCAATCGGACTGGTCTCGGTCATGCCCCAGCCTTGCACCACTTCGGCGCCGAACTGGTTTTCAAAGCGTTCGAGCATGCCGCGAGCCACCGCTGCACCGCCAATGCCCACGCGCTTGACGCCCAAGGCCTTGGGGTCCAGGTGCGGGTTGGCATCGAGGTACTGGAACAGCATCATCCAGACCGTGGGCACGCCTTGCGAGAAAGTCACGCGCTCCTGGTTCATCAAGTTGTACACGCTCTCGCCATCCAGATGCGGGCCGGGCAGCACCAGCTTGGCCCCCACCATGGCGGCGGCATATGGCGCCCCCCAGGCGTTGGCGTGGAACATGGGCACGATCAGCATCAGGGTCTCGGCCGAGCTGATGCCAAAGGTGTCCGGTGCCAACTCCATCAAAGTGTGCAGCAGCGTGGAGCGGTGCGAGTACAGCACGCCTTTGGGGTTGCCGGTGGTGCCCGAGGTGTAGCACAGCGAAGAAGCGCTGCGCTCGTCAAATTCAGGCCAGGTGTATTCGCTGCTGTGCGAAGCCAGCAAGTCGTCAAAGCACAGCACATTGGGCACGCCGATGTCGGGCATGTGCGCCTTGTCGGTCATGGCCACAAAGGTCTTGACCGACTTGAGTGAGGGCGCCAACTGCGCCACCAGAGGTGCAAAGTTCAGGTCAAAAAACAGCACCTGGTCTTCGGCATGGTTGACGATGTAGTCGATCTGCTCCGGAAACAGGCGCGGGTTGACCGTGTGCAACACCGCACCGCAACCCGACACCCCGTAGTACAGCGCCAGATGGCGGTAGGAGTTCCAGGCCAGCGTGCCGACACGGTCGCCCTGCTGAATGCCCAAGGCCTGCATGGCATTGGCCACTTGCCGGGACATCTGTGCGATGCCCTTCCAGGTGGTGCGGTGCACATGCCCTTCGGGCAGGCGCGACACAATTTCGGTGTCGGGGTGAAACGTGGCAGCGTGCTCGATCAGTGAAGAAATGAGCAGTGGGCGGTCTTGCATCAGGCCTTGTAGCATGTGGGTCTCCTGTACGTTTTGAATAAGCTGCATCAGCGGACTCGCCATGAAAGCTGTGCAGTTTTGCACCCAGTTTCAACGCGGCGCAAACTTTGGATCACGTTTCTCCAAAAAGGCGCGAACGCCTTCGGCAAACTCGGGGCGGTCAATCAATTCACGCTGGCGTGAGGCTTCATAACTGAGCTGCTCTGACAATGTTGCGCTTTCAGCATGGTCGAAGCTGCGCCGAATTTCCTGCGCCGCATGTGCGGGCAACTGCGCCAATCGCACCGCCAGCGTTTGGGCCAACTGTGTCAATTGCGTGTCTTCAACACAACGCCAGATCAGCCCCCAGTCCTGCGCTTGCTGAGCCGACAAGCGTTCACCCAGAAGGCTCAGCCCCACAGCCCGGGCCCGACCCACTGAGCGGAGCAAGAACCAGGTGCTGCCCAAATCCGGCACGATGCCCAGGCGCGGCATGAAAGGCCAATAAAAGTAAGCCGACTGCGCCGCCACCACCAAGTCTGCTGCCAGGGCCAAGCCCACACCAGCGCCTGCACAGGGTCCGTTGACAGCACTGACCACCGGAAAAGGCAGGCTTTGAATGTCTTCAATCAGTGGATTGGACAGGCTCTCCATCACATCGGCTGTTTGCTGCCCCAAACTTTGCCCTGAAGGTGTTTGCATGCTGCCCAGGTCAGCACCCACGCAAAAAGCTTTTCCCTGGCCTGTGATGACAAGTGCCCGCACCGAGCGGTCTTCGCGCAAAACGGCCAACTGTTCACGCATCGCCTGCTGCAGCGGCTGCGCCAAAGGGTTCAGCCGCTGGGCAATGTTCAAGCGCAACCAAGCCACATCGCCTTGGCGGTCAATCAAAATGGGCGTTTCATCCATGGCGTTTCCTTCCAGTCTGGCGCGATTGGCGCCCCATCAGTCACTTCGAAGCCAGGCGATTCTTCGGCCATGACTTTATAGCCGATCAAGGGTCGGTCACGCAGACCCAGCGCAATCGCGCCGCCGTTCACATCCAAGCGTGCCCGGTCGGCCCCCAGCGCCTTGAGCCAGGCCAGCGGCTCCGAGGCCAAGGCTTCTTTGACCTCGTTCAGGTCGATGTCGTCGATCTTCATGCCCGCTTTTTTTGAGCGCCCGCTCGGTGGGCGGGATCGGTGCTTCAGCATGATGACCGGGTCTCCAACGGTTCATCGCGGCGGGAGCGCCGCTCAGGCAGGGGGACGGCCAGCTGGGGCCAGTGCTTGCGCATCAGCGCGGCCAGTTCGGCCGCCCGGCCCAAGGGCAGGCGGGTGCGTGAAGCGCCGATGGACAGGGCCGCGATGGCCGCCTGGCCCAGCTGCCAATGCAGGCCCACCGCCGCGATGCCTGCTGTGCTGCGGTAAGCGTGGCCGCGCTGGCGCGTGGCTTGTACCCAGCGCTGCAGTTGTGCAAGTGCGACACCTTCGAGTTCGTACTGGGCTGCGTGGCGGGCATGGTGCGCCTGCACGTCGGCATCGTCCAGCACCGCCAGCATGGCGATGCTGGCCACACCCAGGCCCAGCAGGCGGGTTTCACCCACGGTCTGGCGAAAAGCCGGCACGGCGTACGCGCCTTGCTCCAGATGCAGGCAGTGGCTGTAGTCGCCCAATCGCAGCACCAAAAACACGTTGTCGCCGCTCAGGCGCGCCAGGGTTTTCATGGTGGGTTGGCACTGTCGGACCAGGGCCGCCTGCCCCAGGCTGACCGCGCCCCAGGCCGTGGCCTGCACACCCATGCGGAACAGGCCGCTGCCCTCCTCGCGCTCGACCAGGCCCGCGTGCTGCAGGCTGCCCAGCATGCGCCAGGCGGTGGTGCGGTCCAGGCCGCTGGCTTGCACCAAGGCCTGCAAGCTGATGCCCTGATCGTGGTGGCAGGCCACGAGGTTGACCAGGCCCATGGCGCGCTCGATGCTCTGCGCGCCTGGCCGGGGCGCAGCTTTGGCAAGCTCATTCATGGGAGACACATCAGGGAAAGCACCATGTGCACATTATGCACAGCCTGCCCTGACACGCTGGCTTCTGCCCAGCTGCTGCGGTGCAATAGGCCATGCCCTGCCCACACGGGGCGCTGACACTTTTTCCAAACGACATGACAACTTTTCAAACCCGCATTGACCCCGCGTCGGACGCCTTTGCCGCGCAACGACAAGGCATGCTCGAACTGATCGACGACTGGCATGCGCTGGAGCAACGCGCCAGCGACGCGTCGGCCAAATCGGCCGAGCGCTTTGCCAAACGCGGCGCTTTGCTGCCGCGCGAACGCCTGGCGCAGCTGCTCGACCCCGGCGCGCCGTTTTTGCCTTTAGCCACGCTGGCCGGTTACGGCATGGACGACCCCGACCTGTCGCGTTGTGTGCCCGGTGGTTCGCAGCTGGCGGGCATTGGCCAGGTCAGCGGCGTGCGCTGCATGGTGGTCGTAACCGACTCGGGCATCGACGCCGGAGCGCTGACCGAAGCGGGCAACCAAAAGCTCATGCGCTGCCAGGAGATCGCGCTGCAAAACAAGCTGCCCTTTGTGCACCTGGTGGAGTCGGCAGGCTCCAACTTGCGCAAATACCGCGTTGAAAAATTCATCCGGGGCGGCGGCATGTTCTACAACCTGGCGCGCCTGTCAGCGGCCGGCCTGCCGGTGCTCACGGTGGTGCACGGCTCGTCCACCGCTGGCGGGGCGTACATGCCGGGTCTGTCGGACTACGTGATCATGGTGCGCGGCCAAGCCAAGGCCTTTTTGGCAGGGCCGCCTTTGCTCAAGGCCGCCACGGGCGAGATTGCGACCGACGAAGCGCTGGGCGGCACCGACATGCACGCCACCGTCAGCGGCCTGGCCGAATACGTGGCGCAAGACGACGCCCACGCGATTGCCCTGGCCCGTGAGGTGCTGGCCGCCATCGATTGGCCGCGTGCTGCAGTGGCCGCGCCCACACAAGCCCCGCGCCCACCCCGGCTGTCGCCCGACGAACTGGCCGGCGTGATGGTGCTGGAGCACCGCCAGCCCATCGACATGCGCGAAATCATTGCCCGCTTGGTGGACGACTCGGCCTGGCTCGACTTCAAGCCCGACTACGGCAGCGCCACCGTGTGTGGCCACGCCCGCATCGACGGGTATGCGGTGGCTTTCATCAGCAACAACGGCCCCATCGACCCGGCAGGAGCGACCAAGGCGGCGCAGTTCATCCACCTGTGCAACCAGTCGGGCACGCCCATTGTGTTTTTGCAAAACACCACCGGCTTCATCGTGGGCCGCGCCTCCGAAGAGGCCGGCATGATCAAGCACGGCGCCAAGATGATCCAGGCACTGAGCAACTCGCAGGTGCCGCACATCACGCTGCACTGCGGCGCGTCGTTTGGCGCGGGCAATTACGGCATGTGCGGGCGTGCGTTTCACCCGCGTTTTTGTTTCTCGTGGCCCAACGCCCGCTCGGCCGTCATGGGCGGTGAGCAGGCCGCCACCACGCTCGACATCGTGGCGCGCCAACAGGCCGAGCGCAGCGGCAAGCCGGTGGACGAGGCGCGGCTGCAAGCGCAAAAGGCCGAGATCGTGGCCCTGTTCGAAAGCCAGGCCAGCGCCTTTTACACCAGCGGCCATTTGCTCGACGACGGCATCATCGACCCGCGCCAAACCCGCGATGTGCTCTCGCTCTTGCTGGCCACCGTGCGCGAAGCCGCTGCCCGCAGCCCGCACGCGATGCAGTTCGCCGTGCCCCGTTTCTGAATTTCTGAGGAAAGTCTCACCATGATCTACACACCCGAACACCACGAACTGATGGCCAGCATCCGCCGCTTCATCAGCGCCGAAATCGACCCCTTTGTGGACGAATGGGAAGCCGCCGAAATCTTTCCCGCCCACGAAGTTTTTCGCAAGATGGGGCAACTGGGCTTTCTGGGCATCACCAAACCCGAAGCCTATGGCGGCATGGGCCTGGACTTCAGCTACGCACTGGCTGCGGCCGAGGCCATTGGCTACGTCAAGGCCCAGGGCGTGGGCATGGGCATTGGTGTGCAGGCCAACATGGCCACCCCGGCGCTGGCCAGTTTTGGTTCGGATGAACTCAAGCGCGAGTTCCTGGCCCCAGCGATTGCGGGCGAGGTGGTGTGCAGCATCGGCGTGAGCGAGCAAGGCGCGGGCTCGGACGTGTCTTCGCTCAAAACCCGGGCGCGGCGCGATGGCGACGACTACGTCATCAGCGGCTCCAAGATGTGGATCACCAACGGCACACAGGCCGACTGGATCTGCCTGCTGTGCAACACCTCGGACGGCCCCTCACACAAGAACAAGTCGCTCATCATCGTGCCGCTCAAGGACGCGGCAGGCCGCCGCGCCAAGGGTGTGGAGGTGCAAAAGATCAAGAAGTTTGGCATGTGGAGCTCGGACACCGCGCAGATCTTTTTTGACGAGGTGCGTGTGCCGGTGCGCCACCGCATTGGCGAAGAAGGCATGGGCTTCATTTACCAGATGAAGCAGTTCCAGGAAGAGCGCCTGGACGGCGCGGCGCGGCGTCTGGCCAGCATCGAGCTGATCGAAGAAACCGCTGACTACCTGCGCCAGCGCGTGGCCTTTGGCAAACCGCTGCTCGACAACCAGTTCATTCAGTACAAGCTGGCCGAGCTCAAGACCGAAATCGAAGCGCTGCGCGGCCTGATTTACATGGCCACCCACGCCTATGTGCAGGGGCAGGACGTGACCGAGCTGGCCTCCATGGCCAAGCTCAAGGCCGGACGCCTGGGGCGCGACGTGGCCGACTGGTGCATGCAGTTCCAGGGCGGCATGGGCTACACCTGGGACAACCGCGTCTCGCGCGCTTACCGCGACTACCGGCTCGGCTCGATTGGTGGCGGCGCCGACGAAGTGATGCTGATGGTGATTGCCCGCAAGATGGGCCTGATGGACCCGGCTGGTTGAAGGCGACCGACATGAACTACCAACACTTGCTGGTGCAGCACACGCACGACATTTTCTGGATCACACTGCACCGACCCGAAACACGCAACGCCCTGTCGCCCGACATGGTGGCCGAGCTGGCCCATGTGGTCATCCAGGCCGCACAGAACGATGCCGTGCGCGCCTTGGTGCTGCGCGGCAGCGCGGGCTTTTTCTGCGCGGGCGGCAATGTGGGCAACTTTCAGTCGCGTTTGCAGGCCAGTGCTCAAGACGGCGAAAACCCCGTGGTCAGCCGCAACCGCGCCTTTGGGCATCTGCTGCAGGCTCTCACCGCCCTGCCCATGCCCGTGTTGGCGGTGGTCGAAGGTGCGGCCATGGGCGGCGGCATGGGCTTGGCCTGCTGCGCCGACATCGTGCTAGCCACCGATGACGCCCGCTTTGCCCTGAGCGAAACTGGCCTGGGCCTGATCCCGGCGCAGATCGCGCCCTTTGTGCAGGCACGCGTGGGCCGCCGTGTAGCGCTGCGCCTGGGGCTGAGCGGTGAACGCGTGAGCGGCACGCTGGCCCAGCAGCTGGGCCTGGTGGATGCGCTGGCCGCTGACAGCACTGCACTCGACGCGTTGCAGGCACAGTGGCTCAGCCGCATCCTGGCTTGCGGCCCGCAGGCCAACCGCTCGCTCAAGGCTTTGCTGTCGCGTGAGGTGGCCGGTGACCCATCACTGGGTGCCTGGCTCGACGACGCCGCGCAGCGCTTTGCGCAATGCATGCGCGGCGAAGGCGCTGAAGGCATTGCGGCTTTCCGCGAACGCCGCGCCCCAAGCTGGTCCGCCACGCTGCAAGCGGCCGACGTGGCGCGCCTGCATGGCCTGAGCCGCGAACCCCAAAGCGACCCCCACCACGCTCCCCTCCACGCTCCCCAACCCGGCCCAGCGTCCGCACCCAAGTGACCTCCATGCCCACGCACACACCCAAAAACATCCGCCCCTTCCACACCGTGCTGGTGGCCAACCGCGGCGAGATCGCGCTGCGCGTGCTGCGCACCGTGCGCCGCCTGGGCTATGGCACCGTGGCCGTGTATTCCGAAGCCGACCGTGACAGCCCACATGTGCAAGCGGCTGACCGCGCGGTGTGCATCGGCCCGGCAGCGCCTGCACAGTCCTACCTGAACATCGAGGCCATCCTGCAAGCGGCCCAACTCGCCGGGGCCGACGCGGTGCACCCGGGCTATGGCTTTTTGTCTGAAAACGATGCCTTTGCCGACGCGGTGGACACGGCTGGCCTGGTGTTCATTGGCCCGTCTGGCGACAGCATCCGCGCCATGGGCAACAAGGCCGGGGCCAAGCGGCTGATGCAAGGCTGGGGCATGCCCTGCATTCCCGGCTACGAAGGTCAGGATCAAAGCGACGAAGCGTTTGTTCTTGAAGCAGCGCGCATCGGCTTTCCCATCATGTGCAAGGCCGCTGCCGGTGGCGGCGGGCGCGGCATGCGGCGGGTGGACACGCCCGATGCACTGCCTGCGGCGCTGGCCTCGGCCCGCTCGGAAGCGCGCACGGCTTTTGGGTCGGACGAGCTGATTCTGGAGAGCGCCCTCATCGACCCGCGCCATGTCGAGATCCAGCTGCTGGCCGACAGCCACGGGCATGTGGTGCACCTGGGCGAGCGCGACTGCTCGGTGCAGCGGCGTCACCAAAAGCTGATCGAAGAAGCGCCCTCGCCCGCCGTGAACGCCGAGCTGCGTGCACGCATGGGCCAGGTGGCGGTGGACAGCGCCCGCGCCATGGGCTATGTCGGCGCGGGCACCATGGAATTTCTGCTCGACGCCGAGGGACAGTTCTACTTCATGGAGATGAACACCCGGCTGCAGGTCGAACACGCGGTCACCGAAGCCATCACTGGCCTGGACCTGGTGGAGTGGCAGCTGCGTGTGGCCAGCGGCCAGGCCCTGCCTTGGCAGCAGGCCGACATCCAACTCAAAGGCCACGCCATCGAAGTGCGGCTCACGGCCGAAGACGTGCCCGCAGGCTTTTTGCCGCAGACCGGCCCGGTGCTGCGCTGGCGGCCGCCCACACCACAGAGCACGGGCCACGATGTGCGCATCGACAGCGCGCTGCGCGAAGGCGGGCAGGTCAGCCCGCATTACGACTCCATGGTGGCCAAGATCGTGGCGCACGGCAGTGACCGCGAAGAAGCCCGGCGCAAGCTGCTGTTGGCCGTGCGCCAGTGCGTGCTGCTGGGCCTGCCCAGCAACCAAGGCTTTTTGGCCGACTGCCTGGCCGATGCGGTGTTTGTGCAGGGCGCACGCGTGCACACCGGCTTTGTGGCCGAACGCATGGGCCTGCCACCGGCCGCGCCCGTGCCCAGTGCGCACACCGTGGCGCTGGCGGCCATGGCCGCCCAAGTGCACAACTTGCCCACCACCGCCGATGGCCATGTGCATGCAGGTGCATTGGGGCAAGGCCAAGCGCAAGGCCTGCTGCAATGGGGCGAGCAGCGCTGGCGCTACCGCATCCACACCCAGGGCATGGGCTGGCAGGTGCAGTGCACGGCCCTGGGTGCTGCCAGCAGTGCCCAAGCCGACACCGGCACCACAAGCCTGACCCATGTGCAATGGCAAGACGCCGCGCGCACCGAACTGGCGCTGGCGTGCCAAGGCCTGCGCGAGCAAATTTGCAGCGCCCGCACCGAGAACGGGGTGCAGATTTTTCATGCAGGCCGTGCATGGACTTTTGATTGCCCCGTCGCCCACGGCCAGGCCGAGGCAAGCGCTGGCAGCGGCGCAGTGCTGGCCCCCCTCACCGCCCGCGTTTTACAGGTGATGGTGTCGCCAGGCCAGCCGGTGCAGACGGGTGAGCGCCTGCTGGTGCTCGAAGCCATGAAGATGGAACACACACTGACCGCGCCGATCACCGGCGTGGTGCGCGAGCTGCGCGTGCAGTCGGGGGGGCAGGCCCTCAAAGGCACGCTGCTGCTGCAGATTGAAGCGGAGGCGGCATGAAGGCGAATCTGGGCAGTGCCTCTTGGCGTAGGAGCCCACCCCTGTGGGCGATGGTTTTGTGGGCGTGTGCCACGCCCAATCGCCCACAGGGTGGGCTCCTACGGGGGCAGCGCCGTGGCTGAAACTCAAACGAATATGGGGTTCGGTTCAACGATACTGCAGATCGAAGCGGAGGCGATATGAAGGCGAATCTGGGCAGTGCCTCTTGGCGTAGGAGCCCACCCCTGTGGGCGATGGTTTTGTGGGCGTGTGCCACGCCCAATCGCCCACAGGGTGGGCTCCTACGGGAGCAGTGCCATGGGTGAAACGCCTACGAATAGGGAAGCCGGATCAACAGAGGGTCGCGTGCGCATCGGTGGGGCCTGCGGGTTTTGGGGGGACTCGGCCATGGCCACGCCGCAGCTCTTGCAGGTGCCGGACCTGCAATATCTGGTCTACGACTACCTGGCCGAAACCACCATGGCCATCCTGGCCAAGGCCCGCGCCAAAGACCCGGCGCTGGGTTACGCGACCGACTTCGTGCAGGCCGTCATGACGCCGCACCTGTTGGCCATCCACGAGCGGGGCATCAAGGTCATTGCCAATGCGGGCGGCCTCAACCCCGAAGGCTGCCGCGATGCGCTGCTGCAGGTCGCTGAAAAGCAAGGCATCGCGCTGCGCGTGGCGGTGCTCACGGGTGATGACCTGATGCCCCAGATGCCTGCGCTGCACGCGCAGGGCGTGCGCACCACGGCCGATGCAACCTTGCCCGAGCGCCCCCTGTCGGCCAACGCCTATGTGGGCGCACGCGGCATTGCCCAAGCACTGGCGGCCGGGGCGGATGTGGTCATCACCGGCCGCTGCGTGGACAGCGCGGTGGTGCTGGGCGCACTGGTGCATGAGTTCGGCTGGTCGTGGCAAGACTGGGACCGACTGTCGGCTGGCACCCTGGCAGGCCACCTGATCGAGTGCGGCGCGCAGGCCACGGGCGGCCTGTTCACCGACTGGCAAGACGTGCCCAACTGGGCGAATATTGGCTACCCGGTGATCGACGTGGCCCCAGACGGCAGCCTGGTGCTGAGCAAACCCGAAAGCACAGGCGGCCTGATCCACCCCGGCGCGGTGGCCGAACAAATCCTTTACGAAGTGGGCGACCCGGCGAACTACCTCATGCCCGACGTGGGGTGCGACTGGCGGCATGTGCTGGTGGAACGCACTGGCCAAGACACGGTGAAAGTCAGCGGCGCACGCGGCCTGCCCGCCCCCACACACTACAAAGCCAACGCCACTTGGCAAGACGGCTATCAACTGCAGTTGATGCTGGCCATTCGCGGCATCGACGCGCCGCTCAAGGCCGAGCGCACGGCGCAAGCCCTGTTGACCCGCTCAAGCGCCATGATGGCCGCGCAGGGCTTTGGTGATTACAGCGAGACCTGTGTGGAGCTGCTGGGCGGCGAGTCGCATTACGGCCCGCACGCACAAGCCCACACCGCCCGTGAGGTGGTGCTGCGCATCGCCGTGCGACACGCACAAGCCAAGGCCCTGGCGGTGCTGCAACGCGAATGCGCGAGCAGCGGCACCTCCATGGGGCCGGGCACGCGGTCTTCGTTTTCGGGGCGGGCAGATATTCAGCCAGTCATCAAACTGTGTTCGTTCATGCTGCCCAAAACGCAGGTGCGTTTGCAGATGCGGCTGGACGATCAGCTCGTGGACGCCAGTGACCACGCGGCCAGCGCTGCGACGCAGACAACTCGCACCGAAGCCACGCCACCTGCCAACCCAACCTTGCCTGAGAACGCGCACGACAACGAACCCCTGCACGACTGCCGCCTCATCGACCTGGCCTGGGCGCGCAGTGGCGACAAGGGCGATGACGAAAACATCGGCGTGATTGCACGGCACCCCAAGGCCTGGGCCTGGCTGCGCGCACAGCTGCAAGCAGCGCAGGTGCAGGCCTATTTCAGCCACCTCGTGCAAGGGCCGGTGTTGCGCTACGAAGTGCCGGGCCTGCAAGCCCTGAACTTTGTGTTGCACCAAGCGCTGGGCGGCGGCGGCGTGTGCAGCTTGCGCTCGGACCCGCTGGGCAAATCGTTTGCACAAATGCTGCTGGACATGCCGCTGCGCGTGCCTGCCTCGGTGCTGGCCAACTTCCAACACGACACCCCACAGAAAGCCAACACGCCATGAACCCCATTCTGGAAGGCATCAAGGTCCTCGACCTGACCCGCGTGATCGCCGGCCCCATGTGCACGCAGATCCTGGCCGACATGGGGGCCAAGGTTTACAAGATTGAAAAACCTGGTGAAGGTGACGACACGCGGCGCATGGGGCCTTTTTTGCAAGATCCCGCCACGGGCCAACCCAGCAACGACTCGGCCCTGTACCTGGCCTACAACCGGGGCAAGCAATCCATCACGGTGGACATAGCCAGCGAAGAAGGCGCGCAAATCGTGCGCGACCTGGCGCTGCGCTGCGACGTTGTGGTGGAGAACTACAAGGTCGGGTCCCTGGCCAAATACGGTCTGGACGCCGACAGCCTGCGACGCCTGAAACCCGAGCTGATCTACTGCTCGGTCACCGGCTTTGGCCAGACCGGGCCGTCTGCGCCCAAGCCCGCGTATGACTTCATCTTGCAAGGCATGGCCGGGCCCATGAGCACCTGCGGCCTGCCCGACGATCAGCCCAGCGGCGGCCCCATGCGCACCGCCATCCCCATGACCGACATGGTGACGGGGCTGTACGCCACCATCGGGATTTTGGGCGCTCTGATGCACCGCCAAAAAACCGGCCAAGGCCAGGCCATCGACGCGGCCATGCTGGACGCCACCGTCGCCTTCAACGGCCACTTGGCCGTGGGTTATTTGATGAGCGGCCAATCGCCACAACGCGTGGGCAACACCAACCCGATTGCATCACCGTCCGAAGTCTTTGAATGCGCCGAAGGCCGACTCATCATCGCGGCGGGCAACAACACGCAATTTGGCCAACTGTGCACCGTGCTGGGCGCACCCGACATGCCCGCCGACCCCCGCTTTGCCACCAACATGCAACGCATCGCCCACCGCAGCGAACTGCAGGGCGCCTTGCAGGCACTGGTGCGCACACAACCCCGCGCCCAGTTGCTGGAACAACTGAGCGCTGCCAACGTCCCGGCCGGACCGATCAACAACATGGCCCAGGTCTTTGCCGACCCGCAAACCCAACACCGCCAGATGGTGGTGGAACTGCCCCACAGCTCAGGCCAAACCGTGCGCCTGGTGCGCAGCCCGCTGAACTTCTCTGCTTCGCCCGTGACACACCAAGCACCGCCACAGCTGGGTGAGCACAGCCTGCAAGCCTTGCGCGAAGAGCTGGGGCTGAGTGAGGCGCAAGTGGCGGGGCTGGTGGCGCGGGGGGTGGTTTGAGGGGGTGATTGCAAGTGAACAGGGGCTGTGGTTGCAGTGACTTTGCGCTCGGTGGCTCATGGTCATGAAAGCCTCATCTGCCACTGCAACCATGCCCCTTGAGCGCATCAGGCAGCACACAAACAGCGCTCATTTACCCTCTGCACACCTACTCTTTGCCCGCTTTTTCCACGTAGTTGCGGATCAGGTATTCGTTGAACAAGGGTACGGTGAAGGCAATGTCACCGTGAGATGGGCTATAAATCATTCCCTTGCTGATGATCTGCGCGCGCCGCGGACCCAGACTTTGATGCGTTTCTTGCAGTGCTTCTGCGACATCTGATGACCTGTACGGTCCAGCACCCAATTTGGCCATCGCGATCACGTACTCTCGCTCCTTGGGCGTTAAGCGGTCAAAACGAACCTTGAAGAAGCCTTCGTCAAGCCGTTTTGTCGCCTCCCCTGCTGCTTTTGATGCATCCTCGAGATGGATGCGCGGCCCCTTGCCGATGTTCCAGCACTGATAGCCCCACTCTTGCAGGAAATAGGGATAGCCTTTGGTCTTCGCCAAGATCTCTTTGATGGCGTTGTCGTCAATCTCCTCACCTTCACCCTCGATAGGCTGCCTGATGGCGGTCTCCGCATCCTCCTCCCCCAGTGCACCAACCGCAGGATAGTGAAAGAGCCGTTCCGCATAGGATTTGGCATCGCCCGAAAGTGCTGCAACCTGTGGCAGCCCCGCACCGAAAAACAAAACAGGCAAGTCTTTCTGGTTCACCTTGTGGAGTGCGACGATCAGAGCGGCCAGATCTTTAGAGCGCAGGTACTGTACTTCGTCAATGAGAAGCGTCCAGGCCTTACCTGCGGCCTTTGCAGCCTCACCCACGCGCACGAACAATTCGGGCAGATCCGCCTCCATATCACCACTGTCCGCGATACCTACTTCCGGATCAACCGAAATGGAAGCATCGCCGTACGAGAGCTTGAACGCAGAAGCGAAAGATCGAAGTGCCCGAAGAGCCTGATGGGCTTTGGCCTTCGCGCTCTCCGAAGTCGAGAGTTTACGCAAGACTTGGTTGATTTTGGGCACGAGCAACTCACTGAGCGCCTTTCCCTCTGGCGCTTCGATCGAGGATGTCAGGTGTCCCGCGGTTTCGGCCAACTCTTCGATTTTGTTCAGCAGCACTGTCTTTCCAACGCCACGCAAACCCAGCAACATCTGTGAGCGACTGGGCTTGCCTAACAACGCCCTTTGAATGGCGATCTGCGCGTCCTGAAGGATGGTTTCCCGTCCCGCAAGCTCTGGTGGCCGACTCCCAGCGCCAGGCGCAAATGGGTTTCTCACTTCATCCATGGCGTCTCCTTTTGCTTCAACTCTATGAGTTTATATGCAAGTATAACTAGCATGAGATATACATTATTAGAAAAAGCTAGAGAAAGGGGCTGCGCGTGGATTTGTTGGCCCCAGTCTTCGCGCTGTGGGCCGCAGCGCAGTGTCTGCTTGGACCTTGCTTTTGAGTTGTCACAGCTGATTTGTCTTGCATTTTTTGATATTTAAATCAAAATGTCTTTCAAATTCTAAATTTTTTGACGTAAAAATCAAGTGCAAACCCTCCAAGAACTCGGTGAAGCCGTGGCCGCACGTCGCAAACAGTTGGGCCTCAAGCAAGGCGATGTCGCGGCCATGGCGGGCGTGACGGCGGAATCGTTGTCGCGTTTCGAACGCGGCCGCAGCGCTGAATTTGGCACGCGCAAGCTGCTGGCGGTGCTGGCCGTTCTGGGGGCCGAGCTGAACGTGATGACCCAGGGCCAGAGCGGCAACCTGGACGAGCTGCGGCGTGAACGTTCGCAAACAGCCACACCCGAGTCAGGAGCCACTTGATGTCACTGTCCGTCTATGTGCTGGGCCGCGAAGTGGCCACGCTGGAGCCATCAGGCGACTTCAAAAGCGTGCTGACTTACCACCCCGGTTTGGCCCCAGACGACTTCGTGTCGCTCACCATGCCGGTGCGCACCGAAAGCTATGTCTGGGACGACCAGCTGCCGCCCGTGCTGCAAATGAACCTGCCCGAAGGCTATTTGCTGCAGGTGCTGCAAGAACAATTTGGCCCGCACATTGGCGCCAGCCCTGCGGCACTGCTCTCGGTCATTGGCCGCAACATGGTCGGCCGCCTGCAAGTGGCCGCCCCCGGCGCGACGCTGACCGAGCCCGCCAAGCCCATTGACGTGGCTGCGCTGCTCAAGGGCGACAACTCCGAAGCCGCCTTTGCCGCGCTGGTGCGCGAACACGCCACCAGCGGCGTGTCGGGCGTGGTGCCCAAGTTTTTGGACGCGCAAACGGAAGAAGCCCAGCCACTCGGCTCCAACCCCAAAGCCAGCCTGATCACCCGACGGCACATCGTCAAAGGCTCCAGCGCCCGGCTGCCCTTTGTGGCCTTGAACGAACACCTGTGCATGCAAGTGGCGCGGCGCATCATGCCCACGGCTCACACGCAAGTGTCCAACGACGGTCAAGCCCTGGTGGTGCACCTCTTTGATGTGGACGAGCACGGCCAGCCCCACTGGGGCATGGAAGACTTTTGCAGCCTGCTGGGCCTGCGCCCTGCCGCCAAATACGACACCACTTGGGAGCGCATCGCCAAAGCTGTGCGCGACCATGTGCCCGGACCGCAGCGGCTGGAGACCTTTCGCCAACTGGCCAACACCTTGCTGCTGACCTATGCACTGCGCAACGCCGACTGCCACGCCAAAAACCTGGCCCTGCTCTACACCAGCCGCGCCGACGTTCACCTGTCGCCCACCTACGACATGCTGACCACCAGCGTGTATGCGGGCTTTCAGCACAACCCGCCGGGCATTGGATTCATGGGCAAAAAAACCTGGCTGCCCGGCAAGAACCTGCAAAAGTTCATCGCCGCCACCTTCGGCATCCAGCCCAAAGAACAGCTGCACATGGTGCAAGCCATCAGCGACGCCGTGGCCGACGTGGGCCGCGATGTGCGCCAAGCCATGACCGACCACCCCGGCTTTGAAGACATTGGCAAACGCATGCTGCTGGCTTGGGCCGAAGGCGTTCAGGGCCTGCGCGATCAACGCGTGTATGCCGTGGGAGACTGGGCGGCCAGCGATGCGTTTGAGGGGTTTTCTGCGCCGCCGAAGCTGGCAGCGGAAACAAACAAGATAGGGCGCTCGCCTTTGCTGGGTGAACGGTGACTGGTTCGAGCTCAGCAACAACGACATTTGCTCAAACAACACATCGAAGCCACGGTCTTGACTAGGCCGATCAACAACATGGCGTGTGACTTTACCAACCCACAAACCCAACACCGCCAAATAGTGGTGGAACTGCCCCACAGCTCAGGCCAAACCGTGCACGAGGATTTGGGTTTGAGTTAAGCGCAGGTGGCGCGCTTGGTGAGGTGGATATGGTTTGTAAACGGTTCAGATAAGCCCAGCACACGCCAGCATCCGCTCCACATAGCAACGCTCTTCCGGCGGCATCGGAACATGATCGCCTGCTTCATCAACCCGGTTTCCGTGTTCGTCGGCAGGCGACCAGTTGAGGTGCAGAACATGCAATTTCTCCATATCGTTGGCCTCTTTCTCGTTGTAGTAATCACCTTTCGCCTGCCCCAACGGCGAGGACTTGCGAAGCAAGATGAATGAATCCACCGCAAAAGCTTTGCCAGCGTGTGAAGTTAATTTTTTAGCCAACTCCACCAAATCACCATTTTTTGCAATGGCCACCTTGGCATTGAAGGCCTCCAACGAATTCCAATCTTGGATGCCGGATTGACCTTTGGGGTCCACCAGCATGACATGGGTCTTTTTATCGCTGACGGCCCAAAGCACAAAGTCTGGGTAATACGCACGGGTCTCTGTCTCCAGGTACACACCGACTGAACGCAAGCTCTCGACGTTGCGCATCAAATAAAAATCAAAGGCTCTTAAACGTCCCTGGTTGACCGGGTTGGCCAAGAAGTTGTGTATGTCTTGCACAAACTTGCGTTCACCTGGATTCAATGCATCAGGACTGATCGACAGTGTTTTGAGTCTGAGCCCTTGCGTGACGCCTTTGTTTTCAGCACTTTGGAAAAGTGGCGCGTAAATGTGTCGTGATTCCAGCAAATCCAGCGGCAGCTGGGTCGGCAACTGCGGCGAAGGATATTGCCGTTCAAAGCCTTGCTTGTCTGCTTCTTGGCCAAACTCCAGCCGCAAATCGTAATGACTCACAAAGTCACCCGGCTCACCGGGTGAAGACTGACGCAAAGGCTCACCAATGCGGTAGCGGCGTTTGTTCAAGTCATAAATCAACTTGTTGTGCAGCTGGGAAATCGTTTCGGTCAAGGTCTGAGACAGCAACTGTTCACGTACAAAAAAATTGCAGTCCGACCAGCTGCGGTGGTAATCCACCCTGTCCACCAGCCTCAATACGTCCAGTAAATTCAAAGGCCGCAGGCCTGATGCCTCTTGCACCAACAACTGCATGCGCCGCCCACGTTGCAGAGCATGCAGCCTGAGCTCCATCTCCGTCAATGGGAAGAAACTGGTGGGGCCTTCTGCAACAGCGTCGCGCAAAAGCTGGGCCAAGTTATGCGGGGTGTCCGTCACATCCGGGCGAACATCCATGCTGATTGAAAAACGGGCCAGCTCACCACTTTCTTCTGTTTCCGCATGAAAGTAGGACCACTGCCATTTAGGTTCTCCGTTTTGAAATGTGAGCGTGGCCAACAAGCGTGGCTCGGTCTCATCGCGGCCTACCTTGAAAATGGGCAACTTGGCAGCGTATTGGTCAAACGACTCACTGGACCTGCCCAGCTTCAGACTTTGGGCATGAACTGGCACTCGGCGCTCCAACACCCAACGCGGCATTTCCTGCTCCAAGCCCTTCAAGAACACTTCCAGATATGTGCTTTTCAAGCTGAAAACATTCAGCGTTTCAAGTCGGCGCAAACGGTTCTCGGGCGTATCGTCATCGATGAGTGCATCGTAGTCATCGCCGTGCGCAATGAAACGGCGCTTACCGTCTGCCTGCAAGCCTTTGAGCCGCACACCACGGCCAAAAATCTGAATGATCTTGTTGCCCTTGCTAGACCCCAAATTGATCAAACCAATCACCGACACGCGGTAACAGTTCCAGCCCTCGGCAAACTTGCGGCTGCCCACCAGCACATTGATGGGTGACCCCGGCAAGTCAATGTCGCCAAACTGAAAACGTCGCTCCACAATCGGCGCTTTGCGCAATTGGACCAGCGGCAGGCCGTGTGCATCTTTCAGTTCAGGGTGGCCCTCGGACTCGTTGAAAAACTTGTCGCCATTGCCCACGTTGACAATGCCCCAATAAGCGCCGTCACCCCAAGACAGGTAAATCTCGTCCGTGACCGCAGCGCAACGCGTCAACATCAGGTGGCCTACGTGGTCACCGTTAAAGACCGACGCCAAGCGTGCGCGTTGCGTGGGCGTCAGCTTGGCCAAGTAAGCCAACAGTTTGCGAATGTCCGACACCTCGTCGTCATCGCCTTTGCCCTCTTTCTTTTTGTCCTCCACCGTGTTGCCCATGAAGGCAATCAGCGGTTTGTCTGCAAAGGCGCTCACAAAGCCCAGACCGTGATCGGTCAGCCGCAGCTCTTCATGCACAGACAACTTGTCGGCCAGCGTTTCAAAGGCCAGCTGGAAATTGGTCCACGCCTCCTCGCCCTTGGCAACACCGTCCGATGCCACTTTTTGAATGCTGTAGTCCTTGCCGTAGCCGTCTTTGTAAAAACGGTAGTAGTTGTAGTCGTAAACAATCTGGTCACTGTACTCGGCCACATGCTTGTCACTGATGCCGTGGTAGGTGGCCGAATACTCAAACAAAAAGGCGTTGGGAAAGTCGGCTAGGTTGTGTCGCAGCGTCTTGAAAGCGCCCGCGTCCTTGCCGCCACCCGCCAAACCAATGTGCCCCTCGTCCACTAACACCAAACGGAATACCCGGCTGGATGGTGGCAGGTTGAAGTAGCCCCGCTCGTGGTTGAGCAAGCTGCCAGTGGACTCCACTGTGAGCTTGATGCGATTGGCGCACTGGCGGTTGAGCGCGTCCACCAGCGGCGTCAACTCGCGGCGGTGCTGGTCAATCAGGTTCACACCCGGCGTGGTCAAAATGATTTGCAACTCGTCAAACGCCTGCATGCCGCCAATGTGGTCGATGTATTGGAGGATATTCAGATGCATCAGCAGCGTCTTGCCGCTGCCCGTGGCCATCCAATAGGCCAGCATGTTGCGGCGCAGGCCATTGAGTTCTGCGCCCCTGTCCGCGCCTTGCTCTCGCACATCACGCAGCACGGCCTCGGTGAAATACAAGGCCAGAATTTGGTAATAGCGCAGCCGCACCGGGCGGCTGACCAACTGGTTGTAGCGGGCCAGCCAATCGGCAATCGAATCGCGTGCCCATTTCTTGATGCCTGTTTCCGACTCGGGGCCATAGGCCTCCACCGCCTTTTGATACGCCGCGTCATGCCTTTCGCTGGCCGCAACCAAACCGCCCAGCAAGCCAAACTTCAGGCTGTTGTAGAGCCTCAGTTCCATGATGTGCCCCGGTCAAAGTCGCTGGCGGTGATCAGCGTGCATGGCAGCTTGATTTTTCGCAGGTCGACCCATTGGTTCAGCTCCAGGCGCTGAACGCGCGCGCTGCCATCGGCGTTGGTGTAGCTGGCCGCAATGGCGTTCACGGCCACGCTGTCGTCTTCACCCTCGGTAATGTCACGCAACAGCACCAAGCAGCCACATTCGGTTTCCAGCACCGCGTAGCGTTTGCCGCTTTGCGCCATCACCTTGCGCGTGCGCACCCAGTAGCCCTGCAACAAAGCCCAGGTTTCCAGCAAGTCCACCGAGGCCAAATCACCCAGCTTGCCTGCACGCAGGCTGTTGGCAAATGGCTGGCTCAGGTTGAGCGATTGGCGCACCGTGTTCTGCTCGGGTCGGAACAGGTAGCGCAGTGGCACACCGGGGGGCATCGTGGATTTGTCCCAAGTGCTATCAAGGCTGTTCACCACGTCTTCATACTGCTCCAGTCGCTGCACCTTCACGATGTGGCGGCGGCGATGGGCTGCGCTAGGTGAACCGTTTTTCCAGTGCGGACTGTACATCAGACGTGCAATGCGGGGCTTCAAAACTGTATGAAAATGATCACCCATTTCTGAAAGCAAAAACTTTCGCTCTTCCTCTCCCGCAATGACTGCATGAGCCGTTGTGCCAGAGCCCCCAAAGAAATCAAATACCCACTGTTTAGACTCTGCAGTTTGCTGAATGATTCGATCAATCAAGCTCACAGGCTTGGGGCTTGCAAAGGTTCTTGTTTTACCAAAAACAGCGGTCAAATCTTTTTCACCATCCGAATAATCAATCACCACCGATTTACCTACGATGGTGTCTGTTTCGTGTAAATAACGTTTGATTTGCGGGATCTTGGCTTTCTTTCCGTCACCCCATTCGATGCGATGGTCATCATCCAACTCGACAAAACAAGAGGTCTGCCCTTCCATCCTGTTATAGGGCCATGCCCAACCCCTTTTCGGCGCTGGCACTTCTATACCGGTGATTGGGTGCTTGGGCGTGTAAAAACGGTATGTAGGCGATTGAGGATCACGAAATTCCGCTTTTTGAGAATCTTGTTTGACTTGAGGCATCGACACATCACTCTCACGCCAAATCCAAATACTGGCTTTTTTTTCTATTGCCTTACCTTCCGAAACTAACTTTCCATCTGCATCGCGATATTCGGCTCTGTTGTAGTTGTACAAACCTTTCCACGAATCGAGCGTTTTGTCGTACTCCAACCCCTGCTCTTCCAGTTCTTCCGTCAAGTCAACTTTGTGTTGATCGAAGAGTGCCTTGATCTCTTTTTCAACGAAATCGATCTTCGGGTAATCGATATTCAGTTTTTCCACCAGCTCCATCACGGCCGAAAAGCCTGGCTTGGGTTCACGGAACATAGAAGGAGCCTGACTGACTGCGGGTAAGCTGCGCGCAAATACCTCCACATATTCGTGGTTGGTCGAATACGTTGGTGATTTATTTTTGTTGGTGTTCTGCGCCCAAATCAACTCTTCCACCCGGTTTTCTGCGCCAAAGGTATCGGCAAGCAAGCGCTCCAAACTCAACCGCTCCTTGTCATCAATGCTGGCAAACAACACACCGTGTGAGCCCAGCAGAGGCTTGGCCAAGGCCAATCGATCAGCCATCATCGCGGCCCAGCTTGAATGCCGAAAACTGTCTTTGTAGAGAAAGCCATCACCACCCGTGTTGTAAGGTGGGTCGATGTAGATGCACTGGATGCGTTCGCGAAACTTCTCTTGCAGCAGGTTGAGCGCCTGCCAGTTCTCAGAGTGAATCAACAGCCCGTCTGTTTGTTCGTCCAGATGGTCAAACGCAGGATCGGACAGGATCTCGTCGATCAAGGCTTTGTCTTGTTCGCTGGTGAAGAGGCTGGTGTCCACCACCAGCGTGGGCAGGGCTTGCAGGTCTTTCAGTGTGGCGTTGGCGCTCACGGTTTGCTTGAATTCGTGCTGCCAATAGTCACGCAGCGGCGCATGGGCCAGCAGGCGCGGCCAATAGGTTTGGGGAATCTTGCCCAGCGAGATCAGCCAATGCGTGTCGATGACTTTCTTTTTAAGGGTGAACAGGTTCTTTTGAAAGGTTTCGGTCGCGTCCAAAAACTCGATAAGTCGGCTGGCCACGGCGTTAAAAGCGCGGGCAATCACGCGGGTGGCGGCATCGGCGCGCAATTCCAACAAGGCGTCGAGGTTGCTGAAGATGACGTTCTTGATGAAGCGGTCTTTTTCTCGGCTCAAAAAACCGTGCAGGTCTTTGTGGATGAAGTAGTCAGCGTCTTGCCCTACGTAAAAGCGGTTGAGGTTTTTGTCGATTAGCAGCAGGGCTTGGGCGGTGGCATCGTCTTCCAGCGCTTTTTGTCGTTCAGGGGCGTTTTTGCCCATTGCTTTGAAGGCGTCTTGTTTGGACAGCGCTTCCAAGTAAGTGTCGACTGACAAGCGCAACTGGTTGATGCCTTTGACCTGCCCGCCTTCGGTTTTGTCGTGGTCGCGCCCCAAGTCTTTGAAGATGGGCTTGACGCCATCGGTGCTCTTTTGCCAGAGGTAGCGCTGGATGTCGGCACTGCCCGCTTCATGGCCCATGAGTGCCTGCATGACTTGCGGGTAAATCTCGGCCTTGGGTGTACCAGCCTTGGCCAGCTGAAAGCTCACCACACATTCGCCGTCTTGCTCGGCCACGCCGACCAGCTTGTAAAGCTTGATGTCTGCGTCTTTGTTGTTGTTTTGGGCGGTGGCTTCGCCATCGCCACCGGCCTGCAAACGAAACACCAGCTTCTTGCCCAGCACGTCCATCCGCACTTCTGGGAAGCTGTTGGCGGTTTTGATGTAGTAGCAGTCCTTGTGTTTGTAGTGAAACATCGTGTCCGTGCCGTCGTAGTCGGCCTCGTAGGGCACTTTGAAGGCGCTGTTGGCGCGGCTGTTGTAGCCAAAATCGCCGTTTTGGTAATACAGCTCAAAGAAGTTCAGCAGGTAGTTGTAGAGCTGGGCCTCCAGATGACTGGCACTGTGCTGCTGAGATTGCAGCCAGCGGTCCAGTCGCTCCATGGTCAACGTGAGTTTGTCGTCTTCTTCTGCTTGCTCAATGGCCTTGCGCAACACATCGTGCAACTTGGCGTCTTGCACATGGCCCAACACGTTGTCCCAGGCCTTGCGGGGCTTCGGCCCAAGGTGTTCGCAACGGTTGGCCAGCCATTGGCGTTCGTCTGCATCATCAGCCGAACGAATGGCGTCCAGCTCACGGGTGACGATGCTGCGCAAATCCTGCGGTCCATTGCCATTGATGAATTGCTCAATGTAAGTGCGTTTGAGGCGCAGGACCTTGAACAAGCCAAAGTCCAACTCGTTGTGGTCAAACTGGAACATTTCGCCCAGAAATGTTTGGAATTGGCTGAATGGGGTTTTTTCTTGTGTCATCTTTTTCTCTTCAATTGATTCAAGGCGCGATCAATCGCACCGTAGGAAAGTAGCTCGCATACCGCCGCACATCCCGCGTCAGCACGGGCAAGCCCGCCACCGCAGCATGTGCGCCAATAAAAAAGTCGGCCAGCACATTGGTTTTGGTGCCACCTTGCCTGCGGTATTGCACAAAGGCTTTGCCCGCCAAAAACAGCGCGGGCTTGGGTGTCTCGATCACCGGGATTTGCAAGTCAGCCAGCGTGGCGTCCAGCGCCTCCACGGTGCTGAAGGTCAGCGACAGTTCGGCGTAGATCACGGGGTTGATGACCAGGCGGTGGATTTGCGCCTGGGCGCGAAGTTGCGCAATGGACCAGTCGGCCCATGTGGGATCGTTTTCAAGCACGTCCACCAGGACGTTGGTGTCGACCAGCATGCGAAGTGACGGCTCAACCACGCAGCAAGGCCATCAGGTCTTGCGTTTTCCAGGCCACGTCGGCTTTGCCTCGGGCGGCTTCAAAGCGGTCAGGCTGGGGCTTGGCCTTGCGGGTGGCCTTGCCGCTGTCGGCTTTGTGCAGCACCACTTCGCCGTTGCGGTTGACGGCAAAGTCGATGGCGCTGCCTGGGGTCAAACCCATGGCATCGCGGATGGGCTTGGGGATGGTGACTTGGCCTTTGATGGTGAGGGTGGTGCTCATGCGAACTCCTGAAAGTCTTACTTGATTTTATGTCAGTAATACTGTCTTCAGAAGAAAGCCCGGCACGGTCACCCCGCTTGTTCGAAAGGTCTGCCCAATCCCTTGCCCATTCTTGAAGCTTGGGTCAGTCAATCAATGCGGGTTGTGCCAGCCGCGCATCCTCTGACAACAAATCAATCAAGTCCCGCGCAAAGTTGGGCAGTTCGTCGAAGTTGCGCACGCAAATTTGCATGGAACGGATGGCCCAGGCGTCTGACAGCGGCACCAGGCGGATGGCCATGCTGCGGGCGTGGCGGCGGGCAGCCGATTCGGGCAGCACGCCCACGCCCACACCGGCTTCGATCATGCGGCAGGCCGACTCGAAGCTGCTGACCTGAATGCGCACCTTGAGCGGCTTGTTGAGCTGCTCGCATTCGCGGTTCAAGAACCCATGCAGCGCGCTGGCTTCGTGCAGGCCCACATGGTCAAACTCCAGCGCGTCGATCAGCGGCATGCTGGGCAAGTCCGCCACAGGGTGCAGATGCGGCACCACCAGCACCAGGCTGTCGGAGCGATAAGGCAGGGTTTGCAGGTTTTCAGTGCGGACTGATCCGGCCACGATGCCGATGTCGGTCTTGCCGTCCATCACGGCGCGCACGATTTCGTTGGACAGTTTTTCTTGCAGATCGATGTTCACGTCCGGGTGCGTGGCCAGGTAGCGCTTGAGCACCTCGGGCAAGAACTCGCCCAGGGCGGTGGTGTTGGCGTACACGCGCAGGTGGCCTTTGATGCCGCTGGCGTATTCCTGCAAGTCGCCGCGCAGGTGTTCGATCTGGCCCAGCACCAACCTCGCCCGGTGCACAAAGGCTTGCCCCGGTGGCGTGAGCGTCACGCCCTGGCTGTGGCGGTTGAGCAGCTTGGCGCCGATGCTTTCTTCAAGGTTTTTGATGCGCGTGCTGGCCGCAGGCAGCGAGATGTGCGAAGCCTCAGCCCCCTTGGTGAGGCTGTTGGCTTCGGCCACCCGCACCATGAGACGCAAATCCACCAGATCGAAATGAACAGACATGGGGGGATTGTGCCAGTGGGGTGGGGTGGAGCGGCGACGCGGATGGGGGGTTTGGGTAGGAGCCCACCCCGTGGGCGATTCTCCGCATACCGCCACACCAAATCATCGCCCACAGGGGTGGGCTCCTACAGGGTCAGCAAAATCTGACGCGCCAGCAGCAGCACCGGCGGGTCGACCATCTTGCCGTCCACGCTGAACGCGCCGCCTTGGGCTTGCACCTCGGCCGCCAGCACGCGCTCGGCCCAGGCGCATTCGGCTTCGGTCGGGGCCAGGGCCTGGTGCACGCCCGCCACCTGCGCAGGGTGGATGCACAACTTGGCGCCAAAGCCAAAGCGGAGGCTGCGCTGCGCGTCGCGCGCCAGCACCTCGGCGTCGGTGGTGGCGGTGGTCACGCCGTCCACCGGGGCGGGCAAGCCTGCACGGCGCGAGGCCACGACCAACGCCACACGGATGGGGGCGAGTTCGGCTTCATCGGGTCCGCAGCTGAGCCCCAAATCGGCCTGCAAATCAATGTGCCCCAGCCCCAAGCGCAAGACGCCTTGTGCGCGGGCTGTGGCATCCAACTGCCCCACGCCTTCGGCGCTTTCAATCAAAGGCAAGACCGGCACGCCGCTGGCCATGAAAGCGTGTTCGACTTGCTGTGGGTTTTCGGCCTTGGGCAGCATGACCGCGCCCAGGCCAGGCAAGCCGCCCAGCGCAGCCAAGTCAGCTGCGTGCCAGGGCGTGCCGGCCGGGTTGACGCGCACCAAGAGGCGTGCGCGCTCGGCCGCGTCAAAGCCCGACCAGGCGCTGAGCAGTGCCGTGCGTGCCGCGTCTTTGGCGTCCAGCGGCACTGCGTCTTCGAGGTCGATGATCACCGCATCTGCGCCGCTGGCCAAGGCCTTGGCAAAGCGCTCGGGGCGGTTGCCGGGCACAAACAAAAAACTGCGCGCGAGTGCAAGTGCCGAAGACTGTGCCTGTGTCAGCGGCGATGGCAGCCCGTGGGTGGGAGCCTGGGCGGCTTCTTGTGCAGACACTGGCCCGCTCATGACAGCAAAGCCCCCACCTTGGGCCAAGTGGCCACTTGCCAGAGCGCGTCCACGCTTTGGCGCATGGCTTCGGGCGTGGCACCGCCGCTGAAGGCAGCCAAGCGCAGGGCCTTGTCGGTGATCTCCTGACGCGAGAGCGTGTTGCCCGGGTCGCCCTTGGGCTCGTCCACGCGGCCGTGCAGCACGCGGCCGTCGGTGGTGGTGACGGTGACTTTACCGATCCAGCGTTTGGGGTAGGCGGTGTCCACTTCGGCGTCGAGCACCATGCTGACTTTGTCGCGCAGGGCCTGCGTTGGCTGGCTCAAAAAGTCGCGGTCGAATTCGGTCAGGCCTGCGTGGCCGTGCTGCGCCACCAGCGCCAGCACCGTGCCCATGGAGAACTTGCTCTGGTGCACCGTGGTGGGTTGCACCACCGGGCCGAGCACGTCGATCGCGCCTTGGTGCACATGGGTCACCACTTGGGCCAGGTCGTCGAGCTTCAGGCCATTCGTCTGCATGACATGCAGCAGCGCATCGGCCGCCGGGTGGGTGTGGCGGCAGCTGGCGTGGTACTTGAACGAGGTCTCGGCCGTGGCCCATCGCGTACCCAAGCCGTCCACCAAGCGGCTCGGGTCGGCGTCGCTCGACATGCCCACAGCCATGCCCTGCGGGCCTTCCAAAATTTCTGCAGCGCCCGTGAAGCCGTCTTGGGCCAAGTAGGCTGACATGAGGCCCGCTGCGGCCGCGTGCGCGGTGTGCAGTTGCTTGCTGTCGGCGGCGGTGCGCAAGAACTCCCACAAGCCCGCCGACTGCGTGCCGGCCGAGCCCAGCGCGTGCTGCATTTGCTGTGCGTTCAGGCCCAGCAGGTGGCCCACGGACGCTGCTGCGGCCAGCGTGCCTGCGGTGCCGGTGGTGTGGAACACGCGGTAGTGCGAGCGCCCCAAAAATTCACCCACACGGATGCCGACTTCGTAGCCGACCACCGATGCGGCCAGCAGTTGCTGGCCGCTCGCGCCCAGGGCTTGGGCCACCGCCACAGCAGGCGAAAACACCACCGTGGCCGGGTGGAACACCGAGCCGTTGTGCACATCGTCTTGCTCGGCCACATGCGAGGCGGCCGCGTTGGCCATGGCGGCCAAATACGGCGTGGTGCGTGCGCCGTTGATGATGACTTCGGACGGGCCTTGTGCAGGACCCATGGCCTGCGCAAAGCGGGTGATGGTCTCCACCGGGCGCGAGCCGTGCCCGGCCACGGCCGAGCCGAACCAATCGACCAGCAGGTCTTCGATCTTGCGGACCACCGGCTCGGGAATGTCCTCGAAGCGAAGGCCTGCGGCAAAGGCGGCGAGTTGGGCGGTGTTGGATGTCGTGTTGTGGGTCATGGCTGTCTCCTTGTGTTTTGTCTCAAATGGCTTGGCTGATCCCTGTCGGGGCTAAAGCCGCCGACCTACGGAAAACCACAGGCCTCGCCCTGTAGGTCGGTAGCTTTAGCTCCGACGTTTGTGGGCTTCGGCACAGAGTCAATGTCGGGGCTGAAGCCGCCGACCTACGGAAAACCACAGGCCTTGCCTTGTAGGTCGGTAGCTTGAGCTCCGACGTTTGTGGACTCCGGCACAGAGTCAATGTCGGGGCTGAAGCCGCCGACCTACGGGGGGGATTCATAGACCGCTTAACTCAAATGGCCTTTGCATCGCGCAAGGCCTGCACCGCCGCATGGTCCAGCCCCAGCTCGCGCAAGATGGCTTCGGTGTGCTCACCCACGGCGGGTACGGGGTCCATGCGGTAGTCGTAGCGGTTGTTGCGCCCGGGCGGCAGCAGGGCGGGGATGTCGCCCGCAGGTGAGCCCACCTTGTGCCAGCGCTCGCGCGCCTTGAGCTGCGGGTGCGCCCAGACACCGGCCATGTCGTTCATGCGGGCGTTGGCAATTTGCGCCTGGTCCAGCCGCGCCTCGACCTCGGACGTGGTCATGGGGGCAAACACGCCCAAGATGATTTGCTTGAGCTGCGCTCGGTTGACGTTGCGCAAGGCGTTGGTGCAAAAACGCGGATCGTTGGCCAGAGCGGCATCGCCCAGCACCACTTCGCAAAACACTTTCCACTCGCGTTCGTTTTGCAGGCCCAACATCACGGTGCCACCGTCGCCCGCCGCAAACGGGCCATAGGGATAGATGCTGGCGTGTGAGGCTGCGCTGCGTGGCGGCGGAGTGGCACCGTCGTAGGCGTAGTACAGCGGGTAACCCATCCACTCGGCCAGCGCTTCGAGCATGGACACGTCGATGTGGCTGCCCTGGCCGGTTTTGCCGCGCAGCACCAGGGCCGACAGGATGTTGGTGTAGGCGTACATACCGGCCGCAATGTCCGCAATCGAGTTGCCGGTTTTCGACGGGTCTTCGGGCGTGCCCGTGATGGACAACATGCCCGCCTCGCTCTGAATCAAGAGGTCGTAGGCTTTTTTGTCGCGGTAGGGGCCGTCTTCGCCGTAGCCCGAGATGTCGCACACGATCAACTTCGGGTGTTTGGGGCTGAGCGCCTCGAACGACAAACCCATGCGTGCAGCCGCGCCGGGCGCGAGGTTTTGCACCAGCACGTCGGCGCTTTGCAGCAGGCTGTTCAGCACGGCCATCGCGTCGGGGTTTTTGAGGTCCAGCGTCAGGCTTTCTTTAGAGCGGTTGGTCCACACAAAGTGCGAGGACTGGCCGCAAACCCGCGTGTCGTAGGCGCGGGCAAAGTCGCCTGCGCCGGGGCGTTCGATCTTGATGACGCGTGCGCCCAGGTCGGCCAGTTGCCGCGTACAAAACGGCGCGGCGATCGCGTGTTCGAGAGAGACGACGGTGATGCCGTCCAGAGGTCTTGTCATGTCGATCCAGCCTCAAGATGATGGAATATGGTGAAGTGCGTTTCTTGCACACCGGTGCGCGCGTCCCCATAGGAGCCCACCCCTGTGGGCGATGGTTTGCAGGGCGTGTGCCACGCCTTATCGCCCACGGGGTGGGCTCCTACATGAAGAGGCGGCATGCGGTGTTCTTGCAAAACTTCTAAGCGTTGGATCGATGTTCGTGCATGGGTGCGATTGACAATGCAAAGACCTGGCCACCCGTAGGAGCCCACCCCTGTGGGCGATGGTTTGCAGGGCGTGTGCCACGCCTTATCGCCCACGGCGTGGGCTCCTACATGAAGAGGCGGCATGCGGTGTTCTTGCAAAACTTCTAAGCGTTGGATCGATGTTCGTGCATGGGTGCGATTGACAATGCAAAGACCTGGCCACCCGTAGGAGCCCACCCCTGTGGGCGATGGTTTGCAGGGCGTGTGCCACGCCTTATCGCCCACGGGGTGGGCTCCTACAAATTCAATGTTGTTCATCGGCAGCGGCTGAGCACTCGTACTTAGAACGAACGTGGCAGCCCGAGGATGTGCTCGGCCACGTAGCTGAAGATCATGTTGGTCGAGACCGGGGCCACCTGGTACAGGCGCGTTTCGCGGAACTTGCGCTCGATGTCGTACTCGCAAGCAAAACCAAAGCCACCGTGCGTTTGCAGGCAAACGTTGGCCGCTTCCCAGCTGGCCTTGGCCGCGAGGTACTTGGCCATATTGGCTTCGGCCCCGGCGTTTTGCATGGCGTCGATTTTTTCGCAGGCCTTCCAGCGCATCAGGTTGGCCGCTTCCAGCTCAATGAAAGCGTCGGCAATCGGGAACTGCACGCCCTGGTTTTGGCCGATGGGGCGGCCGAACACCACACGGTCTTTGGCGTATTTCGTGGCGCGGTCGATGAACCAGTAGCCGTCGCCAATGCACTCGGCGGCGATCAGGGTGCGCTCGGCGTTCAGGCCGTCGAGCAAAGTCTTGAAGCCTTTGCCTTCTTCGCCCAAGAGCGCGTCTTCGGGGATTTCTAGGTTGTCAAAAAACAGCTCGTTGGTCTCGTGGTTGACCATGTTCAGGATGGGCCGCACGGTCAGACCGTTGCCAATGGCCTGCTTCAAATCGATCAAGAAGCACGACAGGCCCTCAGACCGCTTGGTGACCTGGTCGGCGGGCGTGGTACGGGCCAGCAGAATCATCAGGTCACTGTGCTGGATGCGCGAGATCCAGACCTTCTGGCCGTTGATGACCCAGCGGCCGTCTTTGCGCACGGCGGTGGTCTTGAGTTTGGTGGTGTCGCTGCCCGTGGTGGGCTCGGTCACGCCCATGGACTGGATGCGCAACTCGCCCGTGGCGATCTTGGGCAAGAGCGTGTTTTTCTGCGCCTCAGAGCCGCTGCGCACGATGGAATTCATCACGTACATCTGGCCGTGGCACGCGCCCGAGTTGCCGCCCGAGCGGTTGATCTCTTCCATGATGACCGAGGCTTCGGCCATGGTCAGGCCCGAGCCGCCGTACTCCTGCGGAATCAGCGCGGCCATCCAACCGGCTTTGGTTAGGGCGTCGACAAACTCTTCGGGATAAGCGCGTTTTTCGTCGACCTTGCGGTGGTATTCGTCAGGGAACTGGGCGCAGAGGTCGCGCACGGCGTCGCGGATGTCCTGGTACTGGTCGGGTGCGTGCATGGTGGTGATGGTTATGGATTTTCAAAAATGGATGCGCGTGCAGCTTCAGGCCAGCGTGGCTTGCGCCTGCATGGTGAGCCAGCCTTCGTGGTCGGAGGCCCACAGCTCAATCGTCTTGCGATCGGCAGACGGCCGCCCGTTCAGCCGGAAGGGGTGCAGGTCAAACGTGGGGCGCACGGCGCGAAACTGGAACGAGGCCACACGCGCACCGGGCACTTGCCTGCGCACCAGGTCCACCAGCAAAGTCGCAATGAGTGGGCCGTGCACGATAAGGCCGGGGTAGCCTTCTTCTTGCGTCACATAGCTGCGGTCGTAATGGATGCGGTGACCATTGAAGGTGAGCGCCGAATAGCGAAACAGCGACACCGGATCGGGCACGAACTCGCGTTGCCAGGGCGCACCCATCTCGGCTGCGGCGGGCGGCACTTCGGGGGCACCCGGCACAGCGGCTGCGCGGTAAACGATGTCGTGCGTTTCGGTCAGGCACAGGCCTTGGGCGTTGTGGAAGGCGTGTTCAACCTCGACAAACAGCAGGTCGCCCGTGCGGCCCGCCTTGTGCTTGACGGATGCGATGCGCGAATGCTTTTGCGCGGCGTCGCCCACGCGCAGCGGGTTGTGGGTGTGCCACTGCAGCCGTCCACCGGCCCACATGCGGCGCGGCAGCGGCACGGGCGGTAAAAAGCCCCCGCGCAAAGGGTGACCATCGGGGCCGATCTGGCTTTGCGGGGCTTGCGGCAAAAAGTACAGCCAGTGCCACAGCGGCGGCACTTCGCTGCCTGCGGCTTGGCGGGCGTCATCGCGATCAAGCAGGGCGCTTTGGCCGCGCAACGAAGCGGCCACGATCTCGTCGGTCAGCGTTTCGCTGCGGCCTTCCCAGCTGCGCAGGTGCGCGACTTGGGCGGCGTCAAGGGTGGTGGCTGTGTTCATGCTTGTATCTTCTCGCAGATCTGAAGCTGCCTGAGTCTGAATGGGTCTGTCTTTGTGAAAGCCCATCTTTGGCGAACATGAAGGGCGCTGCCAGCCTGTGCAAGCATCCCTCTGTGTCGAAGTTCCACCCTCTGGCCAATGGCTTGTGTTGTGCGCAGGCCCATCGCGGCAGGGCCGACCTGCGCATTACCCCTTGTCCGTAGGTCGGTACTCGCAGAGTCCGACGCTGTCTGTTCACCGACATCGCCAGCGCGTGCCTGCGTGCTGGGCTGACACATGTCGGGGTCTTCGACCGCCGACCTACGAAGGCATGGGCGGTCTTGTAGGTCGGTAATCGCTGAGTCTGACGCTGTCTGTTCACCAGCATCGCCCGCGCGTGTTTGCGTGCTGGGCTGGCACATGTCGGGGTCTTCGACCGCCGACCTACCAAGGCATATGGGGTTTTGTAGGTCGGCACTCGCAGAGTCCGACGCCGTCTGTTCACCGGCATCGCCAGCGCGTGCCTGCGTGCTGGGCTGACACATGTCGGGGTCTTCGACCGCCGACCTACCAAGGCATATGGGGTTTTGTAGGTCGGCACTCGCAGAGTCCGACGCTGTCTGTTCACCGACATCGCCAGCGCGTGCCTGCGTGCTGAGCTCACACATGTCGGGGTCTTCGACCGCCGACCTACGAAGGCATGGGCGGTCTTGTAGGTCGGTAATCGCTGAGTCTGACGCTGTCTGTTCACCAGCATCGCCCGTGCGTGTCTGCGTGCTGGGATGACACATGTCGGGGTCTTCGACCGCCGACCTACGAAGGCATGGGCGGTCTTGTAGGTCGGTAATCGCTGAGTCTGACGCTGTCTGTTCACCAGCATCGCCCGTGCGTGTCTGCGTGCTGGGATGACACATGTCGGGGTCTTCGACCGCCGACCTACGAAGGCATGGGCGGTCTTGTAGGTCGGTACTCGAAGAGTCCGACGCTGTCTGTTCACCAGCATCGCCCGCGCGTGTCTGCGTTCGTGGCTGACACATGTCGGGGTCTTCGACCGCCGACCTACGAAGGCATGGGCGGTTTTGTAGGTCGGTACTCGAAGAGTCCGACAACTGCCTTATATCCGCAGCGCATGAACGAGCGGCAAGGGGCATCATGCGCATGTCGGGGTCTTCGATCGCGGCCCGACAAGGGCGCATTTGAGGGCCGAGACCATGGCTGATGTTTCACACCTGGCTGTACTGCTCGACCAGCTCGCGCTTGAGCACTTTGCCGCTCAGGGTCATGGGCATTTCGGGCACTTGCACCACCACCGATGGGCGCTTGTAGGGTGACAGGTGTTCATGGGCGTGGGCCTTGAGGGCCTGCAGGTCCAGCTGCACGCCAGGTTTGGCTTCGATGAAGGCCAGGATGTCTTCGTTGCCGTCGGCCGCTTTGCGACCCGCCACTGCGGCACGCTGCACACCGGGCCAGGCGAGGAACACCGCCTCGACCTCGCCGGGGTACACGTTGAAGCCCGAGCGGATGATCATTTCTTTCAGGCGTCCGACCACCTGCAAAGCACCGTCGGCGTCTTGTCGGCCCAAGTCGCCGCTGGCGTACCAGCCGCCGGGCTTGATAACTTGCTCGGTGATCTCGGGGTCGCGGAAGTAACCCGGCATCAGGCCCACGCCACGCATCCAGATTTCACCAGTCTCGCCTGCGCTCAGGTCTTTGCCTTGCGGTCCGACGATGCGCAGCTCGGCCCCTTCGACCAGGTAACCGGCGCTGGTGTCGTCGCGCCACTCGCCCCGTCGGCACAGCGTCAACGCGCCTGCGTATTCCGACAGGCCATAGCCGTGGTGCAGGGGTTTGCCAAAGCGTGCCTCAATGGCTTTTTTGACGCTCATGTCCAGCGGCGCAGCGCCTGTGTAAACGTAACGCAGCTCGGGCGCTGCGGGGTGATCGATGCCCTGCGCATCGAGCCAGGCCAGCAGGCGGGTGAACATGGCGGGCGGACCTTGCAGCTGCGTCAGGCCCTGGTGGGCCAGTGCATCAAACACATCGGCCGGGTCAAACTGGCTGCGCATGAGCAAACCGGCCCCAACGTGCAGCGAGGCCATGAGCACCGTGCCCAGACCGAAGATGTGCGTCATAGGCAAATAGGCGTACGAGCGGTCGGCAGGCGTCAGCTGGCGTGACTGCGCCGAGACCTTGGCAAACTGCAGCAGGCCCGCGTGCGTGAGCATCACGCCCTTGGGCTGGCCGGTGGTGCCCGAAGTGAAAATGATGGCCGCCACGCGCTCGGCCAAGTCGCCCGTTTGAGCTGTAGCTTCAGGCGCGGCCAAGGTGCGTTGCAACGCCGGTTGCACGCTGGCACGCGTGTCGTACTGCTGCGCGTGCTGGCGCGCCGCGGCAGACACGCCCACCGTGAAATACAGCACGCGGGCATCGGCCTTGGCGGCAAAGCCCGCGAGTTCCGACGCGGTCATGCGCGCATTGACCCCACAGGCCCAAGCCCCCACGCGGCTGCAGGCCAGCACCAGCGCCACATGCTCGGGGCAGTTTTCGGCGGCCACCAGCACACGGTCGCCCACACGCACACCCGCTTCGCGCAGTTCGTCTTCCAGCGCATCGACCTGCTGCGCCAGCTGGCCCAGCGTCATCACCCGGTCGTGCATGAACAAGAAAGGGTGATCGGGTGACTGCGCGACGCGCTCGTCAAACAGGTGGTGAATGCGCGTGTGGGGTGAGGTCAATTGCACAGCCATGTTTTATTCGAAGGTCATGCCTTTGGTCACTTCGGCCCACAGCGCGTGTTCACGGCGCATGCGATCGGCCAGGTCGGCGGGCTTGGCATTCCAGATCACGTAACCCTGGTCCACCCAGCGCTTGTTCAGCTCGGGGTCTTGCAGGGCGCGGGCCGTGGCGGCGGTGATTTTTTGGCTCACTTCTGCGCTCATGCCCAGCGGGCCATACAGGCCATACCAGCCGCCCACGTCGTAATCACGAATGCCCAACTCGGTCATGCTGGGCAGCTGCGGCAGGGCGGGGTTGCGCTCTTTGGAGGTCACCGCCAAAGGCTTGACCTTGCCGCCGTCGATGTGGGCCTTGGCCCCGCCCACGATGTCAAACATCATCTGGATCTGCCCGCCCATCACATCGGTCATGGCCGGGGCGTTGCCCTTGTAGGGCACATGGGTCATGTTGATGCCCGCACGGCGTGCAAACAGCTCGCCGCTCAGGTGGTTGGATGCGCCCATGCCGGCCGAGCCATAGGCCAGTTTGCCGGGATTGGCTTTGCCAAAGGCCACCAACTCAGGCAAGGTTTTGAAGGGCTGGTTCTGGTTGATGACCAGCACGTTGGCATAGCTCAGGATGGTGGCCAGCGGGGTCATGTCCTTGAGCGGATCAAAAGCCATGGCCTTGAGCACATGGGGACTGATGGTCATGGTGGGGCTGGCGGCATAGAAAATTTCCAAGCCATTGGGCGCGGACTTGACCACGCTGTTACCCGCCACCGCGCCGCCCGCACCGGGCCTGTTTTCCACGATCACGGGCTGACCCAGTTCGCGGCTGAGCACGGGTGCAAACACCCGCGCCGATGAATCGACGGGCCCGCCTGCGGCATAGCCCACGATGAGCTTGACGGTGGGGCCGGTGCTTTGGCTCT
Source organism: Limnohabitans sp. DM1 (assembly GCF_001269385.1). Lineage (GTDB taxonomy): Bacteria > Pseudomonadota > Gammaproteobacteria > Burkholderiales > Burkholderiaceae_C > Limnohabitans_A. The sequence continues at coordinate 44,471 of NZ_CXOO01000048.1, read as the reverse complement.
GAGCCCAAGCTGAAGCGCCCAGTCCGGTCATGGCTGCGCACAATGCGCTGACCAGAGCTCGGCGGGCAAGAAGATGTTTCAAAGGGTTCATGGCGTGTCTCCTGTTGTGGTGGTTATCAAAGTTGTGAGCAGCGCAAGTCTGCAAAGTGCTTGTGCTTGTGCTTATGCTTGTGTTTGTCCATGCAAGGCATCGTGGGAGCCAGCCCTGCTGGCGATCTGTCTTGGGTGGTCCGCAGGCCATCGCTTGCAGGGCAAGCTCCCACGCATGCGCCTGAACACCGACTCCTGTGGCAACTTGGCAAAGGCCACTTTGTCTTGCAGCTTGGAGGTGTCGATCTCGCTCATTCGGTCTTCCTCAAGCCTGTGCCCAGCGCGAAGCTTGCTGCAGTTGCTGGCGGCAGTCGGCCACCATGCGCTCGATCAGGTCGGCGCAGGTGGGTACATCGTCGATCAGGCCAATCACTTGGCCTGCTGCGACCACGCCACCGTTGACGTCGCCCGATTGCAGGGCCTGGTTGCCACGCTGGCCTGCGACCAGGTGGCGGATGTCTTCAAAGCTGCAACCGCCTTCGCGGTTTTCGGTGGCCACCACTTCTTGCGAGACGGCGTTGCTCCAGGCCCGCGTGGTGTTGCGCATGGTGCGGAACATCAGTTTCGTATCGCGCTCGGTCGCGCCCACCAAGGCTTGTTTGATGTTGTCGTGCACCGGTGCTTCTTGTGTGACCAGAAAGCGGGTGCCCATGTTCACGCCTTCGGCGCCCAGCGCCAGCGCAGCGGCCATGCCGCGCCCATCGGCAATGCCGCCCGAGGCAATGACCGGCACGCGCAAGGCCTGACAAGCCAAGGGAATCAGCACCAGGCCCGGCACATCGTCCTCACCGGGGTGACCCGCGCATTCAAAGCCGTCGATGCTGACCATGTCCACCCCATTGCGCTCGGCGCTCAGGGCGTGGCGCACCGAGGTGCACTTGTGCACGATGGTGATGCCCGCGTCCTTCATGCGGCCGATGAAGTCCTTGGGGCTGTTGCCTGCGGTCTCCACGATCTTGACGCCGCTGTCGATGATGGCCTGCAGGTACTCGGCATACGGAGGCGGGTTGATGGAGGGCAAGATGGTGAGGTTCACACCAAAGGGCCGATCGGTCAGCGTGCGGGTGCGGGCAATCTCGTGCGCCAGTGCCTGCGGTGTGGGCTGGGTGAGCGCCGTGAGCACGCCCAGCCCCCCGGCGTTGGACACGGCCGAGACCAGCTCGGCCTTGCCCACCCACTGCATGCCGCCTTGCAAGATGGGGTAGCGGATACCCAGCACCTCGGTCACGCGTGTTTTCATGCAGACATCAATTCAGCGTGATCTTGGCGTCGCGGATGATGCGGGCGTACACGTCGGCATCGCTTTTCACGACCTTGGCAAAGCTGTCCGTGGTTTCACCACCCGGAATCAGACCCATGGCTTCGATCTTCTCGCGCACATCGGGCAGCTTGAGGATGCGCTGGGTTTCTGCCGAGAATTTGTCGATCACCGTCTTGGGCGTTGCTCCGGGCAAGAACAAACCGAACCAGCCCATGGGTTCGTAAGAGTTGAGGCCTTGCTCTTTGAGTGTGGGCACATTGGGCAGCCACGAAAGGCGATCGGTGCCGGTCACACCCAGCAGCTTGAACTTGGGCAGGTGCTGCTTGGACGAACCGGCATCGAGGAAGGCCGAGGACAACTGACCGCCGATCATGGCGGTGACCAAGGGCGCGCCCCCTTGGTAGGGCACATGCGTCAGGTCCAGCCCCGACTGCAGGTTGAGCAATGCGCCTTGCAGGTGGGCCGAGGTGCCCGGGCCATAAGAGCCAATGCTGTGCTTGCCGGGGTTGGCCTTGACCAGGCTGGTGAACTCGGCCAGGTTGTTGACCGGCAAGGTGGGCGATGCGGCCAGTACGCTGGGGCTGATGGCCACACGGCTGATCGGCGCAAAGTCCTTGATCGGGTCGTAGGGCAACTTCATCAAGGTCATTTGCTGCACCAGCGCCACGATGCCAAACAACACCGTGTGGCCATCGGCCGGGGCCTTGGCCACCAGGTTGTTGCCAATGGTGCCGCCTGCGCCCGGCTTGTTTTCCACCACCACGGTTTGCTGCCAGGACTCCTGCATTTTTTGCGCGACCATGCGCGCCAGCACATCGGTGGCCCCGCCAGCGGGGTAGGGCACGATGAACTTGATGGGCTGGCTCGGGTAAGCCGACTGGGCCTGGGCCAGGGCGCTGCCTGCGCCCATCACGGCCAAACTGCTGAGCGTGGCCAGGGCCATGCGGCGGGTGAAGGTCTTTGTCATGTCTTGTCTCCTCGGTGGTTTTATGGTGGAAAAAGAATCAGATTTGCTCAGCCGCGTGCTTCACGCACCATGTTGCGGCCAATGATGATTTGTTGTATCTGGGTCGTACCCTCATACAGGCGGAACAAACGCACATCGCGGTAAAAGCGCTCGATGCCGTACTCGGACAGGTAACCCGCGCCCCCCAAAATCTGCACCGCCCGGTCGGCCACGCGGCCGCACATCTCGGACGCGAACATCTTGCAGCACGAGGCTTCGGTCGAGACGCTGCGGCCTTCGTCGCGCTTGCGTGCGGCGTCGATCACCATGCACTCGGCGGCATACAGCTCGGCCTTGCTGTCGGCCAACATGGCCTGCACCAACTGGAACTCGGCAATGGGCTGGCCAAACTGCTTGCGGTCGATGGCGTAGCGCAGCGCGTCGTCCAGGATGCGCTGAGCCACGCCCACGCACACGGCGGCCAAGTGGATGCGGCCTTTTTCGAGCACCTTCATCGCGGTCTTGAAGCCCTGGCCCTCTTGCCCACCGATCAGGTTGGCGGCGGGCACGCGCACGTTGTCAAACATCACGTCGCAGGTATGGGCGCCTTTTTGGCCCATCTTCTTGTCGTTCTTGCCCAGGCTGATGCCGGGCGATTGGGCGTCGACGATGAAGGCCGACACGCCGCCCGCGCCTTTGTCGGCCGGGTTGGTGCGCGCCATGAGCGTGAAGATTTTGGAGTGCGGCGCGTTGGTGATGTAGCGCTTGGTGCCGTTGACCACGTAGTGGTCACCGTCCTTGATGGCGGTGGTGCGCAGCGATGCCGCGTCCGAGCCCGCATCGGGTTCGGTCAGCGCAAACGAGGACGACAACTCGCCCGTGGCCAGCTTGGGCAGGTAATAGGCTTTTTGTGCTTCGGTGCCGTCCATCAGGATGCCTTGCGAGCCAATGCCCACCGTGGTGCCGATCACCGAGCGAAATGCAGGCGAGGTCTTGCACAGCTCAAACAGCAGGCGCGCCTCTTCTTCCATGGTCAGCTCCAGGCCGCCATAGGACTCGGGAATGGTCAAACCAAACAAGCCCATCTCGCGCATCTCTTGCACGATGGTTTCGGGGATCTCATCGGTGTCGGCCACTTCGTTCTCGGCGGGCACCAGCCGCTCGCGCACAAAACGACGCACGGAGTCGAGCAGGGCTTCAAAGGTTTCGGTATCTCGGATCATGGCTTGTGGGTGATGAATTTACAAAGTCTCAAAAGTGCCGAGGATGGCCGTGGACTGGCTCGACAGCGTGCCGCCGTTGCCGTGGGCCAGCGCGGTCTGCACGCCGGGCACTTGGCGCTCGCCGCCTTCGCCGCGCAACTGGCGCACAGCTTCGATCACGGTGAAGATGCCGTACATGCCCGGGTGCGTGCACGACAGACCGCCGCCGTTGGTGTTGACCGCCAGGCGGCCACCGGGCGCGATCGCACCGCCTTCGACAAATGCGCCGCCTTCGCCTTTTTTGCAAAAGCCCAGGTCTTCCAGAAAAAGCAAGGTGTTGATGGTGAAGGCGTCGTACAGCTGCACCACGTTCATGTCGGCGGGCATGAGGCCCGCCATGGCAAAGGCTTCGCGCCCCGACTGGCTGGCCGAGGTGACGGTGAGGTCGTGCATGGACGAGACCTGGCGGTTCCAGTTGGCGGTGGCGTTGCCCAACACGTAGACCGGCTTTTGGGGCAGGTCGCGCGCACGGTCGGCGCGCACCAGCACAAAAGCGCCGCCGCCGTCGGTCACCAAACAGCAGTCACGCACGGACAAGGGGTCGGACACCATGCGGGCCTTGAGCACGTCGTCAATGGACAGCGGCTCGCGCATGAAGGCTTCGGGGTTGCGCTGCGCCCAGGCGCGTGCGGCTACGGCCACTTCGGCCAGCTGGCGGCGGGTGGTGCCGTACTGGTGCATGTGCCGCTGCGTGGCCAGCGCGTAGGCGCTCAGCGGTTGTATCGGGGCGTAGGGGGTTTCGTAAGGCTGCGGGTCCATCACGCGGCGGGCCTGCGCGATCTCGGCACGGCCAAAGGTGCTGGTGCGCTGCGTGCTGCCGTAGCACACCAGCACCGCGTTGCACTGGCCCGACTGCAAAGCCATCATGGCGGGCAAGAGGTGCGCCACAAAGCTGGAGCCTCCGAGCATGGTGCCGTTGATGTAGCGGGGGTTGATGCCCAAATACTCGGTCACCGGCATCGGCCACATGGTGGACAACACACTGGCGGTGCACAGGCCGTCGATGTCGCTCATCTTGAGTCCTGCATCGGCCACCGCGGCGTGTGCGGCACAGGCCAACACTTCCATCTCGCTAAAACCCGTGGCTTCGCCACAGCCAAAGGTGGCCACGCCCGCGATGGCGGCGCTGCCGCGCAAGGCCTTGAGGCCGGTGGACGAATGCACCGCTGCCGATGCGGCCGGGCCACGGGGCACGGGCTTGGCCGAGGCAGCCGCAGTGCTGACCGGGTCAAACACCACCACGCCTTGGCCTTTGTCGACCTCCACACGGGCCTGCACCCGCTGGCCCACCTGCACGGCGTCAACAGGGTCCATGTCCACGCGGGCCATCAAGCGCACGCCTTCGTCAAGGTCGATCAGGCAGACGTTGTAGTCGCCACCCGCGTCGGGCTTGCGGCGCACCGTGGTGACCGAATACACCGTGCCCAGGCCCGTGGGGGCCACCAACGCCACATGGTTGCTGCCGCAGTGCGGACAGACCTCACGCGGAAAGTAAATGTGCTGACTGCAATCACCGCACTGCTGGATCAGAAAGCGGCCTTCGGCCAGGGCGGCTTGGTGCTGCGCAAACACGCCTGAATTTTTGATTTCTGAACGCATGGTCATCGCCTCAGATCGGGTCCCAGCTGAACACGTCGCCCGAACGCTCCAGGTCAAAGAAACTGGACTTGAGGGCGGGCATGGCTTGGTCCAGCACCGACTGCGGCGTCCAGCCCTCGCTGCGGTGCACCGAGCGGATGGGGCGCGGCTGGCTCATCAAAAAGATTTCGTTGTTGCGCACGGCAAAGACCTGGCCATTCACATGGGCCGAGGCGTCGCTGGCCAGGGCCACGGCCATGGGCGCGATCTTGGCGGGCGTCATCTGCTTGATGCGCTCGACGCGGGCTTGCTCTTCGGGCGTCTCGGTCGGGATCGAACCGATCATGCGGCTCCAGGCGAAGGGCGAAATGCAGTTGGAGCGCACGTTGAACTTTTGCATGTCGAGCGCGATCGACTTGGACAGCGCGGTCACGCCCAGCTTGGCCGCCGAGTAGTTGGCCTGGCCAAAGTTGCCCACCAGCCCCGAGGTCGAGGTCATGTGGATGTAGTTGCCGCTTTCCTGCTCCTTGAAGTGCGGAGCGGCAGCGCGGCTGACGTAGAAAGCGCCGTACAGGTGCACCTTGAGCACGGCGTCCCACTCGTCCATGCTCATCTTGTGGAAGAAGCGGTCGCGCAAGATGCCTGCGTTGTTGACCACCACGTCGATGCGGCCAAAGCTGTCGATGGCCGTCTGGATGATGCGGGCCGCGCCTGTGGCATCCGACACGCTGTCGGTGTTCGCCGCTGCCTGACCGCCCATGGCTTGGATTTCGTCCACCACTTTTTGTGCGGGGCCTGCATCCTGGCCTTCGCCCGACACCGACGCGCCAATGTCGTTGACCACCACCTTGGCGCCTTCACGCGCCATGGCCAGCGCAATGTCGCGGCCAATGCCGCCGCCTGCGCCGGTGACCACGACCACCTTGTCCTGGACCAATCCTGTACTGCTCATGTGTTCTCCTGGGGAAGCTCGGGGTGCGCACCCGTCATGGGCGGCATCACCACCGGAGGGTTGATTTATATCTTGCTGTGCCCACAGATTTTGAACAATCTGCGATTGCCAAAGCGGGGCTTTCGGATTCCAGAACTCAGGGAATGCCCTTGGTTTGCTGTGAAACGTCGGACTCTGCGAGTGCCGACCTACAAAATGGCGGTTCGCAGGTCGGCGGTCGAAGACCCCGACATGGGCCTGCGCCGAAACCCATAACGTCGGACTCTGCGAGTGCCGACCTACTGAATGGCGGTTCGTAGGTCGGCGGTCGAAGACCCCGACAGGGGCCTGTGCCCAAACCCCTAACGTCGGACTCTGCGAGTGCCGACCTACAGGATGGCGGTTCGCAGGTCGGTGGTCGAAGACCCCGACAGGGGCCTGTGCCCAAACCCATAACGTCGGACTCTGCGAGTACCGACCTACTGAATGGCGGTTCGTAGGTCGGTGGTCGAAGACCCCGACAGGGGCCTGTGCCCAAACCCCTAACGTCGGACTCTGCGAGTGCCGACCTACAAGATGACATGTCTCACACTTCAATGTGCCATTCAATAGCATTTATTTGTATAGACAACAAGATGGTGCATGCACTGATGCTTGGGGTGGACTGCGGGCGCATGATGTGAGATGCTGTTGCAGTCCATTGCTGTGAAAGGGTTCATGTGAATGTGCTGCACGGTTTTTCTTGAGTCCATCCTGTCTATACAAGTACAGCTGACGGCCTTACCCTGAGTCTTCGGTTTTCGGCCACGCATGCTTCAAACCTGCTGGTCGTGGTCAACACAAGGAGTTCCTTCATGCGCAAATCCCCTGTCAAATTCGCATCGCTGATCCTGGCCGGTGCCTTCGCCGCCACGTTGGCGGTCCCCGCCCAGGCCCAAGAGGTCAAGCTCGCTTTGGGCATGTCCGGCTGGACCGGCTTTGCCCCGCTGACCCTGGCCGACAAGGCCGGTTTGTTCAAGAAACACGGCCTGGATGTGGAGCTGAAAATGATCCCCCAGAAAGACCGCCACCTGGCCCTGGCTTCCAAGGCCATTCAGTGCGCGGCCACCACGGTGGAAACGCATGTGGCCTGGAACACCAATGGCGTGCCCATCGTGCAGATTTTCCAGATGGACAAGTCCTTTGGTGCGGACGGCATCGCGGTGCGCGGCAACATCAACAACTTTGCCGACCTCAAGGGCAAGACCATTGGCGTGGACGCCCCCGGCACCGCGCCTTTCTTTGGCCTGGCCTGGATGCTGAGCAAAAACGGCATGAGCCTGAAAGACGTCAAGCTCAGCACCTTGTCACCCCAGGCAGCCGCACAGTCCTTTGTGGCCGGTCAAAACGACGCCGCCATGACCTACGAGCCCTACCTGTCCACCGTGCGTGCCAACCCGCAGGCGGGCAAGATTTTGGCCACCACACTCGACTACCCCATGGTCATGGACACCGTGGGCTGCGCCCCCGAGTGGCTCAAGGCCAACCCCAAGGCCGCACAAAGCCTTGCCAATGCTTACTTTGACGCGCTGGAGATGATCAAGGCCGACCCGGCCAAGTCCAACGAGATCATGGGCGCGGCCGTCAAGCAAACCGGCGAGGCCTTTGCCAAGTCCTCGGCTTTCCTGCGCTGGCAAGACAAAGCCGCCAACCAGAAGTTTTTTGCAGGCGAGCTGCAAAGCTTCATGAAAGACGCTGCCACCATCTTGCTGGAGGCCGGTGTGATCCGCAAAGCACCGACCGACTTCAACGCCATGTTTGACACCAGCTTCATCAAGTAAAGCCATGGCCACCACACACCCGACTTCGACACGCCCGACCACCGTGCGGCCACGCCGCCGCGCACTGGCCCCGCTGGAGCCGGTGCGTGCGCAGTCGCGGTGGGTGCTGGGCATTGGTTTTTTCATCCTGTTCTTTGCCGTCTGGGCGTTTTTCACGCTGGGCGGTTATGTGTCGCCCACCTTTTTGGCCAGCCCGGTGACCATGGTGCAAGAGGCGGTGCTTTTGTTCACCGAATTCAACTTCATGTTCGACATCGGCATGACGATCTGGCGCGTGCTGGCCGGCTTCATTTTGGCCAGCCTGATCGCCGTGCCGCTGGGCATTGCGATGGGGGCGCACAAAGGGGTGGAGGCCTTCCTCGAACCCTTTGTGTCGTTTTGCCGCTATTTGCCTGCGTCGGCCTTTATTCCTTTGTTGATCCTTTGGGCGGGCATTGGCGAGTTGCAAAAAGTGCTGGTGATCTTCATCGGCTCGGTCTTCCAGATCGTGCTGATGGTGGCGGTGTGTGTGGGCGCGGCCCGGCGTGACCTGGTCGAAGCCGCCTACACCTTGGGGGCCAATCCGGCGGGCATCGTCAAGCGTGTGTTGATTCCGGGTGCTGCGCCCGAGATCGCTGAAATTTTGCGACTGGTGCTGGGCTGGGCCTGGACCTATGTGATCGTGGCCGAGTTGATCGGCTCGTCCTCGGGCATTGGCCACATGATCACCGACAGCCAGGCGCTCTTGAATACGGGGCAGATCATCTTCGGCATCATCGTCATCGGCCTCATTGGGCTGGTGTCTGACTTTGCGTTCAAGGCGCTCAACCGCCGCCTGTTTGCCTGGAGTTCACTGTGAGCAGCCAACTGTCCATTCAAGGCGTCTCGCGCGTCTTCACTTCGCCCAAAGGCCAAACAACCCAGGCGCTCACGCCGGTGGATTTTGAGGTGCGCGAAAACGATTTCGTCACCATCCTCGGGCCATCGGGCTGCGGCAAATCGACCTTGCTGCGCATCGTGGCGGGGCTGGACCAGCCCACCACCGGGCAGGTGCTGCTGGACGGTGCACCGGTACAAGGCCCGGGGGCCGACCGGGGCATGGTGTTTCAGAGCTACACGCTGTTTCCGTGGCTGACCATCGAGCAAAACATCCGCTTTGGCCTGCGCGAACGCGGCATGCCCGAGCGCGAGCAAAAAGAGCGGGCCGACTACTTCATCGCCAAAGTGGGCTTGCGAGGGTTTGAGCAGCACTTTCCCAAGCAACTTTCGGGTGGCATGCAGCAGCGCACCGCGATTGCACGGGCGCTGGCCAACGACCCCAAAATTTTGTTGCTCGACGAGCCCTTTGGCGCCCTGGACAACCAGACCCGCGTGTTGATGCAAGAGCTGCTCTTGGGCATTTGGGAGTCGGCGCAAAAAACCGTGCTGTTCGTCACGCACGACATCGACGAAGCCATCTTCATGGCCAACCGCGTGGCGGTGTTCAGCGCCCGGCCCGGCCGCATCAAGACCGAGCTGGCGGTGGACTTTCCGCACCCCCGGCATTACACGATCAAGACCTCGCCCGAGTTCATGGCCCTCAAGGCGCGGCTGACCGAAGAAATTCGTGCCGAAGCCATGGCCACCGATCTGCACTGAGTCGGCTTTCACGTTGCTTTGAAACCGACGCCCTTCATGACCCGCCTTGATCCTTCTCCCGCCCAGTTGGCCGCACACATGGTGACTGACAAGGCCACTGACACGGCCAACGAAAAGGCCAACGCCCACCGCCCGCACAAAGCGCGTGCGGCGCGGCCGGCCTCGGGCGATGTGGCCTTGTTCCAGCAGGTCAAGGACCACATTGCCCGCCAGATTCAGGACGGCACACTGCGTGCGGGTGACCGCCTGCCGTCCGAGCACGAACTGGTGGCGCAGTTTGGCATCTCGCGCATGACCGTCAACCGGGCCTTGCGCGAGTTGGTGACGCAGGGGCGCATCGTGCGCGTGGCCGGTGTGGGCAGTTTTGTGGCCGAACAAAAACCGCAGTCCAACTTGCTGCAAATCGTCAACCTGGCCAGCGAAATTCGCCAACGCGGCCACGACTACGCCTGCCAAATGCTGGTGGTCGAACGTGTGGCCGCCACCCTGGAAGTGGCCGCCGCCCTGAATGTGCGCACCGGCGAGTCGGTGTTCCATTCGGTGTGTGTGCACCTGGAAGATGGTGTGCCCATTCAGCTCGAAGACCGCTTTGTCAACCCGCAGGTGGTGCCCGACTTTGCGCAGCAAGATTTCACGCAGCAGCAGCCGTCCGAGTTTTTGGTGCGCACCGTGCCGTTTGACGAAATCGAACATGTGGTCGATGCGGTGCTGCCCACGCCCGAGCAAGCGCAGCGCCTGCAGATGGATGCGGCTGAGCCCTGCTTGCTGCTCACGCGCCGCACCTGGACGCAAGGCGTGCCGGTGACCTTGGTGCGCTGCCTGCACCCGGCCAGCCGCTACCGCCTGGGCAGCCGTTACAGCGCCAGTGGCAACCCGATGTCGACCTGATGCCTGCACGATTCATAAGGCCTTTGATGTTTGCGCGTTTTCTCCCCCGTTTCACCCGAGTAGCCTCCCCTGTAGGAGCCCACCCCGTGGGCGATGGTTTCAGGGGGCGTGTGCCACGCCCATCGCCCACAGGGTGGGCTCCTACAACAAGACTCCTGCGACAGGCCTTTCGCTCAAGACTTCAACAGGCTGGCTGAATAAGCTGGTCATGACCCATCCCTTCAGCACCCAGCACATGACACACACATTTTTGAACCTCATTCCCGGCCAGGTGCCTTTGGCCGATTGGTGCGCCATTTACCGGGGCGCTACGCCCGTGCTGGACACGGCTTGCGCCACGGCGATTCAAGCCAGTGCCGACAGCGTGGCCCGCATCGTGGCCAAGGGCGAGCCGGTGTACGGCATCAACACCGGCTTTGGCAAGCTGGCCAGTGTGCGCATTCCGGCCGAAGACTTGGAAACCCTGCAACGCAACATCGTGCTCTCGCATGCGGCGGGTGTGGGCGAAGCCACGCCGGTGGCCATCACCCGTTTGATGATGGCGCTCAAAATTGCCAGTCTGGCCCAAGGCGCTTCGGGCATTCGCCCGGCCACGCTGGCGTTGCTGGAGGCCATGCTGGCCAAGGGCATCATCCCGGTGGTGCCCGGGCAAGGCTCGGTTGGGGCCTCGGGCGATCTGGCACCGCTGGCGCACATGACCGCCGTGATGATCGGCGTGGGCGATGCCGACACGCCCCAAGGCCGCATGCCCGCCCAACAGGCGCTGGCCAGCGTGGGCCTGACCCCGGTGACGCTGGGGCCCAAAGAAGGGCTGGCCCTGCTCAATGGCACGCAGTTTTCCACCGCCAACGCATTGGCCGGTTTGTTCGAGGCCGAGCGCCTGTTCCAGTCGGCGCTGCTCACCGGTGCTTTGGCCACCGATGCGGCCAAAGGATCGGACGCGCCTTTTGATGCCCGCATCCACCGCCTGCGCAAGCACCGGGGGCAAATCGCCACCGCAGAGGCCTTGCGCCAGTTGCTCAGCGGCAGCGCCATCCGCGCCTCGCATTTGCAGGGGGACGAGCGCGTGCAAGACCCGTATTGCCTGCGCTGCCAGCCGCAGGTCATGGGCGCGTGTTTCGATGTGCTGCACAACGCCGCCCAGTTGCTGGAGACCGAGGCCAATGGCGTGTCTGACAACCCGCTGATCTTCAGCGACACCGACGAATCGCTGTCCGGCGGCAACTTCCACGCCGAGCCGGTGGCCTTTGCCGCCGACATGATCGCCATGGCCATTTGCGAAATCGGCTCTTTGGCCGAGCGGCGCATCGCCATGCTGGTGGACCCGGCGCTGTCGGGGCTGCCCGCATTCCTCACACCCAAGCCGGGGCTCAATTCGGGCTTCATGATCCCGCAGGTCACAGCGGCGGCGTTGGTGTCAGAAAACAAGCAACGCGCCTACCCGGCCAGTGTCGATTCCATCCCCACCTCGGCCAACCAGGAAGACCATGTGTCCATGGCCGCGCACGGTGCACGCCGCCTGCTGCCCATGGCCGACAACGCCATGGCGGTGATCGGCATCGAATGGATGGCTGCGGCCCAGGGCTGTGACTTTCATGCGCCGCTGCACACCAGTGCGCCCTTGGCCAGCGCCATGGCATTGCTGCGCACACGCGTAGCGCACCTGAGCGACGACCGCCACATCCAGCCCGACATGCAAGTGGCCATCGACATGGTCAAAAGCGGTGGCTTGCTGCAATGCGGCTCGGGCCTTGATTTGCCCGGCCTGCGCTGAACGCCTTTTATGTATCCATTGCTCATCCTCAAGGAGACCCCATGACCCCCTCCATCGACCCCCGCCTGGACCCGACCCGCGTGGTGCGTGCGCCGCGTGGCAGCACGCTCACTTGCAAGAACTGGGTCACCGAAGCCGCTTACCGCATGGTCCAGAACAACCTGGACGCCGAGGTGGCCGAGAACCCGCAAAGCCTGGTGGTGTACGGCGGCATTGGCCGCGCCGCCCGCGACTGGGCCTGCTTTGACCAAATCCTGGCTTCTCTCAAGGACCTGAACGAAGACGAGTCCTTGCTCATTCAATCGGGCAAACCGGTGGGCGTGTTCAAGACGCACGCCAATGCGCCGCGTGTGCTGATTGCCAACTCCAACCTCGTACCCAAATGGGCCAATTGGGAACACTTCAACGAACTCGACCGCAAGGGCCTGTTCATGTACGGGCAAATGACGGCGGGCTCTTGGATTTACATCGGCACCCAAGGCATCGTGCAAGGCACGTTCGAGACCTTTGTGGAAGCCGGTCGCCAGCATTACAACAACGACTGGACCGGCCGCTGGATTTTGACGGCTGGTTTGGGTGGCATGGGCGGGGCACAGCCTTTGGCCGCCACGCTGGCCGGGGCCTGTTCGCTCAACATCGAATGCCAGCAAAGCAGCATCGACTTCCGTTTGCGCACCCGCTATGTGGACAAACAGGCCAAAGACCTGGACGATGCCCTGGCCTTGATCGCACACCACACCGCAGCCAAAGAGGCGATCTCGATTGCCTTGCTGGGCAACGCGGCAGACATCCTGCCCGAGCTGGTGCGTCGGGCCAAAGCAGGTGGCATGCGCCCCGATCTGGTGACCGACCAGACCTCGGCGCACGACCTGATCAACGGCTACCTGCCCCCGGGCTGGACCGTGGCGCAATGGAAAGCCGCCCAACACGACCCCACACAACACGCCCGCCTGAAGGCCGAAGCTGCACAAGGCTGCGCCACCCAGGTGCAAGCCATGCTGGACTTCCAGGCCATGGGCATCCCCACCGTGGATTACGGCAATAACATCCGCCAGGTGGCCTTTGACCATGGCGTGAGCAACGCGTTTGATTTCCCTGGCTTTGTGCCCGCCTACATCCGCCCCATGTTCTGCGAAGGCAAGGGCCCGTTCCGCTGGGTGGCCTTGTCGGGTGACCCCGAAGACATCTACAAAACCGACGCCAAGATCAAGGAACTGTTCCCGAACAACACGCACACCCACCGCTGGCTCGACATGGCGCGTGAACGCATCAGCTTTCAGGGCCTGCCTGCACGCATCTGCTGGCTGGGCTTGGGCGAGCGGCACCTGGCAGGTCTGGCCTTCAACGAGATGGTTCGCACGGGCGAACTCAAAGCCCCCATCGTGATCGGGCGCGACCACCTGGACACTGGCTCGGTGGCCAGCCCCAACCGCGAGACCGAAGCCATGAAAGACGGGACCGACGCCGTGAGCGACTGGCCGCTGCTGAACGCTTTGCTCAACACCGCAGGCGGCGCCAGCTGGGTCAGCCTGCACCACGGCGGCGGCGTGGGCATGGGCTATTCACAACACTCGGGCATGGTCATCGTGGCCGACGGCACCGACGCGGCGGCCGAGCGCCTGGCGCGTGTGCTGGTCAACGACAGCGCCTCAGGCGTGATGCGCCACGCCGATGCGGGTTACGAGCTGGCTGTGGCCACCGCCAAAAAGCAGGGGCTCAAGCTGCCCATGATCAAGTGATGTGCTTATTGATCCGGCCCCATAAAGTCTTGCGCAACAGCCAAGTGATGGATTTTTTGTAGGAGCCCCCCCTGTGGGCGATGGGCGTGGCACACGCCCTCATCTTTGCCCTGCAAACCATCGCCCACAGGCTGGGCTCCTACAAATCAACGCGTGGCTGAAGAACACAGGGGCTATTCAAACTTCATATGACACTGCACAGATTCACCGTTACGGATTTACCGGCCATGCCCTGGAAGAACGGCGGCGGCGTCACACGCGAGATCGTCTGCCTTCCACCCGGTACTGGCATGAACGATTTTGACTGCCGCGTGAGCATTGCGCACATCGCCAACGATGGGCCGTTTTCGGCGTTTCCGGGCGTGGACCGGGTCATCACTTTGCTCAGCGGCGGGGGCGTTCATTTGCAAAGCGACGATGGACAGGTGGATCTCCGGCTGGATGTACCGCTGGCGCCCTTTGCGTTTGCGGGCGAGGTGCCCATCCATGCCCGTTTGCTGGCTGGCGACTGTCACGATTTCAACGTCATGACCCGGCGCAGCGCGTGCAGCGCTTCGCTGCAGGTGTTGCGCAGTGCCTGCGATTGGCCTGTCGCATCGCAGGGCTTGTTCATGGCGGTGCAAGGGCTCTGGCAACTTGAAGGCGAGCATGCGCAAACGCTCACGCCACAGCAAGGCCTGTGGTGGACTGAAGTTTGTCCAGCGTGGCGCTTGCAACCACAAGGCGATGATCCGGCACTGCTGGCCTTGACACTTCACTTTCACTGAACATGAGCCCTTCACTGTCCCCTGATTCATGGCCCTGCGCCGACGGCGTTTGGCACCACCTGCAACTGGCCCCTGAGGCCTTGCGTGCAGGTACACCAGCCGTGCCAGATGCGGCCATCGTGGTCGCGCAAGGGGCCATCGCCTGGGTGGGTGCGCACGCCGATTTGCCAGACACTTACCGGCCACTGCCCTCACACGACGGCCAAGGCGCCTTGGTCACGCCCGGCCTGGTCGACTGCCACACGCACCTGGTGTACGGCGGCCAACGCGCCAACGAATTTGCCATGCGCCTGGCCGGAGCCAGTTACGAAGAGGTGGCGCGTGCGGGGGGCGGCATTGTGTCCAGCGTCAAGGCCACTCGCCAGGCAAGCGAAGACGACTTGTTCGACGCGGCCGTGCCGCGTTTGCAGGCTTTGCTGGCCGAAGGTGTGTGCGCCATCGAGATCAAATCAGGCTATGGCCTGAGTCTGGAACACGAACGCAAACAACTGAAAGTGGCCCGGCGTTTGGGCGAGGTGTTTGGCGTCACGGTGCGCACCACGTTTTTGGGCGCCCATGCGCTGCCTCCCGAATACGCCGGGCGCAGCGACGACTACATCCGTCTGGTGTGTGAAGAGATGATGCCGACGCTCGCTGCCGAAGGCTTGGTGGACGCGGTGGATGTGTTTTGCGAAACCATTGGCTTCACGCTGGCGCAGACCGAGCAAGTCTTCCAGGCCGCGCAAGCGCTGGGCTTGCCGGTCAAGCTGCATGCCGAGCAGCTGTCGGACATGGGTGGCTCGGCGCTAGCGGCACGCTTCGGGGCGCTGTCGTGTGACCACATCGAACACCTGAGCGCAGAGGGCATCGCCGCCATGCGGCAAGCGGGCACGGTGGCGGTGCTCTTGCCCGGCGCTTACTTCACCCTGCGTGACACGCACATGCCGCCCCTTGCAGCGCTGCGTGCTGCTGGCGTGCCCATGGCCGTGTCCACCGACCACAACCCGGGTACCTCGCCTGCTTTGAGTTTGCTGCTGATGATGAACATGGCCTGCACTTTGTTCCGCTTGACGGTGCCCGAAGCGCTGGCGGGCGTGACACGCCATGCGGCGCAGGCACTGGGCCTGCAGGCCACTCATGGACGAATAGCTGTCGGCTGCCCCGCCAATTTCGTGCTTTGGCCTTTGGGCGATGTGGCCGAGCTGGCCTATTGGCTGGGCCAACGCCCGGCCTGCAGCGTGGTGCGCCAGGGCCGTTTGGCAGTCGACGGCATGAGCGTGCAGCGGAGTGCGACATGAACGATCGCAGCCTGTTTGCCGAACACGCCTTGTTGCCCACGGGGTGGGCGCGCGATGTGCTGTTGTCGTGGAACGCCCTAGGTGTGATCACGGGTGTGAAGGCGCAGGCTACTTGTCCGGCAGGCACCTCTCGCATCGCAGGCCCCGTCTTGCCCGGTATGCCCAATTTGCATTCGCACGCGTTTCAAAGGGCGTTTGGCGGTCTGACCGAATACCGGGGGGCCACGCAAGACAGCTTTTGGAGCTGGCGCAGCCTGATGTACCGGTTTGCGGCGGCCATCACCCCCGAACAACTGGAAGCCATTGCCACGGGTTTGTATGTCGAGATGCTGGAGGCCGGTTACACCAGCGTGTGCGAATTCCATTACGTTCACCACGACCAAGATGGCCGTCCTTATACCGACGATGCGTCCTTGTCGATGTGTTTGCTGCGAGCCGCTGCCCGCACAGGCATGGGCCTGACTTTGTTGCCTGTGCTGTACCAGACCAGTGGTTTTGGCGCGGCCCCGCCCAGCGAGGGCCAGCGGCGCTTCATCCGCTCGACCGACAACATGCTGGCCTTGCTGCAAAAGCTCAAACCCTTGTGTGAAGCACAGGGTGCGCGCTTGGGCTTGGCACCCCATTCTTTGCGCGCCGTGCCGCCAGACAGCTTGCGCGAAGCCCTGGCCGGTTTGCACGCCCTGGACACCACAGCCCCGGTGCACATCCACATTGCCGAGCAAACCGCCGAGGTCGATGCCTGCCTAGCCTGGAGCGGCCAGCGCCCGGTGCAGTGGCTGCTCGACCACGCACCCGTGGATGCCCGCTGGTGCCTGGTACACGCCACCCACATGAGTGCCGAGGAAAGCACCCGCGCCGCCCGCACGGGCGCGGTGGCGGGCCTGTGCCCCAGCACCGAAGCGAATCTGGGCGATGGCATTTTTGATGCGCCTACCTGGCTGCAAGCTGGTGGGCGCTGGGGCGTGGGCTCGGACAGCCACGCTTGCGTCAATGCCGCCGAGGAGCTGATGCTGCTCGAATACAGCCAGCGCCTGGCCACACGCCAGCGCAATGTACTGGCCAGTGTGGCACAGCCCTCGGTCGCCACATCGATGACACTGTCGGCTGTGGCAGGTGGCGCGCAGGCCAGTGCGCGACCGGTGGCCGGGTTAGCCATGGGCCAGCAAGCTGACATGGTGGCGCTCGATGCGCAACACCCCCTGCTGCGTGATCTGCCCACGCCCGAGGCCATGCTGTCGGCCCATGTGTTCGCCAGCCACCGCCAATCGGCCTTGCAACAGGTGTGGGTGGCGGGCCGTGTACAGGTGCAATCGGGCCGCCATGTTTTGTACGACACGGCCCTGAATGACCTGGTGGCCGCTCGTCAACAACTGCTGGAGAAGACGCCATGAGCTTTCAGACCACCGAGCCTGCTTTCCACTTTCGCCAGGGCACACGCCCTTTGCTGATTTCCATGCCGCATGTGGGCACACATGTGCCGCCTGCGCTGGCCGCACGCTTGACCGACGAAGCCCGGCGTGTGCCCGACACCGATTGGCATCTGGAGCGCCTGTACGACTTTGCCGACGCGCTGGGGGCCTCGGTGCTGGTGGCCACGCATTCGCGCTTTGTGATCGACCTGAACCGGCCGCCAGACGGGGCCAGCCTGTACCCCGGGCAAAGCGTGACGGGCCTGTGCCCGGTGGACTTGTTCGACGACCAAGCGCTGTATCGCGACCCGGCTGATGTGCCGGGCGAAGCTGAAATCACCGAGCGCCGCGAAGCCATCTGGCAGCCTTACCACACGCAACTGGCCCAAGAGTTGGCCCGCATCAAAGCCCAGCACGGCGTGGCTGCCTTGTGGGATGCGCACTCGATCCGCTCGGTCGTTCCGCGTTTTTTTGCAGGCCGCTTGCCCGACCTGAATCTGGGCACCGCAGACGGCGCCAGCTGCTCTCCTGTGCTGGCCGAGCAGCTGCTGGCGATCGGTCAGGCGGCACAGGGTTACACCGCCGTTCTCAATGGCCGCTTCAAGGGAGGGCACATCACGCGCCAATACGGCAATCCGGCGCAGGGCATTCACGCCGTGCAACTGGAAATGACCCAGTGCAGTTACATGCAGGAAAGCTGGCCCTTTGACTACTTGCCCGAGGTGGCGGCTGGTGTGCAGCCGCATGTGCGGCGCATGCTGGGGGCTGTGCTGGCTTTTGTGGAAACCACCTCCGCATGACCACCTCCCCGTAGGTCGGTACTCGAAGAGTCCGGCGGTGGTTTCACCCGACCAGAGCGTCAAGCGCTCTCAAGTCACAATCTAGCCCCTTGTGACGACACACACCAAACACACTTTCCGGCATGCACACCCTTGAACAACTGCGCAGCGGCGCACTGGCGGGCACGCGTCGCCTCGATCTGTCTTGTGGCCTGACCGAAGTGCCGGACGAGGTTTTTGCCTTGGCCGACACGCTGGAGGTGCTCAACCTGAGCGGCAACCGCCTGCGCGATTTGCCACACCAGCTGAGCCAATTGCACAAGCTGCAGGTGCTGTTTGCGTCAGACAATGACTTCACCGCGCTGCCCGAAGTGCTGGGCGATTGCCCGGCTTTGCACATGGTCGGCTTCAAGGCCAACCGCATTGCACAAGTGCATGCCGCCGCGCTGCCGCCCGCTTTGCGCTGGCTGACCCTGACGGACAACGCCATCGGCCAGTTGCCCAGCGAATTGGGCCAACGCCCGGCTTTGCAAAAGCTGATGCTGGCGGGCAACCAACTCACCGCGCTGCCCGATAGCCTGCAGGCAGCTCAAAAACTGGAGTTGCTGCGCGTTTCGGCCAACCGTCTGGAACGCGTACCCGGCTGGCTGGTCGAACTACCCCGCCTGGCCTGGTTGGCACTGGCGGGCAACGCCATGGGCTGGACATTGCCGGGGGTGCCCGACTTGCCAACAGTGCCTTGGGCTGCATTGACGCCGGGCGAGTTGCTGGGCGAGGGCGCTTCGGGCCACATCTACCAAGTGCTGACCACGGGCTGGCCGCAACCCTTGGCGCTCAAGCTGTTCAAAGGGGCGGTGACCAGCGACGGCCTGCCCGAAGACGAACTGGCAGCCTGTCTGGCAGCGGGCCAGCACCCGAGCCTGACCACGCCGGTGGCACGGCTCACGGACCACCCCACGCAAGCCCGGGGTTTGCTGATGCCGCTGATTCCCGCCGCACACATCAATCTGGCGGGGCCGCCCAGCTTGCAAAGCTGCAGCCGCGATGTGTACCCGCCGGGCTTTCAACTCACATCCGCTTTGGCCTTGGGCATTGCCCACGATGTGGCCCATGCGCTGGCGCACCTGCACCAGCGTGGCGTGATGCACGGCGACCTGTATGCGCACAACATCCTGATGGACCCGGTGCACGGACAAGCCCGCTTGGGTGACTTTGGCGCGGCCACGCGATTGCCCAGGGACCAGAAAGAGCTGCAACAAAGCCTGCTGTCGCTGGAGGTGCGGGCTTTGGGGTGTTTGCTGGAAGAATTGGCCCTTGCGGCGCAGCCCCCATCGCCAGCCACTGCCATCACACCTTGGCATCACGAGGCAGGCACGTCCTCAACAGCAGACGATTCATCAGCCGACGCAGCCGTCCAAACCCTGCAATCACTGGCCCGTGCCTGCCTGTCAGATCAGCCGCGCCATCGGCCCACTGCGGTGGAGGTGGCGCAAGCCCTCCAAACCCTCAAGCCTTGACGATCGTGACTTGGTTGAGCTGGGCCTGCGCCTTGACCAGCGAGGGCACCATCTCACTGCCATAGCCCAAAGCCACGGCCGTGTTCAGGGCCTGGTGCACGCTGGTGCCAATCATCGAGGGCACTTTTACGCTCTCGGTCAGGTGCGAGTAGTAACGCAAATCCTTGGCCGCGTTGTTCAGCTCGAACTTCATCGCGCCGTAGTCGCCCTGCAGGGTTTTGCTCATCAGCTGGAACAGGCCCGAATTGACGCCGCCGGCCGAGATGACCTGCACCAATTGGTTCAGGTCCACGCCCGCCTTGGCCCCCACCGCAAAGGCCTCTGCTGTGGCGGTGCAAATGGCCTGCGCCACAAAATTGTTGAGCAACTTGATGACATGGCCTGCGCCCATCTCACCCACATGGAACACGTTTTCGCTGTAGGCGCGAATCACAGGCTCAATGCGGGCGAACACCTCGGGCGACGCGCCCACCATGGAGTTGAGCTTGCCCGCCTCGGCTTCGATGGGCGTGCGTGTGAGCGGCGCGTCCACATAAATCACGCCTTGCGCGGCGCACAGCGCGGCCAGGCGGCGGGTGGACTCGGGCTCGCTGGTGGACGTGTCGATGACGATCAGGCCCGCGCGCGCCTTGGACAAAATGCCCCCCGGACCAGCCACCACCGCCTCGACCTGGGGCGAGCCGGTCACACAAATGAGCACCGCATCGCATGCCGCCAAGTCGGCGTAACCGCCCACCTGGCGGGCACCTGCGGCCAACAAGTCCTGCACGGGCGCGGTGCGCTGGTGCACCGAAATCGACAAATCAAACCCCTTGGCCCGGATGTTTTTGGCCATGCCATGGCCCATCAAACCCGAAGCGCCGACAAATCCGATGTGTTGCATATGAGTCTCTGGTGTGTGGTGAATAGAGACAACCATTCTGGAAGAATGCGCAAGATGGGGCTGTCGCCTGTGCAGCCGGGGACGGCCCTCAGTGCGCCTGAAATCAAGCGTTCAGGTCAGCACTTGCAATCCGTGTTTTTGCACAATGTCCAGCAGCTTCAAGGCCATGCCGCTGGGCTGCTTGTTGCCGGTTTCCCACTTTTGAATCGTGGATTCACTGGTGTTGAGGTACAGGGCGAAGACCGGTTGACTCACATGCTCACGCTCACGCAATTGTTTGATTTGATCGGGTGCCAGCAAGGGGGGCGTGACCAAGCAAGAAGCATCAAATTGACGCATGGTGGCCTTGTCGATCCCGCCGACTTTGAGCAAGGCTTTGGCCGATGCGTGGGCTGCCTGCAGTGCATCGCTTTTGTATTTGGGTTTAGGCGTCATGACATATCTCCAGAAAATCACCTTCATCCAGCAATTGCTGAACCTGCGTTGAGGTCAGTCCTTTGTAGGCTTTGACCAGTGTGCGAAAAGCCATCAGCTCACTTTCATCAATGTTGTCTTTGTCTTTCTTGGCAAACAGAAACTCATAAATCCAAAAGTGCCCACTGTGCGCCAAGATGATGGAGCGATGTCGGTTTTCATCCAATCGTTTTTTGTAAACACCACCACCCAAATCGACCATTTGACCTTGGCCGATCTGTGTCACAGCTTTGCACAATTGCGCATCTGAAATTTTGGCCTTGCGTGCTTGTTTGTGAAACCATGCCGTCTTGAAAGTACGTGTCATTTGGTGTCCGCTCCCTGCTTAAAGTGTAGCACCAGGTGAGGTAATTGGGGTGGCTCAATGGCACTCACAACGCCAGCGCCGTCGTGTTCTTGACCTCTTCCATCACCGCGTAGGTGCGCGTCTCGCGCACGCCGGGCAGCTGCCACAGCACGGTGCCCGCAAATTCGCGGTAGGCGTTCATGTCGGCGGCGCGGGTCTTGAGCAGGTAGTCAAAGCCCCCGGCCACCATGTGGCACTCCATGATTTCGGGGCGCACCTGCACCGCCGCCTTGAATTGCTCGAACACATTGGGGCTGGTCCGGTCGAGCAGGATTTCCACAAACACCATCATCCCCGCACCCAGTTTGAGCGGGTTCAGCCGCGCCTCGTAGCCCAGGATGAACCCTTCGCGCGTGAGGCGCTGCACCCGCGCCAGCACCGCCGTGGGCGACAGGGCCACGCCTTCGGCGAGCTTGAGGTTGCTGATGCGGCCATCGCGTTGCAGCAGGTCCAGGATGCGGCGGTCGGTGCGGTCAATGTCTGGGCTTGAGGGGTTCATGCTTCACATTATTTATGGGATGGCCTTGATTTTGGTGAACTATTCGCCCAATTGATCGGGTGATGGCGAAACATGCCAAGCCAAAAAGTTTTTCTTCATGCTTTGTTCATCTGAGGTTCATGTAGGTGCATGCCACCCCGTCACAATCGGTGCATGTTTGGTCGACGTCTGAGTCTGGCGCTGGTTTGTCTGGCCTTGGCCGCTTTGCTGCAAGGGGCACTGGCGTGGTGGGCGATTGAATCGGCTTCAGCGCAAGTGACCCGTGGAAGGGTGGCCAGTGACCTGGTCAAAGGGCATTGGCAATTGGCCGCCAGCAAGCAGCGTCTGCGCAGTTGGACCTCACAAGCCTTGTTGCTGCCCAACGCCAATCCGGCCGAGCGTGACGCACACATCAGCGACATGCGCAAAACCCTCGACAGTTTGCAAGCCTTGACCCAAAAGGCCTTGGCTCTGGACACGGACGAAGCGCGTGCGCAGCGCGACTGGCGTGATCGGCAAGACACCCTGGCGATGCTGCGGCACAGCGTGGACGAACTGGATGTCGCCTTGCGCACTGTGCGCCCATTGCCTGCTGACGCCGACCCCGCCGCCACCTGGGATGCGTTCAAACGAACGTTCGACACCTCACAAGGCCAAGATTTGCGAGAGCACGTCAGGCAAACCATTGCGCGCGAGCAAGCTGCCGAAATGCGTGAACGCAACGCCGCCGACCGCGCCCTGCTGCAACTGGCAGGGGGTGTGCTGCTGGCCACTTTGGCCATTGCGCTGCTGGCCGCCACTTTTGCGCTGTATTTCGCCCAAGCACTGCGCAGGCCGCTGAACAACCTGAACAGTGGTGCGCAAGCCCTGCAGCGAGGAGAACTTCACCACCGCATGGACGAGCGCGGGACCGACGAGTTTGCCGCCGTGGCCCACACACTCGACACCATGGCCGTGGAGTTGCAGCAACACCGCGAGCGCGAAACACAAGCCCGGCACGAACTGGAGCGCCAGGTGAATGCCCGCACCGCCGAGCTTCAAGAGGCTTTGCATGCTCTGCAGCAGGTGGATGCGTCTCGCCGCCAGCTTTTTGCCGACATCAGCCACGAACTTCGCACGCCCACCACCGCCATCCGCGGTGAGGCCGAAATCGCGCTGCGTGGTAAAACCAAGACCAGCGACAACTACCAGGACAGCCTGCGCCGGATCGTGGAAATTTCTACCCAGCTGGGGCAAGTCATTGACGATCTGCTCACCATGGCCCGCAGCGATGCCCATGCCTTGTGGGTGCAGACCCAGGCCCTGCCTGTCGCTGCGCCGGTGAATGAAGCGCTTGCGCAGGTGCAGGCCCTGGCCCAGCAGCGGCGGGTGTCGGTGGTGTGGGACAACATGGCTTCGCCGGACTTGACCGTGTGGTGCGACGGCCCCCGTTTGCGTCAGCTGATGGTCTTGCTGCTGGACAACGCGATCCGCTACTCGAATGAAGGCGCTCAGGTGAGCTTGCAGACCTCGACCGATGGGAAAGACTGGCACGCCCATGTGGTCGACCAGGGCATTGGCATCTCGGCCGACGAACTGCCTCGCGTGTTCGAGCGGCACTTTCGCGGTGAGCAGGCACGCCGCCATCGGGCCGATGGCGTGGGCCTGGGCCTGTCTTTGGCGCTTGCGCTGGCCGAGGCCCACGGTGGAACACTCGACATCGCCTCGGTCGCCGGACGGGGCACCACCGTCAGCTTGAGCCTGCCCCTGAAGCAGAGAGAAAACGCATGAACATTCTGGTGGTGGAAGACGACCGCCGCGTGGCCGACTTTCTGGAGCGCGGCTTGCGTGCCGAAGGCCATGTGGTGCATGTGGCCCGCAATGGCCCCGACGGCTTGGCGCTGGCGCAGCGCGCACACCGCGAACGCCAAAGCGCCGACCCGCCCACGGTGGTGCTGCTGGATGTGATGCTGCCGGGCCTGAGCGGGCTGGAGGTGTGTCAGAGCCTGCGCGCGGCCCGGGTGGGCCTGCCCATCCTCATGCTCACCGCCCTGGGCACGGTGGAAGACCGGGTGGCAGGTCTGCGATTGGGGGCGGACGATTACCTGCCCAAGCCCTTTGCATTTGAAGAGCTGCTGGCCCGCATCGACGCCTTGGCCCGGCGTGCCCACAGCGAACCCCAGCTCAAAGCGGAGGCCTTGCAAGTTGACGATCTCTTGCTGGACCTGACCACCATGCGCGCTCGCCGGGGCGAAAAGCCGCTGGACCTGACCGCCCGCGAACTGGCTTTGCTGGAGTTGCTGATGCGTCACCCCGGGCGTTTGTTCAGCCGAGAACGCATTTTGGCCAATGTCTGGGGCACGCATGAGGACCCGCTCACCAATGTGGTGGATGTCTACATCCGCCGCCTGCGCAGCAAGATTGACGAGGGGCAGGGCCGCGCCCTGATCCACACAGTGCGTGGCTTGGGGTATCGCTTGGAATGATTCATCTGCCGTTCATGTGACGTGCACTTTCGTGTTCATGTGGCGCTTGCACACTGCCGATGTGGTCAATCAAAGGCCCACACAAAGTGTTTGAACGTCAACAACAGGAGAAACCTCATGAACGCAACTTTCACCCCCCGCCGCACCTGGCTGGCTCTGGCTTTGAGCGCCCTGTCCGCTTCGGCCATGGCCTTCACCCCCACCGTGGTCAACACCAACATCACCGAAGCCGATGTGAAAGCCGCGCAGGACGCCTGGGGCAAGGCCCTGATCCAGATCAGCGACGACTATGCCAGCGGCGGTCTGCCCAAGGCCAAGGCCACCGCCAACGCAGTGCTCGATGCCGCATACGGCTACAACATGGGTGTGGTGCTGTTCAAGCCCACGCTCACCCATGGCCAGCAAACCTTCCGCACCACCAAAGCCGGGGCCTTGGCCTACTTTGTGGGCGATGACAAGACCTTTGCCAGCGACAGCGGCTTTGCCCTCAAAGGCTGGAAAAAATACGAATACCGCAATGCCGGTGTGTTCATCAACGGCGACATCGCCTTGACCCAAGGCCATGTCATCCTGACCAACAAGGATGGCCAAGTCACCACTGTGGACAAAACCTGGGCCTTCAAGAAAGACAACAAAGGCCAGCTGCGCATCGTGCTGCACCACTCGTCCTTGCCGTTTCAGCCAGGCAAGTGATCGCGTCTTTCGCGCATGTCCCGAGGTGGCTTCTGGGCCCACCCATGGGACATGGCCTGATCGGATGGCACGGCGTCAACCCGTGTCGCTCGGATCGCTGTTCATATGTATTTTGTTCATCAATCTGATTGATATTTAGTGAAATATTCAGCGACAGATCCGGATGATGGCGATTCATGTTAGCCATGAACGCACCGATCACCCCCACTGCCCTGCCCACGGGCGCCTACTTCACCCCCGGCGGCCCTTTGCACCAGCGCAGCACCCTGCGCGAAGCCATCGCCCGAGCCACCCGCCTGCCTGAAGCGCAGGCCCTGGCCCCCTTGCTGGCCGCCGCCCGCATGAGCGGCGCCCAAGCCGAACGCACCGACGCGCTGGCCCGCCAGATGGTGAGGGGCATGCGCGAAGGCCCGCAACTGGGCGGACGCGCCGCACGCGTGCAAAGCCTGATGCAGACCTACGCGCTGTCCAGCGAAGAAGGCGTGGCCCTGATGTGCCTGGCCGAGGCGCTGCTGCGCATTCCCGATGCGGCCACGCGCGACGCGCTGATCCGCGACAAGATTGGCCAGGGCGACTGGCACCAGCATGTGGGCCGCAGCCCGTCGTTGTTTGTGAACGCCGCGTCCTGGGGCTTGCTGCTCACGGGCAAGCTGGTGGCCACGCACAGCGAAGGGGCCATGCTGACTTCGCTCACCCGGCTGATCGGCAAGAGCGGCGAGCCGCTGATCCGCCAGGGGGTGCAACTGGCCATGCAGATGCTGGGCGAACAGTTTGTGACCGGCGAAACCATTGACGAGGCCCTGCACCGCGCCCGCGCCATGGAAGCGCAAGGCTTTCGCTATTCGTATGACATGCTGGGCGAAGCGGCCCTGACCGAAGCCGACGCGCAGCGTTACATGCAGGCCTATGAAAACGCGATCCACGCGATTGGCCAAGCATCCAACGGCCAAGGCGTGGTGGACGGACCCGGCATCTCGATCAAGCTGTCGGCCCTGCACCCGCGCTACAGCCGTGCCCAGCACCAGCGGGTGATGGATGAACTGTTGCCACGGGTGTTGAAGCTCACCGAGTTGGCCCGGCATTACGACATGGGCCTGAACATCGACGCCGAAGAGGTGGACCGCCTGGACATCTCGCTGGACCTGCTCGAAGCGCTGTGCCAGGCCCCCAGCCTGCAGGGTTGGAATGGCATCGGCTTTGTGATCCAGGCCTACCAAAAGCGCTGCCCCTTGGTGATCGACTTTGTGGTGGACTTGGCACGCCGCACAGGCCACCGGCTGATGATCCGCTTGGTCAAAGGCGCGTATTGGGACAGCGAGATCAAACGTGCCCAACTGGACGGGCAAAGCGACTACCCGGTCTACACCCGCAAACACCACACCGACGTGTCTTACCTGGCCTGCGCCCAAAAGCTGCTGGCCGCGCCGGAGGCGGTGTACCCTCAATTTGCCACGCACAACGCGCACACTCTGGCGGCCATTGTGAGCATGGCCCAGGACATGCACGGCGGCTACGCGCCGGCCCAGTACGAGTTTCAGTGCCTGCACGGCATGGGCGAACCGCTGTACCGGCAGGTGGTGGGCCGAGCGAGCGCCGCCGGGCCGTACCAAGGCGCGAGCACCCCCTCGGGGGGCAGCGGGCTACACGGCGTGAGCCTGCGTGGGGGCCAACAGTTCTCGCGCCCTTGCCGCATCTACGCCCCGGTGGGCACGCACGAAACCCTGCTGGCTTACTTGGTGCGCCGTCTGCTCGAAAACGGGGCCAACAGTTCATTCGTGAACCGCATGGGCGACGCCAGTGTGACCATCAGTGATCTGGTGCAAGACCCGGTGGCACGCACCGAAGAAGACGCCCAGCGCGAAGACAGCAGCCCCGGCCAGCCCCACCCGCAAATCGCGCTGCCCGCGCAGCTGTATGGCGCGGCCCGTCGCAACTCCAGCGGGCCAGACCTGGCGCACGAGCCCACACTGCGCCAATTGGCCGCAGACATGCAAGCGCAGGTGCAGCCTGTCACGGTGACGCCACTGACCGCATCACCCGCCGCAGGGGGTGCCATCCACACCCTGCGCAACCCTGCCGACCACAGCGATGTGCTGGGCACGGTGCAATTTGCCAGCGCGGCCGATGTGGAGGCTGCGCTGCAAGCCGCGACTGACTTTGCCCCGGCATGGGCCGTGACACCCCCCGCGCAACGCGCCGCCTTGCTCGACCATGCGGCTGATCTGCTGCAAGCCGATGCACCCCGCGTGATGGCCCTGCTGGTGCGCGAAGCAGGCAAGACCTGGAGCCACGCCGTGGCCGAGCTGCGCGAAGCGGTGGACTTTTTGCGCTACTACGCCGCACAGGTGCGCCGCGACTTTGACCCCGGCACCCACACGCCGCTGGGCCCGGTGCTGTGCATCAGCCCCTGGAATTTTCCGCTGGCGATTTTTGTAGGGCAGGTGGCTGCCGCGCTGGCTGCAGGCAATCCGGTGCTGGCCAAACCGGCCGAAGCCACCCCCGCCATCGCCGCGCTGGGCGTGCAAACACTGTGGGCGGCGGGTGTGCCACCAGCTGCTGTGCAGTTGTTGCCAGGCCGGGGCACCGAAGTGGGCATGCAGCTGGTGCGCGACGCCCGCGTGCAAGGCGTGCTGTTCACCGGCTCCACCGAGACCGCCCGCGTGCTGCAAGCGGCGCTGGCCGAGCGCCTGAACGCGCATGGCCAGCCTGTGCCCTTGATCGCCGAGACCGGCGGGCAAAACTGCATGGTGGTGGATTCGTCGGCCCTGCTGGAGCAAGTGGTCACCGATGCTGTGGCCTCGGCTTTTGAGGCGGCCGGTCAGCGCTGCTCGGCCCTGCGCGTGCTGTGTGTGCAGGGCGATGTGGCCGACCGCCTGATCGCCATGCTGCAAGGCGCAATGGCCGAGATCACCCTGGGCACGCCCGCGCAACTGAACGTGGACATGGGCCCGGTGATCGACGAGCGGGCGCGCTTGGGCATCGAAGCACATGTGAGCGCCATGCAGCAGCGTGGCTGCCGAGTGCACCGCATGGCCCGCAAGGCGCCGGATGAGACGAACGCGTGGCCCATCGCAGGCGCCCACCCCGTGGGCGATCAAACACCTGTCGGGGCTGAAGCCACCGACC
This sequence comes from Limnohabitans sp. DM1, assembly GCF_001269385.1. Classification (GTDB taxonomy): domain Bacteria; phylum Pseudomonadota; class Gammaproteobacteria; order Burkholderiales; family Burkholderiaceae_C; genus Limnohabitans_A. Next base: position 16,351 of record NZ_CXOO01000048.1, on the reverse strand, counting down.
TACAGACACACGGCTTTGTAGGAGCCAGCCCTGCTGGCGATCAGCCGCTTGCGGACCACAAGCCATCGCTTGAAGGGCAAGCTCCCACAAAATCCTCGTGGCCCATCGAAGAAGCCCACCCCGTGGGCGATCAAACGCCTGTCGGGGCTCAAGCCACCAACCTACAGACACATGGCTTTGTAGGAGCCAGCCCTGCTGGCGATCAGACGCTGGCGGACCACAAGCCATCGCTTGCAGGGCAAGCTCCTACAAAATCCATGCAAAGCGCAACACCTGAAAGGTCAAAAAATTTCAACGCCTTGCCCGCAGGCACCTACATACAACCCACGCTGATCGAAATCGACCGCATCGCCCAATTGCAGCGCGAAGTGTTTGGCCCGGTGCTGCACATCGTGCGCTATGCACGCAGTGAACTGCCCGAGTTGCTGCATAGCATCCACGCCACCGGCTACGCGCTCACACTGGGCGTGCACTCGCGCATCGAAGAGAGCATCGCGCAAGTCATTGACCACAGCCACGCGGGCAATGTCTACGTGAACCGCAACATGGTGGGCGCGGTGGTGGGCGTGCAGCCCTTTGGCGGCGAAGGCCTGTCGGGCACCGGCCCCAAGGCGGGTGGGCCGCTTTACCTTTTGCGATTGTTGGCACGTTGCCCGCAGGACGCCGCCTTGCGCAGCGTGCAGGCCTGCGGCGCGGCAGCGCTGCCTCAGGCCACCCCTGCGCTGCAAGCCCTGCACGACTGGGCGGTGGCCCAAGGCCGTTTGCCGCTCGCACATGTGTGTGCGCAATTTGCCGCGACCAGCCCAGCGGGTCTGCAAGCTACCTTGAGCGGCCCCACGGGTGAGCGCAACATCTACCGTGTGCAAGCCCGTGCGCGGGTGCTGTGCCTGACGGGCGAACAGCCCGGGGCCGATGCCGACCGGCTGACGCAATTGGCCGCCGTTCTGGCCGTCGGCAGCCGCGCCGTGTGGCCCCTGTCCCCGCAGGCGCTGCATGCACAGCTGCCTGCTGCGGTGCAAAGCCAGGTGACGCTGGAAGACTCCCACCATGGCCAGCCGGTGGATGCGGCCCTGCTGCACGGCGAAGCCACCACCACCCTGCACTGGCAAGCACAACTTGCCCAGCGCCCGGGGGCCATCGTCACGCTCACGGCCCTGCGCCCGGGGGACACCGCCGTGCCACTGGCGCGCCTGGTGAGCGAGCGCAGCATCAGCACCAACACGGCAGCGGCTGGGGGCAATGCCAGTTTGATGACCTTGAGCGTTTGAGCCAAGTGGGCTTTGTCACGCAGGCGGCAAAGCCCCCACATGGGCATGGCTACCATCGCGCATGCACCTGACCGCCTCATCCCCCATCCAATCCCTCGCAGACATTCACCGCATCGAGGCCACCCCCCTGGCCCAAGCCATGCCCTGGGCCAGCACCTACGACCTGATTCGTGCCAGCGCACAGGTCCACGCCCATCAGCCCGCCCTCACGTTCTTGGACAGCGGACAGGTCGGTGGCCCCGCCACCACCTGGACCTACAGTGCGCTTTTGCAGGGTATCCACCAAACCGCCAATTTGCTGTTCACCTTGGGCCTGCGTTCGACCGATGTGGTGGCCGTCTTGTTGCCCGGTGGGCTGGCATACCACCTGGCCTTGTGGGGCGGCGAAGCGGCGGGCATTGTGCAGCCGCTCAACCCGCTGCTGAGTGAGGACAAGCTGGTGTCTTTGCTGCAAGCCAGTGGTGCACAGGTGCTGATTGCTCATGGGTTGGACGACGACAGCCAACTGCGCAGCAAAGCCCTGCGCCTGCAAGCCCAATGCCCCACCCTGAACACCGTGCTGCTGGTCCACCCGGATGGTGGGGCGTTGCCTGCGGGCGATGCGATGCCTGCGGGCGTGCAAGACTTTCACGCCGCACGCGCTGTGCACGTGGGTGATCGGCTCATCAGCGGCCGTGTGTTCCAGCCCCAAGACACCGCCGCTTACTTTCACACTGGCGGCACCACGGGCGCGCCCAAGCTGGCCCGCCACAGCCATGGCGCGCAGGTCTTCACCGCCTGGGCCAACGCGCAGATGCAGGGCTTTCAAAGCAACGACGTCACCATCAACGGTTACCCGCTCTTCCATGTGGCGGGCGTCTTGCCCGGCGCTTTGTGTTCGCTGGCGGTGGGCATGCACATCCTCATTCCCACGGCCAGCCTGTTTCGCAACCGCGAGGTGATTCAGAACTACTGGCGGCTGGTCGCGCACCACGGCTGCACCCTCATGTCGGGTGTGCCCACCGTGCTGGCGGCCTTGGCCGCTGTGCCGCTGAACGGTGCCGACATTTCACGCCTGCGTGCGGTGCGCACCGGAGCAGCACCGCTGCCGCCCGAGCTGGCGCAACGCTTTGCGCAAACGTTTGGCCTTCAGATCAACGAAAGCCTGGGCATGACCGAAACCGCAGGCCTGAGCACCGTGGCCCCACCGGGCCTGAGCGCACCGGCTGGCTGTGTGGGCTGGCCACTGCCCCACGCGCAAGTGCGCATCGCGGCCTTGAACAGCGACGACCAGGCTACAGGCCAAGAACTGCCCGCTGGCGAAAAAGGCATGGTGCTCTACCGTGGCCCCAATTTGTTTTCCGGCTATCTGGACGCCGCAGAGACAGCCCGCAGCTTCACGGCAGACGGCTGGCTCATCACGGGCGATGTGGGCTTCATCGACACACAAGGCCGCCTGCACCTGTCGGGCCGGGCCAAGGACCTGATCATCCGCAGCGGCCACAACATCGACCCCAAAGTGATTGAGGACGCACTGGGTGCCCACCCGGCTGTGGCCTTGTGCGCCGCCGTGGGCGCGCCCGATGCGTATGCGGGCGAGCTGCCCGTGGCCTTCGCCACGCTCAAACCCGGCGCACAAGTGAGCGCCGAAGAACTGCTGGCCTTCACCGCCCAACGTGTGGACGAAGCCCCCGCCAAGCCCAAAAGCATCACCCTGCTCGAACGCATGCCGGTGACCAATGTGGGCAAGATTTACAAACCCGAGCTGCGCACCCTGGCCACGGGTGCCGTGGTGCAAGCGCTGGTGGATCAGGTTTACACGGGCGCCCCCCACACCCGCCCCCGCGTGAGCGCACAAGGCGACCTGCCCGTGAGCGTGACCGTTCACCGCGAAGGCCACCCCGACATGCACCGCGAGCTGCAAGCCCTGATCGCCGAACTGCCCGTGAAGGTGCAGTGCTTGAGCGAACCTTGAGGTCTGGCCACCGTGAGCCAGGACGGCATCTCCAGCGTCAGCCTGGGTGGCTGTGTGCCTCCACCTTTCATCAGCAACATTTTCTAGGGTAGTTGCGGTGGGCGACGGGCCTACGCGAGGGGCTGGCGCTGAATTTCAATGCATGTATTTTTGAGATCTTTCGCTGCGCTAGGTCAATTTTTCTATCTCATCCGATACAGCCTTGCTAAAGAGATCGGCCAACAAATTCAACTTTTCATTCACTTCAGCGGGAATAGATGACGGCGATACATGGGTGACCAAACGGTGCAACTCCCCTTTTCTAAGCAGCATCTGTCCACCCATTGAAACGGCAAGGCGGCGGAAAAATTCTTCAGCAAACGTGCTGAGTTTGAGTCGTTCGGTTTTGGCTTCCCACAACACACGGGCAATTTCAGCGTTCGCGTCGACCCAAGCGTCAAAATCTGCACGAACACCGTCAAACACTTGCTCCAACACCAACTGTGTGAGTACATCATCCACGGCTTGATGTATGTGCTGGGCAAACAAGTCATCGCTTGGGTATTGCTCCTTTGCATATCGACGCAAAAGTTCCGGCGTGATGAAATAGTTTTCAGCTTCATAACGCTTCCAATAAACAATTTGCAACGCGTCATCCCGCTGGCTTTGCCGGTTACGCCCGTCGTTATCAAGAATCGCCAGACCTTTGAGCTGGGGCAGAAGGTTGCGCAAGCCATTGAAATGTTGCCGGGGCGTGATGCCAAATCCACCTTCCACGCGCTCAAGTTCGGCTTCTATGTCCTGCCCCGGATAGTTGTTTTGGACATAAAACGAATTGATTCGTTCATCCCAAACGGTCGCTACAGGATGCTTGAGTTGTTCAGCAAGTGCGCGCAACATGTCCACATCTGTACCCCCCTCGACGTAGAGCACATAACCCCGCTCACGCGCCTTGACGTAGTGTTCGGCACCAAAATGTTTCAGGCTATTTCGGATATCGTGTTTGCCAGCCAAATCATCAGCTCGACCATCCAACAAAAGTGTCAGATTGTTGTCCAGTGCCTCTTCCAAAATGACTTCGGAATGGGTGACTAAAACAACTTGAGACCCGTTTTGACTAGCGATATCGCGCAACAACACATAAATCTGTTTTTGCCGCAGGATCTCCAAATGGGCATCTGGCTCATCCACCAGCAAAATGCTTTTTTTGTGTGAATACAGATAAGCGAATATCAACAGCATCTGTTGAAAGCCCCTGCCAGACGATGAGACATCCAATGTTTCTTTCACCCCAGGCTGCCGATATTGCAACTCAATGCTGCCGCGTGTCGTTTCAGAGGGCTCCAACAGCTCGACATTGAACAAGCGGTGCATCAAGTTGGCAATGCGTTGCCAATCCTCTACGGAAGAACGAACCACCATCAAGCACAAATTGCGCAACACTTGCGCCGTCTGCCCTTGTCCTAACAGAACATCAATGCGTCCAGGTTGCAACAACGGTTCCTCGGTTTCCAAGCCCGACATTGGGTAGAGCAATTCAACCTTGAGCATGGCAGCATGCTGAATCAACGCCATGTCGCCAATGATGGAAGGGTCTGGTGTGCAATACACCAGCTCATCACCTTGATTGCGAAAACGCATGGGCAATGCAAGCACTTTTCCTTTGAACTCTACACCCACGGTAATCACCAATGCGACATCCTTGGTGCCCGTACGTACCTGAGTGTTGTGCCAGAAAAAACGTGTGCGTTGCACAGGGACAGCGACAATGTTCAAACGGTTCAGCCCTGTGGCTGTCCGCTCCTTGGCGGAGGAGTCTTTGCGTGTGTCGTACCAGGTGCGAACAGCTTGGGACCACAGTGCCAGCGCCTGGATGGCACTGGTCTTGCCGCAATTGTTCGGGCCAATGAGGACGGCTGGATGCGCCAATTCGATGCGTTGACGTTCCCCAAAACGTTTGAAGTTTTCAATTTCAAGATAGTGCAGTAAACGCATGGCCTCTGTTCTCGTTGGGATTTTTGAAGTCTCGTACGTCGATGTTGAGCGCTACGGATGCACTTTTCAACTCAAGTGCTTGCCAATGATCCCTGCCAACTCGAACATGGTGGCGCTGTCTTTGCCAAACACCGCTTGCAGCTTGCTGTCGGCCTTGATGGAGCGCTTGTCGGCGGGGTCTTGCAAGTTGTTGGCCTTGATGTAGTCCCAGATTTTTTTGACCACTTCGGTGCGGGCATAGCTACCGTCTCCAATCACGGCCATCAGGGCGGCGCTGGGCTTGAGGGTGCCGACTGCGGCCTTGCGCGGCGCTTTTTCTGCAGCGGGCTTGGCGGCTTTTTTGGCAGCGGGGGCTTTGGCGGTTTTGGCGGCCGTCTTGGTGGCCGCTGCTTTGCCAAAAGGCGTTTTCTTGGCGGCCGTCTTGCGCGGCGGGTATTTCTTGCCGCCTTCGCGCGGCTCGAACTCAAACGTCACTTTGCCCTCTTCGGGGTTCCAGGCCAGCATGGCCTTGAAGCTGCGGCGGGTGCGGTTGCTGACGAACTTGTCGAGCACATCGGTTTTGCCGTTGGTCAACAGTTTGACGACCTGCTCGCGCTCCACCGGTTGCTGCAAGATGAGTTTGCCGGTCTTGAAGTCGCAGCTGGGCGTCGGTTGCTCGTTCGTGGGCACGGCTTTGCTGCACAGGTAGTTGCTGCCGTGCTCGTGCACCGGGCTGCCGCACTTGGGGCAAGCGCCCAAGGCCTCGTCGCTGAACTCGACGATCTCGCCGCTCTCTTCGTTTTTCTTGTCGTCACCAAAGTCGAATTCGAGCTTCCAGTTTTTCTCTTCTTCGTTGTACTTGAGCGCCATTTCGGCCACAAAGGGCCAACCGGCCTTGGAGCGGAAGCCGTCCAGCGGCCCGATCTTCTTGTCGCGCATGAACTGCTCGACTTCGGCCGGCTCGAAGGTGCGGCCGGCAGGCGACTTGCCAAACGAGAAGCCACAGCCGTCGCTGGCCCCATCGGCGCCATTGCAGGTGTAGCGGCGGTAGTTTTCCTTGACCACGCCGCCGCAGTTGGGGCATGGGGTGCTCAGCGTGGCGTAGTCGCCTGGCACGGTGTCGCGGTCGTACTCTTTGGCCTTCTTGACGATGTGCTCGGTCATGGCCGCGATCTCGGCCATGAAGGAGGCGCGGCTCAATTTCCCTTGCTCCATTTGCGCGAGCTTGTATTCCCACTCGCCGGTCAGTTCGGGCTTGGAGAGTTCTTCCACCTGCAGGCCGCGCAGCAGCGTCATGAGCTGGAAGGCCTTGGCCGTCGGGATCATCTCGCGGCCTTCGCGCAGCATGTATTTCTCGTTGATCAGGCCTTCGATGATGGCGGCGCGGGTGGCTGGCGTGCCCAGGCCTTTTTCCTGCATGGCTTCGCGCAGCTCGTCGTCATCGACCATCTTGCCCGCGCCTTCCATGGCGCCCAGCAAGGTCGCTTCTGAATAGCGGGCAGGGGGGCGGGTCTTCAAACCCTTGGCCTCGACCGACTCCACACCGACCTGTTCACCCGGCTGCACCGGCACCAGGTTCTGGCCCTTGTCACCGTCTTTGGCGTCTTCGACTTCGGCGGCAGCTTCCTTGCCGTAAATCGCCAGCCAGCCCGGCTTGACCAGCACCTTGCCCACGGTTTTGAAGCTGTGGCCGGCGGCCACGCTGATGCGGGTGGTGACTTGGTATTCGGCGCTGGGGAAGAACACCGCCATGAAGCGGCGCACCACCAGGTCATACAGCTTTTGCTCGGCCTCGGACAAGCCGCTAGGCGCTTGCAGCGTGGGGATGATGGCGAAGTGGTCCGAGACTTTTTTGTTGTCGAACACACGCGGGATCTTGCGAACGTAGTTGTTGTTCAGTGCCGTGAGCGCGTGCGGGGCCAGGTGGCGCATGCCGCTGTCGGCCAGCATTTCAAAGGTCTGTTTGGCCACGGGCACGTAGTCTTCGGGCAGGTGGCGCGAGTCGGTACGGGGGTAGGTCAGGGCCTTGTGGCGTTCGTACAGGCTTTGGGCCAGCGCCAGCGTGGTCTTGGCCGAGAAGCCAAACTTGCCGTTGGCCTCGCGCTGCAAACTGGTCAGGTCAAACAGGCCGGGGCTCGCTTGTGTGGTGGGCGTGGCCTCTTCGGTGACGGTGGCTTTTTGGCCGCGCACGGCGTTGACGATGGCTTGTGCCTCGGCAGCGGTCCACTTGCGGTCGGCTTTCTTTTCGGCGTCTTCTTCTTTACGCCACTTGGGGTCGAACCACTTGCCCGGATAGGTGCCTGCGGCGGCGGCGAATTCCGCGTGGATTTCCCAATAGTCGCGGCTCACGAACTTGCGGATTTGCTCTTCACGCTCGACCACCACGGCCAGCGTGGGCGTTTGTACCCGGCCCACGGTGGTCAAGAAGAAACCGCCATCGCGCGAGTTGAAGGCGGTCATGGCGCGGGTGCCGTTGATGCCCACCAGCCAGTCGGCTTCAGAGCGGCTGCGGGCGGCGTCGGCCAGGCCCTGCATTTGCTGTTCGCTGCGCAGGCTGTTGAAGCCGTCGCGAATGGCTTGCGGCGTCATGGACTGCAACCACAGGCGCTTGACGGGCTTGTTCAGCGGCTTGGCGCCGCCTGCGTACTGCTCGATCAGGCGGAAAATCAACTCACCCTCGCGGCCCGCGTCACAGGCGTTGATGAGGGCGCTCACGTCCTTGCGCTTGGCTTGCCTGACCACGGCAGACAGGCGGCTCTTGGTCTTGTCCACAGGCTTCAAGTCAAAGTGCGGCGGAATCACGGGCAGGTTGGCAAAGCTCCATTTGCCGCGTTTCACGTCGTATTGCTCGGGGGCCTGGATCTCCACCAAATGGCCCACCGCGCTGGTCACCACATAACTGTCGCTCTCAAAGTGGTCCTCGTGCTTTTCGAACTTGCCCGCCACCGGTGTGAGGGCCCGAACAATGTCTTGGGCCACCGAAGGCTTTTCTGCAATTACCAAAGTTTTCATGTCTATACAATCCGTTGTCTCGCGTGTGCACGCGCGCTCGCACACATGCACGCCTGGGCGCGCTCACGCGCACGCCCACATGAATTCACCATAACAAATTTTTCAACGCCGTGGCCAAAACACCTGCCCCTCGATCCGCCTCGCCATCCGGCAAACGCATCCAGGTTCGCCGCTCCGGCGTGCACGGCAAGGGCGTGTTTGCCTTGCAGAACTTGGCTGAAGGCGAGACCCTCATTGAATATGTGGGCGAGGTCATCAGCTGGGACGAGGCGCAAGACCGCCACCCGCACGACCCCAATGACCCGAACCACACCTTCTACTTCCATGTGAACGAAGACCGGGTGATTGATGCACTGCACGGCGGCAATTCTTCGCGCTGGATCAACCACAGCTGCGACCCCAACTGCGAGGCCGACGAAGAAAACGACCGCATCTTCATCAAGGCCCTGCGCAACATTGCAGCCGGTGAAGAGCTGAACTACGACTACGGCCTGATCATCGACGAGCCCTACACCCCCGAACTGCTGGCCGAGTACCCCTGCTGGTGCGGCGCCAAAAACTGCCGGGGCACGCTGCTCTCGCCCAAGGAACGCGAAGACACGCCCGAGATTCCCAGCCAGAAAAAGAAGAAGGCCAAGCCCAAAACGGATGCCAAAGCCAAGTCCAAGGTCGACGCAACATCCAAGTCAAAAGGGGATGCCAAACCGAAGACCGAGGCCAAAGCCCAGAAGAAGCTGGCAGACAAAGTCACCAAAAAGCGCTGAGCTGCCCTTGCAATCTTGCCGGTCGTCTTCTCGTCATTGACGCCTTTCGCCCTCATGGGATTGCCACGCTGGCTGCGAAATGACGAATAAACATGAAAACTGCGATGACGCCACTCGATAGCCCCACCGCCTGGCCTGCCGAAGCCATTTGGGAGCAGGTTTTCCCGCTTCTGCCAAATTTCACGGTGGAAATCCTGCCGGAAATTGACTCCACCAACAGCGAACTCATGCGCCGCGCCCGAGCCGGGCAGCACGAACCCACGCTGCTGGTGGCCGAACGGCAGAGCGCAGGCCGAGGCCGCATGGGCCGCGTCTGGCAAAGCCAGGCGGGTGATTCGCTCACGTTTTCGCTGAGCCTGCCCATGTCCCCCAAAGACTGGTCGGGGCTGAGTTTGGCTGTGGGACTGAGCCTGGCCGAAAGCCTGCATGCCGAGGTGGGCCTCAAGTGGCCCAATGACCTGTGGTTTAAGGCCCGCAAGCTTGGCGGCATCCTGGTGGAAGCGGCCAGCATGGGTGGCCGCAGCCAGGTGGTCATCGGCGTGGGGCTGAACATCCGCCCCCGGCCCGCCGAAGGCCTGAGCACTGCGCCTGCCGCCTTGACGGAATTGTTGCCTCAGCTCACCGCACCGGCTTGCCTAGCGCAGGTGGTGCCGCCCTTGATCCGGGCGATGCTGGACTTTGAACGCACGGGTTTTGCCCCCTTGCAGTCACGCTTTGAAGCGCGTGATGTGCTCAAAGGCCAGCGGGTTCACACCAGCGATGGCCTGCAAGGCCTGTGCCTGGGCCTCACCCCCGGGGGTGCGCTACGATTGCAAACCGATTTGGGCGTGCAGGAGATCCACAGCGCCGAAGTCAGCGTGCGACCCTTGCCCAAGGACACTTCTTCATGATGCGCTGGTTGTTTGGAATTTTGCTGCTGTGCAACGCCGTCGTGCTGGCCTGGGAGTGGGATGCGTTTAAACGCTGGGGTTGGGGTCCCAACATCCAGCGTGAACCCGAACGCTTGCTTCAACAAATCAGGCCTGATGCCGTGACCATCACCTTGCCGCCACGCCCGGCTGCCAGCGAGTCCGCCACTGCACCGGGCCCTGGCCTGGAGGCTTCAGACCCTTCGCCCGCCGAGGCGTCCCAAGATGCGGGCTCAGTGCCAGCGTCCCCAGCGGCATCGCAAGAACTCACCACATCAGCAGCCACACCGACTGCCACCCCTTCATCTGCGCCATCCACCACGCCCACCCCGGCCGCTGCGCGCTCTGATGCCAAAGCCGCCCGTTAACCCCTTTTGGAGACCTCTGCATGAGTCTGAAACTGTATTTCGCCCCGGGCGCCTGTTCGTTTGTGCCGCATGTGCTGCTGGAAATGAGCGGCACCGCCTTTGAACCCAACATGGTCAAGCTGCACAAAGGTGAACAAAACAGCGAGGACTACAAAGCCATCAACCCACGCGGGCAGGTGCCTGTGCTGGTGCACAAGGGTCAGGTGGTCACGCAGATTGTGGCCATCGTGCTGCACCTGGACCAGATTTTTCCGGATGCGCATTTCCTGCCCACCGAGCCCATCGCCCGTGCGCAGGCCCTGTCGACCCTGGCCTGGATGAACAACACGGTGCATCCCACCTTCACCCACATCTTCATGCCGCAAAAGTTCTCTGACCAGCCCGATGTGCAGGCAGCGCTGAAAACCTACAACACACAAGTGTTTCGCGGCATGCTGGGCGAATTGCAGTCACTGGTCCAGGCTGCTGCGGCCCAAGGCCAGAGCTGGCTGACCGGTGAACACTTCAGCCCCTTGGACGCCTACAGCCTGACCCTCACGCGCTGGGGCACTCTTGCAGGCATTGCGCCCGAGGTGCACCCCGAGCTGTGGTCCTTTGTGCAAAAGGTGGCGACCGTGCCCGCTGTGGCCCGTGTCATGGCGCGTGAACGCCTGCAGCTGAACATGAGTCCTGCCGCCTGAGCAGGTCAATTGGGACTTTGCGAGAGATTCTCGATCACCTGGCAGCTTGGCGGGCGGCGCAGCTGCCCTGACAGGCAAGGCCTCACTCCGCTCAGGCGGGCGGACGATAGAAATTGACAGGCAGTCCTGGCACATCCACCCGGGTAGAAAAAATGCAACCGGCCAAGGGGTAACGGGCCAATTCTGCGTCGCTGCGCCCTTGCCGGGAGGTGGTGATGAACAGGGTTTGCAGATCCGGGCCACCAAAGCAAGGCATGGTCGGGCAGGGCACGGGGGTGTCGATTTTGGCCAGGACTTCGCCCTGGGGCGACAGTCGCACCAGGCGCTGGCCTTCGTATTGGGCTGACCAATAGGCGCCTTCGGCATCCACGGCGGCGCCATCCGGGCGCCCCCCATAAGCCGACTGGCCGGGCTGACCCCAGACCCAGCCTGCCGGTTTGCTGGCAAATTGATGGAACACCCGCTCCTTGCTCACAGCGCCGCTGCTCGCCTCAAAGTCCCAGGCTCGCACGCAGTGCGCGGCGGTGTCGGCCCAATACAGGGTGCGGGCGTCGGGTGACCAGGCCAGGCCGTTGGCGGTGGTGGCACCATGCGCCATGGCCTGCAGATGGAGGCCTTGCATTGCATACAAAACCCCCAAGGCCTGGTCACGCGGCTCGTACATGCTGCCCGCCCAAAATCGGCCTTGCGGGTCGCATTTGCCATCGTTGAAGCGCAAACGGCCCGTGTCGTAGGGCGCGGCTGCCAGGGCTCGCAAGGGACCGCCCCATTCACGGGCCAGGTAAATGCCGTCACGCAGGGCCAACACCAGACCGCCGCTTTGCACCGGCGCGATGCAGCCAGGCTCCTGGCCCAGAGGCCAATATTCCACGGGTCCTTTGGTCTGATCGCCTTGAACTGACACCCTTGCAGCGCGACAGCCAGGAATGTCCACCCAGTACAAGCGCTGCTCATGCGGGTGCCAAAACGGCGATTCGCTCAGACCGTCGGGTGTGCGGCTCAGGGCGTTCCAAACGGGCGAAAGCTGGAGGGTCATGGTGTGTACAGGTTGGGGGTTTGGAGGGGCTTCATTTTCCACCGGCCATTCGCGCTTCATGTGCCTCATCCGATGCCGTACCCCAAAAGAATCTCCCGCCTTGATGGCCCCATGTTCATTGGCCACTGTATGCCAACTCTTTCATAGGAACAAAAACAGACACTTCTGGACTTTTTCGATCATAGACATGACTCATGTCATGTCATTCAGGGTTTATAGGGGGTGTCAATCGGGCGAACTTGATACATGGTCGTGAATGTTCATCACAACACCGCTTTGAGGAGACATCAATGAGCGTGAATTTCCAGGTCAACGGCAAGCCCGCCAAGGCCACGTCCGAATCAGACACCCCTTTGTTGTGGGTGCTGCGCGATGAGCTGGGCATGACCGGCACCAAATTTGGCTGTGGCGCGGCCTTGTGCGGCGCCTGCACTGTGCACGTCAATGGCCAGGCCGTGCGCTCTTGCCAAACCCCCTTGAGCAGCGTTGCGGGCAAAAAAGTGGCCACGGTAGAAGGCCTGTCCAAGAACAACACCCACCCCTTGCAAGTGGCCTGGATCAAGCACGACGTGCCCCAGTGCGGTTACTGCCAGTCGGGCCAGCTCATGAGCGCCGCCGCCTTGCTGGCCAAAAACAAGAACCCGAGCGACACCGACATCGACAACGCGATGAGCGGCAACATCTGCCGTTGCGGCACCTACCCCCGCATTCGCGCCGCCATCAAAGATGCCGCTGCCACGATGCGCACAGCCTGATAAGCCGGAGACCTCACATGATCGATACACAAACTTCCCGCCGCTCCTTCCTGAAAGCCGGTGCCGCTGCTTCGGGTGGCTTGTTGATGGCCCTGCACCTGCCCGGCACCCTCGGCCAGGCCATGGCCGCAGGCACCCTGCACACGCCCAACGCCTGGGTCCACATTGCTGACGACAACAGCATCACCATCCTGAGCTCTCACTCCGAAATGGGGCAAGGTGTGCACACCGCCATGCCCATGCTGGTGGCCGAAGAGCTGAATGTCGAGATGAAACAAATCCGCGTGGTGGATGCCCCTCCCGGCGCGGCCTATGTGAACGCCTTGCTGGGCGCTCAAATCACGGGCGGATCGACCTCGGTGCGTGGCGGCTGGGAAAAGCTGCGCGTGGCAGGCGCCCAGGTGCGCGAGATGCTGATTTCTGCCGCCGCTGCCCAATGGAACGTGGACCGCAGCCAGCTCAAGGCCGACAAAGGCATGGTGCTCGGCCCCAATGGCAAGAAGGCCACTTATGGCGCTTTGGCCGCAGCCGCTTCCAAGCTGCCCGTGCCCGAGAAACCACCCATCAAGGACCCCAAGGATTTCCGCCTGGTGGGCAAGCGCACCCCGCGCGTGGACACACCCGCCAAGACCAACGGCACCGCCGAATTCGGTATCGACGTCAAGTTGCCCGGCATGGTCTACGCCACTGTGCAGCAGTGCCCGGTCATTGGCGGCAAGGTCAAGAGTTTTGACGCAAACCATGCCAAGGGCATGCCCGGCGTGCAGGCCGTGGTGCAGATCAGCGATGGCGTGGCCGTGGTGGCCGACTCGTGGTGGCGTGCCAAGAAAGCCATGGAAACCGTCAAAGTGCAGTGGGACGAAGGCGCAGGCGCCAGCTTGAGCACCGCCTCCATCATCGACGGCACACGCCAGGCGGCCAAGTCCGGCAAAGTCATCGAGATCACCAAGCCCCAGGGCGATGTGGCCGCCGCCCTCAAGGGTGCAGCCAAGGTGGTCGAAGCCGAATACGTTTCGCCCATGCAATCGCACTCGCCCCTTGAGCCGATGAACTTCACCGCCCATGTGCAAAGCGACAAGATCCTGCTGATCGGGCCAACGCAGTTCCAGCAAGGCGTTGTCGGTGCCGTGGCTGCCGCGCTGAAGGCCCAGCCCGAAGACATCACCCTGAAAACCACCTACTTGGGTGGCGGCTTCGGTCGTCGCCTTGAGTTGGATTTTGTGGTGCAGGCTGCGGAAATCTCCAAAGCCGTGGGCAAGCCCGTCAAACTGGTGTGGACACGCGAAGAAGACATGATGCATGACTACTACCGTCCTGCCGGTGTCAACCAGCTCAAGGCCGGTCTGGACGCCAACGGCATGCCGGTGGCGATGCACTTCAAAGTGGCTTCGCAATCGGTCACGCAGCGTGCCTTCGGCCTGCCCAAGGACACGCTGGACCCCTTCATGGCTGAAGCCGCTGTGACGGGCTACAACATCCCCAACACCCAGCACGACCTGGTGATCCATGACACCGGTGTGCGCGTCGGTTACTGGCGCGCTGTGAGCCACAGCATGAACGCTTTTGCCAACGAAAGCTTCATTGACGAGCTGGCCAAAGCCGCAGGTCAAGACCCTTATGCCTACCGCATGAAGATGCTCGCTGGCAAACCGCGTTATGCCAACGTGCTGAAACTGGCCGCCGAAAAAGCGGGCTGGGGCCAGCCGCTGCCCAAAGGCCATGCCCATGGCATTGCCTTGATGGAAGGCTATGACAGCTACCTGGCCGAAGTCGCCGAAGTCAGCCTGAACAAGGACGGCAGCGTGCGTGTGCACAAGGTCACCGTGGCCGCTGACGTGGGCCACATGGTCAACCCCGACACGGTGGAAGCGCAGTTGCAGTCCAGCATTGTGTTTGGCGTGGGTGCGGTGCTCAAGCACCAGATCACCATGGCCAATGGGCGCGTGCAAGAGACCAACTACAACAGCTACGAGCCTGTGCGCATGTACGAATCGCCGCAGATCGACATCGTGCTGGTCAAGAGCACCGAAAAGCCCGGCGGCATTGGCGAGCCGGGTACGGCGGTGGCAGCCCCCGCCATTGCCAACGCGGTGGCCGCTCTCACAGGCAAGCGCGTGCGCAGCCTGCCCATCACGGCCGACGCACTGCGCACCGCTTGAACCCATTAACGGGCTCATGAGACTTGAAGCGTCAGCTCTGAGGTAACGGCCCCGCCTGGGGCCGTTCAGATGGGCGCACAAATGGGTGCGCTGTCATGGGTGTCTTTCGATGCATTCAGGCGTGCATTCATGGCGGCGTAGTCGGGCATCAGGAAAGGTTGTAAGAGCAACTTCAGTTTCTTGACCTGAGGTGACCCGTTGAAGGGCGGGCCACCGAGGCCAGGCCCGCCACCAGCCCCAGCACAATCATCAGAAACACCGAAACTCTTCTGTCCAGGCAAAGGACTGGTCAGTGGAAAACCGCACCAACACCTTGGCAAAAGTGATGAGCGAAAGCAGCCCCATCACGATGACCGTGAGCCCGTCTACGATTTTCTGAAACACACAGGGAGCCTCATCAGGTTCATCAGCAGCCACCTCGGCGGGCGCTTGCTCGGGCAAATGGGTCATAGGAATACAGACCAATTTGACAACTCATTGACCTTGGCACCCCTGCCCACAAGCCTCCAAAACAAGGTGGAAAACGCCCCTCGGGGAATAGGGATTACCCCATGCAAAAAGCCCGCAGACCGAAGTGCAGCGGGCTTTTGAGTTGATGCATAACAATCGTCCTCAACCAGCAAGTCAAGACGTTCACAGCCCACCGGCAAGGGCAATTCACGATGAACCCCCTGAGCAAAAACTTGCAAACTTAGTGCCTAAGCATCTATACCCGTCTGTTGTGCAGTGTAGATTAATTCATTGAGTTGATCATCAGCATGCAAAATGGTACCCCGGTATCTAGCAGTTTCGTAATTTTTTTGAACGGTGTAGGTTGCAGGCGATGACGAAGTAATGCTAGGAGCCTGGCACTCGGCACACATTTATAGCTCTGACATTGGAGTAACTATGTACTCAATTTCAGCTACAGTATTGATAACGTAAACGCGTGACACTTGCGGAACCAATGTGCATAGTTAGATTTATCCGACTACGCCTGATTTATCCAAACAACTTGCAATGTCTATTGCATCAAGCCCAATTAAGGGAGAGTAAAAATTTTAAATACTTTCGTATCTCGTCCAAACTGGGCTCCACTTGTGATCGAACAAAGACTTTCTGATTTCTACCAGTTGCTTGAAGACTCTGACTTCAAGGTCAACACTATTGGTAAAAGTCAGGCCCCACTAGCAGGCTGCTGAAATACTCAACGATTCAGAGGGGCCACCTTGCCCCGAAGATGCATTTTCAGATTTTCATTTCGCATTTTGAAATTCCAGTGGTTTGGAACGCTTCAAAACCGCGTTTTGACGCACCTATCCCTGCTTTTTTCGCTCATCGGGCACCTTGCAGACGCACCTGTTCCAGCGTGCGCAGTCGCGTGAGGTTGTAGGCCGTCATCGTCAGCACAAACATCTGATCGACTTTCTCCAAACCTCGCACCAACACCWGSCGCATGTGGCCCACAGTCTTAGCCCAACCAAAGCCTTGTTCGATGCGCGTGCGTTTTTCCCG
>NZ_CXOO01000047.1 GCF_001269385.1 Limnohabitans sp. DM1 | reverse complement strand
CCATTGGCGTTTTTGTCGGTCATGAATGCCTTGATCGAGCAAGCCACACACGGGGCAGGCCAGACGCTTGGCATCACAGGTGAGATCAAAGTCAATGCGACGGCGGGCCGTGTCAAGGTTGACGTTTTCAACGCGCCACGGGGCAGACAAGCCCAGCGCACTGGTGAACAAAGATTCGATTCCAATAGCCATTTACGGATCTTCAGTTGATGAACGGACATCCGCCATGAGGATTTGTGAGCAGCCGACTGCGCCTGTTGCCAACAAACACCACCGGGCTCGGTTGCTGCATTGTATTTTTCAAGTCAAGTTCCACACGGAATGACGAAGAGCCGTTTGCCAACAACCCCGGCATTGGAATCCGAATCTGCAATGCGGTTGGCGAAGCCGTTGTTCCGAACCCTCTGCAAGTGTTCAAAATATCACATAAGTCAGAATGCCTATCGACAAGCGGGTTCAGGCTTTGGCTTGTATTCGGTCTCTGAATTGTTGGAGCTTCTTGGTATTGGCACCCGCCTTGAATCAGGCCTGCCATCTGTCCCGCAGCTTGTGTGGGATGTTTGCATCTGTTGAAAAATACCGAAAAGATGAATCTTTAACCTTGATTTCTTGTTAAATTTTGTTCGGTTCATTTGAGTTTTAGTTGTGAATTTAATTTGCTATAAATATTAATTTTGTGTTAAATATTGAATATTAAAATATTAGTAATTGAAGACGATGAAGTCTTGCGTATCGCCACGATTGAGCTGCTGATACAGCACAGTCATCAAGTGGCTGGCGTGACATTGGCCGAGGATGTTGATGACAAATTTCCGGACTTTTTGCCCGAGCTTTAAGTCATTGACCTGAATTTGCCGGGGGAAGCCGGGCTCAGCCTTGTCAACAGAATACAGCAGAGCCCTCCACACACGACCATCATTTTGGCGTCTGCCCGCACCAGAATTAAGAATCGGATTGACGTGTATGCCCACGGTGCTGATGTCTATTTGCCCAAGCCCTTGGCATCAGAAGCATTGCTGACGGTGGTCGCCAATTTGGGCCAACGCATAAAAAGGCAGATGACTCGGGTCGACATGGGCATGGTTTTGAACACTTCACGGTTGTTGGTCAAAGGACCCATTGCACAAATCGGTTTGACACAAGCCGAGGTGGTGTGATCAGGCGCCTTGGCCCGTGCGGTGGATCGCAAACTGGAGCATTGGCAGGTGGCGCAACACCTGTCGGGAGGACCGGACATCAGCAAATACAACGTGGAAGTCCGCTTGGGTTGCCTGCGGAAAAAGCTGGTGTCTTGTGGTGCTGAATTGCCCGCCATCCAGTTCATTCGCGTTGAAGGCTACAAGCTTTGCTGCAATGTGAAAGCCATGTCGAACTGATCTTTCGGGCTTGGCATGGCTTGCTATAGAGATACTGAAATTCTTTATATTCAATGTGAATTTTCGAAATAAACGTCAAAAGCGATATTTTTTGAGTATTGTTGGTTTTAATCTCTGACAATCTGTAAAATTAGCAAAGCCTAAGCCAATTTACGCATCCCAAGTGCGTGAAGAGGCTGTTGCGCTTGCTGATTGCCTGGTTTTTCCTGCACACAAGCGCATGCCTTGAACCCATCGCACCATCAGGAAAGCTGCAATGAACAACATCTACCGCGTCATTTGGAACGCCTGCACCAACGTCTGGCAAGCTGTGTCAGAAATTGGCCGATCTGGCGGCAAAACCCAGTCCGTGAGAAAAGGTGCTGGCGCTTGCGGTCAAGGTGCATTGCGTTCATTTGCCGCGACGTCGGTGATGATGGCTTGTGCGATGGCGCATGCGCAAGGGGTGTCACCGACCTTGCCTGTGCTTACAACAGACAGTGCGAAGACTCCAGCAGTTAATGCATCCGTTGCGACTGCAGGCAACGTCATGACGGTTACGCAGACTGCTGCAAAAGCTGTTTTGAACTGGGAAAGTTTCAACGTCGGAGCGGACAAAACCGTTTCATTTGCTCAACCGGATGCAGCATCGATTGCTTTGAATCGAGTGATTGGCGTAAACGCCGGAAGCCTGATGATCTCGCGCTCGTTGATTGAAGGGAAAATCACAGCCAATGGTCAAATTTTCCTGATCAACCCTGCGGGCATCACTTTTGCTAAAGGTGCTCAAGTTGACGTGGGCGGCATTGTGGCGTCTACACGCAACATCAGCGATGAAGACTTCAACGCTGGAAAATTCCTGTTTAAGGTTGATGAAGGTGAAGCGGGAACGATGGCATCGGTGGCAGAGATCCGCAACGAGGGCAAGATCAAAGCTGGCTCGGATGGGTATGTGGTCATGATCGCGGCCAAAATCGTCAATGCGGTGAACGTGAGTGACAAGGACACGCCATTGGCCGACAAAGGCGGAAAAATCACGGCCAAGAATGTGATGTTGGCTGCAGGCGATGAGGTTTTGCTCCAGCTTGCTGAGGGTGTTCCTGCCATCACTGTGAACAAAGGAATCATGGATGCGCTGATTGAGAATGGTGGCTGGATCACTGCTCAAGGCGGTCGTGTGTTACTCACAGCCGTAGCGCATGAAGCACTGATCAAATCTGCCATCAACAATTCGGGTGTGATTGAAGCGGGCTCAATCTCCATGGTGGGTGACGTCATCACTTTGGATGTGGCCAAAGTCCCCAAAAATGAGGCGTCAGATGGCAACAGCTACAAGCTCGACAAGAGTCAACTTATCGCTACAGGCCCCAAGGTTGAGGGCGTTGCGTCGATTGAGTTGACAGGCGGGACCATCACTTTGGCGAGTGGCAATGAGCTGATTGCAAACCACACTTCGGATGCTTCCATCAAGCTCAGTACTGCGGCAGATCTTTCAAACGCCGGCAGCATCATCACGGGCGCTGAAGGTGCCTCGGGCACGGTTGACTTGAAGGCCAGCGGCAACATCAAGAATGCGGCAAGTGGTCTGGTCAAGTCCGGGGCAATCACCCTGGATGGCACAACCATCAAATTGGAAGCGGATGTCACAGACCCTGATGCCATCGTCAAGAGCCAGTTGATTGCCAGTGCTGGCCCAATCGAATTGAAGGCTTTGGGCGCGATGAGCAACGATGGTTTGATCCAAAGTGGATCTTCCATCTCTCTGTCGGGCGATTTGATTGACTTGGGTAAAAACAGCCAGTTGTTGGCTACGAATGCAGCAGCTTCAATCCAGGTGACTTCCGCCAATCTCGACCTGAAAAACGCGGGCAGCATCATCACGGGTGAAGACGGTCAAAGCGGCACGGTAACCATGTTCGCTGGGATGGGTTCAACGCCGTCCGCAGGATCTATTGAGAACGCTGCGACAGGCGTGGTGAAGTCCGGCACGATCACTTTGAGAGCCAACAAGGACATCACGCTGACGGACAATAGCCAATTGATCGCCAGACAAGGTTCTGTGAGTTTGTCGGCTTTGGGTGATGCCTCGATCAATGGCTTGGTTCAATCCACCTCCGGTGTCTCCGAAGCTGCCGACATCACAGTCAATGCGGCCAACATCACCTTGAAGAGCAAGGCTGTGTTAGACGCCAGTGGCAATGTGGCTGGTGCGGTGACGACCAATGCTGCATTCAAGCTTAATGCGGAAGATGGCGCACAAGTCAAGACGCTCTCAAGCAGTGATTCGTCGCAGCTGGGTACTTGGACAGCCAGGGCTGCAGATGTTCATGTGCGTACAGTCGTGGTGACTGTGGCACCTGACCCCAACGACGCCACAAAAACAATCACAACAACGGGTCCTACAGGGGTGGATTTGTCGGCTTCAACGGCTGGCACAACAGGCACGCCCGGCGTGCTCGTGACCAGGGTCAACTTGCTCGATAAAGATCAAAAGGTCAATGCCACAGACCTGGTGGGTGACTTTTCAAAGATCCAGAAGGCTGCCAAAGCCAATGGCACGGACTTGACCACAGAATTGACAAAGCAAGGCTGGAACATCGTGGTTGATGAAGCGATGGAAAAGCCTGCCGCTTCCATCGTTACAGCAGACGGTCCACTTAAAGGTCAATCACTGCCACAAGATGTCACTTTGACCCTGCAGTCAGGGCGTGACATCACCATCAATGAAAAGATCAACTCGGGTTATGGCCGGGGTCGACTGAACCTGGTCCTGGATGCGTTGGGCGATGTCGTCATCGGCGAAAAGGGCAACATCACGACCAACAGCGGTAACGTTTATGTCGGTAATTTCAAACCAGCGGGAGCAACGCCTTGGCCCACCAGCATTACCGATGTAGACAAGGTCGATGCCAAAGGCCATGACTTTGTGATGCAGGCCGGTGCAAAGCTAGATGTCGGCGGAGGCTCGTTGGTGGTCAATGTCGACAACGATATCAAGCTCGGTAGTGGTTCAACCATATACAAGTTTGGCCAAACCGGACTGAGAAACGTCTTCAAGAAAACCGTGGTCAATGGCCAATGGGATTATTCTTTTACGCCAGGTTTTTGGTATGAAACGCCCAGCACGATCAGTTTGACGGCGGCGAAAGACATCACCGTGGCAGGCAACATCACTGCCAATTCCACCACTTTGAACATGACTGCGGGGCAGAACATTGTGGCCGCTGACAGTGGAAAAATTCTTCAAAATGGCTACGGAACTGTGGCTAACATCGTGGCCGATGGGGACATCGGCGCAGCGTCCAACGCTTTGCGCGTGGACGCGGACGTGAGTGCTCAGTCCTACCTGAAGGTGACTAACACAAAGGGCAGCAGTTACATCCGCAATGATCTTGGTTATTACAACAACATCGTACTCAAAACGACCGAGACAACCGATGGGGTCCAAAGTATCGATATGAAGGGGGACCTTCAGGTGCTGGCTATGGCCACGGCGAAGCAAAAGGACATCAATGACAATGATGTACCCGCTGTCTTGTCGATTGAAAAGGGCGGTGTCTTGTTGACTGGCGGTGTGGCTGGGCAGCTTCCAGGTAATTTGGAAATTCGGGCACCCAACATTTTGCTAACCAGTGGTTCGATCAAATCCACCGACGGCTCAACAGTGCCTGGCGGTGACCCTTCTTTGCAAGTTCCCCGTGGATCTTCAGTGATGCTGATTGCTCAATCGAATGATGAGCCCTCGGGTTACATCCGATCCAGCACCCCTGCTGACGCGAAGACGGACGGTCCCGATATCGATGTTGCCACGGGAACGGTATCGCTTAATGCCAAGAACATTGGCACTGAATCGGCCGGCTCTGAAGATGCTGTCAATTTCAAACAGGCGTTGGAGGTCAAGACCACCTCTCTGCGTGTCGCCAATGCAGGGGGAGATACCTGGCTTTCCAACAGCGCCTACAACACCTTGTCGTTCACCATGGACGATAACTATGGAACTGCAGAAGGACGCCATCACATCCTTTCTAGCAATGGCGACTTCTTCAACGTGGAGTCGACCAAAGATCGCCAACTGGTTGTTTATTCCATTGACCGCGCTGCTTTGAGCACTTCGCCTTCGCCATCTTCTACCCAAGGGCGCATGTCGGGTATTTACACGCGCTCAGACGAAAAGGCGAACAAAAACCTTGACCTGTCGTCTGCAATTTATGGCAAAGCGCGTGATCTCATCTTCATGGACGATGCTGTTGACGTGGGTTCTGCAACCCTGACGTTGAGTGCCTACAGTGGCGCGAGTGCGCTGGGTTATTCAGACAAGTTGGTGCAAGACAATGCCAAGCGGTTTGGCGAAGCTGACCATGCCAAGAAGTACATTGACGGAACCAACAAAGACACACCTCATTTGACCATGGGCAACTTGAACCTCTCCATGGCGCTTGGTGGCGCTCAAGCAGGCAGCTTGGGAGGGGGCGGTTACGACCTGAAAGTTAAAAAAGGCGGGGCGGCCAACCAACTCAATGCCGAGACCAACACCCTCAATATTTCCACTTTCAGTTCAGTGAAAAGCGGCGATGTTGCCTTGCATGAGTTGAGTGCCGCGCATTTCAAGGACATCACCATCTCGGACGATAGGCCCAACACAGCACATGCTGTCAATCTGAACCTTTACCATAACAATGGCGTGAAGGAGCAACTCAATTACACCGACGATGGCAGTTCCTTAAAGTTCGACAAGACTTCTGCCGCACTCAGTGGCTACAACCGAAATTTCCGCTTGTACGTTAAAAACAAAGACGTCGAGATCGGTGGGTTCGGCACTGCAGATGGCAAAGTCACGTCGGGTGACTTCACTGTGTATGCCGACAATATTGCGCTGAAGGGTGACATCACCACCACACACCGTGCCAACGAAAACGCTGGGTTCGATCGTGGCAACGTGAGCTTGACGGCCAACACCTACACATTACTGAGTGACACGCAAATTGACACCAACACCAAAGATGCCGAGGGCGCAGATGCGTCGAAGCCTGGCAACATTGACCTGGCTTCTCGCTCTTCGAGTTACGCCTCCAACATTGTTGGAAACAACTTCAGTTTGAATGTCAACGCGAAATCAAGCGATCCTTTGGTGGGCGGGGGCAACATCAATGCCGACGTTTTCACTACCGGTCTAGGCTCCGATGGTACTTATCTGAAAAATCTGAGTTTCACCACCAATTCGGTGGACAACAAATCCGGACAAGTTTCCATCACGGGCAGCAAGTTTTGGCTTACGGGTGATTTCAAGGCCAGCGGTGCGGTCTCCATGTCTGGCAACCAGACAACAAACTCAAACACTGATAGCGATTTCTCAATCCGTACCAATAAGGAGGGTACTGGTGACAGTGGTTCCATCACTTTTGATGGGACTTCGTTTACCTTGAACAAACGCTATGGTCATGCACTGTTCGACACTTCTTCAGTGACGGGGGCTGCGGGCAATGTCACCTTGTTGGACAGTGCTGCAGACAGCAAGCACATTAGCTCACTCACGGTGGGGTCTCTCAGCGTGAATGCGGAAGGCTCGACCGCGAACGGCAATATCTCAGTTGAAAACGTGACGACGACGGGACTGTCTGACTCCAGCTCCCGGACCTATTCCTATGCTGCTCAATCCTACGTTGCAGACAAGGTGACTTTGGGGGGGGATCTGATCACCAAGAGCGGTGACGTCACAGTAGATGCGAAAAAAGAAGTCGTGATTGCGAATGATGTAAAGATTCAAACCTTCAATGGCAATACAGATCTCTCTGATAGCAAAAACAAAATGGGCATTGCGGGGGATGTGACTCTGGGGGCTACAGGTGCCAAGCTTGTGGCGACAGGTCAAACACTGGAGATCGATGCCAGTGCAGGCCGTTCCCGTAGTTGGGGTGACAGTTCGTATATTGCTGATCATGGTCTGATCACCATGAACGCCAGCGCATCAGGTGCGACTGAATTCAAGAACCTCACATTGATTGGTTCAACGGTAGAGGGCGATTTCGCCACATCCAAATTCTCCACCACGGGACAGATGACCTTGGGCTTGCTGGATCAAGCCACGTCTAAATGGACAGGCATCAAGGCGGGTTCTTTGTTGTTGTTAGGTGAAAACAAGACGGACTACACCTTTACCGATGCTGAAATCGGCACATTGGCAGCCAATGCCACTGGTGCCTTGAAGGTCACTTCCATCAAGCCCTTAACGGTTGGCACGCTCAGTTATTCGGGCACGTTCGGCACTACAGCCAACGGCATCAGCATTGGTGATGGCAAGGAGATTGGCGGGAGTGTTGAGCTCAGCGCAGGCGCCATCACGGTGGCGGCTAACAGTCAGGTGGTCACACCTGTTGGCGAGATTAAACTCATTAGCAGCGACAGTGCCACGGGTGGTATCACCTTAGCGGCAGGCAGCCTTGTTAGTGCCAACGATTTGGTGACTTTGAAGACGGCCAGTACTGGCATCACCATGGGGGCCAACACCATCGTGGAGGGCTCGGCCGGAGTCTCTTTGACAGCGGATACAGGTGATATCGCCCTGGGGGAAAAAGTCACGGTGTTGGCTTCAGGATCTGGGGATGTATCCTCGGGTGATGTGATCTTGACCGCGACCAAGGGGGCCATCACAACGGGCAGCTCGAGTTCAGTGGCTAGCATCGTCGGTATGACCGCTATCCAGGCAGGCACTGGCATCACTTTAGGTGGCAACACCACTGTGAACGGCGAGACCGGCGTCTCCTTGACAGCGGATACGGGTGATATCACCTTGGGTGAAAAGGTTGAGGTCAAGGCTTCCCGATTCAGTGACGCCGCACCTGTCGGTGATGTGGCCATGATAGCGACAGCTGGGGCGATCAAGATCGATGCAGGTAGCCAGGTGATTGCTTATCAGGGCGCTACCTCTTTTGAGAGTAAAGGTGTTGGGACTAAAGGCGGTATCAGCATAGGCAAAGACGTTTATGTTTATGGCAAAGACGATGTCAATTTGAAAACACAGTTCGGTCAGATCAAAATTGCAGAAGATGGAACAAAGGGGTTGATCCACAGTTATCAGGGCAGCATCACGATCGCTGTTGGTGGCGAGGGTTCAATTGATGTTGCTGCGGGCAATACGCTTCTTGTTGGTCGTGATTCGGTAAGCAAGATCTCAACAGGAACTGGTGACATCACTTTTGCAGGGCGAGCTTACTATGCAGAAGGAGTAGGCAAGGATGTGTGGTTGGACATTTCTGCTGGTTCATCCAAGAAAAAAGGTGATGACACAGGCGGTAACGTCATATTTACCGGCAAGATCGATTCGAATGCTGGCAATCGCGCTGTGATTTACACAGGCAGTGCCGACAAGGCCGAAGAGAAGCCGGACAGCTACATCAGCCATTACACCTTGGGCTCTTATGTTTACGGGGCTGATGCAACGTCTGACCTCAGCAATGTACCAACCGCCCCTGTGGTTGTTGCCTTCCGCCAAAATGCTGGCAATTTGTCATTGAGCATTCCGAGCGAGAAGGTTTACAGCGGCAAGACATGGGTGAACCAGGTGGCAGATGACGCAGTCGCAACTCAAGAACAACTTGCTCTGGATGTGAGCGGACTGCGTAAATGGGAGTCTGCTTATGTGGACGCCAATCGTGGCCCGGCAAGTGCCTACGATTACTTGGCTCAGAACAAGTGGATTCCGAGAAGCTACAGTTTGAAGAGCGATTCAGGCGAGCTGAAAAACGTTGGCGATTACAAAGTCAAGTTTGTAAAAGATCCAACGGCCCCTGAAGTGACCAATCCAGTGGGCTATGGCGTTTCCGCGCCAGGCGGTTCAGACGCTACGGTGGATTTCAAGATCACGCCCAAAGAGTTGACCGTGAATGTTCAAGCGTCCAAGACTTACGACGGCAACGACGTGGCTACCTTGGACAAGGCCAGCTACTCGTTGACAGGTTTTGTCATGAATGAGAGTGCCACCGTTTCCAAAACAACAGGCTCCTTCAACAGCAAAAATGTGGAAGAAGCCAATTCAGTGACCACCACGCTGACGGCAGCGGACTTCACCCCTGATGCTGATAGCGGCTTTTTGGCCACCAACTATTCCTACAGCGTTGTGGCAGGGCAGGGCACGATCGCTGCCAAGAAGCTTGGCGCAGTGGCATTGAACCCCGCCAATACCTTCAAAAAGGTTTACGACGGCAACAGCACGGCCAATTTGACCGGGCTGCTGGACTTCAGTTTCACCGGACTTGTGGCCGGTGAGTCGATGAGTGTGGTCAATGGCCTGGGTCAGTTCGGTTCATACCGCGATGGCTTTTTTGTGGCCAGCAAGAACGTGTCGGATGTGAACTTGGTGCAGGTCTTGATGAGCAATCCGACTTACACCATGGGCGCTGGTACTTTGGCATCGAACTACCGTTTGCCCAGTGTGATTCAGTCAGAAATGAAGGGCCAGATCACACCACGCCAGTTGCTGGCAACCGCGAAAGCGGAAGACAAATTGTTTGACGGCAAAGTTGATGCCAAGGCGGTCATTTCGTTGGTCAAGCCGGACAAAGGTACTGGTGTGGTTGGCAATGATCAGGTCTCGCTGGGATTCCGAAGCGCAGAGTTTGTGGACAGCCAAGTGGGTGTGAACAAGCAGGTGTTCTTGCGCGACCCGTTTGCGCAGGGTGCTGACAGTGACAACTATGTGGTGTCTTTCGATGGCGAGTTCCCTGCCAAAGATGTGACTACCCAGGCGTCGATTCGACCGTTGAATTTGTCACCGGTTGTCATGGCGCCTCCTGCGCCGGTGCCTGTGGTGATTGCACCGCCTAACTTCAGCAATGGGCCTGTTCAGTCAATTGGTGGTATGGGTGTTGTGAATGTGGAGTCTTCTTCTCAGAGCATCGCTTCTGCCGATGATGCAGGCGGTATGACTGCTGTGACCATTGAGTCCTTGTTGGCCAACCAAGCTGGAGCGCCTAACCAAGTTTATGTGGTCGATGGCGGAATCAAGTTCGAAAAGTCTGACAAGTAAACCCGAGTGATTGTGAGAAAAAAATGAATATCAAATGTAATTTCGTGCTCGGTCCGCTCGGTATGACTTTGTTGTCCGTCTGTATGTCTTCTTATGCACAAGGCGTTCCGCTGGATTCGGGTGCAGTGACACAGCAAAACCGTACTGCATTGACTGCGCCGACAGAATCAACGTTTTTGTTGCAGTTCGATGGCGACGCGACCAAAGAAGTGGCCCCGGGGGGGCCTCAGGCGCGACTGAGCAAGATCGAATTGAACGGCAATGAGGTGTTCAGTGACGAAGTGTTGTTGGCGGTATTGGGCGACGTGACAGGCAAGCCATATGACCTGGCGGGTTTCAGAAGCTTGGCCAACAAAGTCAGTCAGCATTACCGCAGCAATGGTTACCCCTTCGCACGGGCTTATATTCCGGCTCAAAGTCTGGACGGTGGCGTATTGACCATCGGTATTCTCGAAGGGCTCTATGGAAATGTGACGGTCAAATCCAATGAACGTATCAAGTCCTTTATGCAGGAATACCTGTTCAATTTGAAGTCTGGTGAGCCGATTGAGTCCTCCAAACTGGAACGCAGCATTTTGCTGATGAATGACATTCCTGGTTTCAAAGCGGTGCCAGCGGTCAGTCCTGGCAAGGAAACAGGTACAGGTGACTTGACGGTGATCGTCTCCGAGAAGGCTAAAACGACGGGAGATATCTCGCTGGACAACCAAGGCTCACGTTACACCGGCTATAACCGCATGCAAGGCGGCTTCAAGACTGCAGATGTCTTGCAGTTGGGTGATGAGGTTGATGCCCGTTTCATGTATACCGACGAGAAAATGGTTTATGGCCGTTTTGGCTACAGCATGCGCCTAGCAGGCTGCTGAAATACTCAACGATTCAGAGGGGCCACCTTGCCCCGAAGATGCATTTTCAGATTTTCATTTCGCATTTTGAAATTCCAGTGGTTTGGAACGCTTCAAAACCGCGTTTTGACGCACCTATCCCTGCTTTTTTCGCTCATCGGGCACCTTGCAGACGCACCTGTTCCAGCGTGCGCAGTCGCGTGAGGTTGTAGGCCGTCATCGTCAGCACAAACATCTGATCGACTTTCTCCAAACCTCGCACCAACACCTGGCGCATGTGGCCCACAGTCTTAGCCCAACCAAAGCCTTGTTCGATGCGCTTGCGTTTTTCCCGCGACATGGCGTAACCCTCACTGTCGGCCACTGCATCGGGTACGGCCGATTTACGCCCTGATTTGTTCTGCGCCACATGCGGCAACACGTTCATCTGCTGCAAGGCCTTGATGAATTCTTGCGCGTCGTAGCCTTTGTCTGCCCCCAGCGTGAGCGTTGTCTCTTCTTCATGCGACTGGCGCACATCGTTGATCATCGCTTTGGCCGCTTCGCGCTCAGCGTAGCCGTCCGCTTGCGTGACCATGGCATTGACCACCAGGCCGTTTCGGTTGTCCGTAAGTGTGTGGCCCATGAATCGCAGTTCGCTGGCGGTCTTGCCTTTGCGATAGAGCCGGGCATCACCGTCCGTCTTGGATTCGTGCGTCTCGTTGCTGCGCTGCTGGTTGCGGAAGTTGCTGCCATCGCTGTCATCACCATCTTGGCGATCCTTGGGCACAAAACTCTTGTGGCCTGCCCACGCCTGGATCAAAGTGCCGTCTACGCTGAAGTGCTCGCCCGACAACAGCTGGCGCTCATCAGCTTGCGCCACGATCTGGTTGAACAGCTCGACCACCGCATCATGCGCAATGAGTCGCTGGCGATTCTTGGTGAAGACCGTGGGCACCCAGACTACATCGTCCATGGCCAGTCCTACAAACCAGCGAAAGAGCATGTTGTACTGAATTTGCTCCATGAGCATGCGCTCCGAGCGCACGCTGTAGAGCACCTGCAGCAGCATGGCGCGCAATAGCTTCTCGGGGGCAACGCTAGGGCGACCGCCTTTGATGTCAGCTTCATACATGTCCGCAAACAAGCCGTCCATGGCCACCAGTGCTTTATTGACCATCTCACGGATGGCTCGCAAAGGGTGTCCAGCAGGTACGAAATCATCCAGCCGTTTCATCAGAAACAAGCTCTCGGTAAAGGTGTCTGCGCCGCGCATGTCAAACTGTTTTTTTGTGATGCCTGAATTCTCGAACGCGCAGCTGAATTGACGCTTTCAGTGAGTCAGTATTTCAGCAGCCTGCTAAAGAGCCCATTCGAAGATGTTCGTAATCTAATGATGCATTGTCAGTGCACCATCGTTCTTGGTTTACCGCAAATTTTCATGCATTCAGGTAATATCAAAAACAACCAAATATCATCAAATTTAACCTTGCCAACTGAGTGGAACCAGATTGAGGCAACCATGTCTCTCATGCTGAATTTACCCACGCTAGTTCTTTTGCACAAAACCGTTGCGGCTAGAGGTATTTTTGAACGTGGAGCTGCTAATATTTTCGTACACGAATTCGATTCGCTAGATAACGCATGGTTGACTTCCATCCGCCCAATATTGAACTCTCTCAAGCAAGCGGTCAACGTGTAAATAAAATTATTCACGCCACCTCCATCTATGATTCGTAATTTTTTAATTAACATTAAACCATTAACGACCATTCTTCACATTTCCCAATCAATTCAAACAATTTGAAATTTATATTTAATCATGCAAACCGTAACTCTTAAAGACTTGATCGAAGTAACTCCAAATGATCATAAGCATCAAGCCACCCAATTATATGAACGAGTATTTGAGGCACTGATGTGGACTTGGGTAGTTGAAGGCACTGTTGAAAAGATCTCACCTCTCCTGCAATGGAAGCACCGTCAGCCTGCAGAGATAGAAAGCGATTTGGCATACCTTGAGATCAATCGATCAGAACTGCTATCTGCACTCTCCGAATACCTTGACAACAGTAGCCTGAGAACAAAAATGGCCGACTGGCTTTTTCTTAATGTTCTTACTTATTCAGAATACATTGCAACTGTGATCGAAGTGCGAAAACATTCTATGGGTACCGAGCGTTATATAAAAAGTCTTTTCCCCCCAAAGAACAACCACTCTACTGACATCGCCGATTTTACAAGTCGGCCATGGCATCTCCCAGCAACACTTGCTATGGTTATAACGGCTTGGGCTATACATCCCTTAATTGGCGTTGGTGTAACTTCATATGCTATTTTTAAGACCTATCGGCAAAAGCAATTAAGAGTAAAAATCAACGCCATATTTGCGAGCATGCTTCAAACCTATTCCTCGTTCAATACTCTTGACTTAAGTTGGCCACAAGTAACGTCCTCCCTTGAGCGGTCAAGGGCGCTTGGAGTAATTTGGGATTCGTCACTTTATGCATTAGCAGAACTTAGAACAGGAAACATTAACGTCGAGCAGTGTACTGATCAAAGATCAAAATAAATCATCTTTTCCTGTTCAGGATCGTTCTGCCCCGATCATGTCGTCAGATGACTGCAAAAAAGCGGGAATTGCTTTTGCCATTACCTGCATGGGATCAGCGAGGCGCTGCGTGATCTGTGCACAGAGATTGGGCTCAAATCGAGTCTACTTGTAAGGCAAAATGACCGTGTATTTTGTTTGCCTTTGCTGTCGACTGCCAGAGTCATATCATCCAGCATGCAGGATGAGCACATCAAAAGTTTGTGCAAAAAACGCATCGCTGTAGATGGACAAGGAAAGCGGGGTGCTACCCGAACACTGGTCGCTAAAGAAGGCAAGCACGGTATCTTTTTCATGGCAGGACGCCAGAAAAGTGATCCCGGCACAGACTTTTCGAACGCCAACGTTGAACAAGCTCAACTGCTGGGCCAGGCCCTGCAATCCGCCAACAGCACCAAGCTCGATGAACTGGTTATAGAAGGTGTACTCAAGGAAATTTGCCATGACTGCCACGACGAAAACTGATCGCGTCTCTGCCGAAATGCTGGAGATGGCCCTGTTGCTCAGCAAGCACAAGGTGCTGTCTGCCCAAGACCTCGGCCAGATCAAGGCCTTGTGCTCACCGCCGCCGGTCTATCTCCCCGAGCGGGTTGCGCAAATTCGCATTCAGAAGGCCAAGATGAGCCAAACGGTTTTTGCTGGATTTCTGAATGTTCGACCATCCACCGTTCAAAAATGGGAGTCCCCGGCTTCGGGCAAGCATCCCGGTGGCGCCGCCGCCAAATTGCTGCAACTCATCGAGAAAAAGGGCATTGAAGCGTTGGCTGTATGAGTCCATGCAAACAACTGACTTCATCCAATCTGAACAGCCACGAAAAAGCCCGCTGACCGAAGTGCAGCGGGCTGTTTAGAAGACGGGTGACAAGTGTCACCCGGAACTCAAGGCATCAACCGTGGTAGGCCGACTCGCCGTGGGAGGAGATGTCCAGTCCTTCGCGCTCTTCTTCTTCCGTAACGCGCAGGCCAATGGTCAGGTCAACGATCTTGTAGGCAGCGACCGACACCACACCCGACCAGACGATGGTCAGCAGCACGGCTTTGGCCTGGGTCCACACTTGTGCAGCGATGGAGTAAGCGTCAGCGGTCACCATGCTCACCGTGACCCAGTCGCCCACGGCGCTGGGGCCGCCCAAGGATGGCGAGTTGAACACGCCCGTCAGCAAGGCCCCCACGATGCCGCCCACACCGTGCACACCGAACACGTCCAGCGAGTCGTCAGCGCCCAGCAGTTTCTTCAGGCCGTTGACACCCCACAGGCAGGCGAAACCCGCGATGAAACCGATGATCACGCCGCCGCCGATGCCGACGTTGCCAGCCGCTGGCGTGATGGCGACCAAGCCAGCCACAGCACCAGAGGCAGCACCCAGCATGGAGGCTTTGCCACGCATCAGGGCTTCACCCATGCACCAGGCCAGCACAGCGGCAGCAGTGGCCATCATGGTGTTGATGAAGGCCAAAGCTGCGAAACCATTGGCTTCGAGCGCGGAACCTGCATTGAAGCCAAACCAGCCCACCCACAGCAAGGCGGCACCGACCATGGTCAATGTCAGGCTGTGAGGCGCCATGGATTCACGGCCGTAACCGACGCGTTTGCCAATCATGAAGGCACCGACCAGACCAGCGACAGCGGCGTTGATGTGCACCACGGTACCGCCCGCGAAGTCCAGCGCGCCCCACTGCCACAGCAGACCGGCCTTGGAGGTCATTTCGTCCACGACTTCTTTGGAAGCGTAAGCGTCAGGCCCCATCCAGAACCAGACCATGTGGGCGATCGGCAGGTAGCTGAAGGTGAACCACAGCACCATGAAAGCCAGCACGGCAGAGAACTTCACACGCTCGGCAAAGGCGCCCACGATCAGCGCGCAGGTGATGCCCGCAAAGGTGGCCTGGAAAGCTGCAAACACGACTTCAGGGATGTAGACCCCCTTGGAGAAGGTGGCGGCATTCGCGAACGTGCCTGTGGCGTTGTCCCAGATGCCTTTCATGAACAGTCGGTCCAGCCCCCCGATGTAGGCATTGCCTTCGGTGAACGCCAGGCTGTAGCCATAGACGAACCAGAGCACCAGGATCATCGAGAAGGTGACCATGACTTGCATGAGCACCGACAGCATGTTCTTGCTGCGCACCAGGCCGCCGTAGAACAGGGCCAGACCAGGCACGGCCATCATGAGCACCAGCAAGGTGGACAGCAGCATCCAGCCGGTGTCGCCCTTGTTGGGCACAGGCACGGGGGCTGCTTCTGCGGGTGCAGCAGTCACCGCAGCAGCGGGAGCCGCAGCTGGGGCCGCTGCGGGGGCGTTGGCTTCGGCTGGCGCCGTCACGGCGGCCGGTGCGGTCTGGGCGGTGGCCACAGAGCTGGCGCCCAACAGGCCCAGGCTCAAACTCAGGCCCAAGGCCAAGGTAGCGAGTAGTTTTTTCATGGGTCGACTCTCTTTCTTGTCCATCAGAGGGCTTCGCCGCCGGTTTCACCGGTGCGGATGCGAATCACTTGTTCGAGGTCGTACACGAAGATCTTGCCGTCGCCGATCTTGCCGGTGCGCGCACCGGACTCGATGGCTTCGATCACGCGCTCGACCAGTTCGTCAGACACGGCGGCTTCGATCTTCACCTTGGGCAAAAAATCGACCACGTATTCGGCACCCCGGTACAGCTCGGTGTGGCCTTTTTGACGACCAAAGCCTTTGACTTCGGTCACGGTGATGCCCTGCACGCCAATGCCCGAGAGTGCTTCACGCACTTCGTCCAGCTTGAAGGGTTTGATGATGGCGGTCACCAGTTTCATGATGGCTCCTTTGAAATGTTTGACGAAATCAGAAGCTGTACTTCAGACCCAGAACGACACCAGCTTTACCCAATTGCTTGCCTGCTGGGCTGACATAAGCGTCTTTTTTGGCATCTGTACCGATCACTGCAGCAGAGGCAGACAAGCCACCGCCCAAATCTTTACCCAAAGTCAAGGCGTAATCGGTATAGCTGCCTTCGCTCCAGTTTTTGATCTTTTGGTAACCCACGTGAGGCACCAAGCTGTAACCATCACCCAGATCCAGAGCTGCGCTCAAATCAATGTAATAGCTGTTCTTGCTGTCGTTGTTACCAAACAGGTTCGAGATGGCATGCGAATACTTGGCGGTGAACAGCCCATAAGTCAAAGCACCATAAACTTCATGGGTGCTTGCGTTGGCGTAACCAGTGTCCTTGAGCGTGTTACCCACATATTCGTAACGCAAGAAGCCTACGTCATAGGCCACATCACCCGCTGTACCTTTGTAACCACCATACAAATCGACTTCAACCGAACCTTTAACCCCGGCAGTGTCGGTCAACGTACCTGCATCCTTGATCCACTTGATCGAAGAGCCCCAGGCGCCGACATAAAAGCCGCTCTTGTCGGCGTAATCCACACCGCCTTGCAATGCAGGCTCCAGGCGCGACTGAGAAATGCCACGGTAGCGGTAGTCAGACACCACACCGGCGTTGAACGAGAGGCTGCTGGCAGGAGCCGTCTGGGCGTGAGCCACTGGCGCCAACGCGCTGATGGCCCAAGCGATCAGGGAAGGAACGAGGATCTTTTTCATATGGAACTCCTTGGAAGGTTGA
Organism: Limnohabitans sp. DM1; assembly: GCF_001269385.1. Lineage (GTDB taxonomy): Bacteria > Pseudomonadota > Gammaproteobacteria > Burkholderiales > Burkholderiaceae_C > Limnohabitans_A. The sequence continues at coordinate 69,273 of NZ_CXOO01000047.1, read as the reverse complement.
TGAGGACAAACCCTTTAAGCAGGGACCGTGCCAACTTTTATGGGCTATGGCTTCGGGCATTCACCCGTGCAATGGGGCGCTGTGCGTGATTGAATGGCATTTAAAAGAGACTGGCGCGCCAAGACTGCGAGCCAGCGAACACGCCATGCACCAGCATGGGGCAGGGAGGGGATATGAGTCTTTCTTTGGTGCACAGCCGTGCCTTGGTGGGCCTGCAAGCGCCCGCCGTCACCGTGGAGGTGCATCTGGCCAACGGTCTGCCCAGCTTCACGCTGGTGGGTCTGGCCGATGTCGAGGTCAAGGAAGCCCGCGAGCGGGTGCGCTCGGCGCTGCAAAACAGCGGTCTGGAGTTTCCGCACAACAAACGCATCACCGTCAACCTGGCCCCTGCCGATTTGCCCAAGGACTCGGGGCGCCTGGACTTGCCCATTGCGCTGGGCATCCTGGCGGCCAGCGGCCAAATTGACGCGGCCCGGCTGGCAGGCCATGAATTCGCGGGTGAATTGTCTTTGTCAGGCGAGCTGCGGCCGGTGCGCGGCGCGCTGGCCATGAGCCTGGTGCTGCGCCAGCAAAATGTCCGCACCCGCTTGGTGCTGCCCCCGGGCAGCGCCGAAGAAGCCGCTTTGGTGCCAGATGCTGAAGTCTTTCGGGCGCGGCACCTGCTCGATGTGGTGCAGCAATTCCTGCCACCATCGAATGAAGCGCCACCCGAGCCCGGCGAGGGCTGGGCGCGCATGGCCGCCACCACGCCCAGCGCCCCGCCACCTTACGCCGACTTGGCCGATGTGAAAGGTCAGACAGTCGTCAAACGTGTGCTGGAGATCGCTGCCGCCGGTGCTCACTCCTTGCTGATGGTCGGCCCCCCGGGTTCGGGCAAGTCGATGCTGGCGCAACGCTTTGCGGGTTTGCTGCCCCCCATGTCGGTCGAAGAGGCCCTGGAGTCAGCCGCCGTGGCCAGCCTGGCCGGGCGCTTTGAGCTGGCGCGCTGGGCGCAACGCCCCACGGGCCAACCACACCACTCGGCCAGTGCGGTGGCGCTGGTGGGCGGTGGCTCGCCGCCCCGGCCTGGCGAAATCTCGCTGGCCCACAACGGCGTTTTGTTTCTGGACGAATTGCCAGAATTTCCCCGCGCCGCTTTGGAAGCCCTGCGCGAGCCCCTGGAGACCGGCTGCATCACCATCGCCCGGGCGGCGCGGCGGGCCGAGTTTCCGGCGCGCTTTCAACTGATCGCGGCCATGAACCCCTGCCCCTGCGGGTATTTGGGCAGTACAACACGGGCCTGCCGCTGCTCGCCCGACCAGATCAGCCGCTACCAGGGCAAACTCAGCGGACCTTTGCTGGACCGTATTGACCTGCACATCGAAGTGCCCAGCCTGCCCGCGCAAGACCTGCTGAACGCGCCGCCGGGCGAAAGCACCGAGGCCATCGCCGCCCGCAGTCTGGCTGCAAGACAAAGAGCGCTGGTTCGTCAAGGCGGTGCCAATGCCGCACTGCAAGGCCAGGCCATTGATGCGCAGGCCAGGCTGAGCGATGCGGCAACGGCTTTGCTGCAAAAAGCCGCCGCCAAGCTCGGCTGGAGCGGGCGCAGCACCCACCGCAGCCTCAAAGTTGCCCGCACGATTGCCGATCTGGCAGGCAGCGACACCATCGAAGCCAGCCATGTGGCCGAAGCCGTGCAATACCGCCGCGTGCTCAAGGAGCAGTGAAACCATTGCCTTGGGGGCGGGGCTTGCCACAGAGCCAAGCGCCCGCCGCGCACCTTGGCGCACACATCGGCGGTTTTGTTGCAAGCGCTGACAACGCCCTGGCGCAGGATTTCGGTGGCATTTTCAAACGCCTGGATGCGGGCAAAGCCAGTCCGGCAAAGCCCGATGGATCGCGTAACATCCCCCACTCACGCGCCCCGGCGCGTGAAACACCTGCCTTCGAGGCATTGGAGCCCCGCTCCTCGTATGCGCCGACAGGTTTCTCCTTTCATTCACGGAAGTCCTTCATGACCCCCGCACGTCGCACCCTCATCCAGGGCGCGGCAGCACTGGGCGCGCTTTCTGCTGCGTCCTCTGCTGTCATCGCTCAGCCTTTTTTGTTCTCACCCACCACTGAATTGATGCCCAAGGGCAAAAAACGCCGCGTGCTCATTCTGGGGGGTGGCTGGGGCGGTCTGGCCGCCGCCCGCCATTTGCGCGAAGACGCACCTGACCTGGAAGTCGTGCTTCTGGAAAAAAACCCCATCTTCTGGTCTTGCCCATTGAGCAACAAGTGGTTGGTGGACGTGGTGGACACCTCATTCCTGATGCATTCGTACACAGCCGCTGCCGAGCGCATGGGCTACACCTTTGTGCAGACCGAAATCACCGACATCGACCGCGACAAAAAGCGCGTGCACACGGCGCAGGGCTTTGTGGATTACGACTGGCTGGTGGTGTCAGCCGGCATTCGCGTGACCTATGAGCCCTGGTTTGGCAACGACCGCGCGGCAGCTGCCTACACACAAAAACACTTTTCAAGCGCCTATGTGCCCAGCGCAGAGCACCTGGCGCTCAAGCAAAAAATCAAAAGTTTCAAGGGCGGCACCATCGTCATGACGCTGCCCCCACCACCGCACCGCTGCCCACCCTCGCCCTACGAGCGGGCATGTTTGATGGCCAACCATTTCCAGAAAAACAAAATTCCCGCGAAGATCTTGATCCTCGACCCCAAGCCACGCATGACGCCCATTGGAGGCGGCTACCGTATGGCCTTTGACGAGCTTTACCACGACACCATCACCTATGTGCCCAACGCGGGCGTGAAAGAACTGGACCCTTACAACAAGGTGGTCAAAACCATGGCGGGCGACTTCAAGTTTGACGACGCCATCTTCATGGGCCACCACCAGGCGGCCGATCTGGTCTGGAAAATGGGGAGCATTGGCAAAACCCCGGATGGCAAACCCAGCAACTGGGCAGCGGTACACCCCGAGTTCTACAACCTGAAAGATGACCCGAGCGTGTTCGTGATTGGCGACAGCGTGGGAGCCGTGTCCCCGCAGTTTGGCCACTACCCCAAGAGCGGCCATGTGGCCAACCGCATGGGCCGCAGCGTCTCGACCTACATCGCCCAGCAGTCCAAAAACCAGGCCATGAAGCCGCTGATCATCGACAACCTGTGCTTCATGCTGGTCAACACCGAACCGCTCGAAGCGATCAGCGTGAAGTTTGATTACAAGATGGGGCCAGAGGGCCACATCCTGCAAACCGTGACCGACGACAACTTCCGCCGCCCTGCTTTGTGGCAAGAAGACTTGCAGTGGTACGGCAGCATGGTCAAGGACTTTACAGGGGGGTGATTCGGGCGCTGAGGTTGTGCGGGCAACCGCCGGACTCTGCGAGTGCCGACCTGCGCAGAGGTCGTTGACTGTGGTCAGTCGCTGGTGGCCTGGTGCACGATTTTGCGGGCCATGCTCCAGCGATGAACTTCGCTGGGGCCGTCGTAGATGCGAAAGGCGCGCATGTCCATGAAGATGCGCATCACGGGCGTGTCGGCGGTCACGCCTTGGCCGCCCAGAATCTGCACGCAACGGTCCACCACGCGCCATTCGGCTTCAGAGCAGGCAACCTTGGCGCGGCTGGATTCGAAATTGCATTTTTGACCCTGGTCGAGCAACCAGGCCGTGTGCCAGATGTGCAGGCGGGCGGTGTGCAAGTCGATGTCGTTGTCGGCCAGCATGAAGCCCACGCCTTCGTGCTCGGCCAGAGGTTTGCCAAAAGCACGGCGGCGGCTGGCGTATTGGGTGGCGATCTCATGCGCGCGACGCGCCTGCCCCAGCCAGCGCATGCAGTGCGTCAGGCGCGCCGGCGCCAGCCGCACTTGCGCATAACGAAAGCCTTTGCCCACCTCGCCCAGCACGTCGCTGGCAGGGATGCGCAAGTTGTCAAAGCACAGCACACCGTGCCCGCCGGTGAAGCAGTTGTCCATGGCGTCCATGCTGCGCTCCAGCCGGATTTCAGGGCGGTCCATGTCAGTCAAAAACATGGTGGCCGTGCCGTCTTCCATACGGGCCATGACGATGGCGTAATCGGCACCATCGGCACCCGTGATGAACCACTTGCGGCCGTTGATCAGGTAGTCGTCGCCCTCTTGCACGGCGGTGGTGCTCAGCATGGACGGGTCGGCGCCCGCGCCCGGATCGGGCTCGGTCATGGCAAAGCACGAACGCGTCAGGCCCGCCACCTGCGGGCGCAGCCAGCGCTCTTTTTGCGCGGCCGTGGCCACTTCTTCCATGAGGTGGATGTTGCCTTCGTCGGGGGCGTGGATGTTGAGCGCGGTGGGCCCCAGATTGGAGTAACCGGCTTCTTCAAACACCACCGCTTTGGCGATGTGGCTCAGGGCCAGGCCGCCCATCTCCACCGAGGCGTGCGGGGTGAGCAAACCCGCAGCGCGTGCGCGGGCCACCAGCTCCCGGCGCAGGTCTTCGGACGGGCCGTGCAGGCCGTGGCGCGGGTCGCCTTCCAGCGGGATCACTTGTTCGGCAATGAACTGCCGCGTGCGCTCGCGCAGCGCCTGCAATTCGGGGGGGATGTCAAAGTTCATAGCGTCCATTTCCATAGGTGGGGCTGAGTAGCGCATGCGAAGCGTTGGTCGGTGCGTCATTGCCAGCGGCAAAGGCCAAGTCGCAAGCAGATTGTTCGAAGTGTGAAAGCTTTGGCCTGCTTGCGCCTGTCAGCCGTGTGACTCCCTGTCACGCAGGTCACATGTCACCCCACGTATCGACACGCGCACAAACCCACGCAGCCACCCCCTCATCTCTCTCTGAACTCAACCCCTCGTCAAAGGCCCCAGCCCTGTCGCGCAGTCGACAGATGCTGCAGTGCAGCTCAGGGAATGCCCTGACTGCGGGTGCTGGGTCTTGCCCTACATTGCTTTCAAGTCAATTCAGTTACCCGCCAGTAACTGTTGTTTTCAAAAGAGATTTGATGGTTGCCACGCCCACAAAACCTGCTGCGAAGACCTCTGGTAGACAAGCTACCCAATCGGTGGATTCGCCCTGGTCGGCGCGGTTGGAGCGGGAACATCAGCACCAGACCAAGAAAGAAGCCGTGCTTTTGTCGGCGGCGCGACTGTTCACGCGCAAGGGCTTTCAGGGAACATCACTGGACGACATTGCGCAAAGCCTGGGTGTGACCAAGCCGACGCTGTACTACTACATCGACAACAAGGAGCAGATCCTGTTCGAGTGTGTAGAGCGCGAGCTGGCCCTGTTTCGCAGTGGCTTGCAGTCGCTGCAGGCCCAAGGCCTGCAGGGACGCGAACGCCTGCGTGCGGCCATGCAGGTGTATGCCAGCGTGGTCACGGGCGACTTTGGCTTGTGTGTCAGCCGTGTGGGCGAGGACCCGCTGTCTGAGGTGCGCCGCCATGAGTTGCGCAAGCTCAAGGCCCAGGTGGATGCCGATTTCCGCGCCCTGATTGCGCAAGGCATGGCCGAAGGCTGGATCGTGACGGGTGACCCGGGCGTGGGCGCCTTCTCGGTCGTGGGGGCCATCAGCGGCATTGGGCGCTGGTACCGGCCCGAGGCGCATTCTGACCAAAGCCTGCAAGACGCTGTCAGCCATTGCATCGAGATGCTCATGCGCGGAGTGCTGAGTGCGCCTCATGACAGCCCATCCCCCCTCCTCGCAGGAGATACCTTGAACACCGCCATCCGCCGCGAAAGCCATTTTGACCACCGCATCGTGCGTTGCTATGCCGAGCGCCCCGCCACCCTTGCGCAGATGCTGGGGACGGCGGCACGCCAATTTCCGCAAGGCGCGGCCATGGTGTGTGGCGATTTGCGCCTGAGCTGGCATGAGCTGCACCACGCCGCCTGCAAATGCGCCGGGGGCCTGGCCCAGCGCGGCATCGTGGCTGGTGACCGGGTGGCCCTGCACCTGGGCAACAGCAGTGAGTTTGTGATCGCCACCCTGGCCTGCGCCTGGCTGGGCGCGGTGTTGGTGCCCGTGAGTTCTCGCGCCCGTGGCGTGGAGCTGGAATTTGCACTGCACAACGCCGAAGCCAAGGCTCTGATTTGTGGCGCCGAACTGGCCGATTTGCAGCCCGCAGCAGACAACTTGCCACATCTGAGGTGCCGGATCGTGACGGGCAGCACCGCACGCGAAGGCTTTGAAAGCTTTGGCGCACTGATGATGGCGCCGCCCTTGACCTCTGCGCACAAGGGTGCCGAAGACGATCTGGCGGTCCTGCTCTACACCTCGGGCACCACCGGTCGTCCCAAAGGGGCCATGATCAGCCACCTGAACATCGTGCACTCGGTCATGCACTATGCGCAGTTGATGGGCCTGAGCCCGCAAGACCGCACAGCGGTGGCCGTGCCGCTGAGCCATGTGACCGGGTTGGTGGCGCAGTTGTACGCCATGCTGCACTGCGGCGGCTGCATGGTGGTGATGCCGCAATTCAAGGCTGCCGACTTCATCAGGATGGCTGCGGCCGAAAAAATCACCCACACCATCATGGTCCCGGCCATGTACAACCTGTGTCTGCTCTTGCCCGAGCTGCCCAGCCAGGACCTGAGCCACTGGCGCATCGGGGCTTATGGCGGGGCGTCCATGCCAACCGCCACCATCGATGGCCTGGCCGTCAAGCTGCCCGGGCTGGTGCTGATGAATGCCTATGGCGCGACCGAGACCTGTTCGCCGGCCACCATCATGCCGCCGGGCCAGACTGCCGCGCACCGCGACAGCGTGGGCCAGGTGGTGCCCTGCGGCGAGATTTGCGTGGTCGACGAGCAGGGCAACGAATTGCCGCGTGGTGGCGTGGGCGAGATCTGGATTGCAGGCCCCATGGTGGTCAGCGGTTACTGGAAGAACCCGCAGGCCACGGCCAGCGAATTCACCGGCGGCTTCTGGCATTCGGGCGACATCGGCAGCATGGACGCCGAGGGCTTTGTGCGCATTTTGGACCGCAAAAAGGACGTGATCATCCGGGGCGGCTACAAGGTCTATTGCGCCTCGGTGGAAAACATTTTGTGCGAACACCCGCAGGTCATCGATGCCGCGCTGGTGGGCGTGCCCTGCGCCGTCCTGGGTGAGCGTGTGCATGCCTTTGTGTGCGTGCGTGAACTCAACGAACAAACGCAGGCCAGCGCCTTGCAGGCCTATGGCGCCCGGCTGCTGGCCGACTACGCCGTGCCCGAGACCTGGACCATCGGCACCGAGCCGCTGCCGCGCAACCTCAACGGCAAGATCGTCAAACGCGAACTGCGCCAGTCCCTGCATGCCGCCCTTATCTGAGTGAGATGTCCATGATCAAGTTACGCGCCACACAGCAGACCATTGTTTTTGCCATTTTCGTGGTCTTGTTTGCCGCGCTAGCGGTTTTCTTGCCGGGCTTTGCGCAGGTGGACAACCTGCTGACGCTGCTGCAAAACGTGGCCATTCTGGGCATTTTGGGCCTGGGCATGGCGCTGGTGGTGATCGGCCGAGGCATCGACATTTCGATGATCGCCGCCATGGCGGTGCCCTCGGGCTTTTTGCTGCAGATGGTGCAAAACGGTTACGGCATCGGCCCGGCCATCGGCATCGCGCTGTGCCTGTCGCTGACTTTTGGCCTGCTCAACGGTTGGCTGATCGCCTATGCCGAAGTGCCGTCGCTGTTCACCACGCTGGCCTCGGGTCTTTTTCTGGCGGGGCTGGGGCAGGCCTTCATCTTCCAGCTCGAAGTCGTGCAGTGGCCAGAGGCCCTGGACGCGCTGGTGTGGGTGGGCCGAGGCTCGGTGCTGGGCATTCCCATGCCGGTCATCATGTTTGGCCTGGCAGCGGCTTTGCTCTCGCTGTTTTTGGGTCGCATGCGGGCGGGCAGCTTCATCTATGCCATGGGCGACAACCCGATGACGGCACGCGCCACCGGGCTTCCCACGCGGCCCATCATGGTTCTGCAGTTTGTGCTGGCGGCGCTGGTGGGCCTGTTTGCCGGACTGGTCATGGCAGCCTCGGTCAACAGCATGCCCACGCGCATTTTCAACTCGACCATGGTCTACGACGTGGTGCTGGTGGTGGTGCTGGGCGGCATTGGCCTGTCGGGCGGGCGGGGCGGGGTGGTCAACGTGATCATTGGCACGCTGCTCATTGGCACCTTGCTCAACGGCATGACCATCATGGACATCTCTTATTCCGTGCAAAACATTGTCAAAGGGGTGGTGCTGCTGGCGGCCATCCTGATCGATTCGATTTTGAACCCCCGCAACGAAGAAACCGCCCAGCAAGGGGACATCTGAGCACAGCCAGACGCCCGGCTTGTTGGGGCGTCAACACTTTCATCAACCACCAGGAGACAGGCAATGAGGATTTTTCAAAAACTGAGCACCGCTGCAGCTGTTGTGACGCTGGGCCTTTGTGCGGCCACATCCGCCATGGCGCAGGGCAAGGGGCTGGATGAGCCCTTTCGCGACGGCTACAAAAAAGCCCTTGCAGGCAAGACCGTGGGCTTCATTCCCGTGGCCTTTGGCTTTGACTTGGCCATTGGCTGGCACGCGGGCCTGAAAAAGGAACTCGAAGCGGCTGGCATGAAAGTGGTGGTGCGCGACCCCAACTGGAACACCAACGCGGGCGCACAGGCCTTCACCGCGCTGATCGCTGAAAAGCCCGCCGTCATCGTGATCCACAACCCCGATGTGCAGACCTACGCCAAGCTGATCAAGAAGGCCGAAGACGACGGCATTTACGTAGTACAGATCAACATGCGCTCGGCCCAGCCGTCCACCGCCTTTGTGGGCGCTGATTGGGTGGACATTGGCGAGCGCAATGCCGAAGCCGTGGTGCAGGCCTGCAAGGGCAAGAGCAACAAGATCGCCATCGTTCAGGGCGCGCCCACCGCAGCCACCAGCGCTTACACGCTCAAGGGTGTGGAAAACGTGCTGGCCAAGCACCCCGCAATCAAGGTGGTGTCCAACCAGGCCGCAGACTGGGACGCTGCCAAAGCCAAGGCGCTGACACAGACCGTGCTCAAGCAAAACCCGGACCTGTGCGGCATCATCGGATTTTGGGACGGCATGGACATTGGCACCGCAGCTGCGGTCAAGGAAGCGGGCCTGACCGGCAAGGTTTACCTGGCCACCTCGGGCGGCGGTGAACAAAAAGGCGCTTGCGACATGGTCAAGTCCGGCGCGTTTGACCTGAACATCAGCTACGACGTGCCCACCCAGGCCAGCAACATGGCGGCCATGATCAAGTGGTTGGTGCAAGGCGGTGTCAAGCCCGGTGCCGCCAAGCAAAACATCTACACCACGCTGGTTCCGATCACCAAACAAAACGCATCCGCTGAAGGCACCTGCTGGAAACTGGCGGCCGCCAAGTAACCGGCCTCTCGACGCGTCATGACGGCAAGGTGGGCGGCGATGCCCGTGCTCCCTTGCCGGCTTGGGCGCATGTTCTGTACATCTTCCAACCCATGGTCTGCACATGACTGAAACCCTGACACGACTGCGCTACAAATATTGGCCCGATCACTGGGTGGGCGAGATCCTGTCCAAGCGCTGGACGGAAACGGCCGTGCCAGTCTTGCTGCTGGCCATGGTGGTCTTTTTTTCGGGCCAGCTGGTGCCGAACTTCTACAGCGCCACCATGCTGGCCGACACCTTGCGGCAATCCGGCGAAATCGGATTCATCGTGCTGGGCATGGCGTTGGTGATGATCGTGGGCGGCATCGACTTGTCGGTCGGCTCCATGTTTGCACTGACCAATTTTTGCGCCCTGATGCTGATACATGTGCTCAAGTGGCCGGTGGGGCTGGCCGTGCTGGGCACGCTGGTGTTTGGGGCCATGCTGGGGGCCGTCAATGGGGTGTTGATCGGCTACTTGAGGCTGCGGGCTTTTTTGACCACGCTGATCACCCTGATCATTTTTCGCTCGGTGTATGAAATCCTGAGCTTGCAATATTCCACCGCCATTGCGGGCAGCATTCCCGACTCCGTGGTCTGGGACTTTCTGGGCAATGGCACGTTTTTGGGCTTGCCCACGGTGGCTTGGGCGTATGCGCTGGCGGCCATCGGTGGCCATGTGATGCTGACGCGCTTACGGGTGGGCTGGCACATCATGGCCATTGGCGGCTCGCGCCGCTCGGCCTACAACAGTGGCATTGCCGTGCGCCGCACGGTGGCCCTGAGCTATGTGGCCAGCGGCATGCTGACAGCGGTGGGCGGCTGCTTTTTTGCCTCGCGTCTGGCCACGGCGGGCGCCGACATTGACGTGGGCATGGAGGTGCTGGTGCTCACCGCTGCCGTGCTGGGCGGCATCAGCCTGGGTGGTGGCCGTGGCTCGGTGACCAAAGCCCTGGTGGGCACCTTGGTGGTGCTGCTCATCACCAACGGCCTGACATCGCTGTCGGTCTCGGGGGGCCTGACGCGCATGGTGCTGGCCAGCATCCTGATTGCAGCGGCTGTCATTGATGTCCGCTGGCTGAAAAACCGCCACCGCATCATCAGCAAGGTCTATGTGAGCCCTGCTTATCAGGCTCTGGCACCGGCGCCAGTGTGCGCGGCCGAAGGCGAAGGCAACGCCAGTGGCCCCTGGACCTTGAACAACAAATTGCGTGCGGTCGAGACGATAGGTCTGGGCCGCATCGAAGCGCCCGAAGACGTGATCCTGGACCGCGAGAACAACCTGTACGCAGGCTCGCGCCACGGCGATGTGATGCGCTTTTTTGCACCTGACTACCAGCGCATGGAAGTCTTTGCGCACATCGGCGGCCAGCCGCTGGGCATGGCGTTTGACCGGCAGGACAACCTGGTGGTCTGCGTGGGCGGCATGGGTCTGTACCGCATCACGCCCGAGCGAGAAGTGCAGCGCGTGACCGACGAAACCAACCGCAGCTGGAGCTCGATCAACGACGACAGCCGACTGCGCCTGGCCGATGACCTGGACATCGCCGACGATGGCCGCATCTTCTTCAGCGAAGCCACCGTGCGCTACGAAATGCACGAGTGGGCCGTCGACGGGCTGGAAGCGCGCGGCAATGGCCGCATCGTCTGCTACGACCCGCGCGACAACAGCACCCGGACCGTGCTGCGCGGCCTGCGTTTTCCAAACGGCATCTGCATCGCCAGCGACGGCCAGTCGATCTTGTTTGCCGAGACCTGGGGCTGCTGCATCAAGCGTTTTTGGTTTGACGGCCCCAAGAAGGACCAGGTTGAGACGGTGGTCGACAACCTGCCAGGCTACCCCGACAACATCAACCTGGCCTCGGACGGCCACTACTGGCTGGCCCTGGTGGGCATGCGCGGCCCAGCCTATGACCTGGCGCTGCGCATGCCCGGTTTCCGCAAGCGCATGGCCAAGCGCGTGCCGTTTGACGAGTGGCTGTTCCCCAACATCAACACCGGCTGCGTGCTCAAGTTTTCCGAGAAGGGCGAGATCCTGGAGACCTTGTGGGACCTGGGCGGCGAGAACCACCCCATGATCACCTCCATGCGCGAGCACCAGGGCCACCTGTACCTGGGTGGCATCTCCAACAACCGCATTGGCCGCTACAAGCTGGGCAACGCCGACCCGAATTTTTCTCAATACGGCCAACGCTGGGGAGCACGCTGATGCTGACAAGTTTGCGCAATTGGAGTGACCGGCTGCTGGGGCGCGGCAGCGCCGCCATCACGGTGCCTGTCTTGGACGGGGCGCTCAAGCCCAATCGCCAGCTCGACGAAGCCAGCGTGGCCGCCGAGATCGCGGGCATTGACGACCTGGCTTGTGATGGCCAGCAGCTGTGGATCAGCGCAGGCAAGCGCCTGCTGCGTCTGCACGATGGCCAGCCGGTGCTGGTGCGCGAGTTCAGTGCTGACATCACCGCCCTGGCGGCACAAACCCATGGCACTCTGGCCGTAGCTTTGGGCGGCACGCAGGTGCAAGTGCTGCACAAGCAAGCCGACGGCAGCCTGAGTGACGGACCGGCACTGCAAAGTCTGCAAGGCCAGCCCCTGCACAGCGTCAACGCGCTGGCCTTCGAGGCCGATGGGGCGCTCTTGCTCAGCGACGGCTCGCAACAGCACAGCACCGATGCTTGGTGCCACGACCTGATGACGCTGGGCCACACCGGCCGCGTGGCCCGCTGGCAGCCCGCCACCGGCGCAGTGCAGAGCCTGGCCAGTGGCTTGCACCATGCCTTTGGCGTGCTGTCTTTGAACGGCCAAGCCCTGTTCAGCGAGAGCTGGAAACACCGCGTCCGCCCGGCATCGAGGCAAGGCGCCATGGTGGCCGAATTGCCCGCTTACCCCTCGCGCATGAGTGTGGCCAAGGGCGGCGGCTTTTGGCTGAGCTGCTTTGTCTGTCGCTCGCAGCTGGTCGAGTTTGTGCTGCGTGAGCCCGCTTACCGCCAGCGCATGATCCAGGAAATTGACCCCCGCTACTGGATTGCCCCAGCCCTGTCTTCCGGGCACAGCTTTCTGGAGCCTTTGCAAGGCGCGGGCGTCAAGCAAATGGGCATGCTCAAGCCCTGGGCGCCCCCGCGCTCGTATGGGCTGGTGCTGCGCGTGTCGGCAGACGGGCGCATCCTGTCTTCGCTGCACAGCCAAGTTGACGGGCGCCACCATGGCGTCACGGCCGTGGTCGAATGCGCAGGCGCACTCTGGGTGGCCTCCAAGGGTTCGGGGCGACTTTTGCGGCTGGATCTGAACAAGGCGGAGGACCGGACATGACACATGAACAACACGCACAGCAGGACAACAGCGCCACCGACGTGGTGCTGGAGTTGCGTGAGGCCACCAAGCGATACAGCGGCGTGCCCGCCATTGAAAACGTGAGTTTTTCACTGCGCCGGGGCGAAATCCATGCGCTGCTGGGCGAAAACGGCGCGGGCAAATCCACGCTGACCAAGGTCATGGCCGGGGTCGTGCCGCTGAGTTCAGGGCAGATGTTGGTGCACGGCCAAGAGGTGCAGCTGTCCACACCACTGCAGGCCCTTCAGCACGGCATTGCCATGGTGTTTCAGGAAACCAGCCTGGTGCCCACCATGACGGTGGCGCAAAACCTGTTTCTGGGGCAAGAGCAGTTTTTCAACCGCTTGCGTGGGGTGTACATTTCCGCCCAGCAGTTTTTGCAGTCGCTCAACTTTGATGTGGACCCGACCGCCACTGTGAGCTTGCTGGGCGCTGCCAAAAAGCAGATGGTGGAGATCGCCCGCGCGGTGTTGCACCAGGCCAGCGTCATCATTTTTGACGAGCCCACGGCCAGCCTGACGCCCGAAGAAAAGAAGTACTTCTTTGACCTGGTGTTCAAGCTCAAGGCGCGTGGGGTGTCCATCATCTTCATCTCGCACGCCCTGGAAGAAGCCCTGCTGCTGGCCGACCGCATCACCGTGCTGCGCGATGGCCAGCATGTGGTGACCGATGACAAATCCAACTTTGACCGCGACCGCATCGTGCAGGCCATGGTGGGGCGAGATTTGTCGCAAACCTTGTACGGGCAGAAAAAAACCACCGTGCGGCCCCAGGGTGAGTGCCTGCTGTCGGTGCGCAATCTGCGCATGGCCTCCATGGTCAAAAACAACTCGCTGTCGGTGTTTGCCGGGCAAATCACCGGCGTTTTCGGCCTGGTGGGGGCAGGGCGCACCGAAACCTTCAAGGTCGTGGCCGGGCTCATCAAGCGCGACTTCTTTCACGGCGGTGAAGTCCTGCTGCGCGGCAAGCCGGTGCGCTACCGGGTGCCGCGCCAAGCGGTGCATGACGGCATTGCCTACATCACCGAGGACCGCAAGGTCGAAGGCTTTTTTGAAACGATGTCGATCGCCAAAAACATCTACATGGGCCTGCTGGGCAAGTCCAAAAACGTGTTCGGCGCCATTTCTTCGGCCAAATCGGGGGCCATTGGCGAGCACTGGAGCCGCCTGCTCAATGTGCGGGCCATCAGCAAGGACGTGAAGGTGATCGAGCTGTCGGGCGGGAACCAACAAAAGGTGGTGATTGCCAAGTCCCTGGTACAGGACCCGGACGTGATCATTTTTGACGAGCCCACGCGCGGGGTCGACGTCGGGGCGATTGCCGAGATCCACGCTGAAATCAACCGCCTGGCCGATGCGGGCAAGGCGGTGGTGGTGATCTCGTCTTACTTGCCCGAGGTCATGTCCTTGTCCGACCGCATCCTGGTGGCCAAGCAGGGCAAGGTGGTGGTGGAGTTTTCGGCCACCGATGCGACGCAGGAAAAGATCATGTACGCAGCCATTCACTGAGCACCCTGTCCTGGCCCCGTTCCGGCCTTCTTTCACCGGTTCGGTGGTTTGGCGCCCCGATACGCCGCATTGCGTAAGAAAAACCCCTCTTTGGCTCTCTTAAAATAGCGTTTCATCTGCCTCCATTGAGACCGCAGAAGCCCCAGTGAGCGTCAAAACCTACTCGTTTTCGACCTCCGCATCATCCTCGACCAAAAGTGAGACACCCATGGCTACTGACAAATCCAAGATCATTTACACCCTGACTGACGAGGCGCCCTTGTTGGCCACAGCCTCGTTTTTGCCCATCATCCGCACCTTTGCGGCCCCTGCTGGCATTGAGGTGGCGCAGAGCGACATCTCTGTGGCGGCCCGAATTCTGGGTGAGTTTTCGGATTTGTTGCCGCCCGATCAACGCGTCCCCAACAACTTGGCTGAACTGGGCAAGCTGACTCTCAAGCCGGAAGCCAACATCATCAAGCTGCCCAACATCAGCGCCTCAGTGGGCCAGCTGGTCGCTGCCATCAAGGAATTGCAATCCAAAGGCTACGCCCTGCCCGACTACCCCGAAAACCCCAAAACAGAAGAGGAAAAGGCCATCAAGGCCCGCTATGCCAAGTGCACCGGCTCGGCCGTGAACCCCGTGCTGCGCGAAGGCAACTCGGACCGCCGCGCGCCTCGCGCCGTCAAAGAGTTTGCGCGCAAGAACCCGCACAGCATGGCCGAGTGGAGCCAGGCTTCGCGCTCGCACGTCTCGCACATGCACAGCGGCGACTTCTACCACGGTGAAAAGTCCATGACCCTGGACCGCCCACGCGATGTGAAGATGGAGCTGATCACCAAAAGCGGCAAAACCATCATCCTCAAGCCCAAAGTCTCTTTGCTGGACCGCGAAGTCATTGACAGCATGTTCATGAGCAAAAAAGCCTTGCTCGAGTTCTACGAAAAAGAGATCGAAGACGCCCACAAAACCGGCGTGATGTTCTCGCTGCACGTCAAAGCCACCATGATGAAGGTCTCCCACCCCATCGTGTTCGGTCACTGCGTCAAGATCTTCTACAAGGAAGCTTTTGAAAAACACGGCGCCTTGTTCAAGGAACTGGGCGTCAATGTGAACAACGGCATGGCCGATCTGTACGCCAAAGTCGCCACGCTGCCCCAGTCCAAGCAAGACGAAATCAAGCGCGACCTGCACGCTTGCCACGAAGGCCGCCCCGAGCTGGCCATGGTGGATTCGGCCAAGGGGATCACCAACTTCCACTCACCCAACGACGTGATCGTGGACGCCTCCATGCCCGCCATGATCCGCAACGGCGGCAAGATGTGGGGCGCCGACGGCCGCTTGAAAGACGTCAAGGCCGTGATGCCCGAGTCAACCTTTGCGCGCATCTACATGGAGATGATCAACTTCTGCAAGTGGCACGGGGCGTTCGACCCCAAGACCATGGGCACGGTGCCCAACGTCGGCCTGATGGCCCAGCAAGCCGAAGAGTACGGCTCGCACGACAAAACCTTTGAAATCCAAGAAGACGGCGTGGCCAACATCACCGACATCAACACCGGTGAAGTGCTGCTGAGCCAAGACGTGGAAGAAGGCGACATCTGGCGCATGTGCCAGGTCAAGGACGCAGCGATCCGCGACTGGGTCAAGCTGGCCGTGACCCGTGCCCGCAACTCCGGCATGCCGGTGGTGTTCTGGCTGGACCAGTACCGCCCGCACGAAGCACAGCTGATCACCAAAGTGAAGATGTACCTGCACGAGCACAACACGGCCGGCCTGGAAATCCAGATCATGAGCCAAGTGCGTGCCATGCGTTACACCTTGGAGCGCGTGGTCCGTGGCTTTGACACCATCAGCGCGACTGGCAACATCCTGCGCGACTACTTGACCGACCTGTTCCCCATCATGGAACTGGGCACCTCGGCCAAGATGCTGTCCATCGTGCCTTTGATGGCCGGCGGCGGCATGTACGAAACCGGTGCAGGCGGCTCGGCTCCCAAGCATGTGCAGCAACTGGTGGAAGAAAACCACCTGCGCTGGGACTCACTGGGTGAATTTCTGGCCCTGGCCGTGTCGCTGGAAGACCTGGGCCTCAAAACCGGCAACAAAAAGGCTGTGGTCTTGTCCAAAACCCTGGACGCTGCCACCGGCAAACTGCTGGACAACAACAAGAACCCCTCGCCCAAGACCGGACAGCTCGACAACCGTGGCAGCCAGTTCTACCTGGCCATGTACTGGGCGCAGGAATTGGCCGGGCAAACCGAAGACAAGGATCTGGCTGCCCAGTTCGCACCTTTGGCCAAGCTTTTGACCGAGAACGAGCAAAAGATCGTAGACGAGCTCAACGCCGTACAGGGCCAACCTGTGGACATTGGCGGCTACTACATGCCCGACCAAGCCAAACTGGCCGCCATCATGCGCCCCAGCGCCACCTTCAACGCGGCCCTGGCCAGCGCCGCGGCCTGATGCCCCGTTGAACCCCGGCGTCCCGCACGCCAGGTGATCCCAACCCCCCGCAGGCCCCAGGTTTGCGGGGGGTTTTTTTTCATGCCCGCAGCGCAGGGCCGCGTTTTTTGGCTGGGCCGCAGACCGCATGTCTGAGCTGAAGCCGTCGAACTACAGGCTGTGTCGAGGTCTTCAAGAGTGAGTCAACATCACGGCCGGTGCGCAAAACACAAGCTGACTTTCAGGCCTTGGCTGCCATCGGCTTGTGCCAGGCAAAAAGTCGCACCCAGGATGCGGGCGTATTCAGCCACGATGGCCAGGCCCAGGCCTGAGCCTTGTTTGAGGGCTTCCCCGGCACTGCCTTGGGCCCAGCGGCTGAGCACACGTTCACGCTGGACAGCGGAAATGCCCGGTCCGTTGTCAATCACCGACAGACAGACTTCGCCTCGCTCAGCATCGCTGCTGATCTCAACCGTCACATGGCGGGGCTCACCGCCGGGGGGCAGGCCATAGCGCAGCGCATTGTCAATCAGGTTGTCCAGCACCCCTTCGAGCAGGGCGCGCTGGGCAAGCACCTGAACCGGGACATCCAGGCCACGGGCACCCAGATCAACCCCCAAGCCGTCCGCACGGTGCAGATGGCGCATCAGGCTGTCGCGCACCACGTCATCGAGCGCCAGGGGCTGCAGCTGCAGCCCCTGCATGGCCTCTTGCGCCAGCGCCAGCGCCAGCAACTGGTCAATCAAGTGGCTGGCGCGGGCTTGGCTTTGGGCAATGCTGTGCAGTTGTTCGCGCCAAATATGAGGCTCGGTCTGGGCCAGGCCATATTCGGCCAGCGCCCGAATGCCGGCCAGTGGTGTGCGCAGCTCGTGTGCCACGTTGCCAGCAAACTCTTTTTGCCCGCGTACGCTTTGCGCGATGCGCAAAAGCATCGCGTTGACCGCTTCGCCCAGCCGCTTTACTTCGCTGGTGCGGCCAGACACCGTCACGGGCGTCAAATCGCGGGCATCTCGCTGGGCCACAGCATTTTCCAGGTCCATCAGGGGTTGCACGTCCTTCTGGATCACGCGCCGCAACCACCAGGCCAGCCCCAGCAGCAGCAGCACCTGAGGGGCCAGCGACACCACCAGCAAACGTTCAAACATGCGGCCTTGACTGTAGGTGGTCTGGGCCACAACGACTTTGAAGGCCACTGGCTTCTCACGGGGCAGCGTGACCGCCCTCAAGATGCGGTTTTGAAAAGGGATTTCGGTAAAAAACGGCCCTTGATCCATCCCGCCTGATGGCATGGGCAACCCCGCATGCCCTGCCAACAGTCGGCCATCCTCCAGGTACACCGCAAAAAATAGTCTTTCGTTCTGGTCAAAGAGCAAGGCACTCATTTCCAGCGCGGTCAACCCCAATGTCAAGCCACCATCCTCGGCATGGCGAACATGGCTGGCCACCGCGTAGGCATCGTCCAGCAGTGCGCGGTCCAGTGCCTGCTGCGTGAAATAACGTGCCACGCCAAACGCCAGTACCGTGCCCAGCAACCATGTCAGCACCAAAGGCCAGATGACATGCCAGAGCAAGCGCGAACGCAAGGAGCGTACACGTGTTTTCACGGACGCTCTTCTTCCATGAGGTAACCCAAGCCGCGCAGGGTTCGGATGGTGGCTCCGGATTGCGCCAGCTTTTTGCGCAAACGCGAGATGAAGGCCTCCAGCGCGTTGTCGGCCAGGGTCTCTTCAAAGTCCGACAGCTTGTTGGACAAGTCCTTTTTGCTGACGGTGCGCCCGGGCGGGCTCATGAGTTCCCACAGCACTTCCAGCTCGCGGGCGGGCAAAACCAGCTCTTGGCCGTGGATCAGGATGCGGCGCGCCTTGCGGTCCAGCACCAGCTGGCCCAACTGAGTCTGGTCGTCTGCACCCTGGCTGCGTCGCACCAGGGCACGCAAACGCGCCTCGACCTCGGCCAGCTCAAAGGGTTTGCCCAGGTAATCATCGGCACCCGCGTCCAGCCCGGCAATGCGTTCATCGGTGCGGTTGCGGGCCGTGAGCACCAGCACCGGCGTCTTATCGCCCTTGGCACGGCGCTCGCGAAGCAGCCTCAAGCCGCTGGTCATGCCTGCTTCTGGGCGATCACTTTGGGGCAGGTTCAAGTCCAGCAAGACCGCGTCATAGGGCTGAACCCGCCACAAGTGGCTCGCGTTGTCATAGTGGCCCGCCACGTCTACTCTGTGACCTGCGTCACTCAGGCTGCGCAGCATGACGCCTTGCAGCACAGGATCATCCTCCACCAAAAGTATTCGCATTGACCTTAAAACTCCAAATTCTCATTAAAGCTACATTTTTGCTACGACTTATAGATTCGGTCCGATGAAGTCTGGGCCGTGTGTTGCCTGTTGGGACGATTTTGTGGGAGCTTCCAGCCAAGCGAAAAGCCTGTGCTCCAAAAGCATCTGATCGCCAACAGGGCTAGCTCCCACAAGGTGCAAGATTGAAGTCACCCTGCAAACTTCACAGGGCAGGATCAATAGCTCAAGTCAGGTCTTGGTCAGGCGCCAGCCTTGATAAATGAGGCATGAGCATACGACACTTGTTTTTTCAGCGCCCTCTGGGCGCATTGGCCGCTTTGGGCTGCAGCCTGTGCGCGGTCACGGCCAGGGCAGCCGATGTCCCCGTGACGCCCCTTCCCAGACCTGTCAGCACCACTGCACTGCTGCCTGCCAGCACCACCCCGGTCAGCCTGAGCCTGACCCAAGTGCTGCAAGCAGCACAACGCAACCCCGATGTACTGGCCGCACAGAGGGCCTTGCAGGCGGCCCGCGCGGACGTGCTGACCGCTGACCGGGCCCCAGCACCCACGCTGTCGGCAGGTGTGGCCTCGATTGACCTGGAAAAAGGGTTAGGCAAAGGATCGATTTGGGAGAAAAAGCTGGACAAGTCGCTGGGCTTGGACTGGACCTGGGAGCGGGGCAACAAACGCGCCTTGCGGACCGAACTGGCCGAGCGCTTGGTCAAAGCCGCACAGGCCGACGGCCAAGATGCTTGGGTGATGCAGCAAATCGGGGCGCAAGCGGCTTTTTACGATCTGCTGGCCAGCCAGCAACGCCTGCAAGCCGTGCAGGCCATGGCCCAAAGCGCGGTCCAACTGGCCCAAAGCGCCGAGCGCCGTCTGAAAGCGGGTGACTTGTCGGCCCAAGACACATCACGCACGCGCATCGAAGCCGAACGCGCCCGCGCCGATGTGCAAAGCGCCACCCTCGATCAACAACAAGCCGCACAAGCCCTGACCCTGTGGACTGGCCAACAGGTGCCAGCTGGTGGCTGGCAAGCACAGGCAGACTGGCCAGTTGCCCAAGCACTGACTGCGCCTGATGACAGCGCCATCGACGCACTGGTTGAAATGCGACCCGACGTGATCGCTGCCCGCGCCCGCGTGGAAGCGGCGCAAACCGCCGTGCAAGCCGCGCAGGCGCTGCGCCAGGCAGACCCCAGCGTGGGCACCACGTTTGACCACTACCCCGGCACCTCCACACGATTGCTGGCGTTTCGCATTGCTGTGCCCTTGACGGGCGGCCAGCGCTTTGACGGCGAAATTGCCCGCGCCCTGGCGCAAGAAGATCAAAGCCGCGACTTGCTGCAAAAAACCCTGCTGCAAGCGCGCGCAGAGCTGAGCAGCCGGCTGCAAGCCTGGCAAGCCAGCGCCGAGCGGCTGAAGATTTATGAACAAGACATCTTGCCGCAAGCCTCCCGCGTGGCTGCCCAGGCTGAGACCGCCTACAGCAAGGGCGGTTTGACGCTGACCGACTTGCTTGATGCCCGCCGCACCCTGAAAACCACCCAGCTCGAAGCCCTGGCCGTGCGCAGCGAACATGCCAAAGCCCAAGGCGCCTGGCAGCTGCGCCAAAACGCTGCCGCCCCACGCTGAGCTTTTTTGAACACTTTTTGAGCGAGAGACTTTTTGTGAAATCTTTGCACCTTTCCATGACCGCCATCGGCCTGGCCGCGCTCACCGTGCTGAGCGCCTGCCAGGACAAACCCGAACCTGTGGCAGGCGTGCCTGCCCCCATCATTCAGAACAACCAGCTGCGCTACCCCGCAGGCCACCCCCAGCTGCAGCTGTTGGTGACCACGCCCGCCGCTGCGGCCAAAAGCATCGCGGTCGAATTGCCTGCCCGTATCGTCTGGAACGAAGAAAAAACCCAACGCATTTACGCCGCCTTTGCCGGACGTGTGGTGCGCATCAGCGCCGACGTGGGCCAATCGGTCAGCGCAGGTCAGGTGCTGGCGCAATTGGCTTCGCCCGAGTTTGGCGCGGCCCAGGCCGACACCTCGCGCGCCCAGGCCGACGCCACCCTGGCCAGCCAGGCCCTGAAACGCCAGCGCGAGCTGTTTGAAGCCGGTGTCGTGGCCCGCAAAGACCTGGAGCAAGCCGAAGCCGAAGCCAGCCGTGCCCAGGCTGAAGTAGCCCGCGCCCAGGCCCGCACCAGCCTGTATGGCAGCAGCACCGGGGTGAACATGCAACTGGGCCTGCGCAGCGAGATGTCTGGCGTGGTGGTTGAGCGCAAGCTGAACCCCGGCCAGGAAGTGCGCCCGGATGCAGGCAACGCGCCGCTGTTTGTGGTGTCGGACCCCAGCACGCTGTGGGTGCAAATCGACGCCCAGGAAGCCGATGTGGCCGATTTGCGGCCCGGCGCCAAAGTGAACGTGGTGCTGCCCTCGCTGGCCGGGCAAAGTTTTGAAGCCACCATCCAGGCTGTCACCGACCAGATCGACCCCACCACCCGCACCATCAAAATCCGCGCTGCGGTGGCCAATCCCAAGCGATTGCTCAAAAGCGAAATGCTGGCCAAGGTGCGTTATGAACGCCAGGTTGGCCCCGGCGTCGATGTGCCCGCCACAGCCGTGTTCCTGCGCGGCAACCAGCACTATGTGTTTGTGCAAGGCGAGGCAGGCCTGTTCGCGCCGCGTGATGTGAAAGTCTCTTACGAAGGCCCCAAAACCGTGTTGATTGGTGAAGGCCTCAAGGAAGGCGAACAGGTGGTCAGCCAGAATGGTCTGCTGCTGGCGCGAGAGCTGCGCCTGGCCCAGGAAGTCGCCCACACCACAGGGCCCGCCAAGCCATGAAAAAACTCATCTATTACGCGCTGAACCAGCCGCTGTTCATCGTGCTGGGCACGCTGCTGTTTGTCATGGCGGGTGTGATCGCCTTCAAAAACCTGTCGGTCGAAGCCTTTCCTGACGTGACCGACACGCAGGTGACGGTGATTGCGCTGTACCCGGGGCGGGCGGCCGAAGAGGTGGAAAAGCAGGTCACGCTGCCCATTGAGGTGGCGCTGGCCGGGCTACCCAATTCGATCCGGGTGTTCTCCCACACCCAGTTCGGCCTGTCCTTCACCGTGGTCACTTACAACGACAACGCCGATGTCAACATCGTCCGTCAACAGGTCAATGAACGCCTGCGTGGCATTGATTTACCGCCCGGGGTGGAAGCCAACATCGCGCCCAATGCCACGCCAGTGGGCGAAGTCATGCGCTACCGGCTGCGCGGTGACGGCCAGACCACCACCGAGCTGCGCACCTTGCAGGACTGGGTGGTAGAACGTGGTCTGCGCCAAGTGCCCGGCGTGGCCGATGTGGTGGCCATGGGCGGCTTCATCAAGCAGTACGAAGTGCAGCCTGACCTGGAAAAGCTGCGCGCCCACAAGCTGACCTTCCAGAACCTGCTCGATGCACTGGGCCGAGGCAACTCCAACGCGGGGGGCAGCTACGTCGCCCAGGGCTTGCAACAGTTCGCCATTCGCGGCATTGGGCTGCTGCGCTCGCCTGAAGAAATTGGCCAAGTGCTGGTCGCCACCCGCAACTCAACGCCCATTCTGGTGCGCGATGTGGCCACCGTCAAAATTGGCGCTGTGCCGCGTTTGGGCGCCGTGGGCCAAGATCTGGACGACGACATCGTGACTGGTATTGTGGTGATGCGCAAAGGCGAAAACCCCAGCGAGGTGCTCAAGGGCGTCAAGGCCAAACTACAGGAACTCAACGAACGCGGTCTGCCCAAGGGCGTGCAAGTGGTGCCGTTTTATGACCGCACCTGGCTGATGGACAAAACCCTGACCACGGTTTTCAAAAACCTGGTCGAAGGCGCCCTGCTGGTCTCGCTGGTGCTCTATATCTTCTTGTCCAACCTGCGTGCCAGTCTGGCTGTGGTGGTAGTGATTCCGCTGGCCTTGTTGTCCACATTCATGGGTCTGAAGATCATGGGCGTGCCTGCCAACTTGCTGAGTTTGGGGGCGATGGACTTCGGCATCATCGTGGACGGTGCGGTGATCGTGATCGAAAACATCATGCACCGTCTGGCCGTGCGTGGCGAAGGCATGAGCGACAAGGAGCGCAAAGCCGTGATCACCGAAGCCACCAACGAGGTAGGTCGGCCCACCGTGTTCTCAATGCTGATCATCATTGCGGCGCACATCCCGATTTTTGCGCTGCAACGCCACGAAGGCCGGATTTTTCAACCCATGGCCTTGTCGGTCACCGCGGCCCTGATCGGTGCGCTGATCTTTTCTCTCACGCTGGTGCCTTTGCTGGCTTATTGGATGCTGCGCAAGAAACTGCCGCACCAAGACAACCGCATCGTGGGCAAAGCCAAACAAATTTACATTCCGGTCCTTGACTGGGCGCTGAGCCACCGCCGCAAGGTGGTGACCATCGCCATCGCTTGCTTTGCGATGGCCATGGTGGCCGCTTCCCGTCTAGGTTCGGAGTTTTTGCCTGAACTGAACGAAGGCACGATCTGGGTCAACGTGCGTTTGCCCGCCAGTGTGGCCAACGAAGAGGCCACGCGTATCCTTCGCCAGATTCGGGAAACTCTGCACAGCGTGCCCGAAGTGCGCACCACGGTGTCCAAGGCGGGGCAACCCGAAGACGGCACCGACCCCAAAACCATCAGCATGGCCGAGATTTTTGTCGATCTGAAACCCGTTGATGAATGGCGCAAGGGCTTGACGCGTGAACAGTTGATTGAGGAGATGGACCACGCCGTCTCAGCCCTGCCAGGCATGGAGCCCACCTTCTCGCAACCGATTCGCGACAACGTGCTGGAGTCAATTTCGCAGATTGACGGGCAGATCGTGATCAAGATCGCGGGCGATGACATGATGGTGCTCAAGGAAACTGCCGAAGCCATTGAACGCGAGATCAAGCAAGTCAGTGGCGTCAGTCGCGCCGAAATCAACCGTCAGGGTGAATTGCCGCAGCTGCTGATCAACATCCAGCGCGAGCAGGCCGCACGCTATGGTCTGAACGTGGGCGATGTGCAGGACGTGATCGAAGCAGCGCTGGCTGGCAAAGGTGCCACGACCCTGTGGGATGGTGAGCGCCGCTTTGATGTGGCGGTGCGCCTGCCCCAGGAGCGTCGCAACATCGCCGAGTTGGCCGCCATCCCGATTCCCACGCCCGATGGTGGTTATGTCAGTCTGGGCGCAGTGAGCAAGATCGAACAGACCAGCGGTGCCATGAACATTGCCCGTGAATCGGGGCGCCGCACCATGGCCATTGGTATCTTCATCAAGGGCCGCGACATGGGTTCCGTCGTGGGTGACATGAAAAAGCGCGTGGACGCCAACGTCAAGATTCCGGCCAACTACACCGTGAATTGGTCGGGAGAGTTTGAAAATCAGGAACGCGCCATGCAGCGATTGTCCGTGGTGGTTCCTATTTCACTGCTGCTGATTTTTGTACTGCTGTTTGATGCCTTTGGTTCTTTCAAGAGCGCTGTGCTGATTCTGATGAACGTCCCGCTGGCCTTGATTGGTGGTTTTGTGGCGTTGTGGATTTTTGACATCCCGCTGTCGGTGTCAGCGGCCATTGGCTTCATTGCGCTGTCGGGTCAGTCGGTGCTCAACGGGGTGGTGATGTTGTCGGTGTTCCAACAGCAGCGCAACGCGGGGTACAACGTGATCGATGCGGTGAAGGAGGGCGCCAAACAGCGCCTGCGCACCGTACTGATGACGGCCATGCTGGCGGCTTTGGGTTTGCTGCCCATGGCCATGAGCCACGACATCGGCTCTGAAACACAGCGGCCCTTGGCGATTGTGGTGATTGGTGGACTTATCACGGCCACATTGCTGACTTTGGTGGTCTTGCCTGTGCTGTATGCTTCTTGGTTCTCCAAAAACACCCCACCCTCTGAGGCCTGATGAGCGCTTGGCAAGATTCCTGGAATGCACTTAAACACCATCCGCGTGAACGAATCAAGATTGTGATTGGGCGTCTGCTTTACCCTTCAAGTACACGCCGATGGATTTCTTTTGTGCGCTCACATGCTGTTCTGTGGTCGCAGGTCCCTAACTTTCCCAAATTACTCACGCGCATTTACCGTCCCTACGGTTTTCGCACTTTGAGTTGCCAGCAGCGTGTAGAGATGATGATTCGCCACTACGAAGTGCTCCATCAACACGGCTTGCTCACTTTGCTCAAGCGCTCAGCTGTCCAAGCCCTGTTGATTGGAGAGGTGCAAACCAAATCCAAAGACACTGCCCAGTTGTATTTGCAGTCCTTGCGCGACGGTCACCGCGAAGGCGAAATGAGTCTGCAGCTTTTCCTGGGTGATCATTTTTTGTATTCTTTGACTTTTTCCTTGATCGGCGATCCATCTGCCCCGGACATGGTCGTCACACGTTTGCAAAGCAACAAACTGGATGATGCCAAAAACCTGATCCGAACCGCCACCAAGAGTTTTCATGGCTACCGCCCGTCTATGCTGCTGCTGCAAACGGCTCGCCAATTTGCTCACCTGTGTGGCTGCCAGCGAGTATTGCTGGTGTCCAACCGTCAGCGTGTGGCCCTCAATCCCGTGCGCCGCCTGAAAATCAAAACCGATCTGGAAGGCCTGTGGCGCGACCTGGGTGCCACGCCCCAGGCCGATGGTTTTTTTGCCTTGAGCCCGATCGTGGCCTTGCCCCAGGATTTCAGCGACGTGCCTTCCAACAAACGTGCTGAAGCCAAACGCAAGGCCGCTTTGGCAGCTGATCTTTTGCAAGCACTTTCAGTCAGCATGGTCAGCCGGGGCTGAAACCATCAACTTCTGAACAGAAGGTCAAAACTGCTTGGAAAAGGCCTGTTGTGGGCCGCTTCAGTCTTTGGGTTTCCAGCGTTTGAGCAGCAAGGCGTTGCCCATCACGCTGACCGAACTCAGGGCCATGGCGCCGCCGGCAATCACCGGGTTGAGGTAACCCATGGCCGCCAGGGGAATGCCCGCCACGTTGTAGGCAAAAGCCCAAAACAGGTTTTGCTGGATTTTGGCCACGGTGCGCGCCGAGATGTCGAGCGCTGCGCCCACGAGAGCCACGTCACCACGCATGAGGGTGATGCCTGCCGCATGCATGGCCACGTCGGTGCCGTTGCCCATGGCCAGGCCCACATCGGCGGCTGCCAGGGCCGGTGCGTCGTTGACACCATCGCCCACCATGGCCACGATGCGACCGCCCTCGCGCAGTTTTTGCACCTGTGCGGATTTGTCACCGGGAAGCACATCGGCCAATACTTCACCCGCTTCAGGACGCAGGCCCAGACGACGTGCCATGGCTTCTGCGGCGGCCTGGTTGTCGCCAGAGATCATGACGAGTTTCAGACCCCGCTCTCGCAGCGCAGCCAGGGCCTGCGCAGCGCCTGGCTTGGGTTCATCGCCAAACGCCATCAAGAGCAGACCTTGCACGCCTGCGGGGCCACGTTCAGCCAGTGCTGACAGCGTGGCGCCAACAGCCTGCAATGACTTGATTTCATCAGCCCACAAGGCGCTGTCCAGGCCTTCTTGCTGCAGCCAGCGCAGGCTGCCCAGCATCAGGTGGTGGCCATCCACAGTAGCTTGCACGCCTTTGCCCGGCACAGCGCTCACCTCTTGCGCGCTCATCAAGCTTTGCCCTTGTGCCAGTGCAGCGCTCAGCACTGCACGGGCCAAGGGGTGTTCGCTGCCGCTTTGCACCGCTGCGGCCCAGGCCAGCACGGTTTGACCATCGTGCCCGGGTGCGGGCACTTGGTGCGTCAGGCGTGGCTGGCCCACTGTGAGGGTGCCGGTCTTGTCAAAAGCCACGGTTTGCACCTGGTGTGCAATCTCCAGCGCCTGGGCGTCCTTGATCAGGATGCCGTGTTGGGCCGCCACGCCTGTGCCCGCCATGATGGCCACGGGCGTGGCCAAACCCAATGCGCAAGGACAGGCGATCACCAGCACAGCCACCGCATGGATCAAGGCGTTCTCAAATGATGCCCCCATGAACATCCAGACCGCCAGGGTGATCAAAGCCACCACCAAGACCACGGGCACAAAAATTTCAGCCACTTTGTCCACCAGGCGCTGTATGGGCGCTTTGGCCGCTTGCGCGTCTTCTACCAGGCGGATGATGTGCGAGAGCACGGTTTCATGACCCACAGCCTGCACGCGCATCAAGACGCGGCCATCGCCGTTGATGGAGCCCCCCGTGAGTTGTGCCCCCATGGCTTTGGACACCGGCAAGGGCTCGCCCGTGAGCATGGCTTCATCCACCTGGGTTTGGCCTTCGACCAATTGGCCGTCGAGGGGAATGCGTTCGCCCGGGCGCACCACGATCAGATCGCCCACCAGAATTTCATCCACAGGCACATCGACTTCGCCGTCTTCGCTGATCCAGTGGGCTTTGTCGGGGCGCAGCGCATGGAGGGCGCGAATGGCTTCGGTGGTTTGACGTTTGGCACGCGCTTCCAGCCACTTGCCCAGCAGGACCAGGGTGATGACCACGGCTGAGCCTTCAAAGTACAGATGCGGCGCGTGACCCGGATGCGCCGTGAGCCACAGCCAGACCGACAGCAGCCACCCGGCCGTGGTGCCCAAGGCCACCAGCAAATCCATATTGCCCGTGAAGGCTTTGAGGGCGTGCCACCCGGCCTTGTAAAAGCGTGCGCCCAAAATGAATTGCACGGGTGTGGCCAAGGCAAACTGTAGCCAAGGTGGCAGCATCCAGTGCTGTCCCCACAAACTCCCAAGCATGGGCAAGACCAGAGGTGCTGACAGCAAGAGGCCAAACGCCACTGGCATGAAGCCCGACCAGGTGGATCCGTTTTCAGCCGCCTGCACCGCCTGTGGGGTGAGGGGCTCATAACCGGCATCGCGGATGGCACGGCGCAAACGGGCATCGGTGACCTCGTCCGATTGCACAGAAATGCGTGCCGATTCGGTGGCCAGGTTGACGGTGGCGGAGGTTACACCGGGCACTTTGTTCAGCGCCTTTTCAACCCGCGACACACATGAAGCGCAGGTCATGCCCCCAATACCGATATCGATGGATTGGGGTTCGTTTTTGATCTGTGTCATGTCCACGGCCCCTTTTTGATCTATGCTCCAAATATACCCATAAGGGTTTATCAGAAAGCCCTATCATGAACCAGATTTTCACTGTTGAGGGCATGACGTGCGGCCATTGCGAAAAGGCCGTCACCAAAGCCTTACTGGCTATTGACGCCCAGGCCAAAGTCACGATTGATCGTCTTCACAACACGGTGCAAGTGGATTCCGAGAAGCCCCGTGAAACTTTTGCACAGGCCATTGCTGACGAAGGTTATTTTGTTGCTGCTTGATTTTTCACTTTGAAGGAGTTGTTATGACCCAAAACATTGGTGGTATTGAACGCATCGTTCGCGTGCTGGCAGGCCTGATTCTGGTGGGCTTGACCCTGTCCAGCCAAATCGGCGTCTGGGGCTGGTTGGGACTGGTACCCATTGCCACTGGCCTGATCGGCTGGTGCCCACCCTACAGCTTGCTGGGCATCAATACCTGCAAAACCAAAAAGTAATCGCCACTTTCAAAGATCCCTGTCCTCAGGGCTTTCTGAGCTGTTTTTGCCACTTCGCATGTTGTATGGCATGGCGCAGATGCACTTTCGCAATTCAGTGGTCCAGAACACCGACTTTAGAGCACACAACGATGATGCTCGTGACTCACTTTGGGGTGGGTCAAGCATCCTTGAACCCTTTTTGTGCACAACTGCACGATGGGCAAGCAAGGAAATCGTGGTTTGAGGGTTGAATTGTCATTCTTCAGCAAGTTGCTGAACTTTACAAATCACTGCATGCACTGCACATCCCATACACATGAGCGCTGCACACTGACTGCGTCTTATCACTGAAAGGATGTTTGCCATGAAATTTCTTCGCAACCCCATGATCACCGCCAGTCTGATGGTCAGCCTGTCGGGGTTTTCCTTGGCGCAAAACGCACCTGCCAATTCACCCACAGCGCCATCAGCACACCCAGATCGCGTGCAATACATGCGTCAGCACATGGAAGAGATACACAGCAAGGATTTGGCTGATCTCCATGACAAACTGAAATTGGCCCCTGGGCAATCCGCTGCCTGGCAAGCGTTTGCACAACACTTGCAATCGCCACCACCGGTTTTTCCACGGCCTGATCCTGTTGCCATGGCAAAACTCAGCACCCCTGAACGCCTTGACCAAATGCTTGCGCACAAAGCGCAACGAGACGCGGTGATGAAAAAACATGTGGACATCACCAAGAATTTCTATGCCGATCTGAATGCTGAACAAAAGAAGATTTTTGATGCTGAAACCTTCAAACATATGCACGACAGACGCGGCAACATCTATTTTGGTGGGGGCCGTTATTGGCGTTATTGAAGCGCGTGGGCCTATAAGGCCCTTGTGTTTTGCATGACTTCAAAAATACGGCTACCCATGCTGAGCGGGTCGGCTTTTCAAATTCACTTTCATGAATTGACACACATCAATACTTGAAGATCACTGCTTGTGTAGGCTCGCCCAATGACGCAACACCCGCACACAGTTCAGACACCTTCTGAACCCCATTTACCCCTCATCTTGCCCATCACCATGGACCAACCTCTGCATTGGTTGGCATTGGGTTTCAAGGACCTGGCACGCTCGCCTTTATTAAGCATGATGCATGGTCTGATTTTGGCCATTTTGGGTGGCTTGATCACCTTGTTGGCGCACGACAGATTTTGGTTGCTCGCGGGAGCCTTGTCTGGTTTTTTGGTCATCGCACCGGTATTGGCCACCAGCCTGTATGCCATGAGCCGTGCCATGGAAAAGGGGGAAAAGGTCGATTTGGGTTTATTGATCGACACCTGGACGCAATGGCAATTGAAGCTGCGCCATGAACCAGACAGCTATTGGAGCCTGATCCGCTTTGGCATTCTTTTGGGCTTGGCGGGCACCGGCTGGGTCATCACGTCTGCGGCCCTGATCACCTTGCTGGCGCCTGCCCCAATTCACACCCCTCTTGACTTCATCCGCCTGGTGGTACTGAGCCAGGACAACCCGTTGTTTGAAATATGGCTCGCACTGGGCGCAATGATGGCCGCACCCGTTTTTGCATCGAGTGTGGTGTCCATGCCTTTGCTGCTGGACCGCCGGGTAACGATATTTCAAGCGGTACTGACGAGCTGGAAAGCCTTGCTAACACACCCTGTTCCCATGGCGCTGTGGGCTTTTTTGCTCTTGGGTTTTTGTCTACTTGGTATTTTTTCGATGTTTCTGGGTTTGATTTTCATCGTGCCCATGCTCGGACACGGCAGCTGGCACGCCTACCGTGCGCTGGTGGATGTCAGTGAACTCCAGGAGCGCTTGAATGCGCAAGGTCAACAGTGATGTTCGGGTTGACAGAAGAAGAATTTGCCTTGTTTGGCCTCACGGTGGGTGTAGGCGCTTTCATGCTTTACATGCTGTTCATCATTGGCCAATTGGCATGGGAATCGAAAGCTGGAAAATTTGGAACCTTTGTCATTTTTCTGGGTCTGGCCTTCGGCATGCTCGGCTTTGTGGCC
This sequence comes from Limnohabitans sp. DM1, assembly GCF_001269385.1. Classification (GTDB taxonomy): domain Bacteria; phylum Pseudomonadota; class Gammaproteobacteria; order Burkholderiales; family Burkholderiaceae_C; genus Limnohabitans_A. The sequence goes on along the minus strand of NZ_CXOO01000047.1, from coordinate 38,845 downwards.
AAAGGCCTCATTCAATGGCTGATGACCAGCTGATCGGCGCCTTCTAACAAAGCTGTGGATAAAACTGGCGCAAGTGTGCACTTATCCACAGGCCAAACACTTTTGCCCAAGTTGTTCATATTTCGAAGACAGTTCAAACGCAATGGCGCCCACATGATGGCGGATGCCTTAAGTGTCTGTCAGAACACATGAAAACAGATTTATCCACACTGACATGCGCCCCTTATCTACTACTGCTATTTAGATATTTAAAAATATAGAGAAAGAACAAAAAACAAGTGCGCTGTAAAATTTGCCCCTTTCTACCGCACACGCCACCATGGCCATCGTTTCAGAAACTTCACTTTCCCACTGTTACGAGATCAAAAGCGCTGACTTGCCCGCAGTCGTTTTGATGCTCAAAACAAACGATGTTCCAAGCGTTGCGATCGCTTTGGCTCAGCAATTGGCTGACAGTCCTGGTTTTTTCGATCAAGAACCCGTCATCATTGATGTCAGCGCTCTGTCATACGAAGACGTTTCCTTGGACTTGCCTGGTCTGCTTGATGTCTTACGTCAGCATGCAATGGTGCCATTGGCCGTCAAAGGGGCTCAGGAGGCCTTGTTGGCCACAGCCCTAGCCCTTGGGTTGGTCAATGCTTCAGATGCCCGTATAAGACGTCCTGTGCTTGCTGCTGAAGCAGTTGATGTTGTGGCCCCACCCCCACCGCCTACTGCGCCTTTGGGAGCCATGGTGATTGACAAGCCTTTGCGTTCAGGCCAGCAGGTTTACGCCAAAGGTCGCGATTTGGTGGTGATGGCCGTTGTTAATCCGGGTGCAGAAGTGATTGCCGATGGAAGTATTCATATTTATGGTGCATTGCGCGGAAAAGCCATTGCAGGTGCGCGCGGCAATGTGAATGCAAGAATTTTTGCGCAATCCATGGAGCCTGAACTGGTCTCGATTGCCGGTGTGTATCGCACCAGCGAAAATGCACTGTCAAAAAATGTGTTGGGCATGCCTGCACAGGTATGCCTGCAATCAGGCGCCGAGGGTGACAAGTTGTTGATCACCCCCTTGCAAACCTGAAAATCTTTTTCTTCTTTTTCCTTTTGTCCAAGAAAGATTCCCCATGGCAAAAATCGTCGTTGTGACTTCCGGCAAAGGTGGTGTGGGCAAAACCACAACCAGTGCCAGTTTCGCTACAGGCCTGGCCCTCAAAGGCTTCAAAACAGCGGTCATCGACTTTGATGTGGGCTTGCGTAATCTGGACCTCATCATGGGCTGTGAGCGCCGCGTGGTCTATGACTTCATCAACGTGATTCAAGGTGAAGCCAACTTGAACCAGGCCTTGATCAAGGACAAGCAGTGCGAAAACCTGTATGTGCTGGCGGCTTCTCAAACCCGTGACAAGGATGCTTTAACCCTGGAAGGCGTCGAAAAGGTTTTCAAGGATCTGAGCACCATGGGCTTTGAATACATCGTTTGCGACTCGCCAGCGGGAATTGAAACCGGTGCCTTGATGGCCATGCATTTTGCCGATGAGGCGCTGGTTGTGACCAACCCGGAAGTCTCATCCGTGCGTGATTCTGATCGCATTTTGGGCATGCTGGGCAGCAAGACCAAACGGGCCATTGAAGGTCTGGAGCCGATCAAGGAGCACCTCTTGATCACACGCTACAACCCGCATCGTGTGGAAGATGGCCAGATGTTGTCTTTGCAAGATATTCAGGACATTTTGCGCATCAAACTGCTGGGAGTCATTCCGGAGAGTGACAAGGTCTTGCAAGCTTCCAACCAGGGCACGCCTGCGATCCACATGGCCAACACGGATGTGTCTGAAGCCTATAAAGACGTGATTGATCGTTTCCTGGGTGAAGACAAACCCATGCGTTTCATTGACGCTGAGAAGGCAGGTTTTTTCAAGCGTCTTTTCGGAGGCTAAGTCATGTCCCTCCTTTCATTTCTTGCAGGCGAAAAAAAACAAACGGCCAGTGTGGCCAAAGAACGCCTGCAGATCATCCTGGCCCACGAACGCAGCGGCCGCAATGCCGCTGAGCCTGACTACTTACCTGATTTGCAGCGTGAGTTGGTGGCCGTTATCAGCAAGTACATCAAGATCAATTTGGACGATATCAAAGTCAATCTGGAACGTCAGGACAATCTTGAGGTGCTAGAAGTCAAGATTGAGTTGCCTGACTCTCGCTGAAAGCGATCGTCAAGTGCTACAAAAAAAGCCATGCTCTCGCATGGCTTTTTTGTTGGACATTTGCTTAAGTGTCGGCCACCCACCACCTTCAAATGGCTGACAGAGAAGCCCACAGCGCCCGTGCAGCTTTGAGGTTGCGTTCCTTGACGTGGCCGAAACCTTTGATGTTTTCGGGCACTTGCGCCACGGCCAGGGCGTGAGCATGGTTGTCGTGGCTCAGGTTCGACATCACTTTTTCGATGTGCTGCATGTATTCCCCGATCAAGGCGCGTTCTGTGCGGCGTTCTTCGGTGTAACCGAACACATCGAAAGCGCCGCCGCGCAAAACTTTGAGAGGCGCCAGCCCTTTGAATGCGGTTTGCATGAAGGGGCCGAATTTTTGTTTGACCAATTCGCCTTTGTCATTGCGCTTGGCCAGCAGGGGTGGCGCCAGGTGGTAATGCACCTTGAAGTCGCCTTCAAAGCTTTGCGCAATGCGGTCCAGAAAAGCCGTTTGCGTGTGCAGGCGGGCGACTTCGTATTCGTCCTTGTAGGTCATCAGTTTGTACAAATGACGCGCCACGGTTTCACTCAGCGTTGTTTTGCCCAAAGGGGTTTCGGCCATTTTGACGCGTTCCACGAACACGCGGTAGCGTTCGGCATAGGCTGCATTTTGGTATTCGGTCAAACGTGCAATGCGCTGGGTCAAGATGATTTCAAGGTTTTCACGTTTTTTGAAGGTGATGGCCTGTGCGGGCTGCACTTGCTGCATGAGCTTGTCCAGATGGTGCGCCGCGTGGCGTCCCCATTCGAAGGCGGTCAGGTTGTTTTGAACTGCAACTTCATTGAGTTCGATGGCACGCACCAGGGATTCATGGTGCAGGGGAATCCAGCCTTTTTGCCAGGCATAGCCCAGGATCATGGGGTTGACGTAGATGGTGTCACCCATGAGTTGTTTGGCCAGCAAGTCGGCATTGAAGGTGCCGACGCCTTGCTCACCCACTTGTTGGCTGATTTCAACCAGGCATTGCTCTGCCGGGTTTTCCCAGTTGCCGTTTTTCACGAACGCTGCTGTGGGCGTGCTGCTGCTGTTGAGGGCTACATGGGTTCGGCCTGGGCGCATGCGCAACAGCGTTTCTTTGGACGCGGTGACGATCGGGTCGCATCCCAAAATGAGATCGGCTGCAGCCATACCCACCCGGGTGGTGCGGATGTCGCTTTGTCTGTTGGCGACCAGCACATGGCTCCAGGTGGCGCCGCCTTTTTGGGCCAGGCCTGCCGCATCTTGCGTGACGATGCCTTTGCCTTCCATGTGCGCCGCCATGCCCAGCAGTTGGCCTATGGTGATGACCCCTGTGCCCCCAACGCCCGCCACCACCATGCCCCAGGGGTGTGAGTTGTCTGGCAGTGTGGGTTCAGGCAAGGCGCCCAATGCAGCGGGTGTGAGCGTGTGTGTGACGAGGGTCGATTTCTTTTTGAACTGACCGCCTTCCAAGGTGACAAAACTGGGACAAAAGCCTTTGAGGCAACTCATGTCCTTGTTGCAGGTGCTTTGGTTGATGGTGCGTTTGCGACCCAACTCGGTGTCCAGGGGTTCCACCGACAGACAATTGGATTGCACGCTGCAGTCGCCACAGCCTTCGCAGACTTCTTCGTTGATCATGACCCGAACAGCGGGGTCGACCAGTGTGCCGCGCTTGCGGCGGCGACGCTTTTCTGTGGCGCAGGTCTGGTCGTAAATGATGACGGTGGTGCCTTGGATTTCGCGCATCTCACGCTGGATGCGGTCGAGTTCATCGCGGTGAAATACCTGCACGCCTTCAGCCAAGGTCACGCCTTGGTATTTTTCCGGTTCGTCGGTCACGACCACGGTGCGCTGGGTGCCCTCTGCTTTCATGCTTTGTGCAATCTGCAGCACGCTGTGGCCTTCGGGGCGCTCACCAATTTGCTGGCCACCGGTCATGGCCACGGCGTCGTTGTAGAGGATTTTGTAGGTGATGTTCACACCCGACGCCACGCTTTGGCGAATGGCCAGCAAGCCGCTGTGAAAGTAGGTGCCGTCGCCCAGGTTGGCGAACATGTGTTGTTCGTGGCTGAACGGTTGTTGTCCGGTCCACGGCACACCTTCGCCACCCATCTGGGTAAAGCCCACGGTGCTGCGGTCCATCCAGATGCTCATGAAGTGGCAGCCAATGCCGGCCATGGCGCGCGAGCCTTCAGGCACTTTGGTGGAGGTGTTGTGCGGGCAGCCTGAGCAAAACCAGGGCTGACGTTCGGCTGCAGCGCCCAAGGTGAGCGTTTGCATGGCTTGTTCTTTCTTGTCCAGTACCGTCAGGTGGTCGCGGATGCGTGCTGTGGTGTCGCTGTCCACACCCATTTTCTGCAGTCGCTTGGCAATCGCCCGGGCAATGATGGCGGGCGTCAAGTCGGCATTGGCACGCAGCAAAGTGCGTTCTGTCGGGTTGGGGATGGACCATTCACCGCCTGACACATCGCCTTCACCTTCATCAAACTTGCCCAGGATGTTGGGGCGCACATCGTCGCGCCAGTTGTAGAGTTCTTCCTTGAGCTGGTATTCGATGATTTGGCGTTTTTCTTCGACCACCAGGATTTCGCGCAGCCCGGTGGCAAATTCCCGTGTGGTTTGGGCTTCGAGCGGCCACACCACATTCACCTTGTGCAGGCGTATGCCCAATTGGCGGCAACGCTCGTCATCCAGCCCCAGGTCGAGCAGGGCTTGCCGTGTGTCGTTGTAGGCCTTGCCGCTGGCGATCAGGCCAAAGCGGTCATGGGGTCCTTCAATCACGTTGTGGTTGAGCTTGTTGGCTCGGATGTAGGCCAGCGCTGCATACCATTTGTAGTCGAACAGACGCGCTTCCTGTTCCAGCGCGGTGTCGGGCCAGCGGATGTGCACGCCACCCGGTGGCATGGAAAATTCGGGCAGCATGATCTGCACGCGTTCAGGGTCGATGTGTGCGGTGGCACTTGATTCGACGATTTCCTGAATGGTCTTCATGCCCGCCCAGACGCCTGCATAGCGGCTCATGGCAATGGCATGCAAGCCCTGGTCGAGGATGTCTTGCACGCTGGCCGGGAAAAAGACGGGCAGGCCACAGGCCTTGAAGATGTGGTCGCTCTGGTGCGCTGCTGTCGAGCTTTTGGCCACATGGTCATCGCCAGTGACGGCCAGCACGCCACCCCAGGGTGTGGTGCCTGCCATGTTCGCGTGTTTGAACACATCGGAGCAGCGGTCCACACCCGGGCCTTTGCCGTACCAAATGCCGAACACGCCATCGAAGCGGTTAGAGCCTGCGGGTGCAAAGCCCAGTTGCTGCGTGCCCCACAGTGCGGTGGCGGCCAGTTCTTCGTTCACTCCGGGCTGGAAGACGATGTTTTGCGCTTTCAGGTGTTCTTTGGCTTTCCACAGTGACTGGTCATAGCTGCCCAGTGGCGAGCCCCGATAGCCGCTGATGAAGCCTGCGGTGTTTTTGCCTTGCAAAGCGTCGCGCTGTCGTTGCAGCATGGGCAGTTTGACCAGGGCCTGCACGCCGCTCATGAAGGCACGGCCCACGTCGAGGCTGTATTTGTCGTCCAGCGTCACGGTTTCTAAAGCCTGGCGGATCGAATCGGGCAATGGGGCGTTCATGGGAATGTCCTGCAGTTGAAACTTGTGGAACAGTGTAGGCCGATGCCCTAGACATAGGCTTGCTTTATGTGACAGGATTTGCCCTATGATTTGAAAGAATCTTGCTTTAAAAGTTGAATTATGGAAACATTGGATAAATTTGACTGGGCCATCTTGAATGAACTGCAAAAAGATGGCCGATTGACGAATGCTGAATTGGCGCAGCGTGTGGGCTTGTCGGCAGCGCCTTGCTGGAGGCGTGTGCGAGCCCTTGAAGAGGCCGGAGTGATCAAGGGCTATCGCGCTGAGATTGACCGGCACAAAGTGGGCTTGGACGTGTTCGCCTTTGTGCGTCTGGATGCCGAGCGCAACCGGGGTGATGTGACGCGTCAACTTGAAGAAGCCATCCTCAAAATACCGGAAGTGATTTCCTGTCACTACATCAGCGGCACAGGCACTTTTGAGCTGCAAGTGGTGTGCCGTGATTTGAATGCATTCAGCGTGTTCGCCCGTGACGTGTTGTTGAACTTGCCCAATGTGAAAGACCTGCACACCAGCTTTTCGCTGGGGGAGGTCAAGGCCGCAGGGGCCTTGCCTTTGCATTCACACAAATGAAGATCAAGGGTACAAGCCCCGCAGCTCTCGTGCTTGCAAAATGCGTGAGCACGCCACGATGAAGGTGGCGGTGCGCAGGCTGACCTGGTGTTCATCGGCGACGTGCCAGATGGCGGCAAAGGCTTCGCGCAAGATGCGCACCAGTCGGCCGTTGATGTCGTCTTCGCTCCAGAAGAAGCTCGAAAAATCCTGCACCCATTCAAAATAACTGACCGTGACGCCCCCTGCGTTGGCAATCACGTCGGGCACTACCAGGACGCCGCGATCATGCAGGATGTCGTCAGCTTCTGGCGTTGTGGGTCCGTTGGCCCCTTCAATCACCATGCGTGCCTGGATTTGATAGGCGTTGGCGGTTGTGATTTGTTCCTCCAAGGCGGCCGGAATCAGGATGTCGCAGCGCACGCTCCAGAACTGTTCATCAGGGATCACTTCGGCATGTTCAAACCCTTTGACACTGCCCGAATGGGCCACATGCGCCAGCAGGGCAGGTACGTCCAGACCCGCTTCCCTATAAATCGTGCCGCCATGGTCTTGCACAGCCACCACCAGGGCGCCTGTTTGGGCAAACAGTTTGGCGGCGATGCCCCCGACATTGCCAAAACCTTGCACGGCCACACGGGCGGTCTGGATGTCCATGCCGATGTGCCGCGCTGCTTCTTGCGCCACGGTGAACACACCCCGGCCGGTGGCTTCACGCCTGCCCAGTGAGCCGCCCAAGGCAATGGGTTTTCCTGTGACGACGCCTGTGGCCGTGGAGCCTTCATTCATCGAGTAGGTGTCCATCATCCAGGCCATGGTCTGTTCGTTCGTGTTCACGTCAGGCGCAGGAATGTCTTTGGTGGGCCCGATGATGATGCCAATCTCGCTGGTGTAGCGGCGTGTCAGGCGTTCGAGTTCGCCGCGTGAAAGCGTTTTGGGGTCGACGCGGATGCCGCCTTTGGCGCCCCCAAAAGGCAGGTTGACCGCAGCGTTTTTCACCGACATCCATGCTGAGAGGGCCATGACTTCGGACAAGGTCACATCCTGGTGAAAGCGCACGCCCCCTTTGCCGGGGCCTCTGCTGGTGTTGTGCTGCACACGGTAACCCTCAAAGTGGGCCATGGTGCCGTTGTCCAGTTCAATGGGCACGTCCACGATCAATGCACGTTTAGGACGTTTGAGGGTTTCGACCCAACGTGAAAGCTTGCCCAAATAGGGCGTGACGCGGTCAACTTGTTGAAGGTAAATGCCCCAGGGACCGAGATGTTCGGCATTGAGGTAAGAGGGCAGGGCGTGTTGGCTTTTGGCGGTGTGACCTGCGACTGGGTTGGACATGGTTTGTCTTTCGTGAATCTGACCGATCGTCAGTGATGCGAGATGTTACGGATGCCATGTTGCCCTGTCCAAGGCTTCTTGGCTGTTAGATCATGCGCTTTGTGCATAAACCGATGGACTCGGCCTTGTGAAGTTTTCAATGCTCATCAAGTTGTAGGTCGGCGGTCGATGACCCCGACATCGACTTGTGCAGAAACCCAAAATGTTGGACTCTGCGAGTACCGACCTCCGACAAAGTGCCTGCCTGTAAAATAAGCAGATCAGCCCGGCCCGTGGCAGGCCGGCCCCCATGGCGCAGGCGGCGCCTCTTTTTTGGCCTTTCAACGAGGCAGACTTTTCATGCTTTACCCTCAAGAATTCGACGTGATCGTGGTCGGTGGCGGCCATGCCGGCACCGAAGCGGCATTGGCCGCAGCGCGCATGGGCAGCAAGACGCTTTTGCTGAGCCACAACATCGAGACGCTGGGGCAGATGAGCTGCAACCCGTCCATTGGTGGCATTGGCAAGGGCCACCTGGTCAAAGAGGTGGACGCTTTGGGCGGTGCCATGGCGCTGGCCACGGATGAGGGCGGCATCCAGTTCCGCATCCTCAACAGCTCCAAAGGCCCGGCTGTGCGTGCCACCCGAGCCCAAGCTGACCGCATCCTCTACAAAGCAGCCATCCGCCGCATGCTGGAAAACCAGCCCAACCTGTGGTTGTTCCAGCAGGCCGTGGATGATTTGATGGTCGAAGGTGACCGCGTGGTTGGCGCCGTGACGCAGGTGGGCATCCGTTTCCGTTCGCGCACGGTGGTGCTGACGGCGGGCACCTTTTTGGACGGCAAGATCCATGTGGGTCTGCAGAACTATTCGGCGGGCCGCGCAGGCGATCCGCCCGCCGTGAGCCTGTCAGCACGCCTGAAGGAACTCAAGTTACCGCAAGGGCGCCTGAAGACCGGCACACCACCGCGTCTTGATGGCCGCACCATCGACTTCAGCCAATGCACCGAGCAGCCTGGCGACGGCATGCCCGGCGGCATGAACCCGGAAGGTGGCGTGCCGGTGTTCAGCTTTATGGGCAACGCGGTCATGCACCCGCAGCAAGTGCCGTGCTGGATCACCCACACCAACGAGCGCACACACGAGATCATCCGCTCCGGCTTTGACCGAAGCCCCATGTTCACCGGCAAGATCGAGGGCGTGGGCCCGCGTTACTGCCCGAGTGTGGAAGACAAGATCAACCGCTTTGCCGACAAGGACAGCCACCAGATTTTTCTGGAGCCTGAAGGCCTGACGACGAACGAGTACTACCCCAACGGCATCTCGACCAGCTTGCCGTTTGACATCCAGTACGACCTGGTGCGCTCCATGAAGGGCCTCGAAAACTGCCACATCCTGCGTCCCGGCTACGCCATCGAATACGACTACTTTGACCCCCGCGCCCTGAAGAACAGCTTTGAGACGCGCCAGATCAACGGCCTGTTCTTTGCGGGACAGATCAACGGCACAACCGGTTACGAAGAGGCCGCTGCCCAAGGCTTGTTTGCGGGCATCAATGCCGCGCTGCAATGTCGGGGTGAATCGGCCTGGACGCCCGCACGCGATCAGGCATATCTGGGTGTGTTGGTGGATGATCTGGTCACGCAAGGTGTCACTGAGCCCTACCGCATGTTCACCAGCCGTGCCGAGTTCAGATTGCAATTGCGTGAGGACAACGCCGACGCTCGCCTGACAGAAGTGGGCCGTCAGATGGGCTTGGTCGATGATGCCCGCTGGGACGCTTTCAGCCGCAAACGCGATGCTGTTTCACGTGAAACAGAACGCCTCAAGTCCACGTGGGTGAACCCTCGCAACCTGCCCGCCGAAGAATCAGCCCGGGTGTTGGGCAAGTCGATTGACCACGAATACAACCTGTTCGATCTGCTGCGCCGACCAGGCGTGAGCTATGGCGAACTGACTGGCATGAACGAGGGCCACTACATCAGCACCGATGTTTCACGTGAAACGCTGGGTGATTTGTCCGACGCTGTCATCGAACAAGTCGAGATTGCTGCCAAGTATTCCGGCTACATTGACCGCCAGAAGGACGAGGTCGAGCGGTCTGCTCATTACGAAAACCTCAAACTTCCGGCCGATCTGGATTATTTGCAGGTCACCGCCTTGTCGATAGAAGCCCGTCAGAAGCTGGCCAAATACCGACCCGAAACCTTGGGGCAGGCTTCGCGTATTTCGGGCATCACCCCTGCCTCGGTTTCGCTGCTTCTGATCCACCTGAAAAAAGGTGGCTTCAAAGGCTTCCGCAGCACGGCTCACGAGGTCCAACCCACATGAGCGATGCGCTCGCAACCCTGAAGGCGGGTGTGTCCGATCTGGGTCTGGATCTGTCGCCTGCCCAGTTGGACCAGCTCATGGCCTACCTTGGCCTGATCCAGAAATGGAACAAGGTCTACAACCTCACGGCCGTGCGTGACCCGCATGAAATGCTGACCTACCACCTCCTCGACAGCCTCACGGCCATCGCGCCATTGGTGCGCCACACCCAAGGCCAGGCAGCCAAGGTGTTGGACGTGGGCTCTGGCGGCGGTTTGCCTGGCATTGTGTTAGCGATCTGCCAGCCTGAACTTGATGTGAGCTGTGTCGACACCGTGGGCAAAAAAGCCGCTTTCATCCAGCAGGTGGCAGCTACCCTCAAGCTGCCCAATTTGCGTGGCATCCATGCCCGTGTCGAAACGCTGACAGGCCCGTTCGATGTGATCTGCTGCCGAGCCTTCGCCTCGTTGCCGGACTTTGTGAGCTGGTCGCGCAGCGCGCTGGCCGGGCAGGGGGTTTGGATGGCCATGAAAGGCAAACATCCGCAGGCAGAGATCGACGGGCTGCCCACCAATGTGAAAGTGTTTCACGTGGAACCACTCTCGGTGCCTGGGCTCGATGTCGAACGTTGCATGATCTGGATGAAGCCTGTTTGATGCTTATTGATCCGTCACGCTGAGGTTTGAAATGTGTGAGACATGTCATCTCGCAGGTCGGTACTCGCAGAGTACGACATGCTGGGTTTCGGCAGAGGCTCTCGTCGGGGTCTTCGTCCAACGACCTGCAACATCTTTGAGCATTGAAAACTTCACAGGGCCGGATAAACAGTTGGTTGTATCCGCGAATTGTCAATAAACCTTGCAGCCCAAAGGCAGTAGACAAGCCCATAACAGCAAGAATTGGGTGATCGTTAAGGGGGCTGGCAGCAGAGTTTCACGTGAAACACTTGGTTCAGGGGTTTTCAAAACGGTCCATCACTTACACTTGTGAAATTCTCCAGAAAAAATTCACATGTTTGGCATCTCGGACTACGGCGCATTTGCAGCTGCTTTTGTACTTTTGCTCATATTGCCTGGGCCAGGGAATCTTGCGCTGATCACCTCCACCAGCAAAGGGGGGATATCCGGGGGCATTGCATCCGTGCTCGGCTTGTTGCTGGGTGATCAAATTTTGCTGTGGCTCACTGTGGCGGGTGTGGCGGCTTTGCTCAAAACACTGCCAAACATGTTCATGCTTTTGCAGTGGCTTGGGGCTGCTTATTTGGGCTGGTTGGGTTTCAAGATGATCACGGCCAAGCCAGGCGAAGGCCCTGCCTTGGACATACGGTCTGGGCGCTATTTCAGTGAAACCATGCTGATCACCTTGCTGAACCCCAAAGCGATCATGTTTTATTTCGCGTTTTTCCCACAGTTCATCGATCCCGTTCATCACCAAGGCTGGATCACTTTTGCAGTGATGGCGGCAACCATCGCGGTATTGGGGGGCGTGTACTGTTTGGGGGTCGTGCTTGTCACACATCACATGGCTCAGCGTTTGCGTGCCAATCTCAAGATCACCGGTTTTCTGCAGAAGCTGGCAGGCTTGTGTTTGATTGGATTTGGTTTCAAGTTGCTTGTGACGAAATGAGTTTTAAACGCCAGACCATCTCACTTTTCTGAAAGGATCACATGTTCTTTGGGATATCAGACTACGGTGCATTTGTTGCTGCAATTGTTCTGTTTTTGGCCATACCCGGCCCGGGCAATTTGGCGCTCATCACATCGACCAGCAAGGGCGGCATCGCCGGTGGCTTGGGCGCCACCATGGGCGTCATCGCCGGGGATCAGGTGCTCATGTGGCTGGCAGTGGCCGGTGTGGCCACAGTGTTGGCCACCTACCCCACAGCTTTTACCGCCGTGCAGTGGGCGGGTGCACTGTATTTGGCCTGGCTGGGCTGGAAGATGTGGACGTCCAAACCGGGTGATGCGCCGGTTTTGAACATCCGGCCCCGGCATTATTTTCAGCAAGCCGTGGCCATCACCTTGCTCAACCCCAAGGCCATCGTGTTCTACATGGCATTTTTCCCTTTATTTGTGGACCCCAAAACGCATGGGGGCCTGATCAGCTTTGGTGTCATGGCGGGCACCATCGCTGCTTTGACTTTTTTATATGGATTGGCCATGACCATGTTGACCCACTATCTGGCTGCCAAAATGCGGGCGAATCCCATGATCGGCCGTTGGCTCGAAAAGCTGGCGGGCTTGTTTCTCATCGGCTTTGGCATCAAGCTGGCCATTTCCAAATAACTGAACCGGACGCGACAACATGGCCAAAATTTTTTGTATCGCCAACCAAAAGGGTGGCGTCGGTAAAACAACCACCTCTGTCAATTTGGCCGCAGGCCTGGCCAAGGTCGGGCAGCGCGTCTTGCTGGTGGATCTGGACCCCCAGGGCAACGCCACCATGGGTTCGGGCATCGACAAGCGTCAACAAAGCATGAGTGTGTATGACGTGTTGTTGGAATCGGCATCGGTGCGCGAAGCGGTCGTGCTGGCCGAAAAATGCGGCTACCACGTCTTGTGTGCCAACCGTGAATTGGCCGGTGCTGAGGTGGAGTTGGTTCAACTCGATCGTCGCGACCAACGCTTGAAAACCGCTTTGGCAGCCGTGGATGCCCAATACGACTTCATCCTCATAGACTGCCCGCCATCCTTGTCCATGCTGACCTTGAACGGCTTGTGTGCAGCCCATGGCGTGATCGTGCCCATGCAGTGCGAGTATTTTGCGCTGGAAGGCCTGACCGATCTGGTCAACACCATCAAGCAAGTGCATGCCAACATGAACCGGGACCTGAAAATCATCGGCTTGCTGCGCGTGATGTTCGACCCGCGCATCACCTTGCAAATGCAGGTGAGCGACCAGCTCAAGGCACATTTTGGCGACAAGGTGTTTGACTCCGTCATCCCGCGCAATGTGCGATTGGCCGAAGCGCCCAGCTATGGCTTGCCGGGTGTGGTGTTCGATGCTGCTGCACGGGGCAGCCAGGCCTATGTTGAATTTGCACAAGAGTTGGTCAGACGTGCTCCCACACTCTGACAGCACGCTGGACACCCAAGCCATGACAAGCGTTTTGATTTTGCCCGGCTGGCAAGGCAGTGGTCCTGATCACTGGCAAATGCATTGGGTGCGCGAACATGGCTACACCGAAGTGGTGCAAAACGATTGGCTGCGCCCAAAGCGAGGCGATTGGTTGGCACGTCTTGATGAAGTGGTCATTGATGCGCCCGGCCAAGTGGTGTTCGTGGCCCACAGCCTGGGCTGCATCTTGGTGGCGGCTTGGGCCGCATTGTCCGCGCACAGCCAGCGTGTCCAGGGCGCTTTGCTTGTGGCACCCGGAGATACAGAGGCGCCCGAACTCAAAGAGCGATTGCCCGGCTGGTCACCCATCGTGCGCCAGCGGCTGCCATTTGCCAGTATCTTGGTGGGCAGTCAAAACGATCCCTTTTGCCGCTCAGATCGCGCCCAAGCACTGGCCCATGACTGGGGTGCCCAGTGGGTCGATGCCGGGCAGACTGGACACATCAACGCAGACACCTCGTTGGGCCATTGGCCACAAGGCCATGCGCTTTTGCAAAAACTCATGAAGGAATGACCATGGTCACCAAAAAACCCAAAGGCCTTGGCCGAGGACTCGAAGCCCTGCTGGGCCCCACTGTGGAAGACCCGCCCCTGGGCAGCGCCGAAAGCGGCGTGCCCAGTCAGCTCAAGCTCGACCAGATGGTGCCCGGCATGTACCAGCCGCGCACCCGCATGGACGAGGGCGCCTTGTACGAGTTGGCCGAATCCATCAAGGCCCAAGGCATCATGCAGCCGATTTTGGTGCGTCAACTCAGTGACGGCCTCAATGCAGGCAAGTACGAAATCATCGCGGGCGAGCGGCGCTTTCGCGCCTCCAAGCTGGCCGGTCTGGACAGTGTGCCGGTGCTGGTGCGCGACGTGCCCAATGAGGCCGCAGCGGCTATGGCGCTGATTGAAAACATTCAACGTGAAGACCTCAACCCGCTGGAAGAAGCGCAAGGCCTGCACCGCCTGATCAAGGAGTTTGGCCTGACGCACGAGTCTGCTGCGCAAGCTGTGGGCCGTTCTCGCAGCGCTGCCAGCAACTTGTTGCGTTTGCTGAACCTGGCCGAGCCCGTGCAAACCATGCTCATGGCCGGGGACCTGGACATGGGCCATGCGCGTGCATTGCTTTCTTTGGACAAGGCGGCTCAGATCACGGCGGCCAATCAGATATCGGCCAAAAAACTGTCGGTGCGTGAAGCGGAAAGCCTGTCCAAAAAACTGGGCGCCGAGTTCAATCTGGTTCCCCAGAAACCCAAGAAAGAAAAATCCCGCGACACGCGCCGCGTGGAAGAAGAACTGTCTGACCTGTTGATGGCGCAAGTGGAGGTGCGGGTTAAAAAACGCGTCAAGCGATTGGGCAAGATTGAAGAAATGGGCGAGCTGTCGATACAGTTTGGTTCGCTCGATGAACTCAATGGATTGATTGAAAAGCTGCGTGGATAACATCATCAAACGGGTGTTCAACGGGGCTTTTTTCATGCGTATAGGCGGCTCAAGCCTGGTCGCAAACGCACAGTTATCCAAGAGAAAGCTCTTGGCCATTTACTTGTTGGCCGTGGGTTTGACTTCGCTTTTGTTTTATTTGATTCCCCCGGGCTACTACGACCGTAACGCCAATTTGGTCGTCAGCATCATCATGGTTGTTTTGATGCTGTTCGCAAGTCAACGCAAGTTTTACACCGTCTTGGTGCACCTCGTCACCTTGTTCAGCTTGCTCCTGATTACCTACATCGCCAGCCAATCGGGTGGGGTGAACTCCACATCCATTGTCTGGCTCAATGTTCTGGCTGTCCCTGTTTTATTGCTTCTGGGCCCCGCAGTCACGGTGGTCTGGATTGCGATCATCCTGTTGACCATCTTCGCTTTGTTTTTGGCCACACTGAACGGTTGGGTAGGCAGTCAAGCCCACATCACCCAACAAGCGGTGCCATGGGCGGTGATGAACAACATGCTGGCCATTGCCAATTTGATGCTGGGTGTACGTTTGTATGAGCACTTGCATGAAGAACAACTGAAACAACTTCACCAGCGCAACGAGGAGCTCAAGGCAACTCATGAGGCATTGCTGCAAGCACAGGCGCACAAAGACGAGTTTGTGGCGGCTGTTGGCCATGAATTGCGTACCCCGATGAACGCCATTTTGGGCTTCAATGGCGTGCTGCGCCAAGAGTTGGCCGAGCAACCCGATCAAGTGGAGGTGGTGGACCATATCCGCCGCTCCACCATGCATTTGCTCCAGGTTGTCAACGACATCCTGGACTTTTCTCAATTGCAAGCCGGAAAGTTCTTGTTGCACGAGGTCGATTTTGAATTGTCTGCACTGCTGCAAGAAGCGCTGCAAACACACCAACAACAAGCACTGGAAAAAGGCATTGGCTGGAGTGGTCACCTGGACCCCCAACTGCCTCAATACATCCATGCCGACCGACAACGTCTTTTGCAAATACTGCGCAACTTGCTCGGCAACGCCCTGAAGTTCACAGCCAAAGGCACGGTGCAGCTGCGCATGATCGCCCATCAAGATCAATTGCGCTGCGAAGTCATGGACACGGGGCGCGGCATTGCACCATCCCAACAAACGCACATTTTCAGCCGTTTTGGACAAGCCGATGTGCAAACCATCCGAACCTATGGCGGCACAGGTTTGGGCTTGTCGATCAGTGAAAAACTGGTCACCCTACAAGGCGGGCAGATTGGGGTGACCAGCCAGCCCGGGCAGGGCGCCACGTTTTGGTTTGAAGTGCCCCTGAATTCGGCGAAGGCCATGCCAGTGCCAACGGCTGACAGCTTGCCACCCCCAGAAGAAGCGCTGCGCATTTTGGTGGTGGACGACAACAGCATGAACCTGATGGTGGCACGCTTGCAATTGCAAAAATGCTGGCCCAAAGCCCACATCGTGACCGCCGAGAGTGCGGCGCAAGCCCTGCAATTGCTCGATGAACAAGGTTTTGATGTGGCCCTGATCGACATGATCATGCCCGATATGGATGGCATGGCCTTGACCCATCAGATACGCCATCAGTTTCCGGCCATGACGGCACACATGCCCATCATTGCCTTGACGGCCAACACCAACCCGGTGGACAGGCAGCGCTGCCTGGATGCCGGCATGGACGATGTGCTGGCCAAACCCATGGACTTGTCCACCTTGATGGACAGCGTGAGCCGCCACATCGCAAGGGCCAGAGGCTGAAGGCATGAGCATTCGAAACATGGCACTCAGCATCCTGGACAAGGTCATGACCAAGTTGCCCATGACTTATCGGCAGGGCAAGATGCCCTACGTGTTTTCGTTCGTGGTCCTGGTGGTCACCGTGCTCTTGCTGTACGTGGGCATCAGTCCCTATCAGAACGCGTCGCCGATTTTCTTGTCGATGGCGGTTTTCTTGCTGCTGCTGCTGATCCTCTTGAACTATGGCTTACCGATGAAATGGGCGGTACATATCGGTACAAGTGTCGGAGCAATGGTGTTGTTCTACGGTGCCTGGAGTGCGGGTGGCGTCTTCTCACCACGGTTGGCATGGTTGATGATTTTGCCTTTAACCCCGTTCTACGTGATGGGTCGAAAAGCGGGCACCTTTTGGCTGGTCATGGTTTGGCTCATGCATTTGATCATGGCTGTGTGCAACCACTATGGCCTGTTGCCCGATTTTGAACAAGGCCTGCGGCATGCGCCCTCATCGTGGGTGACCTACACACTGGTCACAGGCGTGTTGATCATCGTGCCCCTGATCTACGACAAGATGCACCTGAAGGCCTTGGAAAAAAGTTTGCTTTATCAGCGCGAACTGGTGGCCAAACGCCAGGAGTTGGAACAGACCTTGCAAATGCGTGAGCATTTCATCGCCACCGTCAGCCATGAACTTCGCACGCCAATGAACGCCATTTTGGGCTTCAACAGCTTGCTGCTCACACGCGTCAAGGACAAGCCCAAAGCCCTCAAGGTGCTCAACCACACACGTCAGTCGGCCGATCACCTGATGACCGTGATCAATGACATCCTGGATTACTCGCAACTGCAGGCTGGTCACCTGATCATCCAACCCGAAACCTTTGAGTTGCGCCATGTGGCCGAGCATGCATTTGAATTGTTCTGGCCGCGCGTCAAAAGCATGAAACTCGACTACCGCATCGAGATGGACGCGGCGCTACCCCAGTGGGTGCACACAGACCGGCACCGCCTGATGCAAGTGCTGGTCAATTTGCTGGGTAACGCGCTCAAATTCACCCACCAAGGCTCGGTGGTCTTGAAACTCCAATGGCAAAACCCCGGTGTGGTGTTTGCGGTCGAGGACACAGGCATTGGCATTGCCAAAGAACGGCAGGCCCAAATTTTCAAACGCTTCAGCCAGGCTGAGGGTGATATTCAATCGCGCTACGGTGGCAACGGACTGGGCCTGGCCATCTCGCAAAAGCTGGCGCACTTGCTGGGTGGCGAGATCGGTTTTGAAAGCGAGCCTGGACAGGGATCACGATTTTGGCTGCGGCTGCCCCTGGAAGCTGCAAAGCCCCCTGAGCAGAAACCCAACCTGGTCAAAGCCGCTGTCCAGACCCGTCACAAACCTTGGTCATTCTTGATTGTGGATGACCACCCTCTGAACCGTTTGCTGGTCAAACAGGTGCTGCAAAACGCCTGGCCGCACAGCACCATTTTGGAGGCGGTGGACGGTCAAAAAGCTCTGGATACGCTGCGCGAACAGACCGTAGACCTGATTTTGATGGACATGGTCATGCCGCAGATGGACGGCATTGTGGCCACAAGCGCTTTGCGCCAGACCTTTGCCGCACCACAAAACGCATTGCCCGTGCTGGGCATGACCGCCAACGTCAATCCGCTGGATCTGGAACGCTTCAAGGCGGCGGGCTTGAGTGACGTCATGCTCAAACCATTTGAGCCTGAGGTTTTGTGCGGCAAGATCGACCAATTGCTGAGCAGGGCCAGTATTTCAGTATTTCAGCCGCCGACTCCTGACAATTGAGGATGGGGCAAACCCGCTTGGGGTCGGTGGCGTATCGGGATTTAATCGACCGGCAGCGGGCAAGCAAAAGGCATAAAAGCATGTACTTGACAGGAAAACAAACCACACTGCTCGGCCAGATCATGCAGACCCTGGCCGAGCCCCATGAAGAGACCGAAATCCGCGAGATCATGGGTGATTTGGTCATGCAGCTGCTCGGGGCGCAGTATTACGCCAGCTTTGTCTGGCAGCCCGGCAGTCAGAGTTTTGCCCAACCCATTCAGATCAACATGGACCCCCTGAATCTGCGGGCCTATGAGAGTTATTACCAGTTCCATGACCCGATCACACCGCTCATGCAGCGTTACCAGGTGGCGGTGCGCGCCACCGATGTGCTGGCGATTGACGAGCTGAAGAAAACCGAATTCTTCAACGACTTCCTGAACAAGGACGGCCTGTACTGGGGCGTGAACCTATATGCCTGGCACCAGGGGCAAAACCTGGGTGACATGCGCATCTGGCGCGACAAGCGCAGGGACAACTTCACCCCCGACGAGATGCGTTTGCTCGACATGCTGCAACCGGCTTTTGTCACGGCACTGGCCCGGGCGCAAAGAGCGCATCAGCCCGAGTCCTTGACGCTGAACACCTTGTCGCAACGCTTGACCACCCGCGAACAAGACACAGCACGTTTGGTCATGATCGGCATGACCGACAAGGAAATTGCCCGGTCACTGGCCATTTCCACCACCACGGTGCGCACCCACCTGGAAAACGCCTTTCGCAAAGTCGGCGTGAGCAACCGGGCAGCGCTGGTGCACAAACTCAGGCCCTGACGGCATCCTGAGAATCAAGGATGGTGGCTCATCACTGGTTTTCTTAGCATGGTGTGAACGCCCATTTCGGCGTTGACAACACCTCACAGGAGACCCACATGAGCATGGACACATCACGACGCCAATTTTTCAAAAACACCACAGCCGTCTCTGCAGCTGCCGTCATGGGCGACTTGGCTCTCACGGCCGCCGGTGGCCACATGGCACAGGCCAAAACGAAAGATGCGCTGTCCGAATTGACCGCGACGCAAGTGGTTCGCGACATCAGCAACGGCAAGCTCAAGGCCGAAACCTATATGGCCGCCATGATTGCACGTGCCAAGGCCGTCAGCAGCCTCAATGCCATGATTTACCTGAATGAAGACAAAGCCATGGCGGCGGCCCGTCAGGTCGATGCGGACCGTGCCGCCGGCAAAAAACTCGGTGCCTTGGCCGGTTTGCCGATTGTGGTCAAGGACAACATCAACACCAAAGATATGAAGACCACGGGGGGCACACCCTCGTTGCGCAATTTCCAGCCCAGCAAAAATGCGCCCTCCGTTCAAAAGTTGATCGATGCAGGCGCCATTGTCCTGGGCAAGTCCAATCTGCACGAATGGGCTTTTGGCATCACCAGCACCAACTTCACGCTGGGCACAGACCAATCTGGCGGGGCTGCACGCCCTTGCAAAAACCCCTATGACAGCACCCGTATTCCTGGCGGCTCATCGGGCGGAACGGCTGCAGCCATTGCCGCAAGATTTGCACCGGCCGGTCTGGGCACAGACACGGGGGGATCGACGCGCGTGCCAGCCTCCTTCTGTGGCGTGGCCGGTTTCCGTCCCTCGGTGGGCGATGGCGAAGGCAAAGGCCGCCGCTACCCCGACACCGTCAACGATGCCCTGCCCATCAGCACCACCCGCGACACGGTAGGCCCCATCGCCCGCACAGTGGCCGACCTGGCCTTGCTGGATGCCGTGATTGCAGGCGGCGATGTGCCTGTGGCTAAATCACTCAAAGGCCTCAAAATCGGCATTCCAGCCACGTTTTGGGCCGGCTTGGATGACAGTGTGAAGACCGTGGCCGATGCTGCCAAGAAAAAGCTGGCGGCTGCCGGTGTGGTGTTTGTGGATGCCGATCTGGCGGGCATCATGGCGCTCAATGGGGAGATGTCGTTTCCGATTGCCCTGCATGAACCCGTGCGTGCCATTCCGGCCTATCTGGCGGCCAATAATGCGCCTGTCAAAACCGTCAAGGAAGTGGCGGATCAACTCGCCAGCCCGGATGTGGCAGGAGCCTTTGGTGCCATTCAAGGCCCTTTCAGTGAAGCCGCTTTCCGTGATGCCTATCTGGGCATCATGGCCACCAAGCGCCCAGCCTTGCAAAAACTCTACAAAGACTATTTTGCAGCGCAAGGTGTGGAGTGCGTGTTGTTCCCAACAACCCTCTTGGCCGCGCCCAAGATCGACGCGGCCAATGGCTCCAAAAACCTCAGCTACACGGTCGGCGGTGTGGTGCAAAAAGACAAAGACACCTTTGGCACTTGCATCCGCAACACCGACCCCTGCACCAATGCTGGCATTCCCAGCGTGTCGATCCCTGCAGGTTTGACGGCAGGCGGTTTGCCTGTAGGCATGCAAATCGACGGCCCCTTGGGCTCAGACAGCAATCTGCTGGCCATCGGCATGGGCATCGAGGTGGTTTGGGGCTCGCTGAAAGCACCTGCGGTCTGACGGATGGTTTGTCTTGTAGGAGCTTGCCCCGCAAGCGATGCCTCGCAGACCACAAGCGCTGTCATCGCCAGCAGGCCCAGCTCCCACAGAGACATGGCGACAGTAGGTCGGCACTCGAAGAGTCCGACATTTGCCCGCTCCGGCACAGGCCCCATGTCGGCTCTGTTGCCATCGTCCTACAAATACCGCAACGTAGGTCGGTACCTTCAGGTTCGACGATTGCCCGCTTCGTCACAGGCCTCATGTTGGGCTGGAGCTACTGACCTACATCGGAAGGCTGCTTTGAACAGTTCGGAGCAACAAGCACCGCTGTCGCCAAGTCACATCGAAAAAATCTTCCCCGGATTCATGATGTTGTGCGGGTCCAGCGCCCGCTTGATGGTGCGCATCATGTCGACGGCGCCTTCGCCGGTTTCGGTGCGCAAAAAGTCCATCTTGTGCAGGCCAATGCCGTGCTCGCCCGTGCAGGTGCCGCCCAGGCGCAGCGCGCGGTTGACCAGTTGCTGGTTCAGCGCTTCGGCGGTTTCGCATTCCTGCGGGTTGTTGGGGTCGATCAAATAGCCAAAGTGGAAATTGCCGTCGCCCACATGGCCGACCAAAAAGTAGGGAATGCCGCTGGCGTCGGTCTCTGTCACCGAGTCCAGCAGGCAATCGGCCAGGCGGCTGATGGGCACGCAGGTGTCGGTGCTGATGGCGCGGCAGCCTGGGCGGCTTTGCACGGCGGCAAAGTAGGCGTTGTGCCGAGCTGTCCACAAGCGGGTGCGCTCTTCGGGTGTGGTAGCCCATTCAAAGGCGTTGCCACCGAATTCGTTGGCGATTTCCTGCACCGTCTCGGCTTGCTCTTTGACGCCTGCAGGCGAGCCGTGGAACTCCATCAGCAGCAGCGCTTCTTCGCGCAGGCCCAGCTTGGCGTAGGCGTTCACCATGCGCACGGTGTTGTGGTCGATCAGCTCCACGCGGGCAATCGGCACGCCCAGCTGGATGGTCTGGATTACGGTGCGCACAGCGGCCTCGATGTTCGGGAACGAGCAGATCGCGGCAGAGATGGCTTCGGGCAGCGGGTACAGGCGCACGGTGATTTCGGTCATCACGCCCAGCGTGCCTTCGCTGCCCACCATCAGGCGCGTCAGGTCGTAACCGGCGCTGGACTTCTTGGCGCGGGTGCCAGTGCGGATCACTTCGCCCGTCGAGGTCACCACTTCGAGTGCCAGCACGTTCTCGCGCATGGTGCCGTAACGCACGGCGTTGGTGCCGCTGGCACGGGTGGCGCACATGCCGCCAATGGTGGCGTCCGCGCCCGGGTCGATCGGGAAGAACAGTCCGGTGGACTTGATTTCTTCGTTGAGCTGCTTGCGCGTGACGCCCGGCTGCACCGTCACTGTCAGGTCTTCGGCATTGATGGCCAGCACCTTGTTCATGCGCGTGAGGTCAATGCTGATGCCGCCTTGCACCGCCAGCAAATGGCCTTCGAGCGAAGAGCCCACGCCAAAGGGAATGACCGGCACCTGGTACTGCGCGCACAGTTTCACGGCATCGGCCACGTCTTGGGTGCACTCGGCAAACACCACCGCAGCCGGTGGCGGCACATGGGTGAAGGCCGACTCGTCGCGGCCATGCTGCTCGCGGATCACCAGCGCGGTGGAGCAGTTGCCTTCAAAGCGGGCCTTCAGGGCCGCTAAAAAGGCTTCGGGCACGGCGCGCTGCGCGACTTCGGGGGCCAGGTGGGCGGTGGGGGTCGGGGCGTTCATGGGGTGTCTCCTCGTGCTACTGCCGCTGTTCGTGAGTTCACAGAACAGTTTACGCCTACAGGACAAGCCAGCTTGTCCTTTGTCAGACAGGATGCGGCCACATGGCAGACAATCGCCCAAGGAAATCAATCATTTGCAGAGAAAACCACATGGGCAACCGACTCACACAAATCGCCACCCGCACCGGCGACAACGGCACCACCGGCCTGGGCAACAACCAGCGCGTGTCCAAAAACAGCTTGCGTGTGCACGCCATGGGCGAGGTGGACGAACTGAACTCCCACATTGGTGTGTTGCTGTGTGAAAACCTGCCCGCCGATGTGCGCGAGGTCTTGGTCGAGGTGCAGCACCAGCTGTTCAACCTGGGGGGCGAGCTGTCCATTCCCGGTTTTGAATTGCTGAAAGTTGAAGCTGTGGCGGCGCTTGACGCGGCCCTCGAAACATACAACGCCCAACTGCCCAAGCTCGAGGAATTCATCTTGCCCGCAGGCACCCGTGGCGCGTCGCAAGCTCATGTGTGCCGCACCGTGGCGCGCCGGGCCGAGCGCGCTTGCGTGGCCTTGGGCAATGAAGAAGCCCTGAACGACACGCCGCGCCAATACCTCAACCGTCTGTCGGATCTGATGTTTGTGCTGGCCCGCGTGCTCAACCGTTTGAATGGCGGTGACGATGTGTACTGGAAAAGCCAGCGCATGAACAAAGACACGGCGGCCTGAAGCCGTGCGCGTACTGCTGCGTACTTGGGGATGGGCGACGCTGAGTCTGGCAGCACTTGGCCCCGCCGTGGCGGCGCCGTCATCGGTGGTCTTGAGTTGTGCCGTGGTCTACATGCCGCAACGCAGCACCTGGGTGCGCGAAGTGCGCATCGACTGGGACCGAAAAGCCGTACGCCGCTTGCACATTGATGGTGTGGAGCCCTATTCCTTTTCCCTGATTCCGAACGGCGTGGTGACCGCGGTGGACAACGAACGCATACAGATCGATCTCGTGGCGCGGCAATGGCAAAGCGATTTTCGGGGACATGCCACGGGCCAAGGACGCTGCGAAGAGGCGCCTGCATAAAGCCTGCACGCCCTGTCACCTAGGTGCATGTTTCAGGGTTGTTGCGCGTGACAGCCCAGCGTGGGCGCTGCTACGCTGCACCCCATGAATACCGCGATAAAAGCCCCTGTTCCAAGCCCTCATCTGCCCCAGATCAGGCTCTTTCAAAATTGGCTGCGCGATGAACGCGGCTTGAGCTTTGCCACCTACAACGATTTGTGGCGCTGGTCGGTGGCCGAGCTGGATGCTTTTTGGCAAAGCATCTGGGATTACTTTGAATTGCAGTCGCCCACGCCGCACACGGCGGTGCTGGCGGGCAACGTCATGCCCGGTGCCAAATGGTTCCCGGGGGCAAAGACCAATTACGCACACCAGGTGCTGCGGCATGTGCAGCCTGCGCACGAGGCAGGGTTTTTGGCCGTCATCAGCCTGAACGAAAAAGGCCTGCGCCGCGAGTTGAGTTGGCCAGAATTGCGCCGCCAGGTGGCTGCCATGGCGCTGCACCTGCAGGCCCAGGGTGTGGAGCCCGGTGACCGCGTGGCCGCTTACCTGCCCAACATCCCCGAGGCCATGGTGGCATTTTTGGCCACCGCCAGCGTGGGGGGCGTGTGGAGCATCTGTGCGCCCGACATGGGCACCAACGCCGTGCTCGACCGCTTCAAGCAAATCGAGCCCAAGGTGCTGATTGCAGTCGATGGGGTGAGCTACGGCGGGCGTGACTTTGACCGCATGCTTGTGGTGCAGGAGCTGCGTGACGCGCTGCCCAGCGTGCAACACGTCATCGTGCACGACAACCTGGGCACCCTCGATCTGACCAACTGCGATGTGGGGGCCAGTGTGCAGATGTCGGCCATCACGGCGCGCGATGACGCCGAGGTGCAGGCCTTCGAGCCGATGTGGCTGCCGTTTGACCACCCGCTGTGGATTGTTTATTCGAGCGGCACCACCGGTCTGCCCAAACCCATCGTGCACGGCCACGGGGGCACCGTGATCGTGGCCCTGGCCAACAAAATCCTGCACAACGACATTGGCTGCAGCTACCACCCCAACAGCTTTGGCGAGCGCTTCCACTGGTACAGCTCCACCGGCTGGGTCATGTGGAATGCGCAGGTGGCGGGCTTGCTCAACGGCGTGACCTGCGTGATCTATGACGGCAACCCCGGTGGCAGCAAAGACAATCCCGATTGGGGCATTTTGTGGCGCATGGCGTCCGAAGAAAAAGTCACCTTCTTTGGCGCAGGCGCGGCCTTTTTTGCCAACTGCCAAAAAGCCGGGGTTGACCTGTCGCGTTGCGGTGACCTTTCGCTGATTCGCGCCCTGGGCACAACGGGTTCGCCCCTGTCGCCCGAAACGCAAACCTGGGGCGTTGAAGAATTCAGGAAAATCGGCACCGATATTTGGTGGTGCAACATTTCGGGCGGCACCGACTTTGCGGGCGCCTTTGTGGGCGGCCACCGCGAACTGCCGCAAGAGCCCGGCGTCATGCAGTGCCGCGAACTCGGCTGCGCGGTCGAAGCCTGGAACGAAGCGGGCGAGTCCGTGCTGGGCGAGGTGGGCGAGCTGGTCTGCACGCAGCCCATCCCGTCCATGCCGCTGTACTTTTGGGGCGACCAGAACAATGCCCGCTATCTGGCCAGCTATTTCGAGATGTACCCCGCAGGTCACGGCCGCAAGCCCGGTGGTGGCGACGGCCCGGCCAGCATGGGCGGCGTCTGGCGACACGGCGACTGGCTGCGCATTGGCAACGCACAAGGCGAGGGCGAAAGCTGCGTGATCTTTGGCCGCAGTGACGCGACCATCAACCGTTATGGCTTGCGCATGGGCACCAGCGAGCTGTACAGCGCCGTCGAGGCCCTGCCCGAAGTCATGGACTCGATGGTGGTGGACCTGGAGTACCTGGGCAAGGAAAGCT
Organism: Limnohabitans sp. DM1; assembly: GCF_001269385.1. Taxonomy (GTDB): domain Bacteria; phylum Pseudomonadota; class Gammaproteobacteria; order Burkholderiales; family Burkholderiaceae_C; genus Limnohabitans_A. The sequence continues at coordinate 13,525 of NZ_CXOO01000047.1, read as the reverse complement.
ACATGCCGCTGTTTGTGGTGCTGCGCCCGGGCACGGTGCTGGACGACGCGCTCAAGGCCAAGCTCAACAACGCCATCAAGGTGGCGCTCAGCCCGCGCTTCATCCCGAACGACATCTTCCAGGTGGCCGAGATCCCGCGCACCCTGTCGGGCAAAAAGCAGGAGCTGCCGATCAAGAAACTCATGCTGGGCCAGCCGCTGGAAAAGGTGGTCAACAAAGACGCCATGGCCAACCCGGGGTGCCTGGATTGGTATGTGGATCTGGCCAAAACGCATTTGGCCAAGGCGTGACAGCACCCACCCACAGCCCTGAGGTCACCAACCCTTCAGGGTTGTTTGGGCTTGCGGTCCCCTTGCAAGCCGGGCGGGTCTGCGGGGAACCACAGCCACTGCGTGTCCGTGCCGCCCTTGCGCAAAATCCACTGGTTGACCCAGCTGCTGATGGCGGTGTTTGCCACCAACAGCAGCATCAGCCCAGCCAAAACGCCCCAGCCTGCCAGCACATAAAGGGCCAGGGTCCCCGGGCCAAGCCCCTGCCACAGCAACTGCGCCATGAAAGCAATGCCCGCCGAAACCACCAACCCGCAGATCAGCAGCTTGATTTGGAATACCGTGCGTTGAGACATATGAGCCCTTCTGTTGTTGACCCATTGTGAGGGCGTAAAGGGTTGCAAATCAATGGTGTTATGGAACCGGCACGCTGAAGTTTGAATTGTGTGAGCAATGTCATCTCGTAGGTCGGCACTCACAGAGTCCGACATTTTTGGTTTTGGCGCAGCCCCATGTCGGGGTCTTTGACCGCCGACCTACAACATCTTGGAGCATTCAAAACTTCACGGGGCCGAATCAATAGGCAAATCAACAGAGCGCTGGCGGCAAAAGCAGTGCTGGCTCATGTGCGACGGTTGTTTGGCACGTTGGACAAATGTCGAGACCAAATTCCAAAGTGCTCTTAAAAATTGGAAAGGGACGACATTCAGATCGTGGCTGCGCACGAATTTCTCAACAGTGAGGCGGCTTGAGGGTGAGGCCACTCAAGGTCCTGCACACTTTCAAAAATCTATTCGATGAGTTGAGTGCTGATTGTCAAAATAAAGAGAAACTTATTAAATTACAAATACTTAACCACGTTGTATCATAGAATTATTTATTCACTTATCTATTTAATGAATCCCGCTGACACCCCGATCACCGCCTTGCGCCGCCACAACGGCCATGCCAGCAGCCCTGAGTTGCAGGCCCAACTGGGCGTGAGCCAAGCCACGGTCTCGCGCCTGCTGACCCCCTTGCTGGCCTCTGGCCAAGTGGTCAAAGTGGGTGCGGCCCGGGCGCAGCGCTACCTGCTGCCGCGCGATGTGCCCGGTGTGGGTCGACAGGTGCTCATCCACCAAGTGCAGGCCGACGGCGAACTGCAACGCTTTGGCACGCTCTATCCACTGGTGGGTGGCGGCTTCTGGATGGACGAAGCCGACAAGGTCCACGGCCAAAGCGCGTTCCACCCCAGCCTGCCCTGGTTCTTGATGGACACTCGGCCCCAAGGTTTTTTGGGCCGGGCCTTTGCGCAGGCACATCCTGATTTGGCCTTGCCTCCCCACTTGGCGCACTGGAGCGACGACCACATCCTGCTGGCGCTGGTGCGCGCAGGGGAAGACTTGCCCGGCAATTTGCTGGTGGGCGCTGCGTCGCTCGACCGTTATCTGGCTTTGCCCCGCAACCGCAGCGCCGCCCCGGTGGTGAGTGACACGGAGCAGGACTACCCTGGCTTGTCCCTGCAAGCCCTGGGGAGTGCCGCCCCAGGCTCCAGCGCGGGTGGCGAGCAACCCAAGTTTTGCGCCGTGACCCATGGCGTGCCCGTGCTGGTCAAATTCTCGCCCGCAGGCAATGGCCCGGCAGACCAGCGCTGGCGCGACCTGCTGGTGTGCGAAGCATTGGCCCTGCAAACGCTGCAAGCCGCAGGCATCGCCGCCGCACAAACCGACATCGTGCAGGCCGCTGGCCGCGTCTTTTTGCAAAGCCGCCGCTTTGACCGCACGGCGCAAGGTCGCATCGGCATGGTGTCTTTGGAGATGTACGACGCCCACTACATCGGCATCGGTTCGCAATGGGCGGCCACCGCCATGCAGACCGGCCGCGCAGGCGCCGAAAGCCTGAGCGCCATCGACATCCAGACCCTGTGCCTGCTCGACGCCTTTGGCGCCCTGATCGCCAACACCGACCGCCACCATGGCAATGTGTCGCTGCTGCTGCACCAGCACCGCTGGCAACTGGCCCCGGCTTACGACATGCTGCCCATGTACTACGCCCCGGTGGCGGGCGAAGTGGTGGCGCGCGACTGGTCAAGCCAGCTGCCGCGCCCCAACGCGCACACCCTGAGCGTCTGGCCACACGCGCGGGCGCTGGCCCTGCAGTTCTGGCAAAGCGCTGCCGCGGATAAGCGGATTGGTGACGAATTCCGAGAATTGGCGCGGGTCAATGCTGGGTTGGTGCAGGGGCTTTGAGCGACGTCGGAGCAAGTTGTCCCCGGGCAGTCTCTGAGTGCGTTCGACGCAGAGTTTCTATCCCACCTCTGTGCGAGCGGAAAAACAAAACGGCGCACCCGTTTGAACAGGTGCGCCGTTTCCGTTTGAGTAGAACCCAAATCAGTTTTTGTGCAACTCAGCATTCAACTCGCCCCAGCTCTTGTTGCGCGGAATCGCGTGCAGCGCGCCGGACTGTGAATCGCGGCGGAACAGGATGCCGTTTTTGCCGGACAGCTCTTTGGCCTTCATGACCGAGCCGTCGGGCATTTGCACGCGGCTGCCGCCCGTGATGTAGCAACCGGCTTCGACGATGCAGTCGTCGCCCAGCGAAATGCCGATGCCGGCGTTGGCACCCAGCAGGCAGCGTTTGCCCACTTTGATGACTTCTTTGCCGCCACCCGACAGCGTGCCCATGATGGACGCGCCGCCGCCGATGTCGCTGGCGTCATCGACCACCACGCCCGCGCTGATGCGGCCTTCGACCATGCTGGCACCCAGCGTGCCCGCGTTGAAGTTGCAAAAGCCTTCGTGCATGACGGTGGTGCCGCTGGCCAGGTGCGCGCCCAGGCGCACGCGGTCGGCGTTGGCGATGCGAACGCCCGACGGGATCACGTAGTCGGTCATTTGCGGGAACTTGTCCAGACCCTTGATCTCGAGCACGCGGCCAGCGCCACGGGCTTTGAGGCGGGCGGCGGGCACATCGGCCAGGGCGCAGGGGCCAAAGTTGGTCCAGGCCACGTTGGGCAGCAGGCCAAAGATGCCGGTCACGTTCGCGCCGTGTGGCAACACCAGGCGGTGGCTCAGCAGGTGCAGACGGAGGTAAGCGTCGTGGGTGTCGGCGGGCGCGTCGGCCAGGTTTTTGATCTCGGTGCGCACGGCCACCACGGTGGCGTTGCGCACGCTGCAGGCCACCAGGGCCTGGGCCACGTCAGCGCCCAAAGCGGCGACGGCTTCGGCTTGCGTCAGCCGGGTGCTGCCGCTGGCGGCCACGTCGGCCGCGAGTTCGGGGGCGGGGAACCAGGTGTCCAGCACGGTGCCGTCAGCGGCGATGGTGGCCAGGCCCGTGGCGCGTGCGCCGGTGGTTTGAAAAGTGCTCATGGTTTGCTCCGAAAAAATGGCCCGCAGTGCGTGCGGGCCGGGGGGAAATCTGAAGGCGTGATTATCGGGGATGGCGACTTAGGGTCTCGAATGGCTGGCCACATATTGGCGCAGCACGCTGTCCATGCGCGACTGCCAGCCTTCGCCCGTGGACTTGAAATAGGCCAGCACTTCGGGGCTGTAGCGCACCGAAACCAGCTGTTTTTTGTTCTCGGACTTGGGCCGACCGCGCAAACTCTTGAGTGGGACCATGGCCTTCAATTGTGTGGGCGTGAGCGGCTGAGCATCCGGATCGCTGCGGGCAGCGGCGGTGATGGCCTTGTCCTCTTGCACGCTGGGCATGCGTACAGTCGGGTGCTTAGAAATTTTCGACATAGTGCTTTACCTCCCGTCGATTGGCACGGCGAAGGCTGATGATTCTTCGCGCTGGTACCCGGTCAACAAATGCCACGTAGTAAAGGGTTTCGGTCTTGGGTGCGAGAGCGATCATTCGCATCTCGTTGTACTCAAACCGATCGTCAACCCATACCAGCGCGGATTCCCAGTCGAGTTCTTCGGCCATGCCCAAAGACAGACCATGTTTGATCTGATTCGAGGCGTCTTTGATCGGATCAAACTCGATACGCATAGCATTAATGTAGCTACTAAAAATTAATGTGTCAATGCTGTGAGTAAAGCTCATGGGATAGAGCTTGTTGGGCCCCCAAACGACGTTTGAGCTTGAAGCCGTGTCACTTTCTGCCAATGCCTTTGAGTCTTGCAGCGATTGCGGCTGGCCCGTCTGCGCGGTGCAATCACCTCAAAACGACGGCCTGCGACCAGGCCGTACCGATGGAGACAAAACATGTACCTCACCGCTGGTTTGCACCGCTCAATGCAAAGACACCCCGACAAAATCGCCACCGTCACAGGCAGCCGCCGCCAGACTTTTCGGCAACTGGTGGACCGGGTGGCCCGTACCGCGTCAGCGCTGCGTGCGCTGGGCATGCAACCGGGCGAGCGCTTGTCCGTGCTGGCTCTGAACAGTGACCGCATGATCGAGTTGCTGCTGGCCGGGGCCTGGGCGGGGCTGGTGATCAACCCGATCAACACCCGCTGGACAGCGGCCGAAGTGGCCTTCGCCTTGCGCGACTGCGGCGCCAGTGCGCTGGCGGTCGACGACAGCCTGATGGCCACCGCGCAGGCCATGACCGACGCCCTCCCGGCCCTGCGGCATGGGATTTACATCGGGGAAGCTCAGGCCCCTGATGGTTACCTGTGCTTGGAAGAAAAAGCTGCCGCCGCATCCCCCATGGAAGATGTGCGCAGCGCCCCAGACACGCTGGCGGCCATCGTCTACACCGGCGGCACCACCGGTTTTCCCAAAGGCGTGATGCTCTCGCACGGCAACCTCTGGGCGTCGCTGGTGGGGCGCATGGCCGAAGTGCCCACCCCGCCGCATTACATCACCCTGCTCATCTCGCCCATGTTCCATGTGGCGGGGCTGGGCCGCATGCTGGGGCAGACCATTGTGGGCGGCACCTGCGTCACCGTGCCCGTGTTCCAGCCCAGGCAGGTGGTGGACACCATGGCCCGCGAGCGGGTGTCGGACCTGGCCATCGTGCCCAGCATGCTGCAAATGCTGCTCGACACCGAAGGCTTCAACCCGCAGCACCTGCCCCAGCTCGAACGCATTTTGTGGGGCGCCGCGCCCATCACCTTGCCCCTGCTCGAGCGCGGCCTGGCCGCTTTCCCCCAAGTCCAGTTTGTGCACGCCTATGGCATGACCGAAACCGCCGCGTCGGTGTCGGTGCTGCAAATCTCGCGTGATCCGGCCTTTCTCGCCGACCCGCGCATGCGCTCGGCTGGCCAGGCGGGCTTGTCGTCCGAGATCCGCATTGCTGACGCCGAAGGCCAAGAACTGCCGCCGGGCACCCCGGGCGAAATCCTGATCCGTGGCCCCATGGTCATGCAAGGCTATTGGGGTCGCCCCGAAGAGACTGCCCAAGCCCTGCAAGGCGGCTGGCTGCACACCGGCGACGGCGGCACCATGGACGAAGGCGGCTTTCTGTATGTCATCGACCGCATCAAAGACATGGTCATCACCGGGGGCGAAAACGTCTACCCCGCCGAAGTCGAAAACGCCCTGAGCAGCCACCCCGCCGTGGCCGCATGCGCCGTCATTGGCATTCCGCATGAAAAATGGGGCGAGTCCGTGCACGCCTTTGTGGTGCTGCGCCCGGGGGCGGTGCTTGCCGACACCGACCTTGATCAACACTGCCGCGGCCAGATCAGCGCCTTCAAGTGCCCCAAAACCTACGAATTCCGCGACAAGCTGCCCCTGACCGCAGCAGGCAAAGTCCAAAAAACCGAACTGCGCAAATCCGTGGCGAAAGGCAGCGCCGCATGACCAACGCAGTCACCAATCCGCAAAACCGCCCGCCCCTGCAAGGCGTGCGCGTGCTCGACCTCACCCGCCTGCTGCCCGGCCCCATGTGCACCCTGCACCTGGCCGACCTGGGCGCCGACGTCATCAAGATCGAAGACCTGGGCGCGGGCGACTACGCCTCGCCCCCGGTGCGCGAAATGCTCAACCGCAACAAACGCGGCATGCGCCTGGACCTGAAGCACCCCGAAGGCGTGCAGCTCTTGCTCAAGCTGTGCGAAACCGCCGACGTGCTGGTCGAAGGCTTTCGCCCGGGCGTGATGGCTCGCCTGGGCCTGGGCTACGACGAGGTGCGTGCATGCAACCCGCGCCTGGTGTACTGCAGCATCAGCGGCTACGGCCAGACCGGGCCGCTGAGCCAAAAGGCCGGGCATGACCTCAACTACTGCGGCTATGCCGGCGTGGCCGACCAAGTGGGCACGCCCGCTGGCGAACTGGCCCTGTCCAACCTGCCCATGGGCGACTTGCTGGGTGGCACCATGCCCGCCGTCATGGGCATCTTGGCCGCCTTGTTTGATGCGCAGCGCACCGGCCAAGGCCGCCATGTGGACGTGGCCATTGCCGACGGCGTGCTGGCCCATGCGGTCATCCCGCTCGCAGGCCTGCACAGCCGGGGCCGCGTGCCCGCGCCCGGTGGCGACAAGCTCACTGGGGCGCTGCCCTGCTACGGCCTGTACCCCACACAAGACGGCCGCTACCTGGCCGTGGGCGCTTTCGAGCACAAGTTCTGGGACACCTTTTGCACCCTGCTGGGCCGCCCCGATCTGGCCGAGCACCACATCCCCAAAACCCAGGCCTTGAACGACTGGGTGCGGCGCGAAGTGGCCCATGCGGTGCAGGCGCACCCGCTCGCCCATTGGGCGCAAGTGCTGGCAGGCGCCGACTGCTGCGTGACCCCCGTGCTCAAACTTGACGAGGCGCAACAGCTGCCCCACTTTCAGGACCGGGGCATGTGGGTGCAGGTGCAGACCGCGCAGGGCGAGACCATGACACAAATGGCCATGCCCCTGCAGATGAGCGGCTACCGCTTTGAAGTGCAACGCCCCGCTCCCCTGCAGGGCCAGCACACCCGCGAGCTGCTGACCGCTGCGGGACTCGATGACACCGAGATTGATGTTTTATGCCAACGCAAAGTCGTAGGATAGAGACCTTCCTCCGACCCCACCCATGATGTTTGAACCTGTTGTCCTGCCCCTCGTTGCGAATGGGTTTGCCTTCGTAGGAGCCCACCCCGTGGGCGATGGCCCGTGGACAACAAGCGCTGCAATCGCCAGTAGGGCTGGCTCCTACAAAAGCAAAGCAGGGCAAAACAATCAGCCAACCGTTCCCATATCTGCAGGGTTTGCCCCTGTAGGAGCTTGCCCTGCAAGCGATGGCCTGCGGACCACAAGCGCCTCAATCGCCAGTAGGGCTGGCTCCCACAAAAGCAAAGCAGGGCCAAACAATTGGCCAACCGTGCCCAGAACTGTAGGGTTTGCCCCTGTAGGAGCTTGCCCTGCAAGCGATGGCCTGCGGACCAAAAGCGCTGCAATCGCCAGCAGGGCTGGCTCCCACAAATCCAGAGGCCTTGCCCGCACGCAGCATGCGTGCGTCGTTTTCTGCCAATGACCCGCTCCCCCAACGCCACGCCCATTCAACACACCATTGCGGTTTATCAGGTGGTGCAGATGCTCATGGCCATCGAGGACGAAGACCAGCGTGCCGCCGTGCTGCGCCGAGCGGGCATCCTGCCTGCGCTGCTCGAATCCAAGCTGGCGCGCGTCACCCAAACCCAGTTTGCCCGCCTGATGACGGCGCTGGTGCGCCACCACCGCGACGAGTTTTGGGGCCTGAGCACCACCGCGCTGCCCCTGGGCTCTTTCGCCATGGCCTGCCGCATGCTGGTGGGCCACCGCAAACTGGGTGAGGCCGTGCGCGCCGGGCTGCGTTACTACCACGCGCTGCTGCCCGACTTTGTGCCGCGCCTGGTGGTCAGCGACGGCGTGGCTTATCTGCGCATGAGCCCGCGCCACACCCTGAATGATCGCCAGGCCTACGCCGTGCGGGTCTTCATGTTCCTCAGCTACGGCGTCATGTGCTGGCTGGCGGCGCGGCGCATCCCGGTGGATGAAGTCGTCTACCAAGACCGCGACGTGGCCCGCCGCAGTGATGCGTCCAAACTGTTCCAGGCGCCCATCCACCTGATGGCGGGCGAATGGGGCTACCGCTTTGACGCCAAATGGCTCGACCTGCCCGTGGTGCAAAACACCGAAAGCGTGGAAGCGTTTTTGCACCAGGCCCCGGCCTGCCTGCTGGTCAAATACCGCGACCAGGCCAGCCTGACCGAGCGCATCCGCCGCATGCTGCGCCGCTACCTGGCCGAAGAAATGCCCTCGCTCGAAGCCATCAGCGACATGCTGGCCACCACGCCCCAGACCCTGCGCCGCCGCCTGCAGCGCGAAGGCCAGGGCTACCAAATGATCAAAGACGCCCTGCGCCGCGACGTGGCCGTCGAATACCTCACCCAGACCGACTTACCACTGCTCGAAGTGGCCGCCCGCGTGGGCTTTTCAGAAGCCAGCACCTTCCACCGCGCCTTCAAAGGCTGGACGGGTCTGACGCCAGGGGCGTATCGGCAGGCGCACAACGAACCTGCTGACGTGTCCATGGACATGTAGGAGCCCACCCCGTGGGCGATGAGCGTGGCACACGCCCTTGAAAACCATCGCCCACAGGGTGGGCTCCTACAAGAGCCATCCCGGTGGCTGCATGCAGTTTTGCAAGTCGGGGCATTATTGATCCGGCACGCTGAAGTATGAAATGCGTGAGACATGTTTTCTCGTAGGTCGGCACTCGCAGAGTCCGACGTTATTGGTTTAGGCACAGGCCCATGTCGGGGTCATCGACCGCCGACCTACAACAGCTTTGCGCATTGAAAACTTCACAGGGCCGAATCAATAGTTTCGACGAAGTTCGTTTTGGACCGGTCTCAAGTCGATGCCGAAGCCGCCGCGACCCGCAAGACTTCTGTATCTTGCTTCACAATTCAGATTTTGGCGTTGCGTTGCAAGCGTGAACCACCAGTTAAGAATCAATCGGATTTCAATGTGGGAAAACACTCATGAAGCCATCTCTTGCCCTGCAAACAAACCGTGTGGCTATTCGCACTGTGGTTGAGCGTCATCGTGCCTGCAATGCCCGTGTGTTTGGCTCTGTGCTGCATGGTGATGACCATGAAGGCAGTGACTTGGACATTTTGATTGACCCAACACCCACCACAACATTCATGGATGTGGCCAAGATTCAAGTTGAGTTAGAAAAGCTCTTGGGCGTGTCAGTGGATGTGTTGACCCCCAATGCATTACCTGACAAGTTCCGCAATTTTGTGTTGGCCGAGGCTGTACCGGTATGAACAAAACATTGCGCGTGCCTGATTACTTGGGCCACATTCTGGCTGCGATGGAACGTATTGAGCGCCACACAGCGGACGTTGACGAAATTGGATTTCTGAGCAGTGAACTGATTCAGGATGCGGTGATTCGAAACATTGAGGTCATTGGCGAGGCGGCCAACAACATACAACGCGTAGATGCTGCATTTGCAGCAGCAAATGCAGAAATCCCTTGGCAGGTCATGTACGCCATGCGCAATCGTTTATCACACGGCTATGACAAAGTGGATTTTGAAATGGTCTGGAAAACGATTCGCTACGATTTGCCAGACCTCTACAAGTTGGTGAAGGCAGTTTCTTGCCATTAGACAGTTTGCAGAAAACTCAGGACACACCCCATCTCAAACCCGGCGCCTACCGTCAGGCACACAACGCACCTGCTGAGGACAAAGCGCTGGCTGATTCAACTCAACATATTCCAAGTTTGTTTTATGCCAGCATGTGCAATCTCACCTCCCGATAGACGCCAACAAGTCCGGATGGTCGGAAGCGATCTTCTGCAGAACTATGGCAAGAAGCAGTACTACACCATTGAGGAAGTTAAGGCGGCCAATCAACGCAATAAAGTTGATGTCGACTTCGTCTGTTGGTCTTTCGCCGCATTTAATTCACACAAAGATTTCGACGAATACCACCGATCAGTTGGTGAGAGTTGCGACTATGTTTCCATGAAAAGTGACATGCTTTCGAGCGTGAGCAATGTGACAGACAGCTCCTGGTTCGACCTCGATCTTTCATGGTTGGAGTTTCCGGATATCGATTTCTCGCTGTTCGATTTTCTTGACTTCTAATGACGGGATGACTGGCAGAGCGGCGATAACTGGCCGAAGCAATGCCCTCGCTCGAAGAAGTCAGTGACATGCTGGCCACTACGCCCCAGACCCAGCCCCGAGAAGTGGCTGTCGAGTACCTCACCCCGTCCAAAGCGTTTGGCTATTTCTGCAACAGGGTTGGATTTGTCCGCCATGAGTGCCTTGGCCATGGCAAGTTCTTTGCCTGAGAGTTTGGGCGGCCGCCCACTTGATTTGCCTCTGGCTTGGGCGGCTTTCAGTCATGGTGGTGTCGATGCTGTCTGTGAGTGAGGCAAATGCCACGTCTCGGGCTTTCAGGTCGTTCACGATACGCACCAGATCGGCAAGGTTTCGCCCGTTCGAAGGGCTTGGAGGCAACTCTCCAGCTCGGGGCGGTCGGTATTTTTTCCGCTTCGGTGTTCTTGGTAGATGGTCTCGCAGCCACGGCCACGAAGTGCGTCTATTTGCGGGTCTGTGGTTTGGTCTTCGGTCGAGACACGGGCATAGCCAATTTTCATGGCTGGTGATTTACGAACTCGGTGATTTGGAAAATGATTTCCATGAGGCGTGAAGCATCAAGAATTTCGTCTTCTTCAAATGCTTCTTGAAACCGCTGCTCTACAGCGTCCACATCCGCCATCAACTCCCCAAGTTTTTGGATGGATTCGTTGGAAAACTTCTCGGCGTATTGGCGTATCAAATACGCTATGTCGTACAAGTCGCGGGCTGCGGTTCTGTGTTCGAGGGCGTTGATCTTTTGTGCAATGAGTGTTCCCACTGAGTAGGTGCGGATGCCATCAATGACAGTTGTTTGTTCTTCGGAGGGTGGCGTTCGGAAAGAGGTCTCGATTTTCAACAGTCGGTCACTGGTGAGGCCCGTGTAATGGGCTTTGAGCCGTTGCACCGTGTCCGTGTCTTTCACGGTGCGGATGCCGTGCCCTTTGGTTTTTTGCGAGAGGATTTTTTCAACTCGCCCTGCAATGTTGAATTTTTTGGGCGCATCAAAGTCAAGATCTTCCGAAAACCGATCAAGCCCCTACCAAATCAAAAGTGCAGTGTCGTTCTTGAGCACCATGGGGATATCGTGAAGTTCACGGGCGATGGCTCGCATGATGTCTACATGGAGTTGCCGTTCTTCATTGAAGGCTAGAGGCTGGTTTGTTCCCATTGTGTCAAGAGTGAAAGAATCATTGGATCGGATATTTTTTGTTTGAGTTCCTGCACCTTTGATCTCAGTTCTGCGAGTTCAATCTCTGAATCAATGAACTCACCGGCGACGATGTGGGCAGGGAGTTTTTTCTTTGAAATTGAAGCAAGCACCATGTCGAGGATGGCTCGAACATGGTTTGCTGTGTAGACCCTGTCTTTAACAGGGACAGTAAGCCCAAAGCGTCGCAGCGTGTCACTGCATTCACGGATTCCATAATTCCCAAGCATGGAAAAAGTTGGCTCGGTGTCCTTGCCTGCAATGCGGATTTTTCCTCGCCCACTCAAAAACACTTCGTCAAAATGCCAATCAGCGAATGAACCATCAGGGTTCGGCACATTTAGGGCGGCTTTCCCTGTGATGTAGTTGGCCTCGGACGTATGGGGGAGGGTGTTCATGTCTTCATTTTATGGATAAGTAGCGTTTTTACAACTTTGTTCATAAGACGGATTTTGAGACACATTGAGGCCAAAAAAGCCCACATCTCCGTGGTCTGGTGGGGGTGCGCTTGGATTTCGTACCCCCTCAAACTTCATCATCTTGATAACCTGCTTCGCGCCAATGGATTTTCGGACTCAAACAAAAACGTTTCCAACTGGACCAAATCCTGAAATGCCGCTGGGCTTAGAAATACGGCGCTCACATCTCAGCCCATTTTTCTCGGTTGCAAAGGTGCAGGCGGCGCGCTTTGCCCCAGCCGGTGTTCTTTCAGTTCAGAAAAATAGAGACGCACATCGTCCAGCGCATGACCTGTGCCGGTGGAGTTCATGACGGCCAGTGCATCCGCCGAATCTTGCGCAAATGTTTGCCGCAAGCGCTTGGGCTGAGCCGCATCGGCCAGTGTGCTCACCATGAAAGCGTGCAGGCTCATGCCCATTTGCTTGGCATCTTCTTCAAGCTGCAGCTTGAGCTCGCCGGGAAGTATCAAACTGGTGGGGACGTTGGCAGGAACAGTGGGCATGACAAACTTCATTCATGGGTAGTCAGAAGTGACTGCCCAGACCAATTTTGCACAACTGATCCCCTGACCCTGCGCCGTAAAGTTGCCGTCTGGTACCTCGCCCAGTCTATTGATTCGGCCCCGTGAAGTTTGAATTTTTTGTACCGTCACTCCGTAGGTCGGTGGCTTCAGCCCCGACATGCAGCCTGTGCCGAAGCCTGCAATGTCGGGGCTGAAGCCACCGACCTACAAAATTTTTGATTATTGAATGCTTCACAGGCCGGATCAATAGATCGCTGGCCTGTTTGTCAGACACCGATGCGGGTTCCTTATTCAGCAAATACTTCTTGCAGCGTCACCAACACCGCGGTCAAGGTCTTTGCAGGTACAGCGCCCAGCTTTTTGATCAGGCGCACCTTATCGACGGTTCGCAGTTGGTCCAGCACGATCTGGCCCTTGGTGCCGGCATGCGTCACCGGCACCCGGAACGGAGCCGCAAAGCCTTTGGAGGTCATGGGTGCCACGATCACGGTTCGCAGCTTCTCATTCAACTCTGCTGGCGACACCACCACGCAAGGGCGTGATTTCTGGATTTCGCTGCCCACGGTCGGGTCCAGATTCACCAGCCAAATGTCACCCCGCCTCACCAGCTCAGCTCCGCATCGTCTGCGTTGCCGAACTCGCCCATCAGCAGGGCATCGTCGCCCTGAGCCGCCACAGCGGCGGCTGCCTCGGACCAACCTGCACGCACCGCCTTGGCGGGTTTACTCAGAATGATCTGCCCGTTCTCCACCACGATGTTGGCGGTGCTCTGCTCCTCTAGTCCTGCTTGGGTCAGTAGCGCCTTGGGCAAAACTATGCCCTTACTGTTCCCGATTGTTCTGATGGCGATTTCCATAAGCCCCTCCTTTTGTTGCAACAATGTTAAATTTTCACCGGCATGCCGTCAAGCAAGCGTTGGCGCATTTTGAAAGTAAAAAACGCATCACGACTCCGGCGTTTACCGTCAGGCGCTCAAAGAATAGGCCGAAGACGAAGCGCTGGCTTGAGCCCAAACCTAGCAACTTTGGGGGCGGCAAACTAGCCGCGTGTGACGCTGAAGTACATCAAAAAACG
>NZ_CXOO01000046.1 GCF_001269385.1 Limnohabitans sp. DM1 | reverse complement strand
CCAAGATGACCGTCAAACGCACGGCCAGGGCGTGGTCCTACAAAGAGCAGTTGCGTGAGATCCTTGATCGAAAGCAGATCAACGTTGTGCGAACCATGCTGGATCACTGGTGCACATGCGTGATGCGCTCCAAGGTCGAACCGATGAAGGACGTTGCCAAGATGATCCGCGCTCATATGGAAGGCATCGTGGCCTGGGCGCAGACACGCCAGACCAACGGATTCCTCGAAGCCATCAACGGTTTGTTCCAGGCATCCAAGCGTCGTGCGCGTGGGTTTACGCGAATCACAACGATCAAGACTGTCATCTTCTTGATCGCCGGGAGACTCGACTTCCACGCTATCAATCCTCATGCTGGGCAACCCACTTGAAATTCATCAGAGCCAAAAAAACAGACAGCTTCAGTTCGCTGCCTGTTTTTTTCAGTCAGATCAATTGGCCACCCACACCTTGGGGAGGTGTTGACAACCGACTGAAATCAGCCGCGAAGCAAAGCCAAGACGCTTTGCGGCAATTGGTTGGCCTGCGCCAACATGGCACTGCCAGCTTGCGACAAGATTTGCGATCGCGACAAGTTCGCGGTTTCTTGTGCAAAGTCAGCATCCATGATTCGGCTGCGCGCAGCAGCCTGGTTCTCTGTGCTGATTTGCAAGTATGAAATAGCGGACTCAAAGCGACTTTGCGAGGCAGCTAAGACAGAGCGTTCATCTGAAACCTTGCTGATCGCGGTATCAATCTTGTCAATCACCGCCAACACCTCCACTGAGCTTCCTGTGATAACAGCCCTGTTAGAACCAGCGATATCGGCGCCAGCAACTGCTTTCAAATCATCTTGGGCCGTCATGTTGGTGGTTGTCACCGTAATTTGGTTTTCTGCAGATGTGTTCGCACCGACTTGGAAAATTTGTGCGCCGGCATCGGAACCCATGATTTTTCGGCCATTGAATGTGGTGGATGCAAATACACGTTGCACCTCTTTGGCCAGCTCACCAAATTCAGAGTCCAGCGAAGATTTATCTGAAGTGGAGTTGGTGGCATTGGCCGACTGAACAGCCAATTCCCGCATGCGCTGCAAAATTTCCCCGGTTTTGCCCAAAGCCCCCTCAGCCGTTTGCGACATGGAGATGCCGTCATTGGCGTTGCGCATGGCCACATTCATGCCGCGCACTTGAGAGGTCATGCGCTCAGCGATGGACAAGCCCGCCGCGTCGTCTTTGGCGCTGTTGACACGCAAGCCCGAAGACAATCTGGCCATGGAAACTGCCAGTGAATTTTGGGTATTGGCCAAACTGCGCTGTGCATTCAAGGATGGGATATTGGTGTTGATGGTTGAAGCCATTTGGATCTCCTATTGAAAAAAATGAAACGGATGAAGCGCTCAAAAAAAGACAAACTCGCCTTTTTGAAATTGAAAAGTTCATCTGCTTCTGAGTTTTTTATCGGTCAACTGAAGATCAGAATTTAGGCTTTGAAGAAAATAAACAAGCAGTTTTTACTTGCTGCCTGATTTTTGAGGGCCGGCGCGTGTCAAGGTAGTTGTCGCCTGAGTCATGCAGCTTTGAGCTGAGTATGTTGGTCAGAAATGGCCAGCTTGACCACCTCGTCACGTTCAGGGTTGAGGGTGACCGAGTCAATCAGAGACCAGTCTCGCGTGGCACCTGACCAGCGTGCCGGATGACGAGCCTTCGCTTTGGTGTACACCTCATGGCGAGCGGCCAGGATGGCCTGATCTTGGCCGCTGTGGCGTTGCTCTGGGCTGACGTAGCGAATACCGCTGTGGCGGTGATCGACGTTGTACCAATGCACGAACTCAGCGGCCCAGATGCGCGCTTGTTCTAGTGACTCAAAGCCCTGCACAGGAAACTCTGGGCGGTATTTGGCCGTGCGAAACAGTGCTTCGGAGAATGCGTTGTCGTCGCTGACTCGCGGGCGCGAGTACGACGGCTTGACGCCCAGCCAGTTGAGCATGGTCAGTACCGTGGTGGCCTTGAGCGTGGAGCCATTGTCACCATGCAGTACGGGCTTGCTGTCCCAGGCCGCGATGCCCTCGGCCAGCGCGGTACGCCGCACAAGGTGCACCGCATGCTCGGAATCATCGCGCTCGTGCACCTCAGCGCCCACGATCTTGCGACTGAACAAGTCCAAGATCAGGTACAGGTAAAACCAGCGCCCCATCACCTTGGTGGGGAGGTACGTCATGTCCCAACACCAGACCTGTCCCGGTGCAGTGGCGATGTGCGTGGTCGGTGGTTTGGTGGTCTTGGGCGCTTTGGCGCGTCCACGGCGCGCGTTCTGCCCTGCGGCCTTGAGCGCGCGCGCCATGCTGGACTCGCTGCCCAGATAAATGCCCTCGTCAGCAAGCATGGGCACGATGCGCGCAGGCGCCACCGAGGCAAAGCGTGGCTCGTTGGCCACCGCCACCAGGGCCGCGCGCTCGGCTTCGCTTAAGGCGTGGCAGGGCATGGGTCTGACTGCCAAGGGCCTGCCATCGCCCCGCACAGCGCCGTCGGCCCCTTGGCTGGCCTTCCAGCGCTGCAAGGTGCGCAAGTCGATGCCCACGATGTCGCAGGCGGGCTGCAGCCGCGCTCCTGCGCAGTGGGCCGTGTCGATGTCTCGGGTTAGCGCTTGGCGATCTTCGAGGTCGATCATTCGTCCTCTCCCTTGTTGAAGATCGCCGCGACTTTTTTTGACAAGACCAGTAGCGCTGCAGTCTCGGCCAGTGCCCGGTCCTTGCGCAGCACTTCGCGTTCGAGTTCCTTGATACGTTTGCGGTCGGCCCGGGTGGCCTGCGCAGTGGCGGGCACATCTTGGGGGTCTGCCAGCGCGGTGGTGCAGTTCAAGCGCCACTTGACCAAATCAACCGGATACACACCGTGCTCGCGGCACCAGGCGCTCTTAGCGGCCTCGTTCATCGCAGCTGTAGTGATCACGGCCTCAAGCCGGGCACCCGCAGACCAGGGCCGAGCTCGGGCAGGTCTGGTTTGTGCTTCTTCGCGCCAACGCTCCAGGGTTGCCTCGCTCACGCCCATCTCGCGCGAGACCACCTGCAGCGGTGCGCTCTCCGGTGGCAGCAACTTGGCTACCGCTTTGTCTCTGAATGCTTGTCCATATCGAGCCATTTTGTTCTTTCATCGCCGCCCCCAGGTTCTAGGTTCTATCGAGGCGACAACTAGTCTGACACAAGGGGGGGCGGATTCAACACCGGGAAGTTGACCTCATCAAGGCAGAAGCCAATGGCAGTGCCCTGGGCACGCTGGTGAAGCGCGCCAGCCGATTGCTGATGTGGGTCAAGTTGCCCAGATCCCGCCAGCAAGCACGCTCAGTGTGTTGCAGGGTTCACAGACAAGCGGCTCAAGTTCGGTGGATTGTGCCGCGCTGACCCAAGTTGTTGGCATTCAGCCCATGGGACCAAGCTGGAAGCAATACTTTGAGTTGTTTTTCAATTTGTGCTTTTTGTTGCCACAAATGGCTTTGTTGAAGCTTCAATTGGTCAATGACACGCTCTAAAGTGGACAGCTTATCTTTGAGTTGAACAGTTGCATCACCATCAAGCTCAGACCTGTGCCATTTTGTGATGATCTGACTTAAGGCCTCTGATGCCTGGAGCAGCAACAGAGGATCAGCCTTGCGCAGTGCACAGGCGCTTTCACCCACTAAACCATTCACTGCGGCAAAAAAATCAATCTCTTGCTTCAATCTTGCCTCGGCAATTGTTCGCTTATACCTGCAAGCAGCCTATCGGCAATCACCTCTGGGTTGATCCGAAAAGTGCCATTTTGAAGCTCGGCTCGAACGGATTCGACCTTGGTCATATTCACTACGCCGACAAGACCGTCCACATAGGCCATGGACTGGGCAGCACGGGACAAAGAGACCACCAAACTTTGGGTTTCGGCGGGGGTTTTGCCACTTCCAGCCACCTCGACTTTGCTCTCGGTCTTGCTGGTGGGCAAACTGCTCGTCGCGTAAGCATCTGACAGTGGGGGGATTTTCATGATTTCTCCAAGTGACTTGCGCCATCATGCCCCTTTATCGGCCATGCGCAGCCTTAATTTAGGTTTTTTTGGACGGTTTGAACAACATTCAAAAAGACACCCAGACTGTGCGCTCGTCCACCACCTTGCCTGTCACGATCCGACCGTTGTCCAAGCGCACACGAACTTGCTCCCCCAATTTCCCTGGACTCAAAGATTGTCCTTCACTTGCCAATTCAAACCCAGGGGCCTTGAGCAGCAACTTGACTTTGGTGCCTGCTGCAAAAGTAGGGGGTGCCTTGAGCATCGATTCCCGCAAGGCCTCGCCCAAAGACACATTGCGTGACAAGCTTTTGCCAAGCCACTCCTGACTGGCCAGCACGATCGGAGAAGCGTTGGCGGCCCAATCCACCTCAGCTTCTTGAATGTGATCAGATGTGAGTAAGGTGCCCGCAGGCAAGTTGCTGACCAACGTCAATGCCGGGCCATAGGCCTTGACAGTGATGGGCATAAAGACTTGCCAACGGGCATCTTGCGAAGCACAGCGCAAGCCGATGCGCGAGCGCCCCCACAGCACCGTGCCAGCGGGCATAAACGGTTCGACCTTTTGACAGGGGCTCAAGCTCAGTCTGGTATCCAACTGGCCGATTTGAATTTCCATCCGCAAGTTGTTAGGAAGTTTTGTTTTGCTTGTTTGCAATTCGGACTCGATCCAGCTTTTCGTCAACACACGCCAGTCATTTTCTGTTTGTGCCGTGCTCATGCAAGCATACAAACCAAAGGCAGCCATGGTGGTCATTTTGTACATCCAATTCAAGGCGAATTCCTCTAGGTTTTCATGAGACAAGTTGGCACACAAGATGGTGCTGTCGAGCTATTGATCCGGCCCTGTGAAGTTTGCAGGGTAACTTCAATCTTGCAACTTGTGGCCGCTAGCCCTGCTGGTGATCAGACGCGTGTGGACCACAGGCTTTTCGCTTGGCTGGCAAGCTCCCACAAAATCCTCACAACTGACAACACACGGCTCAGACTTCATCGGGCCAAATCTATAAGCAGTGACGGCGCAAAAAATTCAAACTTCAGCGTGCCGAATCAATAAGACCCCGGAAATATAGACCGTCATCAGGCATTGAAAGGTTTGAACTGAAGGAGAAAAACCGATTTATTCAAAGCAATGAAACCCTCAAAAATTGTGAAACTAAAAGGCAACGAGGAGTTGAACATGCTTGCACAAATGATGAAAAATCTGGACTTCCAAGGCCAAGCCTTGGTGCTTCGCTCGCAAAGGCAACAGGTCCTAGCATCCAACATTGCCAACGCCGACACTCCCGGTTATGTCGGTCGTGAATTCAATTTCACGCAAAAACTGATGGAGGCCATTGGCCAGGGTGCAGCACCAGGCGCGGGCGTGCAGTCAACCCATGCGGCCCACATGCCCATGCGGACCCAAGGGCTGAGCACGCAAGAGCTCTACGCCATGCCCAGCCAGAGCAGTGCAGACAAAAACACCGTTGACATGGACCGCGAGCGTGCCAGTTTTTCTGACAACGCATTGCATTACGAAGCCAGTTTGCGCTTCATCAATGGACAAGTCCGAACTTTGTTGAGTGCCATCCAAGGGCAATGACTCTCCAGGAGAACCATCATGTCCATGCTTTCAATTTTTCAAGTCTCCAGCAGCGCCATCAGTGCACAGTCGCAGCGCCTGAACGTGGTGGCCAGCAACTTGGCCAATGCCGATGCCGTGGCGGGCCCAGATGGGCAAGCCTACAAGGCGCGTCAAGTGGTGTTTCAGTCGATTCCCATGGGTTCTGACGCCAAGGTGGGCGTGCAAGTCAGCGACATTGTTCAAAGCAATGAACCAAGCCGAAGGAACCACCAACCTAATCACCCCAGCGCAGATGCCCAGGGCATGGTGACCTACTCCAATGTGAATCCCATCGAAGAGATGGTCAACATGATTTCAGCCTCGCGGGCCTATCAAAACAACGTCGAAGTCATGAATACGGCCAAAACCTTGCTCCTCAAAACTCTGCAAATGGGTCAATGAAATTTTTCCAAAAGAGCACACCATGAATGCCAGCGTCTCCAGCCTCAATTCAAGCACGCCTGTTGCCAAAAATATGGCGACCAGTTCAGCACAAAGCGGCGCCGAAATGCAGGACCGTTTTTTAAAACTGTTGGTGGCACAGCTGAACAACCAAGACCCCATGAATCCGATGGACAACGCGCAGATGACATCCCAAATGGCGCAGATCAACACGGTCACGGGCATCCAGAAAATGCAGCAAAGCATTGAGCTGATGACAGGGCAAATGCAGGCCTCACAAAGTCTGCACGGTCTGCAGATGATCGGCCGTGACGTCCTGGTCAATGGCGATCGCCTGTCTGCGCAAGCTTCGGGCGTATCGAGAGGTGCATTTGAGCTTGCCAGCAGCGCGGAGCAAGTTCAATTAGAGGTTTTCAACGCCGTCGGCCAAAAAATGGGGAGCAAAGATTTGGGACCATTGAGTTCGGGACGACAAGACTTTTCCATCAACAGCAGTGACTTCTCTCAAGGCACCCATTTCAAAATCAAAGCCAGTCAATTGGGGCAGCCGGTTCAAGCCAACACGATGGCCTATGACAAAGTGGTCTCGACCGCGAACAGCACGCCAGCGGGTTTGTCGTTCAAGCTGCAAAACAGCGGCGAAGTGAGCTATTCACAAATCAAGTCGGTTTTTTAATTTCTACTAGTGAAGGAGTCATTCATGGGCTTTCAATACGGTTTGTCTGGCATGAATGCGGCCAGCAAAAATCTCGATGTCATTGGAAACAACGTGGCCAACGCCAACACCACGGGTTTTAAATCATCTCGCACCGATTTCACGCAAATGGTGGGTTCGGCCGTGGGTTCAAGCAGCAACATGTTCAGCGGGCAAGGTGTATCAGTGGGCGCCATTTCTCAGCAATTCTTGCAAGGCAATGTCTCTGCCACCGGCAACGCGCTGGATGTCGCTATCAATGGCAATGGATTTTTGCAATTGGAATTGGCCGACACCAGCACTGCTTACACCCGTGCGGGGAATTTGCAAATTGACAAAGATGGGCAACTCGTGAACCGACAGGGTGCCAAGGTCATGGGCTTCAAAACCGACCCGGCCACTGGGGATGTCATCAGCCGTAAACCCTCAGCCATCACTGTGCCCATTGACAAAGGCATTGTGGGACAGAAAACTTCGGCCATCACGGCCAAAGTCAATCTCGACGCGGCTGCGTCTTCGTATGAAGCAGCCACCAACACACCGTCATACACCACCTACAGCTCTTCCTTCGATGTCTACAACAGTCAAGGTGAAGCCACTCCGGTGAACTTGTATTTTGTCAAATCGGACCCAGCAATCCCCAACTCCTGGGAAGTTCACTATCAGGTTGACAATTCCACCCCATTTGCAATTGCTGCTGGTAATTTGCTGAGCACGGTCACTTTCAACAATGATGGATCGTTTAAAACAGCAACACCTCCCGTGTCTACCATTCCTTTCAAAGAAGCAGACGAAACAACCGTCATCCATGCAACGGTTGACCTGAAAGGACTGACCCAGTTCGCCTCTCGATTTTCCGTCAGCAAGCTGAGCCAAGATGGCTACGCTTCAGGCGATTTGAACAGCGTGTCGATTGAGCCCGATGGCACCGTCTATGCGCGATACTCCAACGGCAAGAGTCAGTCGCAAGGACAATTGGTCTTGGCCAAATTCAACAATGCACAAGGGCTGGTCTCAACCGTGGGCGGTAATTGGATAGAGACTCCCTCGTCGGGAAAACCCGTCACAGGCACGCCCAGCAGCGAGAATTTTGGCAGCCTTCAATCGGGCTCTTTGGAAGAATCCAACGTGGACCTGACGGCAGAGTTGGTCAGCATGATGACGGCTCAGCGCGCGTATCAAGCCAACGCACAAACGCTCAAGACGCAAGACCAAGTCATGTCCACTTTGGTCAATTTGCGTTGATGGATCCGACACAAAAAGTCTCACCATGGACCGTTTGATCTACACCGCCATGTCAGGCGCCAACGCCGCTATGCAAAGGCAAAGCGTGCTGGCCAACAATTTGGCCAATGTTTCCACGCCTGGTTTTCGCTCTGAATTGTCCACTTACCGTTCAATTCCCTTAGAAGGTGAGCGCACTGGCACGCGTGTTTTTGCACTCGAAACCACAGCGGGTTACGCGGACACACCCGGCTTTGCGCAATCGACGGGCAACCCCCTTGATGCGATGGCCAAAGGGGGCGCTTGGTTTGCTGTCCAAGGCCTTGACGGTGTAGAGGCCTACACGCGAGCTGGCGCCATGAATGTGAATTCAGAAGGTGTCTTGGTCAATGCCCAAGGTCTGCCCATGCTTGACGATTCGGGGGCACCGCTGAATATTCCGGCCCATGCAGAACCCAGCATCGGCACCGATGGGACTGTGACGGCCAAAGTTGAAGGCCAAGCTGGCGTTGTGGTGGGTCGGCTCAAACTGGCCACCCCAGAGCCCGAGCAGCGATTGCTTCGAGGTGCAGATGGTTTATTCAGAATGCCAGATGGAGGATCTTTGCCAGCTGACGCCACGGCACGCATGGCGTCTGGTGTGCTCGAAGGCTCCAATGTGAACGCTGTAGAAGCCATGGTCGGAATGATTCATGCAGCCCGCCAATTTGAGATGCAAATGCGGCTCTTGCAAAACGCAGAAACCAACGACAAAAGTGCCGCCAATTTGCTGGGCCTAGCTTGATATTTTGGGACACAACAGGATGACGTCATGATCAATGCACTATGGATTGCCAAAACCGGCATGCAGGCGCAGCAAAACCAGTTGGACATCATTTCCAACAATCTGGCCAACGTTTCAACCAACGGCTACAAGCGCGCCAACGCCATTTTTGAAGACTTGATGTACCAGAATATGCGACAAGTGGGCGCCAGCAGCAGCCAACAAAGCCAGTTGCCCACAGGTCTGCAAGTGGGCTTGGGGGTGCGCACTGTGGCGACACAGCGTTCATTCACGCAAGGCAGCTTGCAGCAGACGGGCAACAACATGGACATGGCCATCAATGGACAAGGATTTTTCCAGATCACCATGCCCGATGGCACCAACGCCTACACCCGCGATGGTGCTTTTCAAGTTGACCCATTGGGCCGCTTGGTCACTTCTTCAGGTTTTGCCTTGAGTGACAACATCAACATTCCCGCCAACGCAAAGGGGGTGACCATTTCCACTGATGGCGTGGTCTCGGTCACACAGGCGAACTCAGCAGCGATGGTGAATGTAGGCACCATCAATTTGGTGGGCTTCATGAATCCTGCAGGCTTGGAGCCAAGAGGACAGAACCTTTACAGCGAATCTGCCTCTTCAGGCGCACCTGTTGTCAGTGCTGCGGGCACCAACGGATTGGGCAGTGTGATGCAAGGGTATGTGGAAGGCTCGAATGTGAATGTGGTGCAAGAACTCGTGGCCATGATACAAACCCAGCGCTCCTATGAAATGAATTCCAAAGCCATTCAAACTGCGGATCAAATGCTGCAAAAACTGGGGCAACTTTGATGCTTCAAAGAAGCACTTTGATTGGGGTTTTGTTATCCATGATATGCGTGACAGGCTGCGAAACATTGCGCCAATCTCCCAAGGTCGCCTTGGTAGATCCCAGTCAGTACGCCAATGCCACAGCCAAGACTTTGCAAGTGCCTGCGCCAAGCACGCCGAATGGAAGTTTGTTTTTGACATCCAGTTATCGCCCTGCTTTTGAGAGCTACCGCGCACGCCTGGTCGGCGACATCATGACCATTGAAATCATGGAAAACGTCAATGCCAAACAATCATCATCTTCCAGCGTTAACCGCAGTACCGCCTTGAACGCCAGTGTGACTGCATTGCCGTTGCTGGGCACAGCTTTGAATACTCAACTCAGCACAGGCGTCAAGTCAGGACAAAATTTTGCTGGCAAGGGGGGCACTGTAAGCGAGAACAATTTCAGCGGCACCATCACTGCCACCGTGGTCGATGTTTTGCCCAACGGACATTTGGTTTTATACGGCGAAAAACAAATGGGCCTGAATGAAAATGTAGAAGTCCTCAAATTCTCTGGCACGGTAGACCCACGCAGCATTCGCACAGGCAATGTCATCAGTTCTGCACAAGTGGCCAATGCGCGAATTGCTTCTGGAAGTTTAGGCGCTCAAGGTGACGCGCAAGCCATGGGCTGGCTGTCGCGCATCTTCATGAAATATCTCCCGTTTTGATGCGCCCATCGCAAAATCAGATGGCCACCTTATGTTGAAAAAATTAAATGTTTCACTGATCTGTTTGCTGCTGGCAAGCGCAGTGGCCCCCTTGCTCGGTCATGCACAACAAACACGCATCAAAGAGATCGCCTCGGTCCAAGGCGTTCGAAGCAATCATCTGACAGGTTATGGCATCGTCATAGGTTTGGACGGCACAGGCGATCAAACCACTCAAATGCCCTATACCTCTCAAAGCATTTCAAACTATTTAAAGCAACAAGGCATTGGCCTTCCAAGCGGTGGTGGCACCGCGCCACAAATGCGCAACATCGCCTCGGTCATTGTGACCGCCAAATTACCCGCCTTTGCCGAACCTGGCCAACTTGTGGACGTGGTGGTCTCCTCCATTGGCAATGCCAAATCGTTGAAGGGTGGGACCTTGATTTCTACGCCTCTCAAAGGTGCTGATGGCGAAATTTATGCCCTGGCGCAAGGCAATGTGATTGTGGGTGGATCTGGGGCATCACAAGCAGGCAGCCGCGTTCAGATCAATCAATTGAGTGTGGGGCGTGTTGTAGATGGCGCGCAGATTGAACGCAGTGTGACCACATCGTTGTTGCAAGGCCCTTTTATTCAGTTGGCACTCAATTCGTCAGATTTTCAAACAGCACGCAAAGTCACGGATGCCATCAACACACATTTTGGTACGGGTAAAGCACGAGCCTTGAGTGGCCGCAGTGTTCAGGTGGATGCGCCAGCAGATGCCAACGAGCGTGTCAGTTTTTTGGCTGATTTGGAAGAAATCAAGTTTGAGGCCAGTTTGCCAACGGCTATGGTGGTGATCAACGCCCGCACGGGCGCCATTGTCTTCAATCAATCGGTCACTTTAGGGCCATGTGCCATTGCGCATGGCAATCTCACCATCACCGTCAGCTCAACCCCTGTGATCAGCCAGCCTGGGGCCTTGTCTTCGGGGTCAACGGTGATCAAAGAAAAAGCCAATATTCAAGTGAGAGAGGGTGAGGGAATTCTGATGTACATCGGAGCAGCCCCAAAGCTGGAAGATGTGGTGCGGGCCATCAACTTGATGGGGGCGACCACGCAAGACTTACTGCACATCTTAGAAGCCATGAAGGCTGCTGGTGCCTTGTTGGCCGAATTGGTGGTGCAATAACATGGCACCCTCATCCATGACGCGCAGCCCTTCTCTGGCCATCGATGTCAAATCGCTGGGCACTTTGAAGTTGGAGGCCAAGCGCAAAGACCCGGCCGCCATTGCGCAGGCGGCCAAAGAGTTTGAATCCTTGTTCATGCGTGAACTCATCAAAAGCATGCGGCAAGCCACCATGCGTTCAGGCTTGCTTGACAGCCAAGCTGGTGACATGAGCGCAGACTTGCTCGACCAACAGTTGGCGCAGGCCATGTCGGGCCTGCCCGGCGGGCTTTCAGAGATCATTGCCCGGCAATTGAGCAAGCAAGTCACAAGCGCTGAAAAACCATTGGCTGCGTACACACCCACTCAATCGCTCGGTGTCAAGACAGTGCCGCCCAAAGCAGCTGACTTTGTCAGTCAACACCAGCAGGCCGCTGACAAGGTATCGCAGGCCAGCGGCATTCCAGCACCCTTTATGTTGGGTCAAGCGGGTCTGGAAAGCGGTTGGGGTCAACATGAAATTCGCCACAAAGATGGCACCAGCGCATTCAATTTATTTGGCATCAAAGCCGATAAAGGCTGGAAGGGAAAAGTCGCAGAAGTCATGACCACCGAATACATTCAAAATCAAGCCGTCAAGGTCGTGGCACGTTTTCGGGCCTATGACTCTTATGCCGATTCATTCAAAGACTACGCCAAATTGATCACCGGATCGGCCCGCTATGCCCAAGCTACTGGCAATATGCACAACGCACAAGCGTATGCCGCCCATTTGCAGCAAGCTGGCTATGCCACCGATCCGCAGTACGCCCTCAAACTCAGTCGTGCCATTGCCATGTCCATGCGCACACAACACATCAAAGGCAAGGCCACATGAGCGGATTACTCAGCATTGGCATGAGCGCATTGAACGCTAATTCTGCGACCTTGCAGACCATTAGCCACAACATTGCCAACGTCAACACAGCCGGTTATTCCCGCCAGACAGTGCGCCTTGAAAGTGCCCCTGGTCAAGTGGGAATGGGGAGCTCTATCGGGCGCGGTGTGAATATCGCAGGCGTCGAGCGGGTTTACAGTGATTTTTTAAGTGCTCAGCTCAACACCACACTCGCACAGCAGGCTGCTGACGCAAGTCGTGCTGAAAAACTGGGCATTTTGGAAATGCATTTTCCCAACGGCTCTGCGGGCATTGGAATGGCCATTGGGGACATGCTCAATGCATTTTCATATGTTGTCGCAGCGCCCAATGACATGACCGCACGCACCGGTGTGCTCGCGGGGGCGAAAAGCGTTGCCGATCGCATGCGTGCAAGCCATTCAGAGATCACGGATTTGGCTATCAGCACCCGAGCTGAACTGCACGGTAAAGCCAAGCAGGCCAATACACTGCTTGAACATATTGCCGCTTTGAATGAGCAAATCACACGTACTCAAAACAGCGGGCAGCCAAGCAACGATTTGCTAGACAGTCGAGAGCAATATGTCCTGGAACTTAACGAATACATTCAAACGACGCAGTTGATGCAGGACGATGGTTCATTGTCCGTGTTCGTGGCCCATCAAGCCGTCGTTCAAGGATCGAAAGCGGGTTCGATCTCCATAGTCTCCGACGCTCAGGATGCATCGCTCAGTCGCTTGCAGTTGCAAAATGGCAGCACTTTGCGCATGCTGGACGACTCCATCATAGTGGGCGGCCAGCTCAAAGGCTTGCTTGAGTTTGAGCAAACCGATTTGTCTCTGGCCAAAAACCTGATGGGACGTTTGACCATGGCGTTGGGCTTGGCGGTGAACCAACAGCATAGGGCTGGGTGGGACTTTGAAGGCAAGCCTGGCCAGGCAATGTTTTCAATCCCGACGCAAGTTGCTGGGCTCAGTGTGGATGGCGCGCAGGGGCATGTCCTGTTCACAGATCCTGCCAAGTTCACTGCCTCCAACTATGTTGTTCAAATGGACAGTGCCGGTACTGGGGGTCATGTCATCCGCCAAATTGACGGGCAGAAAACTGCTTTCAATGACACCACTGATCTTGCCCTGAAGACGATTGATGGCTTGACATTCAAGCTCACGACTCCAGCCCTTGGTGCCAGTCAGCGCATGCTGTTCAAGCCTTTCGCAGAT
The DNA here is from genome assembly GCF_001269385.1 of Limnohabitans sp. DM1. Taxonomy (GTDB): domain Bacteria; phylum Pseudomonadota; class Gammaproteobacteria; order Burkholderiales; family Burkholderiaceae_C; genus Limnohabitans_A. The sequence goes on along the minus strand of NZ_CXOO01000046.1, from coordinate 12,075 downwards.
GCCGCTGGCAGCATCCAATCGCTTCTGACTTCACCGCTCACCGTGGCTGCCGCCTCTGCGGATCCCGCATCAGGCCATGGCACGCCAACTCAAATGCCTGCAAATTCAGGCAATGCCAAAGCACTCCTAGATTTGCGCGATGCCAAACTGCTCGATGGCGGGCGTTTGACAGATGCCCATGCCACTGCAGTGTCTCAAATAGGCCTCAGGGTGCAAAGTGTTCAATTCTCTGCAGATGCATCGCAAAGCATGGCTGCCAACATGCGTGCGCAAAAAGCCAGCGTGTCAGGCGTGAATTTAGACGAAGAAGCCGCTCGCTTGATGCAATTCCAGCAGGCCTATCAAGCCAGCGCCAAAATTTTGCAAGTGGCGCAGCGTGTCATGGACACCTTGCTGCAAGAGTTAGGGCAGTGATTTTGGAACACAAACTTTTTGCACTCATTTAAAACCATGAACCCGATCAGCAGCCGCAATGGCACAAACAACAGCAACGAAACCATGCTGGCACAACTGGCCGTTCGCAAGGCCAGCTTGGATCAGTCGCAGCAGGCGATATCGACGGGCAAGCGCATCAACAAAGTCAGCGATGACCCGGTAGGTGCGGCGCAAGCCGAACGTGCCATGACTCGCATTGAAAGAATCAAAGTTGAGCTTCGCGCCATGGACCTCCAGCGCAGCAACATGACTTTGGCTGAAAGCACTTTAGGCGAAGGCATCGAAGATTTGCAGCGAGTCCGTGAGTTGTTGGTGACCGCAGGCAATGCCTCGCTAGACAAACCGCAGCGAGCTGGAATCGTCCAAGAAATTCAAAGTCTTCGCCACAGATTGTTGCAACTGGCCAATCGGCAAGACAACAATGGCATGGCACTTTTTGGTGGACTGGGCAGTGTGGCAACACCTTTTGTGGAGGATGGCACAGGCACCGTCAGTTTTGTAGGCGTTGCTGGTCTGCCTGCCACCAGCGATGACCGTTTGCCTATGGCACTCGACGGGCAAAGCGCATTCATGTTCACACCGGACCATGGTCCAAACGCAAGCATCTTCAAAGCCATGGACACGGCCATTGCAGCTTTACAAGGACCTGCCAACAACCAGACCACATTGGCTGCATTGAGTGGGGCCATCACCCAAGGGATCAAGGACATCGACACAGGCTTGACGCAGTTACAGTCAGCAAGGGGCCAAGCGGGTGAATTTTTGAATCAATCCGATCGCATGGAGCGCTTGCTCAATGCCCGGCATGATCAGTCTGAATCAGATCGCAGCCGCGTACAAGACTTGGACATGGCTCAAGCCATCAGCCAGATGCAGTCCCATCAAATCGCATACGAAATTTCCTTAAAAACGTATGCACAATCTCAACAATTGTCCTTGTTCAATTTTTTGAAATGATTCAAAAATTGTCTTCAACTTTACTGGTCAAAAGTTAGACGTCAGAACGGAATATCGTCATCCATGTCGTCAAAGTTGCTGGCCGCTGGCTTGGGTGCCGCAGCGGGTCTCTGGGCCGGGGCGGCTGCCGGACGCGCTGCCGGGGCTGACTGACGTGGGGCGTAACCGCTGCCTTCGTCACCACCCGAAGGACCGCCCATGCCTTGGCGACCACCGAGCATCTGCATGGTTTCGCCACGGATTTCGGTGGCAAATTTTTCGATGCCGTCCTTGTCGGTGTACTTGCGGGTGCGCAAGCTGCCTTCGACATAGACCTGGCTGCCTTTTTTCAGGTACTGACCTGCGATTTCGGCCAGCTTGCCAAAAAAGCTGATGCGGTGCCACTCGGTAGCTTCCTTCATCTCGCCGGTAGCCTTGTCCTTATAGCGGTCGGTGGTGGCGACGTTGATGTTGCTGACAGCATCGCCAGAGGGCAGGTAGCGGGTTTCGGGATCGCGGCCCAGATTGCCGACGATGATGACTTTGTTGACGGATGCCATGAAAACTCCTCGATGAAGGGTGAATTATGCGGCCTTATGAGGCCGCCTGAACAGGCGCACGGCCACTTACAGCCACCGACGGCGTCTGCATGGGCAAGGCCACCAACAGCCAAGCCAGCATGGCTGTTGCACAACACAAAAATAGCGCCGGGCTGCCAAAACTCTTGACCAACCAGCCGCCCAGCCAACCGCCGACGAAAAACCCCAAAGACTGCAGCGTGTTGTAGACCCCCATGGCGGTGCCACGCACTTCGGCGGGCGCCAGGCGCGAGGCCATGCTGGGTTGTGTGGCCTCCAACACGTTAAATCCCGTGAAAAACACGAACATCAACGCCGCCATGGGCCACAAGCGGGCCGAAGCCGACGATTGCAGCAACAAACCCAGCTGCACCAGCGCAATCAGTGCAATGGCCGACAAGAATACTTTTTTCAGGTGACCGCGCCGCTCCATGGCAAAGACACCACCCATCAACACAAAAGAGCCCAGTACTGCAGGCAAATACACATGCCAATGGTCTGCCTTGGGCAAGCCAGCTTGCACCAGCATGGCAGGCACCGCCACCCACATGGCCAGCTGCACGGCATGCAGCAAAAACACCCCAAAGTTCAGCCGCAGCAAGCCAACATGCCGCAGCACGGCTTTCAGGCTACCCCGCCCTTTGGCCGCGACAGGCGTGGGCGCCGCAGGAACGCCCCAAACCACCATGGCCATCCCCAGCAGTGCCAGCACCCCCGTGAGCCCAAACAGGCCGGACAAACCGATGGCGGCGGTCAAAACGGGCGCCACCACCAAGGACAGCGCAAACATCAGACCGATGCTGGCCCCGACCATGGCCATGGCTTTGGTGCGCACCTCGTCGCGTGTCAAATCGGCCAGCAAGGCAGTCACCGCCGCCGACACCGCCCCGGCGCCCTGCAAACTGCGGCCCAGCAGCAAACCGGTCAGGTCAGTGGCGCCAGCCGCCCAAAAACTGCCCAAGGCAAAGATCACCAGCCCCAGCGCAATCACGCGCTTGCGCCCGAATCGGTCCGACGCCATGCCAAAAGGCAGCTGCAAAAAACCCTGCGTCAGCCCATAAATGCCCATGGCCAGCCCCAGCAAGGCCGGGTCTTCACCGCCCGGGTACTTGCGCGCTTCCAGAGCAAAAACGGGTAAAATCAGAAACAAGCCCAGCATGCGCAAGGCAAAAATCGACGCCAGCGTGGCGCTGGCGCGGCGCTCCAAGGGCGTCATCGCAGTGGATGGCGACGAAACAACGGTAGAAATGACTGGTGATGGGGTCACAGGAACAAGAAAGGGCGCGAATTTGGAAAAGCGGTGATTGTCCCTGATTGGCGACTCCACCTGTCAAAAACAAGACTGACGGGGATAATCAAAGGTTTTGCCGACTGAGCCTCATTCCGTGATTTCAGACCCGAATTTTTCACTGCCCGACAACGAGAACGACCGCTATCTGGGTGCTGCCCTGCGGCAGACCCACATCAGCGTGCGGGGCGCGCGCACCCACAACCTGAAAAACATCGACCTGGACATCCCGCGCAACCAGCTGGTGGTGATCACCGGGCTGTCGGGCTCGGGCAAGTCCAGCTTGGCCTTTGACACGCTGTACGCCGAAGGCCAGCGCCGCTATGTGGAAAGCCTGTCGGCCTATGCGCGGCAGTTTTTGCAACTGATGGACAAGCCCGATGTGGACCTGATTGAAGGCCTGTCGCCCGCGATTTCCATCGAGCAAAAAGCCACCAGCCACAACCCCCGCTCCACCGTGGGCACGGTGACGGAAATCCACGACTACCTGCGCTTGCTGTATGCCCGCGCAGGCACGCCCTACTGCCCCGACCACAATCTGCCGCTGCAAGCGCAAACCGTGAGCCAGATGGTGGACGCCGTGTTGGCCCTGCCCGAAGACACCAAACTCATGATCCTCGCGCCCATTGCGCGTGAGAAAAAAGGCGAGTTTGAAAAGGTGTTTGAGCAAATGCAGGCCCTGGGCTATGTGCGCTTTCGCATCAATGGCCAGACGGTGGAAGTGGAAGACCTGCCCACCCTCAAGAAAACCGAGAAGCACAACATCGACGTGGTGGTGGACCGCATCAAAGTCCGCTCAGAAGAAGATGCCAAAGCCCGCGACGCCTTGCGCCAGCGCCTGGCCGAAAGCTTTGAGGCAGCGCTGCACCTGGCCGAGCACCGCGCTGTGGCGCTGGAGATGGATACGGGCAAAGAGCACCTGTTCAACGCCAAGTTCTCCTGCCCGGTGTGCACTTATTCCATCAGCGAGCTAGAGCCAAGGCTGTTCTCCTTCAACTCACCCATGGGCGCTTGCCCGACGTGCGATGGCATTGGCAGCATGGCGTTTTTTGACCCGGAGCGGGTGGTGGCCTTCCCTTCGCTCAGTTTGGCCAGTGGTGCCATCAAGGGCTGGGACCGACGCAACGGCTTTTACTTCAGCATGCTCGAAAGCCTGGCCAAGCATTACCAGTTTGACATCGAAACGCCGTTTGAAAAACTCGCGCCCATCCACCAGCAGGTCTTGCTCCACGGCTCGGGGCTGGAAGAGATCAAGTTCAGCTACACGATGGAGTCAGGCGCCTCACAGGGCAAGAAGGTCAGCAAGAAGCACCCGTTTGAGGGGATCATCCCCAACATGACACGGCGCTACCGCGAGACCGACTCCGCCGTGGTGCGCGAAGACCTGGCGCGCTACCGCAACATGCAGGCCTGCACAAGCTGCCGCGGCACCCGTTTGCGGCGCGAGGCCCGCCATGTGCGCATTGGCGAAGGCGCACAAGCACGCGCCATTTACGAAATCAGCCACATCACCCTGGGCGAGTCGCAGCAGTACTTTCAGGGCCTGAAAATGCACGGCGCCAAGGCCGAGATCGCCGACAAGGTGGTGCGCGAAATTGCACTGCGCCTGAAGTTTTTGAACGACGTGGGCCTGAATTATTTGAGCCTGGACCGCAGCGCCGACACGCTTTCGGGCGGGGAATCCCAACGGATCCGCCTGGCCAGCCAGATCGGGTCAGGGCTCACGGGCGTGATGTATGTGCTGGACGAGCCCAGCATCGGCTTGCACCAGCGCGACAACGACCGCCTGATCGGCACGCTGCAACACCTGCGCGACATTGGCAACAGCGTGCTGGTGGTCGAGCACGACGAAGACATGATCCGCGTGGCCGACCACGTCATCGACATGGGGCCGGGCGCGGGCGTGCACGGTGGGCGCGTGATGGCGCAAGGCACTTGCGCCGACATCCTGGCTGCGCCCGATTCGGTCACCGGCCAGTACATGTCGGGCCGCAAGAAAATCGAGATCCCCAAGCGCCACAAGGCGGGCAAGGACTTCATCGAGATTATCGGAGCCAGTGGCAATAACCTGAAAAACGTGAACGTGAAGTTCCCCGTGGGGCTGCTGACCTGCGTGACTGGCGTGTCGGGCTCAGGCAAATCCACCCTGGTGAACGACACGCTGTACACCGCCGCCGCCCACCAGATCCACCGTGCGCATGACGAAGCAGCCGCCCACGAAGAGATCAAAGGGCTGGAGCATTTCGACAAGGTCATCAACGTCGACCAGTCGCCGATTGGCCGCACGCCTCGCAGCAACCCCGCCACCTACACGGGCCTGTTCACCCACATCCGCGAACTGATGGCCGAAGTGCCTGCTGCACGCGAGCGCGGTTACGGCCCGGGGCGTTTCAGCTTCAACGTGACCGGTGGCCGCTGCGAAGCCTGCCAGGGCGACGGCATGGTCAAAGTGGAGATGCACTTTTTACCCGATGTGTACGTGCCCTGCGACGTCTGCCACGGCATGCGCTACAACCGCGAAACGCTGGAGGTGCAATACAAGGGCCAGAACATCGCGCAGATTTTGAATATGACGGTGGAAGCCGCGCACCAGTTCTTCAGCGCCGTACCCAACATTGCGCGCAAACTGCAAACCCTGCTCGACGTGGGCCTGACCTACATTCGCCTCGGCCAAAGCGCCACGACCTTGTCGGGAGGCGAGGCGCAGCGCGTCAAGCTCGCGCTCGAATTGTCCAAGCGCGACACGGGCCGCACGCTGTACATCTTGGACGAACCGACCACCGGCCTGCACTTTGCCGACATAGATTTGTTACTCAAGGTGCTGCACCAGCTGCGCGACGCGGGCAACACCATCGTCATCATCGAACACAATCTGGACGTCATCAAAACCGCCGACTGGTTGATTGACATGGGCCCCGAAGGGGGTGCTGGCGGCGGCACGGTGGTGGGGGTGGGGACGCCGGAGCAGCTGGCCAAAAACAAGGCGAGCTTCACGGGCCACTATTTGGCGCGTTTGCTCAAGGAGTAAGAAATGGACGACATGAAAATGATTTGGCGTGATTCACTCGAATCCGTGGACTGGAGCGAACTGTCTGCCTTGTATCTGGCTGCCCCACTTGGAATCAAACCAGCCAAAAACCTGAAAACTGTGTTCAGCAACAGCATGTTTCGATGCTTTGCATACGACAATGAACGTTTGGTTGGTGCCGGTCGTGTTTTGGCGGACGGAACAGACTGCGCTTACCTCTGCGATGTAGCAGTTTTACCCAGTTATCAAGGTACGGGGCTCGGCAAAGCCATCGTTCGTCGGCTGGTAGCGCTCTCACAAGGCCACCAAAAAATCATTCTTTACGCAGTCCCCGGAAAAGAAGACTTTTACCGCGGACTGGGCTTTCATTCAATGAATACGGCCATGGCGATTTTCAAAGACGAAGCCGCTGCCATTGCCAAGGGCTACATCGCTGATCGGTAGCACCACATTGAACACCCGCAGTGTGATGTAAGCCGTGTCTTAACCCCGATTCAACCTCATCTCAAAACCTACAACCACCTATGAAAACCGTCATCCGTGCATTCTTCAGAACCCTTCGCATCGTGCTTGGCCCCGTCATGCTGCTCAAAGAGCGCCTGACCCAACCGGCTGGCGTGCAACGCGCACCCGCCGAGCAAGCCGCTGTCGATCAGCAATGCCAAAGCCTGGCGCTGTACCAGTTCAGCACCTGCCCGTTTTGCATCAAGGTGCGCCAGGAAATGCGTCGCCTGTCCTTGCCCATTGAAAAACGCGACGCGCAGCACAACACAGGCAACCGCCATGAATTGCTGAAAGGCAGCGGGGCCAGCAAAGTACCTTGCCTGAAGATCACCGAGGCCAATGGCCAAACCCGGTGGCTGCAGGACTCGGGCGCGATCGTGGCCTATTTGCGTGAGCGCTTTGCAGCGCCTCATGATCCAGCACGCTGAAGTCTGAAATGATTTGCACGGTCAACCCGTAGGTCGGCGGCTTTAAAACCGACAAGCAGCCTGCGCCCAAGCTAGCCATGCAAGCTGTGCGTGCGCGTGGTCGATGTGTTTGGTTTTGAGGCCGAAGTGGTCGCATCCATTTGATGCCGTGCAGCCATGAACGCCACCGGATGGCGAGCCTCAGCGCTTCAAATTCCTGTAGAAATTCTCATGCGGCCCCATGGCTTCCAAGTAGACCAAGCGCACAGTGTCTTCCCGGGTGTAGCCCAGCAGATAGAGCTGACCTTGGCTGCGAAACTTGTAGACCCAGAGCTGGTCCAGATCGCCTTTTTTACGCTCACCCACGTCAGGATTTTCGACCACCGCATCCACCGCCGCATCGGTGTCGGCAATCAGGCTGATTTGGGTCAGTTTTTTGTAAACGCGGGCAAACCGCCGCGTTTGCTGCACCTGCCCACTCATGCCTGCGAGCTGGCTCGGCTTCGAGGGACAAATGAGGAGCTGTCTTCTCGCGGCTCGGCCAGACTCATCAAGCTTTCGGCAATGAAAGATGCAGGCAAATCGGGGTTATCCAAGGCAGCGCGTCCCACTTTGGCCCAGAACTCAACCTGCCCCTGCACGGTGCGAAATTCCGCTTTGGCAGCCACGCGGGCCGCGCCAACCAAAGACTCGTCAATGCGCATGGAAACGGTGGTCATGGTGTGCCTTTCATCATTTACCACAATTGTAGTTAGACAGCACGCCATCCACAAGCCATTTATTTCTGACCGCAGTGTGCCGGTACAAAGTTGACGTCAACGGACAACTGCCCATAAGGCCTGCGCCGAGTACCTCGGCTGCGCCTCACCCCTAAAATGCAAACCTATGTTCGAACAAACCTTTAAGAATATCGATGACATCCTGCACAAAGACGCGGGGTGCACCAGCGAGCTGGACTACACCGAGCAATCCTCTTGGCTGCTGTTTTTGAAGTACCTCGACGCCCTCGAAGCCGACAAAGCCACCGAGGCGGTGCTGGAGGGGCGTGACTACCAATTCATCTTGAGCGAGCCCTACCGCTGGGCCGCATGGGCCGCCCCCAAAGGAGCAGACGGCAAGATCGACCACAACGCCGCCATGACGGGCGACGACCTCAAAGGCTTCGTCAACGCCAAACTGTTTCCGTATCTGGCGGGCTTCAAGCAACGCGCCAGCGGGCCGCAGACCATCGAATACAAAATCGGTGAAGTCTTTGGCGAGATCACCAACAAAATCCAAAGCGGCTACAACCTGCGCGACGTGATCGACCGCATCGACGAACTGCGCTTTGGCAGCCAAGCCCAAAAGCACGAGCTGTCACACCTGTACGAAGCCAAGATCAAAAACATGGGCAACGCCGGGCGCAACGGCGGCGAATACTACACACCGCGCCCACTGATCCGCGCCATGATCGACGTGGTTCAACCACAGATTGGCGAACGCATTTACGACGCGGCTTGCGGATCGGCAGGCTTCTTGTGCGAAGCCTTTGCGTATCTGAGCCCCAAAGCCACCAAGGCCGACGACCTGGACACGCTGCAAAAGCGCACCTTTTACGGCAAAGAGAAAAAGAGCCTGGCCTACGTGATCGGCATCATGAACATGATCCTGCACGGCATCGAGGCGCCCAACATCGTGCACACCAACACGCTGGGCGAAAACATCAACGACATCCAAGAGCGCGACCGCTTTGATGTCATCCTGGCCAACCCGCCCTTTGGCGGCAAAGAGCGCAAAGAGGTGCAGCAAAACTTCCCCATCAAAACCGGGGAAACCGCCTTCCTGTTCATGCAGCACTTCATCAAAAGCCTGCGTGCCGGGGGCCGTGCGGCGGTGGTCATCAAAAACACATTCCTCAGCAACACCGACAACGCCAGCGTGGCCCTGCGCAAACAGCTGCTGACGGATTGCAACCTGCACACCGTGCTCGACTGCCCCGGCGGCACCTTTCAGGGCGCGGGCGTCAAAACCGTGGTGCTGTTCTTCACCAAAGGCGAGCCCACCCGCCAGACCTGGTTCTATCAGCTCGACCCCGGCCGCAACATGGGCAAAACCAACCCGCTCAACGACGCGGACCTGGTGGAGTTTGTGCAGCTGCAAAAGAGCTTTGTCGACTCGCCCAAAAGCTGGAGCGTGGCCGCTGAGAGCGTGAACCTGGACACCTTTGACCTGTCGGTGAAAAACCCGAACGGCGGCGAAGAAGTGGTGCACCGCAGCCCGGCGGACATCCTCGATGAGATCGCGGAGCTGGATGCCGAGGCGGCGGAGGTGTTGGGGAATATTCGGGGGTTGTTGGCGTGAAGGCGGGGTGGACAACAAAGCCGCTTGACGAGGCTTGCACATTCATCAATGGACTCTGGAAAGGTGAAAAAGCGCCACTAAAAATGGTCGGCGTCATTCGCAACACCAATTTCACCAAAGACGGCACACTCGATGACTCCGATATTGCGTTCATTGAAGTCGAAGCCAAGAAGTTTGAGAAACGCAAACTAAGCCCTGGCGACATCATTCTTGAGAAGTCAGGTGGCGGCCCAAAGCAGCCCGTTGGACGCGTCGTGCTTTTTGACAAATCAGAAGGCGACTATTCGTTCAGCAACTTCACGGCCGCCATCCGAGTCAAATCTGCCAGCGAAGTCGACTCAAGATTTTTGCAAAAATTCTTGCACTGGACATACCTGTCTGGAGTTACTGAAGGCATGCAGTCAAACTCGACAGGCATTAGAAATTTAGATGGAGACAGATACAAGGCCATTCAAATCAGCTATCCCGGCATCGAAGAACAACGCCGCATCGTCACCCTCCTCGACGAAGCCTTTGTCGACATCGCCACCGCCAAAGCCAACGCCGAAAAGAACCTCCAAAACGCTGAAGCCCTTTTTCAAAGTCAGCTCACAACACTTTTCAATCGACGCACCAAAAACGTCACTCACACAACACTCGGCCAAGCCACTGGTGGCATTTTCACTGGCCCGTTCGGCTCGCTTCTGCACAAACAGGATTACATCGAAAACGGCATTCCTTTGGTCAACCCAGCGCACATCAGCCAGAACGGCATTGAGCCGGATTACAGAAAAACCGTTTCAGGTGAAACAGCCAAACGACTGGCCAACTACATCATGCGGACGGGCGACATCGTGATTGGTCGCAGAGGCGAAATGGGACGCTGCGCCTTGGTCACCGATGCAGAAGACGGGTGGCTATGCGGCACCGGCAGCTTCTTCATCAAGCCATCCTCTCGTTGTGATGCAGGCTATCTGGTTCACTTGCTGCGCTCAGACCAATGCAAACAACAACTGGAAAACATTGCGGGTGGTGCCGTCATGCCAAACCTGAGCAACACCGATCTGAGCAACTTTGCGCTTGAACTACCGCCCGTCGAAGATCAAAAACAAATCGTTGCTGAAATTGAAGAAGCCAAAGAATCGGTTGAGCGACTGAAATCCATCTACCGCCAAAAACTCACCGCCCTCGACGACCTCAAAAAATCCCTGCTGCACCAAGCCTTCAGCGGGCAGTTGACGCAGTAGGTTCAAATTTAAGCACACTGTCACCCGCAGAAAATCCACGCTGTCCAAATAAATTAGGATGACGACCATGGCCAAAAGCAATTTGTTAAAGACCCAAGACGTCACCTTTCTGGACTTGATCGGTAACGGCAAGAAATACCGTGTACCTTCGTTTCAACGCGACTACGCTTGGGAAGAGGAACAGTGGGAAGACCTGTGGAACGACATTCAGGAGTTGCTGAATGCGCCACGAAGCTTCCATTACATGGGCGCTTTGGTGGTCGAGGCCGTCACGGACCGTGAATTCCAGATCATTGACGGCCAGCAACGTGTTGCGACACTGAGTGTGTTGGCCTTGGCGGTGATCGACCGTCTCTTGAATTTACCCGGTGATGAAGCCACAAACACAGCCAATGCCGAACGAGCGACCGAGCTGCGCCAACTGTTCATAGGCCGGAAAGACCCCGCGTCTCTGATGCAAAGCAGCAAGCTGTTCCTCAACGATACCGATGATGGGTTTTATCAAGACTATCTGGTTCAACTGCGCAAGCCAAACAACCCGCGTGGACTGCCAAAGTCCAATCGGATGCTGTGGCAATGTTTTGGATGGTTCCAAAAGCGGCTTGCAGACTCCGGATTGGAGGGTGAGGCCCTTGCTCGCCTGCTGTCTGACACGGTGGCGCGGCAACTGCTGTTCATCCTGATCACGGTCGAAGATGACATCAGCGCTTACACCGTGTTCGAAACACTCAATGCCCGAGGGCTGGAGTTGTCGTCTACCGATCTGCTGAAAAACTGGCTCTGATGAATTTCAAGTGGGTTGCCCAGCATGAGGATTGATAGCGTGGAAGTCGAGTCTCCCGGCGATCAAGAAGATGACAGTCTTGATCGTTGTGATTCGCGTAAACCCACGCGCACGACGCTTGGATGCCTGGAACAAACCGTTGATGGCTTCGAGGAATCCGTTGGTCTGGCGTGTCTGCGCCCAGGCCACGATGCCTTCCATATGAGCGCGGATCATCTTGGCAACGTCCTTCATCGGTTCGACCTTGGAGCGCATCACGCATGTGCACCAGTGATCCAGCATGGTTCGCACAACGTTGATCTGCTTTCGATCAAGGATCTCACGCAACTGCTCTTTGTAGGACCACGCCCTGGCCGTGCGTTTGACGGTCATCTTGGCCATCAACGCATCCAGTTCAGCTGCCGCCTCCGGTTTGAGCTTGGCTGTGTCTTTGAGCAAAGTCCAGCGCATGCCCTTGAGAGACTTGTCGGTCTTCTGCTCGATCCGGCGCATCTTGTCCACTGCAGTGCTTGCGTGACCGATGATGTGAAACTTGTCAAACGTGATCCG
>NZ_CXOO01000045.1 GCF_001269385.1 Limnohabitans sp. DM1 | reverse complement strand
CTGGACTTTGCTCAAAGACACAGCCAAGCTCAAACCGGAGGCGGCAGCTGAACTGGATGCGTTGATGGCCAAGATGACCGTCAAACGCACGGCCAGGGCGTGGTCCTACAAAGAGCAGTTGCGTGAGATCCTTGATCGAAAGCAGATCAACGTTGTGCGAACCATGCTGGATCACTGGTGCACATGCGTGATGCGCTCCAAGGTCGAACCGATGAAGGACGTTGCCAAGATGATCCGCGCTCATATGGAAGGCATCGTGGCCTGGGCGCAGACACGCCAGACCAACGGATTCCTCGAAGCCATCAACGGTTTGTTCCAGGCATCCAAGCGTCGTGCGCGTGGGTTTACGCGAATCACAACGATCAAGACTGTCATCTTCTTGATCGCCGGGAGACTCGACTTCCACGCTATCAATCCTCATGCTGGGCAACCCACTTGAAATTCATCAGAGCCTGATTTTGTTCATCAACATCATTGGCGGATTGACCATCGGCATGTTGCAACACGACTTGAGTGCCAATCAGGCTGCCAACACTTATATTTTGTTGGCTGTAGGAGATGCACTGGTCGCTCAAATTCCAGGCTTGTTGATTTCCATCTCTGCGGCCATGGTGGTGTCACGCGTTGGCAATGAGCAAGATGTTGGCCGGCAAGTGGCTGAGCAAATGTTAGGTTCGCCCCTCGTGCTGGGCGTTACGGGAAGCTTGTTAGTGGTGCTGGGTCTGATACCGGGCATGCCACTGCTGGTTTTTTTCCCCATCGGTGGTTTGATTGCATTTGCGGCCTGGCGAAAGTCTCAAAAACCCATCCTGAACTTGGAAAACTCCAGCACAGCACCAGTCCCTGTTGACAGTGAAGCGAGCTGGGACGATCTGCAACCCGTCGATCCGCTTGGACTGGAGTTGGGCTACAGGTTGATCACTCTGGTGGACAAAGACAGACAAGGTGATTTGCTCAGTCGAATCAAAGGTGTACGGAAAAAATTTGCCCAAGAAATGGGCTTTCTTCCGCCTTCTGTGCATGTCAAAGACAATTTAGATCTCAAGCCCAGTGCTTACAACATCACACTGCGGGGCGTCGTCATTGCAAGCGGCGAGGCGTTTCCGGGTCAGCACTTGGCCATCAACCCAGGCGGGGTCAGTGTGCCCTTGATCGGAAACCCGACCACAGACCCTGCTTTTGGTCTGCCTGCATTTTGGATTAATGAGAACCAAGTCGAAAACTCATTGTCACTCGGATTTACGGTGGTGGATTGTGAAACCGTCATGGCCACACACCTTTCACACTTGATGCAAATCAATGCTGCACGGCTGCTCAGCCGCACGGAGACTCAGCAATTGGTCGAGCACATCACTGCATTGGCTCCCAAACTGATTGAAGAAGTGGTGCCGAAATCGATTTCAATCCCAGTGTTTCAAAAAGTATTGCAGTTGCTATTGAACGAATCTGTTCACATCCGAGACATGCGCACCATCATTGAAACCTTGGCTGAATTTAGTCAGATCACTGATCCAGAAGAACTGTCCCGAAAAATTCGAATTGCATTGGCGCCCGCAATTGTTCAGCACATTTATGGGACTGTGAACGAACTCGAAGTCATGGCCTTGGACCCCGCGTTGGAGCGAATGCTGATGCAGGCACTGACCAACCCCAACGGTGGTCAAGCCCTGGACCCTGGGGTGGCCGATATGTTGAGCAAATCAGCCATTGAATTGAGCCGCCAGCAAGAGGACAACGGTATGCCCGCTTGTCTTTTGGTTCCTGACCCTATCCGCTTACAAATTGCGCGACTGCTGCGGCGCATTGTGCCCCGTCTACAGGTTTTGGCCCACAGTGAAATACCTGAAACCCACAGCATTCGAATAGGCCCGATTTTGAGAGGTAACACATGATGAATATTCAAAAATTTTTAGCACCAAACGCCCGGGCCGCCATGAATAAGGCGCGACTGGCATTTGGTGAGGCCACCATGATTTTGTCCAACCGCGATGTGCCTGGTGGTGTGGAGATCACGGCCGCAGCACAAGAGTCTGCACCACCGAGTTTGCCTTTGCCAAAGCAAACGTCAACACCAGCGAATGACGAAAGAACCAGCGTTGCCAACGGCACCGAAGCAATGGCCATGAGCACGTTGTCATTTCAAGATTTTGTGCGAGAAAGGCTTTTGCGCAAACAGCATCAAGAGAACAATCAAAGAAAGCAAGACGCCAGTCACATGGCGACATCGGAGAGCCCACAAAAATTAAACGCAACTGGCCGCAGCATGGAGAACACGGAAGCGATCTCTCCAGCGCTTGATTTGCGTAATGAATGGAAAAACCTGGACCCTACAGCGACAACGTCCACCCCCAACCTGATGTCGGAGTTGAAAGATCTCAGGGCCATGGTGGAGGAACGATTTAGCACCATGGCATGGTTGTCGCAAACCAAGCAGAAACCGGCGCATGCGGATTTAACGCATCGTCTGTTGCATGCGGGTTACTCTTCCAAACTCATCCGTGAGATTCTGGAACAACTGCCCCAGGGTGGATTGGTCAAGCTTCGCGCCGACATGCAAGCCGTTGCACAGCATTTGTCGCGCTGTGTTCAAACCGATTTGGCAGGTCCGAGTTTGATTGAGCAAGGCGGTCAAATGTTGGTCGTGGGCAGCAAAGGCGTTGGCAAAACAACGGCTGTAGCCAGTTTGGTGGCGCAATGCGCGGTAATGCATGGCCCCGCCAGCGTAGGCTTGGTCACACTGGACACCCGTGCCATGCTGGGCAATGAGACCTTGCGGCAACTCACCCGGGACACAGGAGTTGTCGCACATTTGGCACACGATGTGGCCGCAGTCAATGACCTGTTGAACCTGTGGCACAACAAACACCTGGTGTTGGTGGACACCCCTGGAATTTCACTTCACAACAGCAAACCGCCCTCCAAACAAGCCAAACCTTTGATGCCAAATTTGCACCGCCTGTTGGTCTTGAACGCCACGGCCCAAGTCGAGGTGAATCAAGCCAGTTTGAAAGCTTTTGAGAACTGCGTTTTGGCGGGTGCACTTCTGAGTCACATGGACGAAGCCTTCAAACTAGGCCCACTTTTGGACATGTTGATTTTGAATCAAGTGGTGGTGCGCGGCTGCACTCAAGACCAGCCATTGGCGCAAAACTGGTCACGGGCAAATCCACTGCATTGGGTTTCGCAATCGTTGCGAACAACTCAAAAAATCCACATCGACTTGCAAGATTCGGAGCTCCAAAATTTGTTTGCCAAACCTCGCGCAAGTCGGCGGCAAAGAGCGCTGACAGACAACCGGCTTTGATCCTGCACGATGTACAACTTCAAGGGCCAGCCCAATATCAACAGCTTGCTCAAGCAACACAGTTTGATGGTCAAGCGCATTGCACACCACATACACGCCAAGCTGCCTGCCAGCGTCGAGGTGGACGATCTGATTCAAGTGGGCATGATGGGCTTGGCCGATGCGATTGCCAAGTACGACAGCCAGCATGGGGCACAGTTTGAAACTTATGCCAATCAACGCATCCGAGGAGCGATCCTGGATGAGTTGCGCAGCACGGACTGGATGTCACGCACTTCACGCAGAGAGCACAAAAGCATTGAAAAAGCGATCCAAAAAACTGAGCAAAAACTAGGTCGAGAGCCTGGCGAGCAGGAGATCGCCAATGAACTGGGCATCACCCTGAGCGCTTATCAAGAGATGCTTTCAAAGTCTCGTGGAATCCAGTTGCTTTATTTGGATGAATTGACGGGGCAGGTCGATGGCGACGATGGTTTTTTGGACCGTTTCATCAGCGACTCGGAGGCCGATCCTTTGCATTTGCTTGAAAAACAAAAAATGAGACAGGCCTTGGTCGATGCCATCGGTCTTTTGCCTGAGCGAGAGCAGCACATCATGAGCATGTACTACGAACACGAGATGAACCTCAAGGAGATGGCCGCAGTTCTGGGTATTACCGACTCCCGTGTCTGTCAACTGCACAGCCAAACGATTGCTCGGCTGAGGCAGAAATTGAAAAGCAGCTGAACTCCATTCGATGCTGACTCACGAGTCGCTTCATGTGAAGCAGGCGTTTATGGCGCCAAGGTGTGTGAAGGCACAGACGTCTGCATCGTCCGTTTCTATGCTGAACGGCCTTGGCCTGTTTGCGCTGTGTTGGTGTGGGCAGGGTCCAGGCAATCACCGATCACGACAAGGAGTTCAGCAATGTCAACGAAACACTTCTACCGATTCATGAGCGCTGTGACCTTGGCCACCGCAGCCATGGGCCTGGCCGCCTGTGCAGGCATGTCTCAGCAGGAAAAAAATACTGCTATCGGCGCTGGCGTGGGGGCCATTGGGGGCTCGATCCTGACTGGCGGCAGCACAACGGGCACCGTCGGCGGCGCTGCTGTGGGCGGCGTGATTGGTCATGAAATTGACAAGTCCAAAGACGCACCCAAGAAGTGAGTTGCCAACATGCTCGAAACAATTGCCGTTATTTTGCTGGTGCTGTGGCTGGTGGGCTTGGTGTCTTCCTACACCATGGGAGGGTTCATCCACATTCTTCTGGTCATTGCCGTTGTGGTGATTTTGGTGCGTTTGATACAGGGCAGGCGCCTTTGAAAAATTGGTTGCACCCATCGGTCGGCATTCGCAAAGTCTGACCTTGGTGCCTGCTGCGCAGGCACCAAGTCGGTCAAGGCGGTGTTAGATCACACGCAATGGCGTTATTTCAATCTTCATGTACGGGTAGTACGGCAACTTTGAAAGTTTTGCGTCCGCTTCTTGAGCATCTTGCGCAATCAGAACCAGGTAAATGCCTGCGACATCGTGTTTGATGTACGAGGCCAGCAAGCTGCCATCTGCCTCCCAAGTCTTGACCATGGCTTGCTCTGCGGGCAGCAAGCGCATGCGGGTGTCGTTGTCCAAGCCTTGCAACAAAATATCCACCATGAACTTTTGCATTGTTTTTTCGCCTTATTGGCAGGGTGTTGAATGAAGGTGAACCTTGATGGGCGAACCAAAAATTAGGCGTTTGCTGGGTCGAGCGTGGGATAGTCCACATATCCTTGGGCCTGGCCACCGTACATGGTGGCGCGATCAGGCTGGTTGAGCGGTGCACCGCGTTTGAAGCGTTCGGGCAAGTCGGGATTGGCCAAGAACATCGCCCCGAACGACACCGCATCAGCGCCCCCTTGATCAATGACTTTTGCGGCACTGTGTTGGTCATAAGCTGTATTGAGCAAAAGCAAACCTGTAAACCGTTGGCGCACGCGTGGTGCCAAGGGGCTCACGCCTTCAGGCAGTTGCGCCGGTTCCATGAAATGCAAAATGCCCAGCTTGCGCGCTTCGAGCTGCTCAACCACATACAAATAGGTTTGCTCTGGCTGGCTGTCGCTCATACCGTTGTAAGGAATGCGAGGCGACAGTCGCACAGAAACCCGATCTGCACCCCAAACGGCGATCACGGCATCGGTGACTTCCAGCAAAAAGCGGGCACGGTTTTCAATGGAGCCACCATATTCATCGGTGCGTTGGTTGGAGCCATCTTCCAAGAATTGGGCCGGCAAATAACCAAAAGCGCCATGGATTTCAACCCCGTCAAATCCTGCATCTTTGGCAGCCTGTGCGCCCACCTTGAACTGCGCAATTGCCTGCTGGATATCGTCAAGCGTCATGGCTTGCGGGGTCACCGTGTCTTGGGGGCCTTGTGGGGTATAGACCTGTCCTTGAAAACCAATGGCCGAAGGTGCCAGGGGGAGCTTGCCGCCGTGGAATTCAGGGTGAGAGACACGACCCACATGCCACAACTGAGCGAAGATCAAGCCATCTGCACCGTGAACAGCGTCAGTGACACGTTTCCATCCCTGAATTTGCGCTTGCGTATGAATGCCCGGCGTGAAGACATAACCGATGCCCTGCTCACTCACTTGGGTGCCTTCGGTGATGATCAGGCCTGCCGATGCACGTTGTGTGTAGTACTGAACCATCAGTTCGTTAGGCACGCGCTCTGCGGCACGCGAGCGCGTCATGGGGGCCATGAATACGCGGTTTTTGAATTCAAATGGCCCATGGCTGAAGGGTCTCAATAGGTTTTCTGTCGACACGATAAATCCTTTGAAGTGATGAAGTAAAAGTTCAATGGACAGATCGTATGCTGTATCATTTTTAAAATATATAGTCAAAATCAATACGGAAAGTTTCAAATTTGAAACAGTTAAATTTCCAAGCCCTGGCAGATTTCAATCTGGTTGCCCGTCACGAGGGCTTTGGCAAAGCCAGTCGCTCCAGTGGTCGCTCCAAAGCTTCTTTATCCAGGCATGTTGCCGAACTTGAAGAGGGTATAGGGGTGCGCTTGCTGGAGCGCGTGGGCCGTTCATTTCGGCTGACTGAAGAGGGCAAAACCCTGTACAACCGAACGGCAGGTTTGCTGGAAGAAGTATCGGATGCTGCGCAAGAATTGACCGAAGGTCGGGGCGAGCCAAGGGGGCGGTTGCGCGTCAGTGCGCCTGTCACATTTGGCAATGCAGCCATCGGTAGGCTGGCCGCCGAGTTTGCAGCTCGCTATCCTGACGTTCAAGTAGAAGTCACGGTGGAAGACCATGCCGTCGACTTGATCGCGGACGGCTACGACGTGGTGATCCGCGTCAACCCCAAGCCTGACGACGAGTTGGTCGGGCGGTGTTTCTTTCGCGACAGGCTTGCGGTCGTTGCAGCCCCATCGCTGGCTTTTCCAAAAGCGAGTACTGCTTCGGACCCCATGCCCAGCATTCCCGCTATTGTTGGGATTGGCATGCCCGACAGCGGCACATGGACCCTTCGCAGCGGCGAAGTCACTCAGACCCTTTATCGACACGCTGTCCTCAGATTGCCCAACCCCATCACCATCCGAGACGCCGCGATCGTGGGCATAGGTGCAGCCATTTTGGCGAGGAATTTCATTGAAGAAGATATTGCGCAAGGAAGACTGGTGTGCTGGGGTGAGGTGCCTGAACGCACCGTAGAAATCTGGATCCTGCATTCGTCTCGCCGTTTGGTCAGTAGCAAAGTGGCCGCTTTTGTGCGGTTTTTATGTGATGTCTACGCCGAAAAACAGGTGGGTTTGAATGGGCTGCCTACGCCGGGGTCAAGTGCTCGCTGACATCAGCAAAGCTGCGCAACAGACGTTTATGGATTTACCAAAAAATTATCCAAGCGGGAATGTGTTTGGACATGAAAAAAGCCTGCACCTCCCACCAGGTGCAGGCTTTTTTTCAAGGTGCTCAGCGTTGTTGTTGTGATCCTGTGACTTCCACTTCAACACGACGGTCAGCGCGCAGACAAGTGATCAGGGCTTGGGTGGCCTTGTTGCCTTTGCAGTCGCCGGGTTGGGTGTCGGGCTGGCTGGAGCCCACACCGGTTGCCGTGACTTTGTTGGCGGGGATGCCACCGATTTGTACCAGATAATTTTTCACCGCTTCGGCGCGCTTTGTGGACAGCTTTTGGTTGTATGCCTTGCTGCCCAAACGGTCGGTGTGCCCCGTGATCTGGATCGCCTCGACGTTGACGGTTTTAAGCTCCTCAAGCAGTTTGTCCAAAGCTTGTTTGCCATCGGCTTGCAGGCTGTCTTGGTCAAAACCAAACAAGGAGTCGGCCTCCAACTTCACCTTGACCCAAGGCTTGGGTGCAGGCGCTGGAGGGGGAGGTGGTGGCTCTGGTGGCGCCACCACGGGTGCCTGTGCCACCACGGGTTCGGGGGCCGGGGCCACATACGGGGCCGGGGTGTAGGCCACGGGCGTGCTTTGCACGGGGCCGCCAAAGCGATAAATCAAAGCGAGCGAGACTAAATCCACATCGGCTCGTTTGCCCATGACATTGTCGACTCGGTAACGCTCAGCTTCCAGACGCATGGTCAGGGCTGGGCTGAAGGCGTATTGCGTGCCAAAGCCGTACTTGTAGTTGGTGTCGTTATTGGTTTTTGAGGAAGTGCCACTGGCTGCAGCACCGGAGCCACTGAAGCTGTCTTTCGTTTCAGCATAGGCTGCGCCCACACGTCCCAGCAAAGACCAGCGGTCAGTGATGGGTAAAGTGCCCACCAAATCCAGGTTCAGACCTCTGATGCGCGAAGTACCCGACAAGGTCCCTGCAGGCGTGGTATTAGAGGAATATCCAAAACGGCCAAGATCAAAGTAACCGGTTTCAATCGCCCAAAAAGGACTCATGGGAAAACCCACAAAGGCCTTGTAGCCCGTGTCCCGGCGGTCTTCCGTCAGGGTCCTGGTGGTCAGGCCCAGTTCTTCTGCCTTGCGACGGCTGTCAAAGTACGCTTTGGAATCGCCCGCGCTGAGACCCAAATACATGCCCGTGTTGGGGGTCACGTCTTGGGCATGCACCATGGCGCTGGCAAGAACAGACAAGACCAGCAATGCTGGTCGGGTTGTGAAAATCAAGTTTTTCATTTCTCTTGCTCCAAAAAAAGGCGAAATGCCTGTGTCGAAAAGGGAGGAGGTACAGAAGACCTCCGTGCTTCGGGCTTCACGGTGCTGCGTCGCGTTCGGCTGGGGGCTGATGCGAAGCCGCTCGGGCTTTGGCCTGTAGCCAGCGTTGCACCAGAATCAGCCACGCCGGGTCGCGTAAAGCGTCCACCAATCTGGCGCGTGAAACAGCCAGACGCTGCGCGGGCGTCAAGTCGTGACTCATGACGTTTGCGCTTGTTGGATCGCCAGAAGGTCCAGCTGAATTTGGCATTTGATGTCGTCCATGAATGGGCGTACTTGCACGCTGCGAGCCCAAGCCCAGCACAGTCCACTGAGGCCCAAAAGGATCAATGGCAAGGCCAGCAAGACCCAGGCATGCGGCGCGTCGTTCAGGGGCAATGCACTCCACAACAACAAGGCCACACCGCCCAAAATCAAAGCCAGCAGCAAGTTCAGTGCGCTGAGTGAATACATCACCCAACGGTTTTTCAAGGCGCACAGGTGATCAGCCCATGCCTGGCTGGCCAAATCTGCGTAGCCTTGAGCATGAACTTTGAGCAATTCAGGAGGCAACACCAAGAGTTTGAACAGCAGCTTGAACATCAGGGCTTGTTGGAATTCATGTACCAAGACACAGCCAATGCCACCGCAGCACCCGTACCTGCTGCAATCAACAAAGATTTGAGGGGCGCATTTTGGACGTAATGCTCAGCGTTTTCGCGCACACGATGAGCGCCGATTTCCAGTTGCTCTTGCGCTTCATGGGCAGCGTCTTTGCCTTTTTGGGCCAATTCCTGCGCCGTGTCGCTGACGCGATCCGCGATGCGGTGAAGCACTGGGCGTGCTTCATCAATGACATCGCTAACTTTGCCGCTGAGGTCTGCACCCACAGCTGACATTTTTTCTTGAGGAGTTTTGAGGTCTGACATGATGGCCTTTTCAGTGAATAAATGAAGAAGAAACTTCACTGTAAAAAGGACTGGCGGTGATGTCTGTTGTCTGCCACACCGTGATGAATATGCCCTTGAAACACCAGTCAGCGCCTGTGCAAGCCCACGCACTGACGCCACACCCGGGCAGACCTATCTTGGGCTTGACTTGGGCTTGGCGGCGACAGTGCTGTGGGTCCTCGTTTGTGGCCCAGCGCAGTCTGGGTCGATTTCAGTGCATGAACGACAGGACTTCATCATGATCAAAAAAATCACCTTGGCCGCATTGGCCACTTCATTGGCCCTTTTGGCCGCTTCGGGTTGCGCGGTGTCTCGCGGGCAGGAATCGGTCGGCTCTTACATTGACGACTCAGGCATCACGACGGTGGTCAAGTCGCGGTTTTTTGAAGACAAAGATGTCGCCGGTTCCTCCATCAGTGTGGAAACCTTGAACGGCACAGTCATGTTGTCGGGCTTTGCCAAAAACGCTCTGGAACGCAACAAGGCGGAAAGCATTGCACGTGGCGTCAAGGGAGTCACCTCGGTCAAAAACGAGATCACCATTCGCCCTTGACCCTTAGGGGCGTCGCCCTCGCCGCGATCAACCCTCGCAGACCACCACCCATCGCCCAGGCGGTGGGGGTTCAGGCAAATACCGAAGCGCTTCCAACAAAGGCCCAGCGCCCACTTTGCACGCCATATCCAGCAGGCTAGTTTCCCAGGGGAGGGGGTGCTCCTGCCTGTGGCGTGACCATTCCAGTCACAATCGACGTCTTCGACCGTCAGGGCCTGCGCCTGACATCCAAAACTTCTCCCCTTCCTTTGTGACATGAGCCAGCCCACCCCGTCTTCTTCTGTGCAACATCTGGCATTGGGATGGTTTTCCATGGTGCTGGGCTTGAGTGGCTTGTCACTGGCCTGGCACCGTGCGCAGCCCTTGCTGGGCGATCTGGCCTGGCGGGCGTCGCTGGGCATCGGCGTGCTGGCGGGGGTTGTTTTCGGGGCCTTGCTGCTGGCCACGCTCTGGCGTGTGCTGCGCCATGCGTCGGCTGTGCGCGAAGACCTGGCGCACCCGGTGCGCCATGTGTTTGTGGCGGCGGTGCCCACCTCTTTTGTGCTGGTGGCCACGGTGATGGTCACCCTCTTTGGCCCCAGTGCACTGGCCCATGGCTTGTGGCTGTTGGGTTCGGCTTCGCTGCTTTTGGCCACCGTCTGGGTCGTTCAGCGCTGGCTGCATGCCGGGCGGACACCCGCGGCCATTTGGCCGGGTATGACACCGGCCTTGTTCATTCCGGTAGTGGGCAATGTGCTGCCGCCGCTGGCTGGTGTGGCTTTGGGGCACCCAGCCTGGTCTGCCGCCCAGTTTGGCGTGGCCGTGCTGCTGTGGCCGGTGGCTCTGACCCTGGTGCTGGTGCGCATCGGCATGCTTGGCCTGTGGCCCGAACGCTTGCTGGCCACCACCTTCATCACCATCGCCCCGCCTGCCCTGGTGGGCTTGTCGGGCAGTGTGCTCGGGGCACCTGGTTTGCTGGTGCACATGGCCTGGGGCGTGGCCCTGTTTTTCACGTTGCTGTCGTTGACGGTGTTGCGCCGCAGCCTGTCGCAGCCCTTTGGCGTCGCGTTTTGGGGCATGTCATTCCCCCTGTCAGGCTTTGCCGCCTTGACGCTGCACCTGGTGCCCGATGTGCCGTGGCTTCAAGCGCTGGCGCTGGTGTGGCTGGGCTGCGTGAGCCTGGTGATCGCACTGCTGCTGTGGTGGACCCTGCAAGGGCTGTGGCAAGGCCGCCTGCTGCAAGCCGAAGTGGCGCCTGCTGCGCCATAGGCCAAGGTCGGACTCTGCGAGTGCCGTCCTTCGGGCTGCATGAGCCCCCTGATTGACGGGGCTTGGGTTTGGCGAATCTGTGTCATGAAAGGTTGAGCCTTTTGACGTCTTCTGCGTTGCTGGGTTCGGTGTCTTGCTCAAGCGCTCTGAGCTTGTCCATGAACGCATCGCTCAGCGTGTTGCCGTCGTCATTGAATTGCGTGCCCAGGCCCCAGATGCGGGTGTTTTCGGTCAGGGGATAGATGCGCACATCGTCTGCAGCTTCGTCAATGAGTTCACGCAGGCGGTCGATGATGTTTTCGACCTGTTGGCGTGTGCCTGCCAGCAAGTACACCGAGTATTGCAATCGCACCCCCTCTTGCCGCAAAAAGCGCCAAACGCGTTGCAGCCGTTTTTTGTCACGGATGTCGTGGGCCAGCAGCCAGCGCTGTGCGTGGCTGTGGGGAATGGACTGCATGCGGTGGGTTTTGGTGGCCATGGTGTGCGACAAGGTGCAGGGGCTTCAAAGCCAGTGGCTGCGCAGGAATTGTTCAAACGCATACATCAGTTGCCCGATGCGTTGCTGCCAGTGGGCGGCGTGGCGTTCGTAGTGGCGAACGGCCCAGGGCGTGAGCTTGTCGGCTTCGGGCAACAGCGGCGCATGGTGCAGGTCGGTGTGCGCGTGCAGGCCAATCACTTGCCCCAAGTCTTCGATCAGGTTGAGCCCCGGGCGGTGCCAGGCCAGCAGCTCGGGGGCGCTGGTGGCTTGGGTCAGTTGGGCGGCCAGCTCGTGTTGGGCCAGCAGGGCCAGGGCATCCACTTGTTGGGCACAGCCTTGGCTGTGTTTCACAAAATGGGCATTGCACAGCGCCGTTCTGGGGTTGTGGCGTGCGGCAGCGGTGGTAGGAACGCCGCACAAAAGCAAGGTTTGCGCGGCGGTGGCGGCGTGTTGCTGAGCCAGCCATTCGGCGTAGTGGGTGGGCCAGGCTTGGTCGTCCAGGGCGTGCGTCAGCAGTTGGCGCAAGCTGGTTTCTTTGCGCCGAGCGCCCAGGCACCAGCCCAGGGTTTCGCCGTTGGTATCCACCACTGCCAGGGGAATGCCGCTTTTCATGCAGGCCATGAGGGCGCGGGCGCTGATGTCCAGCGTGCTGCTGCACACGATGCGCGAGACGTGGTGCAGCGGGATGCGCCGCTCTGGCAAATCTTTGCGCTCGATGCGCAGCCGTTGGGCGCTGTCCAGGTCCAGGCGCTGGGCGCTGCCGTTGTGCAGATAAAGGGGCAGGGCGTTCATGGCAGGGGTGTGCAGGGCGCGGTGTTGCATGGCTCGGTCCTATCCGTTTGGCTGGGTGGCTTGTGTGGCGGTGTTGGTGGCGTGTTCGGCAGGGCTGTCCATCAGGTGTGACCAAGCGGCTTGGGGGCTGCCATGCATAAGGGCCTTGTCCATGGCACGGGCATAGCGCAGCAGACTGCGCTGGTGGTGGTGCGCTTGTTGTTCCCAGGCGGGGTAAAAGTGCCCCCGGCCTGCTTTGCTCAGCAGGCAGGCACCCGCGCCATCGTGGCCAAAGTGCTCGGGACGCAAGTTGCCTTGACGAAACTGGTGCCAGACCCACAGGTCAATCAGCGGGCGATAGGGCTCCATCAGGTCGCAAGCCAGCGCGGCCCGGCCGTGGCTCAGGGTGTGCAAAGCGCCCAGAGCCGGGTCCAGCCCGGCGGCCCAGCAGGCGGCGGTGGCTTGGGCATACAGCATGGTGTAACTGAGCGACAGCACCGCGTTGACCGGGTCACGCGGCGGGCGTCGGTTGCGGCCGGTGGCCCCCAAGGCCGGTGCAAAGCCGCTGAAATAGGCCTC
Source organism: Limnohabitans sp. DM1 (assembly GCF_001269385.1). Taxonomy (GTDB): domain Bacteria; phylum Pseudomonadota; class Gammaproteobacteria; order Burkholderiales; family Burkholderiaceae_C; genus Limnohabitans_A. The sequence goes on along the minus strand of NZ_CXOO01000045.1, from coordinate 57,688 downwards.
GAAATACATGGCGGCGGCGGCACCTTCCAGCCCGCGCAGCTGGTCCAGCGAGTGGGCTTCTGTGTCTGCGCTTTGCAGCGTGGCCAAGATGCCCGCCAGGCGCTGCTGCCCGTCAAACAGGGGTTTGCGGATGTCGGGCCTGAGCGCTGCCATGTGTTGCAAGGTGGCGCGTTGGCGCTTGACTTTGCTGTGGATGATGCCGTGCGCCAACTGGGCGCAGGCCTGCGGCTGGCTGAGGGTAAGCACCTGTTGCCAGCGGCGGCGGGCGTCGTTGTGCGGCGTGCCGGTGATTTGGGCAATTTTTTGACCACCGCGCCCACCCAGGGCAATGAGGTTGACACCGCTGTCGGCCAAAGCGCACAGCACTTTGCTGCTGAGCTGCGTGTCGGTGCGCAAGACGATGCGGTCCAGGTATTTGAGGGGCAGACGGCGGTCGGCCTCACCATTCGGGGTGGCGATGTGCAGCACGCCAGTCTGCACGGTGAGTTGGCTGCCTTGGCGGTCGATGTAGAGGGTGCTCATGCTGGGCTTTCGGTGTGTGGGCTTGTGGTGCCGGTGTTCAGGCGATGTGGAAGTAATCGGCGCTGTCGATGGGCTCTGCCTGGCCCAGTTGCAGGCTCTGGCTGCGGCCATCCAGGCGGATGAAGACCACACGGTCGGTGTCGTTGTGGATGCGCTGGCGCATTTGGGCCAGCAGGGTTTGCAGCTCGGCCACGCTGAGCCAGCATTCGTAAAACGACTTTTGCCCACCCAGCGCGTGGTGCTGCACGTCGCGCAGGGCGCGGCGGCGAATGGGGTTTTCTCGGATGTCGTAACCCACCAGGAACAGGTGACGTGTGTTCATGCCGGTCAGTGTCGCGGGCTTTTGCGAAAGCGCGGTAATTGGCAAGCTTGCCGATCAATGCTTTTGCACTGACTTCATAATTTAAAATTTATATATGATGTTTTAAAAATTTTAATGCGTTATAAAATCAGCTTTATGAATCAAGTTGACCACTTGCCAATGCCTGTCACGCGCAGCCTTGCCCGCTTAGGGCAAGCCATCTCCATGGCAAGGCGGCGCAGGCATTTTTCTCAGCAAGACCTGGCTGAGCGCATCGGCGCATCGGTGACCACGATCAGGCGCATGGAGGCCGGTCACCCAGGCACGGCGCTGGTGCATGTCGTCAGGGCCATGCAGGTGTTTGGCGAATTGGGTCAGCTGGACCAACTGCTCGACACGCCCCAGGACCCGATTGGCCTGGCCTTGATGGATGAGCAGTTGCCCCAGCGCGTGCGCAAGTCGCGCAAGTCACCAGAGTCCGGAGCGTTTTGATGGCTGCGCAAAATGCGTTCAAACCGGCGCAAGTGCGCAAAACCCTGGATGTTTTTTTGGGCCAAGCCGAGAACCCGGTGGGGCGTCTCATTTTTGTCAAAGACGGACAACGCGAGTTTTCTCAGTTTGCGTACAGCCCACAGTGGTTGTCGCACCCAAGATGTTTTGATGTGTCCCCAGACCTGAGCCGCGTGTTGGGTTACCAACTGCACAAGCCACACACCCAAAACGACAGTTGTTTTTGGGGGGCGCTGGCCGACACCGAACCAGACGCCTGGGGCCGACGGGTGATCGCGCGGGCGCATGCCAAAGCCCGTGCCAAAGATGCATCACTGGCACCACTGACCGAGCTGGATTATTTGGCTGCAGTGGATGACGTCAGCCGCATTGGGGCGCTGCGTTTGCGCAGCGAAACTGGGACCTACCTGCGCAGCGTCTCGGATGGCGAACGCAGCACGCCCGCGTTTTTGGAGCTGGAAAAAATCCTGAGCGCATCCCGCGCTGTGGAGCTGAGCCGGGAGACGGTTGAGGACCTGGCCTATTTGCAGGGCAAGGGCACATCTTTGGGGGGCATGCGGCCCAAATGCACGCTGCAAGACACGGATAGCGCATTGTGTTTGGCCAAGTTCCCCAGTGTGGGCGATGAGCGTGCCGTGACGCGGGGTGAGGTGCTGGCCTTGCATCTGGCGCGTTTGGCAGGCATTGACAGCGCGACGGCGCGTGTGGTGTTGGTCCATGGCGATCCGGTCGCGATGGTCAAACGCTTTGACAGGACAGCTGAGCAACAGCGCATACCCTACATGTCCGGAGCCACCTTGCTGCAAGCGCGTCGTGATGATGAGCATTCGTACACCGAGATCCTGGATGTGATGCGTGCGAAGTGTGAGCATTTCACCATCGACGCCAGGCAGCTCTGGCGCAGGTTGCTCTTCAACCATCTGATCACCAACGTGGACGACCACCTGCAAAACATCGGCTTTTTGTACAGCGGCCATAACCTGTGGCGGTTGTCTCCAGCGTTTGACCTGAACCCGTTTCCAGACAAGGCGGCAGAGTCCAAAACCTGGTTGAGCGAGGACACGGGGCCGATCACGTCGGTGAGGCAATTGATGGCACAGGCGTTCCGTTTTGAGTTGTCGCCAGCGCAGGCCCAAACGGTTGTGGCCGAGGTGCTGGCCGCAGTTGTGCGGTGGAAAGAGGTGGCCATGTCGGCCGATGTGGGTTTGCAGGGTGCAGATCTGGCAGATTTCAGGCCAGCGTTTGAACACGCGGCCTTGCAAGAAGCCAAAACGCTGCTGGCCCAGGGCTGAAACGAGTGAGGTGGAGGCCCATAAGGTTTCTGGGTCCCGACCCGCTTGCTCCAGTGTCAGCGTGCCGGTCTCGCAGTCTTGCGATGTGAGCATTGTCCAGACCCGCTGGGGCAATCCCCTGATTTTCGGGGCTTGGGTTTGGCCTTGAAGAAAGCATGACAGCAGCCAAAGCCAAGGGTCTTAATCCCCTGAATATCGGGGCTTGGTTTTGGCCTTGCCATTGAGCAGTTCACTGGGGGCGAGGTGTCTTAATCCCCTGAATATCGGGGCTTGGTTTTGGCGATTGTGTACCGTCTTGCGCCAGTGCATACCGTCTTAATCCCCTGAATATCGGGGCTTGGTTTTGGCAACTTCGTAGCACAACTGACAAAGCGCATTCAGTCTTAATCCCCTGAATATCGGGGCTTGGTTTTGGCGATGCAGTTGATTTGTTGAATTCAAAAATTGGTCTTAATCCCCTGAATATCGGGGCTTGGTTTTGGCCATCTAAAAATGAGGCTGATGCCTTGGCTGCGGAGTCTTAATCCCCTGAATATCGGGGCTTGGTTTTGGCGCGTTTGGAATCAAGGACTTAGCTGAAATTCATGTCTTAATCCCCTGAATATCGGGGCTTGGTTTTGGCCACGAAACCCGTTATACCGTAACGCTGGCACTCAACGTCTTAATCCCCTGAATATCGGGGCTTGGTTTTGGCAACCAGCTTGGAGCGCATCGCCGATTCTTTGGGTCTTAATCCCCTGAATATCGGGGCTTGGTTTTGGCGTCACACCGTTTCGGTATTCGACGGCGAGGAGTGGTCTTAATCCCCTGAATATCGGGGCTTGGTTTTGGCAACGACGACAACATTTGCGGCCCAGTCAACTTGTCTTAATCCCCTGAATATCGGGGCTTGGTTTTGGCCTGCCATCAATTGGAAAATGCACGGCCGCCCGTGTCTTAATCCCCTGAATATCGGGGCTTGGTTTTGGCGAAGACCACGCCCAAGCAATGCCCGCACAATTTGGTCTTAATCCCCTGAATATCGGGGCTTGGTTTTGGCACCATCGAAGCCGAAGAGGCCCAGTCCGAAGAGTCTTAATCCCCTGAATATCGGGGCTTGGTTTTGGCCGCATACCCAGCGTTTTTGGGCAGCCAGCGCCGTCTTAATCCCCTGAATATCGGGGCTTGGTTTTGGCTGATGGCAAGTTTCGGCCAAGTCTACGTGCCAAGTCTTAATCCCCTGAATATCGGGGCTTGGTTTTGGCGTCACTGTGCGCACCAGTGAGCGCGGATCTGTGGTCTTAATCCCCTGAATATCGGGGCTTGGTTTTGGCGAAACTTAAAAAGGTATCAAAAATGTCAAATGTCTTAATCCCCTGAATATCGGGGCTTGGTTTTGGCCCATCATCAACGAACTGGCCGCCCTGGCCTTGGTGTCTTAATCCCCTGAATATCGGGGCTTGGTTTTGGCACGATGACTTTGCTTCAGCGCAAAAGGCAGCAGTCTTAATCCCCTGAATATCGGGGCTTGGTTTTGGCTCTCCAACTGCGAAAGCAAAGAGCAATTTTTGGAGTCTTAATCCCCTGAATATCGGGGCTTGGTTTTGGCCAAAAAATGAACGAGAAAAAGGTCTATCTGCCATGGTCTTAATCCCCTGAATATCGGGGCTTGGTTTTGGCTGCTTTGTCTGCGGAGTTCGCAGAAATTGGGGTCAGTCTTAATCCCCTGAATATCGGGGCTTGGTTTTGGCGATGCGCTTAAAAATCCAATGCGCTGGCACGAACTAAGTCTTAATCCCCTGAATATCGGGGCTTGGTTTTGGCAAACAATCAACAACCCAAGGAAGTCAAATGATCGTCTTAATCCCCTGAATATCGGGGCTTGGTTTTGGCATCGAGCCACAGCGCAACCGTGCTTGCGAAGTCTTAATCCCCTGAATATCGGGGCTTGGTTTTGGCTTCGCGCAGTTAAGGCTGCTGGGCGCACGCCCGCGTCTTAATCCCCTGAATATCGGGGCTTGGTTTTGGCCGGTCAGCGCGGGGCCAAAGACACGGCGCAAGACGTCTTAATCCCCTGAATATCGGGGCTTGGTTTTGGCGGGTATGGATGACGCCAAAGCCATGCGCAACCGGTCTTAATCCCCTGAATATCGGGGCTTGGTTTTGGCTATTTGGCAAAGAAGATGGAAACCCACAAACGTCTTAATCCCCTGAATATCGGGGCTTGGTTTTGGCCCCTACAAACTTTTTGAGCTTGGTACCGCACAGGGGGTCTTAATCCCCTGAATATCGGGGCTTGGTTTTGGCTTGGGCGGCAAAGTCTCAGGCGGCGGTACGGGTCTTAATCCCCTGAATATCGGGGCTTGGTTTTGGCCTATTGGGCAAGGGCAGAAGCAATTGCAGAAGGTCTTAATCCCCTGAATATCGGGGCTTGGTTTTGGCGACCCAGGCCACGAACAGTGGCACGGTGCGAGACGTCTTAATCCCCTGAATATCGGGGCTTGGTTTTGGCGCTTTTCAGTTCATCAACGAGGCAAACCGCGTGGTCTTAATCCCCTGAATATCGGGGCTTGGTTTTGGCGACGCCCGAGGAGTCAAAGCGAGCCAAGATAATGTCTTAATCCCCTGAATATCGGGGCTTGGTTTTGGCGATGCTTTGTCTGCGGAGTTCGCAGAAATTGGGGTCGTCTTAATCCCCTGAATATCGGGGCTTGGTTTTGGCCGAGTCCGGCACCCGGACGGGTCAAGTTGTTGGGTCTTAATCCCCTGAATATCGGGGCTTGGTTTTGGCCCGTTTTGTGGGCTTTATACATATTCAAGTGTCTTAATCCCCTGAATATCGGGGCTTGGTTTTGGCTCACCGACCCCGAGGACCTGCTGAGCATCGAGGGTCTTAATCCCCTGAATATCGGGGCTTGGTTTTGGCGGCAAGGCATACCGTTATGACGCTGACGAGAAGCGTCTTAATCCCCTGAATATCGGGGCTTGGTTTTGGCGAAGAGCACGCGCACCACTGCGAAAGCATGGAGCGTCTTAATCCCCTGAATATCGGGGCTTGGTTTTGGCGGTGTCGCTTGCCCATGGGGCGAGTTTACCCGTCTTAATCCCCTGAATATCGGGGCTTGGTTTTGGCGGGCCTATGTGCACGATGGCATTCAGATCCAGTCGTCTTAATCCCCTGAATATCGGGGCTTGGTTTTGGCTCCTCACGTCAAAAAATCCAATGGCATCAAGCACTTGCGTGGGGAGTTGCCAAAGAATTTGGGTCATGAAAAGCTGAGCCTATGTCGGTCTGCTGCGGTGTCGGGTTGAGGAACTGGCCAAACCTTGTGAGTCTATCCGTCCATGGGGCATTCGGTGGCTTGCGGGGGCGTATTTTCGCCAGCGCTCAGTTGGTAGCGGCCGAGGCCCATGACGGTTTCTTTGCCGATGTGCAGTTGTTCGCCCATTTGCAGCAGGGGCAGCAGGGTTTGCAATGCCACGACGGGGCCGCTCAAAGTTGCGCTGCCGATCAGGCCGCCCAAAGGCAGTTTTTGGTTTTGGGTGCCTGAGTGGCGTTGGATGTCGTGCCACTGCAGGTTGCGTGTGTCGAGCATGCAGGCGTTGGCTTGATGCATGGGGTCGGGCTGCCCAAGTGTGGGGGTTGTTGTGGCGATGGGGGTGGTGGTTGCAGGCTTTTGGTCGGTGATTTGTTGCCACTGCATTTGGCGGCGCAGCAGGGCGCGGACCAGGCCGGGTGCGTCGAGTTGTTGGGCTTTGAAGATGGGTTTGCCTTGGTGCTGCAGGCGCAGCGGGGTCAGCCACCGCAGGGTGATGTGGCCAGTTGTGGCGTGCATGTGGGCGGGTGTCTCGGTGCTTGCCGACAAAACGTGGGTTTGGCTGGTTTGTGTGTCCATGAGTTTGAACAGGCCCGGTGCAAAGAGTTCTTTTTCGACGGCGTTGCGCAGGGTGTGTTCGATCAGGCCGTGGTGTGCTTGGGTGCCGGGCAAGAGCAGCACATCAAAGCTTTGGGTTTGCCCTGCCTGCAGTTGGCAAGCCCCCAGCGCTGGGGGTTGGACAAGGTAGCGCGGCAGGCCGTCTCTGAACGAAGGGTGCAGGGGCTGGGCGGGGGCGGCGGGGTCAAACACCACGCCATAGGCGCAGCTGTTGCGCAGGGGGCAGCCGGTGCATTGGTTTTGGCCGGTGATGCAGGCGGCGCGGCGCAGGGCCCGGCCAAATGCGCCGCGCAGTGTGCTGCCCGCAAAGTGGGGCCAGGCCACGGTTTGGGTGGCTTGCAGGGTGGTGATGATGCGGGTGATGCTGTGCATGGGGTGGCGATGTTTGGCTTTTTTGGGGGTCAGGCTTTGGGTTTGACCCATTGTTTGAGGCGCTCGCCCAGGCGGTTCAGGTCGCGCCCAGCCACAACTTCGATGTTCAGGGCTTTGGCCAGGCGTTGCTCGGAGTCGCGTAGCGGGCGGTAGGTGGCCAGCATGCCGCGTGTGCCTAGGCCGCCGATGCGGCGGCAGTTTTCGGCCAGTTTGTACAGGGTGTCGTTGGCCTTGAGGTCGCCTTCGTGGTTCATGCGGGCGGTTTTGCACTCGACCATGAACAGGCGGTTGCGGGCCATGAAGGCGACGTCGATTTCGTTGGGCTGTCCGCTGTCGCCCAGCACTTGCAGGTTGGCCGCTTTGTCGCGGATGGCCAGGTCGCCCGTGACTTGGCTCACGCTTTGGTAGACGTGGTGCTCGATCCAGCCGCCATTGGCAAAGCTGCGGGCGGCTTCGGTGGCAAAGACGAGCGTGTCGCCTTGGCGTTTGAGGACTTGGGCTTGTTCGAACTTGCGCAGCAGTGCGTCCAGGCCGTGGTGCTCGCGCTGTCGGGGGCTGAGGGTGACGCGCAGGCTGCGTTGGGCTTCTTGGCTCAGGTGGTTGAGTTGGCCAATGGCTTCTTCAAGGGAGCCGACGTTGATGATCAGGTCTTGCAGCAGGGTTTGCCAGGCGGTGTTGGGCTGGGGCCGTTCGATGCCTTCGGCCAATGTAAAGCCGTAGCCGCGCAGGTAGTGGCGCAGGCGCAGTTGCTGGGTCAGGGCTTGGGCGGGGCGGGTTTTGTCGAGCCAGATGATTTGGTCGGTGTCCACATCGACATAAAACGCGGGCCAGCCCGCAGCTTGTGCCACAGCTTGCGCGGCCAGGGCCATGAGTTTGTTGCCGCCGGTCACGTTCAGGGCCAGGGATTGGCCGTCGCGCTGGGTGGCCACGTCCATCAGGATGCTTTCGAGCGCGGCCATGTTGTGCTCGTCGGGCAGGGGCACGGTTTGGGTTTTGATGCCCGACTCTTGCAGCACAGCTTGCAGCGCCTGGGCGCGGTGCGCCATTTTTTGGCTGACCAGCAGCACGGCTTCACGGGGTTTCATGGCCGGGTCCAGCGCGGGCAGCAGGTTGGGCGCGGCTTGCTCGGACACGAGCATGAGTTGGATTTGGGCGGGGGTGGTCATGGTGCTGTGGTCAATTCGGGCAATGGGCTGGGCGAGACGTGAAAAGCTTCAAGCCGTGCATGGCACTGGCGCAGTTCGTCGGCGCTGAGTTCGCGCCCGCGCCAGTGGGCGGGCAGGTCCAGGCTGAGGTTAAAAAACCGTGCGCCTTGGCTGCAGACGGCAGCAGCCAGGTGCACAGGAAGGGTCCCGATGACGGTGTCGCCACGCTGGACGAGTGTGGTGTCCAGATGGGTCAGATGCTGGTCGATGTGCAGACCTTGCTCTGCGGCCCAGACCTTGGCACCGGGGTGGCGGCTGATGAACCAGGTGGTCATGGGCTCAGGCTTCGCCCCGCAGCACGGCGAGTTTGAGTTTTTTGCGCTCGTCTTTCATGTCGACTTCCACGACTTGGGGCAGCCATTCGGCCAGCGCCTCGGCGGCGGCACGCTTTTCTTCGGCGGTCCAGTCGGCACCCTCAAGGGCGGCTTTCGACAGGGCGCGGGCTTTGGCGTGCAGCTCGGTGTTGGCTTTGTCTTTTTTGCCGTTGGCACCCATGGCAACGAGCTTTTGTTGGCAGGTTTGCACAAAGGTTTCGATCTGGCGGGCGTTGTCGCTCAGGTTGGCCATTTTGGCGGCTTGCTCGGCGGCGGCTTGTGCTTCGGCTTGGGCGTTGGCAAGTTTTTCTTCGGCCTTGGTGTCGCGGTCCATGGCCCCATAGCCCACCGAAGTTTTGGCACCAAAACCCAGCCAGGCAAAGGCGTGTTCAAAGGCTTCGGTCAGCAGTGTTTTCCAGCGGTCGTTGTGGGCCAAGTCGGGGGCCAGGTGTGCCAGGCGGGCGCTGTCGCACACCACATGGAAAGCAAATTGCGACTTGGGCGGCACGGTTAAAAAGCTGATGGGGTTGGGCGAGCCGCTGTCGTGTGGGCTGTTGCTGCCTGCAACGTCTTTGTCTTGGTAGTAATGGCTTTGGTGCGGCGTCATGATTTCGACCATGAGGCTGTTGCCCTCGATTTGCGGGATGACGTCCCAAAAGCTGAGCACGCCGCGCAGGTGGTTTTCACCGTCCAGGGCTTCGCTGCCAAAGAGCACGTCGAGGTCGCTGACATCAAACAGGCGCTGGCCTTGTTTGTTGTGCACTTCGTGGCGCGGGTCTTCGGCGTGACGCCATTCTTGGCTGTCCCATTGGCCGCTGGCCAGTTCTTTGGCGGCTGTGCGCAGCACGCCTTTGACCCCGCTGCCGGCCAAATAAGGCAGGCCATAGGGGTTGAGGAAGGCAAAGCCGTTTTCGAGCGGGTGTTCGTTGCCCAGCCCGGTGGTGAACGGGGCCACGGCGGTGGCGTGCAGGCGCAGGCCTTGGGCAGGGGGCATGTGGTCAAAGATTTGGTTTTGACGCTGGGTCATGGCATTGCCGATGTGCTTGTCGGCGGCGCTGAGTGCGCAAACTTCATTCCATGCATGGCGGGCTGCAAAGTCGTTTTTGTCCCAGAGGCCTGCAAGTGGTTTGCGGTCGCGTGCACGTAGGGCGGCGATGGCAGTGTCCATGCCACGGCTGAGCAGTGCTGCTACTTCATCACCCTCGCGACTTTTGGCTTCGGCGCGTTTGCGCACATCGGCTTCTTGGTCGGCGCGTGCTGTCCAGATAGGCAAATAAACGCCAAATCGCTGGCCGGGGGAAGCGGTTTTGAAGTCTTTGCCCAGGTATTCGGGTACGGCGGCTATGGGCATGTCAGGCTTTCGGGTCTTGCTTCACGCGGGCTGAAGACATTTGGCGCATCCAGCGCAGCCAGGCGAAGGCTTCGGTGGTGATGGCTTGGTAGTCGGCGGGGTTGGCTTTGAGCAGCGATTGCATAAAGGGTTCGAAGTTTGCGTCGGGCGCAATTTTTTTGAATCGCTGGCTAAGCCAAATGCGCAGGTGTGTGGCTACTTTTTCATTGGGCAGACCTTTTTCTTTTTTGCCTTTTTCATGGCAAAAGGCCAGCACTTGCATGAGGCCACTGTTCATGATGAGCGCGGGCAGGCCTTTGGCGATGTTGACGTGTTCTTTCTCGTACTTTGCGCATTGGTTCCATGCGTCTTGCGCACGCTGTTGTTCGAGCGTCAGGGGGGCGGTGGATTGAGTGCTGGCTGTTGGCGTTGGGGCGGTGCCGCTGGTTTTGCTGCCAAGGCTCAGGGTTTTGGGGGTGTTCATGTTTGGGCTCCTTGGGCTTAAGCGGTGAGCACCGTGGCGGCCACCAGGCCGCGCCCGGTGGTGGCGTCGCCGCCCACTTGCAGCAGTTGGCTGTGCAGCACGGCTTTCATGTGGGCCATGACGATTTGGGCGTCGAGCTTTTCTTCTTTGGCGCTGCGGGTTTGGCTGGCCAAGAGGGGCGCGATCAGCAGTGCTTCGGGCGGCAGGTTTTCGGTGTAAAACAGGCCGCCGTCGCTGGCAGTGCCGGTGGTGTCGTCGATGCGCACATGCGGCTCGATCAGCATGGCGTGTTGGCTGAAGTAGTCGAAGTCGCTGTCGCTGAGCACGACCAGGTCTTTGGCCATTTTTTCGCGGAAAAACGTATAGCCGTCGCCTGCGGGCATGGCGGTTTGGGCCAGGTCTTGGGCGATGGTTTGCAGGGTGGCGCAGGCTTTGTCGGCGGCGGCGTATTCAAAAGCTTCGAGGTGCAGTTGGTTGCCGCTGCTGCCGCCGAGTTGGGTGGCGTGGACGGTGAGGCAGCTGCCTTGTGCCACTTCGGGCAATGTGGGCCAGTTGCGTGCCAGGCCCAGGTGGGCCAGCAGCCGCTGGGCGCGGGCGATGGCTTGCGGGCAGGTGGCATAAACAAAGCCGCCTTTTAGGCTGCGCACGGGCAGGGCCACGATTTGGGCGTCGCCAAAGCTGACGGCTCCGGCGTGCAGCTCGGCGCTGCCCGATTCGGGACCAAACAGGCGGGTGATGTGCTGGGCGTCACCCCCCAGGCTTTTGAAGCTGTGGCGCACGGCGCCTTTGATGCCGCTGCCTGCAAAGCAGGGGTGGCCGGTGTGGCGTTCGCGCTGGATGGGGTTGTCGATGACGCCAATGGCTTGGCCTGCGCCCATGTGCACGGGGCTGACGGCGTACAGAAAAACGGCGGCTTTTTGTTCAAACATGTGAAGTCCTTGGAGCTTGAAATGAGGGTGTTGGGTGTTGCGGGTGTGGCAGGTGTTGGGCGGTCAGATGCAGTCGTAGGCGGCAAAGGCAAAGCGGTTGAAGCCTTCGGCGCGGCGGTGCGTATCTTCACAGGCATCGGACCAAAAGCCGCTGTCGGCAAGCTTGCCGAGCGCTTCGGGGCTGGCTTGTAATTGGTCGAGCCAATAGACGCTGCCGGTGGGGGCGGCACGCAGGGCGGCTTTGGGTTGCCAGTTCGCCAGGTCCCAGCCCGAGATGGTCTCTGAGCGCGGCACGGTGGCGCAGACCAAGCGGGCGCGCACGTCGTGCAGGTTTAACCAGTGGTAGCCGTCGGCTTCGCGTTGAAAGCCGTTGGGCAGCCAGCCTTGGGCAAACAAGCCGGGGCTGGTCAGCACGACGCGGCAGCGGCCTTGGGTGGCGATGGCGTGCAGGTCGGCCTGCGGGGCTTGGTGGTCCACGCTTTGGCTGCTGGCGGCGCGGCCGTCACCGCCCAAGCGCAGGCTGCCTTGTGCGGGCAAGGTGGCACCGCGCACGCTGGCCACAAAGCCCACGCGGGGTTTAAAAGCCACGGCTTGGGTGGTGAAGAGTTTGCCGTCGTCGGCGCTGCGGGTGTCGGCGTTCAGGCCAATGCCCACGCGCGAGTCGATGGCCCACAGCTCGCTGGTTTTGACGAGGTCGTGTTCGGCGTTGGGCAATTGGCCGTTCAGGTAGCGTTGCCAACCTGATTGGCTGAGCCACAGGCCGCTGGTGGCTTTGCGCCGTTCGGTTTCGGCCAGCACGGGCACTTGGGCAAAGCCGCTGGAGTTGAGCAGGCCGGTGTGCGGCGCTTGGGGGCGCAGGCTTTGGATGTGTTTGGCGTCACCGTCTTTGTCGGTCACGACCAGGTCGGCGGGCAGTGCGTGCAGGGTTTGCAGCCTGCCATCGTCAAGCTGGCGCACCAGCGTGAAGGCGGTGAGCGCAAAAGGGCCGGGCGCAGCGGGTGTGCCCAGGCTGGGGTGGGTGATGTGCCCTTTGGCAAAGGCGGCCAGGTCGGTGCCGTCTTGCGCCAGCAGGTGGCTGCGCAATGCGCCCGCAGCGGCCGATGGCCATGGGGGCACCAGCGATTCGCCGTGGCTGCCGGGGTCGCCAAAGAGTTTGTTGCCGCGCAAAAAGAGCACGTCGAGTGGCTCAATGAAGCGGTGTTCGGTGTGGTGTGGGGTGGCGGCGCTCATGCGTTGGCTTCCGTGGATTCGGTGGTGGTGTGGGTGTTGGCCGTGGTGTAGCCTGTGCGGGTTTCACGGGCCAAAAATTCGGCCACGCCCATGAAGTTGGCGAGCCAGTTCAGGCCCTTGCGCTCTTGCCTGCGCACTTGTGCGGCGCAGAGTTGGGCCAGGCGCTGAGCCAGTTCGGGCGCTTGTGCGTTCGCGCTGCCTTTGGCTTGGCGGTCGAGTTGGTAGGCCAACAAACTGGCCAGCATCTCGGTTGTGGCCGAGTCCGTGGGTTCGGGCAGGTCGCGCATCCATTCCAGGCTGTTGAACACAGCGCGGCTGGAGGTGCCATCAGCACGCAAAAAGCCGATCAGGTCTTGCAGCAGGTCAACGGGTTCGCCCCATTTTTCGGTCAGGTAGAGCGCACCGCCCGAGCGTTTGACGATGGTGATGGAGAAAGCATTTCTGCCGCCCTCGTTTTTGGCGCGTTTTTCGGCGGCGCGCAGTTCTTGCAATACAGCACCCAGCGGGGCTTGGTGGTGGGCCACGATGGCGCCGGTCGACGCGGTGGCGTGTTCGCCCATCATGCGCATGAGGCGGCCGTTGAGCCAGGCAAAGCCTTTGTTGAGCACCAGTTGCTCACGCACATCGCCTTGGCGGTCGCGCACCATGCCCCAGTCGGTTTGGGCGTCTTGCGGGGCGCTGCCGCTGTAGGCGTGGCGCAGGCGTTGCATGGTGTTGAGCAGGTCGGCGGTGGGCAGCATGGCCAGCACGTCGTCACCCCCGGCGTAAATCACGCGGCCCAGATGCTCTTGTTCCACCACATGGCGCACCACGATTTGCGAGAAGTCGTTGAGTGCGCCCGAGATGGCCAGGTGCCGGTTGGGGCTGATGGCACGGGGCTGGTCGCCGTAGGCCTTGAGGGCTTTGTGTTGGTCCGCTTGCGCGTCAAAGCCTTTTTGCACGTTGGGGTGAAAGCTGTCGCGGTAGGGGATGGCGGTGTGGGTGGCGGTGTCGCCCGACAGGATGGCGCCCATGCGGTCGCCGTCCATCATGATGAGGCTGTAGTAGGTTTCGAGTTTGTCTAGCCCTAAGGTGTTGCGCACGACTTTTTGAGTTTCGGCGTAAGCCGTTTCGTCGTCGCTGTCGCGGGCGGCTTCGAGCAAGCCGGGCAAGACTTTGGCGTCGGCAACGTGGTTCTGGTCGTGGCGCATGAGGCGGCGCGGCAGGGCCACCGATTCAGGGTCCAGGTCTTTGCAGGCCTGAGAAAAATCTTGTTGCGCGGGGGCACCCGAAGCGAGCCATTGCTCTAAGTGGCTGGCCAGCGCCATGGTGTGGGTGCTGACCACAAATCGACCGCAGGCTTTGCCCGTGGCTTGGCTGACTTGGTCGGCAAACACGGTAGGCCACAGGCGTTTGAGCGCCGACAAGCCGCCCAGGTGCTCACCGGCTTTGGCCCAGGATTTTTTGGCTTGGTGCACTTTGGCCCACAGCGTGTCTTTTTGCTGCCGGTAAGACTTTTGCAATTGCGCCGGGTCGGTGGTGAGCCATTCGCTTTCGCCCGTGAGGGAGCAGCGCCAGCCATGTTGCGGCAGTTGCGAAAAGGTGCGCGAGGCTTTGGCGGCGGCCAAGGCGCGTTCGGCCAAGTCAAACACCGCCGGGTAAAGCGTGCCGGGGTTGGGTGACCAGAAAGTGGTTTTATTGTCCCAAGCCATGTCGTCTTTGAGCACTTGCCAGGCGGGGCTGGACAGAAAGCCGCTGGGCTGGTCGGGTGACACGCCAAAGAACGGGGCCATGGCCGCACTCAGCTGGGTGGTGTCGAGGTTGTTTTGCTTGTCGGCGTTGCGCGGGTGGATGAGCGAAAACGGCACGGTGGCCCAATGCACTTCAGGAAAGCCCGCGAGTTGCTCGCGCATTTGTTGGTGGCAGTGCTGTTCGGCCCCGGTGTTCAGGCCTGCGGCGTCGAGGAGGCGGTTGACCACGTCTTGGCCCGTGGATTGCAGCCATTCGCGCACGGCTTGTTCGCACTGCTGGGCGATGGCTTGCGCTTGCGATGCGGGCACCACGGCCACAAAGCGGTTGGGCAGGGCGGCGCTGAACAGGGGGTTGGCGTCGGTGGCACCCTTTTGCCATTCGCAGTCTTTGAACAGGTCTGCGGGCAGGTGCATTTGGTCGCGCAGCCACAGGTCCACTTGCGGGATGCCGCGCAGGCGGGGAAACAGCACGGCGTCTGGCCCGAGCGCTTCGCACAGGGGGCGCATGCATTCCCAGGCCAGGCGCGAGAGCAGGTGCGAACCGGCCCACAGGTCGCTGGTGGAGCGTGCGGCGGCGATGAAGCTTTGCACGGGGCCGAGTGAGACGGTGAGCAAGGCGACTTCTTGTTGCGGGTCGGCCGCAAAGGCTCCGGCAAAGGCACTGGTCAGGTCCAGGTGGTCCCAGATGCTGTGGTCGGGGACGCGGGTGTCGGCGGGCAGTTGGTGCCACAGGGCACCCAAAGTGCCGTTGTCTTGCTCTTCGCTCAACTCGGGGGCAAATCGCCACAGGGCCAGCAGGGTGCGGCGCATGTCGTGCGGCTGGTCGCCCTGAATGCCCAGCGATTTGAGCAAGCCCAGGTGGTGGTCCAGGCTGCGCTCTTTGATGTCAGCCACTTCGGTGTCTTTGAGCTGGCCCAGGTCGATTTGTTGGCCAGTCAGCGGGTGAATCAGCACGGGCTGGCTGCTGAAACGCACTTGCGAGCCAGGCGCCACTTTGAGGGTGACTTCTTGGCCCGTCTTCGTGGTGACGTCCAGCGCTTGCATGGGCCACTGCGGGCGGTCTGCCGCAGCTGCCCACCAGTCGGCACGCTGCACGGTTTTGTACATGCCCGTGGGCAGGCTGGCTTTGAACAGCAGGGCGCTGAGCGTGCGTTGATCGGCGTCGTCGGTTTCGCTGTAGTTGCGCAGACCCATGAGGCGGCTGAGCGCCAGCGAGGTGCCGTTTTCGTGGCCCGCAGGGTCGCGCATGAGCACCAGCGCTTTTTCGGCTGGGTCGTGGATGCGGGCGGCAATTTTGGTGTGCCAGACGTTGTCTGGTGTGGTGGGGTGGGTCATGGTGTTCAGGCGGCGGTGCGTTTCAAGGTGGCGGTTTGGTCCAGGTGGCTGTGGACTTGACGCCAGATGCGTTCGAGGGTTTGGGGGCTGGAGCCAAATTCAGCGGGCGGCTTGTGCGGTATGTGGAAGACGACGCCGACCAGCTGGCCATCAGCCATCGGGCGAACTTTGAAGCGCAAGCTGTTGGGCAGGCGGGCGTTGTTGCCCCAGCTGGTGACGGTGTGGTTGGTGACGGGGTAGCTCAGCCAATGGCGGTCTTCAGGGTTTTGTGTTTTGCCGGTCGTGAACACAAATTGGGTTCGCAATGCGATCTTGATTTGGGCCAGTGTTTTCATCAGGCCAGCCCAGTCCTTGTGGGGCTGCGTTTGCCAAATCAACGTACCTTGGCTGTCTGTACCCAAGGCATGAGGCCAGTCCACGCTCAGACATTTGGCGAGGGCTTGGCCAGGTGTTTCGATGTTGGGCATGGTCTGGCCGTCGGTGCGATGCAGGCTGTAAGAGCCCCAGCCGTTGCGGCTACGTCCGCCCACGGTGCCGTACAGGTTCATGAGCTGGAGAGCTTGGTCCAGTGTTATAGCGTGCTCGTCCGGGAAAGCGATGGACAGTTGGGCTTGCTCATTGGCTTGAATGGCCGCATTGGCCTTGCCTTGCTTGTCTTGTAATTTGGTGCCGCCTCGACCATCCAGTGGTCCGTATCCCAGGTATGCGTGGGGGCCTACTTGGTGGCGAACCTTTTCAGCTTCCGGGTGGAACACTGTTCCAGTTTCCAGCCTGTCCCAACTTTTCAGCTGCCCCTCAGACCAGTGATTCAGGCGAAGACGAACTTCGCTTTTGCGTGCAGTGGTAGCGACGCGTTTGCCGTCTCGCTCAAAACTGTCGTTCTCCAGCCAAGCATGCCCAAACAGACGCCCTTCGATGTCGCGCATGTCGCGCACGTTGACCGCGAACTGTTGCTGCGCCGCATAGGCCACGCGCCACCATTGGCGCAGCTGGGCTTTGAAGGGCGGGGTGCGCCAGCGGCCGCTTTGGGTGGCATCGCCCAGAAATGCGGGGGTGTGAAACTGAATTTGGAGTTGCCGTGTCTGCATTTTTTTGGAAACTATTGAATTAATTCAATTGACTATAAGTCAATAAATTGGTGTTTTTGGGTTCGGCAAGCTTGCCGATGCATGGTCATGGTTTGGTGATGCGCACGCGCTCGGCTTGCAGGTTCAGGCTGTAGCCTTGTTGGCGGCTTCGGGTGCCGATGTTGGTGCGTTCAATCAGGCCGCTCAGGGGGAGTGCGCCGCTGTCACGCAGCGTTTTTTCCATTTTGGAAAGCTGTTGGATGAAGGTGTCCCCGATGGGCTTGTCGTCGCTCAATCGGGCATCGAGTTTGTCTGGAACGTGCATCTCGCCCATGGCTTGACGCAGCGCGTGGTGTGCCAAGGTTTTCCATTCGGGGTCGTTGATGTCTTTGAGTG
Organism: Limnohabitans sp. DM1; assembly: GCF_001269385.1. Classification (GTDB taxonomy): domain Bacteria; phylum Pseudomonadota; class Gammaproteobacteria; order Burkholderiales; family Burkholderiaceae_C; genus Limnohabitans_A. Next base: position 40,757 of record NZ_CXOO01000045.1, on the reverse strand, counting down.
GAGCGGTCAGCGGCGGTAGCTGTTGTTGGCAGCGCCAGGCCAGCAGGCTGATCAGACCCATTTGCATGGGCGGCAGGGCGATGCTTTGCTGGTTGACGCGCACGCAGGATTGGGCGATGTCGATTTCAAGGTCGATTTGGTCCAGCGCTTGGTTGGCGGCTGCCACGGCTTGGGCAAAGCCACTGTTTTGTTGGGTGATGCTGGTCGGCAAAAGGCCGCGCAGGCGCACAAAGGGAATGTCACCCAGCCAGACTTTGGCGGTGCCGGCGTCCAGGGGGTCTTGGCCCGGCGCGCGTGCAGGGATGACGTGCGGTTTGGGCGTGGGGTAAAAAAATTCGGGGCGTGACTCGAAGGGGGCCGAGACCAGCACATGCGAGAGCCTGTCTTGAGGGCGGCCCCACAGGCTCATGGCATAGCCCATGAAAAAGCCCATGGTTTTGCGCCCACCTGCAATCGAGGCGTGGATTTCTGTGTGTTCGTCTTCGGTCATGCGGCGCACCAGGTCGGCAATGCCGTCGGCAGCACGTTGGTTGTCTTGGTCGTCGCGGATGTCTTCCAGCGGCTGGCCGTGGGCGTCTTGCAGCACTTCTATGTGCGAAGCGTCAAAGGCAATGGGGGGCAGTTGCCAGTCGCGGCACAGGCGGTGGAACCAGCCGGGGTTGTCAGACAGCAGGGTCAGGCGAGCGTTGTCTGCGCCACGCTGCGTGGTGATGAGGCGGATTTCGTCGGGTACCCAGCGGGGTGTCTGGCTCACGCTCAGGGCAAACAGCGTTTCAGTGACGATTTGGGGAGACAGGCCTGTCACGCATATGAGGATGCGGCGAAGTGTCTTCGGGCTTGGCATGGGGGCAGTCGGTGTTGCTTGTTCATTCATGGCGTCAGTATGCGCAATTCAGGAACCACTTGATGGATCGGCAAGCTTGCCAACTTGGGTGGTTTGGTGGACGTTCCAAAAAAGTCAGGCGTGTTTGTTTTTCGTCGGCGACTTCAGCCCTCGGCATGTTGCTGACCCGCGCAATGCCCTTCGTTGTTGCGCCAAAATACACCCATGAACGAAATCACCTCGCGTTACTTACCGCTGGACGACGCCCAGCGCCGTACCCTGCACAACGAAATTCATGCACGTCCCCCGGCCCGGGTGCGTTTGCCCGCGCTGATTGTGTATGTGGCGGTGCTCAACGGTGGCATCTCCCGCGAGCAGGAGTGGCAGCATTTGCGCAGCTTGCCCGGTCATGCTGATTTGACCTTGGACAAGCTCAGTGGCAACTTTTTGCGCTTGCGCTGCGATGGCTTCACGGTCAAATGGGAGCGGCACACCGAATTCACGCGCTACTCCATCGTGCAGGCCTTGCCCGCGCACGCGCAGTGGGGGGCCACGCTGCCTGAGCTGGCGCCCCATGTGGCGGTGGGCACGCCGTGGTTGCGGGACATTCCGGGGCAGACGGTGGCCGCGATTCAGCTGGCCATGTTGCCCGAGGGCATGCAAGACGCTGATGTGCTGGACAAGGCGCAGGCCTGGCTGGGCGAGGGCGTCATCATCGGTTCGCGCATGGGCAACACCAGCGAGGGGCAATCGCACTCTTGTCTGCTGACGCATTTCCGCATTGGTGAAGATGGTTTTGAGCGCATGCTGGTGCTGGCCCCTGCCCACACGCTGGAAGGCCGTGCGGGTCGCATATCGCAGCGGGTTTTGGAGCTGGAAACCTACCGCCTGATGGCGCTGCGAGGCTTGCCTTTGGCCAAACAGCTCTCGCCCGTGCTGGCGCAGGCCGAGGCGCAGCTGGCGGACATCACGGCGCGCCTGGAGCTCAAGCAAGACGATGATCAGTCACTGCTGGACGATTTGGTGGGGCTGGCTGCGCGTGTGGAGCGGGCAACGGCCGAACACGGTTACCGGTTCTCAGCCACGCGGGCTTATGACCGGCTGGTGTCCGAGCGCATCGCCGAGTTGCGCGAACGCCCCTTGCAGGGCACGCAGACGGTGGGCGAGTTCATGCAACGGCGTTTGTCACCGGCCATGGCCACGGTGGTGGCCACCTCGCAGCGGCTGTCAGCCTTGTCAGAGCGCGTGTCTCGCGCCAGCGATTTGCTGCGCACACGGGTGGACATTGCCACCGAGACCCAAAACCAGCAGCTGCTGGAAAAGCTCACACGCGGGCAGGCCTTGCAGCTGCGTTTGCAAAGCACGGTGGAGGGGCTGTCGATCGCGGCCATCTCTTATTACGTGGTCAGTCTTTTGCTGTATGTGGCCAAGGCCTTGAGGGCTGCGGGCATGCCGTTTCAGCCCGAAGTGGCCGTGGGGGTTTTGGTGCCGGTGGTGTTTTGGGGCGTGTGGAAAGCCGTGCAGCGCATCCACGAAAAGTTGCACCAAGCAGAGCACTGAGCCATGGAGCTGCGGCAGCTGCGCTATTTCGTGAAGGTGGTGGAGGTCGGCAGCATCAGCCGCGCCGCTTTGGAGCTGGATCTGGTGCAGTCGGCGCTGAGCCAGCAGATCACGCGCTTGGAGGGGCAATTGAGCACTCGCCTGTTGCAGCGCACGCCCCAGGGCGTCACGCCCATCGAAGCGGGCGTGGTTTTTTTCGGGAAGCCCAGCTGACTTTGCGCCACGCCGAGCAGGCGGTGCGCTCTGCCCAGCAGGCCCGCCTGACGGGCACGGTGAGCGTGGGCTTGGCCCCCACCACGGCGGCGGTGCTGGGCTTGCCTTTGATGCAGGCCATGCGCGAGCGTTACCCGGATGTGCGCCTGCACATGGTGGAGAGCCTGTCGGGGCATTTGTCGGCCATGCTCAATGCGCGGCCTCGGCCGCGCATTGAGCATTGCGCCTGAAGTACCTGGACGGTGGCCACGGCGAGGGCTGCCACAACAAGGACGACGCCTGGACGCATGCCCGCAGGCGCTACCACCACCTGACTTTTTACGGCTTCGTGCTGTGCTTTGCCGCCACCAGCGTGGCCACGCTGTACCACTATGTTTTGGGCTGGCCTGCGCCGTATGACTTAACGACTTTGCCCAAGTTGCTGGGCGTCATTGGCGGGTTGAGTCTCACGGTGGGCACGGCTGGTTTGTGGCGCTTGAACCTGCGCCGCCACCCGGACCACGGCGACGCGGCGCAAAAACCCATGGATCGGGGCTTCATCGCTTTGTTGTTCCTGGTCAGCGTGACGGGTTTGCTCTTGTGGCTGTTGGGCGCCACGGCGGCCATGCCTTTGATGCTGGCGGTGCACTTGGGTGCGGTGATGGCTTTGTTCTTGACCTTGCCTTATGGCAAGTTTGCGCACGGCGTTTTCCGCACGGCGGCTTTGCTGCGCTTTGCCATCGAAAAGCGCCAGCCTAACCGCTTGGGGCTGGGCGGGGAATAAATCAGTCCGTCTTGGGGGGGCAGGCGCTGGCCGAGTGGATCACGCCACCCCCCAGGCACACTTCGCCGTCGTACAGCACCGCGCTTTGTCCGGGGGTGACCGCCCATTGGGGTTCGCTGAACGACAACTCAAAGCCTGTGGACCCATCGGGCAAGCTGAGCGCTTGCAGGTGGCAGGGCGCATCGGTTTGCCGGTAGCGGGTTTTGGCGGCATAAGCGCCTGGCGCAGGGGCCTGGCCTGCGCACCAGCTCACATCGGTGGCCTGCAGCTGGGGTGACAGCAACCAGGGGTGGTCGTGGCCTTGCACCACCCACAAGGTGTTGTTCGGGATGTCTTTGCGGGCCACAAACCAGGGGGTGTGTTCGCCCGCACCTTTTTGAGCGCCTTTGGCCTTGATGCCACCAATGCCCAGGCCCTGGCGCTGGCCCAGGGTGTAAAAGCTCAGCCCCACATGTTTGCCAATGGTGCGCCCTGACGGGTCCTTGATCGGTCCGGGTTCCTTGCTGATGTAGCGGTTCAAAAATTCGCGGAATGGCCGCTCGCCAATGAAGCAGATGCCTGTGGAGTCTTTCTTTTTGGCGTTGGGCAGGCCAATCTCTTCGGCAATGCGGCGCACCTCGGTCTTGTGCAACTCGCCCACCGGAAACAAGGTTTTGGACAGCTGCGCCTGGTTCAGTCGGTGCAAAAAGTAGCTTTGGTCCTTGGACGGGTCCAGGCCCTTGAGCAGCTCGTGGCGGCCTGTGGCTTCGTTGAGGCGCACACGGGCGTAGTGGCCGGTCGCGATCTTTTCGGCCCCCAGGCGCATGGCGTGGTCCAGAAACGACTTGAACTTGATCTCGGCATTGCACAGGATGTCCGGGTTGGGCGTGCGCCCGGCCTGGTATTCGCGCACAAACTCCGAAAAAACGCGGTCTTTGTAATCGGCCGCAAAATTGACATGCTCGATCTCGATGCCCAGCACATCGGCGACGGCGGCGGCATCGACGAAGTCGATGTTGGACGAGCAGTACTCGCTGTCATCGTCGTCTTCCCAGTTTTTCATGAAGATGCCGATCACCTCATAGCCTTGTTGCTTGAGCAGGTGAGCGGTGACTGCGGAATCGACGCCGCCGGACAAACCGACGACCACACGAGGTAGATGAGACATGGCTCGATTATCCTGTGAGCGCCGATTGTGAAAATTTATAATGCGCGATCACTGAAAATTCATGCTCAAACACTGCACCTGGTGCCCCTACTTCCGAACATTCCTGAGTGACATCACACATGGCATGTTCCTTGTGACCCACAGTGGTTTGGCCATGGTGGGCTTGACGGTGTCTGCGTGCGTGATGGCCCTGTGGGCGCAGCCGCATTGGCTTCAAGTGGCCGAAATGGAGTTGTTCAATTGGTTGCGTGACCGGCAGGTGTTGGTGTCCTGGTTGCCTGAAAACACGGCCGAGCGCGCCACAGCCGTGAATATCCAAGATTTGCCGCCCAAACAGGCTGCTGTGGCGCAGTGGTTGGCCCGTAAATACAAGGTGGCCCCTGAGCCCCTGGCCGCCTTGGTGGCGGAAGCCTATGCCCTGTCCAGTAAATCCAAACTGGAGCCACATCTGATTTTGGCCGTCATGGCCATCGAGTCGAATTTCCACCCCTTTGTGCAAAGTCATGCCGGGGCCCAAGGCTTGATGCAGGTGGTGACCGGCATCCACGCCAAACGCTATGAAGCTTATGGCGGCAAGCTGGCCGCTTTTGACCCTATCACCAATTTGCGTGTGGGGGTGGCGGTGTTGGTGGATGTCATCAAGCTCAAGGGGGGCTCGGTGGAAGATGGGCTGAGGTTTTACCTGGGGGGCGATGCCTTGGTTGAAGATGGCGGTTATGTGGCCAAGGTCTTGGCCGAGCAAGCCCGCATGGACCAGGTGGCGGCTGGCTTGAACGTGCCCATTCAGTGAGTTGATCCCCATGAGTTTTGTGTCACCAGAGTTTGCGCTGGTCTGCCTGCTGTTTTTTCCGCTTTACTGGGCTTTGGCCGATCACTGGCGCTGGCAGCGCGGCTTGTTGATCCTGTCGGCCTATGCCTTGTACGCGAGCTGGGTGCCATTTTTTGCGGTGGTCCTGCTGGCCTACAGCACGGTGGTCTGGGCCTTGGGCCGCTGGATGCAGGTCACCCGCCCGCGCCACAGGCCCTTGGCTTTGGGGCTGTGGTTGGCAGGCAGTTTTTTGGTGACGCTCAAATATTACGAATTTGTGCGCGAGTCTTTTCAGGCGCTGCTGGAAGGGACGGGCTTTCAGTCCTTGCTGCCGGTCCTGGATGTGGTGGCACCGGTGGGTGTGTCGTTTTTCACCTTCCAGGCCATCACTTATTTGGTGTCGGTGGGGCGCCAGTCCTTGCCCGCCCGGTCCTGGGCCGACGTTCTGCTGTTTCTGAGTTTTTGGCCCACCTTGTTTGCAGGCCCAATCTTGCGGGCTGAAAATTTCTTTGCCCAGGTGGATGCCGCGCAGGTGGGGCGCCCTGTTCAAGCTTGGCGGGCGCTGTACCTGATCTCTTTGGGCCTGGTGCAAAAGGTGGTGCTGGCTTCGTGGCTGGCGGCGCAGGTGGTGGACCCGGTTTACAGGTTTCCCGAGCAGCACGCCAGTGCCTCGCTGCTGGCGGCCATGCTGGGCTACAGCTTGCAGATCTTTCTGGACTTCGCGGGTTACACCTCGATCGTGACCGGACTGGCTTTGTTGTTGGGTTACACCTTGCCGGTCAATTTTCGCCAGCCTTATCTGGCGCGCAACCTGTCGGATTTCTGGACGCGCTGGCATGTGTCCTTGTCGAGCTTCATCCGCGACTACATCTACATTCCTTTGGGTGGTAACCGCCGGGGCTGGGCGCGTACCCAGTGGAACGTGCTGGCAGGCATGTTCATCAGCGGCTTGTGGCATGGCGCCAACTGGACCTTTGTGGTCTGGGGTCTGATGCATGGCTTGGGCGTGGTGGCGCTCAATCTGGCCAGCCGCTTGGGCATGAAGCCCTGGCCACGCTTTGCGGCGCAGGCTGTGACCTTCTTGTTTGTCACCCTGGCCTGGGTGTTTTTCAGGAGCGATTCGCTGGCGCAGGCCGGGCAGATGTTGCAGGGCCTGCTGAGCCCGGGCCAGCAGGCTGAGCTGGCCGGCTCAGTCCAGCCTGCGCCCTGGCTGCCCTTGTTGCTGCTGACCTGCGCTGTGTTGGGCCTGAGCGCCTGGGCGCATGCCCTGGAAGCGTGGTTCACAGGCTTGTTGCAGCGCATGGGCCGTTGGGCGGCATGTGTGTGTTTGTCGGCTGTGTTGTGTGCCGTTTTGTACTGGGGCCCTGAAGGGGTGCCGGGCTTCATTTATTACCGGTTTTGAAATGTCTGATCGTTTGTCTGAGCGCCAATTGAGCTGGATGCTGCCCCTGATGGGCCTCATCGTGAGTGTGTGTTGGCTGACTTCTCTGGAGCGCTATCTGGGCGGGCGTTATCACCTGAGCCTGGAGTCGGCCCTGCCCGAGGCCGCGGCCGATGTGGTGTTTGCGCCTTCGCGCTGGCTCGATGCGCATGTGCGCCAAGGTGCCCCCAAGCCCTTGTTTCGCCTGGCCTGGCCCACGCCCAACGGCTGGACCGAGCCTGCGCCGGCCGTAGCGGTGGATCAGTCACCGCAGCCCCCCGTCTTGGGGCCGCTGCCCGAGCCCCTTGACACTGGCGCTTTTGCACCGGGTTTGCAGCAACAAAAACTCTTGCCCGGCCCGCAACGCATCCTGTTTGCGGGCGACTCCATGATGCAAGGCGTGGCGCCCTTGGTGATGCGGGCCTTGTCCGCGCAGCACCCCGATTGGGAGATGCTCGATTTGAGCCGCCAGAGCACGGGCCTGACGGTGCGCAAATACTTTGATTGGCCGGGACGCATCCAGGAGGAAATGGACGCCCGAAACCTGACCCTGGTGGTGATGTTTCTGGGCCCCAATGACCCGGCCGACATGCTGGTGGATGGCCAGCGGCATGGTTTTCCATCCCCCGACTGGGCGTTCAACTACGCCTTGCGGGTTGATGAAATCTTGTCAGCAGCGGCGCAGCGGCAGGTGCGGGTGATCTGGCTGGGTTTGCCCTCCATGCGTGAGGGCCGCATCCGCGAGGGGGCGGCGCTGCAAAACCGGATTTTCCAGGCGCGGGCCAAGGCCTGGGGCATGGACTATCTGGCCACTGAACCCTTGATTGGCAAGCTTTCGGAGCCTTTTCAGAAATTCATCATCGACGAGGCTGGGCATCCCCTCAACCTGCGGGCTGAAGATGGCATCCACATGACGCCTTCTGGCTTGAACCGCATCAAAAAGGCTTTGCTCGATCACATTGAACAGGCCATTCAGCCATGAGGCGCAGGCCACTTTGTTGGGCTGGCGCTGCCTGTCTTTTGCTGGGCTGGGTGGGGGCGTGCCTTGCCCAGCCACGGTTGACGGTGACGAGCTTGCGCGTGCAGACCTCGCCCCATGCCCCCGACCTGGAATGCACGCCTGCACGCGCTAAACCCCGTGCAGCCAAGCCCGTCGATACCGATCCGCCCGAGGTGCCTGATGACGAGGCGGTGCAAAGCCAGGTGCAGGATTTCCGTCTGAACGCAGATGTGCCAGTGAGCCTGCCGGGCGTCACCCGGCCAACGGCGCGTTTTTGGCAGCCAGCCCAGCCTGCACAAGCCTTGCGCGTGGGCATCTGGGGTGACAGTCATTTGGCTGCGGGGTTTTTTACCAGTGAACTGGTGCGCCTGTCGCAATTGCCTGCGGATCAGGTCAGCAGCCGCTTCTTGCCCGCCAACATGAACCGCGCAGGGGTGCGCTTGCCCTTGCGTAAAAGCTGCGTGAGTCCCCATTGGCAATATGAGCCCGCGCATGTGGCCAGCGCCGCATCTGCCACTGGGCCGGGTCTGGTCAATTTGTTCAGTCAGCAAGAAGGTGCATGGCTGGCCTGGGACTTGAGAAACGCCCAAGCTCAGCCCGACAAGCTGTCTGTGCGTTGGCTGTATCAGCAAACGAGTTCCCCGATGAGCTTGGCCATTCGGGTGGACGACGGCCAGGAGCAGCGCATCGACTTGCAAGGCCCCGAAGGCCCGGCGGTGCTGGAGTTGGTGGGCGACGCGCCTTTGTCCACCGTGCATTTGCGCCTGGTGCAAGGGGCTTTCAGGTGGCAAGGTCTGGAGTGGCCGCTGCCTGCTCAAACGCGCTTGCAGCTTGATGTGTTTGGTTACCCTGGTGCCACCGTGGCGGGCTGGAGGCAGGCCCGGTCTGACGATTTGGCGGCTTGGTGGGGGTCTGCCGCTTACGACGTGGTGGTGCTGGAGTTCGGCACCAACGAGGGCAATGTGCAGCCCTTTGACGCGTCGACCTATACCCAGATGTTGCAAACCTCGGTGGCTGCATGGCGCAGCCAGTTTCCCCAAGCCGCATGTGTGCTGGTGGCGCCGGGCGATCGGGGCGTGCTGGTGCGTCGATCGCAAAAGTTGACGCCTGCTGCCAGCCTGCAAATCGCCCATGGCAACGCGCAGTCTAGTTCGCCTGCAAAAGGGGGCAAGGCCCCTGCTGCCCGGCGCGAGCTGGCCGGAGGGGCAGATTTGTTGCGTTTCACCCGGGTGCATGCCCAAATTGGCCGCATCCAGCAGCAGGTGGCGGCAGCGCACGGTTGCCGATACTGGAGCATGCTCGAAGCCATGGGTGGGGCCGGTGGGGCTTATCGCTGGGTCAAACAGACCCCCCCACTCATGGCCCGCGACCTGATTCACTTCACGGTGCCCGGCTACCAGCGCCTGGCCCAAAGCTTTGCACAAGATATAGGCTGGAACCCTACCGTGTTTGCCCATTCCCCCGCCCCATCCGCGGCCGACTGACTGTTTGCACTCTGGGTTTGTGGCTCAGCGTTGTGTGAGGGCTTGATCGGCATCTGGGATGGGACATGGGCTGCATGTCGGTGCTGAAGCCACCGATCTACTGCAACAGCCGTTCTCCTGTAGGTCGGAGCTTCAGCTCCGACAATGCGGGCTTGGGCATCGGCCGCTTGTCGGGCTCAAGCCGACAACTGCAATGTCCAGAGGATGTTTTTGCGGTGTTTGCTTGAAAGCGATGGCCCGACAAGTCTGGTGCCGAATCAAGCGGGCAGGCGGCTGAAAAACACCGCGCTCATCACCAGGCCGGTGCCGATCACCAGCCATCGGACCCAGCGCACGGGCAGACGTTTGGCCAGGCGCGCACCTGCCCAGCCACCCAGGGTGGCCAGCGCCATCATCCACACCGCTTGCGGCCAAACGATGGCCCCCGCCACGGCGAAGGCGGCCACCGAAAGCAGCGACAGCACAAATGAGTTGAGGTTTTTGAGCGCGTTGACCGTGTTCAGGCGCTGTTCGCCCGTCAAGGTGTAAAGCGCCATCAGCAAGATACCCAGACCGCCATTGAAGTAACCGCCATAAATGGCCACGGCCAGCAGGCCCGGCAGGCGCCAGGTGGGGTGACCCAGTCCTTGGTTGCGCTTTGCGATCCAAGGGCCTGCTGCAAACAAGATGGTGGCCAACAGCAGCAGCCAGGGCACCAGTCCCGAGAAAAGGCGTGCAGGAGTGACCAACAACAAGCCCGCGCCCATCAGACCACCCAGGGCGGCCACGGCAACTTCACGCTGCACAGTGCTGCGTGGAAGGGCCTGAATTTCTGCCCGAAAACCCAAGGTACTGCCCAAGTAGCCGGGGCTGACGGCCATGGCGCTGGTGGCATTGGCCGCCAGGGGCGGCACGCCCGCAAACACCAGTGCTGGAAAGGTCAGAAAACTTCCGCCACCGGCAATGGCATTGAGCACCCCGGCGCCCAATGCGGCGGCGCCGGTGACCAGCCAGATAGACTCAAAAATCAAGGTGTTCATGCCATCAAGGGAGGCAGTGCAGCGACAGCTTCGTCTGTGTAGATCAAGGCCAAGGGGTAGCGTTGACCGGCCAGATGGTCTTCGATGCAGCGTAAAACCAGTGGGCTGCGGTGTCGCGCTGCACTTTGTCGGATTTCCTCGGGGGTCATCCAAAGGGTGCGCACGATGCCGCTGTCCAAGGGCCTGTCGGCTTGCAGATCGCCTATGGAGCCACAAAAGGCCATGCGCAAGTACGTGATGTCTTCGCCGGTGGCCGGTCGCTGAAAGCGCGAAAGGTAAACCCCGACCAGGGCCGTAGGGGTGAATGGGTGAGCGGTTTCTTCCAGGGCTTCACGCGCGCAGCCTTCAGCGGGTGATTCCCCCGGGTCCAGGTGGCCCGCAGGGTTGTTCAGGCGCAAGCCTTCCTGAGTGTGTTCTTCAATCAGCAGGTAGCGGCCATCACGCTCGATGATGGCGGCGACGGTGACATTGGGTTTCCAGCGTGTGTCCATGGCCGTGATTATCGGTGCCAGCCATGTCAAGGGCCAGGGACACCAATCTGTCACCCAATAAAAGATCTGTGGCGCGATACGTATTGGTGCGTGCTGATGCATCGTTTTTTTGCGCATCAAGTGCTAAGAGCAGGGCTTGCCCCAAGGTTGAAAAGGCTGACTTCGGTTAAGCTGGAGGATTAGTCATGTTTTTTGTGAATTCAGCGAGGAGACATTCATGCAGTTAGGCGATACAGCCGCCACGCCCCAGCGCATTGGCGTACCCCGGGAAATTTTTCCCGGTGAAAAACGGGTGGCCACGGTCCCCGATGCGGTGACCAAGCTGGTCAAACTCGGCTTTGCCGTGGTGGTGGAGCAGGGCGCGGGCGAGCTCGCCGACCTGTCGGATGCGGCCTATGTCGAAGCCGGTGCCACGATTGCGCCGAGCGCGGCAGCACTGTGGAGCGGCAGCGACATCGTCTTTAAAGTGCGTGCACCCACACCCGACGAAGTGGCGCTGATGCACGAAGGCCAGACCTTGATTGGCTTTTTGTGGCCCGCCCAAAACCCCGATTTGATGCAGCAGCTCGCGGCCAAAAAAGTCACGGCGCTGTCCATTGACGCACTGCCCCGCACGCTCAGCCGCGCCCAGAAGATGGACGCGCTGACCTCCATGGCCGGTGTCAGCGGTTACCGCGCGGTGGTCGAGTCAGCCAATGCGTTTGGTCGCTTCTTCAACGGCCAGATCACGGCTGCGGGCAAAGTCCCTCCTGCCAAAGTGTTCATCGCCGGTGCCGGTGTGGCCGGTTTGGCCGCCATTGGCGCGGCCGCCAGCCTGGGCGCCATCGTGCGTGCCAACGACACCCGTGCCGAAGTGGCCGACCAGGTCGTGTCGCTCGGCGGTGAATTCGTCAAGGTGGATTACGAAGAAGAAGGCTCGGGCGGCGGCGGTTACGCCAAGGTCATGAGCGAAGGCTTCCAGGCCGCGCAGCGCGAGATGTACGCCAAGCAGGCCAAAGAGTGCGACATCATCATCACCACCGCGCTGATCCCCGGCAAACCCGCGCCCAAGTTGATCACCGCCGAGATGGTCAAGAGCATGAAGCCCGGCAGCGTGATCGTGGACATGGCCGCCGAGCAAGGCGGCAACTGCGAGTTGACCGAACCCGGCAAAGCCGTCGTCAAGCACGGCGTGACGATTGTGGGTTACACCGATCTGGCTTCGCGCATGGCGCGTCAATCGTCCACCCTGTACGGCACCAACTTGTTCCGCCTGACGGAAGAGCTGTGCAAGACCAAGGACGGCGTGATCAACGTCAACATGGAAGACGACGCCATTCGGGGCCTGACGGTCATCAAAAACGGTGAAATCACCTGGCCTGCCCCACCTCTGGTGGCAGCCCCCAAGCCCGCGCCCAAGCCCGCTGCCGCGCCTGCCGCCAAAAAAGGCCACGGCCATGGCGAGCCTTCAGGCCCCATGCCCGTGGGTCAGTTGCTCATCGTGTCGGCGGTGGCTGCTGTGCTGTTGGTGCTGGTGGGCGCATATGCGCCAGCGGCCTTCCTGTCGCACTTCACGGTGTTTGTGTTGGCCTGCTTTGTGGGCTACATGGTGGTCTGGAACGTCAAGCCCGCTTTGCACACCCCACTCATGAGCGTGACCAACGCGATCAGCTCCATCATCGCCATCGGCGCGCTGGTGCAGATTTCGCCCTTGGCTGCAGCTGGGCGTCCCAACACGCTGATCGCCATCTTGGCCTCTTTGGCGCTGGTGCTGACGGCCATCAACATGTTTGGCGGCTTTGCCGTCACCCAGCGCATGCTGGCGATGTTTCGCAAATAAGAAGAAGGAGACCCTGAATGTCTGCAAGTCTGGCCACGGTCGCCTACATCGGCGCGACCATTCTCTTTATCCTCAGCCTGGGTGGTTTGTCCAACCAGGAAACCGCACGGCGCGGCAACCTCTACGGCATGATCGGCATGAGCTTGGCCGTGCTGGCCACCATCTTTGGCCCTCAAGTCACTGCCGAAGGCATTCCCATGATCGTGGGCTCCGTGCTGGTGGGCGCGCTCATTGGTCTGTACGCTGCGCGCAAAGTGCAGATGACGCAAATGCCCGAACTCGTGGCGCTCATGCACAGCATGGTCGGCATGGCCGCAGCGCTGGTGGGTTACGCCACTTATGTGGATCCAGAAGCCTCCAAGAATTTGGAAGGTGCGGCGCACGCCATCCACGCGGGTGAAATCTACATCGGCATCTTCATCGGCGCGGTGACTTTCTCGGGTTCGGTCGCGGCATTTGGCAAGTTGTCCGGCCGCATCGGCGGCAGCCCTTTGTTGCTGCCCGCTCGCCACTGGCTGAACCTGGTGGGTTTGATCGCGGTGATTTACTTCGGTCGTGAGTTCATGCACGCCCAGACGGTGGAAGAGGGCATGGTGCCCTTGTTCATCATGACCGCCATCGCCTTGCTGTTTGGCATCCACATGGTCATGGCCATTGGCGGCGCTGACATGCCGGTGGTGGTGTCCATGCTCAACAGCTACTCCGGTTGGGCCGCAGCGGCCACGGGCTTCATGCTCTCCAATGACTTGTTGATCGTGATCGGTGCCTTGGTGGGCTCCAGTGGCGCGATTTTGTCGTACATCATGTGCAACGCCATGAACCGCAGCTTCATCAGCGTGATCGCCGGTGGCTTTGGCACCACGGCTGCCGCGCCCAAGCCCACGGGCGAAGCGGCCGAGCCGCAAGGTGAAGTCAGCCCCATCTTGGCCGCCGAGACCGCCGAAATGTTGCGCGACGCCAAGAACGTGATCATCGTGCCAGGCTACGGCATGGCCGTGGCGCAAGCCCAGCACACGGTGTTCGAAATCACCAAGACACTGCGTGACAAAGGCGTGAACGTGCGCTTTGGCATCCACCCCGTAGCGGGCCGCATGCCGGGCCACATGAACGTCTTGCTGGCCGAGGCCAAAGTGCCTTACGACATCGTGTTCGAGATGGACGAACTCAACGACGATTTCCCGGACACCGATGTGGCCATCGTCATTGGTGCCAACGACATCGTGAACCCGGCCGCGCAAGACGACCCGACCAGCCCGATTGCCGGCATGCCGGTGCTCGAAGTCTGGAAGGCCCGCACCAGCATTGTGATGAAGCGCTCCATGGCCAGCGGCTACGCAGGGGTGGACAACCCGCTCTTTTACAAAGAGAACAACCGCATGTTGTTTGGCGATGCGAAAAAGATGCTCGATGAGGTGTTGATGGCTTTGAAGGCTTAAGACCTCAACTCATTTTTGGACACAAGGGGCGAGCCTTTTTCGCCCCTTTTTTTTCGCGTAAACCCGAGGTTTTTAGCGTCAGTCAGATGTCAGATATGCGGTAGACTGATTCTCAGGAGAACCCCATATGAACCTGAATCCCGTTTGGCTGAACAGTTACCCCGAAGGCGTCCCGTCGGACATTGATCCGACCCAATACAACTCCCTGGTCAGTTTGCTGGATGAGAGTTTTTCCAAATTTTCAGACCGTGCTGCCTACAGTTTCATGGGCAAAGATTTCAGCTTTGCCGAGGTCGACCAAGAAAGCTTAGGCCTGGCCGCTTATCTTCAGTCTCTGGGTTTGATCAAAGGTGACCGTGTTGCCATCATGATGCCCAATGTGCCCCAGTACCCAGTGGCCGTGGCGGCCATCTTGCGGGCCGGTTTGGTGGTGGTCAACGTCAATCCGCTGTACACCGCCCGCGAACTGGAGCACCAGCTCAAGGACTCAGGCGCCAAAGCGATTGTGATCATCGAAAATTTTGCAGCAACCCTGGAAAAATGCATCGCCCAAACCCCTGTACAGCATGTGTTGCTGGCCTCTATGGGTGACCGGCTGGGCTTGCTCAAAGGCAGCCTGGTCAATTACGTGGTGCGCCATGTCAAGAAGATGGTGCCGACTTTCAACTTGCCGCAAGCCGTCAGATTCAATGATGCAACGAGTCAAGGTCGTCAACAGGCTTTTCGCAAGCCCGAGCTGTCGGCCGATGACATCGCGGTGCTGCAGTACACCGGTGGCACCACCGGCGTGTCCAAGGGCGCCGTGCTGCTGCACCGCAACGTGATTGCCAACGTGCTGCAGTCAGAGGCCTGGAACGAGCCCGTCATGAAGCGCATTCCCGCTGGGCAGCAGCCCACATCGGTGTGCGCTTTGCCGCTGTACCACATCTTCGCGTTCACGGTGAACATGATGCTGGGTTTGCGCATGGGCGGCAAAACCATCCTGATTCCCAATCCGCGTGACTTGCCTGCAGTCCTCAAAGAGCTGTCCAAACACACGTTCCACAGCTTTCCGGCTGTGAACACCTTGTTCAATGGTCTGGCCAATCACCCGGATTTCGGCACCGTCAACTGGTCCAATCTGAAAGTGTCTTTGGGTGGCGGCACAGCGGTGACGCCGAACGTGGCCAAGCTGTGGCTTGAGAAAACAGGTTGCCCGATTTGCGAAGGTTATGGCTTGTCCGAAACCAGCCCATCGGCCAGTTGCAACCCAACGACCAGCACCGAGTTCACCGGTACGATTGGCGTGCCCATTCCCGGTACCTGGATGAAGTTGCTCGACGACGATGGCCAGGAAGTGACCACGGTGGGAATGCCCGGCGAGATAGCCATCAAGGGACCACAGGTGATGGCGGGTTACTGGCAGCGCCCTGATGAAACCTCCAAGGTCATGACTGCCGATGGTTATTTCAAATCCGGTGATGTGGGCACAGTGGACGAGCGTGGCTATTTCAAGATCGTTGACCGCAAGAAAGACATGATTTTGGTCAGCGGCTTCAACGTCTACCCCAACGAAGTCGAGGAAGTAGCCTCTGCTTGCCCTGGCGTGCTGGAGTGCGCAGCCATCGGTGTGCCCGACGAAAAAACCGGCGAGACGGTGAAATTGGTGGTGGTCAAGAAAGACCCCGCTCTGACCGAGGCGCAGATCATCGCTTACTGCCGCGAGAACATGACCGCTTACAAGCAGCCCCGAGTGATCGAGTTCCGCACCGAGTTGCCCAAAACGCCTGTGGGCAAAATTTTGCGGCGCGAGTTACGCAGCAAGGCCTGATGTGGACCTGGCGCGGATGCGTCGGGGCAGTTTCTGGCGGCCACAAGTTTTCTTGTGGCCGTTTTCAATTTCACGTACACAAGCAGAAGTGATTCATGGCGGTGATCGGCATCATGAGTGCCCTGCACGAAGAGCTGGCGGCTGTGCTGGCCGACATGCCTGATGAGCAACGCGTGACGGTGGCGGGGCGCGACTTTTGGGTGGGCCACTGGCAAGGCCACTCGGTGGTGGCGGTGCTCTCGCACATTGGCAAAGTGGCGGCAGCCACCACCGCCACAGTGATGCTGGAGCGCTTTGGGGTCGATGCCCTGGTGTTCACCGGCGCGGCAGGCGGCTTGGGGCAGGGGGTGCGCGTGGGCGATGTGGTGGTGGCCATCGGCTTGGTGCAGCACGATATGGATGCCTCGCCACTGTTTCCCCAGCACGAGGTGCCGCTGTATGGCCGGGCAATTTTTGAGTCCGATGCGGCTTTGTCTGCGCAACTGGCCGAGGCTGCGCAGCAGGTGCTGCAAGCAGCGGACCAGCATTTGGGCTCTCAGACTTTGGCCCAGTTTCAATTGAATTCGCCCCAGTTGCACTGCGGCTTGATTGTCAGCGGAGACCGCTTTGTCTCGACCAACGCCGAAAGCCAGGCGCTTCGCCAAGCCTTGCCAGATGCGTTGGCAGTGGAGATGGAGGGCGCAGCGGTGGCGCAGGTGTGCTTGGACTATGGCGTGCCGTTTGCGGCTGTGCGCACCATCTCGGACCGCGCAGACGACACGGCGCACACCGACTTCAAGCGCTTCATCCGTGAGGTGGCCAGCCGGTATAGCCGGGCCATTTTGTCGCAGTGGTTGGCCAAGCGCCCACCCGCTTGAGTGCGCTTTATTTGAGCCAGCCGCGACGGCGGAAATACCACATGGGCACCACGGCGCTGGCGGCCATCAGCGCCAGGGCGTACGGATAGCCCCATTTTTGGGACAACTCGGGCATGTACTGGAAGTTCATGCCGTACAGGCTGGCGATCAAGGTGGGCGGCAGCAAGGCCACGCTGGCTACCGAGAAAATCTTGATGATCTTGTTCTGGTTGATGTTGATGAAACCCACCGTGGCATCCATCAGGAAGTTGATCTTGTCGAACAAAAAAGCCGTGTGTGAGTCGAGCGAGTCAATATCACGCAAGATCTGGCGGGCTTCTTCGAACTGCTCGGCGTTGAGCATCTTGGAGCGCATCATGAAACTCACGGCGCGGCGCGTGTCCATCACGTTGCGGCGGATGCGGCCGTTCAAGTCTTCTTGCCGCGCAATCGCGCCCAGCACTTCCCCGGCCATGGCGTCGGTCACGTCACCTGACAGCACTTTTTTGCCGGCAGTTTCGAGCTTGTCGTAAATGCCTTCGAGCGTGTCGGCCGAATATTCGGCGTCGGCATCAAACAATTTGAGCAGCACTTCCTTGGCGTCTTCGATCAGGCCGGGTGCCCGGCGTGCGCGCATGCGCAGCAGGCGAAACACCGGCACGTCTTCGTCATGGATGGAAAACAGCACGCCTTGGCTTTTCAGGTCGGCGTTGTGCTGGTTCAGGATGAAGGCGCAGCGCACCGTGCGCGGCTCGTCTTCGTCGGCGATCAGAAAGTCAGAGCGGATGTGCAGCTCGCCGTTGTCTTCTTCATAGAAACGGGCCGATTCCTCGATGTCCTCGTCCATCGCGTCTTCCGGGATGGACAGGCCAAAATACTGCTTGATCCAGCGTTTTTCTTCGAGCGTGGGCGACTCCAGGTCGACCCAGATGGGCTGAAAGCGGGAGAGTTCTTCCAGTGACTCGATCTCTTCCTGAAAGAGGCGACCGTTGGCGAGGGTGAAGATGTTGAGCATGGCGAATCCGAAAAATGGCCAGTTGCCAAAAGTTCAAAGGGGCGGCGAAGTTTTGCTGCAGCTTTCGAACGATGGGCGGGGTGCTCAATGCGTTCGAAAGCTACCGACTCGGGGTAGTTTCCACGGTGGGTGTCTCCAAAAAATGAGGCTTGATTATCGCACTGCACACGGGCACTGTTTGCGAGCCACGCCGAGAGGGTGTTAGATTCCCACGATTGACCGAGCATATTCACATGACTGCATCTTTGACGCCTCGGCGTGAGCGTTGGCTTTTGCTGACCCTGGCTGGCATCCAGTTCACCCATATTCTTGATTTCATGATCATGATGCCCTTGGGGCCTCAGTTCACCCAGCTTTTTGGCATCAGCAACGCGGAATTTGGCCTGCTCGTGTCGGCCTATACCTTGTCAGCGGGGGTGTCGGGCGTGGTGGCTGCCACCTATGTGGACCAGTTCAGCCGCAAACGTTTGCTTTTGAGTATGTACACCTTGTTTGGTTTGGCCACCCTGGCATGCGGTTTGGCGCCGGGCTATGGCTGGCTCATGGTGGCCCGTGTGGCGGCTGGGTTGTTTGGCGGGGTTTTGTCTGCTTTGTCCCAAACCATTGTGGCCGATGTGATTCCTTTTGAGCGGCGCGGACGTGCCATGGCTGTGGTCATGACTTCGTTTTCTGTGTCGACCGTGGCGGGTGTGCCAATGGGCCTGTTTCTTGCTGCGCATCTGAGCTGGCACGCGCCGTTTTTTGGCATCGCCATGCTGGTGGGGGTGTTGTGTTTGGCGGCTTGGCAAACGCTGCCGCGCCTGGATGCGCATCTGCACCATCCGCACCGCGTCTCGGTCTGGCGCAGCATTGGCCAGGTGTTGGCCGATGCCAACCACCTCAAAGCCTTTGCCTTGTCGGCTTTGATGATGTTTGCAGGCTTCACCGTCATTCCCTACATCACGATTTATCTGCAATCGAACTCGGGCATGCGGCCCGAACAGGTGCCTTGGGTGTATTTGCTGGGAGGTCTGGCAACCTTGTTGTCTTCACGGTATTTTGGTCGGTTGACCGATCGCGCAGGCAAGGTGGTGGTGTTTCAACGCCTGGCTTTGGCTGTGGCGGTGCCCCTGATGGCCACGACCTTGTCTGAGGGATTGCCTTTGGCAGGGTTGCTGACCATTTCCACGCTGTTTTTTACCTTGATGAGTGGGCGCATGATTCCCGGCATGGCCTTGGTGTCTTCGGCTGTGGAGCCGCGCCTTCGGGGCACATTCATGACGCTCAATTCAGCTGTTCAATCGGCCGCCATGGGCTTGGCGGCGATGGTTTCGGGCCTGATCATTGGCCGTGATGCACAGGGGTATTTGACCCATTACTGGGTGGCAGGATTTTTGGGGGTGGTGGCCAGTGTGGCCTCTGTCTGGTTGGCTGGGCACATCCGCTTGCATGAGGCCAACAGTGCCCAGCGGGCATGAAATTCATTGCGCACGATAACACCCTTACACCCGTTTGTGGGTAATGCTGGACCGCAGGTGGGGGTTACCTGATCGTGTGTTGCTTTTCGTGGTGGGCGGGCGCATAGTGGGGCTGAATCACCCGCACAGGGTGATTTCGGAGTCCTGCTTCGGTGGGGCTTTATCAACCCTGGTTCTTTGGAGGCGACGATTATGAATTTAACCATCAGCGGACACCATCTGGAAGTGACCCCTGCACTGCGTCAATACGTCACGGGGAAACTTGATCGAATCACCCGGCATTTCGACCAGGTGGTCGATGTCAAAGTGCTGCTGACCGTCGAGAAGTTGAAAGAAAAAGAAAAGCGCCAACGTGCAGAGTGCAATATCCACGTCAAAGGCAGCGATTTGTTTGCTGAAAGCGCGCATGAAGACCTGTATGCGGCAGTCGATGAATTGGTCGATAAACTGGATCGGCAAGTGGTCAAGCACAAGGACCGCATCACCGATCACCACCACAGTGCCCCCAAGCGCATGATGTGATCCGCAAACTCCACAACATGGATTCAGGGCCGCAGTAAGCGGCCCTTTTCAATCGACAGGTGCCCGTTTTCAGAAGAGCCGCACCATTTTTTCGGCCCTGATCGTGGCAGCAGGCTATTGCCCTTTCAGCCGGGGCGGTTCGACAGGTGCATAATCCGCCCTCGAACATGAACCGTCTCTCATCCATATTGCCTGTTGCTCAAGTTCTTGTCGGGGTGCAAGCCACCAGCAAGAAACGTGCATTTGAAGAAGCTGGACTTCTCTTTGAGAATCTGCATGGGCTCTCGCGCGCCTTGGTCACGGACAGTCTTTTTGCCCGCGAGCGCCTGGGCTCGACCGGTCTGGGTCATGGTGTGGCCATTCCCCACGGACGCATCAAGGGGCTCAAGGCCCCCATGGCCGCTGTTTTCCAGTTGGCTGAGCCCATTGGGTTTGACGCACCAGACGAGCAAGCCGTCAGTTTGTTGATCTTTTTGCTGGTGCCAGAAGCGGCCACGCAAAAGCACCTCGAAATTTTGTCCGAGATTGCTGAGCTGCTCAGTGACACGGCTTTGCGCGAGAACATCAAAAGCAGCACGGTTCAAGAAAATCTGCACCAATTGATTGCCCAATGGCAATCGTCCCAAACGGCCTGAACGCGATTTCCTTTCGTCAGTTGCAGCCATGAAGCCCAGTGTCATCAGTGCCGATGTCCTCTTTGAAGACCACAGAGCCAAACTCAAATGGCAGTGGGTCGCAGGGCTTGGCGCGTCCGAGCGGCGCTTTGACGAAGTCGCGGTACGGGAAGCCCGCTCTGGTGCCGATCTGGTGGGTTATCTGAACTACATCCATCCCTACCGTGTGCAGATTTTGGGTCCACGAGAAGTGGCCTATCTGAGCAATTGTTCCTCTGAAGATTGCGCAAGGCGCATTGCCCGCATCGTGACTCTGGAGCCACCTGTATTGGTTTTGGCCGATGGTCAGGCGGCCCCTGAAGCACTGCTGTCCATGTGTGAGCGTGCCCAGATTCCGATGTTTGCCACGGACCAGTCCTCGGCATTTGTGATCGACGTGTTGCGGGCCTATCTGTCCAAACACTTTGCCGACCGCACGACCATGCATGGCGTGTTCATGGACATTTTGGGCATGGGCGTCCTGATCACAGGTGAGTCCGGTTTAGGCAAGAGTGAGTTGGGGCTGGAGTTGATTTCCCGTGGCAACGGCCTGGTGGCCGACGATGCAGTGGATCTGTACCGCATTAACCAGACCACCATCGAGGCGCGTTGCCCCGATTTGTTGCAAAACCTGCTCGAAGTGCGCGGCATTGGATTACTCGACATCCGGGCGATTTTTGGCGAGACGGCGGTGCGCCGCAAGATGCGCCTGAAGCTGATCGTGCACCTGGTGCGACGCGAAACGCTGGAGCGCGACTATGAGCGCCTGCCCTCAGAGCCCCTGATGCAGGACGTGCTGGGCATACCAGTACGCAAAGTGGTCATTCAGGTGGTGGCAGGTCGCAACATTGCTGTGTTAGTCGAGGCTGCTGTACGCAACACCATCTTGCAGATGCGTGGCATTGACACCTATCAAGATTTCATCGAACGCCAGCGCAGGGCTATGGAGTAAGGCGCAGCGCAGGGGCACCCGGTGGCTCCTCAGCGTTGACGGTGAGGGCAAGGGTTTTGCGTGCAATGCGCGTAAAGGCTCAAGGCGTGGTCGGCGATCACAAAACCCTTGGCCTCGGCCACGGCTTGCTGCCTGGACTCGATCTCGGGGTCGAAGAACTCCTCCACACGGCCACAGTCCAGACACACCATGTGGTCATGGTGCTGTCCCTCATTGAGCTCATAGACCGCCTTGCCGCTTTCAAAATGGTTGCGGCTCAAGATGCCCGCTTGCTCAAATTGAAGAAGCACCCGGTACACCGTGGCCAGGCCAATGTCGGTGTTGTCATGCATCAAGTGGCGAAACACGTCCTCGGCCGTCATGTGCCGCTGCACACCGCTTTGAAAAATTTCCAGAATTTTCAAGCGAGGCAGGGTGGCTTTGAGGCCGTTGTTTTTGAGTTCGTCGATTTGTGTCATGAGTGAGATGTCCGGGGTAAGCCCATCAGCTGCTGGCTTGAAGCTGCCGCTACAATCGTTCAATCATATCGGCCCGCCCATCACATGACAGATCACATGACATTCCGCTTTTCTGGTGTCTTGCTCACTTCGCTCTTGCTGGGCGTCAGCTTGGCGGGGTGCAGTGGCATGTCTTCGGGTGTCAATTCAGACACGTTCAAACCCTATGTTGCTGAAGTGGTGCAGGGTAATTTTGTGTCCAAAGAGCAGCGCCAAGCGCTGCGACCGGGCATGTCTCGCGCTCAGGTCAAGGACATTCTGGGCACGCCTTTGGTGGCCAGCGTGTTCCACGAGGACCGTTGGGACTACGCCTTCAGCATCAAGCGTCAAGGCGTGGCCCCGCAAAACTTTCGTGTGACCGTGTTTTTCAAGGGCGATGTGCTGGCTCAGATCGACAACGACGAACTGCCCAGTGAATCCGAATTTGTGGGCCGCTTGGTGAACAAACGCACAGTCTCCAAGGTGCCCAACTTGCAGGCCAGCGAGGAGGATTTGAAAAAGTTCCCCCCTTCCAAGGCCGCCGCAGACAACACCCGCCCAAGCGGGACCGCTTTGCCTGCCAGCTACCCTGCGCTGGAGCCCACGCCGCGCTGACCCCAAGTGCCTGGGCAAGCCCCTTTGCACTTTTTTGTTCACATGAAATGACCGCCATGACCGATTTGTCCATCACCGTCGCAGGGGCCTCTGGCCGCATGGGACACATGTTGATTGAGGCCATCCAGGCTTCTGCGGATTGCCGCCTGACCGGGGCACTGGACCTGCCAAGCAGCCCCGCATTGGGCCAGGACGCCGCCATTTTTTCGGGTCAAGCCAGTGGCGTGCAGGTGGTGTCCGACTTGCACCAGGGCTTGAAACCCTCGGGTTTTCTGATCGACTTCACCCGTCCTGAAGGCACCTTGGCGCACCTGAAAGTCTGTCGCGAGTTGGGCGTCAAGGCCGTGATCGGCACGACCGGATTTTCGGACGCGCAAAAAGCAGAAATCGCCGACATCGCCAAGGACATCGCCATCGTCATGGCCCCCAACATGAGCGTGGGCGTGAACGTGACCCTGAAGCTTTTGCAAATGGCGGCGCAGGCCCTGTCCACCGGTTACGACATCGAAATCATCGAAGCCCACCACCGCCACAAGGTTGATGCACCCTCGGGCACGGCCCTCAAGATGGGTGAAGTGATCGCCGAAGCCATCGGCCGCGACCTGAATGAGTGCGCCGTGTACGAGCGCTATGGCCACACCGGCGAGCGAGACCCTTCCACCATCGGCTTTTCGACCATCCGGGGCGGCGACATTGTGGGCGACCACACGGTGTTGTTTGCGGGTATCGGTGAACGCATCGAAGTGACCCACAAATCCTCCAGTCGCTCCACCTACGCACAGGGCAGCCTGCGCGCTGTGCGCTATTTGGCCGGTCAGGAGCGGGGTTTGTTTGACATGTTCGACGTGTTGAACCTGCGCTGAATTGCCCTTCCGCAGCCATTGCCATGAACCTCAATGACTATTTGCTGCACAGCGACGGCGTCAGCCGCCTGCTGGCGCTGGTGTTGCTGGCCTTGTCGGTGGGCAGTTGGGTGGTGATTCTTTGGAAATGGCGGTTGCTCTCACGCGTCTCTCTGGATGTGCGCCGCAGCACGGCGGCCTTTTGGCAGGCGGCCTCTTGGGACGATGCGCAGCAACGCGTGGCCCAGTTTGACCGTGATGCCTGCGTGGCGCCCTTGCTGCAAGCGGCAGCACTGCCCGTGGCGGGCACCCTGGCCTCAACCGGTGATCGGCGACAGCAATTGACCCGCAAGCTGCGCGATGCCTTGCAAGCCGTGGTGCGCCGTTTGCAATGGGGGCAGTTGCTGCTGGCCACGGCCGGTTCCACCTCGCCGTTCATTGGCCTTTTGGGCACAGTCTGGGGCATTTTCAATGCACTGAGCGGCATGGCTGAGGGCGGTCCTCTGCGTATTGAGATGGTGGCAGGCCCGGTGGGAGAAGCGCTGATCATGACGGCCGCCGGTTTGGCCGTGGCCATTCCTGCGGTACTGGGCTTCAACATTCTGGGCCGCAAAGTCGGGCATATTGAAGCCGATCTTGAAGGTTTTGCCCACGACGTGCTGGGCCTTTTGGCCGGGCACAAGGACTGAGCCATGGCCTTTGGTCGTCTGGACAGCGCCAAGCCCGATGCACCCATGAGCGAGATCAACGTCACGCCCATGGTGGACGTGATGCTGGTGTTGCTGGTGATCTTCATCCTTACCGCCCCCCTGATGACCAGCGCGATCCGTCTGGACCTGCCCAGCAGCGAAGGCGGGGAGGCGGGCGCAACCCCGCAGGCCGTGAGCCTGGTGGTGAATGCACAGGGCGATTTGTTTTTGAACGACCGGCCCATCACTCCCGAAGCCTTGCGCCTGCGCCTGGCCGAAGCCGCCAAGCGCAACCCCAACACCGAACTGGAGTTGCGCGCAGACCAGTCCGTGCCCTATGGCCGGGTGGTGGAAGCCATGGGCCTGGCCCAGAAGGCGGGCTTGTCACGCATCGGTTTCGTCGCCCAAACCCTGCCCAACCCTCGGCGTTGAGCGGCAGGTGCCTGCATTCGGGGCGTCCGGGCCACACCCCGCGCGCCTCTACAATCGACCCTTATGCAAGACAAGTACAACCACCTCGAAGTCGAACCCGCAGCGCAGTCCCGCTGGACGGCCCGCGATGCCTACCGCGTCACCGAAGACGCCAGCAAAAAGAAGTTCTACGCCTGCTCCATGCTGCCTTACCCCAGCGGCAAGCTGCACATGGGCCATGTGCGCAACTACACCATCAACGACATGCTCACGCGCAGCCTGCGCATGAAGGGCTTCAATGTCTTGATGCCCATGGGCTGGGACGCGTTTGGCCTGCCCGCCGAAAACGCCGCATTGAAGAATGGCGTGCCCCCGGCCAAGTGGACGTACGAGAACATCGCGTACATGAAAAAGCAGATGCAGGCCATGGGCCTGGCCATCGACTGGTCACGCGAAGTCGCCACCTGCGACCCTGGTTATTACAAGTGGAACCAGTGGCTGTTTTTAAAGATGCTGGAAAAAGGCATCGCCTACCGCAAGACCCAGGTCGTCAACTGGGACCCGGTGGACCAGACGGTACTGGCCAACGAGCAAGTCATCGACGGCAAAGGCTGGCGCACGGGTGCTCCGGTTGAAAAGCGCGAGATCCCCGGTTACTACTTGAACATCACCGCTTACGCCCAAGAGCTGCTGGACCATGTGCAGATTGGCAACGAGAAAGCCACGCTGAACGGCTGGCCCGACAAAGTGCGCCTGATGCAGGAAAACTGGATCGGCAAAAGCGAAGGCGTGCGTTTCGCTTTTCCGCACACCATCAAAGGTGCCGATGGCGCTTTGATCGGCGACGGCAAGATGTACGTGTTCACCACGCGTGCTGACACCATCATGGGTGTCACGTTTTGCGCCGTAGCGGCCGAGCACCCGCTGGCGCTGCATGCTGCGGCGAGCAACCCCGCTTTGGCGGCGTTTTTGGAAGAGTGCAAGAGCGGCGGCACGACCGAGGCCGAAATGGCCACCCAAGAGAAAAAGGGCATGGCCACGGGCATGTTCGTCACGCATCCCTTGACCGGCGCGAAGGTCGAGGTCTGGGTAGGCAATTACGTGCTCATGAGCTACGGCGATGGTGCCGTGATGGGCGTGCCTGCGCATGACGAGCGTGACTTTGCGTTTGCTTTGAAGTACGACTTGACGATTAATCAGGTCGTGGGAACTTCTGAAAATCCATTTGATAAAGATGCCCAAGGTGGTGTTTTGCAAATGGAAGCAACGTTTGATAAAACCGCTTGGCAGGATTGGTATGCCACCAAAAATGGTGTGTGCATCAACTCTGGCGAACTCAACGGCCTTAACCAAAAAGCCGCCGTCTACAAAGTGGCCGAGCTGCTCGCTGCCAAAGGCCTGGGCGAGAAGAAAACCACTTGGCGTTTGCGCGACTGGGGCGTGAGCCGCCAGCGTTACTGGGGCACGCCGATCCCGATCATCCATTGCGACGAACATGGCGCGGTGCCGGTGCCCGAAAAAGACCTGCCCGTGGTGCTGCCGCAAGACTGCATTCCGGACGGTTCAGGCAACCCGCTGCACAAGCACGAAGGTTTCCATGCGGGCGTGACTTGCCCGGTGTGCGGCAAACCCGCCCGCCGTGAAACCGACACCATGGACACCTTTGTGGATTCTTCCTGGTACTTCATGCGCTATTGCGACCCGAAGAATGACCAAGCGATGGTCGCCGATGGCGCGGACTATTGGATGCCGATGGACCAGTACATCGGCGGCATCGAGCACGCCATCCTGCACCTGCTCTACGCACGCTTCTGGACCAAGGTCATGCGCGACCTGGGCCTGGTCAAGGTGGACGAGCCCTTCAGCAAGCTACTTACGCAAGGCATGGTGCTCAACCACATCTACTCACGCCGTACCGCCAAGGGCGGCAAGGACTACTTCTGGCCGCACGATGTGGAGCATGTGCTCGACGAAACCGGCAAGGTCGTGGGTGCCAAGCTCAAGAACGAAGCCGACAGCGGCGACGGTCGCCTGCCCGTGGGCACCGCCATCGACTACGAAGGCGTGGGCACCATGTCCAAGTCCAAGAACAACGGCGTGGACCCGCAGGACCTGATCGAGCGCTACGGCGCCGACACGGCCCGCCTGTACACCATGTTCACCGCGCCGCCCGAAGTTACGCTGGAGTGGAACGACTCGGCCGTGGAAGGCAGCTACCGATTTTTGCGCCGCGTGTGGAACTTCGCGTTCAAGCACCACGAACTGCTGCGCTCGGCCACCAGCCAAGACCTGAGCCAAGCGGCTTTGGGCGATTCGGCCAAAGCCTTGCGCCGCGAGATGCACCTCGTGCTCAAGCAAGTGGGTTACGACTACGAGCGCATGCAATACAACACGGTGGTGTCCGGTTGCATGAAGCTGCTGAACGCACTGGAAGACTTCAAGCCCGATGGCAGCCCGGGTGACACCGCCGCCCTGTGCGA
Organism: Limnohabitans sp. DM1; assembly: GCF_001269385.1. GTDB lineage: Bacteria > Pseudomonadota > Gammaproteobacteria > Burkholderiales > Burkholderiaceae_C > Limnohabitans_A. The sequence goes on along the minus strand of NZ_CXOO01000045.1, from coordinate 14,016 downwards.
AGGTGTCTCGCTTTTGATGCGCATGCTCTACCCCGCTTGCCCGCACATCACCGATGAAATCTGGCAGCAACTGGGCTACGCCCAGGCCGTGGGCGAATTGCTCGATGCGCCCTGGCCCACGGTGGACGAGTCGGCTCTGGAGCGCGACCAGATCGAGTTGATGCTGCAAATCAACGGCAAGCTGCGCGGGTCCATCCTCGTGCCCGCCAGCGCCGACAAGGCCCAGATCGAAGCCGCTGCCTTGGCCAGCGAAGCCTTTGTCAAACAGGCCGCAGGTGCCGCGCCCAAGAAAGTCATCGTGGTGCCTGGCCGCTTGGTCAACATCGTGGTGTGAACCGCTTGCGCAGCATGACCGCATCCCGTCGCCACCTTGTGACCGCCCTGGGCCTGCTGCCTGTGGCGGTACTGCTGACGGGCTGCGGCTTTCAGCTGCGCCAGGCAGGCGACTACGCCTTCAAAACTCTCTACGGCAATTTCTCTGCCACCTCACCCCTGGGGGTGGAGCTGCGCCGCAATTTGCTGGGCACCGGCCGCATTGAGTTGTGGACCGATCCCAAGCAGATGCCCAAGGCCGATGCGATCCTCGACATCCTCAGTGAGGATCGCCAGCAGGTGATTGTGGGCATGAACGCCTCGGGGCAGATCCGCGAGATGCAATTGCGCCTGCGCGTGCGCTTTCGTTTGCGCACGCCGCAAGGCGCAGAGCTGATCGAGTCGGTGGAGCTGTCCCAGCAGCGTGACCTGAGCTTCAGCGAAACGGCGGCGCTGTCCAAAGAGATCGAGATGGGCATGATGTACCGCGACATGCAGACCGACATCGTGCAGCAGATCATGCGGCGCCTGTCGGCCGTCAAGGCCAAACCTGCGACCGCTCCCAAACCCTGAGCGCCTTCATGCAACTGGCCCTTCCACAGCTTGCTGCGCACCTGCAAAAGGGCTTGCGCAGCCTCTACACCTTGCACGGCAACGAAGCCTTGTTGATGCAGGAAGCCGCAGATGCCATCCGTGCCAGCGCCCGCGCCCAGGGCTATACCGAGCGCTCGGTCCACACTGTGGCAGGCGCCCACTTTGACTGGAGCGAGGTGCTGGCCGCAGGAGGCTCGCTCAGCCTGTTTGCCGACAAACAAATCGTCGAAGTGCGCATTCCCACCGGCAAACCGGGCAAGGAAGGCAGCACAGCCATCCAGCAACTGGTGGCCTCGGCGCAGGGCAACGACTCGACCCTGACGCTGTTTTTGCTGCCCAGCCTGGACGCTGCCACCCGCAAAGGCGCGTGGTTCACTGCGCTCGAGGGCGGCGGCGTCGTGATCCCCATCGAACCGGTCGAGCGCCATGCCTTGCCCCAATGGATTGCGCAGCGCCTGCAACGCCAAGGACAAAACGTGGCCGCAGGCGAAGAAGGCCAGCGCACCCTGCAGTTTTTTGCCGATCGGGTCGAGGGCAACCTGCTCGCGGCCCATCAGGAAATTCAAAAACTCGGTTTGCTGTACCCGCCTGGTGAGCTGACGCAGGCGCAGGTCGAATCGGCCGTGCTCAATGTGGCGCGCTACGACGTGTTCAAACTCTCCGAATCCGTGCTGGCCGGGCAAGTGGTCCGCGTGCAACGCATGCTCGACGGCCTGCAGGCCGAGGGTGAAGCCGCCGTGCTGGTGCACTACACCATCGCGGAAGACATCCGCGCCTTGAAACGCGTCAAGGACGCCATCGCCGCAGGCAAACCCATGCCCATGGCCTTGCGTGAGCAGCGCGTGTGGGGGCCGCGCGAACGCCTGTTCGAGCGCGTATTGCCCCGCATGACCGAAGCCCGACTGAACGGCCTGCTGCAAGCGGCCCACCAGGTCGACGGCATCGTCAAAGGCCTCAAAGTGGCCGACTGGCCCACCGACCCCTGGCAGGCCCTGCAACGCCTGGCCGTGCGCTTTTCGCGTTTTTGCATCGTGCGCTGAGCCTGTCCCAGCGCCAAATAAGCGTTGCACGTTGGTCCATCCGTTTCACCACCGAAAAATGCCCCCGTAGGTCGGCACTCGAAGAGTCCGACATTGCCCCGATCACCCATACCGCCGGCAGGGGCCTGAGCGCGTGGTTTGCCCATGTCGGGGTCTCCGACCACCGACCTACAGACCCCAATCCACCCTTGTCTGCGGCCTCGGCGCTGACCTGATAAACCCTCAAAGCGGCTTCATATTTCTTTCAAAAAATCCGGCCTGCGCATCTGCGAAAATGGCCGGATGACTGAACTGAATACCGTCGAACATGTCCAAACCCTTGGCCAGCAGGCCAAGCAAGCCTCGGCCCTGATGGCCAAGGCATCGGCTGCCACCAAAAACCAGGCCTTGCGCCATTTGGCTGCTTTGTTGCGTGAAAACATGCAGGCCCTGCAAGCCGATAACGCCAAAGACCTGGCCCGAGCCCAAGCCAATGGCTTGTCTGAGCCGATGGTGGACCGACTCAAACTCACCCCTAAAGTGCTGGAAACCTGCGCCCAAGGCTGCGAGCAACTGGCCGCCATGCCCGATGTCATTGGCGAAATCCTCGGCATGAAGCAGATGCCCAGTGGCATCCGCGTGGGCCAGATGCGGGTGCCGATTGGCGTGTTTGGCATGATTTTCGAGAGTCGCCCCAACGTGACCATTGAAGCGGCCAGCCTGTCCATCAAAAGCGGCAACGCCTGCATCCTGCGCGGCGGCTCCGAGGCGATTGAATCGAACAAGGCCTTGGCCAAGCTGGTGCAGCAAGCCTTGACCGAGAGCGGCCTGCCCGTTAATGCGGTGCAGATGGTGCAAACCACCGACCGCGCCGCCGTAGGCCAGCTCATCACCATGCCGCAGTTTGTGGATGTGGTCATTCCCCGTGGCGGCAAGGGCCTCATTGAGCGCATCAGCGCGGAAGCCAAAGTGCCTGTGATCAAGCACCTGGACGGCAACTGCCACACCTATGTGGATGACCCCTGCGACATCGACATGGCGGTCCGGGTGGCCGACAACGCCAAAACCCAAAAATACAGCCCCTGTAACGCCAGCGAAAGCCTGCTGGTGGCGCGTGGCGTGGCGGGTGAATTCTTGCCCAAAATCGGTGCCATCTATGCCGCCAAAGGCGTGGAAATGCGTTGTTGCCCCAAAGCCAAGGCCATCTTGAGCCAGGTCACTGGGGCCAATTTGAAAGACGCGATCGAGCAGGACTGGTTCGAGGAATACCTGGCGCCCATCATCAGCATCAAGGTGCTTGAAGGGGTGGACGAGGCGATTGCCCACATTAACCACTACAGCAGCCACCACACCGAAGCCATCCTGACCCGCGACCACATGCACGCCCAGCGCTTTTTGCGCGAGGTGGACTCGGCCAGCGTCATGGTCAATGCCAGCACCCGCTTTGCCGATGGCTTTGAGTATGGGCTGGGAGCCGAGATCGGCATCAGCACCGACAAGTTCCACGCCCGGGGCCCCGTGGGCATCGAGGGCCTGACCTCGCTCAAGTACGTGGTGCTGGGCGAGGGCGAAGTGCGCGCTTGATCACACCCTGTGGGGCGGTTGTCCGCTTGGCGCTTGCAATGCGCCAGACCGCCCACATATCATCACTTTGATTTTTTGGTTCACTGAAGGCAAGTCCATGGTTCCTCATCTCGTCACCGCCCTGACCGGCCCCATCAATGAGCTGGAGCAGCGCATCCTCGACTCCATGCCCGCCATCGAGCGCTGGTTCCGTCTGGAGTGGATGGAGCACACGCCCCCGTTCTACACCTCGGTGGACATCCGCAATGCCGGCTTCAAGCTCGCGCCGGTGGACACCAACCTTTACCCCGGCGGCTGGAACAACCTGACGCCCGAAATGCTGCCTTTGGCCGTGCAGGCGGCGCAAGCGGCCATCGAAAAGATCTGCCCCGAGGCCAAAAACCTGCTGATCATTCCCGAAAACCACACGCGCAACACCTTTTACCTGACCAATGTGGCGCAGCTGCAGCGCATCTTCCACATGGCTGGCCTGAACGTGCGCCTGGGCTCGATCAACCCCGAGATCAAGGAAACCACCACCATCGAGCTGCCCAACGGCGAGAGCGTGACGCTCGAGCCTGTGGTGCGCAGCCAGCACCGCCTGGGCCTCAAAGACTTCGACCCCTGCACCATCTTGCTCAACAACGACCTGTCAGCCGGTGCCCCGGGCATTCTGGAAGAGCTGCACGAGCAGTTTTTGCTGCCGCCCCTGCACGCAGGCTGGAGCGTGCGCCGCAAGACCAAGCATTTCCAGAGCTATGAAGAAGTGGCCAAGCGCTTTGGCAAACTGCTGGGCATTGACCCCTGGCTCATCAACCCGATGTTCAGCCAGTGCGGCGATGTGAACTTTGCCGAAGGCACGGGCATGGACTGCCTGCGCAGCAATGTGGACGCGCTGCTGACCAAAATCAAGCGCAAATACAAGGAATACGGCATCAACGAAAAGCCGTTTGTGGTCGTCAAGGCCGACAACGGCACCTATGGCATGGGCATCATGACCGTGCGCGATGTGGCCGATCTGGAACAACTCAACCGCAAAACCCGCAACAAGATGAACGTCATCAAGGACGGCCAGACCGTCAACGATGTGATCATCCAGGAAGGCGTGCTGACCAACGAGCGCATCAACGACGCCGTGGCCGAGCCGGTGGTCTACATGATGGACCGCTACGTGGTGGGCGGTTTTTACCGTGTGCACGCCGAGCGCGGCGTGGACGAGAACCTCAACGCCCCGGGCGCCAGCTTTGTGCCTTTGGCCTTTGCCGAAAGCCCGCATTTGCCCCAGCCGGGCGTCAAACCCGGTGCCAGCGTGCCCAATCGCTTTTACATGTATGGCGTCATTGGTCGCCTGGCCATGCTGGCGGCCAGTTACGAATTGGAAGCGACAGACCCCGAAGCCGAGGTGTATGACTAAAGTTGTTGCGCTGCAACAAATTGCACTGATCAACGGTGACATTTATCCTTGAACAGGCGCAAAATAGCGCGCATCTCAGTCATCAAAAGCCTGACCCCGGTCAGGCTGTTTTTTTGTGTCTTCTACAAAATCCTCACTCGCTGCACTGACCTTGGGCGCCATTGGCGTGGTTTACGGCGACATCGGCACCAGCGTGCTGTACGCCATGAAAGAGGTGTTTGGCTCCGGCCATGTGCCGTTCACCCACGAAAACGTCTACGGCATCCTTTCCATCTTTTTCTGGACCCTGACCACCATCGTCTCGGTCAAATACGTGGTGCTGGTGCTGCGGGCCGACAACCACGGCGAGGGCGGTCTGGTGGCCATGCTGGCGCTGGCCTCGCAATCGGTCAAAGACCGGCCACAGCTGCGCAAGGTCTTGCTGGTGGTGGGCATCTTTGGCACCTGCCTGTTTTATGGCGACGGGGTGATCACTCCGGCGATTTCAGTGCTGTCGGCCGTGGAGGGCCTGGAAGTCATCTCGCCCGCCTTTAAAAAGTCAGTGATCCCACTCACGCTGGTGATTTTGTTCTTGCTGTTTTGGGTGCAAAAACGCGGCACGGCAGGCATTGGCAAATTCTTTGGCCCCATCACCTTGGTCTGGTTTGCCACCATCGCGGTGTTGGGGGTCTCGCACATCGTGCATCACCCCGAAATTTTGCTGGCCATCAGCCCACATTACGCGCTGGGCTTCATGTGGAACGAGCCGGGCACCACCTTCATCATTCTGGGCGCGGTGGTCTTGTGCGTCACGGGTGGTGAAGCGCTGTATGCCGACATGGGCCACTTTGGCAAAAAACCGATTCGCCTGGCCTGGTTCAGCGTGGTCATGCCCTGCCTGACCCTCAACTATTTCGGCCAAGGCGCCTTGTTGTTGTCCAACCCCGAAGCCGTCAAAAACCCCTTTTACCTGATGGCCCCCGACTGGGCCTTGCTGCCCTTGGTGGGCCTGGCCACCATGGCCACGGTGATCGCCTCGCAAGCCTTGATTTCGGGCGCATTCAGTGTGACCAAACAGGTCATTCAGCTGGGTTATCTGCCGCGCCTGCAGGTGCTGCACACCAGCGAGACCGACACCGGCCAAATCTACATGCCTTTTGTGAACTGGGGCTTGTTTGTGGCCATCGTGCTGGCGGTGGTCATGTTCAAGTCGTCGAGCAACCTGGCTGCAGCTTACGGCATTGCGGTGTGCACCGACATGCTGATCACCACGGTGCTCACCTTCTTTGTGATCCGCTACGCATGGAAGCTGCCGCTGGCGCTGTGCATCGGTGCCACCGGTTTTTTCTTTGTGGTCGATCTGGCCTTTTGGGCGTCCAACTTGCTCAAGCTGTTTGAAGGCGGTTGGTTCCCGCTCTTGATCGGTGCAGCGGTGTTCACCCTGATGCTGACCTGGCACGACGGGCGACGCTTGCTCAATGACTCTTTGCGCTCGGACGCCTTGCGCCTGACGGATTTTCTGGAGGCGGTGTTCATTTCGCCGCCCACACGGGTAGAGGGCACGGCCGTGTTCCTCACGGCCGAGTCTGGCAATGTCCCCAACGCCTTGCTGCACAACTTGAAGCACAACAAAGTGCTGCACGAACGCAACCTGTTTGTCACCGTGCGCAGCCACGAAGTGCCGCGCATCGATGCCCAAGAGCGTCTGGATGTGACACCGCTGGGACATGACTGTTGGCAAGTCATCGTGAACTACGGCTTCAAGGACAACCCCGATCTGCCCTCGGCCCTGGCCACCATCGAAGGCGAGGGCTATAAGCTTGACCCGATGACGACCAGCTACTTCCTGTCACGCGACATCGTGATCCCCACCATCGGCGGCGGCATGGCTCCCTGGCGCGAAAAACTCTTTGCCCAGATGCACCACAACGCCAGCGGCGCGGCCGCGTTTTTGAATCTGCCCACCAATGCGGTGGTCGAGCTGGGCTCCAAAATCGAGATTTGACTAGCTTTCCGCCAAGAGGGCCGAACTTGTAGGTCTGCACTCACAGAGTCTGACATCTTTGTTGAACCTGGTGGCTCCCCCATCACCACGGCCCCGTGGGGCCCGTTGACGCCATGCAAAAAACAACCCATTTGCTCTACCTGCACGGTTTTCGCTCTTCGCCGCAGTCGGTCAAAGCCCGCAAAATGGCCGCTCTTGTTGCCGCGCAGTACCCCGGGGTGACCTGGTGGTGTCCGCAGTTGCCTGCTTCGCCCCGGCAAGCCATGGACTTCTTGCTGGCGGGGGTGGCGGACTGGCCCTTGGCCAATACGGCTTTGATGGGTTCATCCCTGGGCGGTTTTTACGCCGCCTGGCTGGCACGGCACCTGGGCTGTCCGGCTGTGCTGATCAACCCGGCGGTGAACCCCGCGCGTGATCTGGCGGCCTACATTGGCGAACACCCAGCCTGGCACGACCCGTACCAAAGCGTGTTTTTCGAGGCAGCCTACGTGCAAGAGTTGCTTGAATTGCAAGCTCAGTCACAGACCACCCCGGCCCACACCCTGGCGTTGATCGCCAAGGGCGACGAAGTGCTGGACTGGCGCGAAATGCTGACCACTCACCAAAGCGGCCATGTGCGCTTGATCGAGGGCAGCGACCATGCCTTGAGCGATTTCGACGACTACCTGCCAGAAATTCTCGAATTTCTGCAATTGGCCTGAGTACCCCCAACCCTTTTGCTTGCGCACGCGCAGACGCTGGCTCACCACGGCTGCGTCATTGCGAGCGAAGCGCGGCAATCCAGTGGTTGCGCAGGCGCCGCCACTGGATCGTCGCTTCACTTATCGCGATGACAGTCGGATGACCTAGGACGCCAGTCCTATGGCTTAAAGGGTGTGTAACTGCACTGCTTCATCAATGAACAAGCTCCCCCCACTGTGGGTGAACACCGCATAGGTGTGATTGCCTTCGGTCACCGTCACGTCCGTTTTCGTCCAGTGGGCCATGTCCATGACCACCGTATCGTCCGCATCACCTGTCAAGGTCAGCTTGTGCAGGCCGTTGGTGGTGGCCGTGGCCAGCACGTCGTTCAGCGTGAGCTTCAAGGTGTTGGCACCAGAGCCAGTCAAATCAACTTCAGCCACGTTTTTGTGCGTTGCCGCCAAGCTTGAAAAGTCAAGGTTCATGTCGCCGCCCAACAAGCTCAGCTTGTCGCCGTTCACGCTGTAGGCCAAAGCGCTGTAAGCAAAAGCTGCATCAGACACCAACACACTGGAGCCATCGGTGGCCGTGGCCGTGGTGTGACCAAATTCGATGACCCCCGAGGCGGGGTTTCTGCGCACGCCATCGCTGTTGAGCTGGATGGAGTCAAGGCCTGCATCTGTCAAGCTGTGCATTTCGCCTGCATCGGTTACGCCGTTTTGGTTGGCGTCTTGCCACACCTTGAACTCGGCAAACTTGGTGTCTTTGGCATCCAACACGCCGTCGTGGTTGCTGTCAAAGCCTGCTGCCAAACCTTGCAAGTCGGTGCTGCCTTCTGCACCGTATTGGCTGAATGCATATTGGCTGTTGTCGTGGACTTTGCCATCGCCCAACTTGTCCCATACCAAAACGCCGTCTTTGGGGCCTGCCCAGGCAGTTTGGTCCAGGTGTCCATCGCCATCCACGTCCATCACCACTTGGCTAAAGCTCAGCACGCCATCGCGGTTGAGGTCAATCACCACGGGCGCCACTGCTTGGCTGACCGAAGCTTCGGCGGTTGAAAACGCAGTGCTTCCTGCGACGGTGGTGTCGGCGAAGGTGCCATCTGTGCCAGTGGTTTGGTCCCAAGCGCGAAACTTCAGGGCAGCGGCAATGGAAGTCTCATTGGTAGAGCCTGGTGTGGGCTGAAAATATATGCGGTTGTCGGAGTCTGGTGCCAACAACAATGCGTTGGTCATGCTCAGCGATGTACTGGGTTGGATCTGTGTCCAGGTCGTTCCATCATCAAGGCTGTACCAGAGCGTGCCACGGCTGGTATCTACATGCGTGATGGCGATCCCCCGATTGATGTATAGGGTGTCCTTGTCCTCAATGCGATCTTCTACCAAGGAGCTGACCAGCATGCCCGCTTGGCCTGTTGGTGCCGATCCAGAGATGGTTGTTTGTGGCAATGCGTAGGTGATCTCTGTGCCGGTTTCCAACACTGGCGCATCATTGACCGCGGTAATCGAAATGGCCACAGAACCGAAAGCAGAAGAATAAGCGGTCGAACCACCATTGATGCCTGTGTCTACCAAAAGCTCAACTTGACCCGTGGTTTTATCCCAACCGCGGTACCAAAAAGCTGTTTTAGGCCCATTGATGTCGGCCCCAGCTGCATAGAAAACTCGGCTGCTGCCATCGAGCAATAAGGCGTTGTTGGGCGTCAATTGGTTTGCAGTCTTGCTGTTCCAAGTCACGCCATTGTTGAGGCTGTAATAAAGCGTGCCACCTCCACCTATGCCTGTGATGGCCATACCCAAGTTACTGGATTCAACATCCGAAACAGCCCCCATCAAACTGCTGACAAGCACGCCAGCAGTAGTGTTTCCATTTGTAGGCACTGCTGCATCTTCGAGTAGGCTAGGCATGTTGATTTTTGTTGATGTATTCACGACTGGTGCATCGTTGACTGCTGTGATCACAGGTGAGACGGTGATAACGTCTGACATTGCACCGCCAGAACGCCCATATTTAGCCACAGCAACGAAGGTCCCTGTCGCTGTATCGGGTAAGGTGTTGTCAACAATGCGCCCCAATAATTGACTGACCGTTCCGGTGTAGTTAGCCTCAGGCACAAATTTCAATTTGTCGGCAGCATTGATGAAAAGAGCATTTGAGACACTCACGGTGGTCGGAACGTCTATCCATGTAGAACCACCATCCTTGCTGTAAGACCATACACCTTGCGTAGACTTGGTTTGCAGCCCATCAATTGCAAAGCCTTTTACAAACGATTCTGCATCAGGGTCTGACGATTTACCTGCGAGCAACTCGCTGACGGTAATGACCGTGGCTGTATCTTCTGTCACAGGCACGCTGATGCTTGAAAAAAGCAACTTGGGTCGATCGTTCGCATTATTAACCTTGCTTTGCAAATCGCTCAGCGTATTCACGCCAGAGCCGTTGTCCGCACTGTCACGAATGGCCTCCCAAACTGCACCCACGTTGTAGTCGTTCACTCCGGTGATACCCAAATTGGCCAGCGCGGTTTGCAAGGCAGGATATGTACCGTAATCCAGCGCCTTAGAGGAATTCAACGCGGCAACATCCATGATTGTTTTCACATTAGCTGCCAGCGCTTGCACTTCGGCCACGGTATCGACCGCTTCATTGCTCTTGCCGTCAATAGCGTCACTGAGCAAGCTCGCCTTGTCTACAGTGTCAACACCATTGACCCCAATGGCTGCGTAGTCCGCCATCATGGGCGACGACATTCCAGCATTGCCAGTCGTACCGTCTGCCGTCATCAAAATGGCGTTGTAACCATTCACCAACTTTTGAATGTTGCTTGTTGAGCTGACGTTGCTGGCTTTGACGTCTGCATCGTTGAGTGCATCGTTCATGGAAGCCAAGCGCGTTGGGTCAACTGTCACACCCGCAGCAGCGTAATCGGCGACGCTAGGTGAAGAGGCTGTTGCCGTATTTCCCTGTGCTGCGGCCCCGATGGTCGCAATAGCAATTGTTTTGCCGACACTGGCTGTTGCGGTGTTTGCCGTGGTAATCGCGCCAGTGACTGCTGAAAGATCTGGCGTTTCGTTGGCAGCTGTGGCTGCGGCTTGGGCTGCACTCACTGCAGTTTGAGCGGTTGTGCTTGCAGTGGCCAAAGCAGTTGAGGCTATTTGCAAGTTGGCTTTTGCCGTCTCCACTGCTGTCAACTGTGTTGTTGTTGCAGGATCGCTCATGTCTGACAAAGCGCTTGCCAAAGCATTTTGCGCTGCGTTGAAATCTCCTTGTGCTGTGGCTAAGGCTGTGTTGGCATCGGTGGCTGCGCTCACGTACTTGGCCACTTCCGCGTCCGTTGCCGTTTCGCTGGCTGCACTGTTTTGTGTCGCCGTGTTGATGGCTGAGTGGGCGGCCGTCACTTGCTCAGCAATGGCTGTGACCGATTCGGGCACTGACTCCTTGCCTGCGCCTGCTGCGGCCGTTGCTGCGGCAGCGGCGGCGGTGGCGGCCGTTGCGGCGTCTGTGGCCTTGGTCACTGCCGTGTTCAGTGCGGCTTGTGCGTCTTCCACGGCTTTGATCTGTTCGGCTGTGGCGGGGTTACTGCTCATGTTTGCTTTGGCGGTGGCCAGGTTCGACTGAGCGGTGCTCAGATCGCTTGTTGCAGTGGTCAATGCAGCAGCGGCGGCTTCTGCGGCGCTCACGTACTTGGCCACTTCCGCGTCCGTTGCCGTTTCGCTGGCTGCACTGTTTTGTGTCGCCGTGTTGATGGCTGAGTGGGCGGCCGTCACTTGCCCAGCAATGGCTGTGACCGATTCGGGCACTGACTCCTTGCCTGCGCCTGCTGCGGCTGTTGCCGCGGCAGCGGCGGCGGTGGCGGCCGTTGCGGCGTCTGTGGCCTTGGTCACTGCCGTGTTCAGTGCGGCTTGTGCGTCTTCCACGGCTTTGATCTGTTCGGCTGTGGCGGGGATATTGGTCATGTCCGCTTTGGCGGTGGCCAGGTTCGACTGAGCGGTGCTCAGATCGCTTGTTGCAGTGGTCAATGCAGCAGCGGCGGCTTCTGCGGCGCTCACGTACTTGGCCACTTCCGCGTCCGTTGCCGTTTCGCTGGCTGTACTGTTTTGTGTCGCCGTGTTGATGGCTGAGTGGGCGGCCGTCACTTGCTCAGCAATGGCTGTGACCGATTCGGGCACTGACTCCTTGCCTGCGCCTGCTGCGGCCGTTGCTGCGGCAGCGGCGGCGGTGGCGGCCGTTGCGGCGTCTGTGGCCTTGGTCACTGCCGTGTTCAGTGCGGCTTGTGCGTCTTCMACGGCTTTGATCTGTTCGGCTGTGGCGGGGTTACTGCTCATGTTTGCTTTGGCGGTGGCCAGGTTCGACTGAGCGGTGCTCAGATCGCTTGTTGCAGTGGTCAATGCAGCAGCGGCGGCTTCTGCGGCGCTCACGTACTTGGCCACTTCCGCGTCCGTTGCCGTTTCGCTGGCTGCACTGTTTTGTGTCGCCGTGTTGATGGCTGAGTGGGCGGCCGTCACTTGCTCAGCAATGGCTGTGACCGATTCGGGCACTGACTCCTTGCCTGCGCCTGCTGCGGCCGTTGCTGCGGCAGCGGCGGCGGTGGCGGCCGTTGCGGCGTCTGTGGCCTTGGTCACTGCCGTGTTCAGTGCGGCTTGTGCGTCTTCCACGGCTTTGATCTGTTCGGCTGTGGCGGGGTTACTGCTCATGTCCGCTTTGGCGGTGGCCAGGTTCGACTGAGCGGTGCTCAGATCGCTTGTTGCAGTGGTCAATGCAGCAGCGGCGGCTTCTGCGGCGCTCACGTACTTGGCCACTTCCGCGTCCGTTGCCGTTTCGCTGGCTGCACTGGCCTGGGTCGCCGTGTTGATGGCTGAGTGGGCGGCCGTCACTTGCCCAGCAATGGCTGTGACCGATTCGGGCACTGACTCCTTGCCTGCGCCTGCTGCGGCCGTTGCCGCGGCAGCGGCAGCGGTGGCAGCCGTTGCGGCGTCTGTGGCCTTGGTCACTGCCGTCTTCAGTGCGGCTTGTGCGTCTTCCACGGCTTTGATCTGTTCGGCTGTGGCGGGGTTACTGCTCATGTTTGCTTTGGCGGTGGCCAGGTTCGACTGAGCGGTGCTCAGATCGCTTGTTGCAGTGGTCAATGCAGCAGCGGCGGCTTCTGCGGCGCTCACGTACTTGGCCACTTCCGCGTCCGTTGCCGTTTCGCTGGCTGCACTGGCCTGGGTCGCTGTGTCGATGGCTGAGTGGGCGGCCGTCACTTGCTCAGCAATGGCTGTGACCGATTCGGGCACTGACTCCTTGCCTGCGCCTGCTGCGGCTGTTGCCGCGGCAGCGGCAGCGGTGGCGGCCGTTGCGGCGTCTGTGGCCTTGGTCACTGCCGTGTTCAGTGCGGCTTGTGCGTCTTCCACGGCTTTGATCTGCTCGGCTGTGGCGGGGTTACTGCTCATGTCCGCTTTGGCGGTGGCCAGGTTCGACTGAGCGGTGCTCAGATCGCTTGTTGCAGTGGTCAATGCAGCAGCGGCGGCTTCTGCGGCGCTCACGTACTTGGCCACTTCCGCGTCCGTTGCCGTTTCGCTGGCTGCACTGGCCTGGGTCGCTGTGTTGATGGCTGAGTGGGCGGCCGTCACTTGCCCAGCAATGGCTGTGACCGATTCGGGCACTGACTCCTTGCCTGCGCCTGCTGCGGCCGTTGCTGCGGCAGCGGCAGCGGTGGCGGCCGTTGCGGCGTCTGTGGCCTTGGTCACTGCCGTGTTCAGTGCGGCTTGTGCGTCTTCCACGGCTTTGATCTGCTCGGCTGTGGCGGGGTTACTGCTCATGTTTGCTTTGGCGGTGGCCAGGTTCGACTGAGCGGTGCTCAGATCGCTTGTTGCAGTGGTCAATGCAGCAGCGGCGGCTTCTGCGGCGCTCACGTACTTGGCCACTTCCGCGTCCGTTGCCGTTTCGCTGGCTGCACTGGCCTGGGTCGCYGTGTYGATGGCTGAGTGGGCGGCCGTCACTTGCCCAGCAATGGCTGTGACCGATTCGGGCACTGACTCCTTGCCTGCGCCTGCTGCGGCCGTTGCCGCGGCAGCGGCAGCGGTGGCRGCCGTTGCGGCGTCTGTGGCCTTGGTCACTGCCGTCTTCAGTGCGGCTTGTGCGTCTTCCACGGCTTTGATCTGTTCGGCTGTTGCGGGGTTGCTGCTCATGTTTGCTTTGGCGGTGGTCATTTTCGGCTGCGGCGTCCTCCGATCTCTTCTCTCTGTCCCCACTCCACCCTCTTCCGCTCCTGCGGCGCTCACGTACTTGGCCACTTCCGCGTCCGTTGCCGTTTCGCTGGCTGCACTGGCCTGGGTCGCTGTGTCGATGGCTGAGTGGGCGGCCGTCACTTGCYCAGCAATGACAGGAAGAAATGACGGGAAAAAGCACGAAATGACGAAGGAAAGCGTCGCATTGACGCGGAAAATTCTTTCCCGCCGAGC